>NZ_RXFQ01000011.1 GCF_003951285.1 Variovorax beijingensis | reverse complement strand
CGTGTCCTGTCATTCAAGGGGCCAGCTCACCGGCACACTAAAGGCTGGTGCTACTTCGAGTGACTTGGCTAGTTGGACATCCGAATGGATTCGGGCCTATGGCTGCGAGAAATCGAAGCGCCAAGGCCTGATCGACGCCTGGCCTCGCTGATTGTGCAGCACTATGTGATGGCTCGGGTGAGGCCGAACATGCTGAAGATCTTCGCGTCCATTTGAATGCGTAGCCAGTCGGCATCGTGTTCCAGTTTGCCGACTCGGTCCAACTGCTTGCGGTTCGGAGGATTGCCGCAGCCATAGGCGCACTTCATCAGGGCGACGTTCACATCACCACGGGCTTTGAGCGCTCGCCCGTTCGCTTGGTGCCAGCGCGAATACAGCTGTTTCCAGGTCTCGAATGCTTGGGGATCGATTCCACCGCTTTCTCCATCGGCGAAGCGACGTGCTTCGTGATGGAACTCTCGCGCGAAAGACCGCGGGGCGCCACTATCTGAGTTGATAGGGGCACATCCAGCGGAGTGCGCAATGCAAAGTACGCGCCCGAAATCCCTATGCAAATTCCTTTTTCGACTCCTAGAATCGTTTGACTTTTACTAGGAGGAAATTGATGGAGAAATATCTAAGAACTTTTGGAGTACTGACTGCGGTACTGAGTGCTGGTTTTGCCTTTGCCCAGGGCAACACGATCGGCAACGCAATCAATGTGACTACTTTCGGTGTCCAGTGCAATGGCACCGCAGACGATACCGGAGCCATAAATACGGCGCTATCGACGGCTGGAGGCCGAACTCTCGTTTTTCCGGCAGGCGTTTGCCTCTATTCCGGCGGTGGAGTTCTTTCCAACGGAACGACTATTGTGGGAGCCGGAAGGAACGCGACGGTCATCAGAGCCACCACCTCGAACGCGACACTCTTCAATGTTGGTGGCTATGGGGCGGGTATCCGCTCCATCAAATTTAATGCCGCCGTTCCACAAACAGGCGGGAGCTATGTGGTCCTAAGCGGCCCCGAGTCGTTTATCGAGGATTTCTTCATGACCGGGGACTACAACGGTATTTTAATGACGGGCAACGTCGCGAGAATCCGGCATGGACGGTTCCAAGACGGCGCACCTGGTGCGATTCGCATTCGTGCAGAAGGCGGAGACAACAGCCAGTTGATCGATGACGTGTTGATGGGCGCCCAGCAACCGCAGGTGTCCTTTGCTGGCATCCGGGTCCGCAACTCCGCGGCGCTGATCATCAGCAACACCTCGGTCATTCAGCAGGGGACGGGCCTGTTGATCGATCCCTATTCCTCCACCCTCGGCGGAGCCACTGACGCAGGTATGGTGGCGAGCCTTTGGGTACATCACTGCTTTTTTGACAATTCAAGCGGCAGCGGAATCGCGATCAATGCCACAGGGTCGGGAAGCGTAGTGCGTTCGCGCTTCGATAGCGTTTGGGCGGGATCATCCGGATCTGATGGTGTGCGCATCGTCAATAATGGTTCCGGGACGGTTTCTGGCATCCATTTCACCTCTCCCCATTTTCTCTTGAATGCCGGCTCTGGAATCACAACCGGTGGGACAGTGAGTGACGTGTCTATTACCGGTGGCGAGATTGGAGCCAACAGCTTCGGCGCCTATTTCAATCCCGGGCTGACGAGTGTCAGAATTACGGACTCCCGCATCGGAAATGGTGCAGGCGTGGGTGGAAATTCTGGTGCAGGCGTCGTGATCAGCAGCGGCGTTGACTATGTGATCTTGTCCAACAATGATCTGCGCGGGAATGGTTCAGCGATTGCGAACCCGAGCCCAAGTCCCAACCAATTGATCACCAACAATTTCCAATAAGCAGCGGGGGTGTACCGTTGCCGTAGGCAGCCGCAAGGAGTGCAGGCCTCTGATGCATGAGTGCGCACTTACGAGGCGTTGACATTGCCGCGCTGACGACTACTCCACCCCAAGACGCCCAACCGGCACGCGGTGCCAGACCTGCCGGGGCTCCAATACCCTCAACTGGCCGTCGACGTGCTGAGCCTCAAGCTCGATGCCTGAAATCAGGAAGCCCGGCCCCTTGAACGGCACGATGACCGGGTCAACGATCCGCCCGCGGCTGGCCATCTGGGCGGCCCCATGGCTGACGTACAGGCTGACCTCCACTAGGTTGCGCGCTGAGTTGTTCTTGTCCCGGTCGGACTCCAGAATGGTGACGGTGTAGCGCCCGGGTGGATCCCGCTCCGCAGGTTTCAGGCGCAGGCCGTTTCGCATCAGGAAGGTGACTTCGGCGAAGAACATGCCTGTACAAATATACAGTATTTGTACTGCGATGAGCGCATGGAAAACGTGCCCGCAACCCTTTGGATTGCCGCCTGCGCGCACCGGTTGCAGCAGCAGTGGCATACCGTCGATCCACTTGAGTTGGAGGATGTCGCGCGCGATCTGTGGCGCGACGAGCGGCTGCGGACAATGCTTCCCGAGGCAGCTGCAGTCGAGTGGCTGAGGCCAATCACCGAGTGACATCGCGCGGCAGCGCCCCAAGAATGAGCCGATGTGTACTCGCTACATCAGCCCGGAGCAGCGCGAGATCGAGGCCTTCTGGCGAATCGACCGGCGATCCAACCAGCGCAAGGACTGGGAGAATCTGCTGACGGTGTTCCCGCTGTCACTGGCCAGCTTCATTCGGCGAGCCGACGATGTCGAGTACGCGCGCGAGCTCGTGGTGGGGCAGTGGGGAATGAATCCGCCCTGGTCGAAGACGCATGTGCCGATGACGGCGCGCGGCACGCGCCTGAGCACGGTGAACGCGCGCACCGAGGGTATGGAGAAATCGCCGACCTACAAAGATGCCTGGGCCCGCGGCAAGCGCTGCATCATCCCGGCCGCCAGCTTCGACGAGCCGAACTGAGAAACGGGCAAGAACGTCTGGTGGCGCTTCCGGCGCGCCGACGGTGCGCCATGGGGCCTGGCCGGGCTCTGGAACACCTGGATCGACAAAGAGACGGGCGAGGTCTGGGACAACTACACGATGCTGACGCTGAATGCCGACGGCCACCCGCTGATGGGCAGGATGCACAGCCAGATCCGAAACTGCCGGCGGACCAGCAGGACAAGCGAAGCCTGATTCCGCTCGAAGCCCATGACTTCGATCGCTGGCTCACCTGCACGGTCGAAGAGGCGAGGGAGATGCTGAAGGTGCCGCCAGTCGAATTGTTCGACGCCGGACCGCTACAGCCGTCAGTCGAGCTTGGGAAGCTCGAAACCGAATCCGAAACCTGAGGACTTCTCCTTCGGCTTGCGCGGCTCCGTGCGAGGGCCTCGATCGAGATCGGCTGTCAGTTCCTGGAGCGCGAGCAGGCCCTTGGCCATGGCGTCCTTGTATGAGGACTCCCACCGCTCGGCCCGCTTCAGTTCCGACCAGGTCGAGAGGTCGGATGCCGCTTCGATGAGCACCCATTGGAACCAGCCTGGCTCGGGTTCTTCGACGTAGACCGCGATGTGGCGGATTGAGGTCAAGGCTTTCGCGCGCTTCGTGGCCATGCTTATTCCTCGTCTGGCATCTCGAATGCCACAGCGATGCTCGCCAGCTCGGCGACCTTGCGTGGATCGACGGTCACGCCGATGGGCAGCAGGTGGGCGGCCAGCTCATAGATGAAGTCGTAGTCAGCGCAGCCTTCGCACATCTCGTAGTAGGCGCGGGCGAATTCGTTGGTCCAGACCACTTCGTGAGGGGCTTGTCAGGCCTCCACATGGTCGCATGCTATCTCGCAAATAACAAAGCCCCCAGGCTTTGGGCACTGCAGGCTTTGAGCGGTGGTTTCCCGTCCGACGCTTCAATTTCCCAGGTAGTTAAATAGATTTAGGCCGACTGCTTTGTAGCCGGAGTTATCGTCATGAACAACCCCGAAGTATGCTTCGCACGAGGGAAGCTGATTGGCGGGCAAGTTCATGAGGCGCCAGAATAAAATCATTTCCACTCTTGAATTTATCTCACTGTCGAACCCGACAGCAGCATAGTAGGAGTCCCGTTGAGCTATAGCCAAACTTCCTCCGGGGCTCTGCGCAGTGCAGTTAGGCGGAACACGGTCCGCCGCTCCTGTCTCTCCTATAACCAGCTTACCCTTTAGTGTTGATGGGAGGATTTGATCAATGGCAAGAACACGGGTTCTTAGTTTGTTTAGCAAATCCCCATATCCTTGAAACTCAAAATCGTTCCTCACATAAATGTGAGCATTGGGCAATCCGGTCCCGTAGAGCTGATAATAATCTGAGATGTACTGCGCTTGCGGATCGGCGACGCCCGACCCATATCCTGCATACACTCCTACAACCGACGGCATTAGTGTCTGCACGCTTGTGCCGTACAGATTCAAGTACCACTGGATTCCATTTTGCAAGTCAGCGGCTCGCGTAGGCGATGAGTTGGCTGTTGACCCAGAGGTATTTTGAAGTGAGTCAAATTCATTAAATCCTTCGACAAATAGGTGAGTTGTCATCCAAGTTCGGTTTACGCGTGGGCTATTCCACAGAGCTTGAACGAGGTTCCCCATTTCTAGGGCGAGTGAATTTTTTAGCGTAGCCCATTCTTGATCGGACGTCGGCATTGGGGTCCATGCGCTTCCGTTTGGCGACATCCAAGACGGGATGGGTAATCCAAATGTCAGTGTTAACTTTAGGTTGTAGTTCGAGTAAATTGAAATGATGTCAATGACGTCTTCATAGTGATTGGTGGTCGAATTCGGTCGCAGTGCGGCTAGAGGAATGATCTCTCTGAACGCGCCGACATGTCGTTGGCTGGCAAGGTCCAATATTCGACCGTTAATGAGTGCTGCATCTGCTTGGTAGGTGTTTGTAGGGCACTCTGTGCACCAATGCCCTTTGGATTTCATGTATCCAGAAATGAATGGCTCATTGAAGCCGATGCTCCACTTGTCCGCCGCAAGCGACAGAGAGGATATGAATAGGGTGCAGAACAGGAGCGCAAGTTTTAAATAATGGGTCACCGTTTTTCCTCAAGTTTGGCTGAGCGGCATGCTACTGCCATAGGATGGCGACCCGTCAGCGCCCGAGGCGATGCACGCGCCTCCAAGGGTGATCCGGCGACGGCCCGCTCTCCAGTGGGTTGACGACAGCCCCGGGACTGCGCGGTTGCTGGGGCTCGGGTGGAGGCTCCTCCATGAAGGGAAGCTCCAGGTCGCCCTTGATGATGCTTGCGTAGGCGACCTGTGTGCGGATGGCGTTCACCGCGACGGTTGCAACCTCGCAGTACACGCGCACCTTGGCCAGATCAGGTGTCGGGGACGTTCTCAATTCGCGCATCACTTCGAATAGTTCGCCGCGAAGATCGGCCATGTTTTTCACGGTCATATAGAGCTTTTTTAAGATCGCCCAGAAGGCGGATGGTTTCCTGCAGTGCAGGCGGATATGACCGGAGTTCGGTCATGCGGGTAGCGGCCTCGGCGTCAGTGATAAGTTCGAGGTTTCCAAAGGCACAGTTGCCCCGGTCGCCATCTTTGAAGAGCACGCGCGAACCCTTTGGCGGTAGCATGCCGGTGTGCTCTTTCCAAACTAGGTGGTGCTTGCGTATCCAGATCGCTTTGCCGGCGTCGTCGAGGATCTTCACCATCAGGTACGAGTTTTCTCCCTGCCGGCGGACTTCAGCGCCGACCGGAAGCGGTGTGCCGCGCCAGTGGTACTTGCCGCTCAGGCTCACGGCGATGGCCATGTGCTTGACGGCCTGGCGGCTCCGGCCGGTGCGCTGGACGATCTCATCAATCGCGCCGAGCGGATAGAGATCTCGGAGCAGGGTCACCTGTTCCTCGGTCCACCTGTGCTTCGTTGGCTTGCTCATGAAGGGCGAGTATTCCAACGACGAGAAGCCATACCCACGCAGAGATTTCCGGATTGGCGTGAGCCAAAGTGAGCGGCATTCGGGCGCGCCCATGCGCGTGCGCGCGCAGATTACTTCAGCAAAAGCCTCGATGCGCAGGCATTTACAAGAAGGTGACAAAAATGTCACTCGCCTCTCCGCGCTGTGACGCCCATGTCATCGCCATTAACAGTTGGCGTTGTAAAAGCGGGAAAGTTGTGGAGTGAACGTGGGAACAGGCGACTGCGGACCGCCTCCGGGGGACGGGTCATACTGCCTAAATATTCCCTTAACTATTCTCCGACCCGCACAGATGCTGGGTTGTGGGGCGGATTGAAAATCCGCGTGTCGGTGGTTCGATTCCGCCCCAGGCCACCACTCATTACTTCGCAGTCGTCCATAGACGTCCGCGAAAGTTAAAAAGCCCTAAGTAAATCAACTACTTAGGGCTTTTTTCATTCCAGAGCACCTCGCAGCATTCCGTGCCAAGCCGGGCATTCGTGGGCGAACCCCGGGTTTACGCCTGGATCCGCACCCTCAAGTTCCGCCGTGGCACTGCCGATATACCAGGCAACCTGGCCCCCGCGTCGGCGGCCGTCACGGGAAAAGCACATGCGCAATTGGAAGATCAGTGCCCAGCTGGGCGCGGCGTTCGGAATCGTGTTGCTGTTGATGGCGACGGGGCTTGCGATCGGCATCGCGGGCCTTCAGGACGTCGCCGGCAGCGGCGTCGCCCCGGAACTCGCACGGCATATCGCTTCGACGCGCAACCTCATGGCCGGCTTCGGGGTTGCGGCGCTGCTGGCGGGCGCGGGCTGCAGCGTCTGGCTCGCGCGCAGCATCATGCAGCCGCTCGGCGAGGCAATCTTCATCGCGGAGACCGTGGCCTCGGGCGACCTCAGCAAGGAATTCGAGACCGAGCGCGGCGGCGATTTCGGGCGGCTGCTGCGCGGCATGGGCGAGATGGAAGACACGCTGACGGACGTGGTGACGCGCATCAAGGCGTCGACCGATTCGATCGTGGTGGCGTCCGGGCAGATCGCCGCCGGCAACCAGGAGCTGTCCTCGCGCACAGAGGAGCAAGCGAGCTCGCTCGAGCAGACCGCGGCGTCGATGGAAGAGCTCACGAGCACCGTGAAGCAGAACGCCGACAACGCGCGGCAGGCCAACCAGCTCGCGCTCTCGGCCTCCGAAGTGGCGGTCAAGGGCGGCAGCGTGGTGGGGCAGGTGGTCGACACCATGGCGTCGATCAATGCTTCTTCCCGGAAGATCGTCGACATCATCGGCGTGATCGATGGCATCGCGTTCCAGACCAACATCCTGGCGCTCAACGCGGCAGTGGAAGCCGCGCGCGCGGGCGAGCAGGGCCGGGGCTTTGCCGTGGTGGCCTCCGAAGTAAGAAGCCTCGCGCAGCGCTCGGCCGCGGCGGCCAAGGAAATCAAGGGCCTGATCGACGATTCGGTGGGCAAGGTCGACGCGGGCAGCGCGCTCGTCGGCGAGGCCGGCAAGACGATGGAAGAGATCGTGAGCGGCGTCAAGCGCGTGACCGACATCATCGGCGAGATCACGGCGGCGAGCCACGAGCAGGCCCAGGGCATCGAGCAGGTCAACCAGGCGATCGCGCAGATGGACCAGGTGACGCAGCAAAACGCGGCGCTGGTCGAGGAGGCGGCCGCGGCGGCCCAGTCGCTGCAGGAGCAGGCCGGCAGCCTCTCGCAGGTGGTGGCAACCTTCAAGCTCGACGACGAGGAACTCGCCGCGGCACCGCCCAGGCCGGTGTCCGTTCAGGCGCGGCCTGCCGTGCAGCCGGCTCGGCGCGCCATTGCCGCACCGCAGCGCAAGCCGGCGGCGGCCATCGCGGGCACATCCGCTGCCAGCGGAGACTGGGAAACTTTCTAAGCCCGTCGCATCCCGCGCGCGGTCCGCAATGAACTGTCAGGCCTGCTGCCAGCCATCCTTGTGCGCATCCGGGTTCTTGTCCGCGACAAGATTCAATTTGATGCCATGCTCGAGGAACGCCTTGAGCCCCGCAAGCGTCCAGGTGAACCCCTGAGTCGACTCGGCAACGTAGCTGAAGAGTTCGTCTCCGTCACCTGTCCAGCCAGACTCCGTGATGGCGACATAGGTCGTCCCGTCCTCACGTGCGGAAAAATTCCATTCAACCGTCGTGCGGCCGCTGTACCCGTCCCACTCGATCACGATGCGCTTGTCGGGTTCAATGTCTTTCACGAGCACCGACGTGGATGCTCCATACATTTCCCAGTCCCATCTGACTTCATGACCGGTCTCGAGCCGGCCGCTGCTTTTGGTGAACCAGAAGTTGGTTGTCACACGGGGGTCGATGAACGCCCCGAACACCTCTGAGACGGGCCTGCGAATGAGCATCTCCGTCTTTGCGACAGGTGCTTTCGTGATCTCGACTTTCATGGTGACCTCCTTTGCAGGACGCGATGCGGCGCCTGCGAATGGATCTTGGCATTGAGCGCCTCGCACCATGAGGGCTCGGCGGCATTGACCCACCTGCAGCGCAGTTTTCTTTCAATATGCAACGCTCCACTGCACCTACGCGAATGTGAGCATCGCCCTACAGAAGAACCGCTGCAAAAAAATAAGGTGACCGATGGCGAGGCCGAGCACACACAAAGAGCGAAATGCCTCGCGCAAAAGGAAGCCAGGAATTGACCTTCCCATCCCGAACCGTCGAGCGCCGTGCGCTCCGAATTCCCCTGCGCTCTTCCGTGACGCTGGAGGCCGACCTGAGCCTGCCGGCGGCCTCCCGCGGCATCGTGCTGTTTGCGCATGGCAGCGGCAGCAGCCGCTTCAGCCCGCGCAACCGCCAGGTCGCGGAGAGCCTCAACGAGGCGAAGCTGGCCACGCTGCTCGTCGACCTCCTGACCTCCGACGAAGAGGCCATCGACGAGCGCACGCGCGAGCTGCGCTTCGACATCGACATGCTGGCCGACCGGCTCGTCGGCCTGACCGACTGGCTGTGCGACTGCGAGCCCGCCGCGGGCCTGAGGATCGGCTACTTCGGTGCGAGCACCGGCGCGGGTGCTGCGCTGGTGGCGGCGGCGCAGCGGCCCGACGCGGTGCACGCCGTGGTCTCGCGCGGCGGGCGGCCCGACCTGGCCGGGCAGGCGCTCGAGCGCGTGCGCGCGCCCACGCTGCTGATCGTCGGCGGCAACGACGGGCCGGTGATCGACATGAACTGGCAAGCCCTTGCGGCGCTGCGCGGCGAGAAGCGGCTTTCGCTCGTGCCCGGTGCGACGCATCTTTTCGAAGAGCCCGAAGCGCTGGGCACGGTGTCGAAATTGGCGCGCGACTGGTTTCGGGACCATCTCGATCCCTCCAGGAGCACGAAGAAATGAGCAAATCACCAGGACACCAGAAATGGCCCGACCACCAGGTGCGCGAAGAACCGCTTCGCCAGCCGATGGAGGTCGAGGTCGAAGGCGTGGTCGTCGCGAGTTCGGCGGAGGTGATCAAGGTGGTCGAGGACAAGTCGCCGGTGCGCTGCTACTTTCCGCGCACCGACGTCCGCACCGAGAAGCTGAAGCGTTCGCAGACCACGTCCGAATGCCCGTTCAAGGGCACCGCGAGCTATTACAGCCTGAACGTGGGCGAACGGCAGCTCGAGGACGCGGTCTGGTCGTATGAGGATCCGTACGGCGAGCACCAGGCGCTGAAGGGCCGCATGGCTTTCTACGACGACAGACTGCCGGAAATCCATGTCCGCCCGAAGAGCTGACGCGCCACAACGCATGAAGAAGAAGGTTGCCCGCGCATGAACGAAGCACTCGGCGCTCTGGCCGATGCAACGCTGCTGGGGCTGCCGGTGCCCGACCTGGCGGCATCGACGACACGGTGGTCGAAGTGCTGGCCGGCACCAACCGCGCATTCCTGGTGCTGGCCGCGCTGCTCGTCGGCGTGGGCATGCTCGAGCTGCCCGAGCGCTGGAACCAGCGCGTCGGGCAGCTGTGGTTCATTGCGCTCGCGCTGCAGGCGGGCCTGTGGTTCACGCGCGCAATAGGCTTCGGGCTGCGCCGCTACGAGCAGCGCCATTCCTCCGCGAGCATGACGCAGGTCAGCGCATCGGCCACGCTGATGTCGTGGTCGCTGCGCACCGTGCTGTGGGCGGCATTGCGATTGCCCTTGCGATGCAGAACATCCTGGGCGACCTGTTCGCCTCGCTGTCCATCGCCGTCGACAAGCCGTTCGAGGTGGGCGATGCAATCGGCATCGGCGATCTCTTGGGCACGGTGCAGCACATCGGCCTCAAGACCACGCGGCTGCGCAGCCTGAGCGGCGAGCAGATCGTGATCGGCAACACCGACCTGCTCAAGCAGACCGTGAAGAACTATCGCCGCATGGACGAGCGCCGCATCGCCTTCAAGTTTGGCGTGAGCTACCGCAGCACGCCCGAACAGCTGGAAGCCATACCGGGCATCGTGAAGCGGCTGATCGCGTCGCGGCCCTCGCTGCGGCTGGACCGCGTGCACTTCCAGGCCTTCGGCGAAAGCTCGCTCGACTTCGAGGTGGTGTACTTCGTGACCACGCCGGACTACGCGCTCTACATGGACGAGCAGCAGCGCCTGGACGTGGAGTTCGCGATTCCGGCGCGATCCCTGCATGTGCTGTCGCCCGAGGGCCGCCCCGCGGTGGCGAAGGAGCCGGCCACTCAGGAGGAGTAGGAACGCTGCAGGCAATGCGCCAACGACGCCAGCAGGTCGTCCGGATGCAGCATGGCCGCGCGTGCCTTCTGCGCGGTTTCGTACTGGTGCAATGCGGCCTGCAGCCGCGGTGCCGTGGCCAGCGCGTGCCAGACCGGGGCCAGTGCGGCATGCGATGGCGCTTCGCCGCGCGCGAGTTGCTGCGCGAAGGCGAGGCTCGCGGGCTCGGCGAGCAGCACGGCCTTGGTGGCGGCGCCCAGCGGCTGCGGCAAAGCTTCGGGCGGTGCCGAGCAGCAATAGATCACGTGGGGCGGCAACAGGCGGCGGATCGGGCGCATGCCTTGCAGCGATGCACCGGCGATGCGCTGCTCGCCGTCGGCCGACGCGAAGGCGTAGACCGCTTCGGCACGGGCCTGCGCAAGGCGCCGCAGGCCGCGCAGCAGGCGCGGAAAGTCGGACGTGGCCGCGGCGGGCGATGCCTTGGTTTCGGCGAGGAGAACGAGGTCGGCGCCGCCATCCGCTTCGCCGCATGCATCGCCGCGCACGATGGCGGCATCCCATTCTTCCTTGGCCTTGCGCGCTTCTCCCGGAAACCCGCGCGGCGTGCGAAGACCGCGGGCGACGCGGTAGGTGGTGGCTCCCTTGCGATGCCGGTTCAGCATGCCGGCGATCTTGCGGAATGCCTCGACCGCAGCGTGCTCGGCGATCCGGCCCTGCTGCGCCGATGCGCGCCCTTCGGCGGCCGCCGCATCGCTGCCCGCGAGCGGTCCGCGCCGTTCGCACAGCGCCTGGTAGCGCTGCACGCTCTCGAGCCGGAGCAGCTCGCTGCCGCGTGCCAGCCGCTGCAGCGCGGGGCTGGACTGGATCGCTTCCAACGGCGCGCGAAAGTTTCCGGCGCCGGGGAGTTCCTGCGCGAGCAGCCGCCCGATGGCCTGCGCAAGTTCCGTCCATGCGCCCGCTGCTGCAAGGCCGTGCAGCCGGCCCAGCGCGTCGCGCGCGGCGCCGGCTGCCTCGCGCCGCAGCTTGCCGGGGTGCGCGATGGCATCGACCGCCATTCTCAGGGTGCGCCGATCAGCCGCGCGCTGCCGGGACAGCTGCACATGCTCATGCACCTGCGCATCCTGCGCCTGCAGCATCGCGGCCTGGAACGCCGGGTCGCCGCGCTCGGGCGCGAGCGCCTCGCGGATCAACTGCGCCAGCGCGCGGGTGAAAAGCGCCTGGATGCCATCGTGGCCCGGTAGCGCCGCGGGCGATGCTTTCTCGATGCGCGCAGCTTCCATTGCAAAGGCGAGCGTGGCTTCGGTGCCGCCGGCCACGGCCGCCTCGGCATCGGCCGGCAGGGGCGGCAGGCGGTACCTGCGCGGGGCGGTGCGCAAGGCGGCCAGGAGAAGGGCGTCGAGGTGATGCGGCTGCAAATCCATTCGAACGTACTTCAATGCTGAAAGATCGTTGGTTGCCGGGGGGCGGACTTCGCTGGCCACTCTACGTCATCAAGGCGCATGTGGTCGTGGACGTGACATTTCTGAGCGCGTCGATGTTCAGGGTGACACCAATGTCATCCGAGGCGAGGCTTCTCGCGCATCCGCGGCGTTCCGTCGTCCGGGTTCGACCAGGCGGCGCATAGGAAAGGATTCATCCGCGGATCGGGCATGCATGTTGCGGTAACGAGATTTGACAAATCTTGACTTCGACATGCCTCAATCAAACAGCCAGAACAACAGCAACCCCCTGGACCGCCGCGCGTTCTGCGTGAGCGCCATGGGTCTCGCCGCCCTCGGCACCACCGCATGCGGCGGCGGCGGAGGTGGTGGCGGTGTGGCGGGCGGCTTCGGCGCGCTGGGCAATGCGCCGCAGGCGGATGCATCGGCCCCGGCGGCCGCCCCGCCAGCCGCGCCCGATGCGCCAGTCGCGCCCGGCGCGGCGCCTCCCGCACCGCAGGCGCGCAAGTTCGTGCACCCCGGCCTGCTGCACACCGAGGCCGACTTCGAGCGCATGCGCCAGAAGGTTGCGGCCAATGCGCAACCCTGGGTCGCCGGCTGGAACGCGCTCACGTCCAATGGCCGCTCGCAGCTCGGCGCCAAGCCGCGGCCGCTGGCCACGGTGATACGCGGCGGCGACGGGCAGAACTTCGCGCAGATGTACATCGACATCGCGCGCGCCTACCAGCTCGCGCTGCGCTGGAAGGTGTCAGAGGACACGCGCTACGCCGACCTCGCGGTCGTGTTCCTCAATGAGTGGTCGTCCACGCTGACATCGATCGAGGGCAATGCCGATCGCTTCCTGGCGGCGGGCATCTACGGCCAGCAGTTCGCGAACGCGGCCGAGATCATGCGGTCCTATCCGGGGTGGGCGGCCAGCGATTTCGCGCGCTTCCAGAACATGATGCTCACGGTGTTCTACCCGCTCAACCACGACTTCCTCACCAGGCACAACGGTGCGGTGATCACCAACTACTGGGCCAACTGGGACCAGTGCGCCATGGGCTCGATCCTGGCCATCGGCGTCCTGTGCGACCGGCTGGACCTCTACGACGAGGCGATCAGCTACTACAAGGCGGGCCAGGGCAACGGCGCGGGCCTGCAGGCGGTTTATCACGTGCATCCCGGCTACCTCGGCCAGTGGCAGGAGAGCGGCCGCGACCAGGGCCACTGCACGCTGGGCATCGGCCTGGCGGGCGCATTCTGCGAGATGGCCTGGAACCAGGGCGACGACATCTACGGCTACGAGAACAACCGCTTCCTTGCCGGCGCCGAGTACGTGGCCAAGTCCAACCTGCGCGACGGCACCGGCAACTTCTACACCGTGCCCTTTCTCACCAGCGCCAACCGGCAGGGAACGGCGACCGTGCTGTCGACCGGCGGCCTCGGCCACCGGCGCGGCATCTGGGAAAGCGTTCACAACCACTATGCCAACCGCCTGGGCATTGCCACGCCCTACACCGCGCTGCAGGCCGAGCAGATGCGGCCCGAGCTGGACGGCAACAACGGCGACCAGCTCGGCTTCGGAACGCTCACCTACACGCGAGATCCGATCGCGACGCCGGTGCGACCGAGCGGGCTCACCGCGCGCGTGCACGGACCGCAGGTCGAGCTGTCTTGGTGGGGCTGCACCGGCGCGCTGAGCTATTCGGTCAGGCGCGCCACCATGGCGGGCGGCCCGTACGCCACGGTGGCCACGGGCATCAGCGACACGCTGACCTTCACCGACAGCACCGTCGCGCCCGGTGTGGTGTACCACTACGCGGTGGTGGCACTGACCGCGGCCGGCGAAGGCAACCCCTCCGACGAGGCCCGCGCCGCCATCAAGCCCGAACTGCTGCTGCAGCGCGACTTCAGCGAGACGCAGGCGGCCGCCGACTACGCCGAGCTTCCCGTGGGCGTGGTGAAGAACGTGGCCGACTTCACCATCGCCTGCCGGGTGTTCCTGGACGAGATCTCGACCTGGTCGCGCGTCTTCGACTTCGGCTCCGGCGAGCGCCGCTACATGATGCTCACGCCGCGCAGCGACACCGGCAAGGTGCGCTACGCCATCTCGCCGGTCCACGGCTACAACATGCAGATGATCGAAGGCGCGTCGCCGCTGCCGACCGGCCGCTGGGTGCATGTGGCGGTGACCCTGTCCGGCACGCTCGGCACGCTGTACATCGACGGCGTGGCGGCCGGCAGCAATGCGCAGATGAGCTTTGCGCCCTGCGAACTCGGCGAGACGACGCGGAACCTGCTCGGGCGCTCACAGTATCCGAACGATCCGCCGCTGCGCGGGCGCCTTGGCGATTTCCGCATCTACCAGGGCGCGCTGGGTGCCGCGGAGATTGCGGCGCTGGTCTAGGCCCGAGCGCTAGACCGCTAGACCGCTAGACCGCTAGACCGCGCCGTGCGCTTCCACGTAGAGCGCATAGAGTGAATGGCTGCTCGCCATGTAGAGGCGGTTGCGCTTGGGCCCGCCGAACTCGAGATTGGCGCAGCGTTCCGGAAGACGGATGAAACCGATCGGCTTGCCGTCGCGGTTGAAGACCTTCACGCCGTCCATCTCTTCGGATTTTCCGAGCGGCAGGTGGGCCTTCAGGCCGCCGCCGACGTCGGTGGGCTCGGGTGCGAATGCGCCGTTGAAGCCCCATCCGCACCAGAGGTTGCCGTCGCGGTCGACGCGGAATCCGTCGAGCGCGCCGGGGCCGTCCGCGTCGATGAGCTTGGTCTTGTTCGACACGCTGGCGCCATCGGTTGCAACGTCGTAGCTCCAGATGCTGCGGTTGGGCGTGCCCTTCCACTCGACCACGTAGAGTTTCTTCTCGTCCGGCGAGAACGCGAGCCCGTTCGGGTTCACCAGATCGGTGATGACGGCGCTGAGCTTGCCGTCTTTCGCGATGCGGTAGACGTTGGTGGTGGCCTGCTCCGGCGTGGCCTTCGATCCTTCCCACTCGCCGTTGATGCCGAAGGTCGGGTCGGTGAACCACACGCTGTCGTCGGACTTCACGACCACGTCGTTGGGCGCATTGAGCTTCTTGCCCTCGTAGCTGTCGGCCAGCACGGTGATGCGGCCGTTCTTCTCGGTGCGCACCACGCGGCGCGTGACCGAATGCTCGCAGGTGACGAGGCGGCCCTGCCGATCGCGCGTGTTGCCGTTGGCATAGTTGGCGTTCTGCTTGTGCACCGTGAACTTGCCGGTCTTCTCGTCGTACTTCATGAGCCGGTTGTTCGGAATGTCGCTGCACAGCAGGTAGCCGCCTTCCGGAAAGTACACCGGCCCCTCGGCCCAGCGCATGCCGGTGCCCAGTTGCTCGACGGTGCTGCTGTAGATGCGGTACTTGGCAAAGCTCGGGTCCAGGATCAGCACCGAGGGATCGGGGTAGCGCTGGTTGGGCTTGAAGTCGAAGGACTGCGCGCTGGCCAGCCCGGCGAAGGCGGCCAGTCCGGAGCCCGCGGCGTTCTTCAGGAAGCGGCGGCGAGGCTCGAGGGCTTTGTTCTGCATCTGTAGATCTCCTTTTGTCATTGTGGAAAACCGGCAGACGCCAATCTTACGTACCCGCCTCGCGAAGCGAAGACGCGCGGCGCTCGCACGGTGGCGCCGGGCGGCACCATCGTGCAACTGGCCAAGGCCCTCGAGGCCAGCCGTGTGTGAGAGTCCGTGTTCGCTCGGACGCCGTCTCACGCGCCCTGGGCGTGGGGCTGGGCCGGCGCACGTCGGCGG
Organism: Variovorax beijingensis; assembly: GCF_003951285.1. Taxonomy (GTDB): domain Bacteria; phylum Pseudomonadota; class Gammaproteobacteria; order Burkholderiales; family Burkholderiaceae_C; genus Variovorax; species Variovorax beijingensis. The sequence goes on along the minus strand of NZ_RXFQ01000011.1, from coordinate 194,632 downwards.
ATCTCGCTGTGGAGCGCGCGCTGTCCCGCGGCCAGCGCGGCTTCATAGGTGTCCGCCGGATCGAAGGCGTCGCGAAGCACCTTGGGGTTCGCTCCGTTCGCATCCGTTTCGAGCAGGCGCCAGACAAATGATCCGAGGGCTGGCTCCTCGATGATGAGTTCGATGGGCTGTGTCATCCGTCCAACTTGCATGAACCCGCGCCAAATGTATGTAGGCCGAATTCGAATGCTGCCGGGCCCCGCACCCGATGGGGCGGCGCGTCAGCCGGGCTTGCCGCCCGTGCCCTGCGCTCTCAGCCGCAATGCATTCGTGATGACCGACGCCGAGCTCAGGCTCATCGCCAGCGCCGCGATCATCGGCGACAGCAGCCAGCCCGTGAACGGAAACAGCACGCCCGCGGCCAGCGGCACGCCGAGCGCGTTGTAGACAAACGCGAAGCCCAGGTTCTGCTTCATGTTGGCGATGGTCTTCTCGGAGACGATGCGCGCCTGCGCGATGCCGCGCAGGTCGCCCTTGACCAGCGTGACCTGGGCGCTGTTCATCGCCACGTCGGTGCCGGTGCCCATGGCCACGCCGACGTCGGCCTTGGCGAGCGCGGGCGCATCGTTGATGCCGTCGCCGGCCATCGCGACGATGCGGCCTTCGCGCTGCAGCTTCTCGACCAGCGCCAGCTTGTCGGCCGGCTTGACTTCGCCGTGCACCTCGTCGATGCCCAGCCTGGCGGCCACGGCGCGCGCGGTGGTCAGGCCGTCGCCCGTGGCCATGATCACGCGCATGCCCGACGCCTTGAGCGCCGCGAGCGCTTCCGCGGTGGTGGCCTTGACCGGGTCGGACACGGCCAGCAGGCCGGCGGGCTGCCCGTCGACCGCCAGGAACATCACGCTGGCCCCTTCGGCGCGCAGCGCCTCGGCCTGCGGCCTGAGCGCCTCGACCGGCACGCCCAGCTGATCCATGAGCGCGGTGTTGCCGAGCGCCAGCCGCCGGCCGCCGGCGCTGCCGCTCACGCCGATGCCGCTGGCGGACTCGAACTCGTCGGCCGCGGCGAGCGCAAGCCCGCGCTCGCGCGCCGCATGCACGATGGCATGCGCCAGCGGATGCTCGCTGCCCTGGTCCAGGCTCGCCGCGAGGCGCAGCACCTCGTCCTCGCTGAAGCCGGGCAGGGCCACCGCGCGTTCGAAGCCGGGCTTGCCTTCGGTCAGCGTGCCGGTCTTGTCGACGATGAGCGCGTCGACCTTGCGGAAGTTCTCGATGGCGGCCGCATCGCGGAACAGCACGCCCTGCGTGGCCGCCTTGCCGGTGGCCACCATGATCGACATCGGCGTGGCCAGGCCGAGCGCGCAGGGGCAGGCGATGATGAGCACCGCCACCGCATTGATGAGCCCGTGGGTCCAGCTCGGCGCCGGCCCGAAGAAGCCCCACGCGAAGAAGGTCAGCACCGCGATGCCGATGACGGCCATCACGAAGTAGCCGGCCACGTGGTCGGCCATGCGCTGCATCGGCGCCCGGGAGCGCTGGGCCTGCACCACCATCTGCACGATGCTCGCGAGCACGGTCTGCGAGCCGACCTTTTCCGACTGCATCACCAGCGCGCCGCTCGTGTTGAGCGTGGCGCCGATGAGCTTGTCGCCGGCCCGCTTGGTCACGGGCAGCGGCTCGCCGGTGAGCATCGATTCGTCGACCGCGCTCGCGCCTTCGACCACCACGCCGTCCACCGGCACCTTCTCGCCGGGCCGCACGCGCAGTTTGTCGCCGACGTGCACGTGCGCGATCGGCACGTCTTCCTCGGCGCCATCGGCCCCGATGCGCCGCGCCGTCTTGGGCGCAAGGCCCAGCAGCGACTTGATGGCCGCCGAGGTCTGCGAGCGCGCCTTGAGTTCGAGGATCTGGCCCAGCAGCGTGAGCGAGATGATCACCGCGGCCGCCTCGAAGTACACCGCCACGCGGCCCATCGACATGAACGAATCGGGAAACACGCGCGGCGCCACCGTGGCCACCACGCTGTAGGCGAAGGCGGCGGCGGTGCCCAGGCCGATGAGCGTCCACATGTTGGGGCTGCGGTTGGCGGCCGATTGCACGGCGCGCCTGAAGAAGGGCCATCCCGCCCAGAGCACGATCGGCACCGAAAGAACCAGCTCGATCCAGCTCTGCGTGGCCATCTCGAACCACTGCAGCCGATGTCCCGCCATTGCGAGCACGGCGACCGCCAGCGTGAGCGGCAGCGTCCAGATGAAGCGCCGCTTGAAGTCGCGCAGTTCGGGGTCTTCGCCCTCGTCGAGCGTCGGCATCAGGGGTTCCAGCGTCATGCCGCACTTGGGACAGTTGCCTGGATGGTCCTGCCGGATCTCCGGGTGCATCGGGCAGGTGTAGATGGTGCCGGCGGCCTGGGCCGGCGCCTCGGCCATGGGCGCATGCCGGTGCGGCGCGTGGTGGGAGTGCGTGTGGTTCATTGCAGTCAGCTTCGGGTCAGGCCGGCCGCCGGAGAATGGCCGCGCCGCAGGTCGTCGACTGAATCTCGAGCTCTTGCATGGGGTCTCCTTCATTGAAAGCAGGCCCCAGTTTCAGGGTTGACATCGTGGCAAGGTCAAGAGGCGTGCGGCAGGCCCATCTCGTAACTTCTTTCTTGCCGGAATTCCTGCCCATGCCTCCCGTTTTTCGCCATCTTCTGGCCGTTGCGCTGCTCGCGACCTCCACGCTCCATGCCCAGACGCTCGACTACGAGCACCAGGACAGCTGGAAGGCGGTGCACGACAGCGCCCAATCGCCGATCGACATTCCCACGCACGAGGCCCGGCCCGGCGATGCGCTCGAGCCGCAGGACATCCGCCTGAACCACGCCCGCGCAAGGCTCGAAGTCGTCGACAACGGGCATGCGGTGGAGGTCGAGGCGAAGGGGCCCGAGGCCATGATCCGCGGGCGGCATTTCAAGCTGATGCAGTTTCACTTCCATGCCGAAAGCGAACACACGCTGAACGGAAAGCATTTCCCGCTGGAGGGGCACTTCGTGTTCCGCGCCGCGGATGGCCGCCTGGCAGTGGTCGGCGTCATGTACCGCGAGGGGCCGGCCAATCCGCTGGCGGCCAAGGTGCTGGGCGCGCTCGGCAAGGACGGCCGCGGCGAGTTGCCGGCGACCGACATCTCTGTGCTCCTGCCCAGGGACAAGGCCTACTTCCACTACCTGGGCTCGTTGACCACGCCGCCGCTGACGGAGAACGTCGAGTGGTACGTGCTGCAGGCGCCCGTGCCGCTGGCGCCCGCCCAGATTGCGCAGTTCCGTGCGCGCTATGCCCACAACAACCGGAGCCTGCAGGCCCTCAACGGGCGCCCGCTCATCCGCTATCCGGCGGTGTCCCTGACGGCGGCGGAGAGTCGCGCCGCATCTGCGGCTCGCTGAACGCCAGGCCCGGCCTTTCCTTTCTTCAAACGGCGGAGACGTCCGCGTCCGCAGGCGCGCCGCTTCGCGAGTCCGGCGGCGCCGTGACGATCGACGTGAGTGCAGGTTCGGCCGCGCGCAGCGATGCGATGTCGGGCCGCGGGCGCCGCAATTGCGCATCGGCCGCGAAGGCCTGTTCCATGGCATGCGCCGCGCCCAGCACCTGGTGGTCGGCCCTGAAGGCGCCCACGATCTGCAGCCCGAACGGCATGCCCGCATGGTCGAGCCCGCAGGGCAGCGACAGCGCCGGGTGCGTCGTCAGCGTGACCACATAGGTCAGCGCGAGCCAGCGGTAGTAGTTCGCCTGCTTCTCGCCATTGATGGTGTCCGCATAGAGCTGCGTCCACGGAAAGGGCGACACGGGCGTGGTGGGCGAGAGGATCAGGTCGTAGTCGGCGAAGGCGGCCTGGAAGCGCTTGATGAGCCGGGTCTGCTCGGCCTGGGCCCAGGCGCTGTCGAGCAGGCTCATCTGCGCGCCCATCTCGTAGTTGGCGCGGGAGTTGGGGCCCAGGCTGGCCGGGTCGCGCTGGTAGGCGGCATGCATGCCGGCCACGAAGGCCTCGGCGCGCAGCACGTCGAAGCAGCGGTGCGCTTCGCCGAGGTCGAGCTCGACCTTGTCGCAGCGCTTGAACAGGTGCCGCATCGCGCCGATCTTCTTGCGCATGGTGGCGCGGATGCCGTCGTCCACCGCGCAGGTGCCGAAGTCCTCGGTCCACGCCACGCGCAGTTGGCTCAGGTCGATGCCGGCCGGCTTCAGGAAGCTGAGCGGATCGAGCGGATAGCTCAGCGGATCGCCCGCGTGCATGCCGGCGGAGGCGGCCATCTGCAGGCAGGCGTCTTCCACCGTGCGGCCCATCGGGCCCACGACCGAGATCGGCGTCCAGCCCAGCAGCTTGCGCACGCTCGGCACGATGCCCGGCGAGGGCCGGAAGCCCACCACGCCGCACTTGGCGGCCGGAATGCGCAGCGAACCGCCGGTGTCGGAGCCGGTGCACATGGGCAGCATGTCGCAGGCCAGCGCGGCGGCCGAGCCGCCGGAGGATCCGCCGGCATTCAGGTTCGGGTTGAAGGGATTGCCGGTGGCGCCCCACACCTCGTTGCGCGAGTTGGCGCCGGCGCCCATTTCCGGAACGTTGGTCTTGCCCGCCACGATGGCGCCGGCCCTGCGAAGGCGGGCCACCAGCTCGATGTCCTCCTGCGGCACGTGGTCGCGGAAGATCGCGGAGCCCCAGGTGGTGAGCAGGCCTTCGGTGGGCTCCAGGTCCTTCACGCCGAGCGGCAGGCCGTGCAGCAGGCCCAGCGCATCGCCGCGCATCACGGCGCTTTCCGCCGCGCGGGCCTCGGCCCGCGCGCGCTCGAAGCAGGTGGCGGTGACGGCGTTGATGAAAGGGTTCACGCGCTCGATGCGCGCGATGCAGGCTTCGAGCAGCTCGGCCGGCGAGACCGCCTTGCTGCCGATGAGCCGGCGCAGTTCGACGGCGGATTGTTCGATCAATTCGGTGTGGCTGCTCATGTCGCTTCGGGGGCCCTAATCTGCTGTGATGTTGGCGCGCGCGGCAATGGCGCGCATCAGCGGCAATTCCTTGGCGATCAGTTCGCTCACGGCGGCCGAATTGCTGTAGCCCGGCTCCAGGCCCTGCGCACTGAGCTTGGCGCGCGTGTCGGGATCGGCGATGGTCGCGGCCAGCGCCTTTTCGAGCCTGGCCTTTACCTCGGGCGGCAGGCCCTTCGGTGCGGCCAGGGCCAGCCAGGTGTCGGTGCTGACCTCGGGGTAGCCGCTCTCGGCCATGGTGGGCACGTCGGGCAGCAGCGTCGAGCGCTTGGCCGTGGTCACCGCAATGGCCTTGATCTTGCCGCTCTTGAGCTGGGGAATGGTCGCGCTCACGGTGTCGACGCTGAACGGAACCTGCCCGCCCATCAGGTCGGTCATGGCCGGGGCGCTGCCCTTGTAGGGCACGTGCGTCATCTTGAGGCCCGCGGCATGCAGGATGGTTTCTCCGGCGAACTGCGAGGTGGTGCCGGTGCCGTAGGAGGCGTACGAATACTTTCCTGGCGAGGCCTTCACGTAGTCGACGAACTGCTTGACGGTCTGCACCGGCACTTCGCTGTTCGCAAGCAGGATGAGGCCCACGCGCCCGGCCAAGCCGATCGGCTCGAAGCCCTTGACCGGGTCGTAGGGCAGGTTGGGGCGGATGGCGGGGTTCACGGTGAAGGTGGTGCCCGAGCTGATCAGCAGCGTGTACCCGTCGGGCGCCGCCTTGGAGACATAGCTCGCGCCGATCACGGTGCCGGCGCCGCCGCGGTTCTCGATGACCACGGGCTGGCCGAGCTCCTTGCCCAGGCGCTGCGCGATCACGCGCCCGTTCACGTCGGTGGCGCCGCCGGGCGGAAAGGGAATCACGAGCGTGACCGGGCGCGACGGAAACCCGGCATCGGCGGCCAGGGCCGCGAAAGGCGCGAGGCCAAGGCAGGACAACAGCACCATGCGGGCCAGTGCGGGGAGGCGTTTCATGAAGGACTCCTGGAGGAACAGAGCGGGGATGCAGGTTCATCCTAGGAGTCGCAACGCGCTGCCACAAGCGCAATGTTTAGAATTGTGGATTGCCAATTCGGCAATCGACCAACACTCGTCGCCCTGCTGCGACAAGGAAGAAACATGTCGCTTCACACGCTGCAGGAGACCGCGGTCCGCTACTTCCTGGAGGTGGTCAGGACGGGTTCGGTGAAGGAGGCGGCGCTCAAGCTCAACGTGGCGCCTTCCGCCGTGAGCCGGCAGGTGGCGCGCCTGGAGCGCGAGCTCGACACGCTGCTGTTCGACCGGCACGCGCGCGGCATGGTGCCCAATGCGGCCGGCGAGCTGCTGGCCGCGCATGCCAAGCGGGTGCAGCAGGACATCGAGCGCGTGGCCGGCGAGATCCAGGGCCTGCGCGGGCTGCGCAGCGGACGGGTGCGCGTGGCGAGCACCGAGGGCTTCGCGTTCGACTTTCTTCCCACGCTGATCTCGCGCTTTCGCGCCAGGCATGAAGGCATCCGCTTTCATCTCGAGGTCTGCCCGCCCCACGAGATTCCCGGCCGCATACGCGACGGCGAAGCGGACGTGGGCATCACGCTGAGTTCGGTGCCCGAGCCCGGCATCCGGATCGAGCTGCGCCACCCGAGCCCGATCCTCGCCGTGATGGCGAGCGACCATCCGCTGGCGGCGCAGCGGCAGCTTTCGCTGCGCCAGGTGGCGGCCTATCCGCTGGGCCTGCCACCGCGGGACAGCTCGATCCGGCAGCTGCTCGACATCAGCTGCAGCCGGCAGGGGCTGCAGTACGTGCAGGCCATGTCGAGCAACCATGCGAATGCGCTGGTGAGCTTTGCGGCCGCGGGTGGCGGCACCATCGCCTTCTATGGCGAGCTGTCGATCCGCACGCAGCTGAAGTCGAAGGCCCTGGTGGCCATCCCGCTGAAGGACCGCGAAATGAACGAGCGCCACCTCGAAGTCGAGACGCTCGCAGGCCGCTCGCTGCCCGACGCAGGCAAGGCCTTCGTGCGGTTTTTGACGGATGCCATCAAGGCCTCGGCCTGAGGGCGGCCGCGCGTGCGCTACACTCCGCGCCGCTTGCAGCCGGCCTCAGCCGCTGCGCCGTCATTGGCAACATGACGAGAACAAACCAAAGGAAATTTTTCAAGTGAACCGTATCGAACTGGTCGAAAAGATCGCCACCGCCCACAACGTCAGCAAGGCCGAAGCCGCCCGCATCCTGGAAACCGTCACCGGCTCCATCGTCGCCGCAGTGAAGAAGGGCGACCCCGTGCAGCTCATCGGCTTCGGAACCTTCAAGCAAGTGGCGCGCGCCGCACGCACCGGCTTCAACCCCCAGGCCGGCGCCAAGATCAAGATCGCCGCGCAGAAGGTGCCGAAGTTCGTGCCCGGCGCAGCGTTCAAGGCCGCCATCGACCCCAAGGCTGCAAAGCGCAAGGCCGACATGGCCGCAGCAGCCAAGCCCGCAGCCAAGAAGGCAGCACCGGCCAAGAAGGCCGCACCCGCCAAGAAGGCTGCCAAGAAGTAAGCAAGTGGCTCGCGGCCGCACGGCTGCCTCCACGCAAAACGGCCTTCGGGCCGTTTTTTCATGCCGGCGCGCCCAGCCGCTCGAGGATCAGGTCGTGCAGCGTCTGTGCCGCCACCGAGAGGCTGCCCTCCCGGCGCTGCACCAGGTAGATGGTGCGCGTGAGGCCGGGCAGTGGCAGCGGCCGCGTCACCAGCGTCTCGCGCTGGAAGTGGAAGAGCGTGAGTTCCGGCACCACGCTGATGCCGATCCCGGCCTCGACCAGCCCCATCACCGTGGCCAGGTGCTCGACCTCGAACACCGCGTTGAGCCGCAGCGGGTGCAGCGCCGCGTCGAGCGACTGGCGCACGCTGCTGTTGCGCGCCATCTGGATGAAGGGCCATGGCGCGAGCTGCCGTGCCGTGAGCCTGGCGGCGCCGGCGAGCGGATGGTCCTTGCGGCAGACCAGGTGAAAGCGGTCGCCGCAGAGCTTGCGGCCGCGCAGGTCGCTGGCCGCGGCGGCGCCGGCACCTGTTGCCGCGAGCGCGAAATCCGCCTGGTGGCTGCGCAGCTGGGCAATGCAGGCGTCCGACAGCGCATCGTGCAGCTCGACCGTGATGCCGGGCCATGCCTGCATGAACTCCGCCAGGATCGCGGGCAGCCGGCCTGCCGCCAGGGAGGGCAGGGCCGCCACGCTCACGCGGCCCTTGCGCCGCTGGGCATGGTCGGCCAGGTCGCCGATGGCGCCCTGCATGTCGTCCAGCAGCCGCCGCGCCGAGGGTTCGAACAGCCGGCCCTCGGGCGTGAGCTGCACGCTGCGCGTGTCGCGGTCGAACAGCCGGGCGCCGAGCGTTTCCTCGAGCGTGCGGATCAGTGCGCTGAACGCGGGCTGCGACAGGTGGCAGGTCTGCGCCGCGCGGGTGAAGTTGCGCTGCTCGGCCAAGGCCGTGAACGCACGCAGTTGGCGGCTGGAAAGCTCGGGCGCTGGCATCGGTCTGGAATCTGGATGGATGGGGCCCGAAATTCGGGCTTGTGGATGGTATTCCTGTGCCCTGTACGCAACGTGCCTTGGCGATTCGGGCCGGCGGGCGCCAGAAACGGCCTTTTTGTAAAAAATTTGTGACTTAAGGCCCAATTCGGCATCATGATCCGGGCCATGAGGTCCGGCGAAGTTTCTTCCGCTTGGCGACGCGTGCTCTGGACGCATGTTGCCGTTCTTTTTCTTGCTTTCGCTGCAACGAACAGCAAGGCTCAGCAGCCGCCGTCTGCGCAGGGGCTGCGGATCGTGGGCGGGCTGGCGAGCGTGAGCCAGTACACGCTGCACGAGGAGCGCTTCTGGAGCCAGGACCTGCGCCGCCTGAGCGGCGGAAAGTACGGCGCGAGCATCGTCCCGTTCAACCAGGCCGGCGTTCCGGGGCAGGAAATGCTCAATCTCATGCGGCTGGGCGTCATTCCGTTCGGCACCGCGCTGCTCAGCCAGGTCAGCAACGAATACCCGGAACTGGGCACGCCCGACATCGCCGGGCTGAACCCCGACATGCCCACGATGCGGCGGGTGGTCGCAGCCTTTCGGCCCTACCTCGAGAAGACGCTGCGCGAACGCCATGGCGTCGAGCTTCTCGCGGTGTATGTCTACCCCGCCCAGGTGATCTTCTGCAAGCGGGCCGTGACGCGGCTTTCGGACCTGGCGGGGCGGCGTGTCCGCGTTTCGGGCAGCAGCCAGGCCGACTTCATCCGCGCGCTCAACGGCGTGCCCGTTTTCACCGAATTTGCGGAGCTCATGGCCAACATGAATTCGGAGAACACCGAATGCGCCATCACCGGCGCGATGTCCGGCAATACGCTGGGCCTGCACAAGGTGACGAATTCGCTCTACACCATGCCCATCAGCTGGGGCCTGGCCGTCTTCGGCGCCAACACGGATGCTTGGAACGCGCTCCCTGCAGACCTGAAGACCCTGTTGAAAACCGAGCTGCCGAAACTCGAGGCCGCGGTCTGGAACGAGTCGGAACGCGACACCGGCAACGGCATTGCATGCAACACGGGCGCTGCAAGCTGCATGAAGGGCACCAAGGGCGCGATGGTCGAGGCGCGCCCTTCTGCGGATGACGAACGGCGCAGGCGCGAGATTTTTGCCACCAGCGTGCTGACCCGGTGGGTGCAGCGGTGCGGGGCCGTGTGCGCAGAGGTCTGGGACCAGACCGTCGGTCCCATCGCCGGGATCAAGGCTCCCGTCGGGCAGTGACCAAGCCGTTGCCCAGCCGCATCACCGGCTTCGTCTATGGCGTTGCAGCGCTGTTTCTTGCGGCCGTGCTCGCGATTGCCGGCTTGATGGCATGGCAGATGCACCAAAAGGAGATTGCCGACAGCGAGGCCCAGGCCGTGCGGTTCATCGGCACCTCGGAGGCTGCGCTCAACCGCAGCCTGCTCGGGGCGAACACGCTGCTGGCTGGCCTGGGGCAGTTTCTGCGCAGATCCAGCAAAAGCAGCATCGCAGGCGACATTGCGCAAGCCGAGACCGTGCGACTGATCGAAACCAGCGTTCGCCAGAGCCTGCTGGCGCGGTACGTCGCCTTCCTGACCCCCGAGGGCCAGGTGATCGGGTCTTCCGACCGGCGGGGAGCGAAGCTGGCGGTACAGCTGCCCGACGGATTCCTGCAAGAGGTTCTGGGCCGTCCGGGATCCGTGATGTCGATCAGCACCCCCTCGGTCAGCCCGGTGACTTCCCAGCAGGTGCTGTACCTTGCGCACGTCCTCACGCTTGCGGACGGCAGCAAGCTGGTCGCGGTGGCCGAAGTGCAGGTCTCGATGCTCACCACGATCCTTGCGCAAGGGGCCAACATCCGGGGACTCGAAGTCACGCTGGAGCGCGAGGGCGGGCTGCTGCTGGCCAGCATGCCGCCGCGCGACGACCTTGCGGGGCGCACCATCAGCCCCGCCTTGACGGACCAAGCGGACGGGCGCCCCCGGCACATGCATTCCCGGCTCAGCGGCGCTGCGGCCATCGTCGTTGTCCGGCCCACGCTGCATCGAAGCCTGCTGATCGTCGCGAGCATTCCGCTCGAGTCCGCCCTCGCGGATTGGCGCAGGGACCGCAATGTCATTGCGGCCGCGGCCCTGGCCTTCACGCTGATGATTCTTGCGGTCACTTACTTCGCCCTCGCGCAGCTGCGGCGGCAGTGGCGCGCACGCGCGGAGCTGCTGCGCTCCAAGGCCACGCTGGACCAGGCGCTCGAATCCATGGTGGATGGCTTCGTGCTGCTCGATCCCAACGACCGCGTCGTCACCTGGAACCGCCGTTTCGTGGATTTCTTTCCCTGGGCAGGGCCCTTGCTGGCCCCGCTGGTGCCGTTCCAGCAGATCGTGGAGCAGAACGCGCGCCACCTGCTGACGCAGAACGAACAGGAGCTCACGCTCCTGAACGGCCAGGTGATCGTTGCGGTGAACAGTCCCACGCCGGACGGCGGCCTGGTGTGCGTCTACCGCGACGTGACCGAGAAGAAGCGCCACGTGGCGGACATCCTCGAAGGCAAGGCGCAGCTGCAGGCCACGCTGGATGCCCTGCCCGACGTGCTGATGGACGCCGGCATCGACGGGCGTTGCTACAGCTTCCATTCGCCGCGCCGCCCCAGGCCCGCGTTCAAGGTGCGCGAGCCGGTGGGCAAGCTGATGTCGGACCTGCTGCCGGCGAATGCCGCGGCCGAGGTGATGGTGGCGCTGCGCGATGCTTTCGAAACCGGCTTTTCCACCGGCCGGCAGTTCGAGATCAGGACGGCCAGGGGCGTCACGTGGTTCGAGATTTCCGTCTCCCGCAAGGTCATCGGCGAAGGCGCCGCCGCGCGCTTCATCGTCATCCTGCGCGACATCACCGAGAGCAAGCTGGCGGCCCGCGAGATCGAGCATCTGGCCTTCTACGACATCCTCACGGGCCTGCCCAACCGCCGGCTGCTGCTGCATCGGCTGCAGGCCACCATCGATTCGAACGTGCGCCGCTCGCGCCACGGCGCCTTGCTGTTCCTGGACCTGGACGCTTTCAAGACGCTCAACGACGCGCTCGGGAACGCCACGGGCGATGAGCTGCTCAAGCAGGTGGCCCTGCGGCTGCAGGACAACCTGAAGGAGGGCGGCACGGTCGCGCGGCTCGGAGGCGACGAATTCGTGGTGCTGCTGGACAACCTCAGCGACGACGCCGGCGTGGCCGCGATGCAGGCCAATGCCGCCGGCGAGGCCATCCTCGCGGCGCTGAACGGGTCTTTCCAGCTCGCGGACCACGAGTACCACAGCACCGGCAGCATCGGCGCCGTGGTGTTCAGCGCCACGCAGCAGTCGCTGGAGGATCTGCTGAAGCAGGCGGACATCGCCATGTACTACGCCAAGTCCGCGGGCGGCAACGCGCTGCGCTTCTTCGAGGCCTCGATGCAGACCGCCATCACGGCCCGCGCAACGCTGGAGAGCGAACTCCACGCGGCGCTGGCGGGCGGGCAGTTCGTGCTGCACTACCAATCGCAGGTGGCCTCGAACGGCCATGTGGTGGGCGCCGAGGTGCTGATCCGCTGGCAGCATCCGGTGCGGGGCCTGGTGCAGCCCGGTGGCTTCATCGAGCTGGCGGAGGAAACCGGGCTGATCGTGCCGATCGGCATGTGGGTGCTGGAGACGGCCTGCATCCAGCTCGAGCGCTGGAGCCACGATCCGAAGCGCCGGCACCTGCGGCTGGCGGTCAACGTCAGCGCGCGCCAGTTCCGCACCGACGATTTCGTGGACCGCGTGCGCGACGTGCTCCAGAGAACCGGCGCGGACCCGACGCGGCTGGAGCTCGAGCTCACGGAAAGCCTGCTGCAGGACAAGGTGAGCGAAACGATCTGCAAGATGCAGTCGCTCGCGACCCTGGGCGTGCGCTTTTCCATGGACGACTTCGGCACCGGCTTCTCGTCGCTTTCCTACATGACCCAGCTGCCGCTGAACCAGATCAAGGTCGACAAGTTCTTCGTGCAGAGCATCGGCATCGATCCGAAGGTCGAGCTGATCATCCAGGCCATCATCGGAATGGCCCGCAACCTCGACCTCGAGATCGTGGCGGAGGGGGTCGAGACGCAGCAGCAGTTCGAATTCCTCCAGGCGCACGGCGCAATGCTGTGCCAGGGCTACCTGTTCAGCAAGCCGGCGCCGCTCGACCAGTTCGACGCGCAGCTGGATGTCGAGATGGCGAACTGAACGCACGCCGCGCTCACCAGCCACTGCGATGCGCCTTCCATTCCCTGCCGTCCCCCGCCTGAGCCTGCGCGCCCGCCTGTCCGCCGGCGTGCTGGCGATCGTCTTCCTGACGACGATGGGGGTCACCGCCGCCGCGCTCCATGTGGTGAAGCGCAACATGCAGGCCGCCATTGCCAGCGAGGAGTTCGAGCGGATCTCGGCCATTGCCGATGCGATGGACCAGAAGTTCCTGAGCCGGCGCACCCTGCTCAAGACCTTCGGCGACGGCGTCGAGAGCCGCAACCTGGCCGGCCCCGAGGGACTGCAGGACCTGGTCATGCAGCACAAGTCGCTGAGGGAGGCGTTCGACAACGTGGCCTTCACCGGCATGGACGGCGAACTCGTGGCCAACCTCAACGGCACGCAGCCGATCGGCAAGGTCAACATCAAGGACCGCGAGTACTTCCAGCGCACGGTCGCCGCCCGGGTGGGCGTCGTCTCCAGGCCCTTCCGCAACCGCGTGAGCGGCCTGGCGCAGATCGCCATGACCGAACCCGTGCTCGATCGCGGCGGCAACGTCGCGTATGTCATTTCCGCCTTCGTCAATCTCAAGGAACAGAACTTCCTGGGCGAACTTGCCAGCGTGAAGTTCGGCAAGAGCGGGTACATGTTCATCACGGACACGGACGGCATCGTCATCGACCATCCCGACAAGTCGCGGCTGCTTCAGCGTGCGGACGCCGGCGGGGCCCGCAACTCCGCCACCGAGCGCGCCATCGGCGGCTTCGAGGGCACGATGGAAGCCGTCGATCCCGCGGGCGTCCATGGCCTCTACGCCTTCAAGCGCATCCGCCAGACCAACTGGGTGCTGGGCGCGATGTACCCGCGGGACGAGGCCTTTGCCCGGATCGACCGGATCGAGCGCTACGCCTGGGCCGGCGCACTGCTGCTGACGCTGCTGGCCGGGGGGCTGGCCTTCATGACCGCGCGGGCGCAGCTCGCACCCCTGTCGCGCCTGCGCGAGCACATGCAGGTCTCGCGCGCCGCCACCGCCTATGCGCCCATGCAGGAGGCGCCGCCGGACGACGAGGTCGGCGATCTCTCGCGAACCTTCGACCTGCTGATGATGGAGCGGCAAGCCGCGAACGAGAAGCTGGCCGCCAGCGAGAGATTCCTGCGCGACGTGACCGACAACCTGCCGGCCGTGGTTGCCTACTTCGACAGCGGCCAGCGCTGCCTTTTCGCGAACAAGGCCGGGCTCGGCATGCGCGGCAGGGCGGTGGCCGACATCGGGCGCATGACCATGCAGGAGTCGCTGCCCGACCACGTCTACCAGCAGCTCGTGCCGGGCATTGCCAAGGTGCTCGCGGGAACGCCGACGCGCACCGAAGGCACCTACGAGCGCAACGGCAAGCTGGGCTTCTTCGAATGCCACCTGGCGCCCGACATCCGCGACGACGGCGTATTGGCCGGCTACTACGTGATGACCTTCGACGTGAGCAAGCGCAAGCAGGCCGAGATGCACAGCGCCGGAAGCGAGCGGCGCCTGCGTGGGCTGACCGACAACGTGCCGGCGCTTCTTGCCGAGCTGGATCTCGAGGAACGCGTGGTCTTCTGCAATGGCAAATACCAGGCCTGGCTCGGGGTCTCGCCGGACGCGATGGCGAACCGCCCCATCCACGAGGCCATCGGCGAGGCGCACTACGAAATCCGCAAGCCGCTGCTGGCGCGGGCATTCGCGGGCGAGGTGGTGTCCTTCGAGCAGACCGCCAGGCTGCTGATCGGCGAGCGGACCTTGCAGACCACCTATCTGCCCCAGCGCAATGCGCAAGGCGCCGTCACCGGGCTGTACATCCTGTCGAACGACGTCACCGAGCTCAAGCAAAAGCAGATGAAGCTCGATGCCCTCGCGCGCGAGGACGCGCTTACCGGCCTGCCCAACCGCCGCTCGTTCGAGGAGCACGCGCGCGACGCCATGGCCAGGTCCCGGCGCGCCGGCCTGCCGGTCGGCCTGCTGTTCCTGGACATCGACTACTTCAAGACGATCAACGATTCGCTGGGCCATGCGGCGGGCGATGCGGTGCTGCGGGAATTCGGCCGCCGGCTCAAGGAGAGCGTGCGCGAAACCGACATGGCGGCGCGCTACGCGGGCGACGAGTTCGTGATCCTTCTCGAAGGCGCCAGCGGCGCCGCCGAGGCGCAGGTGGTGGCCGGCAAGGTGCTGGCCGCCATGCGGCCGGCTTTCCACCTGCCCGGCCGCACGCTGCAGGCCACCACCAGCATCGGCGTCGCGATCTCGGAGGACGACGAGGATTTTTCGTCCCTGTTCGTGCGCGCCGACACGGCGCTCTATGCGGCCAAGAAAGAGGGAAAGAACCGCTTCATGATGGCGGCGCCCAGGTCCGGCAGGCCCGGCGGCGCGTCCTGGCCGCGCGAAGGGCCTTCGAGCGCCTGAGGCCCGCAGGACCGCGCCTGCGGCACGCAATCTGGACCTTGTCCTACGCGAAAAGTAACCATTGCGGGCCTAAATTGGCGACCACCGTTTCACAGCGGGCACCGAACGCCGTGGCATCGATCGCGCGGCCACTGAAGGGAAAAGAGCAATGGCAGATCACGGCGCTGGGAGTGCACCCCTGAACCAACGCACTCTGACCGACGCCGATTTCAGGCTGATGGTCGATTCGGTCACCGACTACGCCATCATCGTCCTCGATCCTGGCGGCATCGTCATCAGCTGGAACGAGGGCGCCCGCCAGCTCGAAGGTTACGACGCCCCCGAAGTCCTGGGGCGGCACTTCTCGCTTTTCTATCCGACCGAGCTGCTCGAGCAGAACCGGCCGGAGCAGGCACTCGAAACGGCACGCCGCGATGGCCGCCTGGAGGAAGAAGGCTGGCGCCTGCGCAGCGACGGCACGCGCTTCTGGGCCAGCGTGGTCATCACGCGGATCACCGGCGCGGGCGGGGAAGTCCGCGGCTTCTCGCTGATCACCAGGGACCGCAGCGAGAACCGCCGCCAGGACGAGATGCTGCGCATGAGCGAGGAGCGCTTCCGGCTCTTGGTCGAGGGCGTGAAGGACTATGCGATCTTCATGCTCGACCCGGGCGGCCACATCGTGAGCTGGAATCTCGGCGCGCAGAAGAACAAGGGCTACGAGGCCTCGGAGATCATCGGGCAGCACTTCTCCAGGTTCTATCCGCCGGAGGTCGCCGCCAGCGGCTGGCCCGAGCAGGAACTGCGCAACGCGCTGCGGGACGGGCGTTTCGAGGACGAGGGCTGGCGCATCCGCAAGGACGGCAGCCGGTTCTGGGCCAGCGTGGTGATCACCGCGCTGCACGACGCCACCGGCAGGCACCGCGGCTTTGCCAAGGTCACGCGCGACCTCACGGAGCGCCGCCGCGTGACCGCGCTGGAGGACGAAGGGCGCCGCGTGACGAACTTCCTTGCGATGCTCGGGCACGAACTGCGCAATCCGCTGGCGCCGATCTCCAACGCGCTCGAGCTCCTCAAGCGGGAGAAGACGGAGTCGGCCGCGGTCGTGCACACCCGCGACATCATCGGCCGGCAGCTGCGCCAGATGACCCGGCTGGTGGACGACCTGCTCGACGTGGGCCGCATCACGAGCGGCAAGATCCAGCTCGAGAACAAGCCGGTCCGCCTGCGCGACGCCATCGCCGAGGCCATCGAGGCGGTGCGCCCGCTGATCGAGGGCAAGTCGCAGACCCTGCACCTGCAGGCGCAGGACGCGGACCCCTGGATCGCCGGAGACAGCGCGCGCGTCATCCAGATCGTCAGCAACCTGGTCCACAACGCCGCGAAGTTCACCGGCAACGGCGGCAACATCCATGTGTCGCTCTCGCGAACCGCAGCGGATGCGGACATCAGCGTGCGCGACGACGGGCCCGGCATACCGCCGCAGGACCTGCAGCGGATCTTCGACCTGTTCGTGCAGGGCGAGCAGAACCTGGCCAGGACGCAGGGCGGCCTCGGCCTGGGGCTGAGCCTGGTGCAGCAGCTCACCACGCTGCACGGCGGGCGCGTCAGCGCGTTCAGCACGGGCCGGCCAGGCGAGGGCAGCGAATTCGTGGTGCAGTTCCCGACCACCGAGGCGCCGGTCGCCATGCTCGAGGCGCAGCCGCGGCCGGTGGGCGAGCAGCGCGTGCTGGTGGTGGACGACAACGTGGATGCGGCCGAGACCATGGCGATGCTGCTGGAGGCGCTGGGCTACAAATCCAGCGTCGTGCATGGCGGGCTGGCCGCCATCGAGGCCGTGAAGGCGCAGGACCCGGATGTGGTGCTGCTGGACATCGGCCTGCCCGACCTGAGCGGCCATGAAGTCGCGCGGCGCGTGCGCGCGGAGATGGTCAATCCGCCGCCGCTGATTGCCGTCACCGGCTACGGGCAGGCCAGCGACAGGGACACCAGCCTGGAGGCCGGCTTCCGGGCCCATCTGACGAAGCCGGTCGATGTCGACAAGCTCTCGGCGCTGCTCGAACGCCTGCTGGAGCCGCCTCGCTTCAAGGCCGCGTAGAGCTGCGTAAGGCCGCGTAGGGCCGGGCTGGAAAGCTAGGCCGGGTGCGGCGGCTCCACCGGCAGCGCGCGCTTGTGGGCGCTCTTGCGATGCGTGGCAAGGATGATCTCGCGTGCCGCGGCGGCCACCGGCTTGCCTTCGAGGAAGTCGTCGATCTGCTCGTAGCTCACGCCGAAGGCGTCCTCGTCGGGCTTGCCCGGCACCAGCGATTCGAGGTCCGCCGTCGGCACCTTGAACACCAGCTCGTCGGGCGCGCCGAGCCGCTGCGCGAGGGCGCGCACGCGGCGCTTGTTGAGGCCGGTGAGCGGCGTCACGTCGGCCGCGCCGTCGCCGAACTTGGTGAAGAAGCCCATCAGCGCCTCGGCCGCATGGTCGGTGCCGATGACGATGCCGTCATGCGCACCGGCTACCGCGAACTGCGCGATCATGCGCTGGCGCGCCTTAATGTTGCCGAGCACGAAGTCCTCGTGCGCCGCGTCGCGGAAGGCCAGGTCGCCGCGCTTGAGCGCCGCGAGCATGGCGTCGGCCGCCGGGCGGATGTCGACGGTCAGAACGTGGTCGGGCTTGATCACCGCGAGCGAGGCCTGCGCCTCGGCCTCGTCCTTCTGCACGCCGTAGGGCAGGCGCATCGCGATGAAGGTGGCGCCATAGCCTTGCGCGCGCAGCTTTTCGACGGCGCGCTGCGCCAGGCCGCCGGCCGTCAGCGAATCGACGCCGCCGCTGATGCCGAGCACCAGCGCCTTGAGGCCGGTGCCCCGCAGGTAGTCCGCGAGAAACGCGGTGCGCCGCTCGATTTCCGCTGCGGCATCGAAGACGGGCGCGACATGCAGCGCCGCGATGATCTCGCGCTGCGTGGCGTCGACGGGAAACAGGTCGTGGGTCATGGTGGGGTTCGGCAAAGTCAGAAGTCCACCAGGCTCAGGCCGATGCTGAGCACGGTGCGCTTGCGGTTGTAGTCCACCAGCGTGTCGCCGTAGCCATGGAACAGCTGCGTGTGGAAGCGCAGGTTGCTCTTGGTCGAATCGCCGATGGCCTTGAGCCATTCGAGCCGCACCGAACCGCGGCCGCTCTCGCGCAGGTTGTTGCGCACCGTCATGCCCAGGGTGTTGTCCCGGTTGAAGTTCCAGCGGCCCGTGATTTCGGCGCGGCCGATGTAGTTGGAGATGTCGGGGTTGTCGTCCTTCGCGGCCTCCTCCGACATGCGCTGCCAGATGCGTCCGGTGATGGTGAAGCGGTCGCCCAGTTCGGCGCCGCCCATCAGGTAGACGCGGTTCCAGCTGCGCGACAGCGGCAGGCTCTGGCCGTTCGACTGGTGCACCACGCCCACGCCCGCGTAGCGCCAGCGCCAGCCGCCGGGCAGGTTGAAGTCCAGCGGATAGACATACATCAGCTCGGGCTCGTGGTCGGTGGTGCGGAACGGCCGCGAGATCGAGCCGTTGAACAGCTGCCAGGTCGACTGCTGCGAGTACGCGAACCACAGCGAGTCCTTCTTGGCCGGCTCGTTCTGCGTGAGCAGGCCCTGCGCGATCTTGGTGCGCACCGACAGGCCGATGCGCATCTCGTTGGCCTGGTAGGCCACCGGGGTGCCGGTGTGGCCTTCGGACGGCGAGGTGGGCGTGTCGGGCTTGCTGGTGGCGGCCGAGGCCGACACGTTCAGCGGCCGGTAGCCGCGGAAGCCGAAGGTGCCGCAATCGGTGCCGTTCTCCAGTTCCCAGAAGCGCGACAGCGCCGAGTACTGGCGGTCGCGGCAGCCTTCGTTGGTGTCGACCGAAATCACGCGCGTGGCCGGTATCGAGGCGTCCACCGGCGGCGCCGGCTGCGTGTTGGCCAGCACCGGCGGCGCCACGGGCACCGAGACCGAAGGCAGCGTCTGCTGCTGTGCCCAGCGGTCGAAGCAGGCCAGGCGCGCTTCGTTGCTGTTGCCGAGCGCGGCGCATTGCTGCCAGGTCAGCTGCGCGTCGGCCAGCGGGCTGCGCGGCTGGTCGACCGCCTGCGCATGCGCGGCAGCGGCGCCGCCAAGGCAGGCCGCGAGGGCCGCCAGCCCGGAGACGGAGAAGATGGCGTGTGTTCGTTGGGTCATTGGTTTCCTTGCATCCCCCCCTTTTTGTTCAGCACGAACGGATGCGTGCTTTCGTCCGCGGCGTTGCGCCACGTGCCCCTGAATTCCCGGCCGCAGGAGCCGGGTTGCAGGGTGCCGGCCCAGACGCCGCTGATCGCGCGGCCGTCCAGCGATTCGTCGATGGAGAGGGCGCCGTCGTCGTCGACGTCGCCCGCGAGTTGCGCCACCTCGGGCCGGGCGCTGCCGTCCGCGGCGGGGCGCGTGATGGTGCCGCGCACGCCGGCGTATTCAGGGTGCCTGCCGAGCTGCACGATGGCCACGGCGGGGGCGCCGTCGAAGCGCGCCTCCCAGCGGCCGTAGAGCGACTGCAGCGGCAGTTCGCGCGCATCGGCGGGGCAGCCGGCATCGCCGCCCTGCGTTGCCGTGGCACAGCCCGTGGCGGCAAGAAGAACGGCAAGGAAGGCGGGCAGCAGCCTTTTCATGGCGCCGCCGCAGCCGCGGCCTTGGCGGCCGCGCTGTCCTGCGCCTTGCGCGCGAACTCGGCGCGCAGCGCCTTGAGCTTCTCGCGCGGGTCTTCGCGGGTGGTGGTCTTGTCCAGCCCCATCTCGGCGATGAAGCGGCTCGGCACGCAGGGCACCATCTCGCGGCCCTGCTTGCGCTTCTTGGTCCAGCTCACCGCCAGGCTGCGCTGCGCGCGCGTGATGCCCACGTACATGAGGCGGCGCTCTTCCTGCAGCCGCTGCAGCGTGTCGTCGCTCACCTGGAGCTGGCGGCCGTTGTCGTCTTCGAGCTTGAACGGCAGCAGGCCTTCGGTCACGCCGATCAGCATCACGTGCGGCCATTCGAGGCCCTTGGAGGCATGCAGCGTCGACAGCGTGACCACGTTCTGGTCCTGCTCGCGCTCGCTGATGGTCGACAGCAGCGAGATGGTCTGCGCCACTTCGAGCAGGCTCTTGCGCTCGGTCTCGATGTTGCTGTCGGCGCCCGAGGCATCGTCGATGGTGCCGCCGGCGCGCAGCGACATCCAGTCGACGAACTCCATCACGTTGGTCCAGCGCGCGGCCGCGGCCTGTTCGCTGTCCTCGCCGTCGTAGAGATGCTTCTCGTAGTCGATCTCCTTGAGCCAGTCGAGCATGAAGGTGCGCGAGTCTTCCGCGCCCATGGTGCGGCGCGCCCGGTATTCGAGGTCGTTGATGTAGCGGCCGAACTCGTGGATGCCTTCGAGCGTGCGCTTGGGCATCACGCTCGGGAGCGACGGGCTGAACAGCGCCTCGAACAGGCTCAGCCTGTACTGGCTCGCAAAGGTGCCCAGGCTCGCGAGCGTGGTGTGGCCGATGCCGCGCTTGGGCGTGGTGATGGCGCGCAGGAACGCCGGGTCGTCGTCGTTGTTGACCCAGAGGCGGAACCAGCCGCACAGGTCCTTGATCTCGGCGCGGTCGAAGAAGCTCTGGCCGCCCGACACCTTGTAGGGAATCTGCGCCTTGCGCAGCGCCTGCTCGAACACGCGCGCCTGGTGGTTGGCGCGGTAGAGGATGGCGAAGTCGCGGAACTCCTTGTACTGCTTGCCCTGCACGGCGGTGTCGCCCGCGCGCAGGCTGATGATGCGCGCCACCGCGCGCTCGGCCTCGTGCGCTTCGGAGTCGGCATCGACCACGCGCACCGGCTCGCCTTCGCCGAGCTCGGAGAACAGCGTCTTCGGAAACAGCTTGGGGTTGGGGCCGATCACGTTGTTGGCCGCGCGCAGGATCGCGCTGGTGGAGCGGTAGTTCTGCTCGAGCTTGATGACCTTCAGGGCCGGGTAATCGACCGGCAGCTTGCGCAGGTTGTCCAGCGTGGCGCCGCGCCAGCCGTAGATCGACTGGTCGTCGTCGCCCACCGCGGTGAAGCGCCCGCGCTCGCCGGCCAGCGCCTTCAGCACTTCGTACTGCGTGGCGTTGGTGTCCTGGTATTCGTCCACCAGGATGTGGCCCAGCGCGGCCTGCCACTTGGCGCGCACCTCGTCGAAATCGCGCAGCAGCTTGAGCGGCATGCCGATGAGGTCGTCGAAGTCGACGCTCTGGTAGGCCGTGAGCCGCTCTTCGTAGCGCGCCATGATGCGCGCGGTGATGCGCTCGTTGTCGTCCGCCGCGGCCGCCTCGGCCTGCGCGGCGTTCAGGCCCATGTTCTTCCACTTGCTGATGGTCCACTGCCAGATGCGCGCGGTGGCGGTGTCGGTGGTGCCGCCCGCGTCCTTCAGGATCTTGGTGACATCGTCGCTGTCGAGGATGCTGAAGGCCGGCTTCAGGCCGAGCACGGCGCCGTCTTCGCGCATCATGCGCACGCCCAGCGCGTGGAAGGTGCAGATCACCACGTGCTTCGCCTCGCGCCCGATCAGCCCCTTGGCGCGTTCGCGCATTTCGCTCGCGGCCTTGTTGGTGAAGGTGATGGCCGCGATGCGCTTGGGCTCCAGCCCGGCCTGGATCAGCCGGCCGATCTTGTGCGTGATGACGCGCGTCTTGCCCGAGCCCGCGCCCGCCAGCACCAGGCAGGGGCCGTGCAGGTAGTTGACAGCTTCTTGTTGCGCGAGATTGAGACCGGAGGACATGGGGAGTGGGAACGGAAGGCCGCGAAGGAACGGCAGGCGCAAAGCGCGCAATGATACGGGGCGCATGTTTCCGGAAAGGCCGCCAGAGTTCACGATGCGGGACGCAGCGACAATCGGCGCGTGCTGCCTGTATTTCTCGTAACTTTTCCTTTCTTCGCGCTGATCGCGGCCGGCTACGGCGCCGCGCGCGCCCGGGTCCTGCCGCTGGATGCGATTCCGGGCCTCAACACCTTCGTGCTGTACTTCGCGCTGCCGTGCATGCTGCTGCGCTTCGGCGCCGGCACGCCGATCGGGCAGCTGCTCGATGGCAGCGTGGCGCTGGTCTGGGGCCTGAGCGCGCTGGCGGTGGTGGCGGGCGTGGTGGTCTTTACCCGCAATGCGCGCATCGGCTGGAACGACGGGGCCTTCGGCGCGCTGGTCGCGGCCTTTCCGAACACCGGCTTCATGGGCGTGCCGCTGCTGGTGGCGCTGCTGGGCGCGCAGGCCGCGGGGCCGATGATCATCACCATCGCGTTCGACCTGGTCGTGACTTCTTCGCTGTGCATTGCGCTGTCGCGCCTGGACGGCGCCGGCGGGCAGCATGGCCCGCGGCTGGCCGCGCGCCAGGCGCTGCGCGGCGTGCTGGTCAATCCGATGCCGTGGTCGATCCTGCTGGGCGTGCTGCTGTCGGCGGCGCGCTGGCGCCTGCCGGCCCCGGTGGAGCGCACCATCGCCATGCTGGCCGATGCGGCGTCGCCGGTGGCGCTCTTCACCATCGGCGCGGTGCTGGCGCGCTCGGCGCTGCTCGCGCGCGAGCACGGCGCCAGCGCGGCGGTGGCGGCCGCCATGGGCACGAAGTCGGCGCTGCCTCCCAAGGCGCCGCTGGCCGACGTGCTGCCGGTGGTGGCCGTCAAGCTGCTGGTGCATCCGGTGCTGGTGTGGGCGGTGGGGCAGGGGGCCATGGCCCTGGGCCTGCCGCTGTCTTCCTCGGCGCTGATGGTGATCGTGCTGGTGGCGGCGCTGCCGAGCGCCAGCAACGTGTCGATGCTGGCCGAGCGCTTCGGTGCCGACAACGGCCGCATCGCACGCATCATCCTGTGGACGACGGTGGCGACCTTCTTCAGCTTTCCGTTCGCGGTCGGCGTGCTGCGCTGAACGGCCTCAGGGCGTCAGCACGCCCAGCTTGAAAGGATCGGCATCGGGCAGGCGCTCGCACTTGGAGAAGTCGCGGCCCTGGGTGCCGTCGCAATAGAAGGCGTTGTAGATGCGGCCGAAGAGCGTCGGGCTGGCCGTGAAGAGCACGCCGTGCTCGGGCTGCCAGTTGTCCCTGGCGCTGTCCCTGGGTGTGCCGGCGGCGCGGGTTTCCGTGGCCTGGATGGGCGCGGCCGCCGCAATGGGCGTGAATTCCGCCAGCGTCTTGTGGGCTTCCTCGCCGCGCCAGCGCACCGCCAGTTCGGCCGCCGTGGGCCTTGCCGCCACCGGCAGCAGCACGCCGTTCACCTGCAGGCCGTAGCCGAAGCGATGCGCCTTGCCGGCCAGGAAGGCGTAGGCGCAGGCGGCCATGCACTGGCCGCGGATCTCGGTGTCCACGCCGCTCGCGCGGATGGCGTCGGCGTAGGCGCCCGCCGCCTCGGCGGTGCCGCCGAACGAATCCTCGAACACCACGGTGCGCACGGTGCCCTTGCCCAGGTGCTCGGTGAAGGTCTTGATGGCGCTGCCGTCGAGCATGCCCGACACCACAAGCCGGCTGCCCTGCAGGTCGAGTTCGGCCGCCGAGCATGCAAGGCATGCGAACAGGAGAACCGCAACCAGAGATGAAGGCAGCTTCACGACAGACGACCCCGCGGACCAGCGTGCTTGCTGGAGGTGCGCAGCCGGAACGGGCTTCGCACAGCGACAGCTTGCGCAGCGCGCGGGGGTGCAGTCAACGGTTTTTTCAGAATATTTCCGCTGCCGCGTAACGGCCGTAAGGCATAGCTACTGCTACTACTTCAGATGAATACTTGAGTTTGCACTATGCCTGATAGAGTGTTTGCGAATCAAAGTATGAATGGGGCAGCACGATGGCAATACTTATTCGTATCCTGCTGTGGCTCGCCTGGGTTGCCGGCGTGAGCTGGTCCTGGCAGGCCGGCATGCTCGGCACCGGCACCTCGCTCGCGCTGGGCGCCCTGAGCCTGGTGGTGTTCGCATGGCCCGCCAGCAGCGCGCGGCGCCGCAGCACCGAGTTGCGCTACGTCGACGTCGGCAAGGAGCCCGCGGGCCTGCACTGACCGCCGCCCCCGAGGCCTGCAAGGCCGCTCCTAGATGCTGTGCGGATCGACGTCGACCAGCCAGCGGATCACGCCCTTGCCTTCGGGCGTGCGCCTGAGGGCGTGCAGCAGCGGCTGCCACTGCGCCAGCAGGCGCTGCAAGGCGGCGCGCGAGGGGCTTTCGATCAGCATCTGCGCCCGTTCCACGTTGGCCACGCGCTGGATCGCAAGCGGCACCGCGGGATAGCGCACCACCCGGTCGGCGCCTTCCAGCGCATCGGCGGCGGCGCTGGCCGCGTTCAGGAAAGCCTGCGCGGCCTCCTGGGTGCGTGCATCGGCGCGCAGCAGCGCCTGGAAGGCAAAGGGCGGCATGCCGGCGGCGGCGCGTTCCTCCAGCTGCTGCCGCGCGAAGGCCGTGTAGTCGTGCCTTCGGAGCGCCGAAAAAAGCGGATGCTGCGCATGGTGTGTCTGGATCCACATCTCGGCCGTGGCGCCCTGCGCCGCCAGGTAGGCCGCGTCGCGGCCCGCGCGGCCGGCCGACTGCATCAGCAGGCCGAACAGGCGCTCGGGTGCGCGGAAGTCGCTGGAGAACAGCGCGCCGTCGGGGTTCACCGCTGCCACCAGCGTGATGCGGCGGAAGTCGTGCCCCTTGGCGATCATCTGAGTGCCCACCAGCACGTCGACCTCGCCCGAATGCACGGCCGCGAGCTGCGATTCGAGCGCGCCCTGTTTCTTCGTGCTGTCGGCGTCGATGCGTGCAATGCGTACCGCGCTGCCGTCGGGCCGCGTCACCGCGGCGAACAGTTCCGCGAGGTGTTCTTCGAGCCGCTCGGTGCCGCGGCCCACGGGCGCGATGTCGGGGTTGCCGCAGGAAGGGCAGGCGCGCGGCACGCGTTCGGTGAAGCCGCAGTGGTGGCAGCGCAGCGTGCGGTCGATCTTGTGGAACACGCGGTAGGCGCTGCAGTGCGGGCATTCGCTTTTCCAGCCGCAGTCGGCGCAGGCCAGCACCGGCGCATAGCCGCGGCGGTTCAGGAACACCATGCTCTGCTCGCCGCGCGCGATGCGCTGGCCGATGGCGTCGAGCAGCGCGCCCGAGATCACGGTCTTGGGCGGCTGCAGGTTCATGTCGACCAGCCGCACCGTGGGCAGCTCGCCGGCGCCGATGCGCGACGGCATGGCCAGCCGCACATAGCGCCCGCCCGGGTCCTCGCCCTCGGCGGGGCGGCTCTGGTGCCAGCTTTCGAGCGAGGGCGTGGCCGAGCCGAGGATGACCTTCGCGCCCTCGCGCTGGCCGCGCCAGACGGCGAGGTCGCGCGCCGAATACCGCGCGCCTTCCTGCTGCTTGTAGCTGGGGTCGTGCTCCTCGTCGACCACCACGAGCTTCAGGCCCGGCATCGACGCGAACACCGCCATGCGCGTGCCCAGCACGATGCGCGCGGCGCCGCTGTGCGCCGCGAGCCAGCTCGCGAGCCGCTGCGGGTTGGTCATGCCGCTGTGCAGCGACACCACCGCGTCGTCGCCGAAGCGTGCCTTGAAGCGCGCTTCGAGCTGCGGCGTCAGGTTGATCTCGGGCACCATCACCAGCGCCTGCGCGCCGGGGTCTGCCGCGAGCAGATCGGCCACGCAGCGCAGGTAGACCTCGGTCTTGCCGCTGCCGGTGCTGCCGACCAGGAGGAAGGTGCCGGCATCACCCGCCTCGATGCGGGCCAGCGCGGCGGTCTGCTCCGCGCTCAGCGCGACCGGGTGGGCGGCCTCGGCCGTCTCGGCCACGGGACCCGTCGTCGTCTTGCGCCGGAGCCGGCGTGCCAGCTGCGTTCCGCTCAGGTCGCGCAGCTGCGGCGGCAGGGCGGCCAGGGCGATCTCGCCGATCGAGCGCTGGTAGTAGCGCGCGGCAAAGGCCACGAGGTCGCGCCACGCCTCGCCGAGCGGTGCCAGCGCGTCCAGCGCGGCGCCCACGGGCTTCAGGGCCATGTCGGGCTCGGCATTTTCGAGCGAGACCGGCGGATTCCAGACCACGCCCAGCACCTCGCGCCGGCCCAGCGGCACCCGCACCAGCGTGCCGGGCACCAGGGGGGCGGGGCTGGCATAGCTCAGCAGGTCGCCCAGCGCAGCATGGGCGGGCGTCTGCACCGCGATGTCGAGCCGCCAGGCCATCGCGGCGGGCACGCCCGCCGGTGCCGGGGCGGAGCCGGCCGCTGGCGCTGCTGCTGTTTCGGAGGCGGGGCTGACGGTGGGAATGGGCGTCCTTGTTGGCAAGGTTTGTTAATGCGACTTTGAACAAGATCGCTTAAGTCGTTGATTTTTCAGCGCTTTGGGAGCCGTCCAGAGTTTCTGTGGATAACTTTGTTGACAACCGGGCTCGACACGCCGGCGAGCCTTGAAAATCAAGCCTCTGACTGGATTGCCCTCAAAAAAAGCAAAGTTCAATCTCTATATAAATCAACAACTTAGCGTCGCTATTGGTTTAGGAGCAAAGAGGGGAGACCTACAGATAATCTTGCGCAGTGCAACACGTGTTTTGTGCATAAGTCGGTGGTCCTACACCGTTTTTATGCTTGACAAACGCCAGGAAATCGATTTTTGGGGCCGCGGCCGCGTCCCTGCGCGGCGAGCGGCTCGTTAACCGTTTTTAACCTTTGCGCAGGGCGCGCGATTGTGCGTGCACGGCCTGCACCAGCGCCGCCACGTGGTCCGGCGGCGTGAACTGGCTGATGCCGTGGCCCAGGTTGAAGATGTGGGTCGGGCCTTTGGAAGTGGCATCGGCATGCGGCTTGCCGAAGGCCTGCAGCACCTTCGCCACCTCGGCCTCGATCTGCGCGGGCGGCGCGAACAGCACGTTGGGGTCGATGTTGCCCTGCAAGGCCTTGGCGCCTTCGCCTTCGCCGACCAGCCGGCGCGCCGCCGAGAGGTTCACGGTCCAGTCGACGCCGAGTACCTCGCAGTCGAGCTCGCGCATGGCTTCGAGCCACAGGCCGCCGCCCTTGGTGAAGACGATGCGCGGCACCGGCTGGCCGTCGGCGCCGTTGCGCTTGAGGCCGGCCAGCACCCGCGCCGTGTAGGCGAGGCTGAATTCCTGGAACGCGCCGTCGGCCAGCACGCCGCCCCAGCTGTCGAACACCATCACGGCCTGCGCGCCGGCATCGATCTGCGCGTTGAGATAGGCGGCCACCGAATCGGCATTGACCGCGAGCAGGCGGTGCATCAGGTCGGGGCGGCCGTAGAGCATGCTCTTCACGAGGCGGTAGTCGCTCGAGCCCGCGCCTTCCACCATGTAGCAGGCCAGCGTCCAGGGGCTGCCCGAGAAGCCGATCAGCGGCACACGGCCGGCCAGCGCCTTGCGGATCGACGCCACGGCGTCGAACACGTAGCGCAGCTTGGCCATGTCGGGCACTTCGAGCGCGGCCACCGCCGCTTCGCCCTGCACCGGGCGCGCGAAGCGCGGGCCTTCGCCGGCCTCGAACGAGAGGCCCAGGCCCATGGCGTCGGGCACGGTCAGGATGTCGGAGAACAGGATGGCCGCATCGAGCGGATAGCGCGCGAGCGGCTGCAGCGTGACTTCGGTGGCGTAGTCGACGTTGGTCGCCAGCCCCATGAAGCTGCCGGCCCTGGCGCGGGTGGCTACGTACTCGGGCAGGTAGCGGCCGGCCTGGCGCATGAGCCAGACGGGCGTGTGGTCGGTGGCCTGGCGCCAGCAGGCCCGCAGGAAAGTGTCGTTTTGCAAGGGGGCGAAGGGCATGCCCCGATTGTCGCAGGCCCCTAAACCACCGGCACCCGCCGCGCATCCGCCGGGTCCGCGTTGCGCCGATAGAGCACCAGCGTGGCCACCAGCCCGCAGACGGCGGCGGCCGTCATCCACAGGCCCGGCGCGCCCTTGTCGCCGGTCATCTCGATCAGGCCGGTGGCAATGGCGGGCGTGAAGCCGCCGAACAGCGCCGTTGCGAGGCTGTAGGCCAGCGAGAAGCCGGCGGTACGCACATCGACCGGCATCACCTCGGTGAGCGCCACCACCATCGCGCCGTTGTAGCTCGCGTAGAGGAACGACAGCCAGAGCTCCACTTCGAGCATGCGCGCGAAGCTCGGCGCGCCGACCAGCCACTTGAGCGACGGGTACGCGGTGAGGATGGCCAGCACCGTGAACAGGACCAGCAGCGGCCTGCGGCCCACGCGGTCGGACAGCGCGCCCATGACCGGCAGCCAGATGAAGTTGGAGATGGCCACGCACAGCGTGACGACCAGCGCGTCGGTCGTGCTCAGGTGCAGCACCGACTTGCCGAAGGTGGGCGTGTAGACCGTGATCAGGTAGAACGACACGGTGGTCATCGACACCAGCATCATCCCGGCCACGACGAGGCCCCAGTTGGCCACCATCGACTGGAAGATCTCGCGCGCATCGGGCCGGTGCTTGCGCGCCATGAACTCCT
Organism: Variovorax beijingensis; assembly: GCF_003951285.1. Lineage (GTDB taxonomy): Bacteria > Pseudomonadota > Gammaproteobacteria > Burkholderiales > Burkholderiaceae_C > Variovorax > Variovorax beijingensis. The sequence continues at coordinate 166,157 of NZ_RXFQ01000011.1, read as the reverse complement.
CGGTCTCCTGCAGCGAGCGGCGGATGACGAACAGCACCGGCACGATCAGGCAGCCGACGAAGAACGGAATGCGCCAGTAGAAGTCGCCGATCTGCTGCGGCGTGAAGGTCACGTTGAGCCAGTAGCCGAGCGCGGCGGCCACGATGATCGCCACCTGCTGGCTGGCCGACTGCCAGCTCACGTAGAAGCCCTTGCGGCCCGGCGTGGCCATCTCCGACAGGTAGACCGAGACGCCGCCCAGTTCCACGCCGGCCGAGAAGCCCTGCAGCAGCCGCCCGGCAAGCACCAGGAGCGGCGCCGCGAAGCCGATGGTGGCGTAGGCCGGCACGCAGGCGATGAGCAGCGTGCCGAGCGCCATCAGCGCGAGCGTGGCGATCAGGCCCTTGCGGCGGCCCACGCGGTCGACGTAGGCGCCCAGGAAGATCGCGCCCAGCGGCCGCATCAGGAAGCCCGCCCCGAAGGTCATGAAGGTCAGCATCAGCGAGGCGAACTCGTTGCCCGCCGGAAAGAAGGCCTTCGAGATCTGCGTGGCGTAGAAGCCGAACAGGAAGAAGTCGAACATCTCCATGAAATTGCCGCCCGTCACGCGCAGCACGGTGGCGAATTTCGAGGAGGCAGAGGCGCTGGAAGAAGCGGTGCCTGGAGCGGCACGGGCGGCGGCCGTGGCCGGTGGTTGCGCGGCGGATTGCGCAGGATTCATCTCGTTGTCCCCTTGGGCGGTGTCGTTCGCCCGAGGGTAGGCCGGGGTTCCCGACCACTGCCTGACCGCGCGAGTCAGGTACCTGTCACTGCCCGTGGGGCTTCGTCAGCTCTTGTACTTCACCGAGCAGCCGTAGGGCCGCGTGGAGGCCGTCGAGATCGGCTTGCCGCCGAAGGCCTCGCCCAGCGCCTGGTTCACGTAGTTGGTCGCGGTCTTGATGTCGTCGGGCCGGGCCGAGGCGATGCTGTCGATGCCGCCGGCATACACCAGCATGCCCTTGGGATCGATGATGAAGATGTGCGGCGTGGTGCGCGCGCCGTAGGCCTGGCCGATCACGCCGTCCTCGTCCATCAGCACCGCGGTGGGCGCGGCTTTCTGCGACTTCATCCAGGCGTCGAGTGCGGCGGGCTGCAGGTAGTCGCTGGCGGCGCGCTCGGTGGAATTGACCGACAGCCAGACCACGCCCTGGGCCGTGGCGGCCTTCTGCGTGGCGGGCATGTTGCCGCTGTTGTAGTGTTTGCGCACGAAGGGGCAGCCCGGGTTGGTCCACTCGAGCACCACGAACTTGCCGGCAAAGTCGGACAGCTTGTGCTTGGCGCCGCTGGTGTCCACTGCAACGAAATCGGGCGCCTGCTGGCCCACGGCGGGCGCGGCGAAGGCATTGTTGCCCATCAGGAAGGTGGCGCCCAGCGCCACGGCGGCCGCCACCACGGCGCGGCGCGAGGCGCGGCTGAGGGCTGCGCGTGCATGGCGCGCGGCACGAATGGAACGCGAGTCGGACGATGGCGAAAGTGTCATGGCCAGCTTGAACTCCAAAAGAAAAACGAACAACGGCGACAGCTTAGGGCGCTTTGCTCATGTGCATGTGACAACCCATGTCGCGCCGGGGGTCAAAGCGCGGCGAGCGCTGCGCGCACCTCGTCCTTGCCCAGGATCTCGGTCAGCACGACCGGCGCCTTGCCGGGCGCCTGCAGCACGTAAAGCGGCACGCCGCTGCGGCCGAGCGCCGTCAGCGCGGCGGTGATGGCGGGGTCGCGGCGCGTCCAGTCGGCGCGCAGCATCGCGACCTTCTTGCTGTCGAAATCGGCCAGCACCTCGGCATCCGCCAGGGTGGCCTTCTTGTTGTACTGGCAGGTCACGCACCAGGCGGCCGTGAAGTCGATGAACACCGGCTGCCCGGCGCCCGTGAGCTCGGCCACGCGCGCGGCCGACCAGGGCTGCCAGCGCTCTCCGGCGGTGGCAGCCAGCCTGGCCGGCTCCACCGTCTGCAGCACGTTGCGTCCGATGGCGGCGGCCAGCACCGCGGTGAACGCGACCATCAGCGTGGCGATCACCAGCCGCGTGCGCCCGCGCAGCGTGAGCGCCCAGACGATGGCGGCCATGCACACCAGCAGCGCGAGCAGCGTGCCCGCGCCGTCGATGCCGCTTTGCTGGCCCAGCACCCAGACCAGCCAGGCCACGGTGGCGAACATCGGGAACGCCAGCAGCCGCCGCAGCGTGTTCATCCAGGGGCCGGGCCTGGGCAGCAGCAGCGCCACGGCCGGGATGAAGCCCGCCACCAGGTACGGCAGCGCCAGGCCCAGGCCCAGCGCGGCGAACAGCAACAGCGCCTGGGACGCGGGAAGCCCGATGGCAAAGCCGAGCGAGACGCCCATGAACGGCGCGGTGCAGGGCGAAGCGATCACCACCGCCAGCACGCCCGAAAGAAAGTCGTTGGCAACCGGATGGCGGGCCTGGGCCGAACACAGCGACAGGGGCGCCGCGCGGCCGAACTCGAAAACGCCCGCCAGGTTGAGCCCGATCAGCGTGAACAGCGCCGCGAGCGCCGCCACCACGGCCGGCGATTGCAGCTGGAAGCCCCAGCCGAGCTGGGCGCCCGCGGCGCGCAGCGCCAGCATGGCGCCGCCCAGCGCGAGCATCGAGAACATCACGCCGGCGGTGTAGGCCAGGCCCGCGGTGCGGTGCGCGCTGTGGTTGCCGGCCTGCCGCGCAAAGCCCAGCACCTTGATCGCGAGGATCGGGAAGACGCAGGGCATGAGGTTCAACAGCAGTCCGCCGAGCAGCGCGCCGAGCAGCGCGGCCATCAGCGTGACCGTGGGTTGCGGCGGCAGTTCCGAAGAAGGCGAGGAAGGAGCGGCGGCCGCATTGGCGGCAAGGGCCGCCTGCAGCGCGGGCGAAACCTCCGCGCGCGGCGCCGCGGCGGGCCAGCTGCCGCTGACGGGCGCCTCGACGCGCCAGGCCACCGGCTGGCCCGGCTGCCGGTCGGGCTCGGCCAGCGCCACCACCAGCGGCAGGGTCGTCGGGCTGGCGCTGCGCTGGTCGGCCAGCGGCAGCGTGGCGGTCCAGGTGCCGCCTTGCCAGCTCTGGGTCCAGTCCTTGCCCGATTCGGCGGCGGTGCGGATCAGCTCGGGCGTTTCGGGGAAGAAGCCCAGAGTCTTGCCGTGGACCGAGGCGGGCAGGCCTTCCAGCCGCACCTGCAGCGCATTGCCGCGGACCTCGACCGCGCCCGGGTTGCCCAGCGGCTGCGGCTGCGCGGCCTGCGCCGCGTCGAAGTCGGCCTTGTGCAGCGCGGTCGAGCCCTGCAGCGGCAGGGCCAGGGCGAATTCGCCTTCCTCGGGGATGCATTCCTTGCGGCACACCAGCCAGCTGGCCTTGAGCCGCACGTCGAGCGCCGATGCGCCGGCGCCAAGGGCCAGCGGCGGCTTGAAGCTGCTCGACACCTCGAGCGGCACCGGCAGCAGCACCGTGCCTTCGTAGCCATAGTTGGCGAGGTTGCCGACCGGAATCTTGCGCGGCACGGGCCAGGCGATCTCGCCGGCCGCCACGCCGCTCGGCAGTGTCCAGTTCAGTTCGGTGGGCAGGCCCGAATCGCCGGCGTTCTTCCAGTAGGTGTGCCACTCGGGCTGGTGGGTGATCTGCAGCCCGACCCAGACCGGTGCGCCCGGCGAAACGCCTTCGGGCGCGTGTGCCACCAGCTCGGCGCGCACGTGGGGGGTGGTGACCACCGCTCCCGGCCTGGATGCCAATTGGGCCGCAGCCGGCATGCAGGCTGCGGCGGCTGCTACCAGGAACGTAGCGATGTGAAAGCGGAAAAAGATCATGCCGTCAGTCGGAGCAGGGGAGCGGTGCGAAGTTCCGATGGTTGCGGCGGCTCAGGCGGCCCAGCCCAGCACCACGCGGCGGCTGTTGGCGCTCTTTTTCTCGATCTTGGTGACCATCACCGCGCCGATCTCGGCGGTGTTTGCAACATGCGTGCCGCCGCAGGGCTGGAAATCGATCTGCGCCTCGCCCTCGCCGCCGATTCGGATGGTGCGTACCGTGCCCGTGCCGCGCGGCGGCTGGACGCTCATGCTCTTGACCAGCGCCGGGTTGGCGTCGAGCTCCTCGTCGGTGATGGCGCCCACGGTCAGCGGATGCGCGGCTTCCACCAGCCGTGCGAGGCCGGCCGTCAGCGCTTCCTTGTCGAGCGGATCGGTCATGTGGAAGTCGATGCGCGCGTAGTCGGGCGTGATCGAGCAGCCGTTCACCGGCACGGGCACCAGGTGGCAGAGCAGGTGGCTGGCGGTATGGAAGCGCATCAGCCGGTGGCGGCGCTCCCAGTCGAGGCGGGCGGTCACGGCGCTGCCGGGCTCCAGCGCGGCGAGCAATTCGGCCTGGCCGGGCGCCGGCACGTGGACGACTTCCTGCGTGGGCTGGCCTTCCTCGTTCTTCGCCTTGCGCGTGTCGGCAATGGCCAGTTCGCGCCCGTCGGCCAAGGCCAGCACGCCGGTGTCGCCGGCCTGCCCGCCGCCCAGCGGATAGAACACGGTGCGGTCCAGCACGATGCCGGTATCGTCGATGCGCAGGATGCGGGCTTCGCAGGCGCGCAGGTAGGCGTCGGCACGGAACAGGTCGTCGGTCATGCGGCCGATGGTAGCGGCGATGCGTGAATGGGGTGCGCCCACGCCAAAAAGCGCCCATGGCCGACAGTCCCTGCGGGCGCCGTCCTCATGATTTGCCGAAGGAACGCCGAAGCGAACGAACGAAGAAAGGCGGCCCCGTGCCGCAACAAACCAAGGAGCGCGAATGAAGGTACCGAGCATCGCCATTTCCCCGCTGGCCGGGGTGGCCGCCATGGCTGCCGCGCTGGCGCTCGCCGGCTGCGGCGAAACCGCCAAGCTGGCGCCCGAGGCCACCATCGGGCCGCGTCCGCAACTGGCCGAACCCAACAAGACGCTGATTCCCACCGTCAACGTGGCTGCGGCGGTCGGCTGGACCGACACCGCCGCCCCCAAGCCCGCCCAGGGCCTGCGCGTGAGCGCGCTGGCGCGCGGGCTGGACCACCCGCGCTGGGTCTACACGCTGCCCAACGGCGACGTGCTGGTGGCCGAAAGCAACAAGCCGCCCAAGCCCGAAGGCAGCAGCGACGGCGCCAGCGGCCCGATGGGCAAGATCCGCAACTGGGTCATGGGCAAGGTCATGGGCCGCGCCGGGGCGGGCGTGCCGAGTCCCAACCGCATCACGCTGCTGCGCGATGCAGACGGAGACGGCGCGGCCGAGGTGCGGCAGGTGTTCCTGTCGAACCTGAGCTCGCCGTTCGGCATGGCGCTGGTGGGCAGCGAGCTGTTCATCGCCAACGCCGACGCGCTCGTCAAGGTGCCCTACACCGAGGGCCAGACCTCGGCCAGCGCAGCGCCCACGGTGGTCACGCCGCTGCCCGCGGGCATCAACCACCACTGGACCAAGAACGTGATCGCCAATGCCGAAGGCACCAAGCTCTACGTCACGGTCGGCTCCAACAGCAACATCGGCGAGAACGGGATGGCCGCCGAAGAAGGCCGCGCCGCCATCTGGGAAGTGGACATGAAGAGCGGCGAAAAGCGCCTGTTCGCAAGCGGCCTGCGCAACCCCAACGGACTGGCCTGGGAGCCCGAGACCAAGGCGCTGTGGACCGTGGTCAACGAGCGCGACGAAATCGGCAGCGACCTGGTGCCCGACTACCTGACCTCGGTGAAGGATGGCGCCTTCTACGGCTGGCCCTGGAGCTACTACGGCGGCCATGTGGACGCGCGCGTCACGCCGCAGAAGCCCGACATGGTGGCCAAGGCCATCGCGCCCGACTACGCGCTCGGCTCGCACGTCGCGCCTCTGGGGCTGGTCTTCTCGGACGGCCGCGGCATGCCGCCCCAGTTCGCGGCCGGCGCCTTCATCGGCGAGCACGGCTCCTGGAACCGCAAGCCGAAGTCGGGCTACAAGGTGGTGTTCGTGCCGTTCTCCGGCGGCAAGCCGAGCGGGCCGCCGGTCGACGTGCTGACCGGCTTCCTCTCGGCCGACGAAAAGGCGCACGGCCGCCCGGTGGGCGTGGCGCTCGACAAGAGCGGCGCGCTGCTGGTGGCCGACGACGTGGGCAACGTGGTCTGGCGCGTGTCGGCGCAGGCGAAGTAGCGCGCGGCCCTCATCCTTGCTTCGGCCGGGCGATGCTATAGAGCCTGTGCCGCCGCAGCGCATGCCCCTCGGGCACGGCCGGGTGGTCGAAGGCGCCATCCAGGTCCTCGCGCATGCCCAGGCGCTCCATCACCGCCGCCGAGCGAAGATTGCCGAGCGCCGTGAACGCCACGATCTCGTCGAACCCGAGCCGCTCGAAACCCACCTGCAAGGCGGCGTGCGCGGCCTCGGTCGCGAGCCCCTGGCCCCACCACTTTCGGGCGAAGCGCCAGCCGATCTCGACGCAGGGCGAAAAGGGCAGGGCGGCCAGCGGCACGTTCAGGCCCGTGAAGCCGGCGAACTCGCCCGATGCCTTGTGCTCCACGGCCCAGAAGCCCCAGCCCTGCTCGGCGATGCGGGCCCGGATGCGCGCGGCCAGCGCATCGCTCGCGGCCCGCGTGGGAAGCGGCAGCAGGAACTCCATCACCAGCGGATCGGCCGCGAGCGCGGCAAAGGGCGCGAGATCGCTCCCCTGCCACTGGCGCAGCCGAAGGCGCGGGGTTTCGAATTCGATCGGGGGCTGGATGCTGTCTTCGGCCATGCGGCCGATTGTGCTCAGAACCCCGCGAGCACCACCTTGCCCTGCGCCTTGCCGCTTTCGATCAGCGCATGCGCCTTCCTGAGGTTGGCGGCGTTGATGGTGCCGAAGCCCGCGTTGGCGGTCGTGCGGATGCGGCCCGCATCGACCAGCGCCGCCACCTCGGCCAGCAGCGCGCCCTGCTCGGCGATGTCCGGCGTTTCGAAGCGCGAGCGCGCGAACATCATTTCCCAGTGCAGCGAGATGCACTTGGTCTTGAGCGGCATCGCGTCGAGCGACGGCAGGTCGTCGATCACCGCGAGCTGGCCCTGGGGCTTGAGGCTTTCGATGATCTGCGCGTAGTGCTGGCCGGTCTGCGTGAGGCTCGCGACCATGTCGACCTCCCCGATGCCCGCGGCCTTGAGTTCGGCCGCGAGCGGCTTCGAATGGTCGATGACCGCGTGGGCGCCGAGCGCCAGGCACCAGGCCCGCGTCTCGGCGCGCGAGGCGGTGGCCACCACGCGCAGTTGCGTGAGCTGGCGCGCAAGTTGAATGAGGATCGACCCCACGCCGCCGGCCCCGCCGGTGACCAGCAGCGTCTGGCCCGCGCCGCCGTTCTTCGGCACCCGGAGGCGGTCGAACAGCAGCTCGTAGGCGGTGATGGTGGTCAGCGGCATCGCGGCGGCCTGCGCATCGTCGAGGCTCGTGGGCGCGAGCGCCGCGATGCGCTCGTCCACCGCATGCAGTTCGGCGTTGGCGCCGGGCCGCACGATCGAGCCGGCGTAGTACACGCGGTCGCCGACCTTGAAGTTCTTCACCCCGGCGCCGACGGCCTCGACCGTGCCCGCGGCATCCCAGCCCAGCACCTTGGGCTGGCCGGCTTCGGGCGCCATGTTCCTGCGCACCTTGGTGTCGACCGGGTTGACCGAGATCGCCTTCACGCGCACCAGCAGGTCGCGCGGGCCGGTCACGGGGGCGGGCAATTCGATGTCCTGCAGCGACTCGGGGTTGTCGATGGGCAGGGGTTGGTAGTAGCCGATGGCTTTCATGGGGAGAACCTTTCCTTGGGTGTTTCCTGAACGATGGCTCGACTGTAGGATGACAATCAAGAATTGATAAGACCATCTTGATGAGCAACATTTTCAAATGAGAATTGAAAATTTCTCGGACCTCCAGGTGCTGGTGCAGACCGCCCGCGGCGGCACGCTCACGGCCGCCGCCCATGCGCTGGGCATGACGCCGGCGGCGGCCAGCGCCACGCTCAAGCGGCTGGAAACGCAGCTCGGCGCCCGGCTGTTCGAGCGCTCGACCCGCGCCATGCGCTTGACCTCGCAGGGCCAGACGCTGCTCGACTACGCGGTGCGCGCCTTCGAGCTGCTGGACGAAGGCGAGTCGCTGGTCACGGCCGAGCGCGGCGAGCTGGTCGGCACCCTGCGCGTGGCCGCCCCGTCGGACCTCACGCGCAGCACGCTGCTGCCCTGGTTCGACGAATTCCTTGCGCTGCATCCGGGCGTGCAGCTGTCGCTGTCCGTCGGCGACCGGCTGCTCGACGTGACGCGCGACGAGGTCGACGTGGCGCTGCGCTACGGCGCGCTGGCCGATTCACGGCTGGTGGCGCGGCCGTTCGCGCTGACCAATCCGCTGCTCACCGCATCGCCCGCCTACCTGCGCCGCCACCCCGCGCCGAAGACGCCGCAGGACCTGGTGCATCACAACTGCCTCACCTTCGACCGCGGCGGGCGCCGCCATCGCACATGGCGATTCACGCAGAACGGGCAGTGGACCGAAGTGCGCGTGAAGGGCGACCGCAGCGTGGACGACGCGTCGCTCGCGCGCGAGTGGGCGGTGGCGGGGCGCGGCATTACGCTGAAGTCAGCGCTCGACGTGCACAACGACATCGCGAGCGGCCGGCTGGTGCACCTGCTGCCCGAGTGGGACACCGAGCCCTATCCGCTGCACGCCCTGTTGCCGAGCGGGCGCTTCGTGCCCGCGCGCGTGCGGGCGCTGGTCGATTTCCTGGCGCTGAAGTTCGAGGCGCTGACCACGGCCACCGCCCTCAGATCATCGGCGTGACCGCGCCGTCCATCGCGACGATCGCGCCCGTCACATAGCTCGCCTTCGGCGACGCCAGGAACACGACCGTGTTGGCAATTTCCTGCGGCGTGGCGATGCGCCCGAGCGGCAGCCGGGCCGTGGCGCGCTGCAGCGCCTCGTCGCTGCCGATGCCCTGCAGCTTCGCGTCCGCCTTCATGCCTTCCTGCAGCCGCTCGGTCAGCGTGAGGCCGGGGTTCACCGCATTCACGCGCACGCCCCTGGCCGCATAGGCCGCGGCCATGCCGGCGCTCACCAGCATCAGCGCCGCATTGGCCGCGCCGCCGGCCATGTGCACCGGGCTCGCGACCTTGCCGCCCTGGCCGATCACGTTGACGATCGCGCCGCGGCCGCGCCGGCCCATGCGCTTGACCACCGGATCGATCATGTGGATGTAGGTGAAGTACTTGGCGTCCATCGCGTCGTGCCAGGCGGCGGCATCCAGCTCGTCGGGCGGCGTGCGGCGCGCGGCGCCGGCCGAATTGACCAGCACGTCGACCGGTCCGAAGGCCTGCTCGGCCGCATCGAGCGCGGCCACGGCGCTGGCCGGATCCTTGAGGTCGGCCGCATGCACCGAGACCCGGCCCTCGGCCTCGGCGAACGCTTCGGCCAGGGTCTTGCGGCCCCGCTCCAGGTTCTGCAGGTCGCGCGACACGAGGCTCACGCGCGCGCCCTCCTGCAGGAAGCCCAGCGCGCAGGCCAGGCCGATGCCCTTGCTGCCGCCGGTGATGAGAACGTGCTGGTCCTGGAGCTGGAGATCCATTGAAGAGTCCTTGAAGGGTTGCTGCGAACCGGAGCGATTGAATCACCGACGCGAAACCCCTGCAGGGATGCGGCCGTACCGCTCAGCGCGCAGCGGCCGCCGTTTGCAGCGCGGGCTGCGGCAGGCCGAGTGCCGCGTCCTCGGCATGGCGCAGCTGGCCGTCGCGGTCGTGGTGCACCAGCAATTGGCGGGCGCGCTGCCAGGTGGACAGGCGTGCCGGCGGCACGGCGATGTAGGAGGCCAGCGCGAACAGCGACGACTGCTCCTGGTCCGGCGGCGTTTCGCGCAGCTGCTGCAGCCGGCGGAACGGCGCCATCAGCAGCATCGAGACCAGGATCACGCCGATCACGGTGGCATAGAGGCCGAGCAGGTGCAGCACCTCGGGCTGCGAGCGCGCGCCGAGCACGTAGGGCCATGCGTACCAGACCGCGCAGAACCAGATCGCCACGGTGACGGCCGGGCGCAGCACGCGCAGCCACAGGTACATGGCCAGCGTGCGCTGCGGCGAGCGGCCGCTGCCGAAGGCGCGCAGCGAAATCCGCGCGGCGTCGATGATCGGCTCTTCCCCCGCGGGCTGGCCCCAGGAGCGGCGCCGCACCGGCGGCAGGGTGTGGGATTCAGGGTGGTGGTGCATCGGAAACTCCTCGGTCAGGGCTCGTCCACACCGCACGCTTGCCGCGGCGGCGCATCAGGGCTTTGGGAAGGGCGATGACGGTGGCCGCCATCGTGATGGTCCAGAAAGCGATCGGGTACCAGATCGTTCCGGCGAAATAGCGCAGCAGGTCGCGGTCGTAGCGGCGATCGATCCACAGGCTCAGCAGCATCTGCAGGATGCAGGTCATGGCAAGCAGCGTGCCCTGCCAGTGCGGCAGCAGCGCCGAATGCCACGCCGACGCAGCGGGCAGCAACGGCCGCAGAAAGCCGATGAGCAGCACGAGCGCCATCGCATAGGCCCACACCACGCTGACCATGTACTCGGCATAGACCAGCCACATGCGCCACTGCCGCGGCCGCAGGATGCGCGGGGTGTAGCGCAGCATGGTCTGGATGCCGCCGACGGCCCAGCGCAGGCGCTGCTTCCAGAGGCCGCGCAAGGTCTCGGGCATGAGGATCCAGCACAGCGCGCGCGGCTCGAAGCGCAGCTGCCAGCCGCCGAGCTGGAGCTTCCAGCTCATGTCGATGTCCTCGGTGAGCACGTCGGGGCTCCAGAAGCCCACGTCGATCACGGCGCGGCGGCGGAACATCGCGATCACGCCCGACACCGTGAACAGCGTGCCCACCAGCTGCTGCGAGCGCTTGATGAGCCCGATGATCGAGGAGAACTCGCCCACCTGCATGCGCCCGAGCAGCGTGGTGCGGGTGCGGATGCGCGGATTGCCGGTCACGGCGCCGATGCGCTCGGACTCCAGCATCGGGTTCAGCATCCAGGCAATGGCGTTGGCGTCCACCAGCGCATCGCCGTCGATGCCCAGGATGTACTCGCCGCGCGCGAGCTGGCAGGCGGTGTTCAGGCCCACGGCCTTGCCCTGGTTGCTGGCGTTGTGGATCACGCGCAGGCGGCTGTATTCCTGCGTCATCGCGTCGAGCAGCTCGCCCGTGCCGTCGGTGCTGCCGTCGTTGACGGCGATCACCTCGAAGTTCGGATAGCGCGTGCGCATCAGCTGCTCGATCACCTCGCGCAGGTGGGGCGCTTCGTTGAAGCAGGGCACCACCACCGTCACCAGGGGCTGCGACGCAAGCACTTGCAGCGGATCGATCTCGACGTCGCGCCGGCGCTCGAACACCCAGGCATGCGACAGGCCGCCCGCCATCCAGACGTACGCCATGAAGAAGGGGTAGTAGAAGACGAAGCCGAACAGCAGCGGCGGCATCGCTTCGGACAGGGCGTGGAGGGTGGTCATGGCGAGCGGCCTTCTTCCGCGGATGCCGCGGATGTCGCGGCGGACGTTGGCGCTGGCGCGGGCAGCGCGCGCGGCAGCAGCGCGCGCACCGAGATCGCGCGGCGCACCACCTCGAGCGAGGGCTGGTTGGCCAGGAAGTCGTCGGGGTAGTAGCCCAGGTGCCGCACGCCCATGCGGTGCAGCAGCGCCCACTGGCGCGCGAGTTCCTCGTCGGGCACGGGCCGGCCGGTGCGCCAGTCGCGCGCCTGCAGTTCGAAGACGGTGCCGTCCAGGCCGCGCGGCGTGCCGGCCGCGCGGCGCGCAAGGCGTGCGAGCCAGGCCTGCGCATCGGCCTCGCGCTCCATGCGCGGCATGGCCATCAGCGCCACGTAGTCGTAGGCCGCGAGCGAGGCTTCGTAGTTCTGCGCGAACCATTGTTCCGCCGCGGGTTCGAGCACCGGCCGCGCATAGAGATTGCGCGCGGTTTCCAGTCCGGGCCGCCACGCGCCTGCGCGCGCGGCGAGCTCCCGGGTGAATTCCGTCAGGTACCGCGTCTTGGCGCTGGTCCAGCGCGCCATCAGGGCCGGGTCGGCGCGGATGGCGGCCACGTCGGCCGGCAAGCCCCAGCGGCCGTATTCGGCGAGCGCGGGCGGGCTTGCGTCTTCGTCGTCCGAAAGCATCGCGTCGTCGTGGAACAGCAGGCCCTCGAAGAAGGCATGGCGCCCGAGGTCTTCGTAGATGCCGCCGATCAGCGCGCGCACTTCGGGGTCGAAGGGCGACAGCCGGTGGTAGCGGTCCGCGGGTGTGCCGCCGTCCATGGTGCGCACCGTATGCGTCGCGAGCGGGTGGGGCGCCGGCAGGCGAAACGCCATCACCGGCATCCATGCATAGACCTTCACGCCGGTGCGGCTGCGCAGCTGCCAGGCTGCGCGGCTGAAGAGGTCGGCGCGCATGGGCAGCTGGCGGTTCGGGAAGTAGAGCGCATCGGCCACGCCGTCGCCGTCGGGGTCGGCATAGGCCTGCAGGAACACCGAGCGGGGCCGGATGGCCGCGACGCGGTCGAGCAGGGCCGAGAGGTTGCGCTCCTGCTGTGCCGGATCGGGGTCGTAGACGTAGTCCAGGTCGACGTGCATCACGCGGTTGACCGGCCGCAGCTCGCCGCCCACGGGGCTGCTCAGCAGCCGGGCGTATTCGGGTGCCTCGTTGTCGTAGGCCACCAGCGCACGGCGAACCTGCGAGAGCGGCACCGAGGCCGTGTTCGGCCCGTCGTCGAGCGTGAACGTGACGGGCATCCCCGCGCGCTCGGCCGCCTTCAATGCCGCGCTGTTGTAGGCGCCGTAGGGCCACACCATCGCGCGCACCTTGGCGCCGGTGCGGGCCTCGATGATGCTGCGGCTGCGGCGCAGGTCGGCTTCGATGCGCTGCGCGTAGGCGGCGTCGTCCTCGTAGCGGCCCGTGGCCGGGTCGTAGCGGTGCGTTGCGGCGGACGGCAGCAGGTTGCCCTGCGGATTGGCCTGCACGCCGTTGTGCATCGCATGGCTGTGGCTCGCCAGCTCGACCAGGCCGGAGCGCGCCATTTCGGCGGCCTCGCTCCAGCGCAGGAAGTCGTCGCGCGGCGCCGGCTTGTCGCCATAGGGAACGCTTGCGCCCTCCGGCACGTCGAGCCAACTGGTCACCAGCGCCAGCAGCGCGGGATAGCCGAAGCGCTTGAGCAGCGGGAAGACCTTGGTGTAGGCGCTGCGGTAGCCGTCGTCGAAGGTCAGCAGCACGGGCTTCGGGGGCAGCGGCTGGCCGCCGGCGCGCGCATCGATCGCCTGCTGCAGGCTGATGGGGTGGTAGCCGTTGTGCCGCAGCCAGGCGAACACCTCGGCCAGCGTGCGCTCGTCGATGGCGGTGCCGTCGGGCGAACTCTCGAAGCTCGCGCGCACATTGCTGCGCACGTCGTGGAAGGAGAGCACGCGAAAGCTCACGCCGTCGTCGGGGTCGGCGGGCGGCAGCGGCTGCGCCGCGCCGGGAAGCGCGAGCGCCAGCAGCAGCCAGGCCATGGTGGCGCGCAGGAGGATGAACAGGTCGGTTCGCATCAGGGCAGGGGCATCGAAAGGTTCAGGAAGACGCTGCGCTGCCGTTCGCGCACGCCGTCGTAGGGATGGCTGGAGATGCCCAGCCCGTAGCGCAGGCTCAGCTTCGGGCCCAGGTTCCACCTGTGTTCGTAGCGCACGCTCCACAGCGGGCCGGTTCCGAAACCGGCCTGGCGATAGCTGCCGCCGCCGATCTCGATGGCCTGGAAGAACTGCCTGTCGTCGCTTTTCCAGTTGAGCCATTGCGCGCGCACGGTGAGCAGGGCGCTGGCATCGCGGGGCGGGCTGAAGTACGCGGCCTCCTGCTGCCGGCCGCGGCTGGTGCCGGCGCCGAGCCGCGTCTCGAGCTGGAAGCGCGGCGTGCTGACCCAGCGTTCGCGCCAGCTGAAGTCGAGGCCGTTGCGCAGGTTGCCGTCGCTGAAGTCGAGCCGCTGCCATTGCAGCTCGAAGCGGCGCGCCTCGTTCACCACATGGCTCACGCCCAGGCTGGTCTCGCGTGCCCCGATGCCTGCGATGCGTGCCTTCCAGGGCAGCTCCTTGCTGTCGCCGTCGAAGGTGGCCGAGAGCCGCCATGCGTCCCCGGCGCGGTAGTCGATGCGTCCGGCCGCGCTGGTGCGGTAGGGCCCGGTGTTGGCATGCTGCAGGGCGCCCTCGGCCAGCCAGCGGCCGCGCTGCCAGGCAAGGCCGATGCCGCCGCGCGCCCAGTTTCCGTTGCCGTCCGAGGTGTCTGCGCGGCCCAGCACCTGGTCGTAGAAGACGCGCCATTCGTCGTCGATCAGGCCCGAGCTGAGGCGGCTCGCCACGCGCCATTCGCGGTTGGCGATGGCGGCGCCGCCGGAAGCTGCCTCGGCATCGAGATCGAGCCGCGGGCCGGTGGCTGCGCGCCGCTTGCGGGCCAGGTCGCGCACCTGGGCGGTGTCGGGCGCGTCGGCCTCGAGCGATTCGGCGCGGCGGCGGGCCTCGCGGAATTCGCCCGCGTCGAGCAGCGCCTCGACGTGGCCGGCGCGTGCGCCGATGTCATGCGGGTGGTCGGCGGCCAGCGCCTCGTAGCGCGCGAGCGCCGCCTCGGGGTGATCGCGCAGCCGTTCGGCCAGGCCCGCGCCGGCCGCAAACTCGGCGTTGAGAGGCGCTTCGCCTGTGAGCAGCGCGAAGCGCTGCTGCGCGAGCGCGTGCCGGTCGCCGTAGAGCAGCAGCATGGCGCGGATGCCGTTCGCTTCGGTGTACTCGCCGTTCGGCAGGCCCGCTTCGGGCGCGAGGCGCAGCGTGGCGGGCGTGGCGCCTTCGATGCGCGCGAGCAGCGCATCGGCTTCCTCGAAGCGGCCGGTATCGAGGTAGGCGTAGGCCAGCCCCTGGTAGATCGGGTCGGCCGCCGGCAGCGCCGGGCCGCTGCCGGCCACGGCCGCCTCGAACAGCGGCACGGCATCGATCGAGCGGCGTTCCTGCGCGAGGGCGCGGGCTGCGGCACCGAGTGCATAGGGCGGCAGCGCCGATCCGTCGGCGTGCAGTGCCTCGTACAGCGCAATGGCGTCGGCGGGCCGGCCGCGCTCGACAAGCGCCAGCAGCCGGTCCGACTGCAGCCGCAGGCGAAGGGAGCGCCATGCCTCGGCATCGACCGGGTCGGCGTGCAGTGCCGATGCATTGAGCCGGGCCCGCGCGATCTCCTGCTGCGCCAGCACCTTGTCGAGCGCGGCCACGCGCGCCGCGCCGATGCGCTCGTCGCGCTCCAGCACCGCCCAGCGCAGTTGCTGCGCGAGCGCCTGCTGCTGCAGCGTGGCCAAGGTCAGCGCCGTGAAGGTGCCGGGATTCGCGCGCTCCGCCGCTTCGGCTTCCTCGAAGGCCGCGGATGCGGCGCCGCTCGACGCCAGCAGCAGTTCGGCTTCGCGCTGCGCATCGCGCGACGCCGGCAGGCGCGCCCGCCAGACGGCGATGGCCTCGCCCTGCAGCGCGAGGTCGTGCGTGCGGCGTGCCGCCAGGGCCAGCGGGCCGAGCGCGTAGTCGTGCAAGCTGGCAGGCGGCCCTTGGCGGCCCAGGGCCGCGGCTTCGGCGAACTGGCCGTCCGCGGCCGCGATCGCCACGGCGTCGGAGACGACGCGCTGCCGCTCGGCATGGCCCAGCGCCGTTGCGAGCCACGCCTTCAACTGCTGCAGCGCTTGCGGCGGCGCGATGCGGTTCGCGCGATACGCGGCAATGAGCGCATCGTGCCGTTGTGGATCGTAGGAGGAGGCTGCGGTGCGATCGGCCGCCGCGGGCGATGCAATTGCAACCGGTGCCGCAACCGCAGCGGAGGCGCCGAACGCCAGCAGGCAGACGACCGGAGGCAGCTTCCGCACAGCCTGTGCGAGGTATCGAGGCCACGGGCCGGCCGGCGCCGAATTGCGCCCAGCCACGACCGTGCCTCCATCGTTCTTGTGGATTGGCACTCTGCTCCCTTTGATTGCGCTCCCTGCACGGCGAAACGCCATTCAGGGCAGAACTTTTCAAGCCACGAGAGCTGTATTGAAAAGTTCCTAAAAAGTGACTCTATGGGAGTTTGTTAACAAATGGCTCACAAGCAGCGAAAGATGTGGCCTGAGCGTGAACTGCGTCGCATATCGACGGGCATGAAGGCATCCGCGTGCCCATCGCGCGGCCATCTGGGCGCCGGCGGCGCGTCAGCCTAAGATCGCAAGATGCACGCACAACCGGCCTCCTTGCCCCGCTTCTGGTCCCAACTCACCACGCGCGATTTCGCGGCGCTCGACGCGGCCGCCACGGTCGCGGTGCTGCCGCTCGGCGCCACCGAACAGCATGGGCCCCATCTATCGCTGGGTGTGGACACGGTGCTGGCCGACGGCATCGTGGCCGCATCGCTGCCGCTGCTGCCGGCCGGACTGCCGGTGCTGTTTTTGCCGACGCAGCAGATCGGCCTGAGCCCCGAGCACGCGCGCTTCGCGGGCACGCTCACGCTGTCGGCCGAAACGGTGATCCGCATGTGGAAGGAAATCGGCGCCGGTGTGGCGCATGCCGGCGTGAAGAAGCTGGTGCTGTTCAACGCGCACGGCGGCCATGTGGGCGCGATGGACATCGTGGCGCGCGAACTTCGCGCGGCGCACGGCCTCATCGTCTACAGCGTGAGCTGGTTCAACCTGCCGCTGGGCGATGCGGGCGCGCAGTTCGGCGCCGGCGAGCACCGCTTCGGCGTGCATGCGGGCGAGATCGAGACCTCGATGATGCTGGCGCTTGCGCCGCAGCAGGTGCGCATGGGCGAGGCGAAGAATTTCCGCTCCACCTCCGAGCAGCGCGCGGCCGGCTACGCGATTCTCGGCAACGGCAAGAGC
This sequence comes from Variovorax beijingensis, assembly GCF_003951285.1. Classification (GTDB taxonomy): domain Bacteria; phylum Pseudomonadota; class Gammaproteobacteria; order Burkholderiales; family Burkholderiaceae_C; genus Variovorax; species Variovorax beijingensis. The sequence goes on along the minus strand of NZ_RXFQ01000011.1, from coordinate 149,348 downwards.
GCCAAGCTCGGCTGGGCCATGGAGGACTACAACGCGCAGGGCGCCGCGGGCAACGCCGCCGCCGCGACGGCGCCGCGCGGCCAGGCGGTCGTCGATGCGGCTGCGGAGCAGCTCGCGCTGCTGCTGGCGGAGGTGTCGCGCCTGCCGCTGGACACGGCCAATACGCAGCCGCTTCCCTGACGCCTCGCTCGATTGCCTGTGCGTGGGAAAGACCGGATGCGGACTCTTCCCTCTGTGCGTGCGCGCTGATCGGCACAGGATTTGCGCTCAGGGACGGGGTTCGCCTGTGGCGCGGTATCGATCGAACGCTCTGTCGCTTCGATTGCGCCCCACTGGTTTCGGGCGAGAACGATCCCGTACTTCTGCGGCCATTGCTTGCCGATGGTGCGCTCGATGCAACGCTGAACGTCGAGGTAGCGCTCGGCCATCCTCGCCGCCGCTATCGGCTCCGCCCATGCCGAAGAGGCACACCAAGCCAAGCGAAAAGGGCAAGGGAAATCAGAGGAATCGGTCGAATGGGCATTGAAATTCGGTGCTGCGGGCAGGCGCGGCACTCTAGCCAGATCCCTTCGGAGGGAGCCGAACCTTGCGCGTCGCGCACCTACTCGCAGTGAAACACCGCCTCGGCCTCCGGCTTGTGGCTGAAGAGGGTGAGGCCCTTGGAGGTCACTTCGACGATGCGGGCGTGCTTGCCCTGCGCCCCGCACTGCCGGGACGCTTCGAGGATGGCGCGGGTTCTCAGATCGATTGCAGACTCGCCGATCACCTGGACAGAGCGGATATCCGAGGATTGCCCCTGCGCCTTGCCGGCGATCAGCCCGCTTCCCGCGCAGGCGACCAGCGCGAGAAGCGGGCTCAGGGCAAAAATTCGATTCATGTTCTGGTGCCTGCATCGCGTGTCTGAACAATCCGCCATCTTGAGCAATCCGGCTGGTACTTTCAACCGGGGAGATCACCACCTTGACGGGACACGGACGTGCCGCTTCGCGCCATTTCCGTACCGAGAGCCATTCCCTAGATCGTTCGTGATAGATCGTCGTACAGATGGTCAGATTTGCGAGTCGTCCCTATCCTTGTCTGCCGTGTCGACTCTCGGCCTTGATTGCCAGGTGCCAGCCTTCCTCCCGTGGGTCGGATCTTCGCGGTGCGGCAAGAAACGTATCGCTGGACATGAGCCGGTAGCGCACTCTCGGTGCGGGCGCTGCAGATGATCACCTCCGTGCCAAGGACCTCCCATGAAATCGCATCTCTGCTTCTCATCCGCCCGGTGGCGAATTGGAAGCGTGGCGCTCGCAGCCGCGCTTGCCAGCTGCAGCACGATCGGGACCTGGATGCCATTCGCCGCCCCTGTTGCGGCACCTGCGGCCGCGCACTCAACACCGCCGCCTCCTGCGTTGCCGCCGCCTGCGAGCACACCCTCCGCGGGGGTAGAGCCCGGGCAATCGCCTCCCGCCCCCTCTGCCGCGGCTGCGTCATCGCCGGCGAGTGGCAATATTGCCGGCCGAGCGCGTACGTTCTCGACTCGACTCGCCACATACACATCGGTTGGTTTCGACTTGGTCCCCGGGTGGCGGCAGGATGACTTTTCCGAAAGCTGGCCGGCGTTCCTGGGCAGCTGCAAGGTGTTGACGGGGCGTGGCGCCGAATGGCGGCAGGTGTGTGATCGCGCGAGAAGCGTGGGCCACAACAATGACGTGGCGATACGCAACTTCTTCGAGCGCGAGTTCTCCGCCTATCAGATTCGGGACGACGACCGACGCCCCGATGGCGTGGTCACCGGCTATTTTGAACCCGAGATCGCCGGCAGCCGACAATATGAGCCGCCCAACATCTACCCGGTGTATGCGCAACCGCAGGACTTGCTCTTTGCAGATGCACGCAAGCTGCCTGCGGGCAACGGCGTTGTGGCCGCACGCGTGAAGGGCCGCAACGTGGCCGTTCAAGGCGGATTGAGCACGCGGGACATGGGGGCGCCAGGCCTGTATGCACTCGACCTGTCGAGCATCACGCGAGACACCCTGGATCGCAAGGTTCGCCTTCGCATCGAGGGGAATCGACTCCTGCCCTATTTCACCCGTGAAGAGATCGAGACCAAAGGCGCGCCGAACGCCAAGGTGCTCGCGTTCGTGAGCAGCGCGACAGCGCTCTACGAGATGCAGATCCAGGGGTCCGGACGCATCCGCCTGAACAACGGAGAAGTGATCCGCGTCGCGTACGCGGAGCAGAACGGACAGCCGTTCAGGCCCAGTCTGGCGCAATCGGCATCCGGCAAGGCTCGCAGTCCGGTCAAGGTGCGCGGCTCGTCAATCGAGCTCGAGTTGGACGATGGCGATGAGGACGATGGTGTGGATGGCGATACCGACGTATCCGTGATCCGCACGCGTGGCTTCACGCTTGCCCTTCCCAAGACCAGCGGCGCGGTGATGGTGCCGGGACGGCGCAACGCCGGCAAGGCGACCGGCTCTGGAATCAAGGATCCAAGCTATGTTTTCTTCAAGGAGGCCAGTGCCATGGCGGGTGGTCCGGTTGGTGCGTTCGGCGTGCCGCTGTCGGCGGGGCGATCGATCGCGGTCGATCCACGCAGCACGCCTCTGGGCTACCCCGTCTTCGTCTCGACGCGTGCGCCAGGGAGCGGCGCACCGATGCGGCGTCTGACGATTGCGCAGGATACGGGCGGCGCGATTCGTGGTGCTGTCCGGGCAGACTACTTCTTCGGAAACGGCCAACAGGCCGCGACCCAGGCGCGCCGCATGAAGGAGCGGGGCCAGCTGTGGATATTGCTGCCGCGCGGCCTGGCGGTGGCCGCTGCCGCCAGCTCCACCATCCGCACCCGGGGAGGGGCCGTGGGAGCCGACCTGCCCGAATGCCTCGTGCCCGCGGAAGACAGTTGCGTCAACGACTGACAAGGCTTGCGCGAGTGGCAGCGCAGGGGAACCGGTCCATGTGGAGTCCAGGAATGCAATCCGTTGTCGAGAGCTTCCCGGGATGGCATTGCTCGCTGAGGCGCGCGTAGGTTTGAAGCAGGGCGGTCTTGTGAAGCACGCCAAGGAGCCCGGGATCATTCACGCTTCGCACGACGGGGAGGCGTCGCCCTGATGCTCGATGAAGCGCTGCAGCGCAGTTCCAAGGTTCACGTCCTGGGTGATGGGAGGAATCTCGCGGCTGAGAAAATCGCTGGCGCATCGGCCGTGGCCGGACGCCGTGCCTTTGGCCGTCATGTCGGACGCGCGAAGCCGCTCGCGCTCGGTCTGCCGGTGTTCGGTGATCTCGTACATCGAGCCGGACCGGGTCGACCGCACGATGAAGTACGCCACCACGCTGGCGGCCATCAGCGGCAGCATGATCTGATTGCCGCCAGCTGAACCATCGAGCCCTCGCGGCCGATGGAACCACCGCTGGCGATGCTGGCCAGCGAGGAGGCGCTGCGCGCCATGGTCTGTGCCGCCGGGATCCGCCCGTCCCCGAGCACGATCGCTTCCATGCAGTCGGATTTCGTCTCCGGCTTGCCGAGCCGGCGCGCCAGCACCAGGAGCGCGCCGGCGATCAGCCCTCCCGCCGCAGGCACTGCCACCCGCGCCCATGCCGGAAGACTCTGCGCCAGGGCCACCAGGCCTTCGCCCTGGCCCAGCACGGCAAGGTCGAGCCAGTGCAGCAGCAGCCGGAAGGCTTCGGTCGCTGCGGTACCGAGCAGCCCGGCCACGGCGGCCCAGGCCAGCATCGACTGCCATTCGGGGATGCGAAGGAGGCGTTTCAGTCGGGCGCGCTGAACAAGGAATCGGGAGGCGGACCAACTCATGCCACAGGATTATCCGGCCGCCAGATTGCGGTCCTACCTGCGTTCCGTCAGCGCCACACGCACCGCCAGTGCCGCCAGCACGCTGCCCATGACGTAGCGCTGCGCGCGCAGCCAGCCGGCGCTTTGCGACAGCACGGCCGTGATGCTCGCGGCGCCGAGGATCACCGCGGTGTTGACCGCGGCGCTGCTCGCCATCTGCGCGATGCCCAGCTGCATGCTCTGCAGCAGCACCGAACCGCGCTCGGGGTGGATGAACTGCGGAAAGAACGAGAGGTAGAACATCGCGACCTTCGGGTTCAGCAGGTTGGTGAGAAAGCCCATGCGAAACAGCTTGCCCGGCGGATCGGCCGGCAGCACGCGCGCCTCGAAGGGCGCATTGCCGCCGGGCTTGACCGCCTGCCATGCGAGCCACAGCAGATAGGCGGCGCCAGCCAGCCGGATCGCGTCGAACGCGAGCGGCACCGCCAGCAGCAGCGCGGTGAGGCCGAGTGCGGCCGCGAACAGGTGCGCAAGAAAGGCCAACATCACGCCGCCGAGCGAGACCAGTCCGGCGCGCCGGCCCTGGATGAGCGTGCGCGACACGCAATAGATCATGTTCGGCCCCGGCGTGAGCGCCAGCAGCAGCGAGGCGAGTGCGAACCAGGCGATTTCGGTCAGGCTCAGCATGTCAGAGTCCTTCGGATTGAAGCGTGACGGGGCCGCGGGGCGTGTCGAGCACGGCCACCAGATTGGGCGCGCCGGCTTGCACCGCCATGCCGGCCATGCCGATGGCCGACAGCGCCGCGGCCAGGTCGGCCGCGCGCGGATGCGTGGCCTGCAGCGAGCGCATCGCGAGGCCCGAGCCGGGCATGGCGTCGGTGGGATGCACGGGGCCCCACTGGATCAGCGTGGGCAGCGCGCCGTAGAAGAGGCGCTGGCCATCGTCGCGCACCGTGATCTGCCATTCGAGCCGGCCGGCGGGCGTGTCGCGCGAGGCTTCGAGCAGTTGGCCGCGGTCGATGTGCGCGTGCTCCTCGCGCGCCAGCGCCTGCAGCGCGGCCCGCGCATCGGGCACGCGCGCAACGAAGTGCACCAGCCGCGGCCCGTGTTGTGCGAGCCCGGCCTGCAGCACGGGGTCGTCGAGGTCGAACCAGCGACGCGTGCCGGGGCGCGATGGCTGCTTGCCGGGCTCGATCGCGATGATTTCCAGGTAGGCCTGGGGAAAGGCGGCGGTCGCGATGTTCAGCAGCCGGTTGTGCGTGCCCATCAGCGGATGCGAACCGCCGGGGCCCGGCGTCACGCCCAGCGTGGCCTCGCACCAGGCCACGCCCTCGGCCAGCGAGGCGGCGGCGATCACCAGGTGGTCGAGCTGTGCGTGCATGGTGCCTTGCCTTACAGCGTGACCTGGCCGTCGATGCAGGTCGCGGCATCGCCGCCGACCCACACCTTGCCGTCGGCGTCGCGCTCGATGTACACGCGCCCGGAACGGCCGAGGCACTGGCCCTGCGCGGCCACGTAGCGCGCGGGCATGTGGCCGTCGGCAATCAGCCATTCGGCGAGGCTGGCGTTGAGGCTGCCGGTGACCGGATCTTCTTCCACGCCGATGGGCGCGGCGAAAGCGCGCACCTCGAGGTCGATCTTCGGGCCGTCGTCTTCTTCGACCGCGGCCTTGCCGCCGAAGGCGCGCGCCTCGCGGTTCGAACGGCCGATCAGCATCGACGAGCCTTCTGCCGCAGGCATGCCCGCCACGCCGGCCTTCACGCCCAGTTCCTTGAGCATGCGGTGGTCGGGCACCAGCCGGAGCACGGTGTCGGCATCGCTGAGCAGCAGACCGAACCAGACCGGGCCGTTGTCGAGCACCTGGGCCGCGACGACCTGCTGCGCCTTCAGGCCCAGCGCACCCGCCACCTTGGCCAGCAGCGTGGGGCTCGGCGCGCTGCGCTTGAGCGGCGGGGCCGAGAAGGCCAGGCGCTCGCCTTCATGGCGCAGCGGCACCAGGCCGGCCGCGCACTGCTGCACGATCCGGCCCGCCGCCTTGGGCTTGCCGCCGGCCTGCAGCCAGGCGTGGCAGCTGCCGATGGTGGGATGGCCCGCGAAAGGCAGCTCGCCGCCGGGCGTGAAGATGCGCACGCGGTAGTCGGCCGAGGGCTCGGTCGGCGGCAGCAGGAAGGTGGTTTCCGAAAGATTGGTCCACTGCGCGAAGCGCTGCATCTCGGCGTCGCCCAGGCCGCTGCCGTCGAGCACCACGGCGAGCGGATTGCCGAGGTAGGGCGTGGCGGTGAAGACGTCGACTTGTTTGAACGGGCGGGGTTTCATGCTTTTCATTCGAGCGGGAGATCGAGCACGCCGCGCGTGCCCGGCCGGGAGATCAGTTCGCCGTACCAGCGTTCGAGGTTCGGCCAGCTCGGGCGCTGGTATTCGGCCGGCGGCAGGCCGAACCAGCGGTGCGCCTCGCAGCCGATGGGAATGTCGGCCATGGTGAAACGGTCGCCGGCCATGAAGGGCTGCCGGGCCAGGTGCGCGTCGAGCATGGCGAACAGCGCCTCGCTCGCACGGACCGAGGCCGCGATCAGCGCCGGTTCGCGCTCGGCCGGCAGCGTGCGCACCCATTGCACGAAGGCATCGCGGCTCGCGCGGTTGAGCGTGGTCTGCTGCCAGTCCATCCAGCGCTCGGCATCGAAGCGCGCGGGCAGCTCGCTCGGGTAGAACTTGCCGTGCGAATGCCTGGCGCAGAGATAGCGCACGATCACGTTCGATTCCCAGAGCGTGACGCGATCGCTGCCTTCGCCGTCGTCGATGGTGGGCACCATCGCGTTCGGGTTGAGCGCCAGGTACTCGGGCGTCTGCACCACGCCGAACCGGCCGCCGGCCTCGGTGCGTTGAAAGTCGAGCCCGAGTTCCTGCGCGCACCAGACGACCTTGCGCACGTTGATCGAACTGATGCGGCCCCAGATATTGAGCATGGTGTTCAGCTTCCTTGGACAGGTGTGGCGGACAGGGCGGATGGCACGGCGGGACGGTCGAGCAGCAGCAGGCGGATCGCCAGGCCGACCATCACCAGGGCCAGCAGGCCGCGCTGGAACTTTTCGGCCCCCGGGCGGCGCTGCAGCCAGCGGCCGAGCTGCCCGCTGCAGGCGCCGAGCAGCGTGTTGAACGCGAGCGCGGCTGCCGACAGCATGACGCCGAGCTGCACCAGTTGCAAGGGCACGCTGCCGCGCGCCGGGTCGACGAACTGCGGCAGGAACACCATGAAGAACAGCAGCGCCTTCGGATTGACGAGGTTGTTCAGGAAGGCCATGCGCACGATGCGCGCGAAGGCGGATGGCTGCGCACGCGCTCCCGCCGGGAGGCCGCTGCTGCTGCGGAGGGCCTGCACCGCGAGCCACAGCAGGTACAGCGCACCCGCATAGCGCAGCAGGTCGAAGGAGGGCGGCCAGGCTGCCACCAGCGCCGTGACGCCGGTGGCGGCGAAGAGCGTGTGCACCAGGTCGGCCGAGGAGATGCCCAGCGCCGCCGCGAAGCCGCCGCGCGGGCCGTGGGCCACGCCGTGCGAGAGCACGAAGGCCATGTTCGGCCCAGGCGACAGGAACAGCGCGAGAACGGCCAGCAGGAAGAGCGCGAGCGTGGCGAGGCTGATCATGGTGTGTCCTGCAGTGCTTCCTTCAGGCCGCATCGGCCGTGGCCGCTGGAATGGAGGGGAGATAGGGCGCGATGTTGCGCAGCGCGCGCGCCACGTAGTCTTCCTTCTCGCCCACCGGCGCCACGTAGTGCAGCGCGCTCTTCGCGGCCTCGATGCCTTCGCTGCGTGCGATGAGCCAGGCCGCGAGGTAGGGCGCCGACAGGCAGCCGCCGGCCGTCGCCACGTTGCCCTTGGCGAAGAAGGGCTGGTTGAGCACCTCGACGCCGGCCTCCTGCACCCAGGGCTTGGTCGTGAGGTCGGTGCAGGCCGGCACCGCGCCCAAGAGGCCCAGCTTGGCGAGCAGCAGCGTGCCCGAGCACTGCGCGCCGATCAGCTGCCGCCCCGCATCGAGGCGGCGCAGCACGCCCATGATGGCCGGATCGGCCGCGATCTCGCGCGTGCGGATGCCGCTGCCGACGAGCACCGCGCCGGCCTCGGCAGCGGCCTCGAGCGTGGAGCTCGCATGCACGGTGACGCCATTCATCGAGGTGACCGTGGCGCTGGGCGCGGCCAGCGTCACGCGCCAGCCCGGCCGCTTGATGCGGTTGAGCACCCCGAGCGCGATCAGCGAGTCGAGTTCGTTGAAGCCGTCGAAAGTCAGGATGGCGATGTGCATCGTGGTCTGCCTCGTGCTGCGGCTCAGACGGGTTCGGGCGCGAGCCTGCGTTCGCCCAGCAGCGCCAGCTCTTCGCGCAGCGTCAGGGCCAGCGCGGAGATCGCGGTGTCGATCTCCTCGACGCTGGCGGTCACGAACGACAGCCGCAGCGTGCGCGGATCGCCCTGGTCCGCATAGAAGGGCGCGCCCGGCACGAAGGCCACGTTGCGCTCCACCGCCTTGGGCAGCAGCGCGACGGTGTCGATGCCCTCGGGCAGGCGCGCCCACAGGAACATGCCGCCCTTGGGCGCGTTGAACTTCACGTCCAGCCCGGCCATCTCGCGCGTGAGCGCGGCCATCATCGCGTCGCGCTGGCGCTTGTAGAGCGCGCGGATGGTGGGCACATGGCGCTCGAGGAAGTTGTCCTTCATCACGGCCGAGACCATGCGCTGCGTGAAGATCGGCGTGTGCAGGTCGACCGCCTGCTTGGCCTGCAGCAGCTTCGGAAAAATGGCCTTCGGCGCCACCAGGAAGCCCAGGCGCAGGCCCGGTGCCAGCACCTTCGAGAACGAACCCAGGTAGATGCAGCCCTCGGGGTTGCGCGCGGTCAGCGGCAGCGGCGGGGCTTCGTCGAACCACAGTTCGCCGTACGGGTTGTCCTCGACGATCGGCAGGCCGGCGGCGGCCGCGGCGACCGACACCGCCGCGCGGCGCGCCTCGGTCATGGTGCGGCCGGTGGGGTTCTGGAAATTGGGCAGCAGGTAGATGAAGCGCCCATCCTTCGCCTTGGCCACCAGGTCCTCGACGATCACGCCCTCGTCGTCGCTCGCCACGCTCACCGGATTCGGCTCCATCGGGCCGAAGGCCTGCAGCGCGCCCAGGTAGGTGGGCGTCTCGACCAGCACCTTGCTGCCCGGATCGATGAGCACCTTGGCCACCAGGTCGAGCCCCTGCTGCGAGCCGGTGGTGATGAGCACCTGCGCGGGATCGACGTTCCACGGCAGCATGTCGGCCACCGCCTGGCGCAGCGGCGCATAGCCTTCGCTTGCGGCGTATTGCAGCGCCGCCTGGCCGTCGTTGTGCAGCACCTCGGCGCAGGCGTCGGCAAAGGCCTGGATCGGGAAGGTCTTGGGCGAGGGCAGGCCGCCGGCCAGGCTGATGATGCCGGGGCGCTCGGTGACCTTGAGGATTTCGCGCAGCACCGACGGATTCATCTTGGCGGCGCGGGCGGCGAGTTTCCAGTTCATGGGGTCTTCTTTCAGTCGGGTGGGGTGTGATCAGGATTGTTCGGCATTCGCTGCGCGCGGCGAAACGGCACGAACGGGCTGCGCGGGCTGCGGCTGCGAAAGGCGCTTGCCGAGCACCACCGTGCAGACCACGGCCATGGCAAAGCCCAGCGTGACCACGTCGAGCGGTTCGCCCAGCAGCGGAATGGATGCAAGGATGGAGAGAAAGGGCTGCAGCAGCTGCGTCTGGCTCACGCGCAGCGCGCCGCCCAGGGCCAGGCCGCGGTACCAGGCAAAGAAGCCGATCCACATCGAGAACACGCCCACGTAGACGAAGCCCAGCCAGGCCGAGGTGGCGATGGGCTCCGCGGGCCACATCGCCAGCGTGGCGGGCAGCGTCACCGGCAGCGCCATCACGCAGACCCAGCAGATCACGCGCTCGGCGCCGAGCGATGGCGTGACCTGTGCGCCGTAGATGTAGCCGAACGAAGCCGCGACCACCGCGCCGACCAGCAGCAGGTCGGCCCATTCGAAGCCGAAGCCATGGCCGCCCTGGTTCGCGCGCAGCACCGAGAACAGCACCACCAGCACGCTGCCCGCGATGGCGCAGAGCCAGAAGCCGAGCCGCGCGCGCTGGTGCAGCACCCAGGCCGCGACCGCCGCGGTCACGAGCGGCAGCAGCGCCGTCACCACCGCCGCGTGGCTGGCCGTGACCACGCGCAAGGCGTAGCCCAGCAGCAGCGGATAGCCGATCACGTTGCCGAGCACCGCCATGCCAAGAGGCTTCCACTGGTGCGCAGCGGGCCGCGGCGAGCGCGTGGCGAGCAGGAAGACCATCGAGAGAACGCCCGCGAGCGCGGCGCGCCCGAGCGTGACGAACCAGGGCGAGAGCTGCGGCGCGCCCTGCGTGCCGGTGGCCAGCCGCGTCATCGGCAAGGTGATGGCGAACAGCGCCACGCCGATCACGCCAAGCCACATGCCCAGTGTCTCGTCCTTGATAGGGAGGCGACTGCTCATACGCCCAGCATCCACCAGGCCGTGAGCACCAGCACCAGTCCCATCGCGCGGTTGAACCACAGCAGGCGCTTTCCCTTGGAGAGCCATTCGCGCAGCAGTGCGCCGGCCAGCGCATAGGTGAAGTTGCTGATGAAGGCGTAGACCAGCATCACCGGCGCGACGATGGCGAAGCGCCCGAACGCATCGGGCTGCCCCGCGATCCAGCCGGCCACCAGCGTGAGCGCGAGCAGCCAGGCCTTGATGTTGACGAACTGCAGCATCACGCCCTGGCTGAAGCCGATGTTCAGGCTGGCGCCGTCGGCGCGGCCGAGCGTGCCGCTGCCGCTCAGTTTGTACGCCAGCCAGAGCAGGTAGCCCACGCCCAGCGCCTTGATGCCCAGGCGCAGCGAAGGCACCGCCACCACCAGCGCGCCGATGCCGGCCGCGCACAGCACCAGCAGCAGCGTCCAGCCGACCGGCACGGCCACCACGAAGCGCATGGCGCGCGGCAGGCCGCCGTTGGCCGCCAGGGCGGTGGAAAGCGTGGTGTTGGGACCGGGCGAGAAACTCATCGCCGTGGCCAGCACCAGCAGCGCGGTGAATTCTTGCCAGTTCATTGCATACACTCTAAACTTTCACACCATTACAGTTCCAATACAGTTGATCGAACATATTCGAAATCTGTATTGGTCTTTCTTTCGACACAGAAGCCGGGTCCCAGATGCTGACACGAACCTCCACCCAGTCGCTCACGGGGCAATTGGCCGACCGGCTGGCAGAACGCATCCGCACCCGGCTGCTGCCGCCCGGTGCGCGCCTGCCCTCGGTGCGCGAATGCGCGCGCCAGCAGGGCGTGAGCCCCTACACGGTGGTGGCCGCCTACGACCAGCTGCTGGCGCAGGGTTTGGTCGAGGCGCGCCGCCAGCGAGGCTTCTACGTGCGCGACTCGGCGCCGGTGCAGGAGGGGCGCCCGCCCAATGCGGCGCCCATGGTCATCCAGATGATGGCCTCGCGCGTGCCGGCCGATGCGAGCTCGCTCATCCGCAGCATGTTCCACCGGCCCAGCGACAAGCCGCAGCCGGGCATGGGCGTGTTTCCGCCCGAATGGATGTCGTCCACCTTCATGCCGACGGCCGTGCGCCGCATGACCAGTACAGCGGCGCTGCAGGAGCTGTCGCTCCAGTACGGCGAACCCTCGGGCGACGCGGCGCTGCGCCGCAGCCTGTCGAACAAGCTCGTGGGCATCAACGTGCCCGCCGCGCCCGACCAGATCGTGACCACGGTGGGCGCCACGCACGCGCTCGACATCGTGAGCCGCACGCTGCTGCGCGCGGGCGATCCGGTGATGGTCGAGGAGCCCGGCTGGGCGCTGGAGTTCGCGCGGCTCGAGGCGCTGGGCATGCGCATCCTGCCGGTGCCGCGCCGCGCCGACGGGCCCGACCTGGAGGTGATGGCGCAGTACTGCCTGCTGCACAGCCCCAAGCTCTTCGTGAGCGTGAGCGTGCTGCACAACCCGACCGGCTACAGCCTCACGCCCGGCAGCGCGCACCGCGTGCTCAAGCTGGCCAACGAGCACGACTTCCACATCGTCGAGGACGACACCTACAGCCACCTCGCGCCCGAGCACGCCACGCGGCTCAGCGCGCTCGACGGGCTGCAGCGCACCATCTACGTCAGCGGGTTCGCCAAGATCCTGGCGCCCAACTGGCGCATCGGCTTCCTGGCCGCCTCGCCGGAACTGAAGGAGCGGCTGCTCGAGACCAAGCTGCTGGCCACGCTCACCACGCCCACGCTGTTCGAGCGGGCGCTTTCGTGGTGCATCGACCAGGGGCAACTGCGGCGGCATGCCGAGCGCATACGCATCCGGCTCGACGGCGCGCGCGGCCGCGCGGTGAAGCTCGCCATGGCGCATGGCTGCAGCTTCGCGTCGGAGCCGGCGGGCCTGTTCGGCTGGGTCGATACCGGCGTGGACACCGACGCGCTTACGCAGCGCATGCTCGACCAGGGCTACCTGCTCGCGCCGGGCTCGCTGTTCCATGCGCGGCGGCCGCCGAGCACGATGATGCGGATCAATTTCGCGACCTCGCAGGACGCGGCGTTCTGGAAGGTGTTCAGCAAGGTGCGCGCGGAACTTTGAGGGGCGGCGGGGAGGGCGTGCGGGCCCAAAACGGCGGTGCCTTGGAGTAAGCTGGCATCACAAGAAAACCCAACCGGAGACCTCCGCATGAACAACGCCAGCCAACCCTTCGACTTCAGCCAATTCGTCCCCGGATTCGATTTTCTGAAGAACCTTGCCGGCGGTGGCGCCGGCGGCGCGGCGGGCGGTGCGGTGCCCGGATTGCCCAGCCTCGCGAGCTGGGTGGCCCCCACGCTGAGCGTGGAAGAGGTCGACAAGCGCATCCAGGAACTCAAGACGGTCCAGTATTGGCTCGAGCAGAACGGCCACGCGCTCAAGGCCACCATCCAGGCGCTCGAAGTGCAAAAGATGACGCTTTCGACCTTGCGCGGCATGAACGTGCGGATGGAAGATATCGCCAGCGCGTTCACCAAGCAGGCGGCTGCAGCGGCCGCGCCGGCGCCTGCAGCGGCCGCTGCGCCAGCCGAACCGGAAGCCGAGCCCGAGGAAGAAGCCCCGGCCCCGCCAAAGAAGGCGCGCAGCAAGCCGGCCTCGGCCACTGCCGCTTCGGGCGGCAATGGCAGCGCCGCCGGCGTGATCGATCCGATGCAATGGTGGGGCTCGCTGACCGAGCAGTTCCAGCAGATCGCGAGTTCGGCGCTGCAGGATGCGGCCCAGCTCAAGGTGCCGGCCATGGCCCAGCCATTGGCCGATGCGGTGGGCAGTGCCATGGGCAAGCCGGCGGCGGCTCCTGCAGCCTCGAAACCCGCGGCCAGGAAGGCGGCAGCGCCCGCCGCCGCAAAGAAGGCCGCCGCGCGCAAGCGAACGGCCGGCCGTCGCTGACGACATACACACACATTCCTAGATTGAAGAGAACGGGTTGGCACGCATCATGAAGCTGTTTCCTTCCGGCCACGCCACCCACCCGCAATGGCGCATGGCAGCCGGCCTCGTGCTGGCCCAGTTGCGCGCGCAGATGGCGCTGCCCGACTACGCGCCGTCGCCCACGCTCGGGCTGCTCTACATCACCGACCACTACGCGTCGGACGCGCAGGACATCCTCGACCACCTGAGCGCCGAACTGCCCGAGGTCACCGACTGGTCGGGCACGGTCGGCATCGGCGTCTCGGCCAACAACGCCGAATACTTCGACGAGCCCGGCCTGAGCCTGATGCTCTGCGCGCTGCCGAGCGACCAGTACCGCGTGTTCTCCGGCGTGGCGCCGCTGGGCAATTCGGAAATGAGCGGCTTCGAGGCCCATACGGCGCTGGTGCACGCGGACCCCGCCACCCCCGACCTGACCGAACTCATCGGCGAGATGGCGGGCCGCACCGACACCGGCTATCTGTTCGGCGGGCTCTCGTCGGGCCGCGGCGGGGCGCTGCAGTTCGCGGTGGGCGGCAACGGCAACATCCGCGGGCACGGCGCAGCGGGCGGCGTGTTTTCGGGCGGCTTGTCGGGCGTGGTGTTCGGCGAGGGCGTGCGGCTGGTGTCGCGCGTCACCCAGGGCTGCCAGCCGCTGCGCTCGGGCGCGGGGCGCGAGCGCGAGATCACCGAAGCCGACGGCAACCTGTTGCTCAAGCTCGATGGCGAACCCGCGCTCGACGTGCTGCTGGCCGACCTGCAGGTATCGCTCGAGCGGCCGCAGGAAGCCATCGACGCCGTGCGTGCCACCCTGGTGGGCCTTGCCGACGCAGGCAGCGACGGCATCCGCCGCACCGGCGACCTGGGGGCCGACGTGCTGGTGCGCCACATCATCGGCCTGGACCCCACGCGCCGCGGCATCGCGATTGCCGACGTGGCGGAGGCCGGCATGCGCCTGACCTTCTGCCGACGCAATGCGCAAGCCGCGCGCGCCGACCTGATGCGCATCTGCGCGGAAATCCGGGAGGAACTCGAGCCCGAGGAGCAGACGCTGGCCACCGCGCGCGCCGTCGCGGCCGGCGAGGCCGAGGCCGCGCCGCATCCGGCGCGCCGCATCGCGGGCGCGGTGTACGTGAGCTGCTCGGGACGCGGCGGGCCGCATTTCGGCGCGCCGGGCGCCGAGCTGCAGATCGTGCGGCACGCGCTCGGCGACGTGCCGCTGGTCGGCTTCTTCGCCGCGGGCGAGATTGCCCGCCACCACCTGTACGGCTACACCGGCGTGCTGACGGTGTTCACCAGCAAGGACTGAGCTTCCCTCGCCCTGCCCGCCGGCGTTCAGGCCGGCTGCAGCACGCGCGCCGCCGGCGCAGGCATGCCGGTGAACGCAAAGTCGACCTCGGGCGCGAGCCCGCTCACGATGCGCGCGATCGACCTGCCTGATCCGCAGGCGTGCGTCCAGCCGAGCGTGCCATGGCCGGTGTTGAGGAACAGGTTCGGCAGTTTCGTCTTGCCGATCAGCGGCACGTTGCTCGGCGTCGCGGGGCGCAGGCCGGTCCAGAACTGGGCCTGCGTGGTGTCGCCGGCACCCGGGAAGAGTTCTTCGACGCGCCGCACGATGGCTTCGCAGCGCACGCGGTTCAGGTCGCGGTCGTAGCCGTTGAGCTCGGCCGTGCCGGCAATGCGCAGGCGATCGCCGCTGGCCGAGGTGTAGCGCGAGAACACGAGCTTGTATTCGTCGTCGGTCAGCGAAACCTGGTGGGCCTTGGAGGCGTCTTTGACGGGCAGCGTTACCGAATAGCCCTTGGCCGGATAGATCGGCAGCCGAATGCCCAGCGGCGCGGCAACGATCGGGCTCAGCGAGCCCATCGCGAGCACGAAGGCGTCGCCGCGGATGCGCTGGAAGCGGCCTTCGCTGTCGGTGGCTTCGACGTGGTCGATGCTGCCGCCGGCCTCGCGCAGCGCCGTGACCGTGTGGCTCATGAGGAACTTCACGCCGGCCGCGGCCGCGCGCTTTGCCAGCTCGCGTGCAAAAAGATTCGCGTCGCCGGACTCGTCCTCCGCCGTATAGGTGGCGCCGGCCAGCTTCGGGCGGATGTGGGCGAGCGCGGGCTCGATCTTCACGGCCTCGTCGGCCGAGATCACCTGGCGCTCGCAGCCGAGTGCGCGCATCTGCTCGGCGGGCTCGAGGGCGCTGTCGAATTCTTTCTGCGTCGTATAGAAATGCAGGATGCCTTGCGTGCGCTGGTCGTAGTCGAGGCCGGTATCGCGACGCAGCTGCTGCAGCATTTCGCGGCTGTAGGTGCCCAGGCGCACGATCTGCTCGATGTTGTGCCTGGTGCGCGCCGGCGTGCATTCGCGCAGGAACTGCAGGCCCCAAAGCCACTGGCGCATGTCGGCGCGGATGCGAAAGAGCAGCGGCGCGTCTTCCTTGCCCAGCCATTGCAGCACCTTGAGCGGAGCGCTCGGATTGGCCCAGGGCTCGGCATGGCTGACGGAGATCTGCCCGCCGTTGGCAAAGCTCGTTTCGGCGGCCGGCGTGGCCTGCCGGTCGATCACGGTCACCTCGTGGCCGAGTTGCTGGAGGTAGTAAGCAGAAGTCACGCCGAGCAGGCCGGCGCCAAGAACGATCACACGCATTTCAAGTACCTTTAGAAGATTGGCACTTGAACGGCGGACTTGGTGTGCTACTGATTCAATAGCAAGCAACCGGACGACCGCCGTCCAAGTTGCCGCTCCCCCTGTCCTTGGTACCTGAGAGATTCACCTGTTGCACCTTGCAACGGGTTTGCTCCTTCGGTGCATCACGCGAGGTGATGGCTCTCCAGACGGCTTGTCAGTTGATGCAGTACATGCCGCGAAACTCTTTGAAAGAGCTTCAAAGAATCTGTTGGGCCGACCTGAGCGTTTATGGGAGTTTGCGCCTTCGGTGGAGTAGCAATAAGCACTACTCGCTCTCCTGCAGTGAAACGATTGTAGGCGGGGACCGCAAAGCCGCCAACCATGAATTTTGACAATTCGGACCAATGGGATAATTGTCATTGATTCGAAACTTCGGGGAGACTCATGATCCTGGTAACCGGCGGCGCGGGCTTCATCGGCGCCAACTTCGTACTCGACTGGCTGGCGCAGAGCGACGAGCCCGTCGTGAACCTCGACAAACTGACCTACGCCGGCAACCTGGAGACCCTCGCGTCGCTCAAGGGCGACCCGCGGCACCTCTTCGTGCAGGGCGACATCGGCGACAGCGCCCTGGTCGACCGCCTCCTGGCCGAGCACCGGCCGCGCGCCATCGTGAACTTTGCCGCGGAATCGCATGTGGACCGCTCCATCCACGGCCCCGAAGACTTCGTGCAGACCAACGTGCTGGGCACCTTCCGCCTGCTCGAGTCCGTGCGCGGCCACTGGAGCGCGCTGCCGGCCGAGCAGAAAGCCGCCTTCCGCTTCCTGCACGTGTCCACCGACGAGGTCTACGGCTCCCTCTCCAAGAGCGACCCCGCCTTCACCGAAGAGAACAAGTACGAGCCCAACAGCCCCTACTCGGCCAGCAAGGCCGCCAGCGACCACCTCGTGCGCGCCTGGCACCACACCTACGGCCTGCCGGTCGTCACCACCAACTGCTCCAACAACTACGGGCCCTTCCACTTCCCCGAGAAGCTCATCCCGCTCATGATCGTCAACGCCCTGGCCGGCAAGCCCCTGCCCGTGTACGGCGACGGCATGCAGGTGCGCGACTGGCTCTACGTCAAGGACCACTGCAGCGCCATCCGCCGCGTGCTCGAAGCCGGCCGGCTCGGCGAGACCTACAACGTCGGCGGCTGGAACGAGAAGCCCAACATCGAGATCGTCCACACCGTCTGCGCGCTGCTCGACGAGCTGAGCCCCCGCGCCGACGGCCAGCCCTACAAGGCCCAGATCAGCTACGTCACCGACCGCCCCGGCCACGACCGGCGCTACGCCATCGATGCGCGCAAGCTCGAGCGCGAACTCGGCTGGAAGCCCGCCGAAACCTTCGACAGCGGCATCCGCAAGACCGTCCAGTGGTACCTGGCCCACGGCGAATGGGTGCGCAACGTGCAAAGCGGCGCCTACCGCGCATGGGTCGAGAAGCAATACGACGCCGCCCCCGCGGCCCAGGCGGCGGCATGAAGCTGCTGCTGCTGGGCAAGGGCGGCCAGGTCGGCTGGGAGCTGCAGCGCAGCCTCGCGCCGCTGGGCGAGCTGGTCGCGCTCGACTTCGACAGCACCGACTTCCACGCCGACTTCAGCCGCCCCGAGCAGCTGGCCGAGACGGTACTCCAGGTGCGCCCCGACGTCATCGTCAATGCCGCGGCCCACACCGCCGTCGACAAGGCCGAGAGCGAGCCCGAGTTCGCGCGCAAGCTCAACGCCACCTCGCCCGGCGTGGTGGCCCTGGCCGCGCAGCAGATCGGCGCGCTCATGGTGCACTACTCCACCGACTACGTCTTCGACGGCAGCGGCCGCACGCCCTGGAAGGAAGACGACGCCACCGGCCCCCTCAGCGTGTACGGCCGCACCAAGCTCGAAGGCGAGCAGCTGGTGGCAAAGAACTGTGCCAGGCACCTGATCCTGCGCACCAGCTGGGTCTATGCCGCGCGCGGCGGCAACTTTGCCAAGACCATGCTGCGCATCGCCAAGGAGCGCGACCGCCTGACCGTCATCGACGACCAGTTCGGCGCGCCCACCGGCGCCGAGCTGCTGGCCGACGTCACGGCGCACGCCATCCGCGCCACCCTGCAGGACCCGGCCAAGGCCGGCCTGTACCACGCAGTCGCCGGCGGCGAGACCACCTGGCACGGCTATGCCCGCTTCGTGATCGCGCAGGCCAAGGCGGCCGGCGTCGAACTCAAGGCCGGACCCGAAGCGGTCGACCCCGTGCCCACCAGCGCCTTCCCCACCCCCGCCACGCGCCCCGCCAACTCGCGCCTGGACACGCGCAAGCTGCAGTCCACCTTCGGGCTGGTGCTGCCGCACTGGCAGCAGGGCGTGGCCCGCATGCTGCGCGAGACCCTTTGACTGGCGGCAGAACAAGCGACACACGCAAGCAAGCAGCAAGCAGCAAGAAGCGGAGAACACAACACAATGACCACGAAGACCACCCAACGCAAAGGCATCATCCTGGCCGGCGGCTCCGGCACCCGGCTGCACCCCGCCACGCTCGCGCTCAGCAAGCAGCTGCTGCCGGTGTACGACAAGCCGATGATCTACTACCCGCTCAGCACGCTGATGCTCGGCGGCATGCGCGACATCCTGATCATCAGCACGCCGCAGGACACCCCGCGCTTCCAGCAGCTGCTGGGCGACGGCAGCCAGTGGGGCATCAACCTGCAATACGCGGTGCAGCCCAGCCCCGATGGCCTCGCGCAGGCCTTCATCATCGGCGACAAATTCTTAGGCAATTCGCCGAGCGCGCTGGTGCTGGGCGACAACATCTTCTACGGCCATGACTTCGCGCATCTCTTGGCCGATGCCGATTCGAAGCCCTCGGGCGCCACCGTGTTCGCCTACCACGTGCACGACCCCGAGCGCTATGGCGTGGTGGCCTTCGATGCAAACGGCAAGGCCAGCAGCATCGAAGAGAAGCCGGCCAAGCCCAAGAGCAGCTACGCTGTCACGGGCCTGTACTTCTACGACAACCAGGTGGTGGAGATCGCCAAGGCCGTGAAGCCCAGTGCGCGCGGCGAGCTGGAGATCACGGCCGTGAACCAGGCCTACCTCGACCGCGACCAGCTCAACGTGCAGATCATGCAGCGCGGCTATGCCTGGCTGGACACCGGCACGCACGAGAGCCTGCTGGAGGCCGCGCAGTTCATCCAGACCCTGGAGCACCGGCAGGGGCTCAAGATCGCCTGCCCGGAAGAGATTGCATGGCGCAACGGCTTCATCGACCGGGAGCAACTGGCCAGGCTGGCCGTGCCGCTGCAGAAGAACGGCTACGGCAAGTACCTGAACCATCTGCTGGCCGAGGAGGTGCGCTCGTGAAGGCCACGCCGACCGCGATTCCCGAGGTGCTGATCATCGAGCCGAAGGTCTTCGGCGATGCGCGCGGCTTCTTCTACGAGAGCTTCAACGGCAAGGCGTTCGACGAGGCCGTTGGCCGGCACGTGGAGTTCGTGCAGGACAACCATTCGCGCTCGGCCAAGGGCGTGCTGCGGGGCCTGCACTACCAGATCCAGCAGCCGCAGGGCAAGCTGGTGCGCGTGGTGCGCGGCGCGGTGTTCGATGTGGCGGTGGACATCCGCAAGTCGTCGCCGACGTTTGGGAAATGGGTGGGGGTGGAGCTCAGCGAGGACAACCACCGGCAGCTGTGGGTGCCCGAGGGCTTTGCGCACGGCTTCCTGGTGCTGAGCGAGACGGCGGAGTTCTTGTACAAGACCACCGACTATTACGCGCCGGCGCATGAGCGCAGTATCGTGTGGAGCGATGCGACGATCGGTATCGAATGGCCGGATGCCGGCATGGGCCCTGTGCTGTCCGCGAAAGACGAACTCGGTGTTTCATTGAGTCAAGCCGAAACCTTCGACTAAAAGACAGGCGAAGATCTGTTGCCCATCTATAAATACGGCGCCAGCACGAGCGCCAGAGTGAGGAACTGAATGTCGATCGAAGGGCTGCAAGAAACTTCAAAATCTCCTGTGACAAACACGGGTGCCGCACGCCAAAGGGTCAGTGGCGTCGTCATCGCCTACAACCGAGTTGATCTGATAGGTACCTGCCTCAGGGCACTGTCGTTTGTCGACGAACTCCTGGTAATTGACAAGTCTTCAACAGATGGAACCGCGGAGCTTGCGGCGCAGTTTGCGGACCGCGTGATCGTCGTGCCCTGGTCACCTGTGGTTGAGGAAACCAGGGCGTTTGCGGTCGCGACCTGCAAGCACGACTGGATCGTCTGCATGGACGATGATGAATGCCTGAGCGTCGAGGCTGTTCGCTTCATCGAGCGCGAACTCATATCTCCCCGCGCGTCTGTCTACTTGTTGCCGCAACGGCACTACATCATGGGCCAGCACGACGAGCGTGCCTACTACTGGCCTGAATTCCAGCCTCGGTTTTTCTCAAAAAAGGCAATAACCTTCCTTGAGACGGTGCATGGCGGTATGAAGTACGACGAGGCGGCTGCCTACGTCGTTCCTTACGAGGACGGTACCTGCATCCATCACCTGTCGCACAAGAACGTAGAGCAGTGGATCGAGAAGGCCAACCGCTACACGTCGAGGCCGGACCGCGTGCGAGTCCCGCATGCCGGTGATGATGTCGTGGCGTTCTCGCACGAGAATATCAACCGATATGTCTCCGTTACCAAGTCGAGTGAACCGGGAGGCTATCCACGCGCTGTGGCCGTGTTGCGCGCGCTGTACGACATCCTCGATCGCCTCAAGACGTGGGAAGAAGAGGAGGGTGTCGATGGCGATGCGGCATTTCAGGCGATTTGCCGCCAGCTCGATGCAGCGTATGCCCGCGAGCTCCCACTTCGAAAAGTTGCGGCACCGCAGATCGATACCTCGCAACTGGCAGCGTTGGTAGTGCCGCCAACTAAAGCACCCGAGCGCAACGCAGTCATCAGCGATGACCTGCCGCTCGAGACATTGCGTCGCGCAATCGAAGCATTGCGCGAGTCGTTGCGCCACGTGCGCGCAGCAGCAGAGGTCGAACGACGCGGCGCCGCCGCGGCACTTGCGCACGAGCGCCATTTGTTGGCGGAGAGCAGCAAGCAACTGGCTAACCGAGAAGCCAATCTGGCGGATATGCGCGAGCAACTTGTGGCGCAGGAAACCAAGCTACAAAAGGAGGCTAGAGCGAGTGCAACTCTGCATGAAGCGCAGATACAGCAAGCATCCAGAGACCTCAGACTCGCGCGTAGCGAACTACAGGTCCAGTACGACCAGACTCTAGTGCTTAGACGGCAGATTGCAGCGGTGCAAGCGGAAGCGGATCAGTTAAGAGCGGACGCTGCGAGCGCGCGCCAGCAATTGCATGCGGTCTATGCCTCCGTAAGCTGGAGGCTCACAGGCCCGATGCGTGGCATTGCCTCGCGTCACCCGAAGGCGGTGGCTGGGCTGCGCGAGTTCCTCAGGCGGCATCCGAAGCTCAGGCGTGCGGCGGTGGGAACCGTCAAAGCCGGATGGCGACTCATCACGCTTCGTCAGGGGAAGACGCCAGTATCGCCGGCGCCGGCGCCCGAAGGCAAACTGTTGCCCGCACTAGCTCCGAGTACGGATGTCGAGAGGCGCTTTGATGTGCGGCGCCTCGATGTTCCTTCGGTCGCACGCACTCCTGCTTCAAAACGCCGTGTGCTTTGTGTCAGCCATGTGATGCCATACCCCCCTCGTGCTGGCAACGAGTATCGAATTCATCAGCTGCTTACGTGGCTGTCGAGCGCTGGCTACAGTCCGCTGGTCGTGATCTGCCCGCTCCCGCACGAGGTACCTTCCGATAAGCAGATTGCAGTGGCCGCCTCGGTCTATCCGAATTTCGTCGTGTGTGGTCGCGACGGCGTGATCCATCACAATCTCGACGAAGATTCGCCGCTTCTCGAAGGGCTTCATGGTGGAGTAGCCCGCGACTTCGCTGCGATGCTTGGCGAGCAAGTGCCTGCGACTCAACGCGAACGGGACTTGCTGGGTACCATGCGCACCTTCTGTCCGAACATACTAATCGAACTGCTGGTGAAGCTCGATGCAAATTGGAGACCGGACATTCTTCTGGCCGAGTACGTGTTTATGACGCGCGCATTTGCCGCGATGCGCCCAGAACTATTGAAGGTGATCGACACCCACGATGTCTTTTCTACCAAGGCGCGCAAAGTGCAGCAGTACGGTGTGACCGATGGCCTCGCACTGAGCGATGCCGAGGAAGCCGCTTTGCTCAAGCGGGCTCAGCTACTTATAGGAATTCAGCCCGCAGAAACCCGTGATCTCATGCGGCTTGCCCCGGAATGCAACGTGGTAAACGTGGGCGTCGATTTCCAAGTGAATACGAAGGCTGTGGTACCACCACCTCGACCGATCGCTCTGCTGGTGGCCTCTAACAATCCAATGAATGTCAAAGGGACGAAGGACTTCCTGAGCTTTTCATGGCCGATCATCCGTAAGGAAAGGAGCGATGCCGAACTGCACATCGTCGGCGACGTGGGCCGATCGATTGCTATCGTTCCCGATGGTGTGAAAGTGCTTGGCCGACTCGACGACCTGAATGCTGCATATGCGAGTGCCACTGTTGTCATCAACCCAACTGTGGCCGGCACGGGCCTGAAGATCAAGACAGTCGAGGCAATCTGTCAATTGCGGCCGGTGGTCGCATTCCCCGCGGGGGTTGATGGCATCAGTGCCGCGGCGAAGCCGCTGCTCCACGTAGCCTCGGACTGGTTCCTCTTCGCCCAGCACGTCTTGCGTGTCCTCTCGGAACGGCCAGACGCCGAGATGCTCGCCGGACTTGGCACCACGCTCGCCCGCGAATTTTCGCCCGAAGTTGTCTATGCGGAGCTTGCCGGTGCACTTGATGAATTCTGAATCGATGACGGCCTCCTCCGTGACCTCCGCCGGGTCTTTTATTGTCGGGCCCTACGATCTGCTGGTTGATCTGTCTGCCTGCGCGCTCGATCAGGCAGGGCTTGATCAGCACGTTGCCAAGCTTCTGAAGTACTGCGGCTTTGGCGACGTCGTGGATCGACTAAGTGTCGTAGTACCGCCGAGACTTGAACTTCAGCCAAGACCAGATTGGAGCGGTGCGCTGCAAGCCAATGCCGACGGCGCTGTATTGTTCGACCTTGCCGTCGAGGAAGCCGCCATGCGGCGCCGGGCCTTGTTGGTTGTCATTGGACCATTGCTCCCGTCCAACGAAGTGCTCCTGCACCTTTGGCGTGCCATTCATTCAGATCCATTGCTGGGTGTTGCTCAACCACGCTTCGCCGACGCGAGAACCGATGGCATCTTTCCATTCCCGTATTCAGCGGAGGTCCCAAGCCATGGGCTCACCTCAAAAAGAGCGCTGGCGGAGTTGCCAGAGATCGCGATCACGGCAGAGCTGCTGGCCTCGTGCCTTCTACTGCGCCGCGAAGTCGTGGCCGCACTCGGGCCCTCCGGGCCATTTCGCAGTTTGACTGGTGCGCTCGCCCTGGGGTTGTGCCGGGCAAGACGCAAGGGCTACCGAAATGCGGTCTCCAATAGGGCGGTTGTCACCCTGCCCGTGGATTCCAGCGAAGATGCGCACCGGCTGGCCTACCCGCAACTCGAATCAGCCGACATGGCGACACTGCTCGACAGGTATCCTGACCACATACGTGCAGGTGCCGAGATCGAACGCCGTGCGCACCGGCGGCTGGAGCAACTCTTGGCTGCAGCGCATCCACCAGTGCGCCAGCCGAAGCGCCTTCTGCTCGATTTCCGTGGCATGTCCGCCATTCACAACGGCACATCGCAAGTGATGCTGGGTTTGCTCGACGGCCTTTCGTCGGTCGAACACCCATCTTGGGAAGTTGTTGTCCAAAGCCAGTCCGAGGCTGCGAGATTTCACGGTTTGGCCGAGCGTTATCCCAGTCTTGTCCATGCGCATGGCGATATTGCAGGCGCATACGCGGCGGCCCTGATGCCCAATCAGCCGTGGGCGCTGGAAACCGTGGCGCAGCTGCATCGCCACGCGCTGGTCAATATCTTCAACATCCTGGACACCATTGCCTGGGATGTGCTGTATGCAGTCGACCTTCGCGTGGAAGAAACTTGGCGTTTCATCGCCGCGCACGCGGATGGGCTTGCCTACATTTCGTCTTTTAGCCGCCAGCGGTTCCAGCCGAGATTTCCGGTGAAGCCGTGCGTGCAGGAGAGAGTCATCCACCTGAGTCTCGATGGCAACGACCACTCGGATCCTGCAGTTGGTGCGCACGCGCCACTCGATCATGTGCTGCTGTTTGGCAACGACTACGACCATAAGGACCTAGTGCCGACATTGCAGATCTTGTCGGATGCCTTCCCCTTGCAGAAATTCATGGTTCTTGGTGCGGCCTCTTGTGCGCTGCCGCGGGTCGAATACGTGCCGAGCGGACAGGTATCGGGCGACGAGGTTCACAGGCTGATCGCAACTGCGCAGGCGGTGGTGTTTCCGTCGCACTATGAGGGCTTCGGGCTGCCGGTGGTGGAGAGCCTTGCCTACGGACGTTCCGTGCTGGTTCGAAAATCCGCCTTATGGGACGAGATTGCTGCGCATTCATGCTTGCCCGGCCGGATGATCGAGTTCGACGATAAGGTTTCCTTGGTCGAGGGCCTGGGCCGAGTGTTGGCGGGCTTGCCGGTGAACGAACTGTCTTGCGCTACCGCACTCACCAATGGCGTGCGTCCCCCGAACTGGCACAGCTATGCGTTGGACCTGCTCGATTTTGTCGAGGAATGCCTACATCGCACCGACATTGTGCGTTGGACGGAGCGAGAACATACCTTGACATGGATGAAGCTATGACCCCAAAACTGCGGATTGCCACGCTTATGGCCCGCCACGGCACCGCTAAATATCAATCCGCTGTGGCCGATCTTCGGGCGCTGTTCGAACAGCGCCTCCCGCAGATCGAGCATACCTTCATCGTCGTTGACAACGCGCTGCCCCCGTCACACGAAGAACGCCTTGATGGCGGCGTGACACTGATCGGTGGATCCAATGCTGCCTGGGAATTCTCTGCCTGGGATAGTGCCATCGCTTACCTAGGCTCGCGCCTCGACGACTTCGACTTCGTGCACCTTGCCACTTCCGCATTCAGACAGCTGTACGTGGACTACCTAGATCGCTTCAGCGAGCGGATGTTGAACCTCATGCGGGGGCGCAGTGTGGCGCTGGGCCATGTTGACTACTACAACGAGTCGGTGACGCTGCTGGGCGTGGGTTCTCAGTCGTGGCTCAGAACATCATTCGTCTTTCTTCCGCCTGCCGAGATCAGACTCTTGAGGTCATTGGTAAGTGTGACCAGCAAGGAGACCTTTTTTTCGGGAGATCCCACGGAGCCGTTCTTGAAAGAGGCGCCAATTTCGCCCGGCTATCGAAAGAACATTCTTGGCTGGCTGACAGGCGACGGTACCGAGCAGGGGGTCGAATGGCACTCGCGCTTCAGGCTCGACGCTACGACGTTGCCTTTTTTCGAGAGCAAGGTGCTTGCGATTTTCAACGAGCAGATGCTCAGCAATCGGCTGAGGGCACAAGGTTGCGCGGTAGTTGATGCCACTTGGGCGGCTACTGTGGTCGAAGACCTCGGACATCGAGGTGGGCCGTTCTCCATTCCCCGCTGGCAGGAGCAATTGGTGGCACGCGACAGCGTCGCGGCGCCGGTGAGCGTATTGGTGTAGCTCAAGCTTCAAGAAGCCTGCTGTTGAAGTCGGGGGCTCGCATTGATAGCCGTAGCCTGCCCGGCGTCAACTACTTTGAGCCGCCGCCGCCGCTCAAGATAATTGTCGCTGGCCACCGTAGCCCTAATTTTTCGCTTTCATGCCCATCCTAGACTCTCCACTCGAGCGGGCCAACAAATCGCTTTGACGCAGACTCACCAACTTTTACGACACACGCCTGCCGCACCGGATCGACGGAACGATGAACGAGACGGGCAGCATGACCGTGGTCACAAAGATGGTTGAAATTCAGCCGTCGCTCGGTGTGAAGGAGACCTAGTGCAGAGTGGGACGCCTCATGTTTTGAGTGCAGTGGTCGCCTTGACCTCCGAAAGAACGAATCGGCAAGCTTCATCCACTGAGACAATGGTGTAGTTCTCGTGTCTGAGTGCGTCAGCGAGAGCGCCGTGTGCATTGCTCGCTTCGTCCTCGATCAGCTCGGCAGGAAGGTATGACGGAGGTTGGCCTCCTTCGGTCTGCGCGGCTACGGAGAGGGCTGGTTTCGACTGCGCTACCCGCGTATTGGCATGCACCACGCCCGGCACACAGGTGAACCATCCGATCTTGTGCTGCACAGTACCGTGGTGACAAACGTAGAAGTCGCAGGTTCGCGCCAACGCCAAGGCCTCGGACAAAGGACGCCCCGCGGTCTGATAGATTTTTGAATTCCGGTGCACGAGGCGGTTAGTCACCTTTGCTGCCACATCTGCATCAGCGGCCGCAATGGCGTGGTTGGAACTGTCGCCCAGCTCAACCAAACGGTAGTCGTCTTCGGATAGCGAATGCCCATCGAGCACGATATCGCAACCCGGGTACTCATCGATCAAAGAGTGCGCTAGTTCAGTGAGAAACTGCACTTGATTGGTGATCGTGCGATTGCGTGTGCGAATACTCAGCCAAAAGCGGCCGACCGGGTTGCGCCGAACGGCGGCTTCGGGGAGGTCGACTGTGCGCTCGACGTATCTAAATACACGAGCTTTGGCGCCTTCCGTGACCAGCATTCCGGCGAGCTGCACGAATAGGGTGTCACGACAGTTCAATTGCTGAATCTGAGATGAGTGCACGTATCTGATCTCCCAGTTCGGGCAGTCGTCGAACAATTCCGCCAGTGGGCCGAGCGGCTCCTGCACCACCACTACATTCGTTGTCTCTAACGCAAACTCAGGCTCATCTGTGATCAGCCGGTCCAATGCGCCGAGCTGATTCCAGATGTGATGTGCGAAGCTGGCATCGCCCGTCACTAGATACGGGGTCGGACCACTGATCCGATCCATGTCAAGCGGCAGCCCGTTGAAGATCGTCATGGCTTTGCGGACGTGGCCCTCGTTCACACCCCAGGCTTCATCCCCAAGATTCACCAGGATCGCCCTCTGGGGAAGGTAGATGCCCTGAATTGGCGCACCCTCTCCGAGAGAGCCGGCGAACAGCCAGAAGCTCAGAGCAGACCCGAAGCCATAGGCGATGGTCTTGTCTTCCAGCAGAACGGACTGGGTAGCCTGCACTGGCTCGTTGTCCCAAACAGAGCGAACAACAAAACGGCCTTTCCGCAGCAAGTCTCGCTGATACCAGCGACCGATGCACTCCCTGTGCTTGGCCTGCTTTTCCTCAAGATCATCGATCAGATGAGCTAAATAGGGGGCACCCAGTGCGGCTATTTCGTGGGGATTCCTGCGAGATGGCGCGGCCTGGATGACGCGGAGTGCATCGCTGTTCATCATCGGCAGGAGGATACCGCGCTGACATTGCTCCAGCCTTCGCGCTGGGACTCGCCCTCACTGCGGATGACGCCCCCGCGCAGCACAACAAACCGCCAGCGAGCTTGGCCGATCCTAGGTCTTGAGCACGCTGACTGCGGCGGCGGCCAGCATGCGCTTTAGGGTGTCCTCGAGATGTGGTATTTCGAGCTTGGCGCCATGGCGCTCAAGCAGCGCGTCGAGCTTGGCGGGATTGCCGCAGAGCCTGTGCACCTCGTTCGCCCGCACGAAGGCCGGGTTGACCTCGATTCGTGGAGTATGGCCTGTCATACGCATGAAGGTATCGAGCACGTAGCGAAGCGTGTAGGGATGCCCGGTACAAATGTTGTAGCTTTCGCCCGGCTCTCCGTGAGCGAGAAGCAAAAGGTAAGCGTCGCAGAGCATGCGCACGTCGTTGAACTCACGCTCTACGTCGAGGTTTCCGAGCTCGATGGCCGGTGCGCGCTTCGCGAAGTGAAGTGCGAGCTTGGGAATCAGGAAGCTCGGGCTCTGCCCGGGACCTGTGTAGTTGAAGGGCCGCGCGATCACCAGGTCGAGGCGACCTTCATAAGTGCGCGCCATGTACTCCATGGCGAGCTTGCTCATGGCGTAATGATTGACCGGCGCGGGCGGCTGGGTCTCGCTGATCGGTGACTGTGTCGTGTTGCCGTAGATGTTGGCGCTGCTAGCCAGAAGCACGCGTTGAGGCCGAGCAGGCAGCCTGGCGAGCGCATCGAGCAGGTTCGCGGTGCCCACCACGTTGACGGCATAGAACGCCTTCTCATCCGCATGCCCGACGAAGCTGATCGCCGCCAGGTGAACCACTGCATCAGGTGACGTCTCAAGCACTTCCCGGCGGAGCGCATCGCTGTCCGTCAGATCAGATCTCAACGCGATGACTGCATGTCCCTCGGCCGATGCGCGTTCAGAGAAATGTCGGCCGGTAAAACCTTCGGCGCCGGTTAACAGAATTCTCAAAACGAGAAGCCCTGGCGATTGCGTCGCAGGTCTGCCTCGACCATCATCTGGCAGAGTTCCTCGAGCGTGGTCTTTGGCTCCCAGCCGAGCTGGGTCTTTGCCTTGGCCGGATTTCCGATTAGCAGTTCGACTTCCGAGGGTCGATGGAACTTCGGGTTGATGCGCATGACGGTCTTTCCGGTCGCCGTGTCCACGGCCGACTCGCCTTCGCCGCTGCCATTGAAATCCACGGCGATGCCTGCGCCCTTGAACGCCATGCTCACGAAATCGCGGACGGTTTCGGTGCGGTTGGTTGCCAGCACGTAGGTGTCGGGCGCATCGGCCTGGAGCATCCGCCACATTCCTTCGACGTATTCCTTCGCAAACCCCCAATCGCGCTTGGCGTCGAGATTGCCGAGTTCAAGGGTGTCGAGCTTGCCAAGCTTGATCTTGGCGACGCTGTCCGTGATCTTGCGAGTCACGAACTCGCGCCCGCGTAGTGGGCTCTCATGATTGAACAGAATGCCGCTGCAACCGAAGATGTCATAGCTCTCGCGGTAGTTGATGGTCATCCAGTGGGCGTAGAGCTTGGCAACGCCATAGGGACTGCGCGGATAGAAAGGTGTGTCTTCCACCTGCGGAATGGCTTGCACTTTGCCGAACATCTCGGAGGTGGACGCTTGATAAAAGCGAATCTTCGGGTTGACGAGTCGGATAGCCTCGAGCAGGTGCAGAGCACCTACGCCCGTGATCTGCGCGGTCGCAACGGGCTGGTTGAAGCTCACGCCCACAAAGCTCTGGGCGGCAAGGTTGTAGACCTCGACCGGCTCCGCTTGGCGAATCAGCTCGATCGAACTCCCCAAGTCGGTTAGGTCGTACTCGACCAGATGCAGGTCGGGGTTGTTCTGAATGCCCAGTTCCTCGATGCGCCAGAAGTTGACCGAACTGGTGCGCCGATAGGTGCCATAGACGACGTATCCCTTGGCGAGCAGCAACTCGGCCAGATACGCGCCGTCTTGACCCGTAATGCCCGTTACAACGGCATGTTTCTTCATGAGAACCTTTTCTGTATTGTCCAAAAAATCGCAAAACACGGCGATCTGCGCCTGTGGGCAGGAGCCGTGAGTGGAGATTGGATTGGACTTGTGGAAGTCTAGATTTTGCCAAATCGGGCGGCTCGGAAGTCACGGCATGTTTGGTTACGTATCTTGCCTGCGTTCGAGTATCAAGCGGTTCCAGAGATCAACGAAGAGGCGCCCGAATTCTTATAGGCAGAACGAAGCGCGCGCCGCACTCAAGTGCAACAACGATGCTGATTTGCGTGGCTGAAAGCCAACAGTCGACGGTGATAATAAATGTGAAATGTGCCGGACAGAATGCCAGCGGCCAAGTCTTATGGAGGGGCAGAAACTGGGGGCTCGAAGGGCAGGAGTCCGCAGTGCTCCCTGATAAACGAAGCAAGTATGAGTGACACACCACGAGACGCAGAAAGACTCGCCGAAGCGGAGCGGCAGATCGCTGCACTTAAATTGCGATTGGAGCTGCAGGGACGACTTGTACTAAGCAGCGACGATGCGCGCGAGGCCCAGATCGAATCGGCAAATCAACGCGCGGCGCTCGCGCTGCAGCAGCAAAACGAGTTACTCCGATCAGCGTCCTGGCGACTGACAGCCCCGTTGCGGAGGGTGTCGGCGGCGATTCCTTCGTCCTGGCGCGGGTATCTGCGTCGCGCAGCCAAGGCAACGTGGTGGGTCGCGACGCCTTGGCGCACGCAGCAGAGGCTGCAGTTTCTCAAGGAGCGTCGCCGAACGGTTGACGCGAATGTCTCTCGCGTAGCGCCCGCCGCCGGCACTGATGTCGGCTGCGACAGCCAGAATGCCTATCGGCAATGGATCGCCGAGAACGAGCGTCGCTCGACCGCGCTTGTGGAAGGGGCTCCGAGTCCGCGGCTGAGTTTCCTGCTTTGTGCAAGTGGCGCGCAGCTTGAGATGCTGAGCGAGACTGTTAAGTCGATTCGTGCGCAAGACCTGCCCCAGTGGCAACTCCTCGTCGCCGACACGAGTGACCATGCTGGCGCGCTTAATGAGCCCCTTCGCGCGTTGCAGTATGAAGAGCCGCGCGTCATCCCGGTACCCGCGCATGGCAAGAGCCGCGCCGAAGCGCTGGCCGCCTGCCTTTCACATGCCGAGGGCGATTTCATCGCGATACTGGACGCTGGCGATATCATTCCATCGGCCGCTGCTATCGAGATCGCAAATGCGCTGGCCGAGGCGCCGGCCAGCGATATTCTTTACGGCGATGAGGACGAACTGTCGGCCGAAGGCGGCCGAATTCGGCCCTACTTCAAGCCGAGTTGGTCGCCGGAATTGCTCTATGCCTTCAACTACTTCGGGCGCTTGACGCTGCTGCGCCGGCAACTCGTCGAGGTCGCGGGCGGCATCGACCCCGAAGCGGGCGCCGGCTTCGAGTGGGATTTGAATCTGCGTGCGAGTGACATCGCGCAAACCATCACCCGCATTCCCAAGGTGCTGTGCCACCGCGCGGCCGATGGCCATCGAGACAGGCCAGCCGCCGATTCGGCGGAGGCTGCAGCACAGCGCGCGGCATTGCGCAAGTTCTGGGCGCAAAAGAGCATTGACGCTTCCGTTCAGACGCAACCCGATGGCACCCAGCACGCGACCTGGACGATTGACCAGCCACCGTTCGTCTCGATCGTGATTCCTTCCAAGAACAAGGACCATTTGCTGCGAATGTCTGTCGGCGGGTTGCTGCGGGGAACGGCATACGCGAACAAGGAAATCATCATTGTGGATACCGGCTCTACCGAGCCGGAAACGCTGGCGTATTACGCCGAGCTCGCATCGGAGCCAAGCGTTCGCATCGTTCATTTCAACAAGACCTTCAACTATTCCGCGGCGTGCAACTACGGCGCTACGTTCTCGCAAGGCGAGATCCTGCTGTTCTTGAACAACGACATCGAGGTCACCTCTCCCGACTGGCTGCACGAAATGGTGCGCGTCGCGATGCGCCCGGGCGTCGGAGTGGTCGGCGCCAAGCTGGTCTTTCCTTCGGGCGAACTGCAGCATGGCGGCGTGGGCGTCGGCATTCACCTGTGTGGCCTGATGTATCGCAGCGCCGAAGGGCGCGGCTGGGGCGTGTTCGGTTCTCCGGACCACGCCCGCAACTGGCTCGCGATCATGGGCGCATGCCAGATGGTGCCGCGCGATGCCTTCGAACGCGTCGGCGGCTTCGACGAGTCGTACCTGATCGCAATGAGCGACGTCGCACTCTGCCTGAATATCTGGCGCGCTGGCTATCGGACTGCCTACGTACCGCAGGCCCGTCTCGTGCATCACGAAGGCGCGACGCGAGGCAACAGCAACCCCGGGGTCGACATGTGCCGGGTGGCTGACGACATTCGTGCACTGGGCATCGACGAAGACCCTTATCTTCATCCCGAGTTGGATGCGAACCACGCGATTCCGGTCCTTCGAGTCGGCACGGCGCCCGCGGTCCGCGAGAAGCTCAAGGCCAGCCTTCGCGAGTTCGGCTCGCCAAGGCCGCAGCCACAGACCCTCGATCTGTCGAATGACGGCGCATGCCTGGCCGTTGCCATGCTGCCGCGCGAGAGCGTGATCTGGGTACCCCAGCCTGTGCACGGCGTGCGCGACGTCTGGTCTGCGGCCAGGTGGTGTCTGGATCTCTTGCGTACGCGAGCCGATGTTCGCCTGCGTTTCCCCGCTGCGCTGTCCGAAGGCCCCAATGGCGCATTCTGCCGCTGGCTCGAAGCTGAAGGCGCGAATCGTTTCGGGCTCACTGAAGACGCGCTCGCCTCAATCCGTATGCTGTGGTCGGAAGATCTCGCAGCTCGTGCGCGACAGGTGTTTCTCTTTCACTCGGAAGTCAGGGCCGTGCTGCCTCATGGCCTGCTGCCCATTGGCAAGCGCGAACTGTTCCACTGGTTCATGCAGCACGGCCGGCGCAATGCGGGCCTGAGGCTTGAGGAAGTCTGGTGGCTGTTCTGGACGGCCGCGGAAACACCTGAGGCCGAACTGGTCAGGGCCTACGAATTCACGGCGGACTGGCAAAAGCTCTATCCCGACGGATTGACGGTTTTCGGCCGCCGCGCGTTTGCCTCCTGGTTCTGCGCGAATTACCGCGTGACCGAGCTGTGGGCCGACCCGGAACGCTGGCCGGTCGACATCCCGCCCGCCCGGCAGCTTCGATCGGCCTATCGCGCGCGCGAGCAATGGCAGCGCGCGCATCCCGAAGCGCTCGACCAGCTCGAGGCCGCCAAGGCGCTGATCGAATGGCTCCAGTTGCCCGAAGCCATGCAGCCCGAGACGGCGCGGGCCTGGTGCGCGGGTCTCGACAAGGAGGCCGTGGCGGCCGAGATGACGACGCTTGGCGTCAACGTCATCGGTCATTTCTCGTATCCGTCGGGCCTGCGCGTTTCCGTGGAGGCACTGGCGAAGGGCTTGAGGAGTGTGGGCGTGCAGACGGCGCTGCGCGACCTCCGCACTGATAAGAAAGACGACCCGGTCCATGCGCAGTTCCGCGACTTCGAAGACTTTGAAACAACCATCATCCACACACAGCCAGAGCCGTTTTTCAACGAAGCCTACAGCCGCAGCGATCTGAGCGAACGCGTGCCGCACACTTATCGAATCGCGTACTGGTACTGGGAATTCGACTCGATTCCCGACTCGTGGCTCGATGCGGCTGCAAAGGTCGACGAAGTCTGGACGGCTACCGAGTTCGTTGCCAAGGGCCTGCGCGAGCGGCTCTCGATCCCGGTCCGGACGATATTCCCCGGCGTCGCGCTTGGTACTTATCAGCAGCGAGAGCGCAAGTACTTTGGCCTGAAGGACGGGAGTTTCACGTTTCTATTTACGTTCCACATGATGAGCGTGATGGAACGCAAGAATCCGCTTGGCCTTGTCCAGGCATTCAAGACGGCGTTCTCTGCGCAGGACGATGCGACCCTGGTGCTGAAGACGTCATTCGGTGACCGTCATCCGGCGCAGTTGCAGGAATTACGCGCCGCCGCAGAAGGCCACAACATCGTGGTGATCGATCAGGTCTACAGCCCCGACGAAGTGTTGTCTCTGATGAACGCGTGTGACGCCTATGTGTCCTTGCATCGCAGCGAAGGGCTTGGTCTCACGATGGCCGAGGCCATGCTGATGGGCAAGCCGGTGATCGCCACCAACTACTCGGGCAACGTCGATTTCATGAGCGAGGCAGACAGCCTGCTGGTGCCCTACAAGTTGGTGAAGCTCGGTCGCCCGATTCCTCCTTACGATGAGAAGCTCGAGTGGGCGGAGCCGTCGACAGAGCATGCGGCCCAACTCATGCGGCGCCTATATGAAGACCGCGAATGGGCGAAGCAGATCGGTGCGCGCGGCAAGGCCCGCGCGGCCATCGACCTGTCTTTGGAAACTGCGGGCCATAGGGCCGCTGCACGGTTGGCCGAGATCCGGATGCTTCTTCGGACGGGTTCGAGGAACTGAGCCAGGGCGCCCGGGCGACGCCCGCGGCGCGCAATGACGCGTGACTAATCAAACGATCAGGCGGTCAATCGGCGTTCGGCCACTTCAGCCATGTACTCTTCCATATCCACCGCCTCGAGGCGGCCGTGGTTGAGCTTCACAACCTTGTTGCACTCTTTCGCGATCAAATCAGGCGAATGAGAGGCAAGCACCAGAATGCCCGACTTGGACACCACATCGCGCATCCGCTTCTCGGCCTTTTCGGTGAATTCCGCATCACCTACCGACAGCCATTCATCCATGAGCAGGATGTCTGCCTCGACGCTGGTGGAGATCGAAAAAGCCAGGCGCATCATCATCCCGGTGGAGTAGGTACGCACGGGCATGTCCACATACTGGCCGAGTCCGCTGAATTCGCAGATCTCGGGCGTACGCCGGTCGATCTCTTTCTTGCTCATGCCCATCACGAGGCCGCGCAGCATGATGTTCTCGACACCCGTCGCGTCGACCTCGATGCCCAGTGATGGATCGATGAGGCTCGAGACGCTTCCCTCACGCCGGAACTCACCTGCCGAGGGCTCGTAAACGCCAGCCAGGGTGCGCAGCAAGGTCGACTTCCCAGCACCGTTGTGGCCGATGAGTCCCAATCGATCGCCGCTGCGAAGTTCTAGGTTGATGTCGCTCAGTGCCTGGACGACGGTGACGCCCGTCTCCTTGCCGAACCGTCCGCCCGTGACAGATGCCGCAAGCGTCTTCTTCAGCGAGGCCGCGCCTGCACCATAGATGGGAAAATTGACTGCGACGTTCTTGAGTGAGATGGATGCCATATATCAGAGCCAGTAAACGACGCGCCGACGGTACTTGATGAAGAGCAGCGAGGAGGCGACAACGCTCACGACTGTCCAGGCCAGGATGCCGAGCCAGCTATGCATTTCCGCCACGCCGCCCATCAGCGGAGTGCGCAGCAGGTCGAGCATCTGTGCAAAGGGATTCCACAGGATGTACTGAGCGCGCCCTGGAAGACTCTCGGGAAGCCAGAAAACGGGCGTCAGAAACATCAACATCTGCATTACGCTGGTCACGATCTGGGTCACGTCTCGGTAGCGCGTGCAGACCAAGCCGAGCAGCAGGCCGAGGGCATGCGCATTGATGACCAGGATCGCGAAGGCCGGCAGTACGAGCAGTGCCGACCACGACAGCGAAATGCCGGCCCAGAGCGCTACTGGGATATACAGCACGATCTGGTGCGCGAACTGAATCAGGTTGCGTGCAATGCTTCGCCAGACGAAAAGACTGATAGGGAAGTAGCCCTGCTTCAGGTAGTTGGATGAGCCCACGAATGCGTTGCACGCCTCCGAAACTACGCTGGAGAAGAAGCCCCAGAAGATGATCCCGAGTGCGAGGTGCGGGAAGAACTTGGACAGCTCCGTGCCAAAAAGCGAGCTGTACAGCGGACCCATGCCGCCGATCATTGCGCCCATGCTCAGCGTGAGCCACAGCGGCCCCAACATCGAGCGCCGGTACCGCAGCACGACGTCGAACCAGGCCAAGGTCCACCAGATGTCTGTTCGGCGGGTGCCTTCCCACCAATCAGAAAGCGCGCTTCGATGAAGATTGGAATGAACTTGACTCATGCGCGTCCGTAGGTGTCTGCGAGACGAACGATGTCGTCTTCGCCAAGGTAGTCGCCACACTGGACTTCGATGAGTACCAGCTCTTCTTGGCCTGTATTGGTCAAGCGGTGTTTTTCTCTCAATGGAATATAGCGGTACTGGCCGGGAAGGGTCTCATGCTCCACTTCGCCGATTTGCACGATGCCGCGCCCCTGGACCACAACCCAGTGTTCTGCGCGTTGATGGTGAAACTGCAATGACAGCGATTCACCGGGTTTCACGGTGATGCGCTTCACTTTATAGCTGTCCTCTTCCTTCAAGGCAGCATAAGTCCCCCAGGGGCGATGGACCACTGCGGGCAGGGTGACGGCTTCGTGCTTGCGTTCTTTGAGGATGTCGACGATTTTCTTGACTTTCTGGGCGCTGCTTTTGTGGGCGACCAGCAGTGCATCAGGCGTGTCGACAATCACGAGGTCGTGCACGCCCAACGTGGCAACCAGCTTGGGACCGTGGCTGTCGACTTGCACGTGGGTGCCCGTGGTGTCGATTGCCACGGCGTCCGAAGGCATGGTGTTGCCGCTCGCATCAGGGGTATGCGCGCTGGCAACTGCCGGCCAGGAGCCCACGTCGCTCCAACCGAATTTGGCCGGCACCACATGAACGTTGTCTGCCGCTTCCATGACGGCATAGTCAATGCTGATGTCCGGCTGAAGTCCAAAGGAGTGCAGGTCGAACTGCATGGCGCCGTTGGCTTCTTGTGCCGAGTCGAGCGTTCTGCGCGCTGCCGCCAAAAGCTCCGGCGCATACTTTTCGAAGGCTGCGACGATGGCATCGGCCGTGAAGCAGAACATTCCGCTGTTCCAGTAATAGCGGCCGGTGGCCAGATATTCCTGCGCGGTCTCGAGATCGGGTTTTTCCACGAAGCGCTTGACTGGCTGCGCTTCTCGCGAAACCTTGGCAACTTCGACATAGCCGAAGCCGGTGTCCGGACTGGTCGGGTTGATCCCGAAGACCACCAGGGCACCCCGCGTTGCGAGACGGAATGCCTGCTGCGCACTGGCCACGAAGGCCTCGACGTCCGGCACCAGGTGGTCGGCAGAGAGCACCAGCATGACCGTGTCGCCGCTGTACTGGCGGATGCATTGCAACGCCGCAAGGGCGATCGCCGGACCCGTGTTTCGGCCCTTTGGCTCGAGCAGCAGCGTCGTTTGGGGCGGGTCTACCATCTGCCCCAGCACGTCCTTCGTGAGGAACACATGATCCTTGTTGGTGACGATCATGAGATCGCCGGTTCCGCACGCCTGGCCGCGCTCGACGGCCTGCTGTAGCAAGGTCGACTCCCCAAGCTTCATGAAAGGCTTGGGAAAAGCCTGCCGCGATGCTGGCCAAAGCCGGGAACCGGCCCCTCCCGAGAGCACAACTGAAAGGACGCGCATTTTTTATAGGTGTGTGAAGAAGAGGATAATTTTACCGGCTCCGGTTTCCGGGGCCGGTAACCAGTGGAAGCCGCTTCTTTCGTGATGACCTCGAGCAATGTTCAGTAAGCCCACGCTGCCAGCCGCGCAGCCCCATATCCGGCGACGGGGGCTTGAGAGCGGCTTGAGCAGTGCGCAGCTTCAGCGCCAGATCGCGTTGCTCGAGCACGAGACGAAGTCCCTGGAAGCGCAGATCCTGGGGATGCAGCGGTCGACCAGTTGGCGCATCACGGCGCCGCTGCGCTGGGCGAGCCGGCATTTTCAACGCATCGTGCGGGGTGCGTCCTTGCCGCAGGTTGAGGAACGCGGAGACTACACCGATTGGGTCGAGCGCTACGACAGGATCGATACGGCCGACCGCGATCGCAAGCGCCGGGAAATCGATGCCTGGCCGAAGCGTCCGCGTTTGCTGCTGCTGCCCGCGGGCGAACTGGGCGTAGGCTCACTTGACGCACTGCTGTACAACGAATGGACGAGGCGGGCGGCCGGGTCATTGCCCGGCGGCTTCAAGGCTGCGGCTGCCGCCGACTGGGTCATCTGGATCGAAGCAGGCTGCACACTGCCGCCGCACGCGCTGTGGGCTATTGCCCAACAAGTCGCTGCGCACCCCGAGGCCCGCTTGATCTATGCCGACGAAGACGAACTGGATGTGAACGGGCGGCGCGTCGATCCCTTTTTCAAGCCTGACTGGAATCCGGACCTTTTCCTGGGGCGCAATCTCTTTTCTTCATGGATTGCCATGGAGGCCGGCCTGTTCGATGAAGCCGGCGGAGTTCGTGCGGAGTTGCCGCCTCCAGAGCAGGGCTACGACCTCGCGCTGCGCTGCGTGGAGCGCGTTGGCAGCGAGCAGATACGTCACATCCCACACGTGCTCGCCCACCGCTGTGCTTCCGGGGGCAAGCTCGATGGCCGGCCGGACGGCGTTGCCGTGCTGAATGCCCATTTCGAGCGCATCGGCACTGCGGCCAGGGCTGAGGCCACACAGTTTGGTTATCGCACCCGCTATGTGTTGCCCTCTTCGCCGCCGCTGGTTTCACTCATCATCCCGACGCGCAACGCTTTGCCGCTGGTGCGGCAGTGCATCGAGAGCGTTGTGTTCGAGACGGACTATCCGAACTACGAAATCCTGCTGGTCGACAACGGATCGGACGACCCGGAAGCGCTCGCCTACTTTGCCGAGCTTGATGCGCAGCAGGGCATCACCGTCATCCGCGACGAGCGTCCATTCAACTATTCGGCGCTGAACAATGCGGCGGTTGCAAGGGCGCAGGGCGAGCTTGTTGCGCTGCTCAACAACGATATCGAGGTCGTCTCGCCGGACTGGCTCGCGGAGATGGTGTCGGTTGCCTTGCAGCCGGGGGTGGGTGCTGTCGGCGCGAAGCTGCTTTATCCCGACATGACTGTCCAGCACGGGGGCGTGATTCTCGGTGTCGGCGGCATCGCAGGCCACGCCCACAAGCACCTGGCTCGTTCGGATCCCGGCCATGGCGGACGTGCGCAGCTTGCGCAGTCTTTCAGCGCCGTGACTGCCGCCTGCCTGGTCGTGCGCAAGGCGCTTTACGAGCAAGTGGGAGGGCTCGACGAGGCGCATCTTGGCGTGGCCTACAACGACGTCGATTTCTGCCTGCGCTTGCGTGAAGCCGGCTTTCGCAATGTCTGGACGCCCTGGGCCGAACTGCTGCACCACGAATCGGCCACGCGCGGACTCGAAGTGGCGGCCGAGTCGCGGAATCGACTGGCCACCGAGGCAGCGGTCATGCAGGACCGCTGGGGCAAGCTCATCGCGCACGATCCAGCCTACAACCCCAACCTGACGCTCGATAGCGAAGATTTCGATCTTGCGTGGCCGCCGCGTACATCCCTATGAACACCGCCCGTCCCCTCGAAGTCTCCGTCGCGCTCTGCACACACAACGGTGCTCGCTTCCTGCGCGAGCAGGTGCGCAGCATCTGCCTGCAAACTCTTCCACCAGTCGAGATCGTGCTCTCGGACGACGCCTCCCGAGATGACTCGGTGGAGGTGGTTCGCGCTACGGTGGCCGAATGCGCTGTCGAACGGCCGGGGTATCCGGTGGCGCTGCGGGTGCTGAAGAACGCCACCCCCTTGCGGGTCGTCAAGAATTTCGAGCAGGCCATCAGCGCCTGCACCCGCGAGCTGATTGCGCTGAGCGACCAAGACGATGTGTGGGTGCCCGATCGGCTCGCGCACATGGTGGCGCGCTTTCAGCAGGATGAGAATCTGCTGCTGCTGCATACCGACGCGCGCCTTGTCGATGCAGGCGGGAACGACCTCAACCAGTCCCTGTTCCACGCGCTCGAGGTCACTCGATCGGAAGTCGAGGGCATCCATGGGGGCCGTGCTTTCGACGTGTTTCTTCGCCGGAATCTCGTCACCGGAGCGACCACGGTATTTCGCCGGTCGCTGCTTGCAGACGCCTTGCCATTTCCCCCTGAGTGGGTCCACGACGAATGGCTGGGCATCGTGGCGTCGACGGTGGGACGGGTCGACCTGCTGGAGCAGCCGCTCATCGACTATCGCCAGCATGAGTCCAACCAGATTGGCGCGCGGCGCGACACTTTCGTCGGCAAGATCCGCAAGGCGCTTGCATCGCGGGGAAATACGCATGTCGAGCGTGCCATCAAGGCCGAACTTCTCCTGGAGCGTCTTTTGCAGATCGGCGATCGCGTCTCGCCCGAAATCATTGCCAAGGTCCGCAGCAAGATCGAGCATCAGCGCTTTCGGGCCGCATTGCCCGCGTCGCGGCTGGCGCGGTGCATCCCCATCTTTCGCGAAGCCATGACGGGCCGCTACGACAAGTTCGGCCGCGGCGTACGCGGCGTGGTCCGCGACCTCTTCGAATCTGTGTAGGCTCGCCCCAACAGAGCCAAGCAAAAAAATGACCCCAACGAACGCCCCCGCCGTGCCCGCCATCGAATCCATGCCCCTGTGGCCCAGCGTGGTGGTGATCATTCCGTTCTACAACGGCGCCGATTTCATCGAGCGCTCGGTGCGTAGCGTGTTCGAGCAATCTGTGCCCGCGGCCGAGGTGATTGTGGTGAACGATGGCTCGCGGCCAGAGGAGCGCGCGGCGCTCGACGGGCTTGCGACGCGCTATCCTTTCCGCATTCTCGACAAGGAAAATGGAGGGCAAGGCTCCGCACGCAACGCCGGGGTGGCAGCGTCCACCTCCGACTTCATCTGCTTTCTGGATCAGGACGACTTCTACCTGCCCAACCACATCGAGACGTTGGCGTCTTCGATCCCACAGGACGACCGGCTCTTCGGTTTTGTCTATGCCGACCTGTACGAAGCCGACGCCGATGGAAACGTGATCCGGACCGGCGTTGTGAAGGAGCATGCAACGCATCCCAAGCGAAACATCAATGACCTGCTGCGGCACGACATGTTCGTGCTGCCATCGGCGACGCTGATCAGCCGCAAGGCCTTCGAGGCCGTGGGCGGGTTCGACTCGCAGTTCATGGGCTTCGAGGACGACGACCTCTTCCTGCGCGTGTTCCGCAAGGGCTACAGCAATTACTTTGTCGACAAGGCCGTGACGGTGTGGTGCATCCATACGGCAAGCACCTCGTTCGGCATTCGCATGATCCGCAGCCGCTTCAAGTACTTCAAGAAGCTGGTGCAGATGTTCCCCGACGAGCACCAGCGCGGGCGCTACTACTTCCGCGATTGCCTCGTGCCTCGATTCCAGCCGTACTTCGTCAACCATGCGATCGAGTCGATCAAGAACGACGACCAGTACCGCGAGGAAATGACCGCGATCCTCTTCGAGTACGGCGCGATGGTGCTGGCCAACCCCTATGTCGGCCGCAAGAAAAAGCTGCGACTGCGGGCCACGCTGTTTCTGCTGAAGCACAGTTCCCCCGGCATGGTGCGCCTGGTCGGGGCGATCACGCGGCTGCCGGGTGTGCGCAGCTTGCGAAAGCTCTATTCCTGAGTTCTAGCGCCCCGTGACCGGCACGGTTGCGGGTGTTTGCTGCTGCTTCTGCGTGCTCATCGCCACGTCGATGTACGTTGCAAACTTGCGCACGTACTCAGCCCGCAAGTGCCCCGCGTCCTTGTAGATGGGCGTGGCGTCGGCGTCCGCCCGGGTGCACTGGTTGCCCTTGCAAAGCGTCGGTATCGGGTCGATCACGATGGCGCCGCTGCGGATCGCGATCTGGCGCATGCGCTCGTGGAGGGCCCTTTGCGCTGAAACCCATTCCGTCGTGGGCGACATCGGCGCTACGCTCATGTTGCCGAGCCGCCCTCCCTTCACGAATTCCTCCGGCCCATACCCTTCCCCCACCGGGTTGTCCAGCACCAGGTACACCTGCTTGTGCTTGGCAAGGTTCGTCATCACCGCCTCGAGCATGTTGAGCGCAAAGTCCACGCCGCCGCCGCCCATGAAGCGGCGCTTGGTCTTGCCGTCGAAGTAGTAGTAGCGGTCCGCATCGGCGTTCGCGGCGTTGGGCTTGCCGGTTTCCGAGAAGTAGCAGTTCCAGCAGCCGCCGAACACCACCGCGTCGAACTTGTCGCTGATGGCCAGGCGCATGGCGCCGTCGCGGCGCTCGCCGCAGAGGTTGTTCTTTTCGTCGACCACATTGGGAATGGGCGGGCAGGCGCCCCAGGTGGCGAACGAGAGCGAATCGAGGGTGTCGGGCGCGATCTTGCTCAGTTCCACGGCGCGCGGGCCGTATTGCTCGATGTGGCTGTCGCCGAAGAGGAGCACCCGGCGCTTGCCGTGGCCGATCTGCTGCAGCACCTCGCCATCGACCTTGATGGGGCTCAGCCCGTCCGGGTAGCCCCAGTCCTTGGCGGCCGCGGCCGTCTTGTTGAAGTAGGGGTCGCTGTGCCGCCCCACGTAGTAGCGCGTGGCCGCCAGCGTGCCCAGCACCACGAAGCCCACCATCAGCGCCACCAGCACCGAGATCACGGTGTCGTTCTCGCTGCGGCGGGTGCCGCGCTCGACGAAGCGGTAGGTCAGCCAGGCCAGCACGAAGGCGGCGAGCAGCATCAGCGCGCGCAGGCCGTTGGACGGCACGTCGCCCTCGACGATGCGCGCGTAGACCAGCAGCGGCCAGTGCCAGAGGTACAGCGGATAGCTGATGAGGCCGACCCACACCATCGGCTTCGAGGCGAGCACGTAGCGGTTGAGCACGCCGGTCGGGCCGGCCGCAATGCAGTAGAACGCGCCCAGCGTGGGCAGGATGGCCCAGAACCCCGGAAAAGCCTTGCCGCCGCGGATGTAGGCGAGGCCCAGGCCGATCAGCACCAGCCCGGCAATCGACTGCGCATGGCGTCCCCAGCCCGGCTTGGGCAGGGGCCGGTGCAGCCGCATGTACGCCAGCATGCCGCCGATCATCAGCTCCCAGAAGCGCGACAGCGGCGAATAGAAGGCCGCCGTGCGGTGGCTGTGGATGGTCGTGACGTTGAGCAGGAACGACATGGCCGCCACCGTGCCCACCACCGCGAGCACGCGCCACTTGCGCTTCCACGCCAGGCCCAGCAGCACGGGCCAGAAGATGTAGAACTGCTCCTCGATGGCCAGCGACCACAGGTGCAGCAGCGGCTTGGTCTCGGCCGCATTGTCGAAGTAGCCGGCCTCGCTCCAGAAGGCGAAGTTCGAGACGAAGCCGGCACCCGCCGCCACGTGCTTTCCGAGCTGCTCCCACTCGTGCGGCAGCAGCGCATACCAGCCGAAGGCAAAGGTCGCCGCCAGCACCAGCACCAGCGCCGGAAAGATGCGCTTCACCCGGCGGGCGTAGAACTCGCGGTAGCTAAACCCGTCGCCCTCGAAGCTGCCCAGGATGATCGTGGTGATCAGGAAGCCCGAGATGACGAAGAAGATGTCGACCCCGATGAAGCCGCCCTTGATCCACTGCGGAAACGCGTGGTAGCCGAGCACGGAGAGCACGGCGACGGCGCGCAGGCCGTCGATGTCGGGTCGGTACTTGGGGTGGAGCAGGTGGGCATGTTCCTGCGGGGCTGTCGGGCTGCTCGTGGTCGTCATCGTCGTGGTTGGGAGGGGACGGCGCCTGCGGTCTCTGCTGGCTTCCCGGCCCCGGATTGTCTGCGCAAATGCGGGCGCGGCTTTTTTCAGGCCCCGCGGGATCGGGTCCGCAGGTAGCGCCAGAACGCGCCCGAGGTCCACACCTTGAGCAGGCTGGTCACGTGCCAGTAAAGGTGCTTCCTGCTGCTGCGGCTGGCGCGCTGGGCCTCGTGGCGCGCGAGCAGGTCTTCTCCCACCTGCAGCTTCCAGCCCGCCAGTTGGGTCCGGGCGCAGATGTCGAAGTCTTCGCCGTACATGAAGAAGCGCTCGTCGAAGCCCCCGATCTGGCGGTAGGCCTGGCTGCGGAACAGCATGAACAGGCCCGGAATCCAGTCCGGCACCACCGGGCGCACGTACCCTGGCTTGCGGCGCGTGAGGATCTCGAGCGGCGTGATGATGGCGCGGTGCTGCTCGGGCGTGCTGCGGCCGGGCTCGAGGATGCGCGGCGTCAGCAGGCCGGCGTCGGGGGCGGCCTGGGCCATCAGCGGCGCCAGCACGTCGCCGTCCAGGCGGATGTCGGGGTTGAGCACCAGGAACCAGGGTGTGTCGCAGTGCTCGAAGGCCTGGTTGTGGTTGGCGCCAAAGCCCTTGGGGCTCGCGTTTTCGATCCGCTCGACCGCAAAACCCCATTCCAGGCCGGCCAGCACGTCGGGTTCGGGGATGTTCAGCGTGAGCACCACCTTGGCGGTCGAACTGCGGCAGAAACGGTCCAGCTGCTCGAGCAGCGGGCGCACCAGCGCGAGCTGGCCGTGGCTGACGATCGAAATGGTGATCGGGGGGGAAGAAGGGGAAGGGGGCGCTGGCATGGTCTAATTTCGCTCGGGAATTCTAGGGTTCCCCAACACCCACACATGATTGCTCTGATCGTCATCAGTTTCTTCGTCTCCGCCTTCGGGGTCCAGGTGTTCATGCGCCGCGCGCGCAGGCACGCCCGGCTCTATGGCGCGGACATGCCCCAGCGCTTCCACAAGGGCCACGTGCCGCGGCTCGGGGGGGCGGGCATCCTGCTTGGCATGGGCGTGGCCTGGCTGGCCTCCGGCATCACCGGCACCGACCCGTTCAACGTGTCCTGGCCGCTCAAGACCTCGATGCTCACGCTGCTGTGCATTGCGCCGGCGGTCATCGGCGGCATCGTCGAAGACGTGACGCAGAACGTCAAGGTGCGTTACCGGCTGGCGCTGACCATCGGCTCCGCCCTGCTGGCGTGCTGGGTGCTGGGCCTTGGCCTGTCGCGCACCGGCATCGAGACGGTCGACGGCTGGCTGGCCATGGTGCCGTACGGCGCCGTGCTGTTCGCGGCCCTGGCCATCGGCGGGCTGCCGCATGCCTTCAACATCATCGACGGCTACAACGGGCTGGCCGGCACCGTGGCGGTGCTGGTGTGCCTTGCCATTTCGCACGTGGCGCTGCAGGTGGGCGACCGCCAGCTCGCGGCCATGATGGTCTGCCTGGTCGGCGCCACCATCGGCTTCC
This sequence comes from Variovorax beijingensis, assembly GCF_003951285.1. Classification (GTDB taxonomy): domain Bacteria; phylum Pseudomonadota; class Gammaproteobacteria; order Burkholderiales; family Burkholderiaceae_C; genus Variovorax; species Variovorax beijingensis. The sequence continues at coordinate 104,926 of NZ_RXFQ01000011.1, read as the reverse complement.
TGATCTGGAACTATCCGCGCGGCAAGATCTTTGCCGGCGACGGCGGCGCCTACGTGTGGGGCATGGTGATTGCGCTGGCCTGCGTGACGCTGGTCCAGCGTCACCGCGTCGTCTCGCCGTGGTTCCCGATGCTGCTGCTGATCTACCCGGTGTGGGAGACGCTGTTCTCCATCTACCGCAAGCTCGCGCGCGGGCAGTCGCCCGGCACTGCCGACGCGCTGCATTTCCACCAGCTGATCTTCCGGCGCATCGTGCGCGTGGCGTTCGCGGACGACGAGGCGCGGCAATTGCTCGCCCGCAACAACCGGACCTCGCCCTACCTCTGGATGTTCGCCGCGCTGTCGGTGGTGCCGGCGGTGCTGTTCTGGAACAACACCATCGTGCTGATGCTGTTCTGCCTGCTGTTCGTCACGACCTACGTGGGCGCCTACCTGATGATCGTGCGATTCAAGGTGCCGCGCTGGCTGCGCCCGTGACGGCTTCCGTGCTGCAAGAATTCCTTCTTTCCATCGTCCCCACCGTTTTGGAGCCTGCCCGCCCATGACCGACCCCGTCCTCAACATTCCCCCGCGCGACAAGGCCGAGATCCTGGCCCAGGCGCTGCCGTACATCCGCAAGTTCCACGGCAAGACCATCGTCATCAAGTACGGCGGCAATGCCATGACCGATCCGGCCCTGCAGGCCGATTTCGCGGAAGACGTGGTGCTGCTGAAGCTGGTCGGCATGAACCCGGTGGTGGTGCATGGCGGCGGCCCGCAGATCGAGGCGGCGCTCAACCGCCTGGGCAAGAAGGGCAGCTTCATCCAGGGCATGCGCGTGACCGACGCCGAGACCATGGAAGTGGTCGAGTGGGTGCTGGCCGGCGAGGTGCAGCAGGACATCGTGGGCCTGATCAACCAGGCCGGCGGCAAGGCCGTGGGCCTGACCGGGCGCGACGGCGGCATGATCCGCGCGCAGAAGCTCAAGATGGCGGACCGCGCCGATCCCAACCTGCACCACGACGTGGGCCAGGTCGGCGACATCGTCTCCATCGACCCCAGCGTGGTCAAGGCGCTGCAGGACGACGCGTTCATTCCCGTGGTGAGCCCGATCGGCTTCGGCGAGGAGAACGAGAGCTACAACATCAACGCCGATGTGGTCGCCGGCAAGCTCGCCACCGTGCTCAAGGCCGAGAAGCTCATGCTGCTGACCAACACGCCCGGCGTGCTCGACAAGGACGGCAAACTGCTTACCAACCTGAGCGCGCGCGAGATCGACGACCTGTTTGCCGACGGCACCATCTCGGGCGGCATGCTGCCCAAGATCGAGGGTGCGCTCGATGCCGCCAAGAGCGGCGTGAACGCGGTGCACATCATCGACGGCCGCGTGCCGCACGCGATGCTGCTCGAGATCCTGACCGACCAGGCCTACGGCACGATGATCCGCGCGCGCTGAGGCCGCAGCAGCCTCAGCAGCGGTTCGCGCCCACCCTGGCCACCGCGGGTTTCCGGCCGAGGAACTCGAAGCCCGCGGCGCCAACCTCCTGCACCGACTGGGGCAGCTTCTCGAAATCGGTCCACAGCGGCGTGTCGCGCAGCGACGGATCGCGCCACAGGTCCACGAGTTCGCCCGTGGAGGACTCCCGGAAGCGCTCCGCGGCTTCGTCGGACACGTTGGTGCGCAGCGCCTGCTCGCACTCCGACGCGAGCCAGCTGACGGCATGGCTGGGGGCGAAGTTCTCCGACACCCGCACGCGCTCGGCCTCGAACTCGCGGAACCACTGCTCCAGCCCGTAGCGGGTGCAGTTGAAGAAGTGCCACGGCCGCTCGTGCAGCGGCTGCATGAAGGCGGTGCGAACCAGGATGCGGCCCCCGGGTTTGAGCACCCGCAGGAGCTCCGCCGCCACCTTCTGCGGGTCGCGGTAGTGCTCGAAGGCGTTCATGACGATCGCGGCGTCGAAGACCTCGTCGTCGAATGGCAGCACGTGGGCGTCGGCGACCACGTCGGTGTGCCTGAACAGGCCGTATTCGACCTCCACCACGTTCTCGATCTTTTCCTGCGAGCCTCCGCCGCTGAGATTCAGCACCCACCCCTTGGTGCTCTTCGCGAGCTTCAGGGCCTCGGGCGGTAGCGGGTTGCTGACGTGCTCGGCGGGCTTGACCTCGGGCTCGCCGATGTCCTGGCAAAGAACCGGCCGGCCCTGGACGACGGGCCAGCTTCGCCAGCCGTCCACCGTCACCAGTGCGCCGCGTTCGGCATCGGCCGTCAGCTTGAGCCCGGTCTTGGGACAGCGAAGAATCGGCAGCAGCACCTGGAGCCGCGACTTCGCGCCGCCGTCGCTCAGCGCCACTTGCAGGGCCGGCGGTTTGCGCGCGAGCCGCTCGTCGATCAGCGAGACCCAGGGATGCTGGGCCTTGAAGTTCTCGATCAGCCGCTGGTAATTCTGCGGGAGCGTCGTCTCGGCCTTGATCATCGAGCCCGCATGCACGCGGTAGTCCGCGAGCGTTTGCGCTTCCCAGAAGCCGCGCTGGCCCTGCTCCGCGAGCCGGCACCAGAAGTCGTAGTCCTCCCAGCCGTGGCGAACGTGGTTGTAGCCGCCGACGATCGCCCACGCCTCCTTCGAGACGAGCGCCATCGCATCGACGTAGTTGCCGGCCACGAAGCGCTGCGGCTCGTAGCGGGAGTCGCTGATCATCGCGCTGGAGGCGCCGAAGTGCTGGATGCTCGGGTAGGCGAAGGCCACGCGCTCGGCACGGATGGCGCGGCGCAGTTCTTCGCAGCACTTCGGGCGCAGCCGGTTGTCCGCATCCAGGGGCAGCACGTAGGGGCTGTCCGCCAGGTGGAAGCCCGCATTGCGCGTGAGGCCCAGGCCGCTGTTCGACGCGTGCCGCGCGACCACCACGCGGTTGAAGCGGCTGGCGTGCTGCCGGGCCCATGCCAGAACGGTGTTTAGCGAGCCGTCGGTCGAGCAGTCGTCCACCACCACCAGGTCCAGCACCGCCAGCGTCTGGGCGCGCACGGATTCCAGCGCTTCCACGATGAACTGCTCGTAGTTGTAGAGCGGGATGACGACAGTGACGTCCGCAAGCTCGCTCTCGTCGGCCCGGTGCTCGAACAGCACTTCCAGCGGCATCAGCTGGGGCCGGCGGATCGGCGCTGAACGAACCCGCGCATCGAGCGCAAAGGCCCGTGCGGCCAGGGCGTCGCCTTGCAGTTGGTCGAGCACGCGGCCGAATTGCGTGGCCCGCTGCAGCGGCCCGTACGAGGCCATCGCGCGCAGGAATGCGGCCGAGCCGACGCTGGCCCTCAGTGCCGGGTCCGACGCCAGGGTCGACAGATGGTGGTACCAGTCGTCGGCGCTCGCGGCCAGGAAGCCCGACACGCCGTGCTCGATGGCCCGCGTGAACGGCCCGGTCGGCGACGCGATGGTCGGAACGTCGACCAGCGCGGCCTCGAAGAACTTCAATTCGCTCTTGGCCTCGCAGAACGGGTTGCCGAATTCCAGCGGTGCGATGTTGATGTCGAAGCGCGCGATTTCGCGCGGCAGTGTCTCCAGGGTCTGGAAGGGCCGCCATTCGATGCGGTGCTCCAAGCCGGCCATCACCGGGTATTCCTCCACATCGACCAGGCGCATGCCCGATTCGGTCCGGAAGAGCACCAGCCGGCACAGCTCGTTCTCGCGCAGCACGCGCGCAATCGCCTCGATGGCCAGGCCCAGGTCGCGCTGGTGCGTCCGCGATCCGCCGGCATAGCCGATGCGCACCAGGCTGTCGGTCCGCGCGCTGCGCCACTGCCGTGCGCTGCGCCTGGAGAGCTCGAAGGTCTGGTCGTCGAAGCCGTTGAACAGCACATGGGTGGACTTGCCCGCCCAGCGCATGTGATAGGCCAGCTCCTGGGTGCTGGCAATGCACACGTCGGCCGCGAGCATGGCGCGGCGCACGCTGGCGAAGAGCTCGCGCACCGCGGCTTCCGGATGGGCATTGGAGCGGATGCCGTCGATCACCTTGGTGTCGGCCAGGTCGGGTTCGATCATCAGGTCATCGATGTCGAACACCACCTTCTTGCCCTGCGCATGCATCAGCCCGATGGCTTTTTCGAGCACGGGGCTCCACTGGGTGCGCCAGAGAATCATCACGTCGTGCCGTGACGTCAGCTCGAGCCGTGCCTCGAGATCTTCCTGCCGGACCCATTCCGCCGGCACGCCGTTCATCCGCGCCGCCTCGATGTAGCGGGCGACCCGGTACAGATGGCCGGGCGTATGCGCCTCGCCGGAAACGTAGAAGATCGAGAACACCCGGCTGGGCAACGCAGGAATGGGGGGCGGCTCGGTGTCGTCGCTGCCGAGCAGGCCGGCGCGCCGGCCCTCTCGCGCACCCACCAGCGTGTAGTGAATCAGCGGATTGAAGCCCGCGGCGTCCCCGTGGCGCGCCGTGTATTCGGTGCCGGAGAACCACGGGCCGGGCTGGCGTCCTTCGGCCGCGCCGTGGGCGACGTAGTGCTCCGCGGGGTCTGTGCCGGCCGATGCGACGTCGGGGTAGGTCTTCAGGTACCACTCGCGGTCGAAGTAGGGCGAGAACCGGACGATCTCCACCGCCCCCAGGTCCACCGGCTTGCCGGCAAGGCGCCGGGCAAGCAGCCGCAGGCGCCTGCGCAGCCTGGCCTTCACGCCTAGGGACGGATCGACCCGCAGGCGCGTGAAGCGCTCCATCAGCGATTCGACCCGGTCTTCCTTCCGGTCGGCAAGACTTTTCCAGGCCAGCGCGGTGCGCTGCTGCAGGCTCCTGGCTTCGCTGGTCTCGTTCAGCTCGTCGCGGGTCTTGTTCAGGTCGGTGGCCAACTGCGCCACGACATTCCTGAGCTCCGCCACGCGCCGGTTCGCCTGCTCGTGGGCGAAGCCGGTTGCGCGGGCGGCGGCTTCGGCCTGGGCGGCCTTTGCGTGTGCATCGCTGGCCTGCCTGTTCAGGTCTTCCAGCTGGGCGGCCTTCTGGGCCACCTCGTGGGACAGCGCGTTCACCTGGCCTTCGGCGCTGGCGCGCGCCTCGGCCTCGGCCGCGCGGGCGGCCGCCACCTGCGCCAGCTCGGCTTCCACCGGCGCGCGCAGGGCATTGGCCTCGTGGATGCGCTGATGCAGTTCGGCCGAGCCGAGCTGCTCGCGCGTGGTCACGAACCAGCGCGTTCCCAGGTGCGCGAAGCGCGCCCTGGCGGCATCGGCGCGCTCGGGTTCGAGGTTGCACAGCGCCATGGCGGCGGCAGGCGCGCGGTCGCCCACGGCCAGCACGCCGAGCCCGTGGCCGTGCAGGAACTCGAACGAGGGATAGTGCAGTGCCTGCTCGGCGAAGAAGCGGAAGACGCCGAAATTGCCGCTGCGCACATTGGTGTCGTGGAACAGCACCACGGCCTTGTCCGACAGCTTGGGAAGCCAGGTCTCGAAGTCGTGCTTGACCGCCTCGTAGGTATGGAAGCCGTCGATGTGCAGCAGGTCGATGGAGCCGTCGGCAAAGTACGGCAGGGCGTCGTCGAAGGTGGACTTGAGGAGTTCGGAGAAGGCGCTGAAGTGCTTGTCGTGGAAGTCGCGAAGCTCGTGGTAGACCTGCGCGTCGAAATGCCCGGCATGCTCGTCTCCGGCCCAGGTGTCCACGGCGTAGCAGCGCGTGGCCGACTTGAGCCGCGCAACGGCCTCGCAGAACGCCGCGTACGACACGCCGTTGTGCGTGCCCAGTTCCACCAGCAGGCCCGGCTTGCAGGCGGCCACGATCCAGAACGCGAACGGCGTATGGGTCCACCAGGCGCTGGCCTTGCCCAGCAGGTGCGGCGTCCAGAAGAGAGGGTCCAGCACCGGGTGCGTCAGCACGTCGAGCGACCTGTCGACCGTCGGAAGAATGAGGGTGGGTTCTTTCATTTGTATTCCTGCCCGGACGAGTCCGGGCCTCCGCTAGAAAGTCGATGAAACCGCCGCGCACGCCTCAGCGCGCGAGCTGCCAGCGCTGGCCGGCGTTGTGGGCCAGGTGCGCGCCGGTGAGCCAGTCCAGCTGGACATTCGGGTTGTGATAGGGGTCGTGTTCGAAGCGATCGATCCACTTGGTGCTGGCGTGCGCCTGCTCGCGCTGCGCCCGCTGTTGCTTCTCTTCGGAAACATGGTCATGCCCGCGCGAGGCGCTTTCGAGGTGCAGCAGGGAGGCGAACGGCGTGCAGATGTTGCGGTAGCCCGCATCGTTCACCTTCAGGCACAGGTCGATGTCGTTGTAGGCCACCGGCAGGTGCTCGCCGTCGAAGCCGCCCACCTGCTCGAACACCGAGCGCCGAACCGCGAGGCAGGCTCCCGTGACCGCCAGGTAGTCGCGCGTGCCGGCGAGCCGCCCGTCCAGGCCGGTGTCGGTGGCGCCGTCGGTGCGGCAGACATGCATCGCGAGCGGGCCGCTCTGCAGCATGACGCCGGCGTGCTGGACCGTGCCGTCGCCGTACAGGAGCTTGGCGCCCACGCAGCCGATGTCCGGCCGCATGGCTTCGCCGACCATCTCCCTGAGCCAGCCGCCATCGAGGATCTCGATGTCGTTGTTCAGGAAGAGCAGCACCTCGCCGGTCGAGGCCTGCACGCCGACGTTGTTGATGGTCGAGAAATTGAAAGGGCCGGGCACGCGGAGCACGCGCACGCGAGGGTCCGCGGCCAGCTCCGTGAAGAGGGACAGCGTCGCGGGCTCGACGCTGTCGTTGTCGAGGATGAGGACTTCGAAATCCGGATAGTCGGTCTTGCGCAGCAGGCCGTCCAGGCAGGTCCTCACCAGATTGGCGCGGTCGCGCGTCGGCACGAGCACGCTCACCCGTGGCGCGGGGTTGGGCAGTGGGCGGCGGACATGGTTCACGAACTCCGCGATCGGCGAGGGCAGCACCTCGGCCGCCATGCCCGTCTGCCGGAACGCCGCTTCAGCCGCCACCCTCCGGGCCGCGGCCGCATAGGCCTCCACGGCCTGCCGCGTGTCGCCCGCATCCATGATCGGCGGGACCTGCCGGTGGTACAGCACCGAGGGAATATGGCGCACCTGGCTGCAGGGCAGCGGCATGGCCACCCTGCAGCGCAGGTCGTAGCTGGCGGCCGGTTCGAATTCGGCGCGAAAGCCCCCGGCCGCGAGGACGTTGGCGTGCTTCATCACGCACAGGCCGTCCAGCAGGTCGAAGCCGAGCTGCGCTTCAGGATCCCATGCCGACTTGAAGCGCGGCTTGCATCGCGCCTGGCCCTCGGCGATCCAGTCCTCGTCCGCATAGATGACGGCCGCATCCGGCCACTTCGCGAGCGTGAACTGAATCGATGAGACGGCCTGCGGCGCGAGCCGGTCGCCCGCGAGGATCACCCCGAACCAGGTCTCGGCCGTGTGCTCGAGCGCAAGCTGGTGCAACTCGAGCAGGCTTGCCGGCGCGCTCGCGGTCACGAGGCGGACGTTGATCGAATCGCGAACGAACAGGAGCGCGTGGGTGACCGCTTCCGCGCGCGAAGGGGCGCAGGCCACCACCGCATCGAAGCGCTGGCACAACTGCGCCGAAAGCGAGGCCAGCGTGGCGTGCAACTCTGCATCGTTGCCGCTGTCGGCGATGGCGAAGGTGATGCCATGCCGGTAGGGGAGATGCGCCAGTTCCAGGCGCAGCGCCGGATCTTCTGCTTTGGCGCACGAAGCTTCCGCTTCGGTCCATGCCCTGTACGCGGCATCCGTGAAAGATGAAAACCTGCACGCTGCTGCCCAATGGGCATATCGCGCTTGATCGATAGACAAATCATTCTCCAAGTCTTCAAGGGTCGGCAGTACCAAGGGCTCTCTGGCGTGCAGAGGTCCCACCGATTCAGAATATCGAGAGAAGCAGCCATGGAAGGACCGCAGGCGGGTAACAGCCTGTTTGAGCTTTGGCTTATTCAGTACGGATGTATGTGCTCGTTACCAGCGTACTCAACCGATTGCCGCGACCTGAAGGACAACGTGCCGACTGGATACCAGCACTTGTCTGATTTCGATGCGGCAAGCTGATGCCCCGAGCCGAGCCGAGCCGAGCCGGGCCGTCTGCGGCCAAGGCCGCTAGCGATCCGCGGCGAGGGTGTCGTATCCGTTGGGATTGCCTTGCTGCCAGCGCCAGCTGTCGGCGCACATCTGGTCGAGCCCGCGGTGCGCGCGCCAGCCCAGCGTGGCCTCCGCAAGCGACGGGTCGCCCCAGTACGCGGGCACGTCGCCGGGCCGGCGCGGACCGATCTCATAAGGCAGCGGACCACCGCTCGCGCGCTCGAAGGCATGCACCACCTCCAGCACGGAGGCGCCGCGGCCGGTGCCGAGGTTCAGCGTGACCAGCCCGGCATGGCCTTGCGCATGGCGCAGGGCCGCCACGTGCCCTTCGGCGAGGTCCATCACATGCACGTAGTCGCGCACGCCGGTGCCGTCGGGCGTGGGATAGTCGTTGCCGTGGATCAGCAGCTTGTCGCGCTGTCCCACGGCCACCTGGCACACGAAGGGCATCAGGTTGTTCGGCTTGCCCTGCGGGTGTTCGCCGATGAGCCCGCTTTCGTGGGCGCCGACCGGGTTGAAATACCGCAAGAGCGCAATGCGCCAGCCGGGCTGCGCGCGGTGCAGGTCGGCCAAAGCCTCTTCCACCATGCGCTTGGAGCGCCCGTAGGGATTGGCCGGCCTGCAGGGCGCGTCCTCCGGAATGGGCGAGTGGTCGGGTTCGCCGTACACCGTGGCGGACGACGAGAAGATCAGCGTCCGCACGCCCGCCTGCTGCATGGCCGAGGCGAGCACGAGGCTGCCGTGCACGTTGTTGTCGTAGTAGGTGAGCGGGTCGGCCACCGAGTCGCCGACGGCCTTGAGGCCCGCGAAGTGGATCACGGCCGAAAAGCTTTCTTCGCCCAGCACGCGGTCGAGCAGGGCCCGGTCGCGCACGTCGCCCTGGATCAGCCGCGGGGCGCTGCCGGTGATCTGCCGCAACCGCTCCAATACCCGGATGTCGCTGTTGCCCAGATTGTCGAGAATCACCGGTGTGTATCCGGCGGTGGCCAGCGCGACGCAGGTGTGGCTGCCGATGAAACCTGCGCCACCCGTCACCAGAACGCTTTTTGGGGCCATGAGAACTCTTGCTTGGTTGAATGAGCCGATTCTGTACGAGCTTTCCCGGGGCCGGTTTGCGCGCGCTCACTGCGCGGCCCTGTGCGAGAATCAATTGATTACATCTTTGCACGCGCTTCCATGCAGAACGAAGAGACAAGCTATCCCGGCATAGAAACCCAGACCGAGACGCTGACACCCGTCGCGCCGGTCCGAAAACGCCCCAAGCCCGGGGAGCGGCGCGTGCAGATCCTGCAGGCGCTGGCCGCCATGCTCGAGCAGCCCGGCGCCGAGCGGGTGACGACCGCGGCACTGGCTGCGCGGCTCGACGTCAGCGAGGCCGCGCTGTACCGCCACTTCGCGAGCAAGGCCCAGATGTTCGAGGGCCTGATCGACTTCATCGAGCAGAGCGTCTTCACGCTGGTGAACCAGATCCTCGAGCGCGAAGGCGCGACCGGGGCCCAGCAGGCCGCAAGAATCCTCACGCTGCTCGTGCAGTTTGCCGAGCGCAACCCCGGCATGACGCGCGTCATGGTCGGCGATGCGCTGGTGTTCGAGAACGAGCGGCTCCAGCAGCGCATGAACCAGTTCTTCGACAAGATCGAGGCCACCCTGCGCCAGGTACTGCGCGGGGCGGCCGCCGCGGACGGCTCGGCCACGCCGAGCGTGGATGCGCAGGTGCGCGCCGCGGCGCTCACGGCCTTCGTGGTCGGCCAGCTGCAGCGCTTCACGCGCTCGGGCTTCCGTCGGGCGCCGTCGGAGCACCTCGAAGCCACGATCGCGCTGATCGTCTAGAGCCTCGGGCGGCCTTCGGCGGGCCGCCTATCGAGGCGATAGCTCAATGTGATGCAGCAGGGCTGCATTCATTGACAGAATGCATGGGCCCCTACAACTCCAGAGGAAAGCCCACCCATGACCGATTCCCGCAAGCTCACCACCGAAAACGGCGCGCCCGTCGAGAACAACCAGCAGTCGCAGACCGCCGGCCCCGGCGGCCCCGTGCTGATGCAGGACCACAACCTGATCGAGAAGCTGGCGCGCTTCGACCGCGAGCGCATTCCCGAGCGCGTGGTGCATGCGCGCGGTTCGGGCGCCTTCGGCACCTTCGAAGTGACGGCCGACGTGTCCAAATGGACGAAAGCCAAGTTCCTCGGCCAAGTCGGCAAGAAGACCGAGGTGCTCGCGCGCTTCTCGACCGTGGCGCTCGAGCTCGGCTCGGCCGACACCGTGCGCGACCCGCGCGGCTTCGCGCTCAAGTTCTACACGGAAGACGGCAACTACGACCTCGTCGGCAACAACACGCCGGTCTTCTTCATCCGCGATCCGCTCAAGTTCCCCGACTTCATCCACTCGCAGAAGCGCGACCCCTACAGCCACGTGCAGGAGCCCAACAACGCCTGGGACTTCTTCTCGCACTCGCCCGAAGCCACGCACCAGTTCACCTGGCTGTTCGGCGACCGCGGCATTCCGAAGAGCTACCGCCATATGGACGGCTTCGGCTCCCACACCTTCCAGTGGGTGAACGCCAAGGGCGAGGCCTTCTGGGTCAAGTACCACTTCAAGACCAACCAGGGCATCGAGACCTTCGTGGCCGAGGAGGCGCAGCGCGTGGGCGGAGAAAACCCGAACCACCACCACCTCGACCTGCTGCATTCCATCGAGCGCGGCGAGTTCCCGAGCTGGAAGGTGCAGGTGCAGATCATGCCGGTGGCCGAGGCGCAGACCTACCGCTTCAACCCCTTCGACCTGACCAAGGTCTGGTCGCACAAGGACTATCCGAAGATCGACATCGGCATCCTCACGCTCAACCGCAATCCCGACAATTACTTTGCCGAGATCGAGCAGGCGGCGTTCAACCCGGCCAACTTCGTGCCCGGCATCGGCCCCTCGCCCGACAAGATGCTGCAGGGCCGGCTGTTCAGCTACGGCGACACGCAGCGCTATCGCCTGGGCATCAACCACACGCAGCTGCCGGTGAACCGCCCGCATGCCACCACGGCGCAGAACTACGGCCGCGACGGCGCGATGCGCGGCGACGGCAACGGCGGGCGCGGCCCCAACTACGAGCCCAACAGCTTCAGCGACGCGCCCAAGCAGAGCAACGAACCCATCTACGCGCCGCTCGAGATCCATGGCTGGACCGGCAGCCACCAGTGGCAGAAGCACCCCGAGGACACCGACTTCGTGCAGGCCGGCGACCTCTATCGGCTGATGGACGAGGAAGCGAAGCAGCGCCTGGTGAACAACATCGCGGGCGGCCTGGGCGCGGTGACGCGGCAGGACATCATCGACCGTTCGGTGAGCTACTTCCGCCAGGCCGATGCCGACTACGGCGCGCGGCTCGACAGGGCCATCAAGGCCGTGCAGGCGAAGCTCAGGGGCGAGGAAGTGAGCGTGCAGGTCGGCAAGCCGGCGCACGACGCAAGCCGCAGCTGATCCGCGGCGGGCCATGTACCCTGGGTACCCAGGGTACTGCGCTGGGGCCGGGCATCGCGCTCGACTTGCCCTGTTGCAAAGCGTAGGATCAGCGCCCCCTTGCCGCCAAGTCGCGGCGACAAGTTCCGTGTTCGTGTGGCTTCTGAATGGAGGTTCGTATGAGCTATCACCTGGAAGGTCGCCTGCTCGAGGTATGCAACTGCAACGTCCTGTGTCCCTGCTGGATCGGCGAGGACCCTGACAACGGCACCTGCGACACCATCGTCGCCTGGCGCATCGACAAGGGAACGGTCGACGGCGTCGACGTCGGCGGCAACACCATCGCGGCCGTGGCGCATGTGCCCGGAAACATCCTCGAAGGCAACTGGACGGCGGCGATCTTCGTCGACGACAAAGCCTCCAAGGAACAGGAAGAAGCGCTGCTCAAGGTCTATACCGGGAAGGCCGGCGGGCCGATCGCCGATCTGGCCGCTCTCATCGGCCAGGTGGTGTCGGTCGAGCGGGCGCCGATCCGCTTCACCGTGAACGAAGGCAAGGGCGAGCTGGAAATCGGCAAGGACTACTACGCCGAACTCGAACCCTACCGCGGCGCGACCGGCGGCCAGACCACGCTGTCGGACACCGTGTTCTCCACGGTGCCGGGCGCGCCGGTGTTCGTCGGCAAGGCGCCCACCTACCGGTCGAAGAACCCTGCCCTTGGCATCGACCTCGACATCAAGAACCACAACGCCCTGCAGAGCACTTTCGTCTTCGACGCATGAACCCGACGGCCGGCTTGCCTCCGCGCAACGCCGTGCGCCACCGCCGCGTGTTCCTGCCGGTTCTTGCCGCGCTGGCCATGCTTGCGTGGCTGGCGTTGTGGGCCTGGGCGCGCAGCCCATACGGACGCTATCTCGAACACGGCGACTGGACCGTCTCGGGGCCGGCCGCGTTCCTGTGCCAGGCCATTCCCGCCGGCGGCGTGATCGTGCCGGCGGTCCTCTATGCGGTGGCGTGGATCCTCATGACCATGGCCATGATGCTGCCGACCACGCTGCCGCTGTTCAACGCCTTCGACCGCCTGACCGCGGGGCGGCCGGACCATGCGCGCCTGCTCGTGATGCTGGGGCTCGGCTACATGGCCGTGTGGGGTGCCTTCGGGCTGCTGGCGCACGGGCTCCACAGTGCGGTGCTGGCGCTGCTCGCCAGCGCGCCCACGCTGGCCTGGCACGGCTGGGTGATCGGCGCCGCGACCATCGCGCTGGCCGGCGCCTTCCAGTTCAGCAGCCTCAAGCACAAGTGCCTCGAGAAGTGCCGCACGCCGCTCAGCTTTGTCATCGAGCACTGGCGCGGCCACGCGCAAGCCCGCCAGGCGTTCGCGCTGGGCACGCACCACGGCCTGTTCTGCGTCGGCTGCTGCTGGGCGCTGATGCTGCTGATGTTCGCGCTGGGCACCGGCAGCCTCGGCTGGATGCTTCTGCTGGCCGCCGTCATGGCGCTGGAAAAGAACGTTCCCTGGGGCCGCCGCCTGAGCGCGCCGCTCGGGTTCGCGCTGCTGGGCTGGGCTGTCTTCATGGTGGCGACGCATGTCTGAAGCCATGTCCGAGGTGCGTCGCGCGCCGTCCACCCTGCAGACCGTCGCCCTGACCGCGGTGGCCATGGTCGCGTTCGCGGCCAATTCGCTGCTGTGTCGGCTGGCGTTGCAGCAGCGGGGCATCGATCCGGCCAGCTTCGGCAGCATCCGGCTGGTTTCGGGCGCGATCACGCTCGCGCTCGTCGTTCATTTCCGGGCACGGCCTGCCGCGCCCGGCCGTGCCGACTGGCTTGCGGCGGCCATGCTGTTCGCCTACGTCGCCTTCTTTTCCTTCGCTTACCTCAGCCTCTCTGCGGGCACGGGCGCGCTGATCCTGTTCGGCGCGGTGCAGCTCACGATGCTGGGCGCGGGCCTGGGTTCGGGTGAGCGCTTCGGACCCGTGGCATGGCTCGGCTTCGTGCTGGCGGCCGGCGGGCTGGTCTACCTGGTGCTGCCGGGCGTCGCGGCGCCGCCGCTGCTCGGCGCCGTGCTGATGGCTGTCGCCGGCGTGGCGTGGGGCGTGTATTCGCTGCGCGGCCGCGGCGTGCCCGATCCGCTGGCCGCCACGGGCCGCAACTTCTTGCGGGCCGTGCCGCTGGCCCTGGCGCTGAGCCTTGCCTTCATGATGCGCGCCCATGCCGATGCGACCGGCATCGCGCTGGCCGTGGCCTCCGGCGCATTGACCTCGGGCCTCGGCTATGTCGTCTGGTATGCGGCGCTGGCCCGTCTTTCGGCCATGCAGGCAGCCACCGTGCAGCTGTCGGTGCCGCTGCTGGCTGCGTTCGGCGGCGTGCTGCTGCTGTCGGAGGCGATCACGCCGCGGCTGGCGGCCGGCTCGGTGGCCATTCTGGGCGGCATTGCGATCGTGCTGAGCCAGAAGTCGCGCAAGGCGCGGCGCTGAGCGCCTAGGCGACGGCCACGCCCACCTTCGTTCCGGCCGCGACGATCTCGCCCCAGGTCGCATCGTCCAGCCAGATGCCGTCGCGCTCGCGCGCCATGCGTGCAGCGCGCTCCGGTTCGCCCGCGATCTGCACCTGGTCGAAGCCGGCGCCCGGCGGGCTCTGGCGCAGCCAGTCGACGAAGGCCGTCGCTTCCTGCGCGAAGCTGGCCTGGGTTCCCAGTTTGGCGGGGTCGATCAGGATCGTCAGCATGCCGTTGAGCACCGTGCGCGCCGTGTCGGCCGGGCGGTGCCAGGTGCCGCCGCCCGTGAGCGCGCCACCCAGCAGCTCGCAGGCCATCGCCATGCCGTAGCCCTTGTGCTCGCCGAAGGTCATGAGCGCGCCGAACAGGCCGTTGGCCTGAGGCACCACCACCACGCCCGGGTCGTTGGTGGGCGCGCCGCGCTCGTCGATCAGGTAGCCGTCGGGCACCCGTTCGCCCTTGTTGTGGGCGACGCGCATCTTGCCCTGGGCCACGCGGCTGGTGGCAAAGTCGAGCAGGAAAGGCTCGGCGCCCGCCAGCGGAATGCCGATGCAGCACGGGTTGGTGCCGAAGCGTCCGTCGCCGCCACCCCACGGCGCCACCACGGGCCGCGACAGCACGTTGACGAAGTGCATCGAGACCAGGCCCTCGGCCGTCGCCATTTCGGCGAAATGCCCGATGCGGCCCAGGTGGTGCGCATTGGCGAGCGTGAAGATGCAGCTGCCGTGCTGCTTGGCCCGCTCGATGCCGAGCGCCATCGCCTGCACGCCGACGATCTGGCCGTAGCCATGCTGGCCGTCGAGCGCGAGCAGGGTGCCGATGTCGGTGTTGACCTTGACCGCGGCATTGGGCACGAGCCCGCCTTCGGCCACCGCATCGACATAGCGCGGCAGCATGCCCACGCCGTGCGAATCATGGCCGCTCAGGTTGGCCAGCACCAGGTTGTCGGCCACCTGCGCGGCTTCGGCCGGCGTGCTGCCGGCGGCTTCGAGGATGCGGGCGCATTGCGATCGCAACGCTGCGGCGGGAACAGTCTTGGGCATCAGTTGACTCCATGGGTTTGATCAAGGGCCGCGGCCCATTCGTGAAACACCGCGGAACCGGCTTTGCCGGGCCGCTGGTGTTGCCCCCGGAGAGGGGGAGGGCGAAGCGACACGAAGTGCGCGCAGCCTGGGGGTGAGCTACATGACCGCGCCGACTTGCCAGGGCACGAATTCGTTCTGGCCGTAGCCATGTTTCTCGCTCTTCGAAGGCTCGCCGGACGCGGTGGCCAGCACCAGTTCGAAGATGCGCTGGCCCATCTCCTGGATCGAGCTGGTGCCATCCACGATCTCGCCGCAGTTGATGTCCATGTCCTCTTCCTGCCGCTGCCACAGCGCCGAGTTGGTCGCGAGCTTGAGCGAAGGAGAGGGCGCGCAGCCGTAGGCCGAGCCGCGCCCGGTCGTGAAGCAGATGACGTTCGCGCCGCCCGCGACCTGCCCGGTGGCGCTCACGGGGTCGTAGCCCGGCGTGTCCATGTACACGAAGCCGTGCGCCGTGACCGGTTCGGCGTATTCGTACACCGCCTCGAGATTGCTGGTGCCACCCTTGGCCACGGCGCCGAGCGACTTTTCGAGGATGGTCGTGAGGCCGCCGGCCTTGTTGCCCGGCGAGGGGTTGTTGTTCATCTCGCCTTCGTTGATCTCGGTGTAGTGCTCCCACCACTTGATGCGGTCCACCAGTTTCTGGCCGACCTCGCGCCTGACGGCGCGGCGCGTGAGCAGATGCTCGGCGCCATAGACCTCGGGCGTCTCGCTCAGGATGGCCGTCCCGCCATGCGCCACCAGCAGGTCGACCGCCGCACCGAGCGCAGGATTCGCACTGATGCCGGAGTACCCGTCCGAGCCGCCGCACTGCAGCCCGATCGTGATGTGCGCCGCGCTGCAGGGCTCGCGCCTCACCGCATTGGCGCGCGGCAGCATTTCGTTGATCAGCGCGATGCCCTTCTCGACCGTCTTGCGCGTGCCGCCGGTGTCCTGGATGTTGAAGGTGCGGAAGTTCTCGCCTTCGGCCAGGTGCCCGGTCGCGAGCCAGGCATTGATCTGGTTCGCCTCGCACCCGAGGCCCACCACCAGCACGCCCGCAAAGTTGGGGTGCGTGGCATAGCCCGTGAGCGTGCGCTCCAGGATCTGCATGCCCATGCCCTGCGTGTCCATGCCGCAGCCCGTGCCGTGGGTGAGCGCCACGATGCCGTCGACGTTCGGGTAGCCGGCCAGCGCCGATGGATTGGTCTTGCGCGAGAAGTGGTCGGCAATGGCGCGCGCCGCGGTGGCCGAGCAGTTCACGCTCGTGAGCACGCCGATGTAGTTGCGCGTGGCCACGCGGCCGTCCGCCCGCCTGATGCCCATGAAGGTGGCCTCGCGCTTCGCGGGCGCGGGCTTCACGTCGGCGCCGAAGGCGTAGTCGCGTTCGAAGTCGCCCTTGTCGGGGCCCATGTCGAGGTTGTGCGTGTGTACATGCTCGCCGGCCGCGATCGGCTTGCTCGCGAAGCCGATGATCTGGTTGTAGCGGCGCACCGGTTCGCCGACGGCAATGGCGTGCGTCGCCACCTTGTGCCCGGCGGGAATCAGGCCGCGCACGGCAAAGTCTTCGACCTTGGCGCCGCCGACCAGCTGGCTGCGCGCGATCACGACATCGTCGGCCGGATGCAGGCGAATGAAGGGATTCATCGTGGAACTCGTGTTGTGTTGGGGATCAGAAGAACATTTTCGGGAGCCAGAGTACCAATGAAGGCACATAGGTGATCACCGCCAGCGCCAGCAGCAGCGGAATGAGCCACGGCAGGATCGCCATGGTGGTGCGCTCGAAGCTCAGGCCCGCCACGCGCGCCAGCACGAACAGCACCATGCCCATCGGCGGATGCAGCAGGCCGATCATCAGGTTCAGCACCATCACCAGGCCGAAGTGGATCGGGTCCACGCCCAGCTGGGTGGCAATCGGCAGCAGGATCGGAACCAGGATGGTGATGGCGGCCGTGGGCTCCAGGAAGCAGCCCACGAACAGCATCAGCAGGTTGGCCAGCAGCAGGAACACCCAGGCTTCCTTGGTGAAGCCCAGCACCCAGTTCGCAATGTCGGTGGTCACGCCGGTGGCGGTGAGCATCCAGCCGAAGATCGAGGCGGCCGCCACGATGAACAGCACGGTGGACGTGGTCTCGATGGTGTCGAGGCAGACCTTGACGAACATCTTCCACGACAGCGTCTTGTACCAGGCGAAGCCCAGGATCATTGCCCACACGCAGGCGGCAATCGCGCCCTCGGTGGGGGTGAACAGGCCCGTGCTCATGCCGCCGATCAGCAGCACCGGCGTCATGATGGGCAGCAGCGCCTCGAAGCGGAAGATCCGGTCGAGCACGAACAGCGATGCGAGGCCCGCAAACACCGTGAGCTGCGGCGGCGTGTCCAGCTTCGAAACCAGCAGCCAGATCAAAAGGGGCCAGCCGACCACCACGGCGAGCTCGCACATGGCCTTGAAGAAGCGGGTGCTCGAAAACTTGACGTCGCCGCCCCAGCCGTTGCGGTGCGCGAAGTAGGCCACCGTGAGCATCATCAAAATGGCCAGCAGTGCGCCGGGCAATATGCCGGCGAGGAACAGCGCCCCCACCGACACATTGGCCATCATCCCGTAGATCACGAAGGGCAGGCTGGGCGGAATGATCGGGCCCAGCGTGGCCGAGGCGGCGGTCACGCCCACCGCGAACTCGGTCGAATAGCCGTGCTCCTTCATCGCCTTGATCTCGATCGTGCCCAGGCCCGCGGCATCGGCAATGGCGGTGCCGCTCATGCCCGCGAAGATCACCGAGCCGAGCACGTTCACATGGCCCAGCCCGCCCTTGAGCCAGCCCACCAGCGCGAGCGCGAAGTTGTAGATGCGGGTGGTGATGCCCGCGTTGTTCATCAGGTTGCCGGCCAGGATGAAGAAGGGCACCGCCAGCAGCGGAAAGCTGTCGATGCCGCTCACCATGCGGTGGATCACGACGAAGGGCGGCAGGCTGCCGCTCGCCACGATGTAGGCCAGCGAGGCGCCGGCCATGGCCACGGCCACCGGAATGCCGCCCGCCATGAAGACAAGGAAGAATATTTTCAGCATGCAGTTGTTCTCTTCGGGCTCATCAGCGGTCTGCCAGCGTGGACTCGGGGCGTTCGAGCACGCTGTAGCCGCGCTTCCAGTGGATGCGCGCCACCTGGACCGAGCGCCAGGTCATCGCGATGAAGCCGAACAGGCACAGGCCGTAGACGATGTTCATCGGCGCATCGACGATGGTCATGCGCGTGGTGTTGCCGATCTTCAGCATCATCTGCACCGTCATGACCACGGCCGCGGCGAAGAACACGGTGCGCAGCACGTCGACCGCACGCGACATCCAGCGGCCCATGGCCGCCGGCATGTGGCGGTAGAAGAAGTCGACCTGGATCTGGTTGTTCTTCGCGACCCCGATGGCGGCGCCGATGAAGACCACCGCAATCAGCATGTAGCGCGCCACCTCCTCGGTCCATGCGGCCGAGTCGTTCATCACGTAGCGCGTGACGAACTGGTAGAACACCGTGAGCGCGAGCATCCAGAAGATCGCGAGCGAGATCCAGCCTTCGGCGATGGTGTGGGAAAGGTCGACGGCCTCGTCTTCCGCATGGAAATGCCCTTCGTCGTCGATGATCTTCGGTTCAGTCATGCCAGCGCCCGGGGGGTTACTTGATGCTTACGATGCGGTCGTAGTCCTGCTGGCGGTAGCCGTGGTCCGTGGGCTTGGTGTTCTTCAGCACGGCTTCGCGGAATGCGGCCTTGTCCACCGTGATCACGTTGTTGCCGCGCTTCTTGAACTCCTCGGTCAGGCGGATTTCCGAGGCGATGATGTCGCGGCCGGTCTTTTCGGCGGCCTCCTGCATCACGTCGGTGAAGACCTTCTTCTCGTCGGCCGAGAGCTTGCCCCACAGCTGGCCGGAGACCACGGTCAGCAGCGAGTCGATGATGTGGCCCGTGAGCGAGATGTTCTTCTGCACCTCGAAGAACTTCTTGGCCTCGATGGTGGGCAGCGGGTTCTCCTGCGCATCGACCGTGTTGTTCTGCAGCGCAAGGTAGACCTCGGCGAACGCAATGGGCGTGGCATTGGCGCCCAGCGCCTTGGGGAAGGCCAGGTAGGCCGGCGCGTCGGGCACGCGGATCTTCAGGCCCTTCATGTCTTCGGGCTTGGCAACGGGCCTCGCGGCGCTCGAGGTGACATGGCGCGCGCCGTAGTAGTTGAGCGCCGTGATGTGGTTGCCGCTCTTGTCGTCGTAGCCCTTGGCAAGCTCCTTGAACACATCGCTCTTGGCGTACTTCAGCAGATGCTCCGAGTCGCGGAAGATGAACGGAAAGTAGGTCACGGCCAGCGGCTTGTAGGTGTTGCCCGCGAAGCTCGCGCCGGTCAGCACGATGTCGACCGTGCCGAGCGTCAGGCCCTGGTTGATGTCCGACTCCTTGCCCAGGCTGGAGGCCGGGAACACCTGGATGTCGTACTTGCCGTTGGTGCGCTTCTTGATTTCTTCCGCGGCCCACACGGAGTACTTGTGGAACGGTTCCGAGGTTTCGTAGACATGCGCCCACTTGAGCTTGGTCTGCGCGCCGGCGATGCCGGCCGTGCCCAGCGCGGTGGCCGCCAGGGCGCAGGCGGCGATGGCCTTGAGGGTATTGCGTTTGCTGTTCATCGGTTTGTCTCCGTTGTAGTGATGGGGTGAGGAGGTTGCTGGCGGATCAGGGCGAGGCTTTTTTCGCGCGGCGCCAGCTCGCGCTGAATCGCTGGTGCGAGTTGTCCATGTGGGCGTGCATGGCGGCGCGTGCGGCCTCGGCATCGCGCGCCGCCACGGCGTCGCGGATGGCCTCGTGCTCGGCAATGGCCGAGCGCCAGGAGGCCACCGTCTCGAAGTAGCCGCCCAGCCGCGTGAAGATCGGGCCGTTGCGCGAATCCCAGAAGCTCTGCACCGTTTCCACCAGCACGGCGTTGCCGCTGGCGTTGACGATGGCCACATGGAATTCGCGGTCGCCTTCGAGCGGCAGTATTTCGCGGTCGGCGAGCCCGCGCATCGTCTCGATGGCGCGGCTCATGGCGTCAATGTCCCTGCGCTTGCCCACGGCAGCCGCAATGGCGGCGGTCTCGCCCTCGATCACGCGGCGCGCGCGGATCAGCTCCAGCGGTCCCCATTCGGTGGGCGCCACCGGCTTGCTTGCGCGGTGCGACCGGTCCAGCACATACACGCCCGAGCCCGTGCGAACCTCGACCCAGCCCTCGACCTCGAGCGCGATCAGCGCCTCGCGCACCGAGGGCCGGCTCACGCCGAGCTGCTGGGCCAGGTCGCGCTCGGCCGGCAGCCGCGCGCCGACCGCGAACTCGCCCTTGCCGATCAGCCCCCGCAGCTGGTCGGCAATCTGGCGATAGAGGCGCTGGGGTTCGACGGTCTGGAGCGGCACGGCGGCGACGGTGGTTAAGGGTTGTCCTGAATTGGACAAGTGGTAAGGCCAATTCAGAATACGATCCGCATCGCGCCGCTGCCATCGGGCCAAACCCTGAACGCCGAGCGGCCGGTGCTCCACCTTCCAAGGAGACATGCATGAGACTCAAGGGCAAGACCGTGCTCGTGACGGCGGCCGGACAAGGCATCGGCCACGCGAGCGTGCTCGCCATGGCCGCCGAAGGCGCGCAGGTGTGGGCGACCGACGTGAACGAGAAGCTGCTCGAGCGCTACGCCGGCGTCGCCAACGTGCGCACGGCCAGGCTCGACGTGCTCGACAAGGACGCGATCGGCGCCTTCTTCAAGAGTCTTCCCGCGCTCGACGTGCTGTTCAATTGCGCCGGCGTGGTGCACAACGGCACCGCGCTCGACGCCACCGACAAGGACCTCGAATTCGCGTTCGCCCTCAACGTGCGCGCGCAGTTCTGGACCATCCAGGCCGCGCTGCCCGGCATGCTGGCCGCAGGAAGCGGCAGCATCATCAACATGGCGAGCGTGTGCTCCAGCATGAAGGGCCTGCCCAACCGCTTCGTCTACGGCACCACCAAGGCCGCGGTGCTGGGCCTGACCAAGAGCGTGGCGGCCGACTTCGTGGCCCGCGGCATCCGCTGCAATGCGGTGTGCCCGGGCACGGTCGACACGCCTTCGCTCGGCGAGCGCATCAATGCCAACGAGGACCCCGAGGCGGCGCGCAAGGCCTTCATCGCGCGCCAGCCCATGGGGCGGCTCGCGCAAGCCGAGGAAATCGCACCCGTGGTGGTGTTCCTGGCCAGCGACGAATCGGTGTTCGCCACCGGCCAGGCCTTCACGGTCGACGGCGGCATCACCATATGAACCAGCTCGACTTCGCGGGCCGCCACGCGGTGGTGACCGGCGGCGCGGCAGGGCTGGGCTACGGCATCGCCGAGCGGCTGATCGCATCGGGCGGCAGCGTCACGCTGTGGGACCGCGACGAGGCCACCGCCGGCAAGGCCGCAGCGGCACTGGGGCCCAAGGCCTTTGCGGTGAAGGTCGACGTGGCGCAGCAGCCTTCCGTGGCCGCGGCCATGGCGGCCACGCTCGCGCATTCGCAGCGCATCGATGCGCTGGTCAACAGCGCCGGCATCACCGGCCCCAACACCAAGCTGTGGGACTACCCGGTGGACGACTGGCGGCAGGTGATGGAGGTCAACATCAACGGCGTGTTCCTGTGCTGCCGCGAGGTGGTGGCGCAGATGCGCGCGCAGGGCTACGGCCGCATCGTCAACATTGCCTCCGTGGCCGGGAAAGAGGGCAACCCGAACGCCAGCGCCTACAGTGCGAGCAAGGCCGCCGTCGTTGCGCTCACCAAGTCGCTCGGCAAGGAGCTGGCCGACACCGGCATCCGCGTCAACTGCGTGACGCCCGCGGCGGTGAAGACCGCCATCTTCGACCAGATGACACCGGAGCACATCGCGTTCATGCTCTCGAAGATTCCCATGGGCCGCTTCGGCACGGTGGAGGAGGTGGCCGCGATGGTCGGCTGGCTCTGCACCGAAGATTGCTCGTTCTCCACCGGCGCCGTGTTCGACCTCTCCGGCGGCCGCTCCACTTATTGATCAGTCTCCCCCAAGAAAGGACCACATGAAACTCGTTCGCTATGGCAACCCCGGCAAGGAAAAGCCCGGCCTCATCGACGACAACGGCCAGCTGCGCGACCTGAGCGCGCTGGTCAAGGACATCGGGCCCGAGCAGCTCGGTGATGCCGCGCTTGCCAAGCTGCGCAAGCACAAGGTCGACAAGCTGCCGCTGGTCAAGGGCAAGCCGCGCTTCGGCAGCCCGGTGGCCAACGTCGGCAAGTTCATTGCCATCGGCCTGAACTACGCCGACCATGCGGCCGAGTCCGGCCTGCCGATTCCGAAGGAACCGGTGGTCTTCATGAAGGCCACCAGCTGCATCCAGGGCCCGAACGATCCGGTCATGCTGCCCAAGAACTCGGTCAAGAGCGACTGGGAAGTCGAGCTCGGCGTGGTCATCGGCACGCGCGCGCGCTATGTCTCGCAGAAGGACGCGCTCAACTTCGTGGCCGGCTACTGCACCATCAACGACGTGAGCGAGCGCGAGTTCCAGATCGAGCGCGGCGGCACGTGGGACAAGGGCAAGGGCTGCGACACCTTCGGCCCGATCGGCCCGTGGCTCGTGACGCGCGACGAAGTGCCCAACCCGCAGAAGCTGTCGATGTGGCTCGACCTCAACGGCAAGCGCATGCAGACCGGCAGCACCAGGACCATGATCTTCAGCATCGCCAAGATCGTGAGCTACCTGAGCCAGTTCATGACGCTCCTGCCCGGCGACGTCATCACCACCGGCACGCCGCCCGGCGTGGGCCTGGGCATGAAGCCGCCGCTCTACCTGAAGAAGGGCGACGTGATGACGCTGGGTATCGAAGGCCTGGGCGACCAGCGGCAGGAAGTGATTCCGTTCAAGCTGTAAGCGGCAAGCGAGCGGCCAAAAACGGCGCGGCGGGCAAGTCCCGACGCGCCGTTCCTGTTTCTGATGCGGCGGTTTTAAATGTCCCATTGACAGAACATTGAAACTGCAAAAACATCAAAGGCATGTCGCAGATGCCTTTGCCGAAGTACCACCAGATCTACCTGGTCCTGCGTGAGCAGCTGCACGAAGGCCGTTTCGCGGAGGGACTGCCCGGCGAGCTCGCGCTCATGGCGCAGTTCAACGTGGCGCGGGTCACGGTGCGGCGCGCGCTCGAGCAGCTGTCTTCCGAAGGCCTGATCGCGCGCAACCCGGGCCGCCGCACGCGCGCGCTGCCGCCCGTGCTCGCGGGCGAAGCGAACAGCGGCAACGGCATGGAGCGTGCCAATCTGCGCGGCCTGCTCGAGAACCTGGTGACGATGGGCCTGCACACCTCGGTGAAAGTGATCGAGGTGGCCACCATCACGGCCTCCACCCAGGTGGCCGAGGCGCTGCAGCTGCAGCTGGGCGACCCGGTGCAGAAGGCGGTGCGCGTGCGCTCCACCAAGGAAGGCCCGCTCTCGCACATCACCACCTACGTGCCCGACTCCATCGCACGCCGCTTCGGCCGCCGCGAGCTGTCGAAGAAGCCCATCCTCGTGCTGCTCGAGGAGTCGGGCGTCAAGGTGGGGCGCGCGCACCAGACCATCTCCGCGCGGCTGGCCGACAGCCTGATCGCGCAGCACCTCGACGTGTCGGTCGGCTCCGCGCTGCTCGCGGTGCGCCGGCTGATCTACGACGAGGACGAGCGGCCCGTGCAGTGGCTGCACGGCCTCTACCGCCCCGACCGCTACACCTACGAAATGCAGCTCTCCCGCGTGGGCGGCATTGACGCGAAGGTGTGGGTCAGCAAAGACGTGTCAGCCAAGTTCAACTGAAGACAAAGGAAAGCCCCATGCAGAACCGCCGCAGTTTCGTGTCGCAGTCCGCCGCCCTGGCGACCGCCGCCGCCTTCCCGCTCGTGGCCGGTGCGCAGCCCAAGACCGTCAAGGTCGGCGTGCTGCATCCGGTCACCGGGGCGCTGGCCTATTCGGGCCAGCAGTGCCGCCTCGGCGCGCTGATGGCCATCGAGGACATCAACGCTGCCGGCGGCATCAAGTCACTTGGCGGTGCGAAGCTCGAAGCCCTGCTGGGCGACGCGCAATCGCAGCCGCAGACCGGCGCGGCCGAGGTCGAGAAGATGAACGAAGCCGGCGTGTCCGCCATCGTGGGCGCCTACGCCTCGGCCATCTGCCTCGCGACCACGCAGGCGGCGGCCAAGTACAACCTGCCGCACGTGGTCGACGTGGGCGTGGCCGACCAGATCGTCGAGCGCGGCCTGAAGAACACCTTCCGCTTCGGCCCCGGCTACAGGAAGTCGACCGAGGTGGCCATGGCCAACCTGCTGGTGCTCAACAAGGCCGCGGGCAACCCGGCCAAGACCGTGATGATCATTCACGAGGAGTCGCTGTTCGGCGCCGGCACCGCGCAACTGCTCTCGCGCGAGCTGCCGGGCTACGGCTTCGAGGTGAAGGAGGTGGTGAAGCACGCCAACCCCACGCGCGATTTCAACAACATCGTGCTGCGCATGAAGTCGATCAGCCCGGACATCGTGATCCCGGCCAACTACTACAACGAATACGCGCTGCTGGTGCGCACCATGCAGCAGCAGAAGGTGGTGCCCAAGGCGATCTTCTCGGTGCTGGGCGGTGCCGCATCGAGCTACAAGTTCGTGAAGGAGTTTCCGGACGCGGCCAACGGCATCATCGACTGCAACCACTGGTTCAACCCGAAGGACAAGCGCTCGCAGGAGCTGCGCAAGCGCGTGGAGGCCAAGGGCCAGTTCTTCAGCTACGAGGTCTTCATGACCTACACCTCGATGTGGCTGCTGGCCGATGCGCTGGAGCGCGCGAAATCGGCCGAGCGCGCCGCCATCGTCGACGCGCTGGAGAAGAGCACCTTCTCGAATCACATCATGCCGTACGGCCCCACGAAGTTCGTCAACGGACAGAACGAGGGCGCGCAGCCGTTGATGACGCAGGTGGTGAAGAACGACATCAAGGTGATCATTCCGCGCGACTACCGCGAGGTCGATCCCGTGTTCCCGCTGCGCGCAGCCTGAAACGGAAGGCGGGATGTTCGATTTCGGCATTCTTTTCCCGTCGGTCCTGAACGGGCTGACGACGGGCGCGGTGTACGCACTGATCGCGCTGGGGCTCACGCTGATCTACGGCGTCCTGCACATCATCAACTTCGCGCACGGCGCGAGCCTGATGCTGGCCCTCTACGCGGTGTACTTCCTCAAGGAGCGCTGGGGCATCGACCCGTACATGGCGCTGCCCATCGCGGTGGCCGGCATGTTCGCGCTCGGCTACGCGCTGCAGCGCATCGTCATCAACCGCGCGGGCCACGGCAAGGACGAGAACATCCTGCTCGCCACGCTCGGCATCGCCATCGTCATGGAGAACCTCGCGCTGCTGTTCTTCAAGTCGGACACGCGCAGCATCGACACCGCCTATTCGCTCAGCACCGTCGCCATCGGCCCCGCGATGATCGCCGTGCCCAAGCTCGTGGCCTTCGCGGGGGCGCTGGTGGTGTCCGGCATTCTTTTCTGGATCATGGGTCGCACCGACCTCGGCCGCGCCATCCGCGCGGTCGCCAAGGAGAAGGAAGGCGCCAAGCTCATGGGCATCGACGTCGACCACGTCTACGCCATGAGCTTCGGCATCGGCCTGGCCTGCCTCGGCGCGGCGGCCTGCTTTTTGCTGCCGGCCTACTACGTCAACCCGCAGGTGGGCGGCGGCTTCGTGCTGGTGGCCTTCACCATCGTCGTGCTCGGCGGCATGGGCAGCTTCGTCGGCGCGCTCGTCGGCGGCTTGCTGGTCGGCGTGGTCGAGTCGCTCGGCGGGCTGTACCTGGGCGAATCGCTCGGGCAGATCGGCATCTTCGCGATCTTCATCGGCGTGGTGCTGTTCCGGCCCCAGGGCATGTTCGGAGCCAGGGCATGAGCAGCGCGCACAGGCAACTCGCGGGCATCGCGCTCTTCGCGGTGCTGGCCGGCTGCGTGCCGCTCGTCACGAAGTCGGGCGTCGCGCTGAACTTCGTGATGATGGCGCTCTATGCCACGCTCATCGCGCAGGCCTGGAACATCCTCGGCGGCTTCGGCGGGCAGTTCTCGTTCGGGCATGCGCTGTTCTTCGGCACCGGGGCCTACATCCAGGCCATCGCGCAGCTGCAGGGCGGCATCAACGCCTGGGCCGCGCTGCCGCTCGCCGTGGCCGGCGCCGCGCTGGCCGGGCTCTTCGTCGGCGCGCTCAGCTTCCGCTATGGCCTCAAGGGCTCCTACTTCGCGCTCGTCACGCTGGCCTTCGCGGAGGTGTTCCGCATCCTCGCGCTGTCGGTCGGCTTCACGGGCGGTGGTGTCGGGCTGATGGTGCCGCTGCGCGAATCGGCCGCGAATCTGCAGTTCGCCTCGCGCGCCGGCTACCTGTGGGTGGTGCTGGCCATGGTGGTGCTGGCGCTGCTCGTGACCTGGTGGCTGCGCAACGGCCGCTTCGGCGCCTACCTTCAGGCCGTGCGCGACAACGAGGATGCGGCGCGCGCCGTGGGCGTGAACCCGTTTCGCGTCAAGCTCGCGGCCATCGGCCTCTCGGCCGCCTTCATGGGTGCGGCCGGCGCCTTCTACGTGCAGGTGTTCCAGTACATCGACGCCGGCATCGCCTACGGCCCGGCCGTGTCGGTCGAGGCCCTGGTGGCGGCCATCGTGGGCGGCATGGGCACGCTGTGGGGCCCGGTGCTGGGTGCGGTCGTGCTGCACCTGCTGTCGGACCTCACGCGCAACCTGTTCGGCGAGCTGCCGGGCATCAACATGGTGATCTACGGCACGGTGCTGGTGGTGATCGTGATCTTCCTGCCGCGCGGCGTCGCGGGGCTGGGGCTGTCGGTGCGGCAGCTGTGGAATGCGAAGCAGGGAGGCCGCCATGACTGAGGCGCTGCTGGCCGTGGGCGGACTCTCGCGTTCCTTCGGCGGACTGAAGGCCGTGCAGGACGTCAGCCTGTCGGTGAAGGAGGGCAGCCTGAGCGCGCTGATCGGCCCCAACGGTGCCGGCAAGACCACGCTGTTCGCGCTGATGTCGGGCTTCCTCAAGCCCGACGCCGGCACCGTGCGTTTCGCGGACCAGGACATCACGGGCCGCGAACCGCACCGCAATGCGCTGCTCGGCATGACGCGCACCTTCCAGATCGTGAAGCCCTTCGCGGCGCAGACGGTGCGCGAGAACATCGCGGTCGGTGCGCACCTGCACCTGCGCGGCCGCCGCGAGGCGCTGGCGCATGCCGAGGCCATCGCGCTGCGCGTGGGCCTCGCGCCGCAGCTCGACAAACCCGCGTCGGACCTCACGGTGGCCGGCCGCAAGCGGCTCGAACTGGCGCGCGCGCTGGCCACGCGCCCGCGCCTGCTGCTGCTCGACGAAGTACTGGCCGGCCTCAACCCGCAGGAGATCGCCGAGATGATGCCGGTGGTGCGCGGCATTGCCGACAGCGGCGTCACGGTGCTGATGATCGAGCACGTGATGCAGGCGGTGATGCACCTGGCCGAGCATGTGTGGGTGCTGGCGCAGGGCCAGCTGATTGCCGAGGGCAGCCCGGCGCAAGTGACCTCCGACGACAAGGTCGTCGAGGCCTACCTGGGCCATGGCACCGCGGCGCGGCTGCGCAAGGCCGCTTCGGGAGCTGTCGAATGACCGCGTTGCTGGACATCCAGGGCCTGCGCGGCGGCTACGGCCGCGTCGAGGTGCTGCGCGGCGTCGACCTGCAGGTGAATGCCGGCGAAATGGTTGCGCTGCTCGGCAGCAACGGCGCGGGCAAGTCCACCCTCAACAAGATGGTCTGCGGCCTGTGCCCCGCCTGGAGCGGCAATGTGCGCTTCGACGGCCGGGACCTCAGTGGCGCGCACTACCGCGACGTGGTCAAGGCCGGCCTGATCCAGGTGCCCGAGGGCCGCAAGGTGTTTCCCAACCTCAGCGTGCTGGAGAACCTGGAGCTCGGTTCGTTCACGCGGGCGCGCGAGCGCCGCGCGGCCAACGTCGAGAAGATGTTCCACATCTTCCCGCGGCTCAAGGAACGCATGGCGCAGCACGCCGGCACCATGAGCGGCGGCGAGCAGCAGATGCTGGCCATCGCGCGCGGGCTCATGGCCGAGCCCGTGCTGCTGATCCTCGACGAGCCCTCGCTCGGGCTTTCGCCGCGGCTGGTGGAAGAGATGTTCACGCTGATCCGCGAACTGCGCGATGGCGGCCTCGCGGTGCTGCTGGTGGAGCAGAACGTGGGCCAGTCGCTCGAGATCGCGGACCGCGCCTACGTGCTGGAGAACGGCAGCGTGCGCTTTTCGGGCCTGCCCGGCGAACTGCTCGGCAGCGACGAACTGCGGCGCGCCTACCTGGGGCTCTGACGTGCCCTCGAAAAAAATGAACCGGGAGACTTCATGAAACGCCGCGACATCCTCATTTCGTCCACCGCGATGGCCTCGCTGGCCATGGCCGGCGGCGCACGCGCGCAAATCGGCAATGCGCCGCTGCGCATCCTCGTCGGTGCGCCTGCGGGCGGCTCGACCGACACGCTGGCCCGTTCGCTGGCCGTCAGCATGGGGCCGGCGCTGGGCCGCACGGTGATCGTCGAGAACCGGCCCGGCGCGGGCGGCAACATCGCGGCCGATGCCGTGGCCAAGGCCGCAGCCGACGGCAACACGCTGCTGATGAGCTTCACCAGCCATGCGATCAATGCCACGCTCTATCCGGCGCTGCCTTTCGACCCGGTGAAGGACTTCACCGCGCTCACCTGCGTGGCGACGTCGCCCTCGATCCTCGTCGCGCACCCGTCGGTGCCTGCGAAGGACGTGCGTGAACTCATCGCACTCGCCAAGGCGAAGCCGGGCCAGCTCAACTTCGCGATCGGCGCGGTGGGCTCGTCGCTGCACATGGCGGGCGAGGCCTTCAAGATGCAGTCGGGCGTCGACATCGTCAACATCCCCTACAAGGGCACCTCGCCCGCCGTGCAGGACGTGCTCGCCGGCCAGGTGCAGCTGATGTTCGCGGCCGTGGGCAACGTCAAGGCGCACATCCAGGCCGGCAAGCTCAGGGCGCTGGGGGTGACCACGGCCAGGCGGCTTTCGGCCTTTTCCGAGGTGCCCGCCATTGCGGAGGCGCTGCCGGGCTACGAGTCGAGCGCATGGTTCGGCCTCTTCGGCCCGGCCCGCATGCCGGCGGAGCGTGTGAAGCAGGTCGGCGATGCCGCGCGCCATGCGCTGCAGCAGGCCGACATGCGCCAGCGCCTCGAAACCGAGGGCGCGATACCGGTGGGCAACTCGTCCGAGCAGTTCTCCGCCTTCGTGCAGAGCGAGATCACGCGCTGGGCCAAGGTCGTCAAGTTCTCGGGAGCCAAGCCGGAATGACATCCAACGCTCCAGGCCGCGCGCCGGCGCAGACGCTGGCGCAGAAGCTCATCGCGCGCGCCAGCGGCCGCGCGCAGGTGGCGGTGGGCGAGATCGTGACCTGCGGCGTCGACATGGCCATGTTCCACGACTCCTCCGGTCCGCGCCGGCTGCAGCCGATGCTCGAGGAGCTCGGCGCGCAGATCTGGGACCGGTCCCGCGTGGTGCTCGTCATGGACCACTACGTGCCCGAGCGCGACGACGACTCGCGCCGCATCGTGCGCATTGCGCGCGACTGGGCGCGCGACCAGCAGCTGCCGCACGTGTACGACAGCCAGGGCATCTGCCACGTGGTGGTGCCGCAGCATGGCCACATCCGCCCCGGCATGCTGTGCGTGGGCGGCGACTCGCATTCGCCCACGGGCGGCGCATTCGGCGCCTACATGTTCGGCATCGGCAGCACCGAGATGCTGGGCGTGATGGTCACCGGCGAGATCTGGCTGCGCGTGCCGGAAACCATTCGCATGTGGTGGGACGGCGCGCTGCCCGCCGGCGTGACCGCCAAGGACATGATGCTGCACATGATCGGCCGCTTCGGCATGAACGGCGGGCGCTACCAGGCGGTGGAGTTCGCCGGCCCGGCGGTCGCCGCGCTGTCGATGCAGGAGCGCATGACGCTCTCCAACATGAGCGCCGAGCTGGGTGCGCAGGCCGGCCTGATCGCGCCCGACGCCACCACCGCCGCGTTCCTTGCGCAAGCCGGCGCCCCGCCGGTCGACATGGCGCCGTGGTTCACCGACGAAGGCGCCGTGCTCACGCACCACCGCTTCGACGCCGCCGCGCTCGAGCCCTACGTCGCCGCGCCGCACAGCCCGGCCAATGCGCACGGCGTGAGCCGGTACCTGGGCACGCATGTCGACGTGGCCTACATCGGCGCCTGCACCGGCGCCAAGCTCGACGACCTGCGCGCCGCGGCCCAGGTGCTGCGCGGACACAAGGTGGCGGCGGGCATCCGCCTGATCGTGGCGCCGGCCAGCCTGCACGACCAGGAGCGGGCGCGCGAAGAGGGCGTGCTGCAGGTGCTGATGGACGCCGGTGCCGAACTCTTTCCGACCGCCTGCGGCGCCTGCTCGGGCTACGGCGATCCGATGGGCGACGGCGTCACGGTGATCTCGACCACGGCACGCAACTTTAAGGGCCGCATGGGCTCGCCGACCGCGCAGGTGTACCTGGGCTCGCCCTACACGGTGGCCGCGGCCGCACTGCGCGGCTGCGTGACCGACCCGCGCGAGGTGCTCGCATGACCGCGCAAACCCTGCACCGCCCGCACCGGGTGTGGCGCCTGGGCGCCGACGTCGACACCGATGCGCTCGCGCCCGGCCATGCGATGAAGCACGGCATCGACGTCATCGCGAAGCATTGCCTCGAAGCCGTCCGCCCCGATTTCGCGCGCGACGTGCGCCCCGGCGACGTGATCGTGGCGGGCCCGAACTTCGGCATCGGCTCCTCGCGCGAGCAGGCGGCCGCCGTGCTCGTTCAGCTGGGCGTGGCGGCGGTGATCGCGCCCTCGTACAGCGGCCTGTATTTCCGCAATGCCTTCAACGTGGGCCTGCTGCTCCTGACCTGCGCCGAGGCCGAGTCGTTGCAGGACGGCGAGCGCATTGCGCTCGACACCCGCACGCCCGCGGTGCGCACCACCGGCGCGCGCACGCTCGCCTGCGAGCCCGTGCCGGGCTTCCTGATGGAGATGGTCGACGCCGGCGGCCTGCTGCGGCTGCTGCGCCAGCGCATGGCCGCCAAGAAAGAAGCCGATGCACAGCACTGAACGCGATCCGCAACGCGCGGTGCTGCAGGCCACGGTGGCGCTGCACGCGGCGCAGCCGGCAACTGCCGAGGCCGCGCTGCAGGCGCGGCGTCTGTTGGCCGATACCGTCGGCTGCGCGCTCGCGGGCCGGCACGCGAGCGAAGTGCAGCGCCTCGAAGCCGCGCTCGCGGCCTGCGAACCCGGCGACTTTTCCTTTCCCGGCGGCCCGCCGATGGCGGTGCAGGCCGCCGCGCAGGTGCTGGCCATGGCCGCGACCTGGGACGAGGCCTGCGAGGGCCATGCACTTGCGCACGGCCGGCCCGGCGTGCCCCTGGTGGCGGCGCTGCTGCCGCTCGCACTGCGGCGCGGTGCCAGCCTCGGCGAGTTCATCGATGCCTTCGTGCTCGGCTACGAGGTCGGCGCGCGCTGCGGCGCCTGGCTGCGCATCCGGCCCGGCATGCATGTCGATGCCAACTGGCCCGCGCTGGGCGTGGCGGCCGGCGTGGCGCGCCTGCTCGCGCTGCCGCCGGCGGGCATCGTGCAGGCCATCGACATCGCGGCCTGCCAGCTCCCGACCAGCCTCTACCTGCCGGTGCAGCAGGGCCGCACCGCGCGCAACACCTACCTCGGCCACAGCGCATCGCTGGGGCTGCAGGCGGCCCTTGCGAGCGCGGCGGGCATCGACGCGCCCGATGGTGCGCTGGCGCACTACGCGCACGCGCACTCGGCCGCGACCGCGCAGCCGCTGCCCGATGCGGCGACCTTGCTGCTGCGCGATGCCTACCTCAAGCCCTTCGCGGCCGTGCGCCACGTGCACTACGGCGCCACCGCCGCGCGCCGGATCCGCGAGCAGCTGGTCCGGGACACCACCGGCATCCAGGGCATCGTGCTCAAGATATACGAAGAGGCCATCGTCTACTGCGGCAACCGCGCGCCGCGCACGCCGATCCAGGCGCAGTTCAGCCTGTCTTTCGGCGTCGCGGCGATGCTGCGCTTCGGCGATGTCGATCCCTCGGCCTATGCCGCGCCGCGCTTCGACGATGCCGAGCTGCGGCGGCTCGAAGCCCTGGTCGTGCTCGAAACCGATGCCGGCCTGACGGCGCGCAAGCAGCGCGGCGCCACGCTCCAGGTGTCGCACTCGGGTGGCACGCACGAGGAAACCGTCGGGACCATCGCTGGCGATGCCGCCCATCCGCTCGACCGCGCGGCACTCGTCGCCAAGTTCGCGCACTACGCCGCGCACAGCGTGGCGGGCCCGAAGGCCGCGCGGTTCTGCGAGGGCGTGCTGGACGCGCCCGCCGGCGCCAGCCTCCGCGAGCTGTGGCAGCAGCTTGCCGCCGCCTGAACCACTCACCACTCTCACCACCTACCCACCATGAAACTCCTGCGCCATCTCGCGAGCACGCTGCTCCTCGTCTGCCTGCCGCTCGCCGCCGCCGCGCAGGCGGGCGACTTTCCGAACAAGGCGATCCGCATCGTCGTGCCGTTCCCGCCCGGCGGCGCCACCGACGCGGCGGCGCGCCTGGTCGCCGTGAAGATGGGCGAGCACTGGGGCCAGCCGGTGGTGGTCGACAACCGTGCGGGCGCGGGCGGCAATGTCGGCTCCGACCTCGTCGCCAAGGCGCCGGCCGACGGCTACACGCTGGTGATGGGCGTGACCGGCTCGCATGCGATCAACACCTCGCTCTACAGCAAGATGCCCTACGACCCGGTGGCCGACTTCGTCGCCATCAGCCAGGTGGCGGTGGTGCCCAACGTGCTGGTGGTGCATCCCTCGGTGCCGGCGAAGAATCTGGCCGAGCTCGTGGCGCTCGCGAGGAAGGAGCCCGGCAAGCTCAACTACGCCTCGCTCGGCAACGGCACGGCCGCGCACCTGGGCATGGAAATGCTCAAGTCCGAGGCCGGCGTCGACATCGCGCACGTGCCCTACAAGGGCAGCGCGCCGGCCGTGTCGGACCTGCTCGCGGGGCAGGTGCAGATGATGGTCGACGGCCTGCCTTCGGCGCTGCCGCATGTCAAGGCCGGCAAGCTGCGCGCCATTGCGCTCACCAGCCTGCGCCGCGCGCCGTCGCTGCCCGACTTGCCGACCATTGCAGAGACCTACCCGGGCTTCTACGCCGATGCATGGTCGGGCCTGTTCGCGCCCAAGGGCACGCCGCAGCCCGTGGTGGACAAGCTCTCGGCCGAGGTGCAGCGCATCCTGAAGCTGCCCGACGTGCGCGAGAAGCTGACGGCGCTGGGCGCCGAGCCGGTGGGCTCCACCCAGGCGGAATTCGCCGCGCACGTGAAGCGCGAGATCGACAAATGGGCCAAGGTCGTCAAGACCAGCGGCGCGAAAGTGGACTGAACATGAACGACACCCTCGACCCCGTCACGCTCGCCGTGCTGCGCGGCCGCCTCGAACAGGTGGCCGACGAGATGGACGCCACGCTCTACCGCAGCGCGTTCAACCCCATCATTGCCGAGGCGCACGACGCCTGCCACGGCCTGTACGACGCCACGACCGGCGACACGCTGGTGCAGGGCAAGTCGGGCCTGCCGGTGTTCGTGGGCGCCATGGCCTTCGCGGTGCGCGCCACCGCCAAGGCGGCCGCGCCGCGCGGCGGCATGAAGGACGGCGACATCTGGATCAGCAACGACGCCTACGACGGCGGCACGCACGCCAATGACTTCAAGCTGGTCAAGCCCTTCTTCCGCAACGGCAAGCTGTATTGCTACATGGCCTCGGCCGCGCACTGGCACGACGTGGGCGGCGCGGTGCCCGGCAACTACAACCCGGCCGCCACCGAGTGCTGGCAGGAGGCGGTGCAGATCCCGCCGGTGCGCATCGTGCAGGGCGGCGTGCTCGATGCCGACGTGCTCGCCATCCTGCAGGCCAACACGCGCCTGCCCGACAGCCTCTGGGGCGACCTCAACGGCCAGCTCGCCGCGCTGGAGCTCGGTGCCAAGCGCCTGCACGGCCTGCTCGACGAATACGGCGACGGCCTGGTGCTGAATGCGCTGGGCGAGCTGCGCAGCCGCGCGCTGCGCCTCATGCGCGCGCACATCGCCTCGCTGCCCGATGGCCGCTACAGCTTCGAGGATGTGCTCGACAACGACGGCATCACGAACGAGCCGCTCACCATCGCGCTCGACATGACGGTGGCCGGCGACCGGCTCACGCTCGACTTCTCGCGCACCTCGCCGCAATGCGCCGGCCCGGTGAACATCTCGCGCGCCACGGCGGTCGCGGCCTGCTACGTCGCGCTCAAGCACCTGTTCCCCGACGTGCCCGCGAACGCCGGCGTGCTCGACGCGGTGGACTTCGTGATTCCGGACCGGCTGGTGATCAGCGCCGAGCGCCCGCGCCCGGTCGGCGGCTACACCGAGACCATCCTGCGCATGATCGACGTGATCTTCAGCGCCGCCGCGCAGGCCGACCCCACGCGCGCCGTGGCGCAGGCCTACGGCACCATCAACGCGCTGTCGATTGCGGGCCACCGCAGCGACAAGGGCCGCGAAGGTCAGCGCTGGGTGATGTTCAGCTTCTTCGGCGGCGGGCACGGCGGCCATTCGGGCGGCGACGGCCTGTCGCACGGCAACGCGCCGATCTCGACCGCGACGATTCCGCCGCTCGAGATCCTCGAGGCCGCGTACCCCGTGCGCTTCACCGAATGGTCGCTGCGCGCCGACTCGGGCGGCGACGGCCGGCATCGCGGCGGTTTGGGCGCCGTCTACGAGATCGAACTGCTCGAGAAGGACGCCGAGGTGTTCGTCTTCGGCGAGCGCGGCACCTCGCCGCCCAAGGGCATCGCGGGCGGCGGCCCGGGCGCCCTCAACGTGTTCCGCTACGAGAACGCGGGCGAGTGGCACACGCCGCCCATGGTGTCGAAGATGCGCGGCATCCGGCTCGCGCGCGGCGAGCGCGTGCGGCTCGAAACGCCCGGCGGCGGCGGCTGGGGCCGGGCCGGCGAGCGCCCCGCTTCGCAGCGCGAAGCCGATGCCGCCATGGGCTACGCCACGGCCGCTGCCGGCAGCAAGCAGAAAGCATCCGAATGAGCTCCACAAGCAAATCCCTTGTCGTCGGCGTCGATGTCGGCGGCACTTTCACCGACCTGTTCGTGCTCGACGAGGCCAACGGCAGCGCGCGCATCGTCAAGGTGCCCTCCACGCGCGGCGAGGAAGCGCGCGGCTTCATGAACGGCGTGGCGCGCGTGGCCGATTCGGCCGCGGCCATCGCCACCATCGTGCACGGCACCACCGTCGGCACCAACGCGCTGCTCGAACGCAAGGTGGCGCGCACCGGCATCATCACCACGCGCGGCTTCCGCGACGTGCTCGAGATGCGCCGCCGCGACCGGCCCGAGACCTGGGGCCTGCGCGGCAGCTTCGCGCCCGTGGTGCCGCGCGACCTGCGCCGCGAAGTCGACGAGCGCGTGCTGGCCGACGGCACGCTGCACACGCCGGTCGACCTGGAACAGGTGCGCGCCGAGGCGCGCTCGCTGCTCGAAGCGGGCTGCGAAGCGGTGTGCGTGTTCTTCATCAACACCTACGCCAACCCCGAGAACGAACGGCTCGCCGTGGCGGCCGTGCGCGAACTCTGGCCCAACCCGCACGTCACCTCGGCCAGCGAAGTGCTGCCCGAGATCCGCGAGTTCGAGCGCTGCTCGACCGCCACGCTCAATGCGGCGCTGCAGCCGGTGGTCGGCAGCTACCTCGGCCGCCTCGAAGCCGACCTGCGCGCGCAGGGCTTCGCGGGCGAGCTGCTGGTGGTGCAGAGCAACGGCGGCGTGATGTCGCGCCAGACCGCGAGCGACCTGCCGGTGCGCACCGCGCTGTCGGGCCCGGCGGCCGGCGTGATCGCCTGCGCCGCCATTGCGCGCGCGGCGGGTTTTCCGAACGCGATCACCGGCGACATGGGCGGCACCTCGTTCGACGTGTCGCTGGTGGCCAACGGCGAGGCCGCGCTGGCCGCGCAGACCGCCATCGAGTTCGGCATGGTGATCCGCTCGCCGATGATCCAGATCGAGACCATCGGCGCCGGCGGCGGCTCCATCGCTTCCGTGGATGCGAGCGGCATGCTGCAGGTCGGCCCCGAGTCCGCCGGCAGCGTGCCGGGACCGGCGTGCTATGGGCGCGGCAACATGCGCCCGACCGTGACGGATGCGAACGTGCTGCTCGGCCGCATCGCCGCCGACCGGCCGCTCGGTGGCGGGCTGCTCGCGGCGCTCGATGCGCAGAAGTCGCGGCAGGCCATCGAGGAGCACGTCGCGCGCCCGCTGGGCCTCGGCGTGCACGCTGCGGCCGAGGCGATCCTGACGGTGGCCAATGCACGCATGGCAGGCGCGATCCGCCTCGTGTCGATCGAGCGCGGGCACGATCCGCGCCGCTTTGCCTACATGCCCTTCGGCGGCGGCGGTGCGCTGCATGTGTGCGCGATGATGCGCGAGGTGGGCGTGGCCACCGGCATCGTGCCGCGCTATCCCGGCGTGACCTCCGCCCTGGGCTGCGTGATCGCCGACATGCGCCACGACGCGGTGCAGACCCTCAACAGGCCGCTCGCCGAACTCGACGTGGCCGACTTGCAGCGCCGCATCGACGAACTCTCGGCGGCCTGCCAGCAGCGCCTCGACTCCTCGGGCGTGCGCTTCGACGAAGTGCGCGAGGTGATCGCGCTCGACATGCTCTACGCCGGCCAGACGCACACGCTGCCCGTGGTGCTCGCCGATGCGGGCCAGGCGCCGGTCACGGCCGCGTCGATCCGCGCGGCTTTCGAGGCCAGCTATATGGCCGCCTTCGGCCGCGTGCTCGACGGCATCCCGATCCGCGTGATGAACCTGCGCTACGCGCGCATCGGCGTGCGGCCCAAGTTCGACCTGAAGGTGCTGGCACCCGAAGGGCAGGGCAGCACTGCGCCGCTGGGCACGCAGCGCGTGTTCCACGACGGCCGGTGGCACGAGGCCGTGCGCTACGCACGGCTCGAACTGCCGGTGGCCGCGCGCATCGAAGGCCCTGCGATCCTCGAGCAGGCCGACACCACCGTGTGGCTCGAACCCGGCTTCCATGCCGAGGTCGACGCGCACGGCAACCTGCTGGTGAGGCTGTCATGAGCGCGGAGGCGAAGCCTGTTGCAGCGAGGACGGCGCTGGTCGTCATCGACCTGCAGAACGACTTTCTCGATGCCAAGGGCGCCTATGCGCGCGGCGGCGACACCAATCCGCCCGCGCTGCTGCTGCCGTCCCGCGTGGCCGCGGTGGCGCGTGCGCTCAAGGCCGCGGGCGGCCTCGTGGTGGCCAGCCAATTCACGTTGTGGCCCGACGCGGCTGGCGAGCCGATGGTGTCGCCGCACCTGAAGGCGCTGCGCCCCTACCTGAAGAAGGGCGACTTCGCGCCCGGCAGCTGGGGCCAGGCCAACGTCGAGGCGCTGGCCGGGCTGGTCGACGTGACGGTCAGCAAGGTCGCGTACTCCGCCTTCTTCAACACGCAGCTCGACTGGGTGCTGCGCCGCGCGGGCATCGACACCGTGGCCGTGTGCGGCATCGTGACCAACGGCGGCGTGGCCAGCACGGTGCGCGATGCCCACATGCGCGACTACCGCACGCTGGTGCTCGCCGACGGCTGCGCGGCCTTCGGCGAAGAGCGCCACCAGACCTCGCTGGCCGACATGCGCAACGTGGCCGAGGTGACCGACTGCGCGGCCTTCACCGCTTCGCTCGCATGACTGGAAACCCTTCGCGGCTCATCCGCCGCGCGACGGAGGTCGGGGCCGACGTGCACGTGCCGGTGGCCGTCGTCGGTGGCGGCGCGTGCGGGCTCACGGCCGCGCTGATGCTGTCCGATGCGGGCGTGGACTGCCTGGTGCTCGAGCGCGACGCGCTGCCCAGCGGCTCGACCGCGCTGTCGTCAGGCTTCATCCCCGCGCCCGGCACGCGCACGCAGCGGGCGCATGGGGTGCAGGGCGACGGTGCCGAGCGCTTTGCCGCCGACATCCAGGCCAAGGCCCACGGCCGTGCGGCGCCTGCGCTGGTCGAGGCCTATGCGGCTTCCATCGGCCCGGCGCTCGACGCGTTGCAGGAACAGCACGGCCTGCAATGGATGCTGCTCGACGGCTTTCTCTATCCAGGCCACAGCGTTCATCGGATGCATTCGCTGCCGCAGAAGACCGGCGCGTCGCTGATGGCTGCCTTGCAGGCGGCCGTCGAGGCAGCGGGCATTCCCGTGCTGACGCAGGCGCTGGTCGACACGCTGGTGCTCGACGCCGAAGACCACGTGATCGGCATCGACTGCTTGCGACCCGATGGCAGCCGCGAAACGCTGGGCTGCGACGCACTGCTGCTCGCCTGCAACGGCTTCGGCGGCAATCCGGAAATGGTCCGCGCGCTGCTGCCCGAGATGGCCGAAGCCACCTTCGGCGGCCACGCCGGCAACGACGGCAGCGCGATCCTCTGGGGCGAAGCACTGGGCGCACGTCTGCGCGACCTCGGCGGCTACCAGGGCCACGGCTCGTGGGTCACGCCGCAAGGCGCGCTGATGTCGTGGGCCGTGATGATGGAAGGCGGCGTGCAGCTCAACTGCGAGGGCCGGCGCTTCCACGACGAGACACAGGGCTACTCGGAAGCCGCCGTGCACGTGCTCGCACAGCCGGGCGGCATTGCGTGGAACGTGTTCGACGCGCCGCTGCTTGCGCTGGCGCGGGGCTTTCCCGACTTCCGCGAGGCCGAGGCGGCGGGCGCGCTGCGCCGCTGCGAATCGGTGGCTGCGCTGGCGGACTGCATCGGCTGCGAGCCTTCCGTGCTGCAAGGCGCGCTCGACGCCATGCGCGCCAGCACGCCACCGCCCGATGGCCGCGTGTTCGCACGCGCACTCGAAGCGCCGTACTTCGCAGTGAAGGTCACGGGCGCGCTGTTCCACACCCAGGGCGGCCTCGACACCGCGCCCGACATGCGCGTGCTGCGCCGCGACGGCACGCCCTTCGCCAACCTGTTCGCCGCCGGTGGCGCGGCGGGCGGCGTTTCCGGCGATGCGGTGTGGGGCTATCTTTCCGGCAACGGCCTGCTGAGCGCGGTGGCCGGCGGCTACATCGCGGCGCGCACGGCTGCCGCGCTGATCCAATCGACGAAAGCGTCCCAATGACGAACCCCTCCTTCAAGACCCGGCTCGCGCGCAAGGACATCGTGCTCGCACCCGGCGTGTACGACGCGCTCAGCGCGCTCGTGGCCGAGCAGGCCGGCTTCGAGGCGCTGTACCTCTCGGGCGCCTCCATCGCCTACACGCGGCTCGGCCGCTCCGACATCGGCCTCACCACCTTCACCGAGGTGGCCGACGTGCTGGCGCGCATCACCGAACGCGTGAGCCTGCCGGTGATCGTCGATGCCGACACCGGCTTCGGCAACGCGCTCAACACCCAGCGCACCGTGCGCGGTTTCGAGCGCGCGGGCGCGGCCATGGTGCAGATCGAGGACCAGACCTTCCCCAAGCGCTGCGGCCACCTCGACGGCAAGGCCGTGGTGCCCGAGCGCGAGATGGTCGGCAAGCTCAAGGCCGCGCTGGACGCGCGCACCTCGGGCGACACGCTGATCCTCGCGCGCACCGATGCGGTGGCGGTCGAAGGGCTGGAGGCCGCGCTCGACCGTGCCGAGGCGTATCTGGCCTGCGGCGTGGACGCGCTCTTCATCGAGGCGCTGCGCTCGCCCGAGCAGATGGACGCCGCCTGCCAGCGCTTCGGCGACCGCGTGCCGCTGCTCGCCAACATGGTCGAAGGCGGCAAGACGCCGATCCAGGATGCGGACGCGCTGCAGAAGCACGGCTTTCGCATCGCGATCTTTCCGGGCGGCACCGCGCGCGCGGTGGTGCACACGCTGCAGGGCTACTACGCGAGCCTGCACCGGCACCGCACCACGCAGCCGTGGCGGCCGCAGATGCTGGACTTCGATGCGCTCAACGAGGTGATCGGCACGCCGGAGCTGATGCGCACCAGCCGGAAGTACGACTGACCTGCCGCCTCAGCGCAGCACGCGGATCAATTCGTCGTACACCAGCCGCACGCGCGCCGGCACCGGCGCGCGCTGCGGGCGGTAGACGTGGATGGGCCAGGGCTCGGGCGCCTCGGCCTCCAGCACGGGCAGCATCGCGCCTGTGCGCAGCCACGGTTCGGCCAGCGGCCCGATCAGCTGCCCGAAACCGACGCCCGCGAGCACGGCGGCGCATTCGGCATCGATGCTGTCGGTCACGAAGGCGGGCGAGGACACCGTCACCACCCGCCGCCTGCTGAAGGCCCACGGCCAGGGGCGGCCCGAGCTGCGGTCGATCAGCGCGGTGAGCGGCAGCGCCGAAAGCGCATCGAGGCCCTGCGGCCGGCCCACCCGTTCGATGAGCGCGGGCGCCGCCACCACATATAGCGCCATCTTGCCGACGGCGCGCGCCACGAAGCGCGCATCGCGCATCGGCCCCACGCGCACGCCGATGTCGATCTGCTCGTCGACCACGTCGGCATGCTGCTCCGACAGGCGCAGGTCGAGCACCAGCCCGGGGTGCGCCGCCAGCAGCGGCGCCAGCGCCTGCGGAATGAGCCGGGCATACACGTGCGGCGCCGTGACCCGCACCGTGCCCGCATGCTGCGACAGCGCGCGCCGGTCGATCTGGTGGAACAGCTCGTCGACGCTGCCCACCGCCACGCGGGCGCGCTCGGCCAGCTGCCGGCCGAAGTCGGTGAGCTGCACGCCGCGCGTGCTGCGATGGAACAGCGGCTCGCCCAGTTCTTCTTCCAGCTCGCGCACCGCGCGCGTCACGACTTGCGGCGAGACGGACAGGCGCGCGGCGGCCTCGCGGAAGTTGGCGGCAGCGGCGGCGGTGCAGAACACGCGCAGGGCTTCGAGACGGTTGGCCATGGGGTGCTTTCAAGAGGCGCTGTATTCCAGATTGAGGAATTGTGAAGTCGCCAGAGTTTCATTTACGGGAACGCGTGGATTTTCCACACTGCATGTACTTCTTGTTCTTCAACACACCCGAAAGGAATTTCCCATGACATCCGTTCAAGACAACATCAAAGGCAAGGTCGCCATCGTCACCGGCGCGAGCAGCGGGCTCGGCGAATCGACCGCACGCCACCTGGCCGCGCGCGGCGCGAAAGTGGTGCTCGCGGCGCGTCGCACCGATCGCCTCGACAAGGTGGTCGCCGAAATCCGCGAGGCCGGCGGCGAGGCCATCGCCGTGGCCACCGACGTGGCCCGTCGCGCCGATCTGGAAAAGCTCGCCGCCGCCACTGTCGAGGCCTTCGGCCGCATCGACGTGCTGGTCAACAACGCGGGCGTGATGCCGCTGTCGCCACTCGACAAGCTCAAGGTCGACGAGTGGGACCGCACCATCGACGTCAACATCAAGGGCGTGCTCTACGGCATTGCCGCGGTGCTGCCGCGCATGCAGGCACAGGGCAGCGGCCATATCGTCAACGTCGCGTCGATCGCGGGGCTCAAGGTGTTCACGCCGATCGGCACGGTCTACAGCGCGACCAAGCATGCGGTGCGCGCCATCTCCGAAGGGCTGCGCGTGGAAATGGGCAACGGCGGCGTGCGCGTGACCATCGTCTCGCCCGGCGCGGTGGAGTCGGAGCTGAAGTTCGGCAGCACCGACGCCGAGAGCGCGGCCGGCGTCAGGGCGTTCTACGAAGCCAACCAGATCCCCGCCGATTCGGTGGCGCGCGCCGTGGTCTATGCCGTGGAGCAGCCGGCGGATGTGGACATCAACGAGGTGGTGCTGCGGCCGGTCTCGCAGGAGTTCTGATCCGGGGGTGGGGCATGGCGCCCCGCTTTCCGCCCATTAACCTTCAATAGCGGAAGGTCATTGCCAGCCAAAAGTGCAAAGCCCCTGCAAAATAGAACGACCGTTCGTTTTATTCCGGAGCTTCCACGATGTCTGTCAATGCCGTTCCCGCCAAGCCGGTCCGCGCTGCCCAGAAGGGCCAGCAGACCAAGGCCGTGATCGTCGACGCCGCGCTGGCGCTGGCGGCGCAGATCGGGCTCGAGGGCCTGTCGATCGGCGCGGTGGCCGAGCTCACCAAGATGAGCAAGTCGGGCGTGTTCGCCCACTTCGGCTCGCGCGAGGAACTGCAGATTTCCGTGGTGCGCGAGTATCACGCACGTTTCGAGCAGGAAGTGTTTTTTCCCGCGCTCGAGGCGCCGCGCGGCCTGCCGCGCCTGCGCGCCATGTTCGCCAACTGGATGAAGCGCACCTCGGCCGAGATCGACTCGGGCTGCATCTACATCAGCGGCGCTTCCGAATTCGACGACCGTCCCGGCCCGGTGCGCGATGCGCTCGTGGAATCGGTCAGCATCTGGCAGGCGGCCGTGCTGCGCGCGATCGTGCAGGCCAAGAGCGAAGGCCATCTGCGCGCCGACGCCGACGAGCGGCAGCTGGCCTTCGAGATCCACGGCCTGATCCTCGCGCTGCACTACGAAGCGCGCTTCCTGCAGGTGCCGGGTTCCATCGGCCGCGCCAACGTCGGCTTCGACAACATCCTTGCGCGCAGCGCCACGCCCGATGCGCCGCCGGCCGAAGCCGCGGCGGCGGCCAAGCCCGCCGCCTCCCGCCGGCTCAAGCCGGTGCGCTGAGCGGCCCCCTTTTTCTTTTTCCCTTTCAGTTTTAGACCAGGAGAGTCACGGATGCCTACCTACAACCCACCCGTACGCGACATGCAGTTCGTGCTGCACGAAGTGCTCAACGTCGCCGACGAACTCAAGGCGCTTCCGGCCCATGCCGAGACCGATGCCGACACCATCAACGCGGTGATCGAGGAGGCCGGCAAGTTCGCCGCCGAGGTGACCTTCCCGCTCAACATCAGCGGCGACGAAGAAGGCTGCACGCTCGACAAGGCCACGCACGAGGTCAAGACGCCCAAGGGCTTCAAGGACGCCTACGCCAAGTACGTCGAAGGCGGCTGGCCCGCGCTCTCGTGCGACCCGGCCTTCGGCGGCCAGGGCCTGCCCTTCGTGGTCAACCAGTGCCTGTTCGAAATGCTCAACAGCGCCAACCAGGCCTGGACCATGTACCCTGGCCTCTCGCACGGCGCCTACGAAGCGCTGGTGGCCCACGGCACCGAAGAGCAGAAGAAGACCTACCTGCCCAAGCTCACGAGCGGCGAATGGACCGGCACCATGTGCCTGACCGAGCCGCACTGCGGCACCGACCTGGGCCTGCTGCGCACCAAGGCCGAACCCCAGCCCGACGGCAGCTACCGCATCACCGGCAGCAAGATCTTCATCTCGGCCGGCGAGCACGACATGACGGACAACATCATTCACCTGGTGCTGGCCCGCCTGCCCGATGCGCCCAAGGGCAGCAAGGGCATCAGCCTGTTCGTGGTGCCCAAGTACAAGGTCAAGTCCGACGGCTCGCTCGGCGAGCGCAACCCGATCTTCTGCGCCGGCCTCGAGCACAAGATGGGCATCCACGGCAACGCCACCGCGCAGATCGTGATCGAAGGCGCCACCGGTTCGCTGGTGGGCGAGCCCAACAAGGGCCTGCAGGCCATGTTCGTGATGATGAACGCCGCGCGCCTGGGCGTGGGCAACCAGTCGCTCGGCCTGACCGAAGTGGCTTACCAGAATGCGCTGGCCTACGCCAAGGACCGCATCCAGATGCGCTCGCTCT
This sequence comes from Variovorax beijingensis, assembly GCF_003951285.1. Lineage (GTDB taxonomy): Bacteria > Pseudomonadota > Gammaproteobacteria > Burkholderiales > Burkholderiaceae_C > Variovorax > Variovorax beijingensis. The sequence continues at coordinate 61,119 of NZ_RXFQ01000011.1, read as the reverse complement.
CGGGCGTGAAGGCCAAGGACAAGGAAGCCGACCCGATCATCGTGCACCCCGACGTGCGCAAGATGCTGCTCACGGCCAAGGCGTACGCCGAAGGCGGCCGCGCGCTGCAGATCTTCTGCACGCTGCTGCTCGACAAGGAGCACAACCACCCGGACGAGAAGGTGCGCAAGGACTCGGGCGAACTGGTGGCGCTGCTCACGCCCATCGTCAAGGCCTTCATCACCGACAACGGCCACATCGCGACCAACGCCTGCATGCAGGTGTTCGGCGGCCACGGCTTCATCAAGGAATGGGGCATGGAGCAGTTCGTGCGCGACAACCGCATCAACATGATCTACGAAGGCACCAACACCATCCAGTCGCTGGACCTGCTGGGCCGCAAGGTGCTGGGCAACAACGGCGCGTCGCTGAAGAAGTTCGGCAAGCTCGTCGCCAAGCTGGTGGAAGAAGAGGGCGTGAACGAGAAGATGGCCGAGTTCATCAACCCCATCGCGGGCCTGGGCGACCAGCTCACCAAGTTCACGACGGAGATCGGCTTCAAGGGCTTCCAGAACCCCGACGAAGTGGGCGCCGCCGCGGTCGACTACCTGCGCGTGGCCGGCCATTTCGTGTTCGGCTACCTGTTCGCGCGCATGGCGCAGGTGGCGCTGCGCGAAATTGCCGCCGGCAACACCGACCCGTTCTATGTTGCCAAGCTGCAGACCGCGCGCTTCTACTTCGCCAAGCTGTTCCCCGAAACCGCGACGCTGATGCGCACCGCACGCGCCGGCAGCAAGGTGCTGATGGACACCGACGCGGCGCTGGCCTGAGGCCTTCGACCCTTCTTCTCATCGTCCGACTGGGAGCCGTTTCATGAAATCGACGCTTGCAGCCATCGTTCTTGCCGCCACCGCCGTCATGGCCGCGGCGCAGACCACGCCTGTCGGCCTCTGGCGCAACGTCGACGACAAGACCGGCGAGGCCAAGGCCGAGATCCGCATCGGCGAAGTCAACGGCGCGCTCATCGGCCGCATCGAGAAGTCGCTCAAGAAGGACGCCAAGCCCGATGCGATCTGCGACGAGTGCAGCGACGACCGCAAGGGCAAGCCCATCACCGGGCTCGACATCATCCGCGGCGGCAAGAAGGCCGAGGGCAAGGACGTCTGGGAAGGCGGAAAGATCCTCGACCCCGAGAACGGCAAGGAATACCGCGCGAGCTTCACGCCGATCGACGGTGGCAAGAAGCTCGAAGTGCGCGGCTATCTGGGGCCCTTCTGGCGTACGCAAACCTGGAACCGCGTGCAGTAAGCGGCGCACGGTTTCTCACAACACATACCAATCAACATGTCCCGATTTCAAGTGAAGAAGGTCGCCGTGCTCGGCGCCGGCGTGATGGGCGCGCAGATTGCCGCCCACCTCGTCAACGTGCGCGTGCCCGTCGTGCTGTTCGACCTGGCCGCCAAGGAAGGCCCGAAGAACGGCATCGTCTCGCGCGCCATCGACAACCTCAAGAAGCTCAAGCCCGCGCCGCTCGGCGACGTGGCCGATGCGGTGCTCATCGAGCAGGCCAACTACGACGACGACCTCGCCAGGCTCGGCGAGTGCGATCTCGTCATCGAAGCCATCGCCGAGCGCATGGACTGGAAGCTCGACCTGTACAGGAAGATCGCGCCCCACGTCGCCAGGCACGCGATCCTGGCCTCGAACACCTCGGGCCTGTCGATCACCAAGCTCAGCGAGGCGCTGCCTGAAGCCCTGAAGCCGCGCTTCTGCGGCATCCACTTCTTCAACCCGCCGCGCTACATGTTCCTGGTGGAGCTGATCAACACGCCCACCACCGAGCCGCAGGTGCTCGACGATCTCGAGGCCTTCGTCACCAGCACGCTCGGCAAGGGCGTGGTGCGCGCGCACGACACGCCCAACTTCATCGCCAACCGCGTCGGCATCGCCGGCATGCTGGCCACGCTGAAGGAAGTCGAGAAGTTCGGCCTCACGCCCGACGTGGTGGACGACCTCACCGGCAAGAAGCTGGGCCGCGCGAGCTCGGGCACCTTCCGCACGGCCGACGTGGTGGGCCTGGACACCATGGCCCACGTCGTGAAGACGCTGCAGGACAACCTCAACGCCGAGACCGACCCGTTCTACGCCAACTTCGCGACGCCGCCGGTGCTCGCCAAGCTGCTCGAGCTCGGCAACCTGGGCCAGAAGACCAAGGCCGGCTTTTTCAAGAAGATCGGCCGCGACATCCTGCGCTTCGACCTCCAGAGCGGCGAGTACGTGCCCGCCGGCGCCAAGGCCGACGAGGTGTATGGCCGCATGCTCAAGAAGCCAGCGGGCGAGCGCCTGAAGCTCTTGCGCGAGAGCGAAGGGCCGCAAGGCCAGTTCCTCTGGGCGATCTTGCGCGACAGCTTCCACTACGCGGCCGTGCACCTGGCGACCATTGCCGAAAGCGCGCGCGACGTGGATTTTGCGATGCGCTGGGGCTTCGGCATGAAGCAGGGCCCGTTCGAGCTCTGGCAGGAGGCCGGATGGGCGCAGGTCGCCAAGTGGGTGCAGGAAGACATCGACGCCGGCAAGGCGCTGAGCACGGTGCCGCTGCCGAAGTGGGTGTTCGAAGGCCCGGTCGCGCAGGCCGGCGGCGTGCACGCGCCTGAAGGCTCGTGGAGCGCTTCGCAGAACAAGTTCGTTCCACAGCGCAAGCTGCCGGTGCATGAGCGGCAGCTGTTCCCCGAAAGCGTGCTCGGCGCGAACGCGGCCGACGCGAACACTGCGGGCACCACCATCAGCGACGAAGGCGATGTGCGCGTGTGGACGCTCGACGGCGAAGTGCTGATCGCCAGCATCCATTCGAAGATGCATGCCATCAGCCCCGACGTGGCCGAGGCACTGGGCGCCGCGGTCGACCTGGCCGAAGCCGAATACAAGGGCCTGGTGATCTGGTCGCCCGACGAAGTGTTCTCGGTCGGCGCCGACCTGCAGGCCATGCTGCCGGCCTTCGTGGTCGCGGGCATCGGCGCGGTCGAAGGCGCGGAAGAAGAACTGCAGAACGTGATGCTCAAGATCCGCTACGCGAGCGTGCCGGTGGTCTCGGCCGTGCGCGGCATGGCGCTGGGCGGCGGCTGCGAGCTGGCCATCCATTCAGCCAGGCGCGTGGCGGCGATGGAAAGCTACATCGGCCTGGTCGAAGTCGGCGTGGGCCTGATCCCTGGCGCCGGCGGCCTGACCTACATCGCACGCCGCGCTGCGGAGAACGCGGCGGCCTCCACAGGCATCGACCTGCTGCCGTTCCTGACCGAAGGCTTCACGGCCGCCGCGATGGCCAAGGTGGGCACCGGCGCGCTCGATTCGAAGAAGCTCGGCTACCTGCTGGACAGCGACATCATCGTGCCGAACAAGGACGAGCTGCTCTACGTGGCGCTGCAGCAGGCCAGGGCCATGGCCGACGCCGGCTACCGCCCGCCGCTGCGCCGCACCTTCCGCGTGGCGGGCCGCAGCGGCGCCGCGACGATCAAGGGCCAGCTCGTGAACATGCGCGACGGCGGCTTCATCAGCGCGCACGATTTCCACATCGCGAGCCTGATCGCGCACGTGGTGACCGGCGGCGACGTGGACGCGGGCTCGCTCGTGACCGAGGAATACCTGATGACGCTGGAACGCAAGGCGTTCTGCTCGCTCATCGTGCATCCGAAGACGCAGGAGCGGATCATGGGGATGCTGAGCACGGGGAAGCCGGTGCGCAACTGACGCAGTCCTTCTCTTCCTCCTTCCCCCTCTGGGGGAAGGCCGGGATGGGGGCAGCAGCCGATGCAAAACCAATCCACTCCCAACGCGCAAAAGAATGCTCGCGTTCTCCGACGCGAGATGACCGACTCCGAGCGCAAGCTCTGGAGTGGGTTGCGCAGCGAACAACTGGGAGTGAAGCTCCGTCGGCAGCATCCACTCGGGAACCACATCGCCGACTTCGCCTGCCTCGATCCAAAACTGATCGTCGAAATGGATGGATCGCAGCACCAAGTGCAAGAAAGCTATGACGCACGACGCGATGCCTTCTTGCGTGAGCGGGGATTCGAGGTCCTGCGTTTCGGATCGAACGATCCATTTGTCAATTTTGAAGGGGTGCTGCAGGCCATCGTCAATCGACTTGCCGAATTGAAGGCCGCTTGCCCCCATCCCAACCTTCCCCCAGAGGGGGAAGGAGCCAAATCCAGGAGCTATCCATGAAACAAGTCCAAGACGCCTACATCGTCTCCGCCACCCGCACACCGATCGGCAAATCCCACCGCGGCTACTTCCGCAACTACCGGCCCGACGACCTGCTCGCGACCACGCTCAAGGCCGCGCTGGCCGCCGTGCCGGGCCTCGACCCCAAGGCCATCGAAGACATCATCTGCGGCTGCGCGATTCCCGAATCGCAGCAGGGCCTGAACGTCGCGCGCATCGGCGCGGTGCTCGCGGGCCTGCCGACCAGCATCGGCGGCATCACCGTGAACCGCTTCTGCGCATCGGGCCTGTCGGCCGTGCAGATGGCCGCGGACCGCATCCGCGTGGGCGAGGCCGACGTGATGATCGCGGCCGGCGTCGAGAGCATGAGCATGGTGCCGATGATGGGCAACTCGCCCTCGCTGTCGCCTTCCATCTTCGAACGCGAAGGCGATGTCGGCATTGCCTACGGCATGGGCCTCACGGCCGAGAAGGTCGCGCAGCAGTGGAAGGTGAGCCGCGAGGCGCAGGACGAGTTCGCGCTCGCCTCGCACCAGAAGGCGCTGGCCGCGCAGAAGGCCGGCAAGTTCGCGGACGAGATCACGCCCATCGAAGTGACCGACCGCACGCCGGACCTCGCCACCGGCGAATCGATCGCCAGGACCCGCACCGTCAACCTCGACGAAGGCGCGCGCCCCGACACCAGCCTCGAAGGCCTGGCCAAGCTGCGCACCGTGTTCGCCGCGCGCGGCACCGTGACGGCCGGCAACAGCTCGCAGACTTCCGACGGCGCGGGCGCGCTGATCCTCGCGAGCGAGAAGGCCGTGAAGCAATACGGCCTCACGCCGCTCGCGCGCTTCGTGAGCTTTGCGAGCAAGGGCGTGCCGCCGCACATCATGGGCATCGGCCCGATCGAGGCCATTCCGGCTGCGCTGCGCTATGCCGGCCTCAAGCACGAGGACATCGACTGGTTCGAGCTCAACGAAGCCTTCGCTGCGCAGTCGCTCGCGGTGATCAACACGCTGGGGCTCGACCCGAGCAAGGTCAACCCGATGGGCGGCGCGATCGCATTGGGCCATCCGCTCGGCGCGACGGGCGCGATCCGTGCGGCCACGGTGGTGCATGCGCTGCGCCGCGAGAACCTGAAGTACGGCATGGTCACGATGTGCGTGGGGATGGGGCAGGGCGCAGCGGGCATCTTCGAGCGCGTGTAGCGGCTGCTGCGCGGGCGATCTGCGGCGTTGCGGAGCGGTGATTGATCAACGATGAAAGAGACAAACCCATGCAAGCGCAACAACTCCCGGTCGACAGTGGCGTGCAACTGGCAGTGCGCCGCTACGAGCCCGCAGGCGCACCGCGCGCCAGCATCGTGATCGGCGGCGCCATGGGCGTGCGCCAGTCGTTCTACGAACCCTTCGCGCAGTGGCTCGCGCAGCAGGGCCTGCGCGTCTGGACCTTCGACTACCGCGGCTCGGGTGATTCGCGCAACGGCGCCTCGCTGCGCGGCTTCGAGGCCGACCTGTTCGACTGGGCGCGCGACTACGAAGCGGTGATCGACGCCGCCAAGGCCGCGCTGCCGGAACAGCCGCTCTATCTTCTGGGCCACAGCCTGGGTGCGCAGCTGCCGGGTTTCCTGCAGCGGCCCGAGCAGGTCGACGGCCTCGTCAGCATTGCGGCCGGCAGCGGCTACTGGCGCGAGAACGCGCCCAAGCTCAAGCGCAGCATCCTCTATTTCTGGTTCGTGCTCGTGCCGCTGGCCACGCGGCTGTTCGGCTACTTTCCGGGCCGCAGGCTGAAGAAGGTGGGCGACCTGCCGCGCGGCGTGATCCTGCAATGGCGGCGCTGGTGCCTCCACCCGCGCTACAGCGTCGGCGCCGAAGGCGATCTGGCGCTGCAGAGCTACGGGCGCGTGCGCTTTCCGGTGCTTGCGCTGTCGATCACCGACGACGAGCTCATGACGCTCGCCGGCACCGAAAGCCTGCTGAGCTTCTATGCCGGCGCGCCGCGCGCCATGGAGCGCATTGCGCCGGCCGACGTGCAGGCACGGCGCATCGGGCACTTCGGCTTCTTCCGCGAACAGTTCAGCCAGAGCCTGTGGCCGGGCACGGTCGACAAGCTGCACCGGCTGGCCGCGCTTACCGCAGCGCAGCAAGCCGGCGTCCCGCACACGACTGCGTGACGCCATCCACCGGAGGCACACTGCAAACCATCATGAACATGCAACACCCCTTCGACAAGGCCCTGGCACTTCAGCACAGCGACATCCGCGTGGGCCACTTCACCGGCGCCACGAGCCCGGACTACTGGAACATGGTCGGCCCATTCGGTGGCGCCACCGCGGCCATTGCGCTGCGGTCGGTGATGCAGCATCCGGATGTGCTGGGCACGCCGATCGCGCTGACCGTCAACTTTGCGGCTGCGCTGGAGGCCGGCGCATTCGACGTGCAGGCCACCGCCGTGCGCACCAACCGCTCGACCCAGCACTGGACCGTGCAGATCACGCAGCCTGGCGCAGGCGGCGCGCCGAACATGACCACCACCGCCACCGCGGTGACGGCCGCGCGCCGCGACACCTGGGGCCAGAGCGACCTGCCGATGCCCGAGGCGCCCACGCCCGAGACGGTCGAGCGCCTGAGCGTCGGCCCGGCCGGCGTGGCCTGGCTCGACCAGTACGAGATGCGCCTGTTCAGCGGCAGCATTCCCGCGAAGTGGGACGAGAGCCTGCATCACAGCGAGAGCCGGCTCTGGCTGCGCGACGCGCGGGCGCGGCCGCTCGATTTCGCCTCGCTGAGTGCGATGAGCGACGTGTTCTATCCGCGCGTCTGGCTGCGCCGCGCCAGGCATGTGCCGGCCGGCACGGTGTCGATCACCACCTACTTCCATGCCGGCCCGGCGCAGCTGGCCGAGGTCGGCACGGGTTACCTGCTGGGCCGCGCGGTGGGGCAGCAGTTCTTCAACGGCTTCTTCGACCAGAAGGCGCATCTGTGGAGCGAGCAGGGCGTGCTGCTCGCCACCTCGAACCAGATCGTCTACTACAAGGAATAGCGATGGCTTCCATGCAAAAGGCCGCACTCATCGTCGGTGCCGGCGACGCCACCGGCGGCGCCATTGCCCGCCGCTTCGCGCGCGAGGGCTATGCCACCTGCGTCACGCGCCGCAGCCTCGACAAGCTGCAGCCGCTGGTCGCGCAGATCGAGGCTGCGGGCGGCCGTGCCCACGCCTTTGCGTGCGATGCGCGCAAGGAAGAAGAAGTGGTCGCGCTCGTCGAGCAGATCGAATCGACGATCGGGCCGATCGAGGTGATGGTGTTCAACATCGGCGCCAACGTGCCCGAGAGCATCCTCGCCGAGACTGCGCGCAAGTACTTCAAGGTGTGGGAGATGGCCTGCTTCTCGGGCTTTCTCAACGGGCGCGAGGTGGCCAGGCGCATGGTGGCGCGCGCGATGCCGAAGAGCGGGCACCGCGGCACGATCATCTTCACGGGCGCCACGGCGTCGCTGCGCGGCGCGGCCAACTTCGGCGCGTTTTCGGGCGCCAAGATGGCGCTGCGCGCGCTGGCCCAGTCGATGGCGCGCGAGCTCGGGCCGCAGGGCATTCACGTTGCGCACGTGGTGGTCGACGGCGCCATCGACACCGAGTTCATCCGCAGCAATTTCCCCGAGCGCTATGCGCTGAAGGACAGCGACGGCATCCTGAACCCCGAGCACATCGCCGACAGCTACTGGATGCTGCACGCGCAGCCGCGCGACGCCTGGACGCACGAGCTCGACCTGCGGCCTTGGTCGGAGAAGTTCTGAAATGACGTCCGGCTGTTCAGGGCGCGCTCCCGCCGACGGGGTACGCGCAGGGGAGTACCCGGTGGCCTGTGCACGCGCCCTGAAAAAAGTACCTCATAAGGAGACACACCGATGACAAAGACAGTCGAGTTCTATTTCGACTTCGGCAGCCCCGCCGCCTACCTGGCCGCCACGCAGCTGCCGCACGTGTGCGCCGACACCGGCGCCGAGCTGGTGTGGAAGCCCATGCTGCTGGGCGGCGTGTTCCAGGCCACCGGCAACCGTTCGCCGGCCGAGATCGTGCCCAAGGCGCCGTACATGACCATCGACCTGCAGCGCTTTGCCAAACGCTACGGCGTGCCCTTCGTGCACAACCCGCACTTCCCCATCAACACGCTGCTGTTGATGCGCGGTGCGACCGGCCTCCAGATGAAGGAGCCGGCGCGCTTTGGCGCATATGTCGGTGCCGTCTTCCACGCGATGTGGGTCGAGCCGAAGAACATGAACGACCCGGCCACCGTCGGCGCCGTGCTTCAAAATGCGGGCTTCGACGCCACCGCCTTGCTCGCGCTGGCCGGCACGCAGGAAGTGAAGGACCGCCTGAAGGCCGTCACGCAGGAAGCGGTGGCGCGCGGCGTGTTCGGCGCGCCCACCATGTTCGTCGGCGACCAGATGTTCTGGGGCCAGGATCGCCTGGATTTCGTGCGCGAAGCCCTCGACGCCTGACTACTGCGCCGCCATCCAGACAAACCGTTTTATCCAAGGACCATTCCCATGAGCGACATCCTCGTCCACACCGAAGCCGGTGTGATGACCCTCACCTTCAACCGCGTCGACAAGAAGAATTCGATCACGAGCAGCATGTACGGCGAGCTCGCCGATGCATTGGCCGCGGCCGAGGGCGATGCGGCCGTGCGCTGCGTGCTGATCCAGGGCGACCCCACCATCTTCAGCGCGGGCAACGACATCGGCGACTTCCTGAACGCGCCGCCCGCCGGCAAGGATTCGCCGGTGTTCCGCTTCCTGCGCGGCATTGCGGCCTTTCCCAAGCCCATCGTGGCTGCGGTCTGCGGCCCGGCCGTGGGCATCGGCACCACGATGCTGTTCCACTGTGACCTGGTCTATGCGGGCGACAACGCGGCGTTCTCGATGCCTTTCGTGAACCTGGGCCTGTGCCCCGAGGCGGCGTCGAGCCTGCTGGTGCCGCAGATGCTGGGCTACCACCGCGCGGCCGAGGCGCTGCTGCTGGGCGAACCCTTCATGGCCGAGGCCGCGCTCGAAGTGGGCCTGGTCAACCGCATCGTGCCGCCGACCGAAGCCAATGCCATCGCGCAGGTGCAGGCCCGCAAGCTCGCGGCCAAGCCGCTGAGCGCGCTGGTCGAGACCAAGCGCCTGCTGAAGAAGGCGCAGATGCCTGCGGTGCTCGAACGCATGGACGAAGAAGGCGCGAGCTTCGGCCGCATGCTGCGCGAGCCCGCCGCGCGCGAGGCCTTCGGCGCCTTCATGGAGAAGCGCAAGCCCGATTTCTCGAAAGTCTGAGCGCGTTTTCACGCTTGCCGGCCAACGGCGCATGCGTACACTGTCGCCGTGCAAGTTTTCGAGACACGATCGCCGGCAACGCCCACCCAGTGCGCGAATGATGCTACTGAAAAAGTAGCAATCGACACCACGCGCAGGCGTACTTTAGGCCTGCTCGCAGGCGCCCTGGCCGTGCCTTCGCTGGCCTTGGCCCGCGTGCGGCCGCTGCGTATCGGCCTCATCGGTTCCTGGTCCGGTCCCTATGCCGCCGGTGGGAGGCAGTTCGATGCCGGCATGTCGGTCTGGCTCGCCGCGCACAACCAGCGCATCGCGGGGCGCCCCGTCGAGTTGCTGCGCCGCGACGTGCCCGGCAGCGCGCCCGAGCAGGCACGCCGCCATGCGCAGGACCTGGTGGAGAGCGAGCGCGTGGACCTGCTCGCGGGGCTGGACTTCAGCTCCAACGCCTATGCCGTCGGCGCCGTGGCCACGCAGGCCAAGGTGCCCCTCCTGGTGATGAATGCGGCTTCCTCGGGCATCACGGCGCGCTGCCCGTTCGCGGTGCGGGTGTCCTTCACCATCGCGCAGGTCACGATGCCGCTGGCGCGCTGGGCGTTCCAGCAAGGGCTGCGCGATGTCTGCACCGTGGTGGCCGACTACGCCTCGGGCGTCGATGCCGAAAGCGCCTTCGTCTCGGCCATCACCGCAGGCGGCGGGCGCGTCGGCGCGATGCTGCGCGTGCCGCTCAACACGCTGGACTATTCGGCCTACATGCTGCGGCTGCGCGAGCTCAGGCCGCAGGCGGTGTTCTTCTTCCTGCCTTCGGGCCAGATGCCTGCGACCTTCCTCAAGTTCTGGCGCGACCGCGGGATGGCCGACACCGGCATCCGCCTGCTCGCGACCGGCGACGCCACCGACGACCACTACCTCGAAGGCATCGGCGAACTGGCCGAGGGGCTCGTGACCAGCCACCACTATTCGTTTGCCCACGCGTCGGCGGCCAACCGCCGCTTCACCGGTGTCTTCGAGACCGAGTACGGCAGCCACCTGCGGCCCGGCTACTTCGCGGTGGCGGCGCACGATGCGCTCGCGGCGGCCGACGCCGCGATGAGCTCGCCGGCCATGCGCGGCGGCGTCAGCGGCGAACGGCTGGTCGACGCGTTCCGGGGCCTCCAGTTGGAGAGCCCGCGCGGCCCGATCGAGATCGACGCCCACACGCGCGACATCGTGCAGGCCGTCTACATCCGCCGCGCCGAGCGGATCGACGGGCGCTGGGTCAACCGCGAGTTCGAACGCTTCGAGCGGGTGCGCGACCCGGCGCTGTGAGCGCGCTCAGGGTTGCTGCTCGATCGGCCGGGGCCGGCCGTTGTCGTCGATGGCCACGTAGGTGAAGGTGGCCTGCGTCACCTTGATGTATTCGCCTTGCGCCCGGAAGCGCTCGGCAAAGACCTCGACCGTGACCGTGACCGAGGTGCGGCCGATGCGCACCAGCTTCGAATAGAACGAGAGGATGTCGCCCAGCCGCACCGGCTGCTTGAAGATGAATTCGTTGACCGCCACCGTGGCCTGGCGGCCCTTGGCGTAGCGCGCCGGAATGACCGAGCCGGCGAGGTCGCACTGCGCCATGACCCAGCCGCCGAAGATGTCGCCATTGGCGTTGCAGTCCGCCGGCATCGGAATGACCTTGAGCACCAGCTCCATGTCGGTGGGCAGGCTCTTGAGGGTTGCGGCAGCGGCGGTGCTGGAAATATCGGACATGGGCACAATCTGGAACAAACAAAGCAACCACGATTGTCCCTCATGCGCCGCAGCGGCGAAGCCCTACCTCCTCCCCCCCACAGCGCCACCGGCCATGCGCCGGCGCGCAGCGACCGCTCCGACTGGGCGACGCTGCGCCGCCTTTTCCCCTATCTCTGGCAGTACAAGTGGCGGGTGATCGCCGCGCTCGGCTTCATGGTGGGCGCCAAGGTGGCCAACGTGGGCGTGCCGGTGCTGCTCAAGGACCTGATCGACACGATGACGCCCAAGCCGGACATGGCCCAGGCGCTGCTGATCGTGCCCCTCGGGCTCCTGCTGGCCTACGGGTTGCTGCGCTTTTCGACCGCGCTCTTCGGCGAGCTGCGCGAGCTGATCTTCGCCAAGGCCACCGAGGGCACAGCGCGGCAGATCGCGCTGGAGGTGTTCGGCCACCTGCATTCGCTGAGCCTGCGCTTCCACCTGGAGCGCCAGACCGGCGGCATGACGCGCGACATCGAGCGCGGCACGCGCGGCGTGCATTCGCTCATCTCGATGTCGCTCTACAGCATCGTGCCCACTCTCATCGAGCTGGCGCTGGTGCTCACCATCCTGGGCGTGAAGTTCGATTCGCTGTTCGTCTGGATCACGGCCGCGGCGCTGGTGCTCTACATCACCTTCACGGTCACCGTGACCGAGTGGCGCACCCAGTTCCGCAAGACCATGAACGAGCTCGACTCCATGGCCCAGAGCCGCGCGGTCGATTCGCTCCTGAACTATGAAACCGTCAAGTACTTCAACAACGAGGAGTTCGAGGCGAAGCGCTACGACGCCAGCCTGGACCGCTACCGCAAGGCCGCCATCAAGAGCCAGCGCACGCTGAGCATGCTCAACACCGGCCAGCAGCTGATCATCGCGACCAGCCTGGTGCTGATGCTCTGGCGCGCCACCTCCGGCGTGGTCGAAGGCCGCATGACGCTGGGCGACCTGGTGATGGTCAACGCCTTCATGATCCAGCTCTACATTCCGCTCAACTTTCTGGGCGTGATCTACCGCGAGATCAAGCAGAGCCTGACCGATCTGGACAAGATGTTCGTGCTGATGGAGAAGGAGCGCGAAGTGCGCGATGCGCCGGGCGCGCAGCCGCTCGCGGTCGTTGACTCCACCATCCGCTTCCAGGACGTGAGCTTTGCCTACGAGCCCGACCGGCCGATCCTCAAGCACGTGAGCTTCGAGATCCCCGCCGGCAAGACGGTGGCCGTGGTCGGCCCCTCGGGCTCGGGCAAGTCGACGCTCGCGCGGCTGCTCTACCGCTTCTACGATGTGCAGCAGGGCCGCATCACCATCGGCGGGCAGGACATCCGCGAAGTGCAGCAGTCCAGCGTGCGGCGCGCGATCGGCATCGTGCCGCAGGACACGGTGCTGTTCAACGACACGGTCGAATACAACATCGCCTACGGCCGCCCCGGTGCCACGCGCGAAGAGGTCGAGGGGGCGGCGCGCGCCGCGCGCATCCACGACTTCATCTCGGCCACGCCGAAGGGCTACGAGACGACGGTGGGCGAGCGCGGCCTGAAGCTCTCGGGCGGAGAAAAGCAGCGCGTGGCCATTGCGCGCACGCTGCTCAAGAACCCGCCGATCGTGATCTTCGACGAGGCCACCTCGGCGCTCGATTCGGCCAACGAGCGCGCCATCCAGTCGGAGCTCAGGAGCGCCGCGCAGGACAAGACCACGCTGGTGATCGCGCACCGCCTGTCGACGGTGGTCGACGCGCACGAGATCCTGGTGCTCGAAGCGGGCGTGATCGTCGAGCGCGGCACGCATGCCGAGCTGCTTGCGAAGCAGGGACGCTATGCGCAGATGTGGGCTTTGCAGAAGAGCGAAGCCACACCGCTGATGTAGCCCGATCATTCATTTTTTCAAGTCGATCCAGGAGTTCAGACGTGCCGACCAAGATTCCCCTGCTGGTGCTCAACAGCCTCTCGAGCGCCCACCAGGCCCAGATTGCCGAGGTCTACGACATGACCTATGCCTTCGACCCCGCCGCGCGCGCCGCCGCCATTGCCGAGCACGGCAAGAAATTCCGCGCGGTGCTGACCATCGGCGTGATCGGCATCACGCCCGAGGAGATCGCGGCCATGCCGGCGCTCGACCTGGTCTGCTGCATGGGCGCGGGCTACGAAGGCGTACCGCTCGAAGTGACGCGTGCGCGCGGCATCGCCACCGCCAATGGCGCGGGCACCAACGACGACTGCGTGGCCGACCATGCCTTCGGCCTCCTGATCGGCATCGTGCGCGAGTTCCGCAAGCTCGACCGGCTGTGCCGCGAAGGCGTGTGGCGCGAAGCCATTCCGCAGCCGCCGAACGTGTCGGGCAAGAAGCTCGGCATCCTGGGGCTCGGCACCATCGGCCAGAAGATCGCCAGGCGCGCGGCCGCCTTCGACATGGAGATCGGCTATCACAACCGCAAGCCGCGCGAAGGCGCCGCGCACCGCTACTTCGGCGACCTGAAGTCGCTGGCCGCCTGGGCCGACTTCCTGGTGCTGGCCGCGCCGGGCGGGCCGGCCACGCGCCACCTTGTGAATGCCGAAGTGCTCGATGCGCTCGGGCCGCAGGGCTACCTCGTCAGCATCGGGCGCGGCAGCGTGGTCGACACCGAGGCGCTGGCCGCGGCGCTGCGCGAGCACCGCATCGCCGGGGCCGGCCTCGATGTGTACGAGAGCGAGCCGAAACGGCCCGAACCGCTGGTCGGCCTCGACAACGTGCTGCTGACGCCGCACATGGCGGGCTGGTCGCCCGAGGCCACGCAGAAGTCGGTCGACCATTTTCTTGCGAATGCCGAAGGGCACTTCGCGGGGCGGGGCGTGCTCACGCCGGTCTGATATGCCTTGCTCCTTCCCCCGGGAGGGGAGGGAGAAAGTCAAGCCAGGGCCGAGGGGCGATGAGAGCCCCATCCGCAGGCCTGGTCATAGGCGTGCCCGAGCCGCAGCACGTCGAGGTCCGCATGGATCGGCCCGGCCAGCTGCAGGCCCATCGGCAGCCCGCCCTCGCCGAAACCTGCGCGCACATTGAGCGTGGGCAAGCCCGCCAGCGTGAACGGCGTCACGATCTCCATCCACCGGTGGTAGGTGTCGCTCGGCACGCCGGCCACATCGGCGGGCCAGTGCAGTTCGGCGTCGAAGGGAAACACCTGCGCGGTCGGTGCCAGCACGAAATCGAAGCGCTCGAACAGCTTGAGGAACGCGCGGTATACGTTCGAGCGGTAGAGCGAGGCCTGGTAGAGCGAGGCCGCATCGAGATGCCGGCTCTGCTCGATTTCCCACTGCGCTTCCGGCTTGAGCTGCGCGAACAGCTGGGGGTCGCTCAGGTAGGCGCCGAGCTTGCCGCCGACCAGCAACTGGCGCAGCCGCAGCCAGGCGCGCCAGTTGTGCTCGCGCGGCACGTCGAGCGTGCAGGGCTCGACCTCGCAGCCGATGGCGCGGAAGGTGCCGAGCGCCTTCTCCCCGAGTTCGCGGATGCCGGGCGCGAGCGGCAGCCCGGGCCAGAGGCTGCCGAGCCAGCCGATGCGCAGGCCTTTTCCGTCGCCGTCGAGTGCGATGGCATCGGCCGAGGGCAGCGCCTGCGGCGACGACAGCGGCACGCGCGCATCGAAGCCCGCCTGCACCGCGAGCAGCCGCGCGGTGTCTTCCACCGTGCGGCCCATCGGGCCTTCGGTGCCCAGCTGCTGGAAGAAGAGCTCCTGCTCGGGATCGCCGGGCACGCGTCCGCGCGAGGGCCGCATGCCGATCACGTTGTTGAAGGCGGCCGGGTTGCGCAGCGAACCCATCATGTCGCTGCCGTCGGCCACCGGCAGCATGCCCAGGGCCAGCGCCACGGCCGCGCCGCCGCTGCTGCCGCCGGCGCTGCGCTCCGGCGCATAGGCGTTGCGCGTGATGCCGAACACGGTGTTGTAGGTGTGCGAGCCCAGGCCGAATTCGGGCGTGTTGGTCTTGCCGATCACGATGGCGCCGGCCGCGCGCATTCGCGCGACGTGCAGGCTGTCGGTGCGCGCCGGCGAGCGCGGCGGCAGCGGCGAGCCCATGGAAGTCGGCAGGCCCGCCGCATGGCTCAGGTCCTTCACCGCCAAGGGAAAGCCATGCATCCAGCCGCGCCGTTCGCCGCGCGCCAGTTCGGCGTCGCGCTCGCGGGCTTCGGCCAGCAGCACCCCGGGTTCGCGCAGCGAGACGATCGCGTTGAAGCGCGGGTTGAGCGCCTCGATGCGGGCCAGCGAGGCCTGCATCAGCTCGTGGCAGGACACGCTGCGGGCGGCGATGCGGCGCGAGAGTTCGGTGGCGCTCAGGTCGAGCAATTCGGCTGAAGGCATGGCGGATGCGGGAAAAGGAGGGGGAGCCCAGTATGGCGCGGCGCTCGCATAATCGCCGCGTATGGAAACAAAGTGGCTCGAAGACTTCATCAGTTTGGCGGAAACGCGCAGCTTCAGCCGCTCGGCCCAGTTGAGGCACGTGACCCAGCCCGCGTTCTCGCGCCGCATCCAGGCGCTCGAAGGCTGGGCCGGCACCGACCTGGTCGACCGCAGTTCCTACCCCACGCGCCTCACGCCCGCGGGCCAGACGCTCTACAGCCAGGCCATCGAGATGCTGCAGTCGCTGCAGAGCACCCGCGCCATGCTGCGCGGCCACTCGGCCGCCGGGCAGGACGTGATCGAGATCGCGGTGCCGCACACGCTGGCCTTCACCTTCTTTCCCTCCTGGGTGACCAGCCTGCGCGAGCACTTCGGCCCCATCAAGAGCCGGCTGATCGCGCTCAACGTGCACGACGCCGTGCTGCGCCTGGTCGAGGGCAGCTGCGACCTGCTGATCGCCTACCACCATCCTTCCCAGCCGCTGCAGCTGGACGCCAACAAGTACGAGATGGTCAGCCTGGGCGAGGAAACCGTGGCGCCCTGGGTCAAGGCCGATGCCGACGGCGCGCCGCGCTTCCGGCTGCCCGGCCGGCCGGGCCAGCCGCTGCCCTACCTGGGCTATGCGCCGGGCGCCTACCTGGGGCGCGTGGTCGACCAGTTGCTGAAGGAGTCGGGCACCGCCATCCACCTCGACCGGGTCTATGAAACCGACATGGCCGAAGGCCTGAAGGTCATGGCGCTCGAAGGCCACGGCATCGCCTTCCTGCCGCAGAGCGCGGTGCGCAAGGAGATCAAGGCGCGCAAGCTCGTGAGCGCGCTGCCGCCCGAGATCGACAGCCTGGAGGCGACGATGGAGATCCGCGCCTACCGCGAGCGGCCGAGCACGCCGGCGGCCCCCGTGAAAACCGGCACCGGCCGCCCGGCAAAGACTGCCGCCGCCTCCGAGGGCCTGCAGCCCAAGCGCACGGCCGATGCGCTGTGGTCGTACCTGGTCGGTGCCCAGCCCGGCCGCTGACAGCCATCCGATCGATTGACGCGCGGAATTTGTGCGCTGCACAATCTATAAATGCAGCGCATAAGCCTCCCCGCAAACGGCATTGGCGCCGCGAGCCCGCGGCCACTACAGTCGCGGCAGTTTTTTGCCGCTGTCACACAGCAATCTTTACGGCACGCGCCATCTGCGTGCTTTTTTTTAGCCGAGGAACCTGTATGAGCTCCAATTTCAGGACCGAACAAGACTTTCTCGGCGAGAAGCAGATTCCTGCCTTTGCCTACTGGGGCGTGCACACGGCGCGCGCGGTCGAGAACTTCGCCATTTCCGGCACCCGGGTGTCGGCCATGCCCGACCTGGTCCGCGCGCTGGCCTTCGTGAAAAAGGCCGCCACGCGCGCCAATGCCGACCTCGGCGCCATCGACCGCGAACGCGCGGCCGCCATCATCCTGGCCTGCGAGGACCTCATCGAAGGCAAATTGCTCGACGAATTCGTGGTCGACGTGATCCAGGGCGGCGCCGGCACCTCCACCAACATGAACGCCAACGAGGTCATCTGCAACCTCGCGCTCGAGAAGCTCGGCCACGAAAAGGGCCGCTACGACGTTCTGCATCCCAACGACCACGTCAACGCCTCGCAGAGCACCAACGACGTCTATCCGACGGCGGTGCGGCTGGCGCTGTGGTTTGCCATCGGCCGGCTGCTCGAATCCATGGCGGCGCTGCGCAAGAGCTTCGAGGCCAAGGCGCTCGAGTTCAAGGACATTCTCAAGATCGGCCGCACCCAGCTGCAGGACGCGGTGCCCATGACGCTGGGCCAGGAGTTCCTGACCTACGCCGTCATGATCGGCGAGGACGAGGCCCGGCTGGGCGAGGCGCGCGCGCTCATCGAGGAAATCAACCTCGGCGCCACCGCCATCGGCACCGGCATCAACGCGCCGCACGGCTATGCCAACCTGGCCTGCCAGTACCTGGCCGAGCAGACCGGCGTGCCGCTCAAGCAGTCGGCCAACCTCATCGAGGCCACGCAGGACACCGGCGCCTTCGTGCAGCTGTCGGGCGTGCTCAAGCGCGTGGCCACCAAGCTCAGCAAGACCTGCAACGACCTGCGCCTGCTCTCCAGCGGGCCGCAGGCGGGCTTCGGCGAGATCCGGCTGCCGGCGCGCCAGGCCGGCTCGTCGATCATGCCGGGCAAGGTGAATCCGGTGATCCCGGAAGTGATGAACCAGGTGGCCTTCGAGGTCATCGGCAACGACATCACCGTCACCATGGCGTCCGAGGCCGGCCAGCTGCAGCTCAACGCCTTCGAGCCGATCATGGGATGGAGCCTGTTCAAGAGCATCAAGCACCTGAGCAACGCCTGCAACACGCTGCAGCACAACTGCGTCGAAGGCATCGAGGCGAACCGGGAGTTCCTGGCCAAGCGGGTGCGCGAATCGGTCACGCTGGTCACCGCCCTGAATCCGCTGATCGGCTATGAGAAGGCGGCGCTCATCGCAAAGACCGCGCTGGCCACCGGCGGGCCCATCGACCTGGTGGCCGAATCGCTCGGCATCATGACGCGCGCCGAGATGGAGGCGCTGCTCGTGCCCGAGAACCTGACCCAGCCGGTGCGGCTGTCCGCGCCGGTGCCGCCGGCTGCCGAGCCCTCGGGCACAAAGGCTGCTTAGTGAAAGTCGGACAATGCCAATGGGTCCACCTGCACCACGGCAGCGCCCGGATGCGCGCGGCCGGTGTGGCCGTCGTCGAGAATGCACCGGGTTGGCCCGGGTATTCCCCATCACGTGAATGTCTAGAATTTCGTTGTATCTGTATCTTCCAGTCACCTCAGGAGTTTTCCGTATGAACAAGCAAGTATTGGCATTGGCAATCGCAGCCCTGGCTGCCGGCGGCGCTTTTGCACAGGCCAATGACACCCTGGCCAAGATCAAGGCCTCGGGCAGCATCACCGAAGGGGTGCGGGAATCTTCCGGCCTCTCGTACACGCTGGGCAACGGCCAGTACACCGGTTTCCATTACGACGTCTGCGCCAACATCATCAAGGACATCCAAAAGCACCTGGGCCTTGCCAAGCTGGAAACCAAGTACCAGCCCGTCACCTCGCAGAACCGCGTGCCCCTGGTGCAGAACGGCACCGTCGACCTCGAGTGCGGCTCCACCACCAACAACGCCACGCGCCAGAAGGACGTTTCCTTCGCCGTGACCACCTACGTGGAAGAAGTGCGCATCGCGGTCAAGGCCAACTCGGGCATCAACGGCATCAAGGACCTGAACGGCAAGACCGTGGCCACCACCACCGGCACCACCTCGGTGCAGACCCTGCGCAAGAACGAGCGCGCCGGCGGCATCGACTTCAAGGAACTCTATGGCAAGGACCATTCCGACAGCTTCCTGCTGCTCGAATCGGGCCGCGCCGACGCCTTCGTGATGGACGGCTCCATCCTGGCCTCGAACATCGCCAAGTCGAAGGCGCCCGCCGACTTCAAGATCGTCGGCGAAGTGCTCAGCGTCGAGCCCATCGCCATCATGATCCGCAAGGACGACCCCGCCTTCAAGAAGGTGGTGGACGACAGCATCAAGGCCCAGATCAAGAACGGCGAGCTCGCCAAGCTCTGGGACAAGTGGTTCCTGAAGCCGATCCCGCCGGCAAACGTCACGGTGAACCTGCCGCTGTCCGAAGCCACGAAGGCCGCCTGGGCCAACCCGAACGACAAGCCGATGGAAGACTACGCCGCCAAGAAGTAAACACGGCAAGGTCATCTGCGCAACGCCCGCCGCCCCCGGCGGGCGTTTGTTTTCGCAAATGCGGCGCGCGGGCACGGCCTCTGCAAGCTAGCTAGCAGTCTGGAAATCTGAAAGAAGGAGAGTCCCCGATGGGATCAAACTGGGATTGGCAGGTCTTCTTGCAAGACCCGGGCGGGAAGTACCCGACCTACTGGGAGTGGATGCTGTCCGCATGGGGCTGGACCGTGTCCGTGGCCCTGCTGGCGCTCGTTGTCGCGCTGGTGCTGGGTTCGCTGATCGGCATCATCCGCACCTTGCCCGACAGTCCATGGCTCATACGCCTGGGCAATGCCTGGGTCGAGCTGTTCCGCAACATTCCGCTCCTGGTGCAGATCTTCCTCTGGTACCACGTGATTCCGGCCATGATTCCGGTCATGAAGGGCGTGCCGAGTTTCGTGCTGGTGGTGCTGGCGCTGGGCTTCTTCACCTCGGCACGCATTGCCGAGCAGGTGCGCTCGGGCATCCAGGCGCTGCCCAAGGGCCAGCGCTATGCGGGCATGGCGGTGGGCTTCACCACGCCGCAGTACTACCGCTACGTCATCCTGCCGATGGCCTACCGCATCATCATTCCGCCGCTCACGAGCGAGACGATGAACATCTTCAAGAACTCGTCGGTGGCGTTTGCCGTGTCGGTGACCGAGCTCACGATGTTCGCGATGCAGGCGCAGGAAGAAACCTCGCGCGGCATCGAGGTGTACCTGGCGGTGACGGGGCTCTACGTGATCTCGGCCTTTGCGATCAACCGCATCATGGCCTTCATCGAGAAGAAGACGCGCGTGCCGGGCTTCATCGTCTCGGCCAGCGGCGGCGGGGGGCACTGACATGATGAATCTCGACCTGTCGTTCTACAACTGGGAAGTCATCAGCAACTTCGTCGTCAAGGGCTTCTACTTCAGCATCATGCTGACGATCGTGGCCACCATCGGCGGCGTGCTCTTCGGCACCGTGCTGGCGCTGATGCGGCTGTCGGGCAAGAAGTGGCTCGACGCGCCCGCCGCCATCTACGTCAACGGCATGCGCAGCATTCCGCTGGTGATGGTGATCCTGTGGTTCTTCCTGCTGGTGCCGGCCTCGTTCTACGCGGCCTTCGGTTCCGTCGGCTCGAACTACCGCTCGGAAATCTCGGCCGTGATCACCTTCATCGCCTTCGAGGCGGCCTACTTCAGCGAGATCATGCGCGCGGGCATCCAGTCGATTCCGCGCGGCCAGGTGTATGCGGGCCAGGCGGTCGGCATGACCTACGGCCAGAACATGCGACTCGTGGTGCTGCCGCAGGCCTTCCGCAACATGCTGCCGGTGCTGCTCACGCAGACCATCATCCTGTTCCAGGACACCTCGCTGGTCTACGCCATCGGCGCCTACGACATGCTCAAGGGCTTCGAGACCGCGGGCAAGAACTTCGGCCGCCCGATCGAGGCCTACCTGCTCGCGGCGGTCGTCTACTTCATCATGTGCTATGCCTTGTCGTGGCTCGTCAAGCGCCTCCACAAGAAGATCGCCATCATTCGCTAGCTGAATGGGCTGAACCGGAGAAAGAAATGTCCGAAAAAATGATTGAAATCAAGAACGTCTCGAAGTGGTATGGCCCGGTGCAGGTGCTCAACGATTGTTCGGTGAGCATCTCCAAGGGCGACGTGGTGGTGGTGTGCGGGCCTTCGGGCTCGGGCAAGTCCACCCTCATCAAGACCGTGAACGCGCTCGAACCCTTCCAGAAGGGCGAGATCACCGTCAACGGCATCCCGCTGCACGACCCCAAGACCAACCTGCCCAAGCTGCGCTCCAAGGTCGGCATGGTGTTCCAGCACTTCGAGCTGTTCCCGCAC
The DNA here is from genome assembly GCF_003951285.1 of Variovorax beijingensis. Lineage (GTDB taxonomy): Bacteria > Pseudomonadota > Gammaproteobacteria > Burkholderiales > Burkholderiaceae_C > Variovorax > Variovorax beijingensis. The sequence continues at coordinate 39,915 of NZ_RXFQ01000011.1, read as the reverse complement.
CTGTCGGTCACCGAGAACCTCACGATCGCGCAGATCAAGGTGCTCGGCCGCAGCCCCGACGAGGCCAAGACCCGCGGCCTCAAGATGCTCGACCGCGTGGGCCTGATGGCGCACAAGGACAAGTTCCCGGGCCAGCTCTCGGGCGGCCAGCAGCAGCGCGTGGCCATTGCCCGCGCGCTCAGCATGGACCCGATCGTGATGCTGTTCGACGAACCCACCTCGGCGCTCGACCCCGAAATGGTCGGCGAAGTGCTCGACGTGATGGTGAGCCTGGCCAAGGACGGCATGACCATGATGGTGGTCACGCACGAAATGGCCTTTGCGCGCAAGGTGGCGAGCCGCGTGATCTTCATCGACGTGGGCGGCAAGATCCTGGAAGACTGCCCGAAGGACGAGTTCTTCAGCCACCCCGAAAACCGCCAGCCGCGCACCAAGGACTTCCTGAACAAGATCCTGCAGCACTGATCGATTCGCTGCGGCACCAAAAAGCAAAAGCCACGCTGTTCGCAGCGTGGCTTTCTTATTTGTCCGGGGCCTATGGCAGCCGCGCGATGTGCTCCGTCAGCAGGTCGAAGAAGCCCTGCGCATCGCCATCGGCGATCCAGTTCACGTTGGGTGTGCGATGCAGGCTGCCGTGCCAGTCGGCCGCTGTCTGGCCGAAGCCCATGCCTTCGCGGCTGTCGACCTCGACATGGATGCGCTTGCCCTGGAAGAGCGAGGGCCGCAGCAGGTAGGCCGTGACGGTCGCGTCATGCACCGGTCCGCCGGGCATGCCGTAGTGCTGCATCTCCTGCGGCGCGTAGGCGTCGAGGATGTCTGCGACGATTGCGCCGGCCTTGTTGCCGAGGCTGCGCAGCCGCGAGATGCGCTCGTCGCTCGTGAGGATCTTGTGCGTCACGTCGAGCGGCAGCATGGTGATCGGCACGCCGCACTTCAGCACGGCCTCGGCCGCATGCGGATCCGCGAACACGTTGAACTCCGCCGTGGGCGTGATGTTGCCGCCGTTGAAGTGCGCGCCGGCCATGAGCACCAGTTCGCGCAGGCCACGGCCGATGTCGGGCGCCTGTTCGAGGGCGAGCGCCAGGTTGGTCTGCGGGCCGAGCATCGCGAGCGTCACGCTTTTTTCGGGTGCGGCGCGCAGCGTGTGGACCAGGTAGTCGACCGCATGGCCTTCGGCCAGCGGTACGGCGGGCTCGTGCACCGTCACGCCCGTGATGCCTTCGCGGCCATGGATGTTGGCCGCGTAGATCGGCGCGCGCTGCAGCGGCCGTTCGGCGCCCGCGTACACCGGAATGTCCGGCCGCCCGGCCCATTCGCAGGCGAGGCGCGCGTTGCGCGAGGTCTTGGCCAGCGGCACGTTGCCGGCCACCGTGGTCAGCGCCTGGACCGCGAGCGATTCGGGCGCCGCCAGGGCGAACAGCAGCGCGATCACGTCGTCCGCGCCGGGATCCGTGTCGATGATCAGGGTGTGCATGGCCGCATTGTCGCGGCCTCCACCCCGATCCACGGGGATGCGAGCTTTACTTCTGGCGCGCCGCGATGGCCTTCTCGGCCTTGGCCACGAGGTCCGCGCCCACGGTCGACTTCCACTTGTCGTACACCGGCCGCGTGGCCTTCACGAAGGCGTCGCGCTCGGCGGGCGTGAGCTGGGTCACGGTGACGCCCATGGCGGCAATATCCTTGAGCACCGGCTTGTCGGCTTCCACCAGGCCCTTGCGCGCGAGCGCGATTTCCTGCTTGCCGGCGTCGACGGCGGCCTGGCGCACGATGGCCTGGTCGGCCGGCGTCCACGAGGCCCAGATTTCCTTGTTGACCACGAACACCAGCGGGTCGGCCACGTAGCCCCAGGTGGTCACGAACTTCTGGCCCACGTTCTGCATCTTGAGCACGGTGAACAGGAAGAGCGGGTTCTCCTGGCCGTCCACGGCGCCGCTGGCGAGCGCGGGCTGCGCGTCGGCCCAGCTCATCTGCGTGGGGTTGGCGCCGAGCGCGGTGAACATGTCGGAATAGATCGGCGAGCCGACGACGCGGATCTTCATGCCCTTGAGGTCGGCGGGCGACTTGATCGGCTTCTTCGAGTTGGTGATCTCGCGGTAGCCGTTCTCGCCCCAGGCGAGCGGCACGACGCCGGCCTTGTCGAGGGTCTTGAACATGTCCTTGCCTACCTCGCCCTGGGTGAGGGCATCGATGGCCGCATAGTCGGGCATCAGGAAGGGCATGGAGAACAGGTTGAGCTGCTTGACCTGCGGCGACCAGTTGATGGTCGAGCCCACGGCCATGTCGATCACGCCCTGGCGCAGCGCGCTGAACTCGCGGGTCTGGTCGCCCTGGATGAGGGACACGCCGGGGTACAGCTTGATGTTGATGCGGCCCTGGGTGCGCTCCTTGACGAGGTCGGCCCAGATTTTTCCGGCCTGGCCCCAGGGTGTGGGCGGGCCGAGCACGAGGGACATCTTGTATTCGGGCTTGTAGGCGGCCTGCGCCATGGCGCCGGTCGAGAACATGCCCAGGGCGGTTGCTGCGGCGGCAAGGCCGAGCAGGGTGCGGCGGAATTTCATGAGAGGTCTCCTTGTTTTCTGAACACAACTAAGCGATGGATGTTTTTGGGGAACGGTACTGGGATGGGGTGTTCTTGGCGCTGTTGTTCAGGGCGCGTGCACAGATCACCGGGTACTCCCCTCCGCGAATGTCCCCCGTCGGCGGGAGCGCGCCCTGAACAACAAGCCTTGAACACAACGCGGCGCAAGCAGAAGCAGCGTCGCATTTCAGTACCCCAGCTTCCTCGGAAGCCACAAGGCGAGTTCAGGAAACGCGATCACCAGCACCATCACCAGGAACATCGAGAACAGCATCCAGCCGACCCACTGAACGGTCTCTTCCATCCGCACCTTGGCGATGCGGCAGGACACCATCAGGTTGACCGCGAGCGGCGGCGTGAACTGGCCGAGCGCCACCTTGAGCGTGAGGATCACCCCGAACCACACCGGGTCCCACTTGTAGTACTGAACGATGGGCAGCAGGAGCGGCACGAAGATCAGGAAGATCGACACGCCGTCCAGGAACATGCCCACCGTGATGAGCAGCAGGATCAAGAGCGCCAGGATGCCGTATTCGCCCAGGCCCGAATTCACGATGGCGCGCGTCACCGGGTCGATGATGCCGAGCGTGGAAAGCGAGTACGCGAAGATACCCGCGAGCGACACCACCAGCAGGATCACGGCCGAGAGCTCGCCCGATTCGCGCAATATGACGAACAGGTCGCGCACCTTGATCGTCCGGTGCACGCACATGCCCACGAACAGGCCGTAGAACACCGCAACCACCGCGGCCTCGGTCGGTGTGAACCAGCCCGCGCGCATGCCGCCCAGGATGAGCACCGGCGCCGCCAGGCCCCAGATCGCTTCGCGCAGGCTCTTCCAGAACGGCGGGCGCGGCAGCGTCGCTTCGAGCGCGCCCATCTTGTGCTGGCGGGCCAGCAGCACGGCCGGGATCATCAGCGCCAGGCCGGCCATCACGCCCGGGACCATGCCGGCCGCGAACAGCGCAGGCACCGAGGCGCCGGGCACCAGCACCGAGTAGACGATGAACGCGACCGAAGGCGGAATCAGGATGTCGGTGGCCGCCGCGGCGCCCACCACGCTGGCCGAGAAGGCAGCCGGGTAGCCTGCGCGCGACATGGCCGCGATCATCACCGCGCCCACGGCGGCGGCATTGGCCGGTCCCGAGCCCGAGATGCCGCCGAGGAACATCGCCACCGCAATCGCCACCAGCGGCAGCATGCCGGGCCCGCGCCCGACGATGGCAACCGCAAAGTTCACGAGCCGCAGCGCCACGCCCGAGCGGTCGAAGATGGAGCCCACCAGCACGAACATCGGAATGGCCAGCAGCGGGTACTTGCCGAGGCCGGCATAGAAGTTCTGCGGCACGGCCAGCAGGCCGAACCACTGGGCGTCGCTGTTGGCCAGCGCGATGCAGGCGGCGCCGGCCAGGCCCAGCGCGGCGCCGATGGGCACGCCCACCAGCATCATCGCGACGAAGGCGACGAAGAGCAGGGTGGGGATCACGATGCGTCGCCCTTGCCGGTCCGGTTCGCGTTGTTGCCGCCGTAATCCTTGCGGCCGCGGCGGATCATGAGGCCCACGGCGCGCAGCGCGATGGCGAACGACACGACCGGCAGCCAGATCGAATACCACCACGCCGGCAGGCCGATGCCCGGCGTGGTCTCGTCGAAGCGGTAGTCGTCCCACACCATGCGGATGCTGAGCGCGCCGATCAGCGTGAACAGGATGGCGATCATGAGCGCGCCGAACTGCGCGAGCCGCTTGCGCCGCGCCATGGAGCCGCTTTCGGAAAAATATTCGATGCGGATGTGGCGGTCGCGCGCCACCGCGGCCGAACCGGCCACCAGCGCCAGCATGATCATCAGGAAGACCGAGAACTCTTCGGTCCACGCGAACGAAGAGTCGGTGAAGTAGCGCACCAGCACGTTGGCAAAGGTGATGAGCGCCAGCGCGCCCATGATGATGACGGTGAGCCAGTCCTCGATGGCGAGCGGCACCCGGGTGGGCTCGTCGGCGGCTTCGGTGTCTGGGGGAAGGGGGCTGGCGGCGTCCAGCAGAGGGCCGGACTCGTTGGGAGTGGTCATCGAGGGGGAGGGGGAAAGCAGCTATGGATGGTAGCGATCCATGTCCATTCGTTCATCGGGGTTTTCCTAAGCTGCGGTCCCGTTGCGCGCCCCTCCCGGCCCTCTCGACGCGGGCTACTCGAGCTTGGCGCCCGAATCCTTGATCAGGCGCTCCCAGACCGGGCTTTCCTTCTTGTAGACGGCGGCAAAGGCCTCGGGCGAGCTCTCCTTCAGGTCGAAGCCCATCGCCGCCACGCGCGCCTGCACGTCGGGTTGGCGCGTGGCCTTGCCCACCTCTTCGGCGATGCGCTGCACGATCGGCTTGGGCGTGCCGGCCGGCATGGCAACGGCGAGCCAGCCGGCCACGCGGTAGGCCTCGTCGTCCAGGCCCTGCTCGGCCAGCGTGGGCACGTTGGCGAGCGTGGCCATGCGGCGTTCGCCGCTCACGCCGATGGCCTTGAGCTTGCCCGCCTCGATGTGGGGCTTGGCCACCAGCGCGCTGGCAAAGGCCATCTGGATCTGGCCGCCGATCAGGTCCTGCAGCATCGGCGCCTCGCCCTTGTAGGCGACGTGGTTCATCTCGGCCTTCTGCGTGAGGCTCATGTGCGCGCCGGCCAGGTGCGGATAGGCGCCCACGCCGTACGAGCCGTAGGCCACCTTGCCCTTGTTGGCGGCCACGTACTTCAGGAGCTCGGGCCCGCTCTTCACCGGCACGCTGGGGTGCACCACCAGCACCAGCGGCGCGGTGGCGATCTGGTAGACCAGTGTGAGGTCGCGCTGCGTGTCGTAGGGCAGCTTCTGGTAGAGGAACTGGTTGGTGAGCAGCGAATTGCTCAGCGCCAGCACCAGGGTGTAGCCGTCGGCCGGTGCCTTGGCCACCGCGTCGGTGCCGATGATGCCGGCGGCGCCGGGCTTGTTGTCGATGATCACGGGCTGGCCCAGGCCCGCCGCCATCTTCTCGCCCACCACGCGGGCCAGCACGTCGGTGGCGCCGCCCGCGGCAAAGGGCACCACCATGCGGATCGGCTTGCTCGGATAGGCCTGCGCCCAGGCGGCCGTGGTGGTGGCCGCGAGCGCCAGCGAGGCAATGCCGCAGTGCAGGGCGCGGCGGGTGATTCCGCGGGTGGTGGTGGTGAAAGTTGCGCTCATGTTCGATGTCTCCAGCTGTCGTTGTTGCCTGTCGAAAAAAGAAACGGGGGCGCGGCTATTCGGCCAGCACCTGCGTCTTGAAGGGAAGCGCCTCGAGCGCCGTGCGGATCCGCGCCTGCAGCGGCGCCGCGAGCGCGCCGGCGGCCGCGGCATCGATGCGCACCTGCACCAGGCTTTCGCCCTCGCTGCGCACGCGCGGCCGGGCGGCCGGCGCCACGCCGAGCTCGCCGCACACCTGCGCCACCGTGGCTGCCACCACGCGGCTCGCGGCCATGGCACGCAGCTCGGGCTTGTAGATCTTGCCGACGTTGGTCATCGGCATGTGCTCGATGACGGTCACCGAGCGGGGCTTGGCGGGCGCCTCGTCGACGCGCGCGGCGGTGAAGGCCAGGAGTTCGTCCTCGGTGGCCGAGGCGCCCGGCACCAGCGTGGCGAAGACCACCGGCAGCTCGCCCGCATAGGCATCGGGCGCACCCACCGCGGCGCACAGCTGCACCGCGGGATGCGCGCCCAGCGCGTCCTCGATCACCTTGGGGTCGATGTTGTGGCCGCTGCGGATGATCAGGTCCTTCGAGCGGCCGCTGAGGTTGAGCCTGCCGTCGCCGTCGATCCAGCCCAGGTCGCCGGTCGCGAGCCAGCCGTCGGCGGTGAAGGCCTTGGCGTTGTCGGCCGGATCGACAAAGCCCGAGAACAGGTTGGGCGACTTGAACAGCACCATGCCCTGCTCGCCGGGCGGCAGTTCGCGGTCGCTGGCGTTACCGCTCTCGTCGAGCGCCACGATGCGCATCCGCATGTAGGGCAGCGGAAAACCGACGCAGCCCGCGGGCCCGTCCACGCCCGGCGGCGTGATGGTCGAGATGCCGGCCATCTCGGTCATGCCCAGGCTCTCGTGCACATGCAGGCCGAACAGGCGCTCGAAGCGCGCGGCCAGCTCGGGCGAGAGCACGGCGGCGCCCGTGCGGCAGTAGCCGATCGACGAGATGTCGGCACCGTCCAGCGGCACGTTCGCCAGCGCCGCAAGCACCGTCGGCACGGCCGAGAGCGAGGTCGGCCGGTACTTCTCGACCAGCTTCCAGTAGTTGGCGAGCACCTCCTTGTTGCGCAGCAGCGAGGTGGTCGGAATGATCACTTCCATGCCCGCCGAGAGCGAGGCGAGCGAGGCCGGCAGCACGCCCGCCACGTGGAACAGCGGATAGCCGTTGATCGAGATGCCCTGTTCGTTCATGCCCGCGACCTGCACGCTGGCCCAGGCCGTGAACACCTGCGCGCCGTGGCTGTGGCGCGCGAGCTTCGGCGCGCCGGTGGTGCCGCCGGTGTGGAAGTAGGCGGCGATGTCGGTGGGCGCGATGTCGCGGCCGCTCACGAGGTGGTCGCTGGGTTGCGCAGCGCGCAGCGCGTCGAAGTCGGCCACCCCTTCGGGCAATGCACCCGCGGCGCCCGGCGCCTCGTCATGTGGCGCCACGCGCAGCACCGTGGTGAGCGTGGGCACCTGGCCGCGCAGGCGCATCGCCTTCGACCACATGCCCGATTCGCTGTCGGAGCCGTAGGCGATCAGCACCTTGGCGCGGCCGGCGGTCATCAGCGCCACCAGCTTCTCGTCGGTCAGCAGTGGATTGAGCGGCTGCACGATGCCCGCCGCCTCGCCGCCCCAGAGCGCGAGGTGGTATTCGAGGCAGCCCGGCAGCAGCACCGCCACCGCATCCTGCGGGCCCACGCCCATCGCGTGCAGCATGTTCGCGGTCTGGTGGATGCGCGCGAGCAGCCCGGCGTACGACCAGCGGATCGGCGCGTCGGCCGGGTTGCCGGTGCGCAGGAAGGTCAGCGCGGTCTTGCCGCCGAAGGCCGCGCCCGCGTTGCGGAAGATCTCGTAGGTGCTGCGGACCGTCAGCGCCTGCTCGAGAGGCGTCTCCTCGAGCTTGCGGATGTCGGCAAGGCTGCGGACCGGGAGCGTCGGGCGAAAGGGTGCGCCGGCCGCGTTCGTCTTCTTGCTGTCTGCCATGGCGTGTCTCCTGGATATTGTTGTCTTGCCGGCTGCGTACGAAGCGCTGTTCTACTGGTTCGTGATCTTGTTGTCGCGAATGACCTTGCCCCAGCGCTCGAAATCCTGGCGCATGCGCACGCCGGTCTGCTCGCCCGTGCGGTAGGCCGCGAAGGAGCCGACGCCCTCGAGCTTGTCCTGCACTTCCTTGTCGGCGAGCGCGGTCTTCAGCTCGGCGCTCATGCGATCGACCACGTCCTTGGGCGTGCCCGCCGGTGCCAGCAGGCCGCCCCACGAGGTCGCGTCGAAGCCCGGGAAGCCCTGCTCGGCGACGGTCTTCACGTCGGGCAGCAGGCTCACGCGCTTGCCCGAGCCGACCGCGATGGCGCGCAGCGCGCCCGAGCGGATGTGCGGCATTACCGCCACCAGGTCCGAGAACATCGCGGGCACCTGCCCGCCGATCAGGTCGGTCACGGCCGGTGCGCTGCCGCGGTAGGGCACGTGCTGCATCTCGAACTTGCCGATGTTCTTGAGCTGCTCGGTCGTCAGGTGGCCGAAGCTGCCCGCGCCGGCGGTCGTGTAGTTGAGCTTGCCGCCCTCGGCCTTGGCCTTGGCGATCAGCTCCTGCAGGCCGTTCACGCCGGGCAGCGCCTTCGGGTTCACCACCATCACGATCGGCAGGTCGTACACCGTGCCCACGGGCGTGAAGCTCTTGAAGATGTCGTAGGGCGTCTGGCCGTACAGGTGCGCGGCCAGCAGCGTGGGCGTGGCCAGCATCACGAAGGTGTAGCCGTCGGGCGCGGCCTTGGCGGCCACCGCCGCGCCGATGGTGCCCGAGGCGCCGCTGCGGTTGTCGACGAGGATGTTCTGCTTCAGGCCCTGCGACATCTTCTGCGCCACGATGCGCGTGGCGACGTCGGTCGGGCCGCCGGGCGGAAAGGGTACGACGAAGGTGATCGGCTTGGCCGGCCAGGCCTGCGCGAAGGCGGCGCCGGCCACGAGCGGAAGGGCCAGCGCGAGGAGCGCGCGGCGTGCGGGGTTGCGAAGGGAGCGGGAAGAAGGAAAGGCCATGGACTTGTTCGAGAGATCGGAAGATGGGCGCCTTCAGACGACGCCGCTGGTTTTCAGCTGCGCGAGCCGGTCGTTCGACAGGCCGAGCAGGGACTGCAGCACCTCGTGCGTGCCTTCGCCCAGCTGCGGCGGCGCGCTGCGCACGGGCAGGCGTTCGCCGTCGAAGCGGTAGGGCGGCGCCAGCACGTTGACCTTGCCGGCCACCGGATGCGGCTGCTCGGTGACGAGGCCGGCATCGGCCGCGCGCCTGGAGTTGAGCGCTTCGAGCAGGCCCAGCACCTCGCCGCAGGGAATGCCCGAGGCGCTGAGCCTGGCCAGCAGGTCGGCGCGCTGGCGCTTGGCGAGCTCGGCGTGCAGCTCGGGCAGCAGCACCGCGCGGTTCGCCGAGCGCAGGATGTTGGTCTTGAAGCGCTCGTCGGCCGCGAGGTCGGGCCGCTCGATCACCTCGGTGCAGAAGCGCGCGAACTGCGCGTTGTTGCCCACGGTGATCACGAGCGGGCCGTCGGCCGCATCGAACACGCCATAGGGCACGATCGACGGATGCGAGTTGCCGTAGCGCGGCGGGTCCTCGCCCATCAGCAGCGCCTCGAGGCCGTAGTAGGCCGTGATCATCAGGCCGCAGTCGAACAGAGCCATCTCCACATGCCGGCCCTTGCCGGTCTTCTCGCGCTGGTAGAGCGCCGCGAGCACGGCCTGTGCCGAGTACATGCCGGTGAACAGGTCGACCATGGCCACGCCGAACTTCAGCGGCGGCTGGCTGGCTTCGCCGTTGAGCGCCATCAGCCCGGCCTCGCCCTGCACCACGAGGTCGTAGCCGGGGCGCGCGGCCTCGGGGCCGGTGCGGTCGTAGCCCGAGATCGAGCAGTAGATGAGCCCCGGCTGCTCCTTGCTGAGCTGTTCGTAGCCCAGGCCCAGCTTGTCGATGCCGCCGAACTTGAAGTTCTGGATCACCACGTCGCACTGCTTCGCGAGGTCGCGTGCGATCTGCTGGCCCTCGGGCGTCTGCAGGTCGAGCGTGACCGAGCGCTTGTTGCGGTTCACGCTGTTGAAGTAGGCGGTCTCGGTCTTGCCGACGCGCAGGCCCCAGTCGCGCGTGTCGTCGCCGCGGCCCGGGTGCTCGACCTTGATGACCTCGGCGCCCATGTCGGCCAGCACCATGCCGCACCAGGGGCCCGCGAGGATGCGGGACAGATCGAGGACGCGCACGCCGGCCAGCGGCAGCGAGGAATTCAGCATGGGCATGAGGGCAACTCCAGGAAAACGAAAAACCCCCGCGTCCGCATGCGAGGGCGGGGCACGACGCGCGTCAGGACGCGTCCGGCTTCTGGCGGCGCAGCGCGACGAAGTCGGCGCGGCGCTTGCCGAGGAAGGCGCCGATGCCTTCGGCCGCCTCGGCATCGGCCTGCGACTCGACCATGTACACGGCCTCGGCATCGAGCTGCTGCTCGAGCGTGGCGCGGTGCGCCTGGCGGCACAGCGTCTTGATGCGTGCGATCGCGCGCTCGGGGCCGTCAGCCACCTTGGCCGCGAGCGCGATGGCCTCGGCCAGTGCTGCGCCCCTGTCGGTCAGACGGTTGACCGCGCCCAGCGCATGCAGGCGCTCGGCCGTCATGCGGTCGCCGGTCAGGCACATCTCGGTCAGCACCTGGCGCGAGACGAACTCCGCAAGGAAGGCCGTGGCGCCGCCGTCGGGAGTGAGGCCGACCTTGACGTAGGCCACCGTGTAGAACGCGTCGCGCGCCGACACCAGCATGTCGCAGGCCAGCGCCATCGAGAGGCCCGCGCCGGCCGCGCCGCCTTCGACGGCAGCGATGACCGGCTTGCCGAAATCGCGGATGCCGCGGATGAGGTCGTGCAGGCCTTCGAGCTTTTCGCGGCGTTCGGCCTCGGGCAGTTCGCGGCGCTTGGCCAGCAGGTTGAGGTCGCCGCCCGAGCAGAAGAAGTCGCCCGCGCCGGTGAAGACGACGGCGCCGACTTCCGGGTCGTTCTGCGCATCAGCGAGCGCGGCGCTCAGTTCCGCATACAGCGTCGGCGTGATCGCATTGCGCGCGCCGGGATTGCTGTTGGTCAGGATGCGGACCGCGCCCTGCTGCGAGATCAAAACGGTCTTTTCTTCGCTCATTGCAAAGTCTCCTTGCCCAGCGCGATGTAGCGCTGCAGGTGGTGGTCTTCGTCGCCGAGCTGATGGTCGATCATCACGAGCCGCTTGGCGTAGTGCGGCAGCGGCAGCTCCCACGTCATGCCGATGCCGCCGTGCATCTGGATGCTCTCCTCGGCCACCAGCGCGCCGATGCGGCCGATGCTGAACTTGGCGGCCGACAGCGCACGCTCGCGCGCCACGCGGTCGGCGCCGTCGATGGCGGCCGCGGCGTTGATCACGGCCGAGCGGGCCTGTTCGATCTCGAGCAGCAGGTCGGCCATGCGGTGCTGCAGCGCCTGGAAGCTGCCGATCAGCGTGCCGAACTGCTTGCGCGTGCGCAGGTAGTCGAGCGTGGCGGTCTTGGCGGCTTCCATCGCACCGAGCGCCTCGGCGCACAGCGCGAGCACGCCGCGGCCGATGGCGCGCTCGAGCGTCGCATGGCCCTGGCCTTCGGTGCCGAGCAGCGCGTCGGCGCCGAGCTTCACGCCATCGAGCGCGAGTTCGGCGACGCGGCCGCCGTCGATGGCGGGGCAGCCGCGCACCGAAAGGCCTGCGATCCTGGCGGGCACGAGGAACAGCGAGATGCCGGCTTCGTCGTCGACGCTGCCCGAGGTGCGAGCGGAGACCAGGAACAGGTCGGCCTGCTCGCCTTGCGGCACCACGGCCTTGGCGCCGTGGAGCACCCAGCCGTCGCCGCTGCGCTCGGCGCGGGTCGAGACACGCGTGCGTTCGTAGTGCGTATCGGCCTCGTCATGTGCAAAGGCCGCGACCGTGATGCCGTTGATGATGTCGCCAAGCTTCTCCTTCTGCGCATCGCTGCCGGCCGCGCTGAGCGCCTCGCCGACCATCACGGCGCCCAGCAGCGGCTCGACCACGAGGCCGCGGCCCAGCGCCTCGAAGACCACGGCAATGTCGAAGCCGCCGCCGCCAAAGCCGCCGTCGGCCTCGCTGAACAGCGCGCCGATCACGCCGAGTTCGGCGAACTGCTGAAAGATCTCCTTGCTGAAGCCGTGCGCCGACTTCGCGATGCGGTCGCGCGCGTCGAAGGCGTACTGCTCGGCGATGAAGCGGTTCAGGCTGTCGGCGAGCATGCGCCGGTCTTCGGTGTGTGCGAAGTTCATGCCGTTTCCTTTAAAGGCCCAGAATCATTTTTGAAATGATGTTCTTCTGGATTTCGTTCGAGCCGCCGAAGATCGACAGCTTGCGGTTGTTGAAGTAGCGCGCGGCAGCGGCCGATGCGTAGGCCGGGCCGAAGGTCTCGCCGTCGAAGCCGTCGTGCAGCGCTTCCTCGACAAAGGGGCGGCCATGGACGCCCATCGCGCGGCGCGCGAGCGACGAGATCTCCTGCCGGATCTCGGTGCCGCGGATCTTCAGCATCGAGCTCTCCGCACCCGGCACGCCGCCACCGGCCACGGCCGCGATCACGCGCAGGTTGGTGGTCTTCATGTTCTCCAGGTCGATCTCGACACGCGCCATGCGCGCGGCAAATGCCGGGTCTTCGGCGAGCGGCCTGCCGTTCTTCGTCTGCGTGGCCGCAATGCCCTTGAGCTGTTCCAGCGCCGCCACCGAGAAGCCCACGCCCGCGATGTTGGTGCGCTCGTAGGTCAAGAGGTACTTGGCGCAGGTCCAGCCCTTGTTCTCCTCGCCGACGAGGTTCTCGGCCGGCACGCGCACGTCGGAGAAGAACACCTCGTTCACTTCGTGCTCGCCGTCGAGCGTGATGATCGGACGCACTTCCACGCCGGGCGATGCCATGTCGATCAGCAGGAAGCTGATGCCTTCCTGCTTCTTCGCCTCGCGGTTGGTGCGCACCAGGCAGAAGATCATGTTGGCGTGCTGGCCCAGCGTGGTCCAGGTCTTCTGGCCGTTCACGATGTAGTGGTCGCCCTGTGCGTCGATGCCGCGCACGGCCGAGGTCTTCACGGCCGCCAGGTCGGAGCCCGCGCCGGGTTCCGAATAGCCCTGGCACCACCAGTCGGCACCGCTCAGGATGCGCGGCAGCCAGTGGCGCTTTTGCGCCTCGTTGCCGTACTTGATGAGCACCGGCCCGAGCATGTTCACGCCGAAGGGCACGATGCGCGGCGCAAACGCCAGCGCGCATTCGTGTTCGAAGATGAACTTCTCCACCGCCGTCCAGCCCGGGCCGCCGTACTGCTCGGGCCAGTGGTTCGCGAGCCAGCCGCGCTCGTTGAGGATGGCGTGCCATTCCTCCATGTCGGCCTTGGCGAGGATCTTGCCGCCGCGCACTTTCTCGGACAGCCGCACCGGCAGTTTTGCAGCCAGGAAGGCGCGCACTTCGCTGCGGAAGGCTTCTTCTTCGGTCGTGAAGTTCAGGTCCATCGCAGGCTCCTCAGTAAATTTCGAACAGGCCCGCGGCGCCCATGCCGCCGGCAATGCACATCGTGACCACCGCGTACTTCGCGCCGCGGCGCCTGCCTTCGATCAGCACGTGGCCCGTGAGGCGCGCGCCGGTCATGCCGAAGGGGTGGCCGATGGAGATCGCGCCGCCATTCACGTTGAGCAGTTCCGATGGAATGCCCAGCTTGTCCTGGCAGTAGATCGATTGCGAGGCGAAGGCTTCGTTGAGTTCCCACAGGCCGATGTCCTCGACCTTGAGGCCATGGCGCGCGAGCAGCCTGGGCACCGCGAACACCGGGCCGATGCCCATCTCGTCGGGTTCGCAGCCCGCCACCGCAAGGCCGCGGAAGGCGCCCAGCGGCTTGAGGTTGGCGCGCTCTGCGTCCTTCGCTTCCATCAGGACGCAGGCCGATGCGCCGTCCGACAGTTGCGAGGCGTTGCCGGCGGTGATGAACTTGTCTTCGCCCATCACGGGCTTGAGCTTGGCGAGCGCCTCGTAGGTGGTGCCGCGGCGGTTGCAGTTGTCTTCGGTGGCGGTGACTTCGCGGTAGCTGACTTCCTTGGTCTCCTTGTCGGTCACGGCCATGGTGGTGGTGCAGGCGACGATCTCGTCCCTGTAGCGGCCGGCGAGCTGGGCCTCTTCGGTCTTGCGCTGGCTCTCGGCCGAGAAGCGGTCCTGCGCCTCGCGGCTGATGCCGTAGCGCTGGGCCACGATGTCGGCGGTCTCGATCATCGCCATGTAGAGCGCGGGCTTGTGCTGGACGATCCACGGGTCCATGCCGCTGTCGCCGGCATCGGTGGCGCTGCGGCTGCGGATCTGCGAGATGCTCTCGACGCCGCCGGCGATCATGGCCGGCGCGCCGTCCACCACGATGCGGCCCGCGGCCATCGCGATCGCCTGCAGGCCCGAGGCGCAGAAGCGGTTGACCGTGGTGCCGGCGATGCTGATCGGCAGGCCCGCGCGGATGATGGCCTGGCGCGCGATGTTGCGCCCGGTCGTGCCTTCGGGGTAGCCGCAGCCGAGGATCGCGTCCTCGATCAGCGCGGAGTCCAGGCCGGAGCGCTCGACCGCGGCCTTGACCGCGAAGGCCGCCAGCGTGGGGCCCGGGGTGATGTTGAATTCGCCGCGGTGCGCCTTGGTGAGCGGGGTGCGGGCGGTGGAAACGATGACGGCTTCGCGCATGGGGATGGCTCCTGGACGGCTGGCTCTGGTTACTCGGATTGATTGAGGCTGGCGAAATCGGCACCGCGCTCGACCAGTTCCACCAGCAGCGGCGAAGGCTTCCAGAAGATCGGGTCCTGCTTGGCGAACTCGCGGATGTCGGCCAGCACCTTCGGCAGGCCCACGGTGTCGGCGTACTTCATCGGGCCGCCGCGGTGCCGCGGGAAGCCGTAGCCGTAGAGAAAGGTCACGTCCACGTCGAGCGGGCGCAGCGCGATGCGCTGGAGCACGACGTTGGCGCCCTCGTTGATCATCGCGGCCATGTAGCGGCGCATGATTTCTTCCTCGGTGAAGGCGCGCGGCGTGATGCCCGCACGCTCGCGCTCGGCGTCGATGATGGCCAGCACCTCGGGGTCGGGCTGGCCGGTGCGGGCGCCTTCGGGGTACAGGTAGTAGCCGCGCTGCGTCTTCTGGCCGAACCAGCCGCGCTCGCAGATGCGGTCGGCAATCTGCACGTAGCGCGCCTGCGGATCGCGCGTGGCGGCCTTGCGCTTGCGCGTGGCCCAGCCGATGTCGCCGCCCGCGAGGTCCGACACCTGGAACGGGCCCATCGGGTAGCCGAAGTTGCGCACGGCCTCGTCGATCTGGTACGGAGACGCGCCGTCTTCCATCATGTGGTCGGCGGCCTGGCGGTACACCGCGAGGATGCGGTTGCCGATGAAGCCGTCGCATACGCCGGCGCGCACCGGCACCTTCTTCAATTTCTTCGCGAGCTCGAAGCCGGTGGCGACCACGTCGGCGCTCACCTTGGCGGGCACCACGATCTCCAGCAGCTTCATGATGTTCGCCGGCGAGAAGAAGTGCAGGCCCACCACGTCCTGCGGACGCGAGATGCTGTCGGCGATCTCGTCGATGTCCAGGTACGAGGTATTGGTGGCGAGCACCGCGCCGCGCTTGCACACGCGGTCGAGCTCGGCGAACACGGCCTTCTTCACGCCCATGTCCTCGAACACGGCCTCCACCACGATGTCGGCCTGCGCGAGCGCGTCATAGCCCGTGGAGCCCGAGAAGCGCGCCATCACGGCGGTCTTGGCTTCGGGCGTCATGCGGCCCTTCTTGATCAGGCCGTCGTACACCTTCTCGACATGCTGGCGGCCGCGCACGAGGCTGGGCTCGTCGCGCTCGATCATGGTCACGGGCAGGCCCGCGTCGAGCATGGCCACCGCGATGCCCGCACCCATGGTGCCGCCGCCGACGATGCCGGCCGATGCGAGCGCGCGCGGCGCGGCGGACCGGGTCTCGGGCGCCTTCAGCACCTCGCGCTCGGCGAAGAAGGCGTGGATCAGGCCGGCGCGCTGCGGGCTGTCGATGCATTGCAAAAACAGCTTGCGCTCCAGCGCCATGCCTTCGTCGAAAGGCAGCGTGAGCGCGGCGTCGACGGCTTCGATGATCTTCATCGGCGAGAACAGGCCGCGGTTCTTCTTGGCGGTGTCGGCGCGCGCGGCTTCGAGGGCCGCGCGGCTGGCTTCCTTGTCGGCCAGGCCGCCAGCCTCGCGCGTGCGGCGCACCGGCGCCTTGGCGGCGACCAGTTCCTGCGCGTAGGCCAGGCCTTCGGCGCGCGCGTCGGCCTCGTTGCCGAGCCGGTCCACGAGGCCGAGCGACAGCGCTTCCTTCGCGCCCGCATGGCGGCCGCTGAGCATCAGTTCGAGCGCGGGCTTCACGCCGATCAGGCGCGGTGCGCGCTGCGTGCCGCCCGAACCGGGCAAGAGGCCGAGCTGCACTTCGGGCAGGCCGAGCTTGGCCGACGGTGCGGCGATGCGGTAGTGCGTCGACAGCGCCACTTCGAGCCCGCCGCCGAGCGCGGCGCCATGGATGGCGGCGACCACCGGCTTGCTGCAGTTCTCGATCTTCAGGCACACCTCGGGCAGCGATGGCGGCTGTGGCGTCTTGCCGAACTCGCGGATGTCGGCGCCCGCAATGAAGTTGCGGCCCGCGCCGACGATCAGCACCGCGGCCGCGGCACTGTCGGCCTCGGCCGCGTCGATGGCGGCCACGAGGCCGCGGCGCACATC
Organism: Variovorax beijingensis; assembly: GCF_003951285.1. GTDB lineage: Bacteria > Pseudomonadota > Gammaproteobacteria > Burkholderiales > Burkholderiaceae_C > Variovorax > Variovorax beijingensis. The sequence goes on along the minus strand of NZ_RXFQ01000011.1, from coordinate 23,361 downwards.
CACGCCCAGGGCATTGACGGGCGGGTTGTCGATGGTCACCACGAACACGTCGCCAAGACGCTCGAAGCTGACGGGACCGGAAGACGTGGAAGGGCTGGAGGGTGGGGTGGCCATGTGCTTTGTCTCTTGCGTGGCGAGCCCTGCAAACGCGAGGGGCCCGAGGCTCTGGGGGTGAACCCCGCATTCTTGGCCCGCGCCGCTGCTTTGACAATTGCATAGATCATTGACAGACTGTCAAGGAATTTTTGACACAATCCCCTGCATGGACCTCCAATCGCTGACCCTGCTGGTGGAAATCCTTGACGCCGGCAACCTCAGCGCGGCGGCCCGCCGGCTCAAGATGAGCCGCGCCAACGTCAGCTATCACCTGAACCAGCTGGAGCGCTCGGTCGGTGCGCAGCTGGTACGGCGCACCACCCGCCGCGCCGAACCGACCGAGATCGGCCTGCGCCTGTACCAGCACGGCGTGGCCATCCAGAGCGAGCTGCTGGCCGCGAAGGAATCGGTCACCACGCTGGGCCAGGGGCTGCAGGGCCGTGTGCGCCTGAGCGTGCCCAGCGGCTACGGCCAGCTGGTGATGGCCGGCTGGCTGATCGACTTCAAGCGGCAATACCCCGGCATCGTGCTCGACGTGGTGTTCGAGAACCGCATCGAGGACCTGCTGCGCGACGAGGTCGACATTGCCATTCGCGTGGTGCCCGAGCCGCCGCAGAACCTGGTGGCGCGCGAGATGGGGCCGGTGCGCTACGTGGCCTGCGCCTCAAGCGGCTATGCCGAGAAGCACCCGCTGCCGGTGCAGCTCGACGAGCTGCAGGGCGCGCCGGTGGTCACCGCCGCCGTCATCGGCCGGCAGCTGCGCGTGTCGGCCTACCAGGGCCAGAATCTGGGAGAGGTCCGGCGCGAGGTGATCCTGGAGCCGACGCTGATCTCGGAGAACTTTCTGTTCCTGCGCCAGGCCATCCTCGCGGGCCTGGGCATCGGCCTGGTTCCCGACTACGTGGTGCAGGAGGATGTGCGCAAGGGCGACGTGGTGACCACGCTGGACGACTGGCGCCTTTCCATCTTCGGCACGCAGATGTTCATGCTCTACATGCCCAACCGGCAGCACACGCGGGCGATCCGCACCTTCATCGATTTCATCCTGGAGCGGGTGCGGGCGCCCGGCGCGGAGCCGGACGATCAGTCGCAGCGGTAGCTGACTTCGCCGGCCGGCGCGCCGGCTGCCGCCTTCGGGTCGAGGAAGCGCATCGGCGCGCCGAAGTTGCGGCAGTAGGCTTCGGCCTCCTGCACGGTGGGCGACTTGAATACACCGTCGCCGAGCCAGCTGACGCGCGGCGCGGGGCCCGATGCGCACGCTGCGACAAGATGAGCGGCTGGAACGAGGAGGCAGAGGGTGAGGGAGCGTCGCATCGGGAAGCGCTGGCTGCGCAGGTGAGGAAAAGGAAGCCCCGCGACTGTAGCGCCTGCGCCTGCGCCTGCGCCTGCTTTCGCAGCCGCAGGCGGACGCGGTGACCCTCGGCATGTTTTCTGCTGTACTCCACCGCATGAACGATGCTGCTCCCCCCGCCCCGGTCGCGCTCACGGTGCAAGCGCTGACACCACAGGCTTTCGCGCCCTACGGCACGGTACTGGCCGCGCCCACCGGCACGGGCCGCCCGATCAATGGCGGCAATGCCGAACGCTTCGACCTCGTCGGCGACCTGCAGCTCGGCGCGCAGGGTGGCCGGCCGATGCTCGCGCTGTTCCGCGCGCAGGCGCGGCGTTTTCCGCACGAAGTCACGGAGATGGAGCGCCACGCGCTCGGCAGCCAGACTTTCGTGCCCTTGGGAGAAAGGCGCTTCGTCATCGTCGTGGCGCCGGCCGGCGAGGCTCCCGCGGCCGGCACGCTCGCTGCGTTCGCCACCGACGGGCTGCAGGGCGTGACGCTCGCGCCCGGCACCTGGCACCACGCGCTGCTCGCGGTGGATGCGGGCGACTTCGTGGTGGTGGAGCGGACCGCGGCGCGTGTCGATTGCGATACCTGCGCGCTGGCGGCGCGGGTGGTCGTCGACTGGCAGCGCTAGGCGCGCTTGCCGAGGAGCCAGCCCTTGAGTTGACCGCAGCGCCGGCCCGGCGGCTCACGCCCAGACCGCGTCGACCGGGCGGCGCAGCGAGCGGGGCGTTTCCGGCCCCCGGCCGAAGCGCACGACCAGATCGGGCCTTCCGCTCGCAATGCCCAGTGACTCCGCGAACCGCGGCCTGAGACGCGAGACCTCCACCGGCTGGTTCAGATGCGCGGTCCGGACACCGAGCGCGGTGGCCTGCAGCGCGAAGCGCTCGAAGGCACGGCCCGCCTCGATCCAATGGCGCTTGTCGTCCGCGTCCGAAACGAAGACCGCGATGCCCGCCGAACTTCGGATGTGCCGCGCGTACTTGTCGTTCTCGGCCTTCTCCGTGAAGAAGAGGTCGAACATCCGCGGGCCGAGCCAGCCGGGCATCGCGGGGTTGCCGGAGGATTTCGCGAACAGGCCGTCCCCGGTATCCACCGCCTGCGCGCCGTTGAAGCGGATCCATGCCTTCAGTTCCCGCACGAAGGCCGGGTCGCGCATCTGGGCGGTGTTGCCCTGGACCACGTGGTCGAGCACGTTCTCCAGTGCCTGCTGGCCGGTGAGCAGCAGAACCCGCACGCCGTGGCCCGTGCCCGCGATCTCGAGGGTCTTCAGTTCCTCGTTCGAAAGCGGCCGGCCGTCGAACTCGGCGCGGGTCGACTGCCGGCGCGTGATCGCCTGGAACAGCGCGGAGTCGACGGGCTTCGCGGTCCCGAGCGCGATGTCCAGCGCCTCCTGTGGGCCGTCCCGGAATGAGGCATCGCCGCGAAAGCCCATCGCCGCAGCGGCCTGCACGAGGTTCTCGGCGGCGCAGCCGAGGCTGACGAACAGATGGTGGTCGTCGGGATCGACGACCGGACAGCGCCGGCCGAAGTCGGGCCGGATCGAGATGGATTTCTCGTCGCCGCCGAACTTCCAGCACTGCGTGTTGTGGCTCGATGGCGCCAGCGTCGCATGGCGCACCAGTTCCCGCACCAGGACCGAGGGGCCGGGCGTACCGTCGGGGGCACGGCGCCAGAGGGCTTGCACGGCCTGTTCGTAGGCCTGGTTGTCCCTGCGCAAGGCATGGAGCGAAAGGGCGCCGCCCGCGCCTGCGGCTGCGATCGTGGCAGCGGTGATGAGTCGCCTTCTGTTCATCACCGGATTGGAACCGGCCTCAGATGGCGATCGCTTGCGCCAGCGCAATCAATGACCGATCCGACCCCGCCGGCCCGAGCAGCGAAATGCCCAGCGGCGCACCGTGGCGCTCCGCGAGCGGCATCGACAGCTGCGGAAAGCCGGCAAGGCCCGCGATGCACAGCATCTGGATCGCGCGGTTGCGGTAGTCTTCCAGGCCGGCCTCGCCCTCGCTGCGCAGCGGCGCGATGTCGGGCATGGTCGGCATCAGCAGCACGCCGTCGCTGCCGAGCAGCTTGGCAAGGTGGCTGCGGAAGGCGGTGCGGAAGGCGCGGCCGGCAACGATCTGTGCATCGTTCACGCCGCGCGACCAGGCAAAGCGCTCGGCCACGCCCGGGCCCAGCGGCGGCGCATAGCGCTCGATCAGCGGACCGTCGGTGAGCCAGGCCTCGTGCGCCTGCACGTAGCGGAAGTTCCAGTACATCGCGTCGAAGGAGTCGAGCGCGACCTCGATGCCTGTCGCATCGCCGAGCACGTGCTGCACGCGCGCGGCAGCGTCCGCCAGCGCGTCGGCCGCGGCCGGCACCGCGAGCGACCACACGTCCTCGGGACGCAGCAGCCGCACGCGCGCGGGCAGCGCGGCGGTGTCGCTGCCCAGCAGCACGTCGGCGACGCGCGCGAAGGTGCCGATGTCGCGCGCGAACCAGCCGCAGGTGTCGAGGCTGGGCGCGAGGTCCAGTGCGCCTTCGAGGCTCACGCGGCCGTGCGTGGGACGCAGGCCGTACAGGCCGCAGTGGTTGGCCGGCGCGCGCACCGAGCCGCCGGTGTCGGTACCGAGCGCGAAGTCGCACAGGCCCGATGACACGGCCGAGGCCGAGCCCGACGACGAGCCGCCCGTGATGCGGTCTTTCGCGGCGCCGTTGACCGGCGCCCCGAAGTGGGCGTTGTTGCCGTTCATCGAGAACGCGAGTTCGTCGGTCACGGTCTTGCCCGCGAAGCGCGCGCCCGCATCGAGCAGCTTCTGCACGGTGGGGGCGGTGCGGGTCTTGATGCCCGACATCGCCAGCACGATCGGGCTGCCGCCGCCGGTGGGATAGCCGGCCACGTCGAACAGGTCCTTCGCTGCAAAGCTCAGGTCGGCCAGCGGGCCGGTGGGCGCATGCGGCACAGGCGCGTCGGGGTACGGAACGAAGGCGTGGGCGGGGTCGTGCAGGGGCATGGCGTGTTGTCGTGGTGTGTGTGCAGGGGCGGGTCAGGCGACCAGCGTGGGTGCGATGGCGGCGGCGGCATCGGTATGGATGCAGCGCGCGCGGTGCTTCGGCGCGAGCTCGACCACCGGCGGCTGCGCGACGCGGCAGGCATCGGTGGCGAGCGCGCAGCGTTCGGCAAAGGCGCAGCCCGGCGGCAGTGCCGACAGGTCGGGCGGCGCGCCGCCGATGGTCTCGAGCCGCGCGCCGCGCGCCAGCGCGCCATGCGCGCGGCTCTTGAGCAGCGCAATGGTGTAGGGATGCCGCGGCGAGCGGATCAGCTCGCGTGCCGTGCCTTCCTCGACGATGCGCCCGGCATACATCACGGCGATGCGGTCGGCCACCTCGACCGCGGCGCCGATGTCGTGCGTGACGAAGATCACCGACAGGCCGAGGTCGCGCTGCAGTTCGCGCAGCAGCAGCAGGATCTGGATCTGCACCGTGGCGTCGAGCGCGGTGGTCGGCTCGTCGGCCAGCAGCAGCTGCGGGCGGCAGGCCAGCGCCAGCGCGATCATCGCGCGCTGCCGCATGCCGCCCGACATCTCGTGCGGGTAGGCCGCCAGGCGCCGCTCGGGGCTCGGGATGCGCACGCGCTCGAACAGCGCGAGCGCACGCTGCTGCGCCTCGGTCGCCGTGACCTTCTTCTCGTGCCGGCGGATCGACTCGACGATCTGCGCGCCGACCGAATACACCGGATCGAGCGCGAGCAGCGGCTCCTGGAAGATCATCGAGGCGACCTTGCCGCGGAAGTCGTCGAGTTCGCGCGCGGGCATCGCGAGCACGTCGCGCCCGGCCACCTGCACCTGCCCGCCGATGCGCGTGCGGCGCTCGGGATGCAGGCGCAGCAGCGTGCGCAGGGTCACGCTCTTGCCGGAGCCCGATTCGCCGATCAGCGCGACCACCTCGCCGCGCTGCACCTCCAGGCTCACGCCGCTGACCGCGTGCACGGGCTTGCGGCCGCCGCTGAATGCGACGCTGAGGTCACGCAGGCGGACCATCGGCTCGGGGGAGGAAGAAGTCGGGTTGTTCATCGTCGTCATGCGTTCACGCCGCCCTGGCCAGCGGCACGGCCATCGGATGCCCGCTCCCGGGCTCGTGGACCAGGCAGCTGGCCGCATGCCGCGCGCCGGTGGCGATGGGCTCGGGCACCACCTGGCTGCATACCGGCGCGGCCAGTGCGCAGCGCGGATGGAAGCGGCAGCCCGTGGGCGGGTTGATCGGGTTCGGCGGGTCGCCGGCCAGCGCAGCCTCTTCGGTGCGGTGGTCGGGGTCCATCGAGGGCATCGACGAGAGCAGCGCACGGGTGTAGGGATGCGCCGGCGCATCGTAGAGCGCGTCGGCCGGACCGATCTCGGCCACCTGGCCCAGGTACATGACCATCACGCGGTCGCTCACGTAGCGCACCACGTTGAGGTCGTGGCTGATGAAGAGATAGGTCAGGCCGAACTCGGCCTTGAGGTCGAGCAGCAGGTTGATGACCTGCGCTTCCACCGACTTGTCGAGCGCCGACACGGCCTCGTCGAGGATCACCATGCGCGGCTGCAGCGCGAGCGCGCGCGCGATGTTGACGCGCTGGCGCTGGCCGCCCGACAGCTCGTGCGGATAGCGTTCGGCAAAGCGCTGCGGCTCGAGCCCGACGCGCGCGAGCAGGTCGCGCGCACGCGCCACGGCCTCGCGCCGGCCGACGCCGTGCACCTGCGGGCCGAAGGCGACCGAGTCCTCGATGGTGAGGCGCGGGTTGAGCGAGGCGTAGCTGTCCTGGAACACCATCTGCACCTGGCGCCGGAACTCCTTGAGCGGCAGCTCGCGGCCGCCGACTTCGCGGCCGTCGAACACCACTTCGCCCCGCGTTGGTGCAATCAGCTGCATCAGCAGCCGTGCGGTGGTCGATTTGCCGCAGCCCGATTCGCCGACCACGCCGAGCGTTTCGCCCTTGAGCACTTCGAAGTCAACGCCGTCGACTGCGCGCACCACGCCACCGCCGCGGCCCAGCGGATCTTTCTTGAGCGGGAAGTGCTTGACCAGGCCGGTGATGGTGAGCAGCGGTTGTGCGGGGCCGCCGATGTCTTTCAGTGCGTCCATGTTTTCACGCTCCTTTGTTGCTCTTGTTGTTCTTGTTCGGGGCGCGTGCACGGGCCACCGGGTACTCCCCTCCGCGAATGTCCCCCGTCGGCGGGAGCGCGCCCTGAAGACTGCGCAGAACATACAACGCAAAGCATCCTCACCCCTTGTTGTCCATCGCCGACCGCAACCCATCTGACAGAAGATTGAAGGAGATCGAAGTGATGAAGATCATCGCCCCCGGCAATGCTGCGACCCAGGGCTGCACGTAGATCGCGGTGCGCAGCGTGTTGAGCATCAGGCCCCACTCCGGCTCCGGCGGCTTCACGCCCAGGCCCAGGAACGAGAGGCCCGAGGCCAGGATCATCGACACCGCGATCAGGCTGGTGGCGTACACGAAGATCGGGCCGAGCACATTGCCCAGCACATGCACCCGCACGATCGTGAACGGGTTCGCGCCCGAGGCGCGCGCCGCCTCCACGTAGTCGCGCGTGCGCACCTGCGTGGTCACGCTTTCGGCCACGCGCGCGATCTGCGGAATGAAGACGATGGTCAGCGAGATCAGCGAATTGACCACGCCCGCGCCCAGCGTGCCCGACAGCGCAATGGCCAGCAGCACCGAGGGAAAGGCGTAGAACACGTCGATGGTGCGCATGATCAGCGTGTTGGTGAAGCCGCCCGCATAGCCCGCGACGATGCCGATCACCGTGCCGAGCACGAAGGCGCAGATCACCGGCGTGATGCCGATGAACAGCGACAGCCGTGCGCCCACGATCAGGCGCGACAGCATGTCGCGGCCCAGCTCGTCGCTGCCCAGCGGCAGGCCTTCGGTGCCGATCGGCTTGAGCCGCTTGAGCATCGACGAGGCGTAGGGATCGGCCGGCGCGAGCCACGGGCCGAGCACGGCCAGGCCGATCAGCAGCAGCACCACGAACGCGGCACCCATGGCGACCGGATCGCGCGTGAAGCGCAGCAGCGCCGAGGTCCAGTAGCCGCGCGAGCGCTGCATCGGCAGCAGCGGCTTCGCGTCGGCGGCGGCGGAGGAAGAAGAGGAGGGGAGGGGCAGTGCGCTCATGGTGGTCATGCCCGCGCGATCCGCGGGTCAAGCATGGTTTGCAGCACGTCGACCAGCAGGTTGAGCAACACGAAGAACAGCGCCAGCACCAGGATGGTTCCCTGCAGCAGCGGCAGGTCGCGCTGGAAGATCGCGGAGTTCAACAGAAAGCCGGTGCCGGGCCACGAGAACACCGTCTCGATCAGGATCGAGCCGCCGAGCAGGTAGCCCAGCTGCAGGCCCATCACGGCCAGCGCGGTGGGCGCCGCGTTCTTCACCATGTGGCGGAACACGCCGAAGTGCGTCAGGCCCTTGGCGCGCAGGCCGACGATGAATTCCTGGTCGAGGATGTCGGCCACCAGCGCGCGCACGGTGCGCGCGATGATGCCCATCGGGATCACCGACATCGTGAGGGCCGGCAGGATCAGGAACTGCACGTGCTCCCAGTCCCAGGCCCAGTCGCTGGAGCCGCCCGGGCCCGCGCCGGTGGCGGGCAGCCACATGAGCTGCGACGAGAACACGATCACCATCACCATGCCCAGCCAGTAGTGCGGCACGCTCACGCCCAGCACCGACAGCATCGAGGCGAAGCGGTCGAGCCACGAGTTGCGGAAGTAGCCGGCCACGAAACCGAACAGGCAGCCCAGCACGAAGCCGATGAAAGTCGCCACCACCGCGAGCCGCAGCGTGTTGCCCACGGCCGTGAACACCTCGCCCGCCACGGCGCGGTTGCTCGCGATCGAGACGCCCAGGTCGCCATGCAGCGCGCGCCAGACCCACATCGCGAACTGCTCCGGCAGCGAACGGTTGAAGCCGTAGAGCTCGCGCAGCTGCGCCTGCAGGTCGGCCGAGGCGTCGGGCGGCAGGATCGACACCAGCGGATCGCCGGGCGCGATGTGCACCAGCAGGAAGCACACGAGCGCCACGCCGATCATGATCGGCACGGCGTAGACCACGCGGCGCAGCAGATAGGCGAGCATCATTCCATCGTCATGGTGGCGATGTCGATGAACCAGCTCTTGGGCTGCACCACGTTTTTCACCTTGGCCGACATCGCGCGCGGACCCACGTCATGCGCGATCCAGACGAACGGCGCGTCGTCCACGATGTGCGCATGCAGCCTGGCCAGCGCGCCGTCGCGCGCCTTGTCGTCGAAGCTGGTGCGCGCATCGGCCACGAGCTTGTCGACTTCGGCGTTGCCGTAGTAGCCCCAGTTGTTCGACACCGGCGGGAAGGTCTTGGTGCTCACGAAGCGCACCATGGCAAAGAAGGGGTCCATCGCCGCGAAGCTCACGTTGGTGGCGTTGGCGCCGTTGGCCGAGGGGTCCTTCACGCCCTTGCGCCAGTTGGTGAAGAGCGTGTTCCATTCGATCACGTCGAACTCGACATCGAAAAAGCACTGCTTGAGCGACTGCTGCGCGAATTCGTTCATCGGCAGCGGCTGCATCTGGCCCGAGCCCGAGGCCGAGATCTGCACCTTCACCTTGATCGGCTTGGCGGCCGAGTAGCCGGCCTGCGTCATCAGCGCCTGGGCGGCCTTCACGTCGTACTTGATGTCGAACTTCGGGTTGCCCCACCAGGGATGGCCGGGCGGCACGGTGCCCTTGGGCTCGGCCATCATGCCGCCGAGCAGCTGCTTCATGCCGCCGCGGTCGATGCACAGGTTGGCGGCCTGGCGCACGCGCTTGTCGAGCCAGGGCGAGCCCTCGGCGAACGACAGCTGCCACGGCCACACGTGCGGCTGCGCGTTGGAATAGATCTTGAAGCCGCGCTGCGTGATCTGCGGCATGGCATCGGGCGCGGGGGCTTCGATCCAGTCGACCTGGCCGCCCAGCAGCGCAGCGGTGCGCGCGTTGGCCTCGGGCATCGGCAGCATCACGACCTTGTCGATCTTGGGCACGCGCCTGGCGTCCCAGTACGTCTTGTTGGCGGCGAGTTCGAGGCGCTCGCGGGCCACGAAGCGCGTGACCTTGAACGGGCCCGAGCCCGCGGGGTCGGCCGCGAAGGCGGTCCATGCGGCCTTGGATTTGTCGGCGGGCGTGGCGCCGGCCGCGGCGTCGAACTTCTTCTGCCACTGCGCGGGCGAGGCCATGAACAGGTTGGTCAGGTTGATCGGCAGGAAGGCGTCGGGTTCGCTGGTGGTGAGCTCGACCGTCATGTCGTCGATCTTGCGCGCGGTGCGCAGCGTGGGCATGCGCGACGCGGTCACGCCGACCTGGCTGGGGTCGAACTGCGGGGCGTCCTTGTCGAGCACCTTCTGCACGTTCCAGATGACGGCATCGGCGTTGAAGGCCGAGCCGTCGTGGAACTTGACGCCGGGGCGCAGCTTGAAGACCCACTTGGTCTTGTCCTTGGCGTCGACGGCCCAGGAACTGGCCAGCGCCGGGATCAGCACGCTCGGCGCGTCGGCCTTGGACAGGTCCCACTGCGTGAGCGAGTCGTAGATCGGGATGCCGGTGAAGCGGTTGCCCTCGAAGCCCTGGTCGGGCTGGCCCAGCGTGCGCGGAATGTCGGCCGCGGTCATGGCGATGCGCAGCGTCTTCTCCTGGGCCAGGGCCGGCGTTGCGAAGGCCAGGGTGGCGAGCGCCGCACAGGCGGCCAGGGGTTTCAGGATCGAGGCAGGAACGGCACGCTTCACAGGAGCTCCTAGAGGTGAAAGGGCAAAGGGATCGAACCGGTGGTGAAGCACGACGTGTGCCAGCCGTGGTTTCCGGGGCCGCGATGCGACAATTGCCCTCCCATGACAGACACCCTCACCATCACCCGCCCGGACGACTGGCACCTGCATGTGCGCGACGGCGCCGCCCTCGAAGCCGTGGTTCCGCACAGCGCGCGCCAGTTCGGCCGCGCGCTGGTCATGCCCAACCTGCGCCCACCTGTGACCACCGCGGCGCAGGCCATCGCCTACCGCGACCGCATCCGAGCGGCGGTGCCGCCGGGCACGGCCTTCGAGCCCGTGATGTCGCTCTACCTGACCGACAAGCTGCCGCCCGAGGAAATCGCCCTGGCCGCGGAAGCCGGCGTGCGCGCGCTCAAGCTCTACCCGGCCGGCGCCACCACCAACAGCGATGCCGGCGTGACCGATATCCGCCACACCTACAAGACGCTCGAAGCCATGCAGAAGCACGGCCTGCTGCTGCTGGTGCACGGCGAAGTCACCGACCCGGCGGTCGACCTGTTCGACCGCGAGGCCGTCTTCATCGACCGCGTGATGATCCCGCTGCGCCGCGACTTCCCCGAGCTCAAGGTGGTGTTCGAGCACCTCACCACCACAGAGGGCGCCCACTACGTGCGCGATGCCAACCGCTTCACGGCCGCCACCATCACCGCGCACCACCTGCTGTACAACCGCAACGCCATCTTCACCGGCGGCATCCGCCCGCACTACTACTGCCTGCCCGTGCTCAAGCGCGAGACGCACCGCGTGGCACTGGTCCAGGCGGCCACGAGCGGCAGCGACCGCTTCTTCCTCGGCACCGACAGCGCGCCGCATCCGGCCCACCTGAAGGAGCATGCGCTCGGCTGCGCCGGCTGCTACACCGCGCTGACCGCCATCGAGCTCTATGCCGAGGCCTTCGACAGCGTGGACGCGCTCGACAAGCTCGAGGGCTTCGCAAGCTTCCACGGTCCCGACTTCTACGGCCTGCCCCGCAACAGCGGCACCATCACGCTGAAGCGCGAAAGCTGGACCGTGCCCGAGACCGTGCCCTACGGCGACGCCACGCTCAAGCCGCTGCGCGGTGGCGAAACCATCGCCTGGAGACTCGCATGACACCTACGCTGCGGGTGATGCTGCTGATCGATGCCGACAACGTCTCGGCCGACGTGATCGAGCAGGCCGTGCAGCGCACCCTGGCCGAGCACGGCGCGGTTCATGTGCGCCGCGCCTACTGCAACGCCGAAACCGCACTCAAGCAGCAGGCGCTTTTCAAGCGGCTGTCGGTGCGGCCGATGGTCAATCTCTCGGCCGGCAAGAACAGCACCGACATCGCGCTCGCCGTGGATGCCATCGACCTCGTGATCGCCGAGCGGCCGGACGTGGTGGTGCTGGTGTCCTCCGATTCCGACTTTGCGCCGCTCGTGATCCGGCTGCGCGAAAAGGGCTGCCGCGTCTGCGGCCTGGGCCAGCAGGGCAAGACCGGCGAAGAGACCGTGGCGGTCTACGACGAGTTCACCGACCTGCAGCACCACGGCGCGCCGGTCGCGCCCCGCACGGCGCCGGCAAGGAAGGCCGCAGCCAAGGTGGCCGCGAAGCGTGCGCCGGCCAAGACGGAAAAGACCGCGAAGAGTGCGGCCGCGCCGGCCCGCAAGACCGCGGCCAAGGCCCCGGCCCGAAAGACCGCCAAGGCAGCCAAGCCGCCCGCGCCGCAGCTGCCTTCCGAGGCCGCCGAATTCATCCTGCGGGCGGCACCCGCGCTGCGCAGCGGTGCCGATGTGCCGCTCAACGACGTGGCCCAGGCCCTGCGCGCGGCCGGGCTGCTCGGCAAGCACGGCAGTTCGCTCAAGCTGTTCGACAAGCTCCCGGCGGAGTTCGCCGTGCTGCAGCACCCCGACCGCATCCGCTGGACCGGAGCCGCCACGCCTTGAGCCTGGCGGCGATCGACTGGGCGCAGCCCTGGTTCGCGCCTTACCGCGCCATGGGCGAAGCGGCGGCGCAGGCGGCGCTGCGCATCTCGGTCGCAGCCGCGCTGCAGCGGGAAGCGGCGCCGGATTTCAGGCCCACCTTCGTGCCGCAGTCGGAGCTGCCCACGGGGCAGGCCTATGAGGCCCACATCTTCCAGACCGGCACCGTGCCGACGCGCGACAACCTGCACGACTTCTTCAACGGCCTCGTCTGGCTCGCCTTTCCGGAGGCCAAGCGCCGCCTCAACGAACTGCAGGCCGCCGAGATCGTCCGCGCGGGCATCGGTGCCACGCGCGGCCCGCTGCGCGACGCGCTCACGCTGTTCGACGAGAACGGCGCCGTGCTCGATGCGCCCGGGCCGTTGTGGCAGGCGCTGGCCGCGCGCGACTGGCACACGCTTTTCGTGACGCGACGTGCGCTGTGGTCCGAGACGCGCCTCTGGGTGTTCGGCCATGCGCTGCTCGAGAAACTCGCCACCCCGCGCAAAGCGCTCACCGCGCATGTGCTGCGGCTGCCGCCGCCCGATGGCGGTGGACCGGCGGCGCTCGACGACCGGTCGCTTGCGCGCAGCCTCGCACCGGAATACCTGGCGCAAAAGCCCTTTGTTCCGCTGCCGGTGCTCGGCGTGCCGGGCTGGTGGGCCGGCAACGCGGCGGCGAATTTCTACGACGATTCCAAGGTCTTCAGGCCCGGTCGGTAGAACTTTTGCTCCTATCATCGCTCTACCCGCAGGCTGCGGTGCGGCCTCCTTCAAGATCCAAACAACAAAGGAAGAGTGCCATTTCCTGCACGGCTTGAAGAGGGCCATCCGGTCCTCATCTATGCGGCAGCATTCCCCCACGGAGAATTCAACTTGAAACGTATCCTTCTGTTCGTCTTGACCAATGTGATGGTCGTCGCAGTGCTCGGCATCGTCGCCAGCCTGCTCGGCGTCAACCGCTACCTGACGGCCAACGGGCTGAACCTCACGGCGCTGCTCGGCTTCGCGCTCATCATGGGCTTTGGCGGCGCGATCATCTCGCTCCTGATCAGCAAGCCCATGGCCAAGTGGACGACCAAGCTGCACATGATCGACAACCCCCAGTCGCCCGACGAGGCCTGGATCGTCGGCACGGTGCGCAAGTTTGCCGACAAGGCCGGCATCGGCATGCCCGAGGTCGGCATCTTCGAGGGCGAGCCCAACGCCTTCGCCACCGGCGCGTTCAAGAACTCGTCGCTGGTGGCGGTGTCCACCGGCCTGCTGCAGAACATGACGCGCGAAGAAGTCGAGGCCGTGATCGGCCACGAGGTGGCGCACATCGCCAACGGCGACATGGTCACCATGACGCTGATCCAGGGCGTGATGAACACCTTCGTCGTGTTCCTCTCGCGCGTGATCGGCTATGCGGTCGACAGCTTCCTGCGCCGCGGCGACGACCGTTCGTCGGGCCCGGGCATCGGCTACTACGTGAGCACCATCGTGCTGGACATCGTGCTGGGCTTTGCCGCCGCCATCGTGGTGGCCTGGTTCTCGCGCCAGCGCGAATTCCGAGCCGACGCCGGCGCGGCCGCGCTCATGGGCCAGAAGCAGCCGATGATGAACGCGCTGGCGCGCCTGGGCGGCCTGCCGGCCGGCGAACTGCCCAAGGCGGTGGAAGCCATGGGCATCACGGGCAGCATCGGCAAGCTCTTTGCCACGCACCCGCCGATCGAAGAGCGCATTGCGGCGCTGCAGAACGCGCGCGGCTGATCGATCGATCCGCTGAAAAAAAGAAAAGCCGCCACGGGTTGCCGTGGCGGCTTTTTTCATTGGGACCGGCGCGGCGCGGCTTCAATACGAACGCAGTGAAATGCCCCAGCGCCCCGCCACGCGCGTGGCAATCCAGAGATTGCGGTGCGTGCTGAGCACCGTGCCGGCGGCGTCCTCGCGCGTGTAGGTGACGACGAAATGCACCTTGTCGGCGCTTGCGAGCACCGCTTCCTTCGACTGGTAGCGCGTGCGCCGCCAGCCCGAAGCCATGAGCTTCTCGAAAAAATCGGCGGGATGGTTGCCGGGCGCCCGCCATTCGAGGCGGTCGGCGCCCGAGAGCATCACGTGCGGAAAATGAAGCTCGCCGTCCATGCCTGCGGTGTCGCAGGCATTGAAGCGTTCGGTGAAGCGGTCGAGGCAGGCGGAGGCTTCGCCGATCGCGTCCGACGCCGCCGCGCTTGGACAGGCCTGCGGCGCGACGAAGCTGGCGAAGTCGGTCATGGCTGCTGCGGCAACGGCCGGGCGATCAGGCCGCCGGAGGCGCCGGCTGCCGCTCGGTCCGTGCGCGTGCGAGCGTGCGGCCTACCTCGTCGGCATCCATGCCGTACATCTCGGCGAACTCGTGCTCGCTGCTGCGGCCGCTGGCCTCGAAGGCGCGCAGCAGCGCCTCGCGCTTGGCGGCCTGGCGGGCCAGCTCGGCCAGCGCTTCGTCGAGCACGGCGTTGGTTTCCTCGTCGCGCGAGCGCACCAGCACCGCGTAGGCCTCGCGGTCCAGGCCCGAGGCTTCCACGGCGCGGGCGATGCGTGCCACGAGCTGGGGGCGCAGGTCCTCGCCGGGGTTGCGCTGCACGCGGCGCCGATGCAGTTCGAGGATCGCGTGGTGCACATGCTCGGGTGCAACCGGCTCCACCGCGTTGCCGTCGAGATCGTGGCGTGCAAGGCCCGCGGCCACCGCCTCGAGGTAGCGCGTGGAGCGTGCGTGCAGGCCCAGCGCAACCTTCAGCTCGTCCTTCTTGAAGTCGTCGGGGTGCTTCTCGAGCAGGTCCTGGAACACGCCGAGCTTGAGCGGCAGGAAGCGCGCGCCGAACATGTTCGGATAAAGCTCGAACAGCTTTTCGAGCGCCGGGTGCACCTTGCGCGCGCGCTGCGGCTGTTGCTGCTGTGCCACCTGTTTCGGCTTCTGCTTTTGTTGTTGCTGCTGGCGCGGCTGGCGCGGTGCGCGCGGCGGCCGGGGCGGGCGTCCATCGGCGTTCGGCTGCTGGTGCGGCTGGTGCGACTGGGCGGTGCCCTCGGCTTCCGCCGGCTGGACTTCCTGGATTTCTTCTTGGGGCGTGGCGGTGTCGGTCATCGGTCGGTTCTTGTCAGGTTGGCTGGCAGCGGCGGAGAAAAAAGGGTTCCGCGCGTTCAGCGCGGGCGGAACA
Source organism: Variovorax beijingensis (assembly GCF_003951285.1). Taxonomy (GTDB): domain Bacteria; phylum Pseudomonadota; class Gammaproteobacteria; order Burkholderiales; family Burkholderiaceae_C; genus Variovorax; species Variovorax beijingensis. Next base: position 8,022 of record NZ_RXFQ01000011.1, on the reverse strand, counting down.
TCTTGAAGAGATTGTCGGGGCTGATCTCGAAGTAGTCGGCCGGGCCGCCGCCGCGCAGGATGGGCTGCGCCGCGGCGGTGTCGTAGATGCCGTTCTTCAGCAGGTGGCGCGCAATGTGCACGCCCACCACCTCGCCGAGGATCAGCCAGGTGGGCACCGGCACGCCGTCCACGCCTTCGAGCTGCAGCAGCTGCGTGAGCCGGCATTCGAAGGACACCGGGCTCTCGGCCACGCGTGGCACCGCGATGCGGCGCGAAGCCGCGGGCGTGAGGCCGGCAAGCTCGAACTCGTTCACCTCGGGCGGCACGGCGGCGCACGACTGGTTCATCTGCTCGGCCAGCGGCCGGGTGGCCAGGTTCCAGCCGAACTCGCGCGTCTGGCGGATGTTGTGCAGGCTGTCCTTGGCGCCGATGCTTGCGAAGCCCACGATGGGCGGCGTGTAGTTGAAGGCGTTGAAGAAGCTGTAGGGCGCGAGGTTGAGCCTGCCGTTCCCGTCCTGCGACGAGATCCATCCGATCGGCCGCGGGCCGACCATGGCATTGAACGGATCGTGCGGCAGGCCGTGGCCCTTGGCGGGTTCGTAGAAGTGGAAGTCGTCGTTCGGCACGGCCATGGGTTCCTTGCTTATGTTCCGGTGACGCTGCGCGCCACCGCTTCGGCCACCTTGATGCCGTCGACGCCGGCCGACAGGATGCCGCCCGCATAGCTCGCACCTTCGCCGGCGGGGTAGAGGCCGCGCACGTTGAGGCTCTGGAAGTCGTCGCCGCGCGTGATGCGGATCGGCGACGAGGTGCGCGTTTCCACGCCGGTGAGCACCGCATCGTGCAGGTCGAAGCCCTTGATCTTGCGGCCGAAGGCAGGAAAGGCTTCGCGCATCGCCTCGATGGCGTAGGCCGGCAGCGCCTGGTGCAGGTCGGTGGGCGTGACGCCGGGCTTGTACGAGGGCAGCACGCTGCCGAGCGCGGCCGAGGGCTTGCCCGCGATGAAGTCGCCCACCAGCTGGCCGGGCGCGCGGTAGTCGCCGCCGCCGAGCACGAAGGCCTTCGACTCGAGTTCGCGCTGCAGCGCGATGCCGGCGAGCGCATCGCCCGCGGTCTCGGGCGTCCAGCCGGGAAAGTCGCGCGGGTCGATGCCCACCACGATGCCCGCATTGGCGTTGCGCTCGTTGCGCGAATACTGGCTCATGCCGTTGGTGACCACGCGGCCGGGCTCGCTGGTGGCCGCGACCACGGTGCCGCCCGGGCACATGCAGAAGCTGTAGACCGAGCGGCCGTTGCTCGCGTGGTGCACCAGCTTGTAGTCGGCCGCGCCGAGCAGCGGATGGCCCGCATGGCGGCCCCAGCGCGCGCGGTCGATCAGGCCCTGCGGGTGCTCGACGCGAAAGCCGATGGAAAAGGGCTTGGCCTCGATGTGCACGCCGCGCGCGTGCAGCATGGAAAAAGTATCGCGCGAGCTGTGGCCGAGCGCCATCACCACGTGGTCGGCGCGCAGCTCGCTCGTTTGGCCGGTGGCCTGGTCGAGCACGGTGAGGCCGCGAATCTGCCTGCCGCTCGGGCCGTCTTCGATCTGCACGTCGGTCACGCGCTGCTCGAAGCGGATCTCGCCGCCGAGCGAGACGATCTGCTCGCGGATGTTCTCCACCACCTTCACCAGCTTGAAGGTGCCGATGTGCGGATGCGCGACGTAGAGGATCTCTGGCGGCGCGCCGGCCTTCACGAACTCTTCCATCACCTTGCGGCCGAGGAAGCGCGGGTCCTTGATCTGGCTGTAGAGCTTGCCGTCCGAGAAGGTGCCGGCGCCGCCTTCGCCGAACTGCACGTTCGACTCGGGGTTGAGCACGCTCTTGCGCCACAGGCCCCAGGTGTCGCGGGTGCGCTGGCGCACGGTCTTGCCGCGTTCGAGCACGATGGGCTTGAAACCCATCTTCGCGAGCATCAGCGCCGCGAAGATGCCGCAGGGGCCGAAGCCGATCACCACGGGCCGGGGCGCGCCTTCGGGCGCCTGCGCGGGCGGCGTGTAGCGCATGTCGGGCGCGCTCTGGATGTGCGGATGCGCAGCGTGCTTGGCGAGCAGCGCGGCTTCGAGCCCGGCGTCGGCGAGCTGCACGTCGGCGATGTAGACCGTGAGCAGGTCGGCCTTGCGCGCGTCGAAGCTGCGCTTGAAGACGGTGTGGGAAGCGATCGCTTCGAGCGGGACGTCCAGCGTCCGGGCGATCAGGGCGGCCAGCGCCTCCGGGGCGTGGTCCAGCGGGAGTTTGAGTTCGGAGAGTCTCAGCATGTCATGGGGCTTGTGGTTATCAAGCAGGCCACGGATTTTACGCGCCGAGGCGCTATGAAAGAGATAGCTGGGTCAGGCTGGCAGGAAGCCCTCGACGGAGAGATAGCGCTCGCCCGTGTCGTAGTTGAAGCCCAGCACCACCGCATCGGGCGCCAGCGAGGGCAGCTTCTGCGCGATGGCAGCGAGCGTGGCACCCGAGGAAATGCCCACCAGCATGCCTTCCTCGACCGCGCAGCGGCGGGCCATTTCGCGCGCCGGTTCGGCGTCGACCTGCAGCACGCCGTCGAGCAGCGAGGTGTCGAGGTTCTTCGGGATGAAGCCCGCGCCAATGCCCTGGATCGGGTGCGGCGAGGGCTGGCCGCCCGAGATCACTGGCGAGGCCACCGGCTCCACCGCGAACACCTGCAGCTTCGGCCACTTCTTCTTGAGCACCCGCGCCACGCCCGTGATGTGGCCGCCGGTGCCCACGCCGGTGATCAGCACGTCGACGCCTTCGGGGAAGTCGGCCGCGATTTCCTCGGCCGTGGTGCGCACGTGCACGTCGATGTTGGCGGGGTTGTTGAACTGCTGCGGCATCCACGCGCCCGGCGTACCGGCCACGATTTCCTCGGCGCGCGCAATGGAGGCCTTCATGCCGCCGGCGCGCGGCGTGAGGTCGAAGGTGGCGCCGTAGGCCAGCATGAGGCGGCGGCGCTCCACCGACATGCTGTCGGGCATCACGAGGATCAGCTTGTAGCCCTTGACGGCCGCGACCATGGCCAGGCCGATGCCCGTGTTGCCCGAGGTGGGCTCGACGATGGTGCCGCCGGGCTTCAGCGCGCCGGACTTCTCGGCGTCTTCCACCATCGACAGCGCGATGCGGTCCTTGATGGAGCCGCCGGGGTTGGCGCGCTCGGACTTGATCCACACCTGCTGCTTCGCATTGCCGAACAGGCGGTTGATGCGGATGTGCGGCGTGTTGCCGATGGTCTGGAGGATGTTCTGGGCCTTCATTGGAGGGTCTCCTTGGACATGGGGTGGAAGTCGGGTCAGGTCGGTCGAAGCGCCATTGTGGAGCGGACGGCCGGCGCCCGCGAGGGTATCGGGCGATAATCCCCCTCGTGAAGCACGCCAGACCGCCGCTGGTGCAAGCCCGCAAGGGGCGACGCCGCAAGGCGCCGCGTCGAAAGACCGCACTGGAGGAACGTCCGGACTGCACAGGACAGCGCAGGAGTTAACGACTCTCCACCGTGAGGTGAGGATCAGAGCAACAGAGACGAGCCGATTGAGTTCGGGTGAAACGGGCAATCTCTGCGCGCAGCAACACCAAGTAGGCCAGTATCGAGGTGGTTCCGCTGAGCTGGCGGGTAGGTGGCATCGAGCCGTTTGGCGACAGGCGGCCCAGAGTAATGGCGGTCACGTTGGGGGCAACTCCAACGCACAGAATCCGGCTTATCGGCGGGCTTCACACTTTTTCTTCCCTGGCGGCCGCGGCCGCCAGCGGCATCAGCGTCAGCGCGTGAAGAGCCAGCCGCCCTTGGGCTGGCGCGTCAGTTCATGCCGCCTGACCGAGCGCTCCTCGCCGTCGTCGCCCACGTACACCACTTCGAAGCGCAGCCGCTTCGGCGAGACCATCTTCCAGTTCTGGATGCGCTTGACCGTCACGCAGGCGGTCTTGTCGTGGTACTGCATCTCGGCCATCGGCCCGCCCTGGAAACCGGTGCCGTCGAACAGCCGGCCCGGCGCCGCGAACGGATTGAGCACGGCGCCGTTGCGCGCGGTGATGCAGCCCTCGGTCCGCACGAAGGATTCGATGGTGGGCGCCGCGCTTTGCACCACCTTGGCCACGGCCGGCGTGGGCGGCCTGGTCACGATGGCCTCGCGGATGCGCTCCACCTGCTCCTCGGTGATCGGCGCGAGCCCGCTGGGCGACACGACCGGCGGCGGTGCCGGTGGTGGCGGTGGCGCGTACGAGGGCAGCAATGGCGCGAGATAGCTGCAGCCTGCCAGCGCCAGCGGGGCGGTGCAGGCGAGTGCGGCGATCCGGGTTCCGAACTTCATGGATGGGTCTCCTGTCGTCGATTCCTCTTGGGGCCTTGTTCGTGCCTCTTCTTCGATGTCAAAAGCGCTCGTGCGGCGAAAGATAGCGCCACTGGCCGGGCTCCAGTCCCGCCAGCGGCACGCGGCCGATGCGGATGCGCCGCATGGCCAGGATGCGCAGGCCGGCTTCGTCGCACAGGTGCGCGATCTGTCCGGGCCGCGCGCCCTTGAGTGCAAAGCGCAGGCCGGTCTGCTCGTCGGCCTGGCGGCCGATGCTCACGCGTGCGGGCGAACGCTCGAAGCGCACGAGCTGCTCGGGGCTGAGCTTGCCGGCCACGTCGACCATCACCTCGTGTTCGAGCACGCCCGCGTCCTCCTGCAGCTTGCGCTCGATGCGCCATTCCTGCGTGTAGACCACGAGGCCGCTGGCGCCGGTTTCGAGCGGCGTCATGCAGCGCTGCGCCTTCGCGTGCGCCGGCAGGAAGCGCATGCCCGCGCGCTCGGGCTCGTGGTGGTTGGCGGCCACCAGCAGCCGGTGCGCGGTGTCGGTGGCCATGCCGGCCGGCTTGTGCAGCAGCAGGGTGACGGGCACCACCGGCTCCGGCTTGGCGCCGGGCTCGATCTCGACCTTCTGGTGGCCCTGCACGCGCGACTGCGGCAGCAGCGCCCGCACGCCGTCGACGCGCACCGCGCCGTTCTCGATCAGCAGCTCGGCCTCGCGCCGCGAGCAGCCCGCGAGTGCGGCCACGCGCTTGGCAAGGCGGATGCCTTCTTCTTCGGAAGCGCCGCTCATGGCGTGGAGGCCAGTTGCCGGATGCGCGCCACGTGCGCGGCCAGCGATCGGGCGGCCACCGGCCACATGCGCTCGGGCACGTCGTCGTAGGCCAGCGGCAGCCAGTCTTCCGGCGTGCCCCCGGGCAGCCTTTGCATGGCCGCGGCGATCTTGGCTTCGCGCTTCAGGCGGTGCGCCTTCAGCTGCGCGATGGCGCTGCGTGCGCTGCCGATGACATGGCCGTGCGCGGGCAGGATGAAATCGATACCGCCGGCCTCGCAGGCCGCATCGAGCTTGTCGAGCGAATCGAGATACGCGTTCATGTCGCCGTCGGGCGGATCGACCACCGTGGTGCTGCCGTTCAGGATGTGGTCGCCGGAGAACAGCAGCCCATCTTCCTCGAGCACGAGGCACAGGTGGTTGGCGGCGTGGCCCGGCGTGTGGATGGCGCGCAGCGTGTGGCTGACGGGCTCGCCTTCGGCCGTGGTGCCGCCGAGCACCAGGCGTTCGCCGTCGCGCAGTTCGCGCTCCGCGGCAAAGCGCGCCGACGAACGCGCCGTGGGCGCCGAAGACAGACCGAGGATCGGCGGCTTCTCCTTGCACAGCGCCTGCAGCGGCGCCGCGCCGGGCGAATGGTCGGCGTGCGAATGGGTGCACACGATCATGCGGATGTTTCCCTCGGTGGCGCGCCGGAGCCGGTCGATGTGGCCCGCGTCGTTCGGGCCCGGGTCGATCACGAGGTAGCCCGTGTCCGCATCGCCCACGATGTAGCTGTTGGTGCCCGGGCCGGTCATGGCACCGGGGTTGGGCGCGGTCAGGCGCTGCACGTTCCTGAGCAGCGGCACTGCGCGTTCGCTCTGCCAGTCGAGCGCATGCAGCAGCTGTCCGTCGGGGCAGACCAGCGCGAGCTCGCCATAGGGCGAGTCGCTTTCCATGTAGCGCGCGTCCTGGCCGCGCAGCAGGCCCGCGCGCGGGCAGCTGGTCCACAGCGGCTGCTCGGCGCCGCCCTGGGGAGCGCAGGCCTGCAGCACCGCGTCCACGCTGGCATAGGCCGCGAGCCGCTGCAGCGTGCGCACCGTCGGAAAGATCATGAAGAAGCTCCCCGCCGCATGGCGCGCCAGCGCATCGGCCGGCCGCACCCAGCAGGGCTCGAATTGCTCGCTCTCGTCGGCCGTGGGCGTCTGGCCCTCGGGCATGCGTGCCACCAGGAAGGGCACGTCGAAGCGCTTGGGCAGGTCGCGGTCGGTGATCCAGTGCGCGAGGCTGAACACCTGGTCGCAGGCGAGCACCAGCCCGCGCGCGGCGCATTGCTCGGCAAAGGACACGGGCGACGCGGTGCTGCGGTCCATCGACGCGATGTCCTGCGCGCCCACGGGCCGGCCGTCGGCATGGCGCGCGAGCAGCACGCCGAGCTCCTCGAAGCCTTCGCGGATCGCCGCAATCGCCTGCGTCAGCTGCAGGCCGCTCTGGGTGGGTCGCCGTGCGGCGATGTGCGCGGCAGCTTCATCGGCTGCATCGATCTGCCCGCCGGGGAACACATAGGCGCCTGGCGCGAAGCTTGCAGTGCCGGAGCGGCGCGTCATCAGCACTTCGATGCCGGCCTCGGAATCGCGCAGCAGCAGCACGGTGGCTGCCGCGCGCACGGGCGCGGGCTCGCGTGTGGGGTGGAGTTGTTGGGTGGGACGGACCATGCGGTGATTATGGAGAGATCGTTCGATGCGGTTGCGTGCCGCATAAGCTCATACCGGATCGGGCATGAACCGCGCGCCACAATCCCGGGCTGCACCGCCCGCATCGAGGAAAGACAGTCATGATCCATTCTCCCTTCACTCACCACCTCAGGTTCTCGCCGTCGTCGTTCTTCGCGCGGCGCCTCCGCCCGGCCTTGCTGCTGGCAGGCGCCGCCCTTGGTGCGGCCGCATCGTCGGCTGCCTTTGCGCAGGGCGACTGGCCGCAGCAGCCGGTCACGCTGATCATGGGTTTTCCGGCCGGCTCGGGCGTCGACGTGGTGGCCCGCGCCATCCAGGAGCCGCTCGCCCGGCAGCTTGGAAAGCCCGTGATCATCGACTACAAGTCGGGCGCGGCCGGCAACATCGCGAGCGAGTACGTGGCCCATGCCAAGCCCGACGGCTACGCGCTTTCGTTCGGCACCGCCGCCACGCATGGCAGCAACGCCGCGCTCTACAAGAAGCTGCCGTTCGACGTGGAGGCCGACTTCGTGCCGGTGGCGCCGGTGCTCGACGTCTCGAACGTGCTCACCATCAACCCGGACGTGATCAACGCCAGGACCTTGAAGGAGTTCGTCGATCTCGTCAAGGCCAACCCCGGAAAGTACAACTATGCGTCTACAGGCAACGGCGCCGGCACGCACATGGCCTTTGCCGAATTCAATTCGCGCCTCGGCCTGAACATGGTGCACGTGCCCTACAAGGGCGGGCCCGAGGCCATCACCTCCGTGGTGCGCGGCGAGACCTGCTGCATCATGAACCAGGTGCAGACGGTGCTGCCGCACTACAAGGCCGGCAAGGTGCGCCTCCTGGGCGTGACCACCGCCGCGCCGGTGGCCGCGGTCAAGGAGGTGCCCACCATCGCCTCCAGCGGGCTTCCCGGCACCAAGGGCTTCGACAGTTCGATCTGGTTCGGCATCTTCGCGCCCAAGGGCACCGACGCGCAGATCGTCGACAAGCTCAACGCCGCCGTGAAGGCGGTGCTCGAGCAGCCCGAGATCCGCGAGCGCTTCGAAAGCCAGGGCAACACCGTGCGCATCGAGTCGCCCGCGCAGTTCAGGAAGACGGTGCACGACAACCGCGTGAAGTGGGCCGAGGTGGCCAGGGCTGCGAACATCAGCATCGACTGAGCGGTGCCGGTGCGCTGACCGGGATCAGAGCGTCTTGCTGAGCGTAACGATGAAGCGCGCCTTGTTGGGCGAGTAGTACTGCTCGCCGATGGGGCCG
>NZ_RXFQ01000010.1 GCF_003951285.1 Variovorax beijingensis | reverse complement strand
TGGCAATCAACAGAGAAAAGTTCAGAGTTAGCTGAGAACCGACAACCGACGCCCGCTTCTTCCGCATCCACCCCGCCCCCCGGCCTTGAAAGTCCGCCGATTGCCCTTATGATTAGCACTCGCTGCTGTCGAGTGCTAACAAGCCTCGCTTCCAGTCGATGGGCCGCCGGTCTTTCCCGCCGGCGCCCGACCACAACCCCGTTTCTTATCCAGGAGATGCAATGAAACTTCGTCCTTTGGCCGATCGCGTGATCGTCAAGCGTGTTGACAGCGAAACCAAGACCGCCTCTGGCATCGTCATCCCCGACGCAGCCGCCGAAAAGCCCGATCAGGGTGAAGTCCTGGCCGTGGGCCCGGGCAAGCGCACCGACAAGGGCGACCTGACCGCACTGACCGTCAAGGTCGGCGACCGCGTCCTGTTCGGCAAGTACAGCGGCCAGACCGTCAAGGTCGATGGCGACGAACTGCTGGTCATGAAGGAAGACGACCTGTTCGCGGTCGTCGAGAAGTAATCCATCCATCCCCATTCGGAGTAATAAAACATGGCAGCAAAAGACGTAGTCTTCGGCGGCGAAGCCCGCGCACGCATGGTCGAGGGTGTCAACATCCTCGCCAACGCAGTCAAGGTGACCCTGGGCCCCAAGGGCCGCAACGTGGTGCTCGAGCGCTCGTTCGGCGCCCCCACCGTCACCAAGGACGGTGTGTCGGTCGCCAAGGAAATCGAACTCAAGGACAAGCTCCAGAACATGGGCGCCCAGCTCGTGAAGGAAGTGGCCTCCAAGACTTCGGACAACGCCGGTGACGGCACCACCACCGCGACCGTGCTGGCCCAGGCCATCGTTCGCGAAGGTTTCAAGCTGGTGGCTGCCGGCATGAACCCGATGGACCTGAAGCGCGGCATCGACAAGGCCGTCACGGCCCTGGTCGCCGAGCTGAAGAAGGCCTCCAAGCCCACCACCACGTCGAAGGAAATCGCTCAAGTCGGCTCGATCTCGGCCAACAGCGACGAAACCATCGGCAAGCTCATCGCTGACGCGATGGACAAGGTCGGCAAGGAAGGCGTGATCACCGTGGAAGACGGCAAGTCGCTGGACAGCGAACTCGATGTCGTCGAAGGCATGCAGTTCGACCGCGGCTACCTGTCGCCCTACTTCATCAACAACCCCGAGAAGCAATCTGCGCTGCTCGACAACCCCTTCGTGCTGCTGTTCGACAAGAAGATCAGCAACATCCGCGACCTGCTCCCCACGCTGGAACAAGTCGCCAAGGCTGGCCGTCCGCTCCTGATCATTGCCGAAGAAGTCGAGGGCGAAGCCCTGGCGACCTTGGTCGTGAACACGATCCGCGGCATCCTGAAGGTCGTGGCCGTGAAGGCACCTGGCTTCGGCGACCGCCGCAAGGCCATGCTGGAAGACATCGCCATCCTGACGGGCGGCAAGGTCATCGCTGAAGAAGTGGGCCTGACGCTCGAAAAGGTGACCCTGGCCGACCTGGGCCAGGCCAAGCGCATCGAAGTGGGCAAGGAAAACACCATCATCATCGACGGTTCGGGCGCTGCGGCCGACATCGAAGCGCGCGTGAAGCAAGTGCGCGTGCAGATCGAAGAAGCCACGAGCGACTACGACCGTGAAAAGCTGCAAGAGCGCGTGGCCAAGCTGGCCGGCGGCGTGGCAGTGATCAAGGTTGGCGCTGCCACCGAAGTCGAAATGAAGGAAAAGAAGGCTCGCGTGGAAGACGCCCTGCACGCCACCCGCGCTGCAGTGGAAGAAGGCGTCGTGGCTGGCGGCGGCGTGGCTCTGCTGCGTGCCAAGCAAGCCGTGGGCGACTCGATCAAGGGCGACAACGCCGACCAGGACGCCGGCATCAAGCTGGTGCTCAAGGCCATCGAAGCACCCCTGCGCGAAATCGTGAACAACGCCGGCGGCGAAGCCTCGGTGGTGGTGAACGCTGTGTTGGCCGGCAAGGGCAACTACGGCTTCAACGCTGCGAACGACACGTACGGCGACATGCTCGAGCTGGGCATCCTGGACCCGACCAAGGTGACCCGCACCGCGCTGCAGAACGCAGCATCGGTGTCCTCGCTGCTGCTGACGACCGAAGCCATGGTCGCCGACGCACCGAAGGAAGAAGCCGGTGCCGGCGGCGGCATGCCCGACATGGGTGGCATGGGTGGTATGGGCGGCATGGGCATGTAATGCCCGGCTGAGCACTGCTCACCCACAAGAAGGGCCGCGAAAGCGGCCCTTTTTTATTGCACGTCGTGAGATTACTGGAATTGGCGTTGCAGCGCGACGTACAGCCCCTGGAATCGCGCATGCCGCGTGCTGTGCAAATCCACATCGGCCACCGACGGCACGAGCTGCTGCCTGACCGGCGGCAGCGTGCACACCTCGCCCACAGCACCTCCATCGGCCAGCCAGGCAAGGCGAGCTGCCCCCAGAGCCCCACCCGTCTCACTGCCCACGTACAGCGTGAGCGGCACCTCGAAGATGTCGGCCAGCAACTGGCCCCACCAGACGCTGCGCGCGCCGCCGCCCACCAGCGCCACTTCGCGCAGCGGCATGCCGGCCGGCAGGCGCAAGGTGTCGAAGCCGTCGCGCAGCCCGAAGCTCACGCCTTCGGCCACGGCATAGGCGATCTCCGCCGGCCCGTGCGCATGCGTCAGCCCGAACAGCACGCCCTGCGCGTTGGGGTTGTTGTGCGGCGAACGCTCACCGGAAAGGTACGGCAGGAACAGCGGGCAGCGCGCACGCTGCGCGGGCGCGACCGACGCCGCCGCTTCGAGCAGCGCGGCCTCGTCGGCGAACCTGAAGGTCCTGGCGGCCCAGCTCACGGCGCTCGCGGCCGAGAGCATCACCGACATCTGGTGCCAGCGCCCGGGCAGCGCATGGCAGAAGGCATGCATCGCCTGCGCGGGGTTGGGCAGGAAGCAGTCGGTCGAGACGAACACCACGCCCGACGTGCCGAGCGACACGAAGCCTTGCCCAGACTCCACCAGCCCCATGCCCACGGCGCTGGCGGCGTTGTCGCCCGCGCCGCCGGCAATGGGCACCGCGCCGCCGTTGCCCACGCCCCAGCGCGCGGCCAATTCGGGCTTGAGCTGCGCCGACACTTCGCTGCCTTCGACCAGCCGCGGCATGTGGCCGCGCGTGAGGCCGGTGGCCGCGAGCAGCTCGTCGGACCAGTCGCGTGCGCCCACGTCGAGCCACAGCGTGCCGGCCGCATCGGACATCTCGCTGACGGCCTCGCCGCTGAGCATGAAGCGCAGCCAGTCCTTGGGCAGCAGCACGCGCGCCGTGCGGTTGAAGATTTCGGGCTCGTGCTCGCGTACCCACAGCAGCTTGGGCGCGGTGAAGCCGGGCATCGCGAGGTTGCCCGCGATCTCGCCCAGGCGCGGCACGGCGCGCGCGAGCACCTCGCACTGCGGGCCGCTGCGCCCGTCGTTCCAGAGGATGGCGGGGCGCAGCACCTCGCCCGCGGCGTCGAGCAGCGTGGCGCCGTGCATCTGCCCCGACAGGCCGATGGCGCGCACGGCTAAGAGCGCCTCGGCATGCGTGCCCCGCAGTTCGCCCATGACCTGTTCGAGCGCCTGCCACCACTGGGTCGGCGCCTGCTCCGACCAGAGCGGCTGCGGCCGATCCACCGTGAGCGGCGCGCGTGCCACGCCGACGATGCGGTGATCGGCGGCGAGCAGCAGCGCCTTGAGCTCGGACGTGCCGAGGTCGAGTCCCAGATACACGATGGTGCTCCCTGATTGGTGCCTTGAAAGCGCTTGGCCTCGATGTCAGCCGAACCGCGTGTCGGCCTGGCGCCTGAACTCGCTCGGCGTCATGCCCTTGATCTCGAGGAAGCGCCGGTTGAAGTTGGCCACGTTGTTGAAGCCGACCTGGTAGCAGATGTCGGTCACGTAGTGGTCGGTCTGCATCAGCAGGTGGCAGGCGCTGTTGATGCGCACGCGGTTGACGAAGTCGGTGAAGCTGTTGCCCGTGGAGCGCCGGAAGAAGCGGCTGAAGCGGCTTTCGCTCATGCCGAGCTCGGCCGCCACGTCGGACATGGAGATCGGCTCCGCCATGTTGCTGGTGATGCGGTTGACGATGTCGTTGATCTGGTCGACCTGCGCATCGCCCTCGACGCCGTGCGCACCCTGCATCTGCACGCTCGAGAGCAGCCGGTAGTCGGTGCATTGCGCGAGGTCGGCCATGAACTCGAGGAACAGCCCGAGCCGGCGCACGCCGCGCGCGGCCTTGATGTTGTCCCAGTGCGCCTGCGCCTGCTGCGACATGCCGAAGAACTCGATGCCGTGCCGCGCGCGTTCGAACAGCTGCATCACCTCGCGCAGCTCCGGGATCTCGGCCGCGGCGCGCTCGATGGGCTCGTGGCGGAACTGGATCACCCGGTCGCGCCCCGCGGCGCCGCCTTCGGGCACGTCCAGCGAGATCCAGTTGTGCGGCAGCCGCGGCCCGCAGAGCACGAGGTGCCCGGGCTGGAACGGCCCGATCCAGTCGCCGATGAAGGCCTTGCCCGAGGTCTCGGTGATCAGGTGCAGCTCGTAGTCTTCATGGAAGTGCCATCGCACCAGCGGGCTCGGGAAGCCGTGCGCCAGGCAGCGCACCAGGCCGGTTTCGGGGGCCTCGTAGCCCAGCGACGGGGAGCGCGCGATGTCGCGCTCCAACTCGGGCTGGCGCTGACGGGGAATCGAGCGTTTGCGTGTGGACGTTGTCATGGCAGCACGGGGTCAGGGCCGGGAAGCGACGGCCTCATTGTCTTCCGGCGCCAGCGCAGCGTGAACCGCGTCGAGCGTGGGCGGATCGGCGCCTTCGCGGGTGCAGTTGAGTGCGGCGGCGGTGGCGGCGAAGCGCATCACCTCGCGCCAGGCGTCGTCGCCGAGCGTGCCGAGCTGGGCCGGGTGCTCGACGCCGTGCGCGAGCAGCGCCACCGAGAGCCCGGCCGTGAAGGTGTCGCCCGCGCCGATGGTGTCGACCACCTTGACCTGCGGCGCCGCCACGGCGAGCGGCGCGTGTCCCGTGCGCCAGAGCGTGGCGCCTGCGCCGCCGCGCGTGACGACCACGGCATGCGCGCCGGCCTGGAGGCACTCCGCGGCCAGCGCGTCGACCGGCTGGCCGGGGGCGAGCAGTTCGGCGTCCTCGTCGCTGAGCTTGACGAGGTCGGCCATGGCCAGCCAGCCGGTCACGCGCTCGCGATAGGCAGCCATGTCGGGAATCAGGCTGGGCCGCACGTTCGGGTCGAACACGATCACGCGGCGCCCGGCATTGGCCGTGACCAGCTCGGCAATGCGCGTGGCGGCCGGCTCCTGCAGCAGCGAGATCGAGCCGAAATGAAGGAAGCGGCACTCCGCCGGCAACTGCGGCAGCGGCTCGGGCGCCCAGGTGGCGTCGGCGCTGCCGCGCGTGTAGAAGGCATAGCGGTTGGTCTGCGGCGTACGCTCGACGAAGGCCAGCGTCGACGGCGCATTGCTGCGCAGGATGAAGCTGGTATCGACGCCGTTGCGTTCGAGAAAGCGCATCAGCCGCTCGCCGAACAGGTCGGTCGACAGCTGCGTGAGAAAACCGGTGGGCTGGCCCAGGCGCGCGCAGGCCACGGCGGTATTGAGCGGCGAACCGCCCTCGTGGCCCAGGAACGCGAGCGTGCCGGCCTCGCTGGCGGTGAAATCGATGAGGGCTTCGCCCGTGAGTGCAATGCGCATGATTCTCGGATTCTCTTCTGTCAGGGCAAGGCGCGCGCATCGGCCAGGAAGCCGCACTCCGCGGCCAGCGTGGCGGGATGGTCGAGCAGCTCGGCAAAGAGGCGCGGCGGAATCGTGATGGCGCCCACGCCCAGCGCCAGCAACGAAAGATAGGCCTCGCGCGAGCGGATGCTGGCGACCAGCAGGCGCGTGCCGGACGAAGGGCGCCGCGCCACCAGCGCCTGCATCTGCGCGATCAGCGCCAGTCCATTGACGCCGGCGTCGTCGAGCCGCCCGAGGTACGGCGCTGCGTAGGCCGCGCCCAGCTGCGCGGCAAAGTGCGCCTGCTCGGGCGCATACACGGCGGTCCAGGTGACGGGCATGCCTTGCGCGATGAGCCGCGCGCCGGCGTCCAGGCCCTGGCGCGTGGCGGGAATCTTCACGACCAGCTGGCCCCGGTCGAAGTGCGAGAGCAAGGCGGCCGCGTCGTCGAGCATGCCGTCGACTTCGCTGGAATACACCTGCGCCTGCACCTGGCGTGCACCCAGCTCGATGCAGCGCTTGAGCAGACCGGGCACTTCGCCGCGGCCGATGCCGGCGCGCTTGAGCAGCGTGGGATTGGTCGTCACGCCATGCACCACCGGGTGCGGCAGGCAGGCCTGCAATTCAGACAGGTCGGCGCTGTCGAGGTACAGATGGAAGTCTTCGTTCATCACTTTTTTGCAAGCATGCAGAAAACCATCAACTCATGACGTTGCCGCCATCGACATTCAAGGTCTGCGCCGTGATGTAGCGCGCCTCGTCGCTGGCCAGGAATACCGCCGCGCCCGCGATGTCGGCCGGCACGCCCATGCGGCCGAGCGGTACCTCCAGGCCCACGCGGCGCTTCTTCTCGCCCGGCGGCAGCCCCTGGGCCTTGGCGAACAGGCTGTCGACATGGTCCCACATCGGCGTGTCGATCACACCGGGTGCAATGCCGTTGACGCGGATGCCGTGCGGCGCCATGGCCAGCGCGGCACTCTGCGTGTAGCTGATGACGGCCGCCTTGGTCGCGCAGTAGTGCGACACCAGCGCCTCGCCGCGCCGTCCCGCCTGCGAGGCCATGTTGATGACCGACGCACCCTGCGTGCCGGCCTCCACCATGTGGCGCAGCACGGCCTGCATCACGAAGAACATGCCCTTCACGTTGACGGCAAAGAGCCGGTCGAACGAAGCCTCGTCGCTGTCGAGCAGCGGCGCCAGGTCGAACACCGCGGCGTTGTTGAACAGCGTGTGGATCGGCCCGAACGCGACCTGCGCCTCGGCCAGCATGTGCGCGATGGCCTGCGTATCGGTCACGTCGGCCGCGATGTAGGCGAGCTTGTCGGGGCGCTGCTGCTGCAGCGCACGCACGGCCTCGGGCGCCGCCGCCGCGCGGTCGATCACGCTGCAGCGCGCGCCCTCGGCAATGCAGGCCTCGGCCACGGCCAGGCCGATGCCGCCACCGGCGCCGGTCAGCAGCACGTGGCGGTTCTTCAAACGTTCGCTCATGTCGTTGCTCCAGGTTTCAGGAAACTTGTCACGCGCGCGCTCGCTGCGCGCACCGCGCCCACCAGCCGCGCATCGCCCGCGGCGGCGCCCCACAGTGCGGTGTCGGAGCACAGCGCGAACACTGGATCGGCGGCATCGCAGATCGCGTGCGCCACGGCCTCGTCCATGCCCTGGTCCTGGTAGGCATAGGGCAGCGCCCCGCGATGCCAGCGCTGCAGGAAGGCGAGGAACAGCGCGGGCAGCATCGCGACGCTGTCGATCGGCTGCCTCGCGGCGAGCCGCTCGCGCACCGTGGGCGCGATGAAGCCCGGGATCTTGGAGAAGCCGTCGGCCGCCACGCGCTGGTTGGTGTCGCGGATCGCGGGGTTGCCGAAGCGGTCGAGCACCACGTCGCGGTAGGCCGCGAGGTCGATCGGGCTCGGGCTGAGGCACGGGATCACGTCGTCGGTGACGTAGTCGAAGGCCATCTTGCGGATGGCCGCGTCGTGCGTGCCTTCGTGGATGAAATTCAGCCCCGCCAGCGTGCCGGCCCAGGCGATGCAGCTGTGCGTGGCGTTGAGGATGCGGATCTTGGCCTCTTCGTATGGCTGCACCGACTCGACCAGCTCCACGCCCACGCGGCCCCAGTCGGGCCGGTCGGCTGCGAAGTTGTCTTCGATCACCCACTGGATGAAGCTCTCGCCGGTGATCGCGGCCGCATCCTCGCGCCCCGTCGCGGCCTTCACGCGCGCGCGCAGTTCGGGCGGCGGGCGCGGCGTGATGCGGTCGACCATCGCGTTCGGGCAGGCGATGTTCGCCTGCACCCATGCCAGCAGATCGGCATCGCCCGCGCGCTCGATGAATTCGAGCAGACCGGCACGGAAGCGATCGCCGTTGTGGCGCAGGTTGTCGCAGTTGAGCAGCGTGACCGCGCCGGCCTGCGCGGCCTTGCGCGCACGCAGGATCGCGCAGACGGCGCCGTAGATGGTCACGCCCTCGGCCGGGGCATCGCCGCGCCGCGCGCGATCGATATCGGCCGCGAGATCGGCGAACGACAGGTCCAGCCGGCCCTTGGTGTCGAGGTAATAGCCAGCCTCGGTCACAGTGAAGGACACGATGCGCGTGGACGGCGCCGCGCCGCGCGCAACCACCGCGGCCAGCGAGGGCTCCCACGACAGCACTTCGCGGATGGCCTCGATCTGTTCGTAGCGGTACTCGCCGGCCGGCGACACGGTTTCGAGCGTGTAGCGCCCGCCCTGCGCCTGCAGCGCGGCGACGACCTCGGCCATGTCGGGCCGGATGTTGGCGCCCGAGAGCGACCAGCGGGTGTCGCCCGCATCGATCAGCCGCTGCAGGTAGACGGCCTGATGAGCCCGATGGAACGAGCCGAGTCCAAGGTGAAGCACCATGAACTCCGAAGGAGCCGGGGGTGGAGTTGGCGCATCGAGAGGCGCTGCTGCAAGGGTCACGGGCATGTTCCGGAAGAAATCAGGCGGAGACCGAACGGCCTTCGCGGTTGAACAAATGGAGCACCGACGGATCGAGTTCGACCGCCACGTCGTCGCCCGCGTGCAGCGGCGTGCGCTCGTTCTGGCGCGCAATCAGCGGCACGCCGCCCACGTCGACGTGGATCAGCGTGTCGGCGCCCAGCGCCTCGATCAACTCGACACGTCCGGGCACGCCCGCGGCGGCGGCCTGCTTCGGATGTACGCGCAGGCCTTCGGGCCGCACGCCCAGGAAGCCGTCGCTCGGCAGGCGCCCGCCGGTGGCGGCCGAGAAGCTCGGAATGGCGCTCGCCGCCACCATGTTCATCGACGGCATGCCGATGAACTGCGCGACGAACTGGTTGGCGGGATGGTCGTAGAGCTCGAGCGGCGTGCCGACCTGCTCGATGAGCCCGTCCCTGAGCACCACCACGCGGTCGGCGAGCGTCATGGCCTCGACCTGGTCGTGCGTCACGTAGATGGTGGTGGCGCCAAGGGAGCGGTGCAGCTTGTGGATCTCGACGCGCGTGTTGCCGCGCAGCGCCGCATCGAGGTTGGACAGCGGCTCGTCGAACAGGAACACCTTGGGCGCGCGCACGATCGCGCGGCCGATGGCCACGCGCTGGCGCTGGCCGCCCGACAGATCCTTGGGCGTGCGGTCGAGGTACTGCGTGAGGTTGAGCGTCCTGGCCGCGTACTCGACCTTGGTCTTGATCTCGCTCTTCGATACGCCCGCGAGCTTGAGTGCGAAGGACATGTTGTCGTACACGCTCATGTGCGGATAGAGCGCGTAGCTCTGGAACACCATCGCCAGGTCGCGCTTGCCCGAAGGCGCCCAGGTGATGTCCTTGCCGTCGAGCAGCAGGTTTCCGCTGGTGATCGGCTCGAGCCCTGCGATGAGGCGCAGCAGCGTCGACTTGCCGCAGCCCGAAGGCCCGACGAAGACGATGAACTCGCCTTTCTGGATTTCGAGATCGACGCCCTTGATGATGTCGACGTCGCCGAAGCTCTTCTTGATGTCTTTGAGTTGCAGGTAGGCCATGGGGTGTCTCCCTTTCTTTACTTGACAGCGCCGAAGGTCAGGCCCTGGACGAGCTGCTTCTGGCTGAACCAGCCGAACACGACGATGGGCGCAATGGCCATCAGCGAGGCCGCCGACAGCTTGGCCCAGAACAGGCCCTCGGGGCTGGAGTACGAGGCGATCAGCGTGGCCAGCGTGCCGGCCTTGGCCGAGCTGAGGTTGAGCGCCCAGAAGGCCTCGTTCCAGCTCAGCACCAGGCACAGGAGGCCGGTCGATGCAAGGCCGCCCACCGACAGCGGCAGCACGACGTGGCGGAACTCGGTCCACAGGCTGGCGCCGTCCATGCGCGCGGCCTCGAGGATCTCGTTCGGAATGTCCTTGTAGGCGCTGTAGAGCATCCACACCATGATCGGCAGGTTCGACAGCGTGAAAACGACCGTGAGCGCGGTGAGCGAATCCAGGAGGCCCGCAGTCTGCGCGAGCACGTAGATCGGCACCAGCGCACCGACGGCCGGCATCATCTTGGTGGAGAGCATCCACATCAGGATGTCGCGCGTCCTCTTCGTGCGGAAGAAGGCCATCGAGTACGCGGCGGGCGCCGCGATCAAGAGGCCGATGATGGTCGAGCCCAGGCTGGTAATGAGCGAATTGCGCGCATACAGCAGGTAGTCGCTGCGGCGCTGCACTTCGCTGAAGTTGCCGAGCGTGGGCTCGAAGATGAAAAGCGGCGGCACGTGGATCGCCTGCAGCTCCGTCTTGAAGGCCGTGAGGAACAGCCAGCCGAGCGGAAAGAACAGCAGCAGCGCCACGGCCCACGCACCGGCGGTGCGCAGCAGTTGGGGAAGGAAGTTGCTGGGTTGCATGGTCGTTAATCCAGGTTCTTGCCGATGATGCGGATCAGGAACACGGCCACGATGTTGGCCAGCACCACCGCGAACAGCGCACCGGCCGAGGCCACGCCCACGTCGAAGTTCATCAGCGACTGCTTGAAGATCAGGTAGGTCATGTTGGTGCTCTCGTTGCCCGGTCCGCCATTGGTGGTGATGGCAATCTCGGCGAACACGCTGAGCAGGAAGATCATCTCGATCATGATCACCACCGCCATCGGCCGGCCGAGGTGCGGGATGGTCAGGTAGAAGAAGCGCTGGAACGCGCTCGCGCCGTCCATGCGCGCGGCCTCCATCTGCTCGCGGTCGAGCGACTGCAGCGAGGTGATGAAGATCAGGCAGGCGAAGGGCAGCCACTGCCAGGCCACCATGACGATCACCGAGAACAGCGGCACGTCGGTGAGCCAGTCGACCGGCTGCGCGCCGAAGAAGCGCCACACGTCGGCCAGGATGCCGTAGATGGGGTTCATCATCATGTGCTTCCACAGCAGCGCGTTGACCGCGGGCATGACGAAGAAGGGCGAGATCAGCAGCACCCGCACGATGCCGCGGCCCGGGAAGGGCTCGTTCACCAGGAGCGCGAGCAGCACGCCGAACACCACCGTGATGACGATCACGCTGCCGATCAGCATCAGCGTGTTCCAGGTGGCGGGCCAGAAGTCCGGATCGGTGACGAAGTAGTGAAAGTTCTCGATGCCCGCGAAGGTGCGTTCGCCGGGCTGCATGAGGTTGTAGTTCACGAACGAGAAGTACAACGTCATCGCGAGCGGCACGATCATCCACATGAGGAGCGTGAGCACGGCGGGCGCCATGAGGGCGCGGGGCAGGAGTCGTTTCATGAGGAAGTTCCTTCTCGTTGTCTCTGGCTCCTTCCCCCGCTGGGGGAAGGGGAGGGAGCAAGAAAGAAAGCCCGGCTTACTTGTAGTAGCCAGCCTTCTTCATTTCGCGCTCGGCCGCCGTCTGCGAGGTCTTCAGCGCCTGGTCGACCGTGACCTTGCCCGACAGCGCCGCGCTCATCTGCTGGCCCACCGCCACGCCGATGGCCTGGAACTCGGGAATGGCCGCGTACTGCACGCCCACGTACGGTGACTTGGGCAAGGTGCTGTCGCTGAGGTTGGCGGTGTCGATGGCCTTCTTCTCGGCCGCGGCGAACTTGGCAACCTTCTGGAACTCGGCGTTCGCATAGGTCGACTTGCGCGTGCCGGTGGGCACCGTGGCCCAGCCATGCTCCTTGGCGACCAGGTTCACGTACTCCTTGGAAGTGGCCCACTTCACGAAGGTCTGTGCGGCCGCGCCCTTGGTCGAGCTGGCGGGAATGGCCAGGTTCCAGGTCCACAGCCAGTTGGCGCCCTTGGGCGTGACGGCCACGGGTGCCTGCGCGAACGCCACCTTGTCGGCCACCTTCGACTGCTTCGGATCGCTGATGAACGAGGCCGCGATGGTCGCGTCCACCCACATGCCGCACTTGCCCTCGTTGAACAGCGCGAGGTTCTCGTTGAAGCTGTTGGCCGAGGCACCAGGCGGGCCGTAGGCCTTCATCAGGTCGACGTAGAAGTTGATCGCGTCCTTCCACGGCTTGGTATCGATCTGCGGCTTCCACTGCATGTCGAACCACTGGCCGCCGTTGGTATTCACCAGCGTGGTCAAAAAGGCCATGTTGTCGCCCCAGCCGGGCTTGCCGCGCAGGCACATGCCGTACACGCCGGCCTTCGGGTCGTGGATCTTGCCGGCCAGCTCCTTCACCTGCGCCCAGGTGGGCTGCTCGGGCATCTTGAAGCCGACCTTGTCCGCCAGGTCCTTGCGGTACATGAGCATCGAGCTCTCGCCGTAGAACGGCGCGGCGTAGAGCTTGCCTTCGTACGAGAGGCCCGCGCGGATGGCGGGCAGCAGGTCGTCGGCGTCGTAGGCGGCGTCGGTGGCAATCGGCTGGAGCCAGCCCTTCTTCGACCAGATCGGCGCCTCGTACAGGCCGATGGTCATCACGTCGAACTGGCCACCCTTGGTGGCGATGTCGGTGGTCACGCGCTGGCGCAGCGTGCCTTCTTCCAGCGTGACCCACTTGAGCTTGATGTCGGGGTTGGCCTTTTCGAAGAAGGGGGTGAGCTTCTGCATCTCGATCATGTGGCCGTTGTTGACGGTCGCGATCACGAGTTCGGTGGCGGCCTGGGAGGCGAGCCCCGTGCCGGCGAGTGCGAGGACGAGGCCCGCTTTCAGAAAACGCTTCATGTTGTCTCCTAGAGGTGAGCGACGCCCTCTCTCTGTTTGGGTCGCCGTGGCGGGATTCTGGAGAAACGCGCTTGCGGGCTTGGTACTTCGCTGGCTCGCCTTGGTACTTTCATGCACCAGTTGGCTAGGAGATTCCCTAGTTGGCGCAATACAGCATGGAAAACCTCAGTCCAAAGGCTTCAGCCGCCGCCCAGCAGCTGGCGCCGGAACTGCGCCGCGGCCGGTGAGAGCGCGCGGTCCTGCCGGGTGACGAGGCAGATCGGCGGCACGCGCACCGGCAGGTCCACCGGCACCGTGCGCAACACGCCCAGCCGGGCGTAGTGGCTGGCCTGCGAAGCCGGCATCACAGCCGCCATGTCGGAGTTCTCCAGCAAGGCGGTAATGGCGATCGGCGATGCCGTTTCGATGATGTCGAGCCGCGCCTGGATGCCCGCTTCGCGCATCGCCGCCTCGAAGCGCCCGCGCTGCGGCGAGCCCGGCGGCTGCAGCACCCAGGACCAGTTCGCCATCTCGGCCAGCGTGACGGTGGCGCGCTCGAACACCGGGTGTGCGGCGCGTACCACGACCACCTGCGATTCGCCCAGGAGCGGCACGCTCGCGTACTTGGCTTCGTCGTGGCTGTCGGTGAGCCGGCCCAGCACCAGGTCGACATCGCCCTGCTCCAGCTGCGCCTGCATCACGTCGCTGGTCTCGACCACCACCGACACGGCCACCTGCGGATGGCGGCGGTGGTATTCGACCAGCGCCGGCGCCAGCAGCTCGGGCACGGCGCCCGGCACGCTGCCCACGCGCAGCGAACCGCGCAGGCCCGAGCGCAGCGCGAGCATTTCCTCGCGGGCGCTGCCGAAGTCGCTGAGCACGCGGCGGGCGTAGCGGATCAGGATTTCGCCGTAGGGCGTGGGCTCCATGCCGCGCGCAAGGCGCTCGAAGAGCCTTTCGCCGAGCGAATCCTCCAGCTGCTGCAGCAGCTTGGTGGCGGCCGGCTGGCTGATGTTCATGGCCTCGGCCGCGCGGCCCAGATGGCGGTGGGCGTCGAGCCGGGCCAGCAGGAGCAGCTGGCGCGGCCGCACATGGAGCATCAGCGATGCGTCGGTCAGGCCGGAACCGGAGGTCATGCACAAAAGTATATGGAGCTTCGGGCTTTTTCGATTGGATCGGCCGCACGAAGCTCCCTAAGCTCGCGCCAAACAAGCAGGAGACACACCGATGAAGCAATCCTTTCTGGCTCGCGCGGCAGGCGCGGCTGCGCTGGCGCTGATGGCCGCCACCGCCGCTGCGCAGCAGCCGGCCTATCCCGACAAGCCGCTGCGCATCCTGGTCGGCGCCTCGCCCGGCGGCGGCACCGACATCCTGGCGCGCGTGCTGGCCGACAAGTTCGCGCCGGTGCTCAAGCAGCCCGTGACGGTGGAGAACCGGCCCGGCGCCTCCAACACGATTGCCGGCGAACTCACGGCGCGCGCCGCGGCCGACGGCAGCACGCTGCTGCTGGCCACCAACACCGCACAGGCGGTGGCGCCCCACATCCTCAAGCTCAAGTACGACCCGCTGAAAGACCTGCAGCCGATCGGCCTGGTGGCCGTGATGCCCAACGTGCTGGTGGTCTCGGCCAGCTCGCCCTACAGGTCGGTGAAGGACCTGGTCGCGGCCATGGGCGCCAAGCCGGGCGGCTTCAAGTACGCCTCCTCCGGCATCGGCAGCACGCAGCACGTGGGCGGCGAGGCCTTCAACCTGGCCACCGGCATGAAGTCGATCCACGTGCCCTACAAGGGCAGCTCGCAGGCGCACATCGACATCATCGGCGGCGAGGTCGACATGATGTTCGACAGCACCTCCTCCGCCATGGGCCAGATCAAGGCCGGCAAGTTCCGCGCGCTGGCGGTGAGCGCGCCGCAGCGCTCGCCCGAGCTGCCCGACGTGCCCACGCTGGCCGAGCAGGGCATCAAGGGCGCGGACGTATCCACCTGGTACGGCCTCTACGTGACGGCCGGCACGCCGCGGCCCGCGGTCGAGCGGCTGGACGCCGAGCTCGTGCGCACGCTGAAGCTGGCCGATGTGCAAACGCGCATCAAGGCCCTGGGCGGCGAGCCCGGCACGCTGGCCGGCGAAGCCTTCGCGGCGATGAACAGGCAGGAGTTCGACCACTACGGTCAGCTCGTGCGCGACGCCAACATCAAGGCCGAGTGAGGCCTTCTCCCTTCCATTCCTCCACTTCATCCCCGACTTCATGCCCATCCCATCGAAGACCCCGAACCTGATCTCCGCCAGGCCCCGCATCGCCGTGCTGCTCGGCGACCCCGGCGGCATCGGCCCCGAGATGGCCGTGAAGCTGCTCGCGCGCCAGCGCAACCTGGACGCCGCACGCGTGCTGCTGATCGCCGACCCGGTGGTGCTGGCCGCGGGCGAGCGCGCGGCGGGCATGAAGCTGGACCCGCTGCGGGTCGAGGGTTTCGACGACCTGCGCTTCGAGGACGGCCGCCCCACCCTGCTGCCGCGCGACTGGATGCAGGGCCGGGAGCCGGTGCTCGGCGAGTCGAACGCGGCCTCGGGCCGCGCGTCCTTCGAGGCGCTGGAACTGGCCACCGCGGCCGTGCGGCGCGGCCAGGCCGAGGGCATTGTCTTCGCGCCGCTCAACAAGCATTCGCTGCGCCTGGGCGGCCTCGTGCACGAGGACGAGCTGCGCTACATGCAGGAGCGCTTTTCCGTCGCGGGCTTCGTCTGCGAGTTCAACCTCACGGGTTCGCTGTGGACCTCGCGCGTGACCTCGCACATCCCGCTCAAGGACGTGGCGAGCCACATCACGGTGGAGGGTGTGAGCGATGCGGTGAAGATCATTGCATCGGCGCTGCACCGCGCCGGCGTGGCACAGCCGCGCATCGCGGTGACGGGGCTCAACCCGCATGCGGGCGACGGCGGCTCGATCGGCATGGAAGAAATCGAGATCATCGCGCCGGCCATCGAGCGGCTGCGCGCCGAGGGCTACGATGCGCGCGGCCCGTTCTCGCCCGACACGGTGTTCATCGGCGCGCGCCGCGGCGACGTGGATGCGGTGGTGTCGATGTACCACGACCAGGGCCAGATCGCGATGAAGCTCATGGGCTTCGAGCAGGGCGTGACCCTGCATGGCGGCCTGCCCGTGCCGGTGGCCACCTCGGCCAGCGGCAGCGCCTTCGACATTGCGGGCAAGGGCGTTGCGCGGATCGAAGGGCTGCAGCAGGCCTTCGACCTGTGCGTGCGCATGGCCAGCGGCGGGCCGGTGCGCACGCTTTCCAGCGCGGAAGCTGCAGCCTGACGCGAAGCTCAGGCGGCGGGTGCGCCGTGCGGGTTGGTTTCGGGCTGCGAGGGCTGCACGTAGAAATAGATCAGCACCAGGTTGACGATCGGAATGAGCATCAACAGCTGGAGCCAGCCGCTCTTGCCGATGTCGTGCAGGCGGCGCGCGCCCGCGGCCAGCACGGGCAGCAGGAAGCCCAGCGCCGCGATGACATACACATACTCATGGATCAGGCTCGCCACGATGAGAACGACGACCTCGGCCAGCACGAACCACCAGTACTCCGAACGCGATGCGCGCCCCTGGAAATCGGCGTATTTGCTGAAACAGGTCTTGACCGCTGTCTGAAAGTCCATTGATCGACTCCTCTTGATTGAATCCCAGGGAAATTCCCCGGGCCGATCATATCGACGCATCTTTCAACGGCAAATTCGGCCATCAGTTCGCAAACAAATGGCCTATGGATCGGCCTATCTCGGCCGGTTGCCCCGGCCTTTCAGCGGATCAGGCCTGCGTGCCCAGGCGTTTCAGGAGGCCCGCCGTCGAGGCGTCGAGCCCCATGATGTCGCCCGAGGCAAGGCGCGGCTCGATGTCCTTCGCGAGCACCTTGCCGAGCTCCACGCCCCACTGGTCGAAGCTGTTGATGCCCCACAGCGCGCCGCTGGTGAACACGCGGTGCTCGTACAGCGCAAGAAAGGCGCCCAGCGATTCGGGCGTGAGCTTCTCGAACACGAAGAAGGTGCTCGGCCGGTTGCCCGGGAAGTTCTTGTGGCCGCCGGCATCGAGCTTGCCGACCATCAGCGCCTGCGCCTGCGCGAGCGCATTGGCCAGCAGCTTGGGGTGGTGGCCGTCGAGGTCGTGCGCCGCATCGCGCACCGCCACGAATTCGAGCGGGATCACGTCGGTGCCCTGGTGCAGCATCTGGAAGTAGGCATGCTGGCCGTTGGTGCCGGGCTCGCCCCAGAGCACGGGCGAGGTGCCCAGGCCGGCGGGCAGCGGCGCGCCGCTCGCATCGACCTGCTTGCCGTTGCTCTCCATCTCGAGCTGCTGCAGATAGGCCGGCAGGCGCTTCAGGGCGCTGTGGTAGGGCGCGATGCCGCGGCTCGTGAACTTGTGGAAGTTGCGGTACCAGACGTCGAGCAGGCCCAGCCGCACCGGCAGGTTCTGCTCGAGCGGCGCGGTGCGGAAGTGCTCGTCCATCGCGTGCGCGCCCGCCAGCAGCCGGCGAAAACCCTCGGCGCCGATGGCCAGCGCAATCGGCAATCCGATGGCCGACCACAGCGAATAGCGCCCGCCCACCCAGTCCCAGAAACCGAAGGTGGTGTCGATGCCGAATTGCCTGGCGGCCTCGACATTGGTGGTGAGCGCGGCGAAGTGGCCCGCAATGTCGGTGCCGCCCGACTGCTCGTACCAGCGCCTGGCCGAGAGCGCGTTGGCCATGGTCTCGGCCGTGGTGAAGGTCTTGGAGGCTATGAGGAACAGCGTGTGCTCGGGCGCCAGGTCGCGCAGCACGCCCGCCAGCTCGTGGCCGTCGACGTTGGAGACGAAGTGAAAGCGCTTGCCCGGCGCGGCAAACTCGGCCAGCGCGAGCACGGCCATCTGCGGCCCGAGGTCGGAGCCGCCGATGCCGATGTTGACCACGTCGGTGATCGTGTGGTCGGCGCGCACCTTCTCGGCATAGGCCAGCATCGCGTCGAGCGTGGCGTGCACGTCGCGCAGTTCGCCCGCCACCTTCTTGCCCACCGCCGCATCCGCGGGGGCGCGCAGCAGCGTGTGCAGCACGGCGCGGTCTTCGGTGTTGTTGATGTGCTCGCCCGCGAACATCGCATCGCGGTGCGCCTCGAGCCCGCACTCGCGGGCCAGCGCGAGCAGCAGTTCTTCCGTGCGCGCATCGATCAGGTTCTTCGACAGGTCGGCGAACACATGCGGCGCCTCCTGGCTGAAGCGCTCGAAGCGGCCCGCGTCGTCGACGAAGGCGTGGCGCACGTCGAACTGGCGGCCTGCGGTCTCGAAGGCGGCCTGCAGTTGCGCCCAGGCGGGCGCGCGGTCGCAGCGAAGGGTCATGGCCATGCTTACTTGCCGCTTTCCTGCATGAGTTTCTCGAGCTTGACGGCGTCGGCCGCGAAGGCGCGGATGCCCTCGGCGAGCTTCTCGGTGGCCATGGCGTCTTCGTTGAGCGCAAAGCGGAAGCCGGCCTCGTCGTAGCTCAGCTTCTGCATGTCGGCCGTGGGCGCGGCGGAGGCATCGAGCGCATGCGCGAGCGGTTCGTCGCTCGCGGCCAGCTCGGCCAGCAGCTCGGGGCTGATGGTCAGCAGGTCGCAGCCGGCCAGGGCCCGGATCTGTCCCACATTGCGGAAGCTCGCCCCCATCACCTCGGTCTTGATGGCGTGCTGCTTGTAGTACTCGAAGATCTGGCGCACCGACTTGACGCCCGGATCGTTCGCGCCCGCATTGGCGGCCTCGTTCCATTGGGCGCCGGCCGATTTCTTGTACCAGTCGTAGATGCGGCCCACGAAGGGCGAGATGAGCTGCACGCCGGCCGCGCCGCAGGCCACGGCCTGTGCGAACGAGAACAGCAGCGTGAGGTTGGTGCGGATGCCCTTTCGCTCCAGGGCGCGGGCGGCCTCGATGCCCTCCCAGGTGGAGGCCACCTTGATCAGCAGGCGCTTCTCGGTGTCGATGCCCTCGGCCCTGTAGAGCGCCACGATGCGCTCGCCGCGCGCAATGGTGGCGGCCGTGTCGAACGAAAGGCGCGCATCGACTTCGGTCGACACGCGGCCCGGAATGATCGAGAGGATTTCAGTGCCGAAGCGCACCAGCAGCCGGTCGATGACCTCGTCGAGCGGCTTGCCCGCGTGCTTGCCGACGGCTTCGTCGAGCAGCGGCCGGTACTCGGGCTTCTGCACCGCCTTCAGGATGAGCGACGGATTGGTGGTCGCGTCCTGCGGCCTGGAAATGGCAAGTTGCTTGAAGTCGCCGGTGTCGGCGACCACGGTGGTCCATTGGCGGAGAGCATCGAGTTGATTCATGGAGAAAGATTATCCAGTGCGGGTGATGACAAGTCCTGCACGCTGTTGCGCCGGGGCCGATGTTTTCATGCGCACCGTAGCACGGGTTTTCACCGCCCTCCATCAGCCTGCCGCCGACAGGGTTGTAAGTGGCCGGCCGGCCGCGCTGCCCTACAGCGGCTGTGGTCCGCCGCTGACGGCGTGCCGCCCCGGTCGGGGACTAGGCTGGCTGTTTCCGATTGATGCTTTCGACCACAGGAGTGCCACGCCCATGCCCTTTCGCCATCGCTCCGCCGCGCCTGCCGCCGCCAGCCGCGCGCCATTCGACGACCGCCGCACCAGCCGTTCCATCGGCACCCTGGCGGCGGCCTTCGTGGTGGGCGGCGTCGCCACCTGGGTCGCCATGGGCGCGGGGCGCACGGCGCGAGCGCAGCTGCCCGGGCCGGCCGACGGCGCACCGCTCATGCGCGCGCCGCTGCAGGTGGTGGCGCCGGTCGATCTGCAGCGCTACGCCGGCATCTGGCACGAGCAGGCCCGGCTGCCCAACCGCTTCCAGAAGCAGTGCGCCGGCCCCGTGAGCGCCGAATACACGCTCCAGGCCGATGGCACCGTGCAGGTGCTCAACCGCTGCGTGCGGCCCGATGGCAATTTCGACGAGGCGGTGGGAACGGCCCGCGTGGTGCCGGTGCCAGGCCAGCCCGGGGCGGGCCGGCTCGAAGTGCGCTTTGCACCCTCCTGGCTGAGCTGGCTGCCGATGGTCTGGGGCGACTACTGGATCCTGAAGCTCGACCGCGACTACCAGGTGGCGCTGGTCGGCACGCCCGACCGCGAATACCTCTGGGTTCTTTCGCGCGCGCCGCGCCTGGAGGACGACGCGCTGCAGGCCGAGCTGGACTACGCCGCCAGCCTGGGCTTCGACACGTCCAAGGTGGTGCTCACCGGCCGATAGCCGGGGTCGCCGGGACAGCAGGAAAGGCCGGCAGATGGCGCGCCAGTTGCGCCGCCAGCGCTGCGGGGTGGGTGCAATGGATGGCCTGCCAGCCGAAGGCGCGCGCGGCCTCTACATTGGCGGCCGAATCGTCGATGAACACCGTCTGCGCGGGGTCGAGCGCATGGCGCACCGCCAGCAGCTCGTAGATTTCGCGCTCCGGCTTGATGAACTTCACGTCGCCTGAAAACACGCCGCCGTCGAAGCGCCGCATGAAGCCGTGCCGGCGCTCGAGCGCGCGTGCGTAGGGCGCCGGCATGTTCGAGAGGTAGTACAGGCGCAGCGCCTCGCCGGCCTCGCGCCGGGCAAAAAGCCGCTCGAGCAGTTCCACGGTGACGGCAATGGGCTCGAGGCGTTCTCCGAGCGTGCCGAGCATGGCGTCGAGCCGGGCCGCCGGCAGCGACAACCGTTGGGCCATGCGCGCAATGGCCTCGTCCAGCGAGCGCGTGCCGCAGTCGAAGCTCATCCAGTCGTCATGGTGGAAGAGCGCACGGCCCAGCGCCGCCGCGGCGGCTTCCGTGGGGGCATGCTCGGGAAGATGGGTCTGCACCAGCCGGGTGGGCTCCCATGCCAGCAGCACGGCGCCAAGATCGAAAACCACGTTCATGGCGCCATTGTTTCACGCGCCGCCCGGCACCACGCTCACGCCGTGCGCCGCCAGCGACAGCGTGGCCTCGGCGCCCGCGGCCAGGGGGCTCGAAAGGTCGGTCGACACCACGAACACCGGCCCCAGCGGCGTGTCGAAGCCGTACTCGTAGAAGCTGCCGAGGTAGGCCGCCTTGCGCAGCGTGGCAGGCAGGCCCTCGCTAGCGCCGCCCGCCCCAATTTCCCAGGCCTCGGGCCGCACCGCCACCTTCACCGCGCCGGGCGCCACCGCATGACGCGGCTGCAGCCGCAGCGGGCCGAGCGCGACGCTGCCGTCGGCCTGCGCCACCGCCGGGAACACCATCGCCTCGCCCATGAAGCCGGCGACGAACTCGCTCTCGGGCCGGGCGTAGAGCTGCTCGGGCGTGCCGCGCTGGGCGATCACGCCATGGTCCATCACGATGATCTGGTCGCTCACGGCCAGGGCCTCGCTCTGGTCGTGCGTGACATAGGCCACCGTGAGCTTCAGCCGCTGCTGCAGCGCGCGGATCTCCTCGCGCATTTCGCGCCGCAGCCGGGCGTCGAGGTTGGACAGCGGTTCGTCGAACAGCAGCACCGCCGGCTCCAGCACCAGCGCGCGCGCCAGTGCCACGCGCTGCTGCTGGCCGCCCGAGAGTTCGCTGGGCAGCCGCTCGTCGAAGCCGACCAGCCCCACGCCCTTGAGCGCGCCGCGCGCCCGTGAGGCGGCCTCGTCCTTCTTCACGCCGCTCATGCGCAGGCCGTAGCCCACGTTCTCGATCACGTTCATGTGCGGGAACAGCGCGTAGCTCTGGAACATCATGCTCACGTTGCGCTCGGCCGGGCCCAGCGTGGTCACGTCGCGCCCGCCCATGAAGATGGAGCCGGAGGTGGCCGATTCGAGCCCCGCGATCATGCGCAGCGTGGTCGTCTTGCCGCAGCCCGAAGGCCCGAGGATGGTGGTGAGCGTGCCGGCCGGCACCTCGAAGCTGATGCCCTTGACGGCCATCGGGCCGTTCTTGTCGCTGCCGTAGCGCTTGGTGACGTTGCGGAATTCGATACCGTTCATGCTGCCAGGCTTTCCATTTTGTGATGTCCCTCATGCGGAGGCACAGCCCCGCGCCGCCCCAGCTTGCGCTCCCCCACCATGAACTGCACCAGCGCAATGGCCAGCGACATCAGCACCATCAGCACCGTGCAGTAAGCGAGCGCAATGCCGTAGTCGCCGTTGCCCACGCGGCCGATGATGTAGGTGGTGGCCAGTTCGTTCTCGGCCGTGACCAGGAAGATCACCGCGCTCACCGTCGTCATGGCGCGCACGAAACTGTAGACCAGCGCAGCCACCAGCGCGGGTTTCAGCAGCGGCAGCACCACCTTGAAGAGCGTCTGGGCGGTGGAGGCGCGCAGCATCAGCGAGGCTTCGTCCAGCGAGCGGTCCAGCTGCTTGAAGGCCGCCGTGCCGGCCCGCACGCCCACCGGCAGGTTCCGGAACATGAAGCACAGCACGATGATGAGCCCCGTGCCCGTGAGCTCGAACGGCGGCACGTTGAAGGCCAGGATGTAGCTCACGCCGAGCACCGTGCCCGGAATGGCAAAGGCCAGCAGCGCGCCGAACTCGAAGACGCCCTGCCCCTTGAACTCGTTGCGCGCGAGCAGCCACGCAATCAGCAGGCCAAGCGCCGCGGTGATGGGCGCCGAGATGCCCGCGAGCTTGAGCGTGGTGAGCAGCGAATTCCACGCAGTGCCGGCCCACACCAGGCCGAACTGGCCCCATTCGAGCGCGAACGCATTCCTGAAGTGATCGAGCGTGAAGCTGTAGTCGCGGCCCCAGGTCTGCACGAAGCCGCCCGCGAAGGCGAACAGGTAGACCACCGCGGTGAACGCGATCCAGGGCAGCGCGATGCACTGGATGGTGCGCCGCACGCCGCCCGGCAGCGCCATCGCGATGCCCGCATCGCCCTTGCCGCTCACGGTGGTGTAGTTCTGCCGGCCGAGCACGCCGCGCTGCAATGCGAACACGCCAAGCGCAAAGACCGTGAGCACCCACGCCAGAGAAGCCGCGCGGCCCTGGTCGTACTGCGCGCCGACGATGGCAAAGAAGATGTCGGTCGACAGCACCGAGAACTGCCCGCCCACCACCACCGGGTTGCCGAAGTCCGCGATGCTCTCGATGAAGCCGACCAGGAAGGCATTCGCCAGCCCGGGCTTCAAAAGCGGCAGCGTGATGGTGAAGAAGGTGCGGCGGCGGTCGGCGCGCAGCATCTGCGCCGCCTCTTCCAGGCTGGGCGCAATGCCCTGCACCACCCCGCGCATGATCATGAAGGCGATGGGCGTGAAGGCGAACAGCTGCGCCACCAGCACGCCCGGCATACCGTAGAACCAGCGCGTCGGCTCGATGCCGAACGCGCTCTCGAGCAGCTGGTTGACGATGCCCGCGCGGCCGAACAGGAGGATCAGCCCCAATCCCACCACGAAAGGCGGCGTGATGATCGGCAGCAGCGCCAGCACCCGCAGCGCGCCCTGGCCGCGCTTGCTGCCGCGCTCGGCCATCAGCGCCATCAGGGTGCCGAGGAAGGTGGTGCCGGCGGCCGTCAGCAGCGCCAGCACGAGCGTGTTCCACGCCACGCCGCAGCGCACGCCGCCCGCCAGGCAGCCCACGCCCCAGATGCGTTCGGCGAACACGCGCGCGGCAAAGGCCGTGATCGACCAGCGGCCGTCTTCGTCGAGGAAGGCACCCGCGAGCGCCTTGCTCACCGGATAGGCGATGAACAGCGCCATCAGCACCCCGCAGCCGATGACCGCGGCCGCCACGAACAGGTCGCCCTTGAAAAGCCCGAGCCGCGCAATGCCGAAGGCCGCCAGCATCGTGAGCGCCGTGAGCGCCACGAAGCCGCCCGCACCGATGCCGAACTGGTTGATCGCGAGTTCGCCGAACTGCGTGTTGAGCGCCGCAAGGCTCCAGCCGCGCGCGCCGATGGTGAAGCCGGCAATGGCCAGGCCGAAGGCACCGATGGCGCCGCCCGCCAGCAGCCAGCGCCCCTGCGCGCGGCCGGCCGGCCGCCAGGCGCCAATGGCGCACATCGCCAGGCCGGCGAGCCCGATGAAGAGCCAGCCGCGCCCCTGCGTGAGCGCCTGCATCAGGCCGTTGGCGCCCTCGGCCCGGCCGAAAACCTGCGGAACGGCTTCGTACCAGGTGGCATCCTGGATCGCATACCAGGGCAGCAGCAGGTAGGCCGCGAAACCCAGCGCCACCCAGGCCCGGATCCAACGCTGCGCCCGCCGGGCGGCGGCCACCGACGCCGGATTGGCCGGCGCGCCGCCGATGGAAGCGGCCTGCACTTAGCGCGGCAGCGAATTGACGTCTTTTTCCCAGCGCGCGATCAGGCGCCGGCGCTCGGCGCTGGCGCCGTACTTCGCATAGTCGTAGTTGATGAACCTGATCTTCTTGAAGTCAGGGATGCGCGGGTCGAGCTTGGCATTCGCGTTGCTCGGCAACTGGAACTGCTTGTTGGCGGCGCCGAGTTCCTGCGCGCCGGGCGTGAGCGCCCATTCGTAGAACTTCTTCGCGGCCTCGAGGTTGCGCGCGCCCTTGATGATGCTCATGGAGCCGATCTCGGCGCCGGTGCCGTCGCCGGGCGTGACGGTCTCGACCGGGAAGCCCTGCATCTTCTCGCCCGGGCCGTCGTGCACGAAGCTGATCGACACCGCCGTTTCGCCGCGCGCCACCGCCTTGATGGGACCGGTGCCGGAACGGGTGTACTGGCCCACGTTCCTGTGCAGCGCCTTCAGGTAATCGAAGGCCTTGTCCTCGCCCATCAGCTGCACCAGCGTGGCGATCATGGTGTAGGCCGTGCCGCTCGATGCGGGGTTGGCCACCTGGATGTCGCCCTTGTATTCGGGCTTGAGCAGGTCGGCCCAGGTCTTGGGCACGGGCAGCTTCTTCTTGGCGAGCAGCTCGGGGTTGTAGCCGAAGCCCAGCGGGCCGGAGTAGATGCCCACGGTCCTGTAGCCCGACTGCCTGGCCTGCTGCTGGGCCCAGGGGTGCAGCTGCGCCAGCGTGGGCGACTTGTATTCGAGCGTCAGGCCCTGCTCGGCCGCCTGCAGGTGCGGGTCTCCGGTGCCGCCGAACCAGATGTCGGTCTTGGGGTTGTCCTTCTCGGCAATGAGCTGGGCCAGCGCCTCGCCCGAGCCCTTGAGCGACATGTTGATGCGGGTACCCGTGGTGCGCGCATACACGGTGGCAATCACGTTGCACCATTCGGCCTGGACCGAGCAGATCACGTTGACCGTGCCCTGTGCCGACGCGGCGGCCGACAAACCCACCAAGGCCGCTGCAGTAAAAAGCTTCTTCATGTGAAAACCCGCCTCCAAAACAAAAATAGGCCTCCCGGCCGGGGTCGAGCGTAGCTTTCGTACAGGTTTCATGAATTGGTACAAGTACCATTCGGTTGAACCGGAGAGCCCACTCGGCACCAAGACAAAAGGAAATTCGACTCATGAGCTTCGATCTCGTTCTGTTCGGCGGCACTGGCGATCTCGCATGGCGCAAGCTGATGCCTGCGCTGTTCCAGGCCTTCAGGCATGGCAGCCTTCCGAAAGACGGACGCATCATCGGCGTTGCGCGCGACGACCTCTCGGACGACCAGTACCGCGAACTGATCCAGTCGCGCTTCAATGCCGTCGAAGGCGCCAAGCGCCCTTCGGCCGAGGAGTTCGAGAAGTTCGCCTCGCTGCTGCACTACCTGCGCATGGACCTGTCCAAGCCGGCCGACTACGCGCGGCTTTCCGACCTGCTCAAGCAGCGCAATGCCGACACGGTGGTGATGTACGTGGCCACGGCGCCCGCGCTCTTCACCCAGGTGGTCGAGCAGATCGCCGCGGCCGGCCTGAACGGCCCGTCGACCCGGGTGGTGCTCGAGAAGCCGCTGGGCCACGACCTGGCTTCCAACCGCGCGATCAATGCCGCGGTGTGCAAGGTGCTCGACGAGAAGCAGGTCTTCCGCATCGACCACTACCTGGGCAAGCCCTCGGTGCAGAACCTGTTCGCCATGCGCTTCGGCAATGCGCTGTTCGAGCCCATCTGGCGCCGCGAGCACATTGCCAACATCCAGATCACCATTGCCGAAGACCTGGGCGTCGAAAAGCGCGGTGCCTTCTACGACCAGACCGGCGCGCTGCGCGACATGGTGCAGAACCATGCGCTGCAGCTGGTCTGCGCCATCGGCATGGAGCCGCCGATCAACTCGCATGCCGATGCCATCCGCGACGAGAAGCTCAAGGTGCTGCGCGCACTCAAGCCCTGGACGCCCGAGACGCTGGGGCTGCACGCCATTCGCGGCCAGTACACGGCCGGCACGGCGTATGGCGAACGCGTGCCGGGCTACAAGGACGAGCCCGGCGTCGACCCCGAGAGCCGCACCGAGACCTTCGTGGCACTGCGCACGGAAATCGCCAACTGGCGCTGGGCCGGCGTTCCGCTCTACATCCGCACCGGCAAGCGGCTGGCCTCGCGCGACGCGCGCATCGAGGTCAACTTCCGGCCCACGCCGCATGCGATCTACCGCGCGCCCGCCGGCGCCGTCAACAAGCTGGTGATCAACCTCCAGCCGCGGGACGGACTGGAACTGCACATGCTCGCGCAGGCACAGGACAACCGCCAGCGCAGCAACGGGCACCACAGCACTGCGCAGCTCGCGCCCGTGCAGCTGGATCTCGACTTCGACAAGCGCTTCGGCGCCGAGCGCGTGGGCGCCTACGAACGGCTGCTGCTCGACGTGATCGACGGCCGCCTGAACCTGTTCGTGCGCAGCGACGAGCAGGAAGAAGCCTGGCGCTGGGTCGAGCCGCTGATCGACAGCTGGGCATCGGACGGCGGGCCACGCCCCTACGCCGCCGGTACCTGGGGCCCGAGCGCCTCGAGCGCGATGATTG
Source organism: Variovorax beijingensis (assembly GCF_003951285.1). Classification (GTDB taxonomy): domain Bacteria; phylum Pseudomonadota; class Gammaproteobacteria; order Burkholderiales; family Burkholderiaceae_C; genus Variovorax; species Variovorax beijingensis. The sequence continues at coordinate 219,570 of NZ_RXFQ01000010.1, read as the reverse complement.
CGCGCGACGGCTTCTCGTGGAGCGAAGAGCAGTAGACCCGCGCGCCTGTCGTCAGCCGAACTGGATGCAGCGCATGCTCAGCGTGCCGGACTGGAATCCCTCGTAGACCGTCTTCGCGCGCTCGCTCGTTCCCGCGGCGCCGAGCGCGTAGAGAAACGGAAAGTAGTGGTCCGGCGTGGCCACTGCGGTCGAAGCGCCCGCCAGTTTTTCATAGCCGACCAGCGCGCGGTCGTCCCGCCCCGCGAGCGCGGCCTTCACCGCATCGTCGAACGATTGCGCCCAGGGTCGGCTGGCCGTGAGCCCATCGGGTGTGCCGCGGTCGGTGGCCCGCAGGTTGTGCACCACGTTGCCGCTTCCCATCACGAGCACGCCCTTGTCGCGAAGCGCCGCCAGGTCGCGGCCGACCGCGTAGTGGAAGGCGGCCGGCTGGTCGTAGTCGATGCTGAGCTGGAAGACCGGGATGTCGGCCTTCGGGTACAGGTGCTTCAGCACCGTCCATGTTCCGTGGTCCAGGCCCCATTGCTGGGTACCGACCACCGCGGCCTGCTTCACCGCGCCGACGGTTTCGCGCGCGAGCGCAGGGTGGCCGGGCGCCGGGTATTCGATGTCGAACAGCGCCTGCGGAAAGCCGCCGAAGTCGTGGATCGTCTTCGGCCGCTCCTGCATTCCGACGCCGGTGGCGCCGCGGCTCAGCCAGTGGGCCGAAACGCTCAGGATGGCCGAGGGCCGCGCAAGCTCCCTGCCCCAGGCGGCCAGCCGGCGCGTGAAGGCGTTGTCGGCCAGCGCATTCATCGGCGAGCCGTGGCCGATGAAGATGACCGGCATCCGCTGCGACGCGGCCGCGCCCGCCGCGTGCGACAGCGAGCAAAGCGAAGCCAGCGTCGAAGTGGCCGCTAGCGCGGAACCCATGAGAAAGCCGCGGCGGCCCAGCGCCGGCGGGATCGCCGGGTTGCCGCCGGTGCCTGTGTTCTTCTTCATGGTCATGGCCGCACTCTGCGCCGCTTTGCCGCGCATGTCGGTGCGTTTACGCACACCTTGGGCTAGATGCGGCCTTCCTCGGCCGCATGGCAGGCCACCTGCACGCCCCTGATGCTCAGCAGCTTCGGCCGCTCGGCCGAGCACCGCGCATTCGCGTGCGGACAGCGCGGATGGAACGCGCAGCCGGTTGGCGGATTCAGCGGGTTCGGCACTTCGCCCTGCACCGGCGTGCGCGCGCGGCCGGTGTGCTTCATCTGCGGAATCGCGTCGAGCAGCATCCGGGTATACGGATGCTGCGGTTCGGCGAAGAGCTTCTGCTTGTCGGCCACCTCGACCAGCCGGCCCAGGTACATCACGCCGACCTGGTCGGCCACGTGCCGCACCACCGCAAGGTTGTGCGAGATGAAGAGATAGGTCAGGCCCTGCTGGCGCTGCAGGTCCTTCATGATGTTGAGCACCTGCGCCTGCACGCTGACGTCGAGCGCCGAGGTGGGCTCGTCGCACACCAGGAACTCGGGCTCGGTGGCGAGCGCGCGCGCAATGGAGATGCGCTGGCGCTGGCCGCCCGAGAACTGGTGCGGATACTTGCTCATGTCCAGCGGCGAGAGGCCGACCGACTTGAGCAGCTCGCCCACGCGCTCGCGCAGTTCGGCCTTGCCGCTGAGGATGCCGTGCTCGCGCAGCGGCTCGCCGACGATGTCTTCCACGATCCAGCGCGGGTTCAGGCTTGCGTACGGGTCCTGGAAGATCATCTGGATGCGCCGGCGCAGCTTGCGGCCTTCGGGGGTCTTGAACGCGGCATGCGCATCCTGCCCATCGAACTGCAGGCCGCCGCGCGTGGGTGCGTAAAGGCCCACCAGCAGCCGCGCCACGGTGCTCTTGCCACAGCCCGATTCGCCCACCAGCGCCAGCGTCTTGCCGCGCTCGATCGAAAAGCTCACGCCGTCCACCGCATGCAGCAGCACGCGTGGCTTGCGTTCGAGCACGCGGTTGAGCCACGGCGGCGAGACGTCGAAGGTGCGGGCGAGGTCGTGCGCCACCACGAGCGGTGCGGTGCTCATCGGCTCACCTCCGCAAGCGGTGCGGCCGCATCGGGCACGGCGCGCTCGCCGGCCAGCTGCGCGTCGTGGTGCCGGGCCGCCAGTTCGGCCTGGCCCTTGTGCGGATCGGTGGCATCGTGCAGCCAGCATGCGGCGCGCGTGGCACCGGCATGCATGAGCTCGGGCCGCTCGGTGAGGCAGCGTGCAAAGGTGCGCGGGCAGCGCGGGTTGTAGGCGCAGCCCTGCGGGATGGCATTGAGCCGCGGCATCGCGCCGTCGATCTGGTTGAGCCGTTCGCGGTCGCTCGTCATGTCGGGAATCGAGGCCATCAGGCCCGAGGTGTAGGGATGCGCCGGCTGGTGGATCACTTCGTGCACCGGGCCGATCTCCGCGATGCGGCCCGCGTACATCACGGCCACGCGGTCGCAGGTCTCGGCGATCACGCCCATGTCGTGCGTGATCAGCATCACGGCGGCACCGCGGTCCTTGCAGATGCGCTTGAGCAGCTGGATGATCTGCGCCTGGATCGACACGTCGAGCGCCGTGGTCGGCTCGTCGGCCACGATGAGCTTGGGCTCGGCCGCCAGCGCCAGGGCAATCACCACGCGCTGGCGCATGCCGCCCGAGAACTGGTGCGGGAAGTGGTCGATGCGCTGCTCGGCAGCCGGAATGCCGGTGTCCTGCAAGAGGCCGATGGCGCGGCGGCGCGCTTCGGCCTCGGTCACCGGCAGGTGGGCGCGGATGGTCTCCACCAGTTGCCGGCCGACGGTGTAGAGCGGGTTCAGCGAGGTCAGCGGGTCCTGGAAGATCGCGCCGATCTTGCGGCCGCGAATGGGCCGCATCGCATCGAAGCCGAGGTTGTCGATGCGCTGGCCTTCGAGCACGATCTCCCCGCTGGCCACGCGGCCCGGCGGCTCGAGCAGCCCGATGATGGCCGCGCCCGTGAGCGACTTTCCGGCGCCCGACTCGCCCACCACGCCAAGGATTTCCCCGGGCGCGATGTCGAAGGAAATTCCGTCGAGCGCGCGCAGCGTGCCGCGGCGGTGCGGGAACTCGACGACAAGGTTCTTGACCTGGAGCAGCGTCATGGTGGCGTTGTCCTTTTTTTTATCAGCGCAGGCGCGGGTTCAGCGCGTCCCGCAGCCAGTCGCCCAAGAGGTTCACGCTGAGCGCGATCAGCACCAGCATCAGGCCCGGAAACACGGTGATCCACCACTCGCCCGAGAACAGGTACTGGTTGCCGATGCTGATCAGCGTACCCAGCGAAGGTGAGGTCGGTGGCACGCCGACGCCGAGGAACGACAGGGTCGCCTCGGTGATGATCGCGGTGGCCACCTGGATGGTGGCCAGCACCATCACCGGCCCCATCACGTTGGGCAGCACGTGGCGCAGCATGATGCGCAGCGGCGCCACGCCGGTCACGCGGGCGGCCTGCACGTATTCCTTGTTGCGCTCCACCAGCGTGGAGCCGCGCACCGTGCGCGCGTACTGCACCCAGCCGGTCAGCGAGATGGAAATGATGAGCACGCCGAAGGCCAGCGACTCATGCGCATTGGGAAACAGCGCGCGGCCGACGCCGGCAATCAGCAGCGCCACCAGGATGGGCGGAAACGACAGCATCACGTCGCACAGGCGCATGAGGAACGAATCGAGCCAGCCGCCGAGAAAGCCGGCCAGGAGGCCGAGCACCACGCCCACCGTGATCGACAGCGCCACCGATACGATGCCGACGATCAGCGAGATGCGCGCGCCGTAGATCACGGCCGAGAGGATGTCGCGGCCCTGATCGTCGGTGCCCAGCAGGTATTTGGAGGAGCCTTCCGCGCTCCATGCGGGCGGCAGGCGCGCGTCGCCGAGTTCGAGCGTCGCAAGGTCGAACGGATTGTGCGGCGAAACCCACCCGGCAAAGACTGCGCAGAACAGGCAGGCCAGTGCGATGAGCGCTGCCACCATGGCCACGGGCGAAGTGCGAAAGCTGTAGCCGACGTCGCTGTCGAGCCATCGAGCGAATGTTTTTTTCATCGTGAGGCAAAAAGGATGGGCCCGCAAGAAGCGGGCCCAGGATCGAGCCACTCAGGCCGCCCGCTGGCGGGCGGCCCGCGGGATCACGGCTTGATGCTCATCCACTTGAAGGGCATGTAGTTGTCGGCCATCTGCGTCAGCGCCACCTTCTTGCTCACGCCCCAGGCCAGCGCCTGCTGGTGCAGCGGCAGGTGGCCGACGTCCACGGTGTGCAGGTCGAAGGCTTCCTTGATCATCGCGTCGCGCTTGGGCTTGTCGGTTTCCGACTGGATCTTCTTGGTCAGCTCGTCCAGCTTCGGGTTGCAGTAGGCACCCAGGTTGAACTGTCCGGCGCCGGTCTTGTCGTCCGGGCAGGCCATCAGCGCCGTGAGCGCGTTGTGCGAGTCGTAGGTGGTCGGGGTCCAGCCCAGCAGGTAGAAGCTGGTGTCGCGGCGCAGGATCTTGGGGAAGTAGGTGCCCTTGGTTTCCGCCGCGAGGTTGATCTTGACGCCGATCTTCGCAAGGTTGGAAGCCACGCTCTGGCAGATCTGGCCGTCGTTCACGTAGCGGTCGTTCGGGCAGTTCATCGTCACTTCGAAACCGCTGGGATAGCCGGCTTCAGCCAGCAGCTTCTTGGCGGCCTCCACGTCGTAGGGCGGGCGCTTGTCCTGCGCTTCGTTCCAGCCGTTGATGCCGGGGCCGACCATCAGCGCCGTGGGGCGCGATGCGCCGCGCATCACCGTGCGCTGGATGCCGACGATATCGATGGCCTGGTAGAAGGCCTGGCGCACGCGCTTGTCCTTGAACGGGTTCTTGCCCTTGACGCTGGAGTACAGCAGTTCGTCGCGCTTCTGGTCCATGCCCAGGAAGATGGTGCGCAGTTCGGGGCCGGAGATCACGCGCGCGCTCGGGCTCGCGTTGATGCGCGCCACGTCCTGCACCGGCACCGGCTCCATCACGTCGATCTCGCCGGACACCAGCGCCGCGACGCGGGTGGCGGGATTGGCGATGGGCGTGAAGATGATCTCCTGCGCGTTGCCTTCGATCTTGCCCCAGTAGGTGGGATTGCGCACGAACACCGTGCGCACGTTGGGCTGGCGCTCGCGCACGCGGAACGGGCCCGTGCCGTTGGCCTTGAACGAGGCGGTGTTCTCGATGCCCTTGCGTCGATCGACGGGCGTGACGGCCTTGTTCTCTTCGCACCACTTCTTGCTCATGATCATGAGCTGGGTGATGACATCCGGAAGAATGGGGAACGGGCCCTTGGTCTCGATCTCGATGGTGTGCGCGTCGACCTTGCGCACTTCCTTGATGTCGGTGGTGTTGGACTTCATGTCCGAGCCCTCGCCGGCGGCGCGGGCGAAGCTGAAGAGCACGTCGTCGGCCGTGAAAGGCGTGCCGTCGTGGAACTGGACGTTCTTGCGCAGTTCGAAGCGCCACACGGTGGGCGAGGTCTGCTTCCAGCTGGTGGCCAGCAGCGGGGCAACGCTCAGGTCCTTGTTGCGGCCGACCAGCGTTTCATAGACGTTGGCGGTGGTGCTCAGCTGCAGCGACTCATTGAGCGAGTGCGGGTCGAGCGACAGCGCGTCCCCCTGGTTCGCGACGCGAATGGTCTGCGCGCCGGCCATCAGGCTGGTGGCGCCCAGCATGCACAAAACTGCGACCGCGGCCGCCTTCTTCTGGAAACTCATGGGAACACTCCTCGGGTTGGAATCGGAAATACATCAAGACGCCGCGGTAGCGGCGTCTCTCACGGGCTGCTCGCTGCGGGTAGCAGCCAGCGGCATGCCCTGCTCGATCAGCCCCGCATGCAATGCGGCGCCGAGCGGCAGGATCTCGTCGTTGAAGTCGTAGCGGCTGTTGTGCAGGAACGCGCCGCACTTGGCGTCCTGGCCGATGCGCAGGTAGGCGCCGGCCTTTTTCTGCAGCATGAAGGAGAAGTCTTCGGCGCCCATGCTGGGCTCCATGCTGCGGTCGACATTCTTCGCGCCGACCAGCGACTCGGCCACGTCGGCCGCGAACATCGCCTCCGGCGCGGTGTTGATGGTGGCCGGATAGATGCGCTCGTACTTGATGGTGGCCGTGGCGCCGAAGCCGGCGGCCACGGCCGTGCACAGCTCGGTCAGGCGCTGCTCGACCTGCGCCTGCACGCGTGCGCTGAAGGTGCGCACGGTGCCCACCAGCGTGGCCTCGCCCGGAATCACGCTCATCGCGCCCAGGTCGCCCGCCTGCACCGCGCAGATGCTGACCACCGCCGCATCGATCGGCCGCACGCTGCGCGACACGATGGTCTGCGCGGCGGTGATGATGTGCGCGGCGACCACCACGGGGTCGATGGTCTGGTAGGCATGGGCACCGTGGCCGCCCTTGCCCTTGATGTCGATCGTCACGCGGTCGGCCGCGGCCATCATGGCGCCGCGGTTGATGCCCACGGTGCCCGCGGGCATGGCGGGCCAGTTGTGCATCGCATAGACCGAGTCGACCGGAAAGCGGTCGAACAGGCCGTCTTCGATCATCACGCGTGCGCCGGCAAAGCCTTCTTCGCCGGGCTGGAAGATCAGCACCGCGGTGCCATCGAAGCTGCGGGTTTCGGCCAGGTAGCGCGCAGCGCCAACCAGCATGGCTGTGTGCCCGTCATGTCCGCAGCCGTGCATCAGGCCGTCGTTGGCGGAACGCCAGCCGAAGTCGTTGTCTTCGCGCATGGGCAGCGCGTCCATGTCGGCGCGCAGGCCGATCATCCGCCCGCTCGCCGTGGAGCGGCCGCGAATGACGCCCACCACGCCGGTCTTGCCGATGCCGTCGTGGATCTCGTCCACGCCGCAGGCACGCAGCGCTTCGCGCACGCGACCGGCCGTGTAGACCTCTTCGAAGCCGAGCTCAGGGTGGGCGTGCAGGTCGCGGCGAAAGGCCGTGATCTCCGGGTAGAAGCTCGCGATGTGCGCAAACGCCCTGCCCGAGGCTTGCAGTCGCGGTGCTGCAGCTGCAACCGTCATTTCAATGTCCTCCCGCCTTGCCCACGCGCAGTCGCGGATCGACCACGAAGTACAGCAGGTCGACCACCAGGTTGATCACCACGAAGATCAAGGCAATGAGGCACAGGTAGGCCGCCATCACCGGAACGTCGGCAAAGGTCACGGCCTGGATGAACAAGAGTCCCATGCCGGGCCACTGGAACACCGACTCGGTGATGATGGCAAAGGCAATGAGGCCGCCGAGCTGAAGGCCCGTGATGGTCATCACCGGCACCAGCGTGTTCTTGAGCGCATGGCCGAAATGGATGGCGCGGTTCGTCAGGCCGCGGGCCCGCGCAAACTTGATGTAGTCGGTGCGCAGGACCTCGAGCATCTCGGCGCGCACCAGCCGCATGATCAGGGTCAGCTGGAAGATCGCGAGCGTGACGGCCGGCAGGATGATGTGATGCCATCCGTCGGCCCGGAACAGGCCGCTGCTCCACCAGCCGAACTGCACGGTCTCCCCGCGCCCGAAACTCGGAAACCAGCCCAGCATCACCGCAAAGACCAGGATCAGCAGGATGCCGATCAGGAAGGTGGGCAGGGACACGCCGAGCAGCGACACGGTCATGAACACCTGGCTCAGGAAAGTGCCGCGGCGCAGCGCGGTGTACACGCCCATCGGGATGCCGATGAACAGCGCCAGCACCGCGGCCACGAGCGCGAGTTCGAGCGTGGCCGGAAAGCGCTCGCCGATGAGGCGCGAGACCTTCGCGCCCTGGCGCAGGCTCAGGCCGAACTCGCCCTGGGCCGCATTGACGAGAAAGTGCCAGAACTGCACGAAGAAGGGCTGGTCGAGCCCCAATGCGGCGCGCAGCTCGCGGATCTGCTCGGGCTTGGCGTCCTGGCCCAGCAGAAAGACGACGGGGTCGCCCACATATTGGAAGAGAAGAAAGGCGATGAACGCGACCGCGATCATGACGATCACGGCCTGGATCAGGCGGCGCAGGACGAAGGCAATCATTCAGCAAGCAAAGTGAACAGGCATGCTAGCAGTGCAAGGTGCGTGCCCGCACGGTGATTCCCCGGGGGTGCACGCGGATGGTGCGCTTCGGATGTGCACACGCAACATCAGCGAAGCCACAAATAAAAAAGCCACTCGACTTTCGTCGAGTGGCTTTTGAGTCTTTCGATTCAAAGCTGGCGCAAGGCCAGCCTCAAATTAGAAAGCGTGACGGATACCGAAGTCGTAGCCGGTGGAGTTCTTCGGGGTGAAGACGGCGTTGTTGATGAAAGCCGGGCCACCAACGGTCAGAGCTGCACCGTTCTTGTTGCTCACGCGAGCGATCGTTGCGTACAGAGCCGTGCGCTTCGACAGGTTGTGCACGTAGCCCAGAGCCAGCTTGCTGGCCTTCGGGTCGGCAACCGACGGTTCGAACGGCAGTTGGACTTCGTTGAAGTCGTACTTGACGCGCGAGTAGGAAGCGCGGATCAGGCCAGCACCGACCGGCACGGTCACGCCGAGCAGGTAGCCGGTGAGGTCGACGTCTGCAGCAGCCACGAACGGGGTGACTTCGTAGTCAACCTTGTTCTTGGTGCGCGACACTTCACCGAAGAGCTTCACGGGACCGAAGTCATACGAAGCGCCGAGGTTCAGGGTGTTGAGCTTCGTGGTCGTGCCAGCGTAGAACTGATCACCGATCGTGCTGCTGCCGTAAGCGATTGCGACGTCCAGAGGACCGTTCGCGTAGCCGAAGCGGCCAGCGATGTTACGGCCGGTGCGCGAGTTGTTCGCGACGTTAGGCGTAGCCAGGCCCGGATCGTACTTGGTCTTCTCGTGGAAGCCGTACTGCAGCTGACCGTAGAAGCCACCCAGGTTCGGCGGCAGGAAGTAGCCGATGGTGTTGCTTGCGCGGGTGGGGTGACCGAAGTCGGCGACAGCCGTCTGGATCAGGTTGGTGCCAACGCCGTTGGTGCCGAACGGATCGAACACGGTGTTGTTCCAGAACGTGGGGGTGTAGTCACGGCCGAGGCGGACTTCACCGAAACCACCCGACAGGCTCACGGTCGAACGACGGTTGAACGTTGCGACGCCTTCCGAGCCGTCGTCGTTCTTGATCGGGGCTTCGAGCCAGAAGCTGGCTGCCAGGCCACCACCGAGGTCTTCCGTACCACGGAAGCCCAGACGGCTGGAGTTGTAGCCCGAGTTAGCCAGTTCACGACGGCTGACCTTGACGCTGCCTTGGTTCAGGTAGAACGGGTTCAGGAACGTGGCACCGTTCAGGTCACGCGAGGTGCTCGAATAGCTGCTGATCGAAGCGTCGACCACGCCGAACAGCGTGACGGACGACTGAGCCGAGGCAACACCGGCAACAGCCAGGGCAGCCAGAGCAACTAGAGATTTTTTCATTGCAAGTTTCTCCAAGGTTAAACATAGGGCTCCGGTGCGAAGGGCTCACCGTGACTGGCACTTTTGTGCTCCCACCGGACCCCGGGCCAACCTCCTTTTGGGAAGTTGATGCTATTGCACCAGAGCCGCTGCGGCAGGGCAAAACAAATCGCCCGAAATCTCCAGCGGCCCACGCGTTTCGTTGCAGTCCTGCAACAAAGGACTTTGGCGCGCTCACAAACCACCATATGAAATGAAGCAACTGTTTCGCGCTGCTCTTTCCGCATACGTTCAAATACGGGCATGACTTCCACGCTCGACCCCGTCCTGACTGCGGCTGATGCGGCATTGCGCACTCTTTTTGCCCGACCCCATGCAACACGGGCCACGCCTGCGCCCACCCAGGCGCCCGGCGAGATGACCGATTCGGAGCGGCGCGAGGCCGGGGCATTGATGCGGGTGAACCACGTGGGCGAGGTGTGCGCCCAGGCGCTCTACACCGCCCAGGCCGCGGTGGCGCGCGACCCTGTCCTGCGGGCCCGCCTGCTCGAAGCCTCGCACGAAGAAACCGATCACCTGGCCTGGACGCGCCAGCGGCTGGACGAACTCGGCGCCCGGCCTTCCGTGTTGAACCCGCTCTGGTATGCGGGTGCCTTCGGCCTGGGCCTGGTGGCCGGACGCCTGGGGGATCCGCTGAGCCTCGGGTTCGTTGCCGAGACCGAACGCCAGGTGGAAGCCCACCTGGAGAGCCATCTCGGCCGCCTGCCGGCCGCCGACAGCGCCTCCAGGGCCGTGGTCGAGCAGATGAAGATCGATGAAGCGCAGCACGCCGCGCAAGCCATCGATGCCGGAGCGGCGGAGCTGCCGGCGCCGGCCAAGGCCCTGATGCGGTTCGCCTCCCGCGTGATGACCACGGTGGCGCACCGGATCTGAGGGCTGGCCGGACTCAGGTTTCGATCAGGTCGAAGCTGGTGGTGATCTCGGCGGTCTTCGCCAGCATGATGCTGGCCGAGCAGTAGGTTTCATGGCTCAGGGCAATCGCACGCTCGACGGCGGCGGCAGGAATGCCCTTGCCCGCCACGGTGAAATGCATGTGGATCCTGGTGAAGACCTTGGGGTCCTTTTCCGCGCGCTCGCTGGTCAGCTTGACGCTGCAGCGCTCGACCCGGTGGCGGCCCCGCTTCAGTATCAGCACCACGTCGTAGGCAGTGCAGCCCCCCGTGCCCGCGAGCACGGTTTCCATGGGCCTGGCCGCCAGGTTCTGGCCGCCGTTTTCGGGTTTGGCGGCGTCGGGCGCACCGTCCATCATCAAGACATGGCCGCTGCCCGTCTCGGCCACGAAACCCATGGCCGAGCGCGTTCCGGCGTCGCCGGTCCAACTTACTGTGCATTCCATCTGTGTCAGATCCATTCAGGATGTTCGGCAAAAAATCACGCCGACATCCAGTAGTGTGTGGGGAAATCGTCACTTGCTTGTTGCAACGCAACAAACACCCGATATACTTTATTTCATGGCGTACGAAACCGTGCGCACCGGTTGTCTCCTCCACCCTTCCAATTGGTGGATTTAGCCCCGAGCTGCAAGGCTCGGGGCTTTTTTCTTTTCGCTCGGGCGCACGAAGGTGTTGACCATCCAGCGGATCGACCATGGCAGCTCCTGCGGCATGACGAGCAGCTCGCGCGCGATCCAGAAGCGCTCGCCGGAGGCCAGCTGATCGAGCACCGGATGCGGCTGCCCGCGCAGTCGGCGCGCAGCCGCCACCACGGCCCGGTACTCCGCAACACTGAAGCTCCCGCGCGGCTGGCTGCGCACCTTGACCTTCGGGAAGGGCGGCGCATCGCGAAGCACACCGATGTTCACGCCGTGCATCAACACCTTTCGCAGCAACACGAGGTACTGCGCAATCGTGGTGCTGGTGAAGCCCTGCGCTCCGAGGTGATCGATCAGGCGCTGCGCATCCGAAGTAGCGAATGCCTGCGCCGGCACGGCACCCAGCAAAGGAATGACGTTCGCGCGCAATCTGTTGCCCATTACCTGCCAGGTCGGCCGTCCGATTTCGCCTCGCTGCACGCGCGCGGCCTCTGCCTGCATCAACCCTTTGGGAAAGGTCGCTGACAGAAAGGGTTAACAGATTTTGCTCATTTGTTAAATGACTGGCGGGCGCCTCGCTCGCGGGATAGCTGCGCGCAAAAAAACCGAATCGTTCGCGGCCGGGGCTCTCTGGATGAGGTCTATGACATTTGCGTCCATGCCATATCCCGTACGCAATCCCGATGCCTCTTATCATCGTCATTTATCAATTGAGATCTCCCTTGGACAAAACCGTGCGCGACGTACCTGTGCCGGCACTGACGCCCGCTGACTATCTCAGGAAAATCCTGAACGCCCGCGTTTACGACGTGGCGGTCGAATCCGGGCTCGAGAAAGCCAATGCGCTCAGCGAAAGGCTCGGCAACACCGTGCTGCTCAAGCGCGAAGACCAGCAGCCGGTGTTCAGCTTCAAGCTGCGCGGCGCCTACAACAAGATGGCGCACCTCTCGGCCGAGCAGCTCGCGAGCGGCGTCATCTGCGCATCGGCCGGCAATCACGCACAAGGCGTGGCGCTGGGTGCGCGCAAGCTGGGTGCGCGCGCGGTGGTGGTCATGCCGGTGACCACGCCTCGGCTCAAGATCGATGCGGTGCGCGGCTTCGGCGGCGAGGTGGTGCTGCACGGCGACAGCTATTCCGATGCCTACCTGCATGCGCTCGAGCTGCAGGCGCAGCAGGGCCTGACCTTCGTGCACCCCTTCGACGATCCCGACGTGATCGCGGGCCAAGGCACCATCGCCATGGAAATCCTGCGCCAGCACCAGGGCCGGCTCGACGCGGTCTTCGTGGCCATCGGCGGCGGCGGGCTCATCTCGGGCGTGGCCAACTACATCAAGGCGGTGCGTCCGGAGATCAAGGTGATCGGCGTGCAGATGAACGACTCCGACGCCATGATGCAGTCGGTGGCGGCGCGCCAGCGCGTGAGCCTGCCCGACGTGGGGCTGTTCTCGGACGGCACGGCGGTCAAGCTGGTGGGCGAAGAAACGTTTCGCATCGCCAGCAACCTGGTCGACGAATACATCGCGGTCGACACCGATGCGGTCTGCGCGGCCATCAAGGACGTGTTCGTCGACACCCGCAGCATCGTGGAGCCGGCGGGGGCGCTCGCGGTGGCCGCCATCAAGCAGTACGTCGCCGGGCACGGCCGCCACGGCGAGACCTACGCGGCGATCCTGTGCGGCGCCAACATGAACTTCGACCGGCTGCGTTTCGTGGCCGAGCGCGCGGAGGTCGGCGAGGAGCGCGAGGCGCTGTTCGCGGTGACCATTCCCGAAGAGCGCGGCAGCTTCCGCCGCTTCTGCGAACTGGTCGGCGAGATGCCGGCCAGCGAGTCGCAGGAAACAGGCTCGATCGGCGGTGCGCTGCGCAACGTGACGGAGTTCAACTACCGCATCAGCGACGCGGCCAAGGCGCATGTGTTCGTGGGCCTGACCACGTCGACGCGCGGCGAATCGACAACCATCGCGCAGACCTTCATTGCCCACGGCTTCGACGCGCTCGACCTCACGCACGACGAGCTCGCCAAGGAGCATCTGCGGCACCTGGTGGGCGGACGCACGGGCCTGGCACATGACGAGCGGCTGCTGCGCTTCGTGTTTCCGGAGCGCCCGGGCGCGCTGCTCAAGTTCCTGAGCCTGATGCGGCCGAACTGGAACATCAGCCTCTTCCACTACCGCAACCAGGGGGCCGACTACGGCCGCATCCTGGTGGGCTTGCAGGTGCCGGCCGGCGACGCGGCCGCCTTCGACGACTTCCTCGAAACGCTGGGCTATCCCTACGTCGAGGAAACGGCGAATCCGGCGTACAGGCTGTTCCTGCAGGCCTGAAAGGCCGCCCGGCTTTTATTGCTGCGCAGGCGGCTGCTGCGCAGAATCTGACGGCGGCGCTTGCGACGCCTGTGACGGTGCAGCTCCGCCGGCAGGTGGCGCCACCACGGGAGGCACCGTCGCCGGAAAAAGCCCGCTGGGCCTGGCCGATGGCGTTGGCGAGGCCGGCCCCCCCGCTGGAGCGGGGCTGCCGAAGCTGATCGGCGCGCGCACGGGCAGCTGCAGCGTGAAGGCCGCCGGTCCCTGCGCGCTGGTGCCTAGCGTCGCCGCGCGCACCCCGACCGACTGCAGCACGTAGTTGTCGCCCACGCGCGAGCCGACGCGGAACGGCCGCGGCGGCTTGCCGTCGATGGAGATCAGTGCAGCGCCCTGGTTGAACGGATCCGCCACCACACCCGACAGTGCAAAGCGGCTGGCCGCCTCGGGTGCGGCGGGCGCCGCGTCGGCCGCCGAAACCACGCCGAGCAGCCGCGCGACCGCATCCGCGTCGGCCGAGACGGCCGCCCGCGGCATGGTGGCCGCCGCGGCCACAGGCTCGGGCGGCGCCGCGAGCCGCAGCCCCCAGAACACCGCCGCACCGGCGGCCAGCGCCCACAGGCCCGTGGTTGCAACGGGGGCGTGCCAGCGCGCGGCGGAATAGGGACTTGTCATGGGCGCGGATTATCATGCAGCGCGCCTTCCGAACCATGTCATCCAAGCTATGAAAAAAATCCTACGCGACGCCACCCGCGCTGCCCAGCGCGGCTTCACGCTGATCGAACTGATGGTGGTGCTGGTCATCATCGGCGTGCTGGCCGCACTGATCGTGCCGAACGTGATCGAGCGCGCCGACGACGCCCGCGTGACCGCCGCCAGGACCGACATCAACAACCTGATGCAGGCGCTCAAGCTCTACCGCCTGGACAACCAGCGCTATCCGACGGCCGAGCAGGGCCTGCAGTCGCTGCTGGTGCGCCCCACCGCCGGGCCGGCCGCACCCAACTGGAAGCCCTACGTCGAGAAGCTGCCGAACGATCCGTGGGGCCATCCGTACCAATACATGAATCCGGGTATCAAGGGCGAAATCGACGTGCTCTCGCTCGGCGCCGATGGCCAGGCCGGCGGCGAGGGCAAGAATGCCGACATCGGCAGCTGGCAGTAGGCGCACGGGCGGCTTCACGCTGCTCGAGCTGATCGTGGTGATCGCGATCATCGCGATCGCGACGGCCAGCGTGAGCTTCGCGATGCGCGACACCAACGCGGCCCGGCTCGACCGCGAGGCCGACCGGCTGGCCGCGCTGCTCGAATCGGCCCGCGCCCAGTCGCGCGCGAGCGGCGTCGCGGTGCGGTGGCGCCTCGTGGAAGGCGGCAGCTTCGTGTTCGACGGCCTGCCGCCCGATGCCCTGCCGAGCGGCTGGGCCGCGAGCGGCATCAGCGCCACCGCCTCGCTGGCCGGTGGCGCGCCGGTGGCGGCGGTGCAACTGGGCCCCGACCCGATCATTGCCGCGCAGCAGATCGTGCTGTATTCCGAAGGCCCGCCCGCACGCTCGCTGCGCATTGCCACCGACGGCCTCAGGCCCTTCACCGTGAGTACGCCATGAGGCTCCGGCGCCATCCGGCATGCGGCGGATTCACGCTGATCGAGGTGCTGATTGCGCTGGGCATCGTCGCGCTGGCACTCGCGGCGGGCTCGCAGGCCACCATGTCGCTGACGCGCAATGCACAGCGCCAGTCCGACCTGCTGCTGGCCGACCTGTGCGCGGAAAACGAGCTCGCCAAGGCGCGGCTCGCCAGGCAGATGCCGGCGGTGGGCGATTCGGGCTCGATCTGCGTGCAGGCCGGCGTCTCGTTCAACGTGACCACCTCCACCATCGCCACGCTCAATCCCAATTTCCGGCGCGTCGACGTGCAGGTGCGCGACGAGGCCAACGCGCCGGTGCTGCGCGTCTCGACCGTGGTGGGCCGCTTCTGATGCGCCGCTTCGTAAGCCAGGGAGCCCGCCGCGGCTTCACGCTGATCGAGCTGCTGGTGGCCATTTCGGTGATGGCGCTGCTCGCGCTCGTGAGCTGGCGCGGCCTGGACAACATGTCGCGCGCCACCACGCAGAACCAGGAGCGCGCCGACGCTGTGCTGACGCTGCAGACCACGCTTGCGCAATGGAGTGTCGACCTCGACGCCGTGACCCCGATCGCGCAGACCCGCCCGATCGACTGGGACGGCCGCGTGCTGCGGCTCACGCGGCGCGGCAGCGATGCGGGCGCCCCCGCCATGCTGGTGGTGGCATGGACGCTGCGTACCGGTGCCGACGGCACCCGCTGGCGGCGCTGGCAATCGCCGCCCTTCACCACGCGCGGCGAATGGCAGCAGGCGTGGAACATGGCCGCCTCGTGGGCGCAGGAAGGCGGCGGCGGCGACGTCGCGCTGATGCCGGTCGCCAGCTGGCAGCTCTACTACTTCCGCGAGAACGCCTGGACGCCCGCGGGCGAGCTGCCGGCCAGCGCGCCCAATCCGGCGAACCCGGCCAATCCGGCCGGCGCCCTCGTGAACATGCCGGACGGCGTTCGCCTGGTGCTGACCCTGTCTCCGGGCGAAGGGCTGGCGGGCACGCTCACGCGCGATTGGGTCAAGCCCACGGTGGGAGCGCCGCGCTCATGACCGCATCCACGGTTTTTCGAACAAACGGGCGACGCCAGCGCGGCGCGGCGCTGCTCGCGGCCATGCTGACCGTGATGCTTGTCGCCACCTTCTCCGCCGCGGCGCTGTGGCAGCAGTGGCGCGCGTCCGAAGTCGAGGCCGCCGAGCGCGGACGCGTGCAGGCGGCGTGGGTGCTGATCGGCGCGCTCGACTGGTCGCGCCTGATCCTGCGCGAGGACGCCCTCACTGGCGGGCCCGACCACCTGGCCGAGCCCTGGGCCGTGCCGCTCGCGGAAGCGCGGCTCACGAGCTTTCTTTCGGCCGAGAGGAACGTGGCCAGCGACAACCTCGAAGGGCTGCCCGACGCCTTCCTGTCAGGCCGCGTGGTCGATGCGCAATCCAAGCTCAACGTGCTGTCGCTGGTCGACGGCAACAAGCCGGTGCCGGCCAGCGTGGCCACCTTCACCAAGCTGTTCAGCATCCTGGGCCTGCCGGCCTCGGAACTCAGCGCGATGACGGCCTCGCTCGCGCGCGCGCTGGCCACCGGCACCGATGCCGCAGGCGGCGGCGATGCCGGCGCGGCGCCGCTGATGCCGCAGGAGGTCTCGCAGCTGGTGTGGCTCGGCCTTTCGCCCTCGACCGCGGCCGCGCTCGAGCCCTACGTGACGATCCTCCCGATACGCACGCCGCTCAACATCAATACCGCGAGCGCCGAAGCCATCAGCGCCAGCCTGCCGTCGCTGAGCATCAGCGACGCGCGCCAGCTGGTGGAAAAGCGCACGCGCTCGTTCTTCAAGCAGATTGCCGACGCCAACGCCGCGCTGCCGAGCAACGGCACGCCATTCAACGCCGGCCAGCACAGCGTGGGCACCCAGTTCTTCGAGGTCTACGGCCGGCTGCGGCTCGACCGCACCTGGGTCGAGGAGCGCTCGCTGCTGCAGCGCGACGGCGTCACGGTGAAGACGATCTGGCGCAACCGCGGCGCCGGCCTTGCCACAGCCACTCCGGCTAAACCCTGAGTGCGACTTTCTTTCTTCATTTCTGTTGCATCAATACATCGTCCAGCGCCCGTCGCATCGACGTCAAATGCTACAAATAGAGTAGCAATGGCACCATCGGCGCACCCCTACAATCACCCGCCCTCCTGAAATCGAAATGACCCCGCTGCTGCTCATCGCCCCCCTCCCCCCGGCCGACGCCGCGGGCGAGTACGACTGGGCCCAGGCTGGCGACGACGGCATCGCACTGCGCAACCATGGCCGCGCGCTGCTCGCGCTGCTGCCGGCCAGCGCGGAAGTCACGCTCGGCATTCCGGCCGCAGCGTTGTCGTGGCACCGCGTCACGCTGCCCAAGGGCAGCATGAGCAGTGCATCGAAGCTGCGCGCCGTGCTCGACGGCCTGCTCGAAGAACATCTGCTCGACGATCCCGAGGTCCTGCACTTTGCGCTCGAACCCGAGGCCAAGGCCGGCGCGCCGGTCTGGGTGGCCGCCTGCAACCGCATCTGGCTGCGCACGCTGGTGCAGGGGCTGGAGTCGGCCGGGCGGCGCGTGGTGCGCATCGTTCCCGAATTCGCGCCGCAGCCCGCGGACGGTCCGCCGCTGCTGCAGGTCACCGGCGAAGCCGAGGCGCCGCAGCTCACGGTGTGCGATGCCGACGGCGTGGTCTCGCTGCCGCTCGCGGGCGCCGGCCTGGCGCTCGCCGCCGGCCTGCCGCTGGACACCGCCGTGATCAGCGCCGAGCCCGCCGTCGCGCAAGCCGCCGAGCACCTGCTCGAACGGCGCCTGCCCATCGTGCAGGCGCCGCAGCGATGGCTGCAGGCGGCGCGCTCGCCCTGGGAGCTCGCGCAGTTTGACCTGGCCGCGACGGGGCGTGCCCGCGCCGGCAAGAAATTTGCGTCGGTGGTCCAGACGCTGCGCTATGCGCCCGAGTGGCGCGCCGCGCGCTGGGGGATCGTCGCCCTGCTGCTGACCCAATTGATCGGCCTGAATGCCTGGGCCTGGAAGGAGCGCAATGCACTCGAGGCCAAGCGCCAGGCCGTCAAGACCATGCTGACCCAGACCTTCCCGTCCGTGAAACTCGTGGTCGACGCGCCGGTGCAGATGGCGCGCGAGGTCGCGGCGCTGCAGCAGGCCGTGGGCGATGTCGCGGGCAGCGACCTCGAACCGATGATCGGCGCGCTCGCTCCCAATCTTCCGCCGGGCAAGACGCCCAGCGCCATCGACTACAGCGCCGGCCAGCTGCGCCTGCGCGGGCTGGGCCTGCAGCCTTCCGAGCTCACGCGGCTCTCGGGCGCGATGGGCCCGCGCGGCTACAGCGTGCGCGCCGAGGGCGATCTGCTCCTGGTGCAGGCCGAGGCTGCGCGATGAACTTCGGCGAACAGCTCCGGGCCCGGTGGGCCGCCCTCGAACTGCGCGAGCGGCGCATGGTCGCCATTGCGGCCGCGCTCGTGACGCTCGCGCTGCTGTGGTGGATTGCGCTTGCACCCGCGCTGCGCACGCTGGCCGCGGCGCCGGCCGAGCATGCGCAGCTCGACGCGCAGCTGCAGCAGATGGCCCTCCTGCAGAACCGCGCCAAGGCGCTGCAGGCGCAGCCCCGACTGAACCGCGACGACGCGCTGCGCGCCCTGGAAACCTCGGTGCGCGAGAGCCTGGGCACCAATGCCCAGCTCATGACAGCCAGCGGCGACGGCGCCGCCACCATCACGATGCGCGCCACGCCGGCCGATGCCGTGGCCCAGTGGCTGGCGCAGGCACGCGGCAATGCGCATGCGGTGCCGCGCGAGGCCCACCTGACCCGTGCGGCCGCCGCGCCGCCGGCCGCCGGCAGCAAGGACCCGCAGCCCGCGAAGGTGCGCTGGGAGGGCACGCTCGTGATGGCGCTGCCCGCAGCCCGTTGAGCCCGGCCCGCATGGCGACGCGCTCCTCCCTTGCCGAATCCGCGCCGCGCCGCGGCTGGCGCTGGGCCCTGCTCGGCATCGTACTGGGGGCGCTGCTGGCGCTGGTACTGTTCGCACCGGCGCGCTGGCTGGCGATGGCGCTCTCGAACTGGAGCCAGGGCCGGCTGCTGCTCGTCAACCCGCGCGGCACGGTCTGGAACGGCACCGCGGCCGTGGTGCTTGCCAGCGGCGCCGGTGGCGCCGAGGCGGTCTCGCTGCCCGGCGCGCTCAACTGGCGCATGCGTCCCGCATGGAGCGGCATGTTCGCCGTGCTCGACCTGCCCTGCTGCGCGGCCCGGCCGCTCCAGCTCAAGGCCAGCCCGCGCACCAATGGCATGCAGCTGCAGTGGGGCGACGGCAGTTCGCGCTGGCCCGCCACCTTGCTGACCGGCCTGGGCGCGCCCTGGAACACGCTCAGGCTCGAAGGCACGCTCGACCTCTCCACCCGGGCCCTTTCCATGCAGTGGGACGGCCCCGTGCTGCGCATCGCGGGCCAGGCCACGCTCGACGCCACCGACGTGTCGTCGAGCCTGTCGACGCTCAAGCCGATGGGCAGCTACCGCCTCACGCTCGAAGGCGGCAGCCGCCCGAGCCTGCTGCTGAGCACGCGCGAAGGCAGCCTGCAGCTGAACGGCAGCGGCAGCTGGAACGGCACCGCCTTTCGCTTCAATGGCGAAGCCAGTGCCGCGGCCGGCCGTGAAGACGCGCTTTCCAATTTGTTGAACATCATCGGACGGCGCGACAACGCACGTTCGATCATCACCCTGGGTTGATCATGATGAAGCCACTGACTTCGCCCGGCAGCCGCCTCGCCGTCGTTGCACTCGCAGCGCAGATGCTGGTTGCCGCCACCTTGCTGCAGGCCGCCCCGCCCGCGTTCGCACAGTCCGGCGATGCGCCGCGCCGGGGCGAGCCCATCACGCTCAACTTCGCCAACGCCGACATCGAGGCCGTGGCCCGCACCATGGCGGTGGTCACCGGCCGCGACGTGGTGGTCGACCCGCGCGTGAAGGGCACGATGAACCTCGTCACCGACCGCGCCATCGCGCCGGCCGCGGCGTTCAACCAGTTCGCTTCCGCGCTGCGCCTGCAGGGCTTTGCGGTGGTGGAGGCCGAGGGGCTCTACAAGGTGGTGCCCGAAGCCGACGCCAAGCTCCAGACCCAGACCGTCAACACCGCCACCCCCAGCGCCGGCTCGGTGGCCGGCAACCAGATCGTCACGCAGATCTTCAGGCTCAACTACGAGTCGCCGAACAGCTTGCTGCCGGTGCTGCGCCCGCTCATTCCGCCCAACAACACCATCAACGTGAATCCGGGCAACAACTCGCTCGTGATCACCGACTACGCGGACAACATGCGCCGGCTGGCACGCATCATCGCGGCGCTCGACGTGCCCAATGCGTCGGACATCGAGGTGATCCCGCTCAAGCATTCGATCGCCACCGACATGCTGCCGCTGATCACCCGGCTGGTCGACGGCAGCGGTTCGGGCGCCACGCCGGGCGCCGCCGCGCCGGGTGCGGCCGATGCGTCGTTCCGCACCACCTTGCTGGCCGACCCGCGCAGCAATGCGCTGATCCTGCGCGCGGCCAACCCGGCGCGCGCGGCGCTGGTGCGCACGCTGGTCCAGAAGCTCGATCGCGCGCCCGCCGAGAGCAGCAACGGCGCCGCCGGCAACATCTACGTGGTCTACCTGAAGAACGCCGATGCGGTGCGGCTGGCGGCCACGCTGCGCGCCGCCATGGCGGCCAACCAGCTGCCAGGCACACCGGGCGCGCCGGGGGCCGCCGGAGGCGGCGGCGCACCGCAGCAGCAAGCCAATGTTCCGCAGGCCATGCCGGTCAACCTGAGCGGGCAAGGCGGCGGCTCGGCGGCCGCCAACGCGCCGCTCAACAATGCCAACCAGCCGTCGACCGGCGGGCAGATCCAGGCCGACCCGTCGACCAACTCGCTGATCATCACGGCGCCCGAGCCGCAGTACCGGCAGATGCGCGCGGTGATCGACAAGCTCGACGGCCGGCGCGCACAGGTCATGATCGAGGCGCTGATCGTCGAGGTCAGTGCCAAGAAGGCCGCCAACTTCGGCGTCCAGTGGCAGAGCGCGCTGGGCAACAACGCGGTCATCGGCACCAACTCGAGCCTGGCCAGCGCCAACATCCTGGCGCTGACGCAGGCACTGGCCACGGGCGACGTGGCCAACGTGCGGCCGTCGTCGGGGCTGAACCTCGGCATTGCCGGCAAGATCGGCGGCCAGTACATCCTGGGCGCGATCGCGAACTTCTTCAACAGCGACGGCGATGCCAACGTGCTCTCCACGCCCAACCTGCTGACGCTGGACAACGAAGAGGCCAAGATCGTCATCGGCCAGAACGTGCCCTTCGTCACGGGCCAGTACGCCAGCACCTCGGGCTCGGTGGGCATCAACCCGTTCACCACGGTGGAGCGCAAGGACGTGGGCCTCACGCTGCGCGTGCGCCCGACCATCAACGAGAACGGCACCGTGAAGATGACCATCTTCCAGGAGACCTCGACCGTCGACGGCAACACCATCAACAACCCCAACGGCCCGACCACCAACAAGCGCTCGATCGAATCGAGCGTGCTGGTGGAAGACGGCGGCCTGGTCATGCTCGGCGGGCTGCTGTCTGACGACTACGGCAACACGATCGAGAAAGTGCCGGTGGCGGGCGACATCCCGGTGCTCGGCAACCTGTTCAAGAACGAGATACGTACGCGCAACAAGAGCAACCTGATGATGTTCCTGCGCCCCGCGGTCATGCGCGACGGTGCCTCCACCGAAGCCTTTGCCTACGACCGCTACGACGAGATCCGCGGCATGCAGCAGCGCACCCAGCCGAACACCGACAACGTCATGCTGCGCGGCGTGGATGCCGCCCCCGTGCTGCCGGAGGCACCGCTGCCGCGCCCGGGCAGCCGCGACACCAGCAGCAACAGCAGCGGCAGCGACCGCATCCAGGGCACGCAGCTGATCCCGCCGCCGCGCCCGCCCGCCGACACGCGCACCCTGCGCCCGAGCCCGCTGCGCGGCGCCCTGCCGCCCACGGCCGACCCGACCAGCTCGCGCGAACTGCCCTGAAGCCCATGCGCCACCCCCTGCCCTACGCGTTCGCACGCAGCCAGCAGCTGCTGCTCGAAGAAGCCGACGACGGCAGCCACACGCTGTGGATGTCGAGCCATCCCTCGCGCAGCGCGGTCGGCGAGGTCACGCGCAAGTACGGCGTGCAGGCCTTCGAGGTGCTGGCCGACGGCCCGCTCGCGCAGCGCATCAGCGCAGCCTATGCGCAGGGCGAATCGAGTGCCGCCGCGGTGGTGAGCGAGGTGCAGAGCGACGCCGACCTCTCGCGCATGATGCAGGAACTGCCGGCGGTCGAGGACCTGCTGGAAAGCGCCGGCGACGCGCCCATCATCCGCATGCTCAACGCGCTGCTCACGCAGGCCGCGCGCGACGGCGCGAGCGACATCCACATCGAGCCCTACGAGCGCACCTCGTCCGTGCGCTTTCGCATCGACGGCACGCTGCGCGAGGTGGTGCAGCCCAACCGCGCGCTGCACGCCGCGCTGATCTCGCGCCTGAAGATCATGGCCGACCTCGACATCTCCGAGAAGCGGCTGCCGCAGGACGGGCGCATCAGCCTTCGCATCGGCACGCGCGCGGTCGACGTGCGCGTCTCCACGCTGCCGAGCGCGCACGGCGAGCGCGCGGTGCTGCGCCTCCTGGACAAGAGCGAATCGAAGCTCACGCTCGAATCGGTCGGCATGCAGGGCGACACGCTCGCGCGCTTCGAGAAGCTCATTGCGCAGCCGCACGGCATCATCCTGGTGACCGGCCCCACGGGATCGGGAAAGACCACCACGCTGTACGCCGCGCTGGCGCGGCTGGATGCCAGCCGCAGCAACATCATGACGGTGGAAGACCCCATCGAATACGAGCTGCCGGGCGTGGGCCAGACGCAGATCAACGCCAAGATCGAGCTCACCTTCGCGAAGGCGCTGCGCGCCATCCTGCGGCAGGACCCGGACGTGATCATGATCGGCGAGATCCGCGACTTCGAAACCGCGCAGATCGCCATCCAGGCCTCGCTCACCGGCCACCTGGTGCTTGCGACGCTGCACACCAACGACTCGGTCAGCGCCGTCACGCGCCTGACCGACATGGGCGTGGAGCCCTTCCTCTTGAGCTCGTCGCTGCTGGGCGTGCTCGCGCAGCGGCTGGTGCGCAAGGTCTGCACGGCCTGCGGCGGCGCCGGCTGCGAGGCATGCGGGCAGACCGGCTACCAGGGACGCACCGGCATCTTCGAGCTGCTGGTGGCCGACGAGACCGTGCAGGGCCTGATCCACAGCAAGGCGGCCGAGAGCGAACTGCTCCAGGCCGGCGCGCGCGGCGGCCTGCGCCTGATGCGCGAAGACGGCGAACGGCTGGTGCAGGCCGGCATCACCTCGCGCGCCGAATTGCTTCGCGTCACGCGCGACTGATCCGCCCGGCACCCGCCATGCCCGCCTATTCCTTCGAAGCCATCGATGCCAGCGGCCAGTCGCGCGAAGGCGTGCTCGAGGCCGACACCGCGCGCAGCGCCCGCAGCCTGCTGCGCGCGCAGGCGCTCATTCCGCTGTCGGTCACGCCGGTCGGCAGCAGCCACGTCAACGGCACCGGCAATGGCGGCCTACGCCGCTGGCTGGGCGGCGGCGCCAGGATCTTCAGCTCCACCGGCCTCGCGGTCTGGACGCGCCAGCTCGCGGGCCTCGTGTCCTCCGGCCTGCCGCTCGAACGCGCGCTGACCGCGCTCACCGACGAGGCCGAAACCGAGCCGCAGCGCAACCTGGTCGCCTCGCTGCGGGCCGAAGTCAACGCGGGCTCGCCCTTCGCACGCGCACTCGCGGCCCATCCACGCGAGTTCTCGCCCATCTACACCGCCGTGATCGGCGCGGGCGAGCAAAGCGGCAACCTCGGCCTCGTGCTCGACCGGCTCGCCGACGATCTCGAAGAGCGGCAGGCACTGCAGCAGAAGCTCATCGGCGCCGCGCTCTACCCGGCCATCGTCACTCTCGTGGCGATCGTGATCGTGATCTTCCTCGTGAGCTACGTGGTGCCGCAGGTGGCGCAGGTGTTTGCGGGCACCAAGCGCTCGCTGCCCTTCCTCACCACCGTCATGCTGTCGCTGAGCGCGGCGGTGCGCAACTACGGCTGGTGGATGCTGGGCGGCGTGGTGTTTGCCGCCATCGCCGCGCGATTGGCATTGGCACAGGAGGCCTTCCGCCTGAAGTTCGACGCTGCCTGGCTGCGGCTGCCGCTGGTCGGCAAGCTCGCGCGCGGCTACAACGCGGCGCGCTTTGCCAGCACGCTGGCCATGCTGGCCACCGCCGGCGTGCCGATCCTGCGCGCGCTGCAGGCGGCATCCGAAACGCTGGGCAACCGCGCCATGCGCGCCGATGCGCTCGATGCGCTGGTGCTGGTGCGCGAAGGCGCGCCGCTGGCCTCGGCGCTGGCGCAGAAAAAACGCTTTCCCGGGCTGGTCTCGATGTTCGCGCGGCTGGGCGAGCAGACCGGCACGCTGCCGCTGATGCTGCAGCGCGCGGCCAACCAGCTGGGCGCCGAAGTGCAGCGCCGCGCCATGCACCTGGCCACCATCCTGGAGCCGCTGCTGATCGTGGCCATGGGCGGCGTGGTGATGCTCATTGTGCTGGCCGTGATGCTGCCTATCATCCAGCTCAACCAGTTCGTCAAGTAAGTCCGCCAGGAAGCACTGCACGCCATGCCCGTCACGCTCGAAGACAAGCTCGTGGTCGCGATCTCGTCGCGCGCGCTGTTCAACCTCGAAGAAGAGAACAGGATCTTCGAGGCCGGCGACAACGAGGGCTACATGAAGCTGCAGCTCGACCGCATCGACGTGCCGGCCGCGCCGGGCATCGCGTACTCGCTGATCCGCAAGCTGCTGCGCTTCAACGACGACGGCGTGCAGCGCGTCGAGGTGGTCATTCTTTCGCGCAACGACCCGGTCTCGGGCATGCGCATCTTCCGCTCGAGCGCGGCGGCCGACATCAAGCTGCAGCGCGGCGTGTTCACCCAGGGGCGCCCGCCCTTCGGCTACCTGCGGCCGCTGCGTGCGCACCTGTTCCTGTCGGTCAATGCGCAGGACGTGCGCGAAGCGCTGGGCGCGGGCTTTCCGGCCGCGCGCGTGCTGGTCGAATCGGTGAAGGCCAGCGATGCCTGGCCCAACGAAGTGCGCATTGCCTTCGACGGCGATGCGGTGCTGTTCAGCGACGAGGCCGAGCGCGTGTTCCAGGCCGAGGGCCTCGATGCCTTCCAGGCGCACGAACTCAGCAAGGCCGACCTGCCGCTGCCCGAAGGGCCCTTCAAGCCGCTGCTGACGGCGCTGCACCGCCTGCAGATGGCGGGCAACGCGCAGATGCGCATCCGCACCGCGCTGGTCACCGCGCGCAGCGCCCCGGCGCACGAGCGCGCGATCCGCACGCTCATGAAGTGGAACATCCGCGTCGACGAGGCGATGTTCCTCGGCGGCCTTCCGAAGGGCGAGTTCCTGCGCGAGTTCGAACCCGATTTCTTCTTCGACGACCAGACCGGCCACGTCGATGCCGCGGCACGCCACGTGCCCGCGGGCCACGTCTCCAGCGGCATCAGCAACGAGCGCTGAGCGCTCCCGCGGCGCGCCCTGCGCCGCTGCCTTGTCATCGCTCGTTCATGGCGATGTAACGCGATCTCCCTAGTCTTGCGGCCTGTCCGCTGCGCGGTGCTTCGCGATGCTTTCCGGCGTCGCGTCTTCGAGCCCGCACAGCTTTTTTTTCGACGCTCTGCTTCCGAGCGCCCACGCAACGACGACTCCCGAGGAATCCCCCATGCGACTTTCATCCCTGCCTGCGCGGCTCGTTCCCGCACTGATCCTGGCCTGCACCCTTTCCGCCTGCGGCGGCGGCAACGGCGGTGGCGGCGGCTTCTTCGGCGGCCTGCCGGGCGTGGGAACTCCGACGCCGACCACGCCCACCACGCCGCCGCCCGACACCGGCGTGAAGCCCGAGATGCGCTGCGCACCCTGAACGCCACGAAACGCCAGAACAACACCATGACCTCACGCCGCAGCTTCCTCACAGCCACCGCCACCACCGGCGCCGCCGCGCTCGCACTCTCGGCCTTCCCGCCGAGCATCCGCCGCGCGCTCGCCATTCCCGCCAACAACAAGACCGGCACCATCAAGGACGTCGAGCACATCGTCATCCTGATGCAGGAGAACCGTTCGTTCGACCAGTACTTCGGCACGCTCATGGGCATACGGGGCTTTGGCGACCGCTTCACCATTCCGCTGCCCAACGGGCGCAGCGTGTGGCAGCAACTGGACGACACCGGCAAGGAAGTGCTGCCCTACCACCTCGACGGCTCGAAGGGCAATGCGCAACGCGTGGCCGGCACGCCGCACAGCTGGAGCGACGGCCAGGATGCGTGGGCCGGCGGGCGCATGCATGAATGGGTGAAGTACAAGAAAACCAAGACGGCGCCTTTCACCCAATCGATGGGCTACCTCCAAGAGGCGGAACTGCCCTTCCAGTTTGCGTTGGCCAACGCCTTCACGCTCTGCGACGCATACCACTGCAGCATGCACACCGGCACCAATTCGAACCGCATGTTCCTCTGGACCGGCACCAACGGCCCCACGGGCGCGAACGTGGCCACGGTCAACAACGAATGGGACGGTATCGACAGCTCCGCCAACGGCTACAGCTGGAAGACCTACCCCGAGCGCCTGCAGGAAGCCAAGGTCAGCTGGATCGTCTACCAGAACATGCCCGACAACTTCACCGACAACTCGCTGGCCGGCTTCAAGCAGTACCGGCTGGCCAACGAAGCCTCCGGCAAGCCAGTGAGTGGCAGCGCGATCTCGCCCGCCTACGACCCGGCCAGCGACGACGCCGGCAATCCGCTCTACAAGGGCATTGCCAACACCATGCCCGACGGCGGCTTTCTCGAGCAGTTCCGCCAGGACATCAAGAACGGCAAGCTGCCCCAGGTGTCTTGGATCGTCGCGCCCGCGGCCTATTCCGAACACCCCGGCCCTTCGAGCCCGGTGCAGGGCGCCTGGTACATCCAGGAAACGCTCGATGCGCTCACCGCCGTGCCAGAGGTGTGGAGCAAGACCGTGCTCTTCATCAACTTCGACGAGAACGACGGCTACTTCGACCACGTCCCTTCGCCGGCCGCACCGTCGATCAACGCCGACGGCACGCCCGCGGGCAAGACCACGCTGCCGGTGAAAGCGCTCGCGCCCGAATACTTCAACCATCCGAATCCGCCCGGCACCACCGACCAGCCGCCGCCCGACGGCCGCGTCTACGGCCCCGGCGTGCGCGTGCCGATGTATGTGGTGTCGCCCTGGAGCCGCGGCGGCTGGGTCAACTCGCAGGCCTTCGACCACACCTCGGTGCTGCGCTTCATCGAGGCGCGCTTCGGGGTGAAGGAGACCAACATCAGCGATTTCCGCCGCGCGGTGTGCGGCGATCTCACGAGTGCCTTCAACTTCGTGTCGCCCAACAACGAAGCGCTGCCCACACTCGCAGGTCGAAAAACCAAGGCGCAGGCCGACCAGTTGCGCACAGATCAACAGGCACTTTCGCAGGTGCCGTTTCCGGCGCTTCCGCAACTGCCGCTTCAAGCCAAAGGCACGCGCCCTTCGCGCGCGCTGCCCTACGAGCTGCACACGAGCGCCCGCATCGATGCCATCGGCGGAAAAGTCCAACTGCTGTTTGCCAACACCGGCACGGCTGCCGCAGTGTTCCACGTGTACGACAAGCTCAATCTCGACCGCCTGCCGCGCCGCTACATGGTCGAGCCCGGCAAGACGCTCGACGACACCTGGAACGCGATGCGCGACGACAGCGGCTTCTACGACCTGTGGGTGCTGGGGCCCAACGGCTTTCACCGCCACTTCAAGGGCGACCTGAACGCCCTTCGCGCCGGCGACGTCGCCGTGCCCGAGGTGCGCGTGTGCTACGACATCGCCAATGGCAACGTGTACCTGGAGATGCTCAATGGCGGCAAGAACGCCTGCAAGTTCACCGTGCGCGCCAAGGCCTACCGAACCGACGGCCCGTGGACCGCAACGGTGGCGGGCGGCGCCAAGGCCGAGCTGCACTGGGACCTGGCCAGCAGCGGCGCCTGGTACGACTTCGCCGTGACCTGCGATGCGGACACCAGCTTCGTACGCCGCTTTGCCGGCCGCGTTGAAACCGGCAAGCACTCGGTGAGTGACCCCGCCATGGGCCTGGCCGACCTGTGAGGCTGCACGCGCAATGAACTCACGCCGCAGATTTCTTACAGGCGCTGCCACCACGGGCGCCGCGGCGCTCGCGCTCTCGGCCTTTCCGCCGAGCATTCGCCGCGCGCTGGCCATTCCCGCCAACAACAAGACCGGCACCATCCAGGACGTCGAGCACATCGTCATCCTGATGCAGGAGAACCGTTCGTTCGACCACTACTTCGGCACGCTCATGGGCGTGCGCGGCTTCGGCGACCGGTTCACCATTCCGCTGCCCAAGGGGTTGAACGTGTGGCAGCAGACCGACGCCAGCGGAAAGCTGGTGCTGCCCTATCACCTAGACAGCCGCAAGGGCAACGCACAGCGCGACGGCGGCACGCCCCACGACTGGGCCGACAGCCAGAACGCCTGGGACGGCGGCCGCATGTACCAGTGGCCGCGCTACAAGACCAGCAAGGCCATGGGCTACCACAAGGAGGCGGAGATCCCGTTCCAGTTTGCGCTGGCCAACGCCTTCACGCTCTGCGATGCGTACCACTGCAGCATGCACACCGGCACCGACGCGAACCGGGCCTTCCACCTCACCGGCACCAACGGTGCGACCGCCGCCGGCACCGCCTTTGTCACCAATGAGTGGGACTGGATCGACGGGCGCCCCGAGTCGGTGAACACCGGCTACACATGGAAGACCTATGCCGAGCGCCTGGAAGACGCGGGCGTGCGCTGGATCAGCTACCAGAACATGCCCGACGAATGGGGTGACAACATGCTGGGTGCCTTCCGGCAGTTCCGCCAGGCGAACCTCGATTCGGGCTTTCCCGTGTCCAGCGGCGGCAAGCCGAACACGCCTTATGCCAATACGGGCCAGCCGCTGCCCTACCGCGCCTACGACCCAGCCACCGACGACGCGAAGAGCCCGCTCTACAAGGGCGTGGCCAACACGCTGCCGGGCACCCGGCCCGAGGACTACCTCGACGCCTTCAGGCGCGACATCCGCGAAGGCAAGCTGCCCCAGGTGTGCTGGATGAATGCGCCTTCGATCTACTGCGAGCACCCGGGCCCGTCGAGCCCGGTGCAAGGCGCATGGTTTCTGCAAGAGGTGCTGGATGCGCTCACGGCCGTGCCCGAGGTGTGGAGCAAGACTGTGCTGCTCGTGAACTTCGACGAGAACGACGGCTACTTC
Source organism: Variovorax beijingensis (assembly GCF_003951285.1). Lineage (GTDB taxonomy): Bacteria > Pseudomonadota > Gammaproteobacteria > Burkholderiales > Burkholderiaceae_C > Variovorax > Variovorax beijingensis. Next base: position 190,283 of record NZ_RXFQ01000010.1, on the reverse strand, counting down.
GACCACCTGCCCTCGCCTTCGGCGCCTTCGCCCGTCGGCGACGGCACCTTTGCCGGCAAGACCACGCTGCCCGATGCGGACCTGGCCCCCGAATATTTCACCCAGGCGGCGCCGCCCGGCAGCACCAAGCAGCCTGCGCCCGACGGGCGTGTCTACGGCCCCGGACCGCGCGTACCGATGTACGTGATCTCGCCATGGAGCCGCGGCGGCTGGGTCAACTCGCAGGCCTTCGACCACACGTCGGTGATCCGCTTCATCGAAGCGCGCTTCGGCGTGAAGGAGCCCAACATCGGTGCCTTCCGGCGCACGGTGTGCGGCGACCTCACCAGCGCCTTCAACTTTGCCAACCCGAACGACGAGCCTTTGCCCACGCTGGCGGGCCGCAGCACCCGCGACCAGGCCGACCAGCTTCGGCTGAGCCAGGAGGCGCTGGGCCAGGTACCGCTGCCTATCGACCCGCAGCTGCCGCGCCAGCCGACCGGCACGCGCCCCTCGCGCGCGCTGCCCTACGAGCTGCATGCCAGCGCGCGCGTCGATGCGGCGGCCGGCACGGTGCAATTGCTGTTCTCGAACACGGGCAAGGCGGGTGCGGTGTTCCACGTGTACGACAAGCTCAACCTCGGCCGCCTGCCGCGCCGCTACACGGTGGAAGCCGGCAAGACGCTCGACGACACCTGGAATGCGGCCATCGACAACAGCGGCTTCTACGACCTGTGGGTGCTCGGCCCCAACGGCTTTCACCGCCACTTCAAGGGCAATCTCGACGCGCTGCGCACGAGCGGCGCGATCCCTGAAGTGCGGGTGTGCTACGACATTGCCAATGGCAATGTCTACCTCGACATGCGCAACGGCGGAACAAAGAGCTGCAAGTTCACGGTGAGCGCCAAGGCTTATCGCAACGACGGCCCTTGGATTGCGACGGTCGATGGCAGCGCTGCGGCCGAACAGCATTGGGAGCTTGCCACCAGCGGCCAGTGGTATGACTTCGCGGTCAGCTGCGATGCCGACCCCGGCTACCTGCGCCGCTTTGCCGGCCGCGTGGAAACCGGAAAGCACACCGTGAGCGATCCGGCGATGGGCCTGTCAGATCTCTGAGGGGTCCTCGCACCGCAGCAGCGCGGGCCCTTGCGCGCTACGCCGCAGCGGTGCGAAGCCGCAGATGCCGGACCCTGAACAGCAGCATCGCCGCGATGCTGACGTTCAGCAGGTTCCAGCCGATGCCGTTGAGGAACGCCGCGTGGTAGCTGCCGGTCAGGTCGAACACCTTGCCCGACATCCAGCCGCCCAGCGCCATGCCGAACAGCGTGAACATCAGCACCGTGCCCACGCGCGCGCCGGCTTCCTCGGGCGGAAAGTGCTCGCGCACGATGATCGCGTAGGACGGCACGATGCCGCCCTGGAACAGCCCGAACAGCGCCGAGATCAGATAGAGCGACACCAGCCCGTCGAACGGCAGGAACAGCAGCAGCGCCACGCACTGCAGCGCGCCGCCCAGCAGCAGCGTGCGCAGCCCGCCAATGCGGTCGCAGATCGCGCCCGACACCAGCCGGCTCACCACGCCGAAGCCCAGCATCAGCGACAGCATCTGCGCGCCCTGCGCCGCGCCGTAGCCGAGGTCGCCGCAGTAGGCCACGATGTGCACCTGCGGCATGGCCATGGCCACGCAGCAGGCCACGCCCGCCACGCACAGCAGGCCCTGGGCCGTGCCCATGCCGAGGCCGAAGGGCCGCGTCATGTCGCGCCGCAGCACGGCCTGGCCCGCATGGCTGGCCGGCGCCGCGGCCACTGCCGGCGGCCGCGCACGGAAGAAGAGCGCGAGCGCCGCCATCGCGAGGCCGCAGAAAAGGCCCATGCCGATGTAGGTCTGGCGCCAGCCGACCGTCTCGATGAAGTGCTGCGCGATCGGCGGCCAGATGGCGCCCGCCACATAGTTGCCGCTCGCGCACACCGCCACCGCGATGCCGCGCCGCTTGACGAACCAGAGCGAGGTGTCCGCCACCAGCGGCGCAAAGGCCGCGGCGCTGCCGAGCAGGCCGACCAGCACGGCCTGCGCCGCGATGAAGGACACGATGCCGTTCGCCATGCCGCAAGCGACGTAGCCCACGCCAAGGCTCAGCGCGCCGATCAGCAAAGGCCACATCACGCCGAAGCGATCGGCCAGCCGGCCCATCAGCACGCCGCCCACGCCGAAGCCGATCATCAGCAGCGTGTAGGGCAGAGAGGCATCGGCGCGCGCAACGCCGAACTCGGCCTGCACGGCGGGCAGCATCACCGAGACCACGTACATGCCGCTGCTGCCGACCGTCATGACCAGCAGCGTGAGACCGAGCCGCAGCACGGCGTAGCGCGAATCCGCCTCGTGGGCGTTTGTCTCGAATGTCTTCATTGTTTTTTTGCTCCGCTTCGAGGATACCCCTCGGCGCGAATACGCGAAGGCGAGCGCGCGCAATGGCCGGCGGCGCGTGGCCGCCTGCGTGCCCGATGGCGAATCAGCCCGCGGACGGGACCGGCATCACGACATCCGCCGAAGCCTTCGGCACCGGCACGCCGGGCTTGGGCTTGTTGTCGCAGCCGGCCGCCACCAGGCCGATGCAGAGCAGAAGAACAAGGACTGTGCTTCTCATGCGGCGGATGCTATGCCCGCCTTCATGCAAGTCAAGTCGGACGCCGCGCCGACCGCGCCGTGCGGCGGCATGGCGCCTCATGGGGTTGGTCATGCCGGTGTCATTGCGGTGCGCGAAGCTGGCAGGTCCATGACACTCGACCTCGCCGAAATCGCCCGCCTGTTCGCCGAACGCGGCGGGGTCGCGTATGCGGGCGAGCCGGTGTCGCAGCTCGAGCATGCGCTGCAGTGCGCATGGCTTGCCGAGCAGGCCGGCGCGGGCGATGCGCTGGTCACGGCCTCGCTGCTGCACGACCTCGGCCACCTGCTGATCGCCGAGCACCAACAGCTTTCGCGCTCGCCCACCGAACTGGGCATCGACGACCGCCACCAGTACATCGCCATGCCTCTCTTGCGCGGCGTCTTTGGCGCCGAGGTGCGCGAGCCGATCCGGCTGCATGTGGACGCCAAGCGCTATCTCTGCGCGACACGGCCCGGCTATTTCTCGCGGCTCTCGCCCGATTCGGTGCGCAGCCTCGCGCTGCAGGGCGGCGTGATGGACGGCGGCGCGGCGCAGCGCTTTGCCGACCAGCGCTGGGCCAACGATGCGGTGCGGCTGCGACTGTGGGACGAGGAGGCGAAGGTGCAGGGGCGCGAGACGCCGCCGCTCAAGCACTTCCTGGAAGCAGCGGCACGGGTCATGCTGCGCTGAGCACTTTGCAGGGCGCCGGGCCGGTTCAGGCCCGCTTAAGGAACATTTGACTACCATCGTTTCCTCACGATGTCCGGCGCACCCGCGCCCAGCGAGGAAACCTGCATGTCTTTATCCGTCACGGCGCGCGCCGCCACGTTCGCCCAGGTAGTGAAGCGCGTCTTCGCGCTTGCGGCGCCCTACTTCCGCTCCGAGGAGAAATGGCGCGCCCGCACGATGCTGCTGGGCATCGTCGCGCTGAACCTGTTCTACGTGTACGTGGCCGTGCTGGGCAACCAGTGGTACGGGCGCTTCTACGATGCGCTGCAGAACAAGGATTCGGTGGTCTTCTGGCGCGAGGTGGGCGTCTTCGGCTGGATCGCCTTCTTCAACATCGCGGTGCAGGTGCTCAAGTTCTATGTGACGCAGCTGCTGCAGCTGCGCTGGCGCACCTGGATGACGCGCGACTATCTGTCGCGCTGGATGGCCGACCGCACCTTCTATCACCTTGAGCTTGCGCGCTATGCCAACAACGAGGGCCAGACGCCGGACAACCCCGACCAGCGGATCCAGGAAGACATGCAGATGTTCACCGACTACACGATGACGCTGTCGATGGGCCTCCTGAACGCCGTGGTCACGCTGGTGAGCTTCGTGGGCATCCTGTGGGGACTGTCCGGCAGCTTCGCGTTCTCGATGGGCGGCAGCAGCTACCAGATCGCGGGTGCCATGGTCTGGCTGGCGGTGGCCTACTGCGTGGTGGGCACGGCCATCACGCACTTCATCGGCCGCCCGCTCATTGGCACCAACTTCCGGCAGCAGCGCTTCGAGGCCGACTTCCGGCACCACCTGGTGCGGGTGCGCGAATACAGCGAGGCGATTGCGCTGGACAAGGGCGAGAAGGTCGAGCACGGCCAGCTCGACCTGCGCTTCGGCAGCGTGCTGCGCAACTACCTGGTGCTCATCAAGCAGCAGAAGAACCTGATCACCTTCACCTCGTTCTTCGGCCAGGCCGCGGTGATCTTCCCGTTCCTGGTGGCCGCGCCGCGCTTCTTCAGCGGCGCCATCCAGCTCGGCCAGTTGATGCAGATCTCGTCGGCCTTCGGCAAGGTGCAGGATTCGCTCAGCTGGTTCGTCGACAACTACGACCGCGTGGCCGTCTGGCGCGCAACCACCGACCGCCTCACCAGCTTCGACGATGCGATGCGCGCACATGCTGCGCAGAGCCAGGCGCTCGAGCGCGACGGCACCGCGCCCGCGCTGCAGACCGGCGACCTCACGGTGGCGCTGCCCAACGGCACTTCGCTGCTCGCAGGCGCGGCGCTGGCGGTCCAGCCGGGCGACAGTGTGCTGCTGCAGGGGCCGTCAGGCAGCGGCAAGTCGACCCTGTTCCGCACCTTTGCCGGCATCTGGCCGTTCGCACGCGGCCATGTGAAGGTGCCCGAGGGCGCGGTGTTCATGCCGCAGCGGCCCTACGTGCCGGACGGCACCCTGCGCAATGCGCTGACCTATCCGAATCCGGCCGAGAACTACAGCGATGCCGAGCTGCGCCAGGCGCTGGCCGACGCGCTGCTGCCCAACCTGGTGAGCCGCCTCGACGACAGCGATGCCTGGAGCCAGAAGCTTTCGGGCGGCGAGCAGCAGCGGCTGTCCATCGCACGCGTGCTGCTGAAGAAGCCGTCATGGCTCTTTGCCGACGAGATCACCAGCGCGCTCGACGCCGAGGCCGAGGGCGTGCTCTACAAGCGGCTCTCCGACCGGGTGAAGGCCGCGGGCGGCGCCATGGTGTCGATTGCGCACCGCGCGGCGGTCGGTGACTTCCACAACCAGCGCTGGACACTGGTGCCCCAGGCCGAAGGCGCACCCGCGGGCGGCGCACGCTACCGGCTGGAGACTGCGGCTACCTAGGCCTCTTGGGGGCGCGAGGCGTAGCGCTCCCAGCCCTTCTTGCGCAGGTCGCAGGCGGGGCACTCGCCGCAGCCATAGCCCCAGGCCTGGCGATGCTCGCGGTCACCAAGGTAGCAGGTGTGGGTTTCTTCCACGATCAGGTCGACCAGCGGCTCGCCGCCCAGGCGGTGCGCCATCTGCCAGGTCTCGGCCTTGTCGATCCACATCAGCGGCGTCTCGATGACCAGGCGGCGCTCCAGCCCGAGCGAGAGCGCGAGCTGCATGGCCTTCATGGTGTCGTCGCGGCAGTCGGGGTAGCCCGAGAAGTCGGTCTCGCAGACGCCGGTGACGATCACCTGCAGCCCGCGCCGGTAGGCCAGCGCGCCGGCCAGCGTGAGGAACAGCAGGTTGCGCCCGGGCACGAAGGTGTTGGGCAGGCCGTCGGCCTGCATTTCGAAGGCGACTTCCTCGGTGAGCGAGGAGCCGCCGAGCTGGGCCAGCGCGGCCAGCGTGAGCACGTGGTCTTCGCCCAGGCGTGGCGCCCAGTCGGGGAAGCGCTCGCGCATCTTCGCGAGGATGGTGCCGCGCACGTCGAGCTCGACACGGTGCCGCTGGCCATAGTCGAAGCCCAGCGTCTCGACGCGCTGGTACCTGGAAAGCGCGTCCGCGAGGCAGGTGGTCGAATCCTGGCCGCCGGAGAACAGGACGAGGGCGGTGGTGTGCAGGGGCATGTCCGTCTCTTGAAAACCGCGATTTTCGCAGCCTTGGCGGCGCAGCGTGGCGCCGCCCCAACAGCCGGGGCCGTCCGGCCCCGCCGATGCACCACCAAAGTGCTATCTCGGGCAGAATCCGCGCGATTCGAAGGAGAGGCACCGCTCAACATGCGCGAACAAGGGTCGATCCACGGCCCCGACGATTACCTGGAGACCCGCAATTTCGCAGCGCTCGATGGGCTGCGGGCGGTGGCCGTCTTCCTTGTTTTCGGGTTCCACTTCGGCGGGCCGCGCTGGGACAAGTTCTCGGGCTGGCTCGGCGTGCATGCCTTCTTCGTGCTCTCCGGCTTCCTGATCACCACGCTGCTGCTGCGCGAGCGCGATGCCACGGGCAGGGTGTCGCTCAAGGCGTTCTACATCCGGCGCGCGGCCCGGATCCTGCCTCTTTATTTTCTCGTCTACCTGGTGGTACTCGGGCTGAGCTATCTCGCCCAGGGCGCGGCCTGGGAGCAGATGAAGGCGGCCACGCCCTACTACCTCACGCTGCTGAACGAGTTTGCCGGCTTCGCGCCGCTGCAGATGACCTGGACCCTGGGCATCGAGTGGAAGTACTACCTGGTGTGGCCGGCGCTGTTCGCGCTGTTCGGTTCCACCGCCGCCTCGCGCTTCGGAACCGCCGCGTGCAGCCTCGCGCTGCTGGTTGCCGTCTGGATGACGGGCGCCCACCCGGCCGGATTCTCGCCCTGGCACTACCTTGGAATGCTGGTGGGCTCGATGGTGGCAATGGCAATGCACACGCGCCGGACCTTCGCATGGATGCGCATCTTCATGACGCAGGCGGCCGCCATCGCCATTGCGCTGGCCCTGTTCCTGGTGCACCGCAAGTCGCTCGCGATCAGCGCCCGCTTCGGCGAGCCGCAGCTCATCGCGTTGTACGTGGTGCTGGTGGGCCTGTGGCTGCCTTCGCTGGTTGCGGCGAACAGCTGGCTGCGCAGGCTTCTTTCGTCGCGCTTCATGCTGTTCGTGGGGCGCCGCTCGTACGCGATGTACCTGGTGCAGTACCTGGCGGCGCAGGCCGTGATCGGCATCTCGCCCACCACGGTGGCGGGGGCGACGCTGCTGTTCGCGTCCTTTGGCGTGGCGCTGGTTGCCTCCGACTTTCTCTACCGCCGGTTCGAGAAGCCGATCACCGACTGGGGCCACCGGCAGGCCCGGGCGGCCACCCAGCCGGCACCCGCATCGCCGGCCGCGCCGGGCGGGGCTGCGTCGGCCTGAACGCGCGGCGGCCTAGAGAAAGCGCTCCAGCAGCTTGCGCGAGGCGCGGTCGAGCGCCTTCACGTCGGGAATGCGGAACTGCACGCCGTGCGCGCTGGCAATCAGCAGTGCACCGCCGTCGAGCCGGCGGATGTCTTCCTCGGCCTTGAGCACGAAGCTGGTGTCGCCGCGGTCGGTGCTCACGGTCCAGGTGCTGGGCACGCCGAAGCTCGACACGCCATGCAGCTTCAGCAGCGTGGGCGCGAAGTCGCGCACCGCGAGCTCCTGTTCGAGCAGCGCGCGCGTCTGCGCAGGCAGCGCTTCGATGCGGTCGATCCAGACCAGTTCGCGGCCCTCGCTGCCGACCAGCGACACGCCCTCGCCGGGCGCGCTGAGCGGAAAGGCGCGCACGGGCGTCACGCCCACGTGGCGCTCGCCCTCGGCATCGGTCAGCACCAGGCGGCCGAAGGCGTCGCGCTCGAGATCGAAAGTGGGAATGGTGTCGCTCATCATGCGTCTCCGGCGGGGTGGGCCGCATGGCTGATGGCCAGCGGCAGCTGCGCGCCGGCGCGTTCTTCGACAGCGCCTTCGCTCGCATCTTCGTCAGCCTGGCGCAACTGCGCCTGGTAGAGCCGCCAGTAGGCGCCCTGCTTCGCCATCAGGGTGTCGTGCGGACCGACCTCGACCACCTCGCCGCGGTCCATGACCACCAGCCGGTCGGCCTTGCGCAGCGTCGAGAGGCGGTGCGCAATGGCGATGGTGGTGCGGCCCTGCACGAGGTTGTCGAGTGCCTTCTGGATTTCCTTCTCGGTCTCGGTGTCGACGGCCGAGGTGGCCTCGTCGAGGATCAGGATGCGCGGGTCGATGAGCAGCGCGCGCGCAATGCTGATGCGCTGCCGCTCGCCGCCCGACAGGCCCTGGCCGCGCTCGCCCACCAGCGAGTCGTAGCCGTGCGGCAGGCGCAGGATGAAGTCGTGCGCATGCGCAGCCCGCGCGGCGGCCACCACTTCGGCGCGCGTGGCGTCGGGCTTGCCGTAGGCGATGTTCTGCGCGATGGTGCCGAAAAAGAGGAACGGCTCCTGCAGCACCAGCCCGACGTGGCGCCGGTAGTCGGCCACGGCAAAGCGGCGGATGTCGGTGCCGTCGACCTTGATGGCGCCGTCGGTCACGTCGTAGAAGCGGCAGATCAGATTGACCAGCGTGCTCTTGCCCGAGCCGCTGTGGCCCACCAGGCCGATCATCTCGCCAGGCTCGATGGTCAGGTCGAGGTCGTGGATCACGGCGCGCGAACCGTAGCGAAAGCCCAGCCCGCTCATCTCGATGCGGCCCTGCACGCGCTCGATCTTCACCGGGTTGGCGGGCTCGGGCACGTTGCTCACGTGGTCGAGGATGTCGAAGATGCGCTTGGCGCCGGCCGCCGCCTTCTGCGTCACCGAGACGATGCGGCTCATCGAGTCGAGCCGCGTGTAGAAGCGGCCGATGTAGGCAATGAAGGCCGTGAGCACGCCCACCGTGATGCTGCCGCGCGCCACCTGCCAGATGCCGAAGCCCCAGACCACGAGCAGGCCGATCTCGGTCAGCAGCGAGACGGTGGGCGTGAACAGCGACCAGGTGCGGTTGAGCTTGTCGTTGACCTGCAGGTTGTAGGCGTTGGCCACGCGGAAGCGCTCGGCTTCGCGGCGCTCCTGCGCAAAGGCCTTGACCACGCGGATGCCCGGGATGGTGTCGGCCAGCACGTTGGTCACCTCGGACCACACGCGGTCGATCTTCTCGAAGCCGGTGCGCAGCCGGTCGCGCACCACGTGGATCATCCAGGCGATGAAGGGCAGCGGCACCAGCGTGACCACCGCCAGCAGCGGGTTGATGGAGACCAGGATGACCGCGGTCATCACGATCATCAGGACGTCGTTCGCAAAGTCGAGCGCATGCAGCGACAGGAACACGTTGATGCGGTCGGTTTCCGAGCCGATGCGCGCCATCAGGTCGCCGGTGCGCTTGCCGCCGAAATAGTCGAGCGGGAGCGTGAGCAGATGCTCGTAGGTGGTGGTGCGCAGGTCGGCGCCGATGCGCTCCGACACCAGCGCCAGCAGGTAGGTGCGCGCCCAGCCCAGGCCCCAGCCGACCAGCGCCGCGCCCAGCAGACCGCTCAGGTAGAGCCCGACGCGCGCCGGGTCGATCTTCTGCCCGTTCTGGAACGGGATCAGGATGTCGTCCATCAGCGGGATGGTCAGGTAGGGCGGCACCAGCGTCGCGGCCGTGGAGATCAGCGTCAGCACGAAGCCCGCGATCAGCTGCTTGCGGTAGGGCTTGGCGAAGCGGCCCAGCCGCAGCAGCACCCAGGTCGAGGGCGGCGTCTGGAGCTCGGCGTCGGGCGAGGCCAGGTCGTCGCCGTCGGGCTCGGCTGTCGCCTCGGCGACAGTGCCGTTCTCGCGCTGGCCGAAGAGCTTGAGCAGCCGCAGCGCGGCCGGCTGGCTCGCCAGCGTGTAGCGCCAGCGCGCAAGGCGGCCTTCGGCGCCCATCAGGTCGAGCGTTCCAACGCCCGAATGGTCGCTCAGATGAAGGCGGAGCGATGAATCCGATAGTGTCCACTCACACCACTGGCCATCCGGTTGCAGCGCCAGCAGCCGCCGGTCGGTGAGGGCCACGAACCCAAAGGTAAACAGAAGTTCATCGTCAAGGTCAACCGGCAGTGTGACCAGAACGTTTTCCGCGGCTGCGAGCCGGCTTTTCAGCGCGTCTGAGGCCGCCTCGGTTTCGCCCTCCCGGGTGCCGACTGGATCGTGATGTTGCATTGTGTTTCTTTGACTCTTGCCCGTCGCGGGCCGCAGGGACCGCGCCATGGCGTCCTTTGTCGGGCGCCGATTCTGACCGATTGCCATGGGCGCGCTTGAAGGCGCCGCGGTGCTCGGCCAAAGCACATCGAACGTTTGCATGACCCGTTTCGACGACATCCGCCTGCTGCGCATCAACTATTTGCGCGGTCCCAACCTCTGGACCTACCGGCCCGTGCTGGAAGTCTGGCTCGACCTGGGCCAGTTGGAAGACTATCCCTCCAACAAGATCGACGGCTTCACCGACCGGCTCACGGCGCTGCTGCCGGCGCTCATCGAGCACCACTGCGGCGTGGGCGAGCGCGGCGGCTTCATCCAGCGGCTGACCGAAGGCACCTGGTCGGGCCATGTGCTCGAGCACGTGGTGATCGAGCTGCTGAACCTGGCCGGCATGCCGACCGGCTTCGGGCAAACCCGCAGCACCTCGGAGCACGGCGTCTACCGCATGGTGTTCCGCGCGCGCGACGAGCAGGTGGCCCGCGTGGCGCTGGCCCAGGGCCACCGCCTGCTGATGGCGGCCATCAACAACGACCCGTTCACCGCCGATGACGTGCAGAAGGCGGTCGAAGCGGTCAAGGCCAAGGTCGAGGACTGCTACCTGGGCCCGAGCACCGCGGCCATCGTGTCCGCCGCCACCGACCGCGGCGTTCCGCACATCCGGCTCAACAGCGGCAACCTGGTGCAACTGGGCTACGGCGCCAACCAGCAGCGCATCTGGACCGCCGAGACCGACTACACCAGCGCCATCGGCGAATCGATCGCAAGCGACAAGGAGCTCACCAAGTCGCTGCTCGCGAGCTGCGGCGTGCCGGTGCCCGAGGGCCAGGTGGTGGCCAGCGCCGAGGAAGCCTGGGAAGCCGCCGAGGACATCGGCCTGCCGGTGGTCGTGAAGCCGTCGGACGCCAACCACGGCCGCGGCGTGTCGCTCGAATTGACCACGCGCGAGGAAGTCATGGCCGCCTTCGCCGTGGCCGAGCCCGAAGGCAGCGACGTGATGGTCGAGCGCTTCATCCGCGGCCACGAACACCGCCTGCTGGTGGTGGGCGGCGAGGTGGTGGCGGCCGCGCGCGGCGAGATCATCACCGTGACCGGCGACGGCAAGAGCACCGTGGCCGAGCTGATCGACAAGCAGCTCAACAGCGATCCGCGCCGCGGCGCCGAAGAGGAATATCCGCTCGACCTGATCGTGCTGGACACCGACGCCAAGCTGCAGCTCGAACTCAAGCGCCAGGAGCTCGACGGCGCCTCGGTGCCGGCGGCCGGCCGCGTGGTCACGATCCAGCGCAACGGCAACATGGCCAACGACTGCACCGACCAGGTCCACCCTGAAGTCGCGCATGCCGCCGTGCTGGCCGCACGCGTGGTGGGCCTGGACATCGCGGGCATCGACCTGGTCGCGCAGGACATCGGCAAGCCGCTCGGACCGCAGCGCGGCGCCATCGTCGAAGTGAATGCCGGCCCCGGCCTCCTGATGCACCTGAAGCCGGCCGTCGGCTCGCCGCGCCCGGTGGGCCGCGCGATCTGCGACCACCTGTTCCCGGGCGATGCGCCGGGCCGCATCCCCGTGATCGGCGTGGCCGGCTCGCGCGACACCGCGGTGCTCGCGCGCCTGGTCGCCTGGCTCATCAACCTGGGCGGGCGCCACACGGGCCTGGCCTGCCGCGACGGCCTGTTCCTGGAGCGCCGCCGCGTCGATGCGCGCGACAGCGCCAACTGGGACGCCGGCCGCCGCCTGCTGGTGAACCGCGCGGTGGAAGCCGTGGTGATCGAGAACGGCGCCGAGACCATCCTGCGCGACGGCCTGGCCTACGACCGTTGCGAGATCGGCATCGTGACCGACCTCGAAGGCGCCGAGGCGCTCGCCGACTACGACATCACCGAGAGCGACCAGATGGTCAAGGTGCTGCGCACGCAGGTCGACGTGGTGCTGGGCGAAGGCACCGCGGTGCTCAACGCGGGCGATCCGCGCGTCGCGGGCCTGGCGCCGCTGTGCGACGGTGCCGTCATTCTCTATGCGGCCGACCCGCAGGCCGCCGCGCTCACCGCGCACCAGGCCGCCGGCGGCAAGGCCGTGCTGGTGCGGCAGGACCGCGTCGTGCTGGCCAACGGCAGCAGCGAATCCTTCCTGCCCGGCCTTGGCCGGCTGACCGTCTGGCGCGCCACGCACGTGGGCGTGAGCCTGGAGAGCCTGCTGGCCGCGGTGGCCGCGGCCTGGGCGCTGGGCATTCCGCTGAACCTCATCGGCGCCGGCGTCGAGGCCTTCGAGGCCGACCTGCAGGCGGCGCTGGCCTCGCTGCAGCTTTCGCAGACGCAGCCGCTTTCGTCCCCCCAACTGCAACTCGCCTGAAGCGCACCGCCGCCCCATGAAAGTCACCCGTATCCGCGCCTTGCGCGGCCCCAACCTCTGGAGCCGCCACACCGCCATCGAAGCGGTGGTTGCCTGCGAAGGCGACGAGAATGCCATCAGCCGCCTGCCGGGCTTCGAAGCACGGCTGCGCGCGCTGTTCCCCACCATCGGCGAGCTGCATCCGATGGTGCTGGGCCAGCCGATGGCCGTGGCGCACGTGCTCGAGAACGCCGCCGTGGCGCTGCAGGCCCAGGCCGGCTGCGCGGTCAACTTCGGCCACACCTCGCCCACCGTGGAAGACGGCGTCTACCAGGTCGTGTTCCAGTACAGCGAAGAAGCCGTGGGCCGCCGCGCCATCGAACTGGCCGAACAGCTGATCGCGGCCGCGCAGGCCGACACCGCATTCGACGCCGCCGCCGCCATCACCGAGCTGCGCGACCTCGACGAGTCCGAGCGCCTCGGCCCGAGCACCGGCTCCATCGTCGATGCCGCCGTGGCGCGCGGCATTCCCTACCGCCGGCTCACCAGCGGCAGCCTGGTGCAGTTCGGCTGGGGTTCCAGGCAGCGGCGCATCCAGGCGGCCGAGGTCGACAGCACCAGCGGCGTGGCCGAATCGATCGCGCAGGACAAGGAACTCACCAAGCAGCTGCTCAACGCCGCCGGCGTGCCGGTGCCGCTCGGCCGGCCGGTCGCGGATGCGCAAGACGGCTGGGCCGCCGCCATGGAAATCGGCCTGCCCGTGGTGGTGAAGCCGCAGGACGGCAACCAGGGCAAGGGCGTCACGGTCAACATCACGACCCAGGAGCAGCTCACGGCCGCCTACGACTCGGCCTGCGCGTATGGCGAAGTCATGGTCGAAAAGTTCCTGCCCGGCTTCGACTTCCGCCTGCTGGTGGTGGGCGACCGCCTGGTGGCCGCCGCGCGGCGCGATCCGCCGCACGTGATCGGCGACGGCAGCGCCACGGTGCGCCAGCTGATCGACGCAGTGAACCTCGACCCGCGCCGCGGCGAAGGCCACGCCACCTCGCTCACCAAGATCCGCCTGGACGACATCGCCATCGGCCGCCTCGAGGCCCAGGGCCTCACGCCCGACAGCGTGCCCTCGCGCGGCCAGCGCGTGGTGCTGCGCAACAACGCCAACCTGTCCACCGGCGGCACCGCCACCGACGTGACCGACACCGTGCACCCCGAAGTGGCCGCGCGCGCGGTCGATGCGGCGCAGATGGTCGGGCTGCACATCTGCGGCGTCGACATGGTCTGCGAGAACGTGCTGCGCCCGCTCGAGGAACAGCACGGCGGCGTGGTCGAGGTCAATGCCGCGCCCGGCCTGCGCATGCACATCTCGCCCTCGTTCGGCCGCGGCCGCGCAGTGGGCGAGGCCGTCATGGACACGCTCTTCGCGCACGGCGACGACGGCCGCATTCCGGTGGTGGCCGTGACCGGCACCAACGGCAAGACCACCACGGCACGCCTCATCAACCACCTGCTCTCGTCGAGCGGCCTGCGCACCGGCATGACCAACACCGACGGCGTGTACGTCGACGGCCGCCAGACCGACAGCGGCGACTGCAGCGGCCCCAAGAGCGCGCGCAACGTGCTCATGCACCCCGACGTGGATGCGGCCGTGTTCGAAGTGGCGCGCGGCGGCGTGCTGCGCGAAGGCCTCGGCTTCGACCGCTGCCAGGTGGCCGTGGTCACCAACATCGGCAGCGGCGACCACCTGGGCCTGAACTACATCACCACCGTCGAAGACCTCGCGGTGCTCAAGCGCGTGATCGTGCGCAACGTCGCGCCCGATGGCTACGCGGTGCTCAATGCCGCCGACGTCAACGTCGCCGCCATGGCCGCCGGCTGCCCGGGCCACGTGATCTTCTTCACCGCCGACCGCCAGCACCCCGTGATGGCCACGCACCGCGCGCAGGGCAAGCGCACCGTCTACGTCGACCAGGACACGCTGGTCGCGGCCGAAGGCTCCTGGCGCGAGCGCATCGCGCTGCGCGACGTGCCCATCACGCGGGGCGGCACCATCGGCTTCCAGGTCGACAACGTGATGGCGGCCGTGGCCGCCGCGTGGGCCGTGGGCCTCGACTGGGACACCATCCGCAGCGGCCTCGCGAGCTTCCTGAACGACGCGGCCGGCGTGCCGGGACGCTTCAACGTCATGGACTACCGCGGCGCCACGGTGATCGCCGACTATGGCCACAACACCGATGCCATGCGTGCGCTGGTCTCGGCCGTGGACACCATGCCGGCCAACAAGCGCTCGGTGGTGATCAGCGGCGCGGGCGACCGGCGCGATTCCGACATCCGCGACCAGACCGCCATCCTCGGCCAGGCCTTCGACGACGTGATCCTCTACCAGGACGCGGCCCAGCGCGGCCGCGCCGACGGCGAGGTGATGGCACTGCTGCGCCAGGGCCTGCAGGGCGCGGCGCGCACGCGCTACATCGACGAGATCCGCGGCGAGTTCGTCGCCATCGACACCGCGCTTGCGCGGCTGCAGCCGGGCGACCTGTCGCTGATCCTGGTCGACCAGGTCGAGGAAGCGCTCGCGCACCTCGCGCAGCGCATCGCGGCGGGCTGACACACACGCCCCGGGGCCGGCCACGCCGGCCCATGCCGGACACGTCCCACACGCAGGGGCGAGTCCGGCCGGGTCTGCTGTCTGTGCCGTCCCACACCCTGCAAGGGATGCACCGGACCACACTGCGTGTCCGGTCGCGCTTTCGGAGGGCGCGCCCTAACCAGGAGCACCCGATGACAACAACAGTTCGTTCCACCTTTTGTGCTGCCGCGCTTCTTGCAGCAAGCGGTCTGCTTTTTTCCGGCGCATCGTTCGCGCAGGCGCCCGGCACGGCCGCGCGTGCGCAGCAGGAGCGCGCCACCTGCGACGGCGTGCAGCAGGACCGCGCGGCGTGCCTGCGCGAAGCCGGCGCCGCGCGCCAGGAAGCGGGACGCAACGGCCTCACGAGCGCCAGCCCCGGACGCTACGACGCCAATGCGATGGCGCGCTGCCGCGAACAGCCTGCGGCCGACCGCGCCGACTGCGAGGCCCGCCTGCAGGGCGGCGCACGCACCAGCACCGAAGGCAGCGTGATGGGCGGCGGCGTCATCCGCGAGACAGTGACGCCACTGCCGGCGCAACCGGCCGCACCCGCGCGCTGACCGGCATGAGCCGCGAGGAACCCGATGCGGCTCGCCTTGTCCAACAGTTTCGTGTTTCAGGTCACTCCAAGGAGCACCCCATGAACAGCACCACCCGTTCGATGATTGCCGCCCTGATTGCCGTGGGCGGCCTGGCCGCCGCCACCTCGGCCTCGGCCCAGCCGCGCCGCGGCGACTCCACCTACCAGCAGGAACTCGCGGTCTGTGGACACAACCAGCAGGACCGCGCGGCCTGCATCCGCGAGGCCGGCGCCGCACGCCAGGAAGCTGCGCGCGGCGGCTTGACCAGCGCGCCCGACTACCGGCGCAATGCGCTCGCGCGCTGCGGGCTCCAGCCCCCGGCCGACCGCGCCGACTGCGAAGCCCGCGTGCTGGGCGGCAGCGGCAATACCCGCGGCAATGTGGATGGCAGCGTGATGGGCGGCGGCGTGATCCGCGAATCGGTCACCACCGTCGTCATGCCGGCACCCGCCGCGGCGATACCGGCGCCGATGCCCGCGCCTTCGCGGGTTCCGCCACCGGCCATTGCGCCCATCGCACCGATGGAGCCGGTGCCGATGCCGGCTCCCATGCCGGCGCCGATGCGCTGAAGCTCGCTGCCCAGCGGCGTCCCCGTCGCCCGCCCGAGCCGGGCGGCGGCGGATGCATGCACCACGCCCGTCACGGGCAATGACCTTTGTTTGTCACACGACTGTCATAAAGAGCGGCGGCATGCTAGCTATAGTTCGCGGTCTCTGCCTACCGAGGAACACTATCCCATGAATGCCATCAAGGTCGCTCGCCGATTCATAGAAACGGACCCGGCCAACGAGTCGGCCAAGATCCTGGCGCAGCTCGTGTTGGCGCTCGAATCCGAACGCAGCTTCGAACTGGTCACGCTCTACAGCCTCGACTACAAGAGCTTCGAGCTCGCCATGGACATCCTGAAGGAATGGCGGCTCGACCGCTACTACGCGAGCAAGTCCAAGCTGTTCGACCTGTCCTTGCAAGTGAGCGAGCTCGAGAAGAGCTGAGCCCCAAGCTGCCGGGTGCGCCGCGCGCTCAGACCAGCATCCCTCCGGAAGCTTCGATGCGCTGGGCATTCACCCAGCGATTGCCCTCCCCCAGCAAGCCCGCGATCGCTCCGCCGATATCGTCGGGCTGGCCCGCGCGTCCCAGCGCGGTGAAACCGGCCACCATCGCGTTCACCTGCGGGTTGTCACGCACCATGCCTCCACTGAAGTCGGTTTCGATCGCACCCGGCGCGATCGTGTTGGCCGTAATGCCGCGCGCGCCGAGTTCCTTCGCGAGGTAGCGCGTGAGCGTTTCCACGCCGCCCTTCATCGCGGCATAGGCGGACGCACCGGCCATCGAAAACCGGGTGAGCCCCGACGACACGTTGACGATGCGTCCGCCGTCGTTGATGAGCGGCAGCAGTTTCTGCGTGAGGAAGTACGGGCCCTTCAAGTGCAGGTTGAAGAGCATGTCGAACTGGGCTTCCGTGGTGTCCTCGAAGTTCGCGTGCAGGCCCACGCCGGCGTTGTTCACCAGGAAGTCGAAGCGCTCGCGCTGCCAGGTGGCAGCCAGCGCCGCCTTCACCGAATCCGCGAATGCGGCGAAGGTCGTGCTGTCCCCGACGTCGAGCCTGAGGGCGACGGCGCGGCGCCCCTCCGCCTCGATCTGCGCCACCACCGCCTGCGCGCTGGCGTCGTTCGACACGTAGGTGAGGATCACGTCGACGCCATCGGCGGCGAGCGCCAGCGCGGCGCTGCGGCCGAGGCCGCGGCTGCCGCCGGTAATGAGGGCGATGCGGGATGGGTCGGCGGTTGTGGAAGCTGTCATTTCAAAGTCCTTGGTGGGTTGATCGGCGAGTCGATGGGTGGACTTTAAAAATTACCGGCAGAAAGATAAATTCCGGGAAACTGCGCACACTGTTACCCAAAAAGGAAACAATCCTCGACCATGAACACCGATGAATTGCGCATCTTCTCGAGGGTGGCCGAACTCGCGAGCTTCAGTCGCGCCGCGGACCAGCTCGGCCTGACCCGCGCGCGCGTCTCGGTGGCCGTGCAGCAACTCGAAGAGCGGCTCGGCACGCGGCTCCTGCAACGCACCACGCGCAGCGTGCGGCTCACCGAGGACGGAGGGCGCTTCCTCGAGCGCTGCAAGGACTACCTGGCCGAGGGCGAGCAGCTCGCCACCATGTTCCGCTCGCACGCCGGCGGCCTCACCGGCCGGCTGCGCGTCGACCTGCCGAATGCCATCGCGCGCGACCTCGTCATTCCGCGCCTGCCCGAATTCCTGGCGCGGCATCCCGCGCTCGAAGTCGGCATCAGCACCTCGGACCGCCGTGTCGACCTGGTGCACGAAGGCTTCGACTGCGTGCTGCGCGTCGGCATGCTCGGAGATTCGGAACTCGTCGCTCGGCCGCTCGGTGCCCTGCGCATGGCCAATGCGGCGAGCCCCGGCTACCTGCGCGCGCACGGCACGCCTCGCACGCTCCACGACCTGGCGCAGCACCGTGTCGTTCATTTCGCGCAGACGCTCTCCTCCAGCGACGCAGGCTGGGAGTACCTCGACCCCGCCGATGGCATGTACAAGACATGGCCCGTGCCTGCGACCGTCACGGTGAATGGCACCGACGCCTACCAGGCAGCCGCGCGGGCCGGCCTGGGCCTGATCCAGGCGCCGTTCGCGGGCCTGGAAGCGAGCCTCGCCGCGGGCGCGCTGGTGCAGGTGATGCCGGAGTTCAACGCGCGCCCGATGCCGGTTTCGCTGCTCTATGCCAACCGGCGCCAGCTCGCACCGCGCGTGCTGGCCGTGATGGACTGGCTGACCGAGATCGTCGCGCCCTACTTCGTCGAAGGGCGCGGCGCCGCTGTCAACGCCCCCAGCGCAGCACCATCGGGTCGAGCCGCTTCGCCGTCTCGATCAGGCCGGCGCGCGTCTCGGGGTGCATCGCCGGCAGCGGATGCCGCGGCGCCTCGCAGGCGATCACGCCGCCCTCCTTCATGAGCGACTTGCAGGCCAAAAGGCCGGCCTGGCGGTTCTCGTAGTTGATGAGCGGCAGCCACTGCTGGTAGAGCGCGAAGGCCTTGTCGCGGTCGCCCGCGCGGTGCGCCTCGATGATCGGGCGGATGCCGTCGGGATAGCCGCCGCCGGTCATCGAGCCGGTGGCGCCGGCATCGAGGTCGGGCAGCAGCGTGATGGCTTCCTCGCCGTCCCATGGGCCTTCGATGGCATCGCCGCCGAGGCGGATCAGCTCCCGCAGCTTCGACGCAGCACCGGCCGTCTCGATCTTGAAGTACGCGACGTGCTCGATCTCCCTGGCCATGCGCGCGAGGAACGGCGCCGACAGCAGCGTGCCGCTCGCGGGAGCATCCTGGATCATGATCGGGATGCTCACCGCATCGGAGAGGCCGGCGTAGAACTCGAAGATCTGCGGTTCCGGCACGCGGAAGGTGGCGCCGTGGTAGGGCGGCATCACCATCAGCATGGCGGCGCCCATGTCCTGTGCGCGCCGGCTGCGCTCGGCGCAGATGCGGGTGCTGTAGTGGGTGGTGGTGACGATCACGGGCACGCGGCCCGCCACATGCTCGAGCACCGTGCGCGTGAGCACTTCGCGCTCCTCGTCGGACAGCACGAACTGCTCGGAGAAGTTGGCCAGGATGCACAGGCCGTCCGAGCCCGCGTCGATCATGAAGTCGACGCAGCGCTTCTGGCTCTCGAGATCGAGCGCGCCCTGTTCGGTGAAGGTGGTCGGCACCACCGGGAAGATGCCGCGGTATCTGGGGGTCATGATGGATCAGTGTGAGTGGCGGGGAACGGCGGAGCCTCTGCAGCCCACCAGAAAATCGAAGTCGCAGCCTTCGTCGGCCTGCAGCACGTGGTTGACGTAGAGCTTCTGGTAGCCGCCGCCGCGCGTGCTCATGGGCTGCGCGTCGGTGCTGGTCAGCGAAGCCAGGCGCGCGGCCAGCTCTTCATCGCTGATGTCGAGGTGCAGGCGGCCCGCATCGCAGTCGAGCTCGATCCAGTCGCCATCGCGCACCGCCGCGAGCGGTCCGCCGTCGGCGGCCTCGGGCGCGACGTGCAGCACCACCGTGCCGTAGGCCGTGCCGCTCATGCGTGCATCCGAGATGCGCACCATGTCCTTGATGCCCTGGCGCAGCAGCTTGGGCGGCAGCCCCATGTTGCCGACCTCGGCCATGCCGGGGTAGCCCTTGGGGCCGCAGTTCTTCATCACCAGCACCGAGCTCGCATCGACCTCGAGGCTCTCGTCGACGATGCGCTCCTTGTAGTGCTCCAGGTTCTCGAACACCACCGCGCGGCCGCGGTGCTTGAGCAGTTCGGGCGACGCCGCCGAAGGCTTGAGCACCGCGCCGCGCGGCGACAGGTTGCCGCGCAGGATGCGGATGCCGCCGTCGGCGATCAGCGGCTTGTCGAGCGGGCGGATCACCTCGTCGTTGAGGCTGGGCGCCTCGCGCACGTTGTCCCAGATCGAGTGGCCGTTGACGGTGAGCGCGCCGGGGTGCGGCAAGAGGCCGCTTTCGCCCAGGCGCCGCAGCACCGCGGGCAGGCCGCCTGCGTAGTAGAACTCCTCCATCAGGAAGCGACCCGAAGGCAACAGGTCGACGATGGTCGGCGTGTTGCTGCCGATGCGCGTCCAGTCCTCGAGCTCCAGGTCGACGCCGATGCGCCCCGCAATGGCCTTCAGGTGGATCACCGCATTGGTCGACCCGCCGATGGCGGCGTTGACGCGAATGGCGTTCTCGAACGCCTCGCGCGTGAGGATCTTCGACAGCGTGAGCCCCTCCTTCGCCATCTCGACCGCGCGCACGCCCGACATCTGCGCGAGCACGTAGCGCCGCGCGTCGACCGCTGGAATGGCCGCGTTGTGCGGCAGCGAAGTGCCCAGCGCCTCGGCCATGCAGGCCATGGTGGAGGCCGTGCCCATGGTGTTGCAGGTGCCGGCCGAACGCGACATGCCGCCTTCGGCCGAGAGGAACTGGTGCAGGTTGATCTCGCCGGCCTTGAGCGACTCGTGCAGCTGCCACACGGCTGTGCCCGAACCGATGTCCTTGCCATTGAGCTTGCCGTTGAGCATCGGCCCGCCCGTGACCACGATGGCCGGGATGTCGCAGCTCGCCGCGCCCATCAGCAATGCGGGCGTGGTCTTGTCGCAGCCCGTGAGCAGCACCACCGCATCGACCGGGTTGCCGCGGATGGCTTCTTCCACATCCATGCTCGCGAGGTTGCGCGTGAGCATGGCGGTGGGCCGCAGGTTCGATTCGCCGTTGGAGAACACCGGAAACTCGACCGGGAAGCCGCCCGCCTCCGAGATGCCGCGCTTCACATGCTCGGCGATCTTGCGGAAGTGCGCATTGCAGGGCGTGAGCTCCGACCAGGTGTTGCAGATGCCGATGATCGGGCGACCGTCGAACTCGTGGTCCGGTATGCCCTGGTTCTTCATCCAGCTGCGGTACATGAAGCCGTTCTTGTCGGCCGAGCCGAACCATTCGGTCGAGCGCAGCTTCTTCTTGGGGGTTTGGTCCGGCATGCGGAATTTCCTGAAAGCGAGAAAGAAGGAAACGCGTCAGCGCCGTGGCGCACGCGAAGTGAAGAAGCGCTGCAGCAGGCAGAACACGAAGAGCAGTGCCCCGACGACGATGCGCGTCCACCACGAGCTCAGCGTGCCGTCGAAGGAGATCAGCGTCTGGATGATCCCGAGCATCAGCACGCCGAACAGCGTGCCCGCCACATAGCCCACGCCGCCCGTGAGCAGCGTGCCGCCGATCACCACCGCCGCAATCGCATCGAGCTCCAGTCCCAGCGCATGCAGGCCGTAGCCCGAGAGCATGTAGAAGGTGAAGATCACGCCCGCCAGCGCCGAGCAGAAACCCGACAGCGTGTACACGCCGATGAGCGTGGAGCGCACCGGCAGGCCCATGAGCATGGCCGACTGCTCGCTGCCGCCAATGGCGTACACCGCGCGGCCGAAGGGCGTGCAGTGCGCAATGAACACCGCCGCCAGCAGCACGCCGATGGCGATCACCGCGCTGATCGACAGCGAGGCCTCGCCCCAGACCGGAATGCGGATCTGCGAGACCTCGGCATAGAAGGCGTTGGTGATGCTGATGGAGTCGATGCTGATCAGGTAGCAGAGCCCGCGCGCGAGGAACATGCCCGCGAGCGTGACGATGAAGGGCTGCAGCCTGAAGCGCTCGATGAGCAGGCCCATGAACGCGCCGAAGGCGGTGCCCATGGCCAGCACCAGCGGAATCACCACCGCCGGGCTCCAGCCGTGCTTTTCGACCAGCGAAGCCGACACCATCGTGGTGAGCGCGATCACCGAGCCCACCGACAGGTCAATGCCGCCCGAAAGAATCACGAAGGTCATGCCCACGGCCACGACGATCAGGAAGGCGTTGTCGATCAGCAGGTTGAGGAACACCTGCGCCGAGAAGAAGCCGTCGTAGAACACCGAGCCCAGCGTGGCCACGAGCATGAACAGCGAGATGGTCGCGGCCAACGGCAGGTACTTGGGATTGAACCCTGCCTTGCCCCCTCTCCCACTTGCGGCAGAGGGCTGGGGCGAGGGCGCAGCCTCGATCACGGCGCTCATGGCTGCACTCCCTGGTGCACCGGCCGCTGCACCAGCGTCCGGATCTCTGCCCTGAATTCCGGCGACTGCAGCAGCATCACCGCGAACACCACCACCGCCTTCACCACGAGGTTGATCTCGGGCGGCACGCCCAGCGAGTAGATCGCATAGGTCAGCGTCTGGATGATGAGCGCGCCGATGACGCTTCCCATGAGGCTGAAGCGCCCGCCCGTGAGCGCGGTGCCGCCCAGCGTCACGGCCAGGATCGCGTCGAGCTCCAGCAGCTGGCCGGCGTTGTTGCCGTCCGCGCTCTTGACATTGGAGCTGATCAAGAGGCCCGCCACGCCCGCGCACAGGCCGCAGAACGCATAGGCGCCCACGACGAGCCTGCGCGCCTGCACGCCGGCCACGCGCGCGGCCGTCGGGTTGATGCCCACCGCCTGGATGAAAAGCCCGAGCGCCGTGCGCGTGATGGCCAGGTAGAGCAGCACGAACACCGCGGCCACGATGAACAGCGAGAACGGCAGGCCCAGCAGGTAGCCGCTGCCGAGGAAGAAGAAGGGCTTGTAGTAGATGGTGATGATCTGCCCGTCGGCGATGAGCTGCGCAACGCCGCGGCCCGCCACCATGAGGATCAGCGTGGCGATGATCGGCTGCATGCCGACCTTGGCCACCAGCATTCCGTTCCAGAGGCCGCACAAGAGCGCAACGCCGAGGGCCGCAAGGATCGCAAGCGGCATCGGAAACCGGCTCACGTCGCTCGCGACCGAGCCGCCGATCATCCAGGCCGCAACGGCCGCCGCAATGGCCACCACCGCGCCCACCGAGATGTCGATGCCGCGCGTGGCAATCACCAGCGTCATGCCCAGCGACACCAGCACCAGCGGCGCCGCGCGGTTGACGATGTCGATCAGGCTGCCGTAGAGATGGCCGTCGCGCCATTCGAGGTGCAGGAAGCTGGCATTGAACGCGGTGTTGACCGCGAGCAGCAGCAACAGCGTGACCAGCGGCCAGGCGAGGCGGTGGCTCATGAGGGATGAGAGGCGAGTCATGTTGCCGCAATCATTTCGTAGACCTCGTCCTCGGTCGAGCCGCCCGGCAGCTCGCCCACCTTCTTGCGGTCGCGCAGCACCACGATGCGATGCGCGACGCGCACCACCTCGCTCATCTCCGACGAGATGAAGATCACCGCCATGCCCGCCTTCGCGAGCCGCAGGATCTCTTCCATGATCTCCTGCTTGGCCGCCACGTCGATGCCGCGCGTGGGCTCGTCCAGGATCAAGAGGCGCGGCTCGGTCGCGAGCCAGCGCGCGATCATGGCTTTTTGCTGGTTGCCGCCCGAGAGCAGGCCGATGGGGGTTTCCACGCTCGCGGTCTTGATGCCCAGCGACGCGACGAAACGCTCGGCGATCGCCGTCTGCTCGGCACGCGGCAGGAAGCGCCGCACGCCGAGGCGCGCCTGCAGCGCGAGCGCGATGTTCTCGCGCACCGACAGCTCCGCCACAATGCCGTCGGTCTTGCGCTCTTCGGGGCACAGCGCGAGCCCTTCGCGGATGGCGTCGGCCGGGTTCGAGAAGCTGACGCAGCGGCCATCGATGCTCAGCACCCCGCGGTCGGGCGCTTCGAGCCCGAACAGGAGGCGCGCAAGCTCGGTACGGCCGGCGCCCAGCAGGCCCGCGATGCCGACCACCTCGCCGGCGCGCACGCGCAGGTCGGTGGCCTGCAGCTGGCCTGCCTGGCCCAGGCCCTCGGCCTGCAGCAGGGCGGGCGCAGCTTCATCGAAGGCCGTCAGCGCCGCGGGCCGCGCGGACTGGGCGGCCAGCTCGCGCCCCAGCATCGCGGCAATCAATGCCTGCGGGCCGAGGTCCGCGGCGCGCCACTCGCCCACCCAGTTGCCGTTGCGCAGCACCGTGATGCGGTCCGACACCGCATACATCTGGTTGAAGAAGTGCGTCACGAAGACGATCGCGAGCCCCTCGCTGCGCAGCCGCCGCAGCACCTCGAACAGCTTCTCGACCTCGTCGTCGTCCAGGCTCGAGGTCGGCTCGTCGAGGATCAGCACCTTCGACGACACGCCCAGCGAGCGCGCGATGGCCACCATCTGCTGCACCGCGACCGAATAGCTCGACAGCAGCCGGCTCACGTCGATGTCCAGGCCGATGCGCGCCAGCAGTTCTTCGGCGCGCCGGTTCACTGCTGTCCAGTCGATGCGAAAACCCTGCGCCGCGCCGCAGCGCGGATAGCGGCCCGCAAACACGTTCTCGGCCACCGAGAGGTTCGGGCACAGGTTGACCTCCTGGTAGACCGTGCTGATGCCGAGCTTCTGCGCCTCCAGCGGCGAGGCGGGATGAATGGCCTTGCCGTCGAGGTGCATCTCGCCGCCGCTCGACGGAAGAACCCCCGTCAGCACCTTGATGAGCGTCGACTTGCCCGCGCCGTTTTGCCCCATCAGCGCATGGATCTCGCCGGGGTACAGCCTGAGCTGCACGTCGCGCAGCACCGGGATGCCGCCAAACTGCTTGTGGATGCCCCGCAGTTCGAGCACGGGGCTGATGCCGCTCTGGCTCATGCGCCTACTTGTTCTTGTTGTAGACGTCGATGAACACGGCCGCCAGCAGCACCAGGCCCTTGATGACCTGCTGGTAGTCGATGCCGATGCCCAGGATCGACATGCCGTTGTTCATCACGCCCATGATGAAGGCGCCGATCACCGCGCCCATCACCCGGCCCACGCCACCCGACGCCGAAGCGCCGCCGATGAAGCAGGCCGCGATCACGTCGAGCTCGAAGCCCAAGCCCGCCTTGGGCGTGGCCGTGTTGAGCCGGGCCGCGAACACCAGGCCCGCGAGCGCGGCCAGCGCACCCATGTTGACGAAAGTCAGGAAGGCGAGCCGCTGCGTCTTCACGCCCGACAGCCGCGCCGCCTTCTCGTTGCCGCCCAGCGCATAGATGCGCCGGCCGATGGTGGTGCGGTTGGTGACGAAGTCGTACACCACGATCAGCACCGCCATCACGATCAGCACATTGGGCAGGCCCTTGTAGGTCGAGAGCAGGTAGCTGAAGAACAGGATGATGGCCGCGAAGAACAGGTTCTTCACCAGGAAGAACACATAGGGCTCCGTCTCCATGCCGTGCGCCGCGAGCTTGGCGCGCCCGCGCAGCTTGAAGAACACCAGCGCCGCGGCGGCCAGTGCGCCGACCACCAGCGAGGTGATGCGCAACCCGCCGCCATCGAGGCCGCCCAGCGGATCGGGAATGAAGCCCGAGCTCAGTCGCTGGAACTCGACCGGGAACGGCCCCACCGACTGCCCCGCCAGCAGCGCCAGCGTGAGCCCCTTGAACACCAGCATGCCCGCGAGCGTGACGATGAACGACGGGATCTTTCGGAACGCGACGAACCAGCCCTGCGCGGCACCGATGACCGCACCCGCCGCAATGCTGATGATGGCCGTCGGCACGAAGTGCCACTCGTACTCCACCATCAGCACCGCCGCCAGCGCGCCGATGAAGCCGCAGACCGAGCCCACCGAAAGATCGATGTGTCCCGCCACGATCACCAGCAGCATGCCCAGCGCCATGATGACGACGTAGCTGTTCTGCAGCAGCAGGTTGGTGAGGTTCAGCGGCCGCAGCAGCGTGCCGTCGGTCAGCACCTGGAACAGCACCATGATCGCGACCAGCGAGATCAGCATGCCGTATTCGCGCAGGTTGTTCTTCAGGAAGCCGGCGTGCAGCTTCGGGACGGCCTCGGCCATGGGGACGGCGGCGTTCACCGCGTTGGCGTCAGGCTGCGACATGGACAGAGCTCCCTGCGCTCACGATCGCATGCATGATGCGCTCCTGCGAAGCCTCGGCGGCCGGAAATTCGGCCACGAAGCGGCCCTCGTTCATCACGTAGATGCGGTCGCACATGCCGAGCAGTTCCGGCAGTTCGGAAGAAATCATGAGAATGCCTTTGCCCTCGCTCGCGAGCTGGTCGATGATGGTGTAGATCTCGTACTTGGCGCCCACGTCGATGCCGCGCGTGGGTTCGTCGAGAATCAAGAGTTCGGGTTTGGTGAAGAGCCATTTGCTGAGCACCACCTTCTGCTGGTTGCCGCCCGACAGGTTCACCACCAGCTGCTCCACACCCGAAGAGCGGATGTTGAGTGCGCGGCGGTAGTCGCTCGCCACCTTGAATTCGCGCGCGTCGTCGATCACCATCGAACTGGAGACCGCCTCCAGGTTGGCCAGGCTCACGTTCTTCTGGATGTTTTCCTCCAGCACCAGCCCCAGGCCCTTGCGGTCTTCGGTGACGTAGGCAATGCCATGGTCGATGGCCTTGCGCACCGTGCCCACGTCCACCGGTTGCCCGTGCATCAGCACCGTGCCGCTGATGCGCTGGCCGTAGGACTTGCCGAACACGCTCATCGCAAGCTCGGTGCGGCCCGCGCCCATGAGGCCCGCGATGCCGACGATCTCGCCCTTGCGCACATGCAGGTCCACGCCCTTGATCTGCTCGCGGTCGGCATGCAGCGCGTGGTGTACGCGCCAGCCGCGCACCTCGAACACCGTCTCGCCGATCTTCGGATCGCGCTGCGGATAGCGGTGCGCCATGTCGCGCCCGACCATGCCGCGGATGATGCGGTCCTCGCTGATCGGCTGGCCGCGGCAGTCCATGGTCTCCACCGTGGCGCCGTCGCGCAGCACGGTGATGGAGTCGGCCACCTTGGCAATCTCGTTGAGCTTGTGCGAGATCAAAATCGACGCGATGCCCTGGCGCTTGAGCTCCAGCAGCAGCATCAGCAAGGCGTCGCTGTCGTTCTCGTTGAGGCTGGCCGTGGGCTCGTCGAGGATCAGCAGCTTGACCTCCTTGGCCAAGGCTTTCGCAATCTCCACCAGCTGCTGCTTGCCCACGCCCAGGTCGGTCACCAGCGTGGTGGGCGGCTCCTTCAGTCCCACCTTGGCAAGCAGTTCGCGCGTCTTCGCATAGGCGGCGAACCAGTCGATCACGCCGCCGTGCGAAATTTCGTTGCCAAGAAAGATGTTCTCGGCAATGGACAGCAGCGGCACCAGCGCGAGCTCCTGGTGGATGATGATGATGCCGAGCTTCTCGCTGTCGGCAATGCCCTTGAAGCGGCGCAGCTCGCCCTCGAAGTGGATTTCCCCGGTGTACGAGTCGCACGGGTAGACGCCGCTCAGCACCTTCATGAGCGTCGACTTGCCCGCGCCGTTCTCGCCGACCACCGCATGGATCTCGCCCGCGCGCACCGCCAGGTTGACATCGCTGAGCGCCTTCACGCCCGGGAATGTCTTGGTGATGCCGCGCATCTCGAGGATGCTGCGGCCGCCCGCCGCTGCTGCTGCAATTCCGACGCTCACGACGCTCACTTGACCTGGCTTTCCTTGTAGTAGCCGCTGTCGACCAGCACCTGCTTCCAGTTGCCGCCGTCCACGCTCACGGGCTTGAGCAGGTACGAGGGCACCACCTTGATGCCGTTGTTGTAGGTCTTGGTGTCGTTCACCTCGGGCGTCTTGCCCGACAGCATGGCGTCGACCATGGCCACCGTGACCTTGGCCAGCTCGCGCGTGTCCTTGAACACGGTCGAGGTCTGCTCCTTGCGCAGGATCGACTTGACCGACGGAATCTCCGCGTCCTGGCCCGAGACGATGGGCATCGGCTGCGACGCCGAGCCGTAGCCCACGCCCTTGAGCGACGAGAGAATGCCGATCGACAGGCCGTCGTACGGCGACAGCACCGCATCGACGCGGTCCTTGCTGTAGTAGGCCGACAGCAGGTTGTCCATGCGCGCCTGCGCCACCGCGCCGTCCCAGCGCAGCGTGCCGACCTTGTCCATGCCCATCTGCTTGCTGCGCACCACCAGCTTGCCGCTCTTGATGTACGGGTCCAGCACCGACATCGCGCCGTTGTAGAAGAAGAAGGCGTTGTTGTCGTCCGGCGAGCCGCCGAACAGCTCGATGTTGAACGGGCCCTTGCCGCTCTTCAGGCCGAGCGCCGCCTCGATCGACTGCGCCTGCAGCACGCCGACCTGGAAGTTGTCGAAGGTGGCGTAGTAGTCGACGTTCTTCGAGCCCTTGATGAGCCGGTCGTAGGCGATGACCTTCACGCCCTTGTCGGCCGCCTTCTGCAGCACGTCGGACAGCGTGGTGCCGTCGATGGCCGCGATGACCAGCACCTTGGAGCCCTTGGTCACCATGTTCTCGATCTGCGCAAGCTGGTTCGGAATGTCGTCGTCGGCGTACTGCAGGTCGGTCTTGTAGCCCTTTTCCTTGAAGTACTTGACCATGTTGGCGCCGTCGGCGATCCAGCGCGCCGACGACTTGGTCGGCATCGAGATGGCGATCGGCCCCTTGTCCTGCGCATGCGCGAGCGGCGCGATACCGGCGATGGCCAGCGCGATGCCTGCGAGCGAGGCCTTGAGGAAGTTGCGTTTCATGGGTGTTCGCTCTCAATACTTGCGGTTGGGGAATTCCTTGGCGGCGACTTCCATCGGGAAGATCGTCTCTTCGGTCACGATGCGCTTGGGCAGCGGCTTGCCGGCCTTGATGTCCTTCACGGCGCTCATCAGCTGAGGGCCGAGCAGCGGGCTGCATTCGACCGACACGTTGAGCTTGCCGGCGATCATGGCTTCGAAGGCACCCTTGACGGCATCGATCGAGATGATCGTGATGTCCTTGGCCGGCTTCAGGCCCGCTTCCTCGATGGCCTGGATGGCGCCGATGGCCATGTCGTCGTTGTGCGCGTAGAGCACGTTGATCTTCTTGCCCTCGGCCTTCAGGAAGGCTTCCATCACTTCCTTGCCCTTGGCGCGCGTGAAGTCGCCGGTCTGGGAGCGCACGATCTTGAACTTGGGGTCGGCCTTGATGATTTCCTCGAAGCCCTTCTTGCGGTCGATGGCCGGTGCCGAGCCCACGGTGCCCTGCAGCTCGACGATGTTCACGTCGCCCTTCTGGTCCTTCATCTTCTCGACCAGCCAGCGGCCCGCCTTGCGGCCTTCCTCGACGAAGTCGGAACCCATGAAGGTCACGTAGAGCGAGTCGTCCTTGGTGTTCACCGAGCGGTCGGTCAGCACCACCGGAATCTTGGCGGCCTTGGCTTCGCGCAGCACGGTTTCCCAGCCCGATTCGACCACCGGCGAGAAGGCGATCACGTCCACCTTCTGCGCGATGAACGAGCGGATCGCCTTGATCTGGTTTTCCTGCTTCTGCTGCGCGTCGGAGAACTTGAGCTCGATGCCGGCTTCCTTGGCCGACGACTTGATCGACTCGGTGTTGGCGGTGCGCCATTCGCTCTCGGCGCCCACCTGGCTGAAGCCGAGCACGATCTTCTTCTGCGCCAGCGCGGTGGCGGGCAGGAGCCCGCCGAGCGAGGCGGCGGCGAGTGCGATATTGAGGGTGCGGCGATTGAGTTTCATGGAATGTCTCCTTCTTTCTGAGTGCTTGCTTGCTGATGAAAACCGTCCGTGGTGGTCAGGCCAGCATGTAGCCGGTCTTGACCGTCGTGTAGAACTCCGCGGCGTGGCGCCCTTGTTCGCGCGGCCCGTAGCCCGACCCCTTGCGCCCGCCGAAGGGCGCGTGAAAGTCCACGCCCGCCGTCGGCAGGTTGACCATCGTCATGCCGACTTCGGCATGGCGCCTGAAATGCATCGCGTGCTTGAGCGAGTTGGTGCAGATGCCCGCGCTCAGGCCCGAGGGCGTGTCGTTGCACAGCGCCAGCGCCTCGTCGTAGTCGGCGGCGCGCAGCACGCAGGCCAGCGGGCCGAAGATTTGCTCGCGCGCGATGCGGTGCCCGGGTTGAGCCAGGAACAGTGCGGGGCTCATGTAGTGGCCGGCCGTGGCGCGCTTGAGCGGCTCGCCGCCCCACACGTGCTCGGCGCCCTCTTCGCGCGCAATGCCGACCCAGGCCAGGCTGCGCGCCAGGCGTTCTTCATCGACCAGCGGCCCGACGTCGACGCCGCGTTCGAGCGCATGGCCGATCTTCAGCGCCTTGAGGCGTTCGCGAAGCCGCGAGACGAACGCGTCGTGCACCGCGGCCTCGACGATCAGCCGGCTCGACGCCGTGCAGCGCTGGCCGTTGGAAAAGTAGGCGCCCTGCACCGCGCAGTCGACCGCATGGTCGATGTCGGCATCGGCCAGCACCACGAGCGCGTTCTTGCCGCCCATCTCGAGCTGCACCTTGGCGCGCCGCGCCGCGGCCGCCTGCAGGATGCGTTCGCCGTTGCGCGCCGAGCCGGTGAAGCTCAGGGCATCGACCAGCGGGCTGTCGACCAGCGCCTGGCCGGCCTCGCGGCCGCTGCCCATCACCAGGTTGAACACGCCCGCGGGCAGTGCGGCGCGGCTGATGATCTCGGCCAGCGCCCAGCCGCAGGCCGGCACCAGTTCGGCCGGCTTGAACACCACGCAGTTGCCGTGCGCGAGCGCCGGCGCGATCTTGGTCGCCGGTACCGTGAGCGGCGAATTCCACGGCGTGATGAGCCCGGCCACACCCACCGGTTCGCGCGTGACGTCGACCTGTACCCCCGCGCGCAGCGAGGCCATGTTCTCGCCGCCGCCGCGCAGCGCCTCGCCCGCGAAGAACTTGAACACCTGCCCCGCGCGCGCCGCCTCGGCCACCGCCTCGGGCAGGGTCTTGCCGACCTCGCGCGCCAGCAGCAGGCCCAGCTCGTCCTTGCGCGCCAGCAGTTCGGTGCCGATGCGGTCGAGCACGTCGGCCCGGCGCTGCGGCGTACTGTGGCTCCAGTGGGAAAAGGCATCGGCGGCCGCGCGGATCGCGGACTCCACCTGGCGGCGATCGGCGCGTGCGTATTCGGCCACCACTTCGCTGGTGTCCGAAGGATTGGCGCTCACACCGGTGGTCGCGCTGGTTTCCCAGCGGCCGTTGATGTATTGCCGCACGTTCTGATGGATCTCGCCGTGAATCACCTGCGCGCCGACCTTGTCTCTGGTTTTGGAAGTGCGGCGAGTCTATGAACAGAATTGATATCAATCCAATCAATTTTTCGACAAAATGCATATCAATCGCTGGATTCTGGAAAACCCTCTGAGCACAAAGCTTTAACAACAAACACCCACGAGACATGACCAACTACAACCACTGGTTCATCCGCGCCCGCCTCAAGACGCGGCAGCTGCTCCTGCTGGTGGCGCTGGCGGAGGAAGGCAACATCCACCGCGCGGCCCAGGTGCTCAACATGACGCAGCCCGCGGCTTCCAAGCTGCTGAAGGACCTGGAAGACGTGCTGGAGGTGCCGCTGTTCGACCGGCTGCCGCGCGGCATGCGGCCCACCTGGTACGGCGAAACCATGATCCGCCATGCCCGCGTGGCGCTGGCCAGCCTGAACCAGGCGCACGACGAACTCACCGCGCTCAAGGCCGGCCGCTTCGGCCAGGTGGGCGTGGGCGCCATCACCGCGCCGGGCCTCACGCTGATGCCGCCCGCGGTGGCGATGGTGAAGCGCGAGCAGCCCGACCTGCGCGTGTCGCTCGAGATCGAGACCAGCGCGGTGCTGATCGAGCGTCTCGAGCAGGGCAAGCTCGACATCCTGGTGGCGCGGCTCTTCGCCGAGCACGACAAGTCGCAGCTGCGCTACGAGGCGCTGGCCGAGGAGCCGGTGTGCGCGCTGGTGCGCCCCGGCCATCCGCTGCTGGGCGTGAGCGGCCTCACGCTGCGCGACGTGGTGGGCGCCGGCTGGATCGTGCCGCCCGCGGGCAGCGTGCTGCGCCACCGCTTCGAGCTGATGTTCCAGGAGGAAGGCCTGGTGCCGCCGAACAACATCATCGAGAGCTCGGCCCTGCTCTTCATCACGCGCATGCTGCAGCAGAGCGACATGGTGGCCGTGCTCGCGACCGACGTGGCGCGCTACTACGCCGCGCACGGCATCGTGTCGCTGCTGCCGCTGGACATGCCCTGCCACATGGACGCCTTCGGCATCATCACGCGCACCGACCGGCTGCCGTCGCCGGCCGCCAAGGTGATGATGAAGGCGCTGAAGACCGCGAGCCTCAGCGTCTACGGCCGCAAGCTGGAGATGGATTGATCAGGTCCAGCCCGCGTCCACGGTGAACTCCTGCGCGGTGCACATCTTCGCGTCGTCCGACGCCAGGAACAGCACCATGCGCGCGATGTCCTCGGGCATCAGCTTGTCGGGCAGGCACTGGTTGCGCTTGAGCGATTGCTCGCCCTCGTCGTCGAGCCAGAGCTGCACCTGCCGCTCCGTCATCACCCAGCCGGGCGAGACGGTGTTGATGCGGATGCGGTCGCGGCCCAGCTCCACCGCAAGGCCGCGCGTGAGGCCGTTGACCGACGACTTGGCAATCGCATAGCAGGGGTAGCCCGAGCCCTTGGTCTGCCAGCCCGTGGAGCCCAGGTTGACCACCGAGCCGAAGCCCAGCCGCCGCATGCCCGGCACCACCGACTGGATCGCGAACAGCGCGGGCCGCTCGTTGATGGCCATGCGGTTGTCGTAGTAGTCGGGCGTGACCGATTCGAGCGTGTGGCGGTCGTCGCTCGCCACGTTGTTGACCAGCACGGCAAAGTCGCCGAGCTCGGCGGCCGCATCGGCAATGGCTTTCTGCAGCGCGCCGATGTCGCGCACGTCGCAGGCGCGCCACCACGGCGCGACATGGCCTTCCTCTGCGATGCGCTGCGCGAGCGCGGCGCTGGCGCCTTCGGCAATGTCGACGAAGGCCACGCGTGCGCCCTGCGCGGCGAACGCGGCCACAATCGCCGCGCCAATGCCGCTGCCGCCGCCGGTGACGAACACCGTGCGTCCCTTCAGGGTGGGATGGATCGAAAGCTGCGGGGAATCCTTCAAGATGGGTGTCTCCAGAGAGCTGGCGGTGACATTGCAAAATCAATATCACTTGATGCCAAATAGTTTGGTTTCTATTATCAATATGCCTTGATACGATCCGCCGCGTCAAGGACAGAGACAACAAAGGCGCAAAACAGATGACCCAGACCGGCCGCACCGCATCCGCTCCCACGCCCCTTGGCGTGCCATCGATCCTCGGCCAGCCCGAGTGCCTGTGGCCCGCGGGCGCCACGCTCGGCGAGGGCACGCTGTGGTCGCCGCGCGAACGGGGGCTCTACTGGATCGACATCCTCGAAAGCCGGCTGTACCGCCTCGACCCGGCCAGCGGCGCGCGCCGCAGCTGGCAGTTCGACGAGGAAATCACCGCGCTGGCCGAGCGCGCCGATGCGCCGGGGCTGATCGTCACGATGCGCCGCGGTTTCGCCTTCTTCGATCCCGCGGTGGATGCGGCGCCGCGCTACCTGCACCAGCCCGAACCCGACCGGCCCGGCAACCGCTTCAACGACGGCAAGTGCGACCGCCAGGGCCGCTTCTGGGGCGGCACCATGGACTTCGATTGCGTGGCGCCGACCGGCGCGCTCTACCGCTTCGACGCCGATGGCCGCTGCACGCGCCACGACGACGGCTTTGCCGTGACCAACGGGCCGACCTGGTCGCTCGACGAGCGCACGATGTACTTCAACGCCACGGTCGAAGGCTGCGTGTATGCCTACGACTTCGACAGCGCAGCCGGCACCGTGGGCAACAAGCGCGTATGGCTTCGCTTCGCCGAGGGCGACGGCCTGCCCGACGGCATGACGACCGACGCGGCCGGCCGCCTCTGGATTGCGCGCTGGGGCGGCCATTGCGTGAGCTGCCACGACCCGGTGAGCGGCGCCGAGCTGTGCCGCATCGAACTGCCCGCGAGCAACGTCACGGACTGCGCCTTCGGCGGCGAGGAGCTGTGCACGCTCTACATCAGCACCGCGCGCAGCGGGCTCACGGCCGAGCAGCTCGAGGCCGAGCCGCTGGCCGGCGGGTTGTTCGCGGTGCGCATCGGCAGCCCCGGCCTGCTTGCGGCCGAATTCGGCACCGCAGCGGCCGTCAAAGCCTAGGCCAATGTGCCGAAGCGGTGCAGCGTGCTGCTGCTGAACACTTCTCCCGGCCGCAGCACCGTCGAAGGAAAGTCCGGCTGGTTCGGCGAATCGGGACAGTGCTGCGTTTCCAGGCACAGCCCGGCGCCGCGCCGCAAGCTCTCGCCATCGGCGCCGCGCAGGCTGCCGTCGAGGAAGTTGCCCGAATAGAACTGCACCGCCGGCTCGGTCGTGTGCACCTCCATCACGCGCCCTGACGGCGCGTGTTCGAGCCGCGCCGCCAGCGCGAGGCCGGCAGGCTCGCGGTCGAGCACCCAGTTGTGGTCGTAGCCGCCGGCAATGCGCAATTGCTCGTGCTGCGCATCGATGCGCTCGCCGATCGGCGTGGCCGCGCGAAAGTCGAACGGCGTTCCGGCCACAGTCGCGAGGCCGAGGGGAATCAGGCCTGCATCGACCGGGCAGTAGCGGCTCGCGGGAATCGTGAGCCGATGGTCCAGCACCGCGCCCTCGCCGGCCAGGTTGAAGTAGTCGTGGTGGCTCAGGTTCAGCACCGTGGGCCGGTCGGTCACGGCGCGGTAGTCGATGCGCCAGGTGTTCTCGGTGCGGCTGAGCGCGTAGCGCACCGTCACCTGCACTTCGCCCGGAAAACCTTCTTCGCCGTCGGCGCTGGTGTAGCGAAGCTCGATCGCAATGTCGCCCGCCGCGCTGTCCGCCGTCACCGGCTCGATCTGCCAGAAGCGCGTGCCGAAGCCCCGGTGCCCGCCGTGCAGCGAGTTGGCGCCGTTGTTCAGCGGGAGCTGGTGCGCAACGCCATCGAGCGTGAAGCGGCCACCCGCGATCCGGTTCGCATAGCGCCCGACGATGGTGCCCAGGTGCGGATGCGGGCCCAGGTAGTCCGCAAGGCTCGGCAGGCCGAGCACGATGTTGCCGCTGCGGCCATGGCGGTCCGGCACGCGCAATGCGGTGACGATGCCGCCGTGGTTGATGGCGCCGAGGCGCAGGCCAAGGCCGTTGTCCAGGGTGTATTCGGTCACGACGCGGCCGTCGGGCATGCGGCCGAATTCGCGGGTGGTGATGCTGCTGTTCATCGGCGGTGCTTCCAGTAGGCAATGAGCCCGGAGAGATAGTGCTCCACGTCGTCGATGCGCACGCGGAAGCTGTGGTGCTTGATGAAGAACGAACCGGCAATGCGGTCCGGGTTGCGGAAGAACATCGCGAGCTCGGGCCAGAAGTAGCCGTTGGCCAGGTAGCGCGCGCGGTGCTCGAGCGCGCGGTCGAACTTGGCGCGGTCGAAGCCTTCGAGCAGCGGGCGCAACGCGGGGTCGGCGGCCAGGCGCTCCACCATCTCGCGCGCGGCCATCATCAGCTCGAGCAGGGTCGGGAAGGTGGTGATGCGCTCCAGCACGAAGTCCAGGTAGTCGGCCACGTTGCGCAGGCCGAACTGGTAGTAGCGCGTTTCAGGCCGAAAGCGCGTGAGCTCGTTGACGCAGTAGCTCAGCCAGTGGTCGTGCGCGCGCCAGTGCTCGGCGGCAATGAAATGCTCGAAGGCCTTCTCGACGACGGCGAGCCATCGCTCGTCGCGCGTGAGCCCGTACAGGCGCATCAGGCCGAAGGCGGCCTCGCCGTCGTAGTAGATGACGCGGAACGCATCCTTCACCTCGAGCGAGGGGTAGTTGAGCACGTGCACGAAGCGCCCGCTGGCCGGGTCCTGCATGGCCTGGATGCCGAGCGCGAGCTGCTCCATCAGCGGCAGGTACTGCGGATCGCCCGTGAGCTCCGTGTACTTGACCAGCGCCAGCAGGCACACCGCGCTGCCGCCGAGCTTGATCTCGTCGCCGATGTCCAGCAGGTAGGCCGCGCGCGTGCCATCCGGCAGTTCGGCCTGGCGGATCAGCCGCTTCGTCAAGAGCGACAGCGAGCGGTCGATGGCCGCCTTCTGGCTGTCGCTGCGGGTCAGCTCCCAGGCCTCGAGCAGCGCATAGGTCGAGCTCGCGTGGCGCAGCGTGTTGTAGGTGGGAATCGCGCGGTCGAAGCACGGGAACCAGCCGTAGTGGAACTCGCCCGTGGGCTTGATCTGCGCCGCGAGATAGTCGCTCGCGCTGTCCACGAGGCTGCGCACCTGGCCGGCGTCCCACGCGGGCAGCGTGCGGTAGCCCGCCGCCTGCCCCTTGGGGGTGATCGGCCACGCGCCTTCGGCGTCGGCATAGGCCGCGCGCGTGGTGAAGCACCACACCGGCGCCGCGTCGTCCTGCGGAAAATCGAGCTCGGCACCGAAGCGCCGCTTCGCATGAAGGCGCAGGTTGCCCGGATTGGGCTCGGCATGGCCCACCGTGCCGTTGTAGAAGACGGCGCTGCCGTTGATCTCCGGTGCGAGCAGCGCCACGTCGAACTTCGCGTCGAAGGACACGCCCTGGTTGAAGTAGTTGCGCTTGGTGCGCGCCAGGCGGGCCTTCAGCGCCCCCCAGTTCATGGGCTCGACCTGGTCGACGAGTTCCACGCGCACGCGACGCGGCTGCATGCCGATGCGCTGCGCGAGCGCAAGGGCTGCATCGCTGGCCTGTTGCCAGGCCTGCTCGGCGCTTTCGGCGCGCCCGGCGACCACGCGCGCGCGGCTCGCGCCGTCGCCCATCGCAATCAGCACCACGCAGCCGGCCTCGGGCGTGGCGGCGGCGCCGGGCAGCGTGCCGTCCGGGGCTGCCAGGATCTGCCTGGCGCGGTTCAACAGATCCATGGGGAGCGTCGGTTCTTGGGTCATGCAGGCGCGAATGATGACAGGGCGCGCGGCCTGCGCAAACCAGCGGCCGTGAACCGCAGGGCCGGCGCGGCATGGCGGCACTTGCTCGCGGCAGCGGCGCCCTGGAGCTACCCCAGCTGCGGCGCCACGCGCTGACCCGTTGCCAGCGCACGATAGAAGTAAGTGGTATCGCACGGCGCGCCGCCGGGCAGCAGCGCATAGCCCGGAATCACGCCGACGCGGGTCCAGCCGAGCCGGGCATAGAGCCGCTCGGCCTCGGCGCTGGAGGTGTCGAGCACGAGCAGGGTCTTTCCGTGCTCATGCGCGAGCTGCTCGGCGGCCTGCATCAGCAGTGCGCCGATGCCCTGGCGCCTGGCGCGCCGGTGCACGAGCATCTTCGAGACCTCGGCACGGTGCGGCTGGTTCTCGGGCTGCCCGAGCACCAGCTGCACGGTGCCGAAGATGCCTTGCGCATCTTCGGCCACCAGCAGCGCGCGCTCGCCGCTTGCCACGCCTTCGGCCACGCGGTGCCAGAAGGCCTGGGCGCGCTCGGGCGTGAGCGGCAGCATGAAGCTGACCGAGGCGCCGCCTTCGACGCAGTCGACGAGCACGTCGGCCAGCTGCCGGACATGCGCGCCGTCGACGCTGGAGAGCGCGCGGATGCGTGGCGTGGGGGCTGCTGCGGGTTGTGTCATGTCATCTCCAGGAAGAGGGCGAGGTGGCGATCACGACGGCATAGCGCGCGATCTGCCGCGTGGGGTTGTAGTAGCTGGTGGGACGGTCGAGCACCAGCGCCAGGCAGTCGCCCGCGGAGAGCCGGTGGCGGTCGTCGCCGAGCGTGACCTCGATGGTTCCTTCGAGCACCCACACCTGCTGGTGAACCTGCGGTTCCCGCGCGCCGGTTTCGTAGGCCACGCGCGCCTTGGGCGGAAAAAGAATCTCGACGATGTGGATCGGCGATGCGGAGCCGCCGGGCGACACGTTCCGGCGCACATAGCCCGAATGCGGATCGCGCCATTGCGGCTGGTCGGCCAGCCGGGACACCGGCCCCGATGCGGGCACCGGCGCCTCGAACAGCGACGCCAGCGGAACGCCGAGGCCGGTTGCAAGTTTTTCGAGCAGCACCGCCGTGGGGCTGCTTTCGCCACGTTCGATGAGCGAGATCATCGAGCGGCTGACGCCGCAATGCGCCGCCAGCGCATCGAGCGAAAGGCCGCGGTCGGCGCGCAGGTCCCGCACGCGCTGCGCGATGCGGTCGTTGAGGCTGGGTGGCTGGTTTTCCATGATGCCGGAGGAATATCCAACATCATGGAGGGCAAGTCAAGGCGAGCTATCGACCGGCTTGAGCGTCCTGGCCGTCTTTCGGCCTCGATGACGCCTCCCACGAATCGGGCGTGGTCGCGACCAGTTCCTTGAGGTTGGACCAGGGCTTTGCGCCCGGCACGGTGGTGCCGCCCGTGATCGCCACCTTCGCGAAGGCGACCATCCGCTCGCGCAGGTACTGCCTGTCGCTCTCGGGCCAGGTCTCGATCGAATGGGGTGCGCGGGCCACCACGATTTCGCGTGCGCCGGGAATGCGGTCATAGGCGGCCACGGTGCCTTCCAGTGTTTCGGCGCGGTCCCACAGGCCCTTGCCGAAGAAGGCGGCCGGCCACTTGTGCATGCCCGCGAGCGGCGCCGAGTTCGGATAAAAAAGGATGTGATGGTCCGCCGCCATGCCGCCAAGAAACAGGTTGCGGTCGGCCAGGTCGGGCGATGCGGGCAGGTAGCCCGCGCCGCTCGCGAAGGACGCCAACAAAATGGCGCCCTTGATGTTCGCAAGCCCCTTGGGCGGCCGGCATTCGGGCACCGGCATGTCGTAGCTGCACGCGCCCGAAAAGTTCCTGGCCATGGCCCAGGCCGTCGACATCGAGCCGCGCGAATAGCCGCCGAGCAGGATCGGAATGCGGGTCGACTTCATGCCGCCCAGCAGCTTGCCGGCCGCCTCGCGGCCTTCGAGCACGCGGCCGTCCGGCGTGAGCAGCCGCAGGCCGTCGCCGCTGTCGAACTGCGCGAGCACGCGGAAGACGTCCTCGCCCTGCTCCAGCGTGTGGGTGTCGCTGAATCCGCCGGAGATACCCTCGCCGCGCCGGTCGTAGGCCAGCACGTCGAAGCCCGCCTGGCGGAGTGCATCGAGGTTCTCTCGCCACCAGCGCTGGCCCATGGTCTCTGTGGTGGCGTTCGGAAATTTGATGTCGACCGCCCGGCCCGTGGCCGGGTCGATGCGGTAGGGCTTTTCGTCGGGATGCTGGATCGCGGTGAGCTGCCCGCCGCCGCCCGGCGCCATGACCGCCAGCGCGCGCATCCTGCCGCCCTTGCCATCGTCGACGCCGCGGCCTTCGATGTACCAGCCGCGCAGCTTGACCGGATCGGCCATCTTGAGGTCGATGCGCTCGAAGCTGTCGCGCGGCACGGTGAACTCGACCACGAAGGTGCTGGCATCGGCGCGCGCAATCGCCTCGGCATAGGGCGCCTTGGCGAAGAAGGCCGGGCGCCGGATCTGCCGCAGGTCGACGGCGCCCTCGGGGTCGATCTTGCCGGAGGGATCGACCACGCCGGTCGAACGCGTCGCGCGCGCCTTGTTCGGCGGCAGCCAGCGCTGCATCTGCGCATCGATGCGCGCAAAGCAGGCGGCATCGGCCTTGCAGGTGCGCCAGCGCTCCTTCAGGCGCGCATCGGTGAATTCGTCGACGTAATAGTCGCTTCCGGCATAGCCCGCGGGCGGACGGTAGGCGTTGACGCCGAGCGGCACGCAGACGGTGCGGCCGTCGGGTTGCGGCAGGCGGTAGCCGGGCAGCTCTTGGTTGCGGTCGACGCCCACCCATGCGCGGCAATCGGTGGGAGGCGGCTCCGCCCTCGTGCTTCTGGATGAAAGGGCATTGCCGTGCGAAGAGCAGCCGCCGATGGCCAGGGCCGCCGCGAGCACCGCGCCGGCGGCTGCGCCCATGCGAGAGAAGGTGCGCATGTTCCTGCCTCCTTTCGATCCCGCGCCCCGCGCGGTTCCATCGCTACAACAGCATGAAGGCCGCCGCGGCCACCAGCGTAGGCCCGAGCGCGCCCAGCAGCAGTCCGCCGGCGCCGATCGTCTCGTCGGAGAAGCCGCGCTTGAGCAGCGCGACGCCCGCGGGATTGGGCGCATTGGCAATCACCGTCAGGCCGCCGCCGGCCACTGCGCCGGCCACGAGCATGTACTTCGATTCGTCCGAGATGTTCGTGATCAGCGAGCCCAGGTAGGTGAGCGCCGCGTTGTCGGTGATGGCGGTGAGGCCCAGCGCGCTGAAGAACAGGGCCAGCGGCTCCAGGCTGGAAACCACCGGCTCCAGCCACCAGCGCTGCATGCCGCCAAGCACGACCAGGCCGGCAAGGAAGAAACCGACCAGAAGTGCTTCCTTGATGATCAGCGGACTCTGGTGGCGTTCGTAGGCCTGCGTGAACCCGAGGAACATCAGGAAGAGTCCGAGGAATGCCACCGGATGATGGGCGAACAGCACGATGCCGGCCAGCAGGACCAGGTGGGTCAGGGCCACGGCAGGTGGCACGGGCGCTTCGGCGAGCGCCGCGTCCGCGGCCGATGCCGCGGGCAGGTGCTTGCGCAGCACGAAGGTGGCCACGGTGGCGTTGACGAGCACGGCCACGGCCGCCTTCCAGCCGAAGGTGGCGAGCATGAAGGCGCTGTCCCACTGCCAGGTCGAGGCCACCATGAGCACGGGCGGCGCGGCGTAGGAAGTGAGCGTGCCGCCGATCGACACATTGACGAACAGCACGCCCAGGGCGAGGTACTTCACCGCTTCGGGCACCTTCGTCCTGAAGATCTGGGGCGCGAGCATGAGCGCTGCAATGGTCATGGCCGCGGGCTCGGTGATGAGCGAGCCCAGCAGCGGAACGGCTGCCAGCCCGAGCCATGCCGCTGCAACGGGCGTGGGCAGCGGCAGCACGCGCGCAATGATGCTCACGCCCGACATGACCGTGCGCAGCACGGGCCGGGAGGCGGCAACCACCATCACGACGAAGACGAACAGGGGTTCGGTGTAGTTGCGCGACTCCGCATAGCCGAGCGCGTCGTCGCCTCCGACCAGCAGGGCCATGGCAAGAACGAGCACGATGGCCCAGAACCCGAAGACGACTTCCACCTCGCCCAGCAGGTGGAACAGGCCGGCGTGCCGGGGAAAGCGGTGCGACAGCCGCTCGAACTGCTTGACGGCAAAGGTGTGAAGGAGCGCCACGGCGAAGATGGCTGCGGCAACGTACTGGATGGTGGACTCTTGCATGGGGAGGGATGACGTGACTGATCCGCGTGGCGGCCCGACCATCGCATGAACCTGCGGCGCCGCAAACAAGAAGCAAGCGGCCCCGCACCCAGCCCCAGTTTAACGGGGCGCGCAACAACGCAAGCTGCGCCCGCTAAGGCTGCTGCAGGCGCTGCAGCATCTCGGCGCTCGGATAGCCGTCCGCGGGCAGGCCGACGCTGCGCTGGTAGCGGCGCAGTCCCTCGCGCGTGGCGGGGCCCATGACGCCATCGGCCGCACCGGTGGCAAAGCCGCGCTGGGTGAGCGCGGTCTGCAGCTCGGCGATCTGGCTGCGCGAGAGCGCCGCCAGGTTCCTCGGCCATGGCGCCTGCACGTCGGGGCCGCCGCCGAGGCGCTGCGCGAGCAGGCCCACGGCGAGCGCGTAGTTGGTCGAGTTGTTGTAGCGCAGCACGGCGCGGAAGTTCGGCCCGACCAGGAAGGCCGGCCCCTGCGCGCCCGCGGGCAGCAGCACCGAGCCGTCGGCAAACTCCGGCAGCGGCTGGCCGTCCATGGTCGTGATTCCCTCGGCCGCCCACTGCGCACTCGGCTGGCGCACGGCCATGTCGGCGCGGCCGTAGTCGAAGCCCGCCGGCAGCCTCACCTCCACGCCCCACGGCATGCCGGCCTGCCAGCCCGAGCGCGAGAGAAAGTTGGCCGTCGAAGCCACCACGTCAGGCATGCTGCCCCAGATGTCGCGCCGCCCGTCGCCGTCGGCATCCACCGCGTAGGCCAGGAAGTTCGACGGCAGGAACTGCGTCTGGCCCATGGCGCCCGCCCAGGAGCCGATCATGCGGTCGCGCGCGATGTCGCCGCTGTCGAGGATCTTCAGCGCCGCGAGCAGTTCGCGGCGCGCCCAGTCTTCGCGCCTTCCCTCGAAGCCGAGCGTGGCCAGCGCGTCGACGACCGGGGTGCTGCCGTAGTTGCCGCCGTAGTTGCTTTCCATGCCCCAGATGGCGACGACGATGGTGCCCGGCACGCCGTAGCGCGCGGCGGCCGCGGCGGTTTCGGCGCGCACCTGCTGCAGCTTGTCCTGGCCCGTGGCAATGCGCTGGGGCGAGACGGTGTTGTCGAGATAGTCCCAGACCGTGCGCGTGAACTCGGGCTGGGCACGGTCCAGCTCGATCACCCGCGGAAGAAACTGCACCTGGTCGAATGCGCTTTGCAAGGTGGCCTCGCGGATGCCGGATGCACGCGCGGTGGCACGGAAGTCTGCGACCCATTTGGCGAAGCGCTGCTGCTCGAGCGCGGCAGCGTCAGGGGCTGCGGGCGTGGGCGCAGGCGCAGTTGCAGGCCCCGCTCCCGCTGTAGAGCCGGGCGGCTGCGACGCTGGCCCGGGCGGTGTGGAAGCGCAGCCCGCGACAAGCGCCGCGATGGCTGCGGCCACAAGGGCGGGCCTGATGGTGGACTGCAGG
The DNA here is from genome assembly GCF_003951285.1 of Variovorax beijingensis. Lineage (GTDB taxonomy): Bacteria > Pseudomonadota > Gammaproteobacteria > Burkholderiales > Burkholderiaceae_C > Variovorax > Variovorax beijingensis. Next base: position 147,855 of record NZ_RXFQ01000010.1, on the reverse strand, counting down.
AATGAGGTGCTGCTGGCTGGATGCATCAGCGGATTCTCACCCGTGCGGCACGGCGGCAAGCCGTTCTCACGCGCCGACGCGCCCCTTTCCTACAGCCGCGGTGGGCGGGCAGGCGAGCATGGGCCGTCAGCAGCAGCGAACTCCCGCGGCTCGCATCTCAAGGGGACAGTGATGCCACATCAAACCTACGCCGCATGCATCGAGGCGTGCAACGGCTGCGCCACCGCATGCCATCACTGCGCCGCATCCTGCCTGAAGGAACCCGACGTCCAGATGATGGCCCGGTGCATCGCGCTCGACATGGATTGCGCGGCCGCCTGCCAGTTTGCCGCTGCCGCCATGGCGCGCGGCAGCGAACACGCGAAGGCCATCTGCGCGCTGTGCGCCGGCATCTGCGAAACCTGCGGCGAAGAATGCGCCAGGCACAGGCACGAACACTGCCAGGCCTGCGCCAAGGCATGCCGCGATTGCGCGGCCGCGTGCCGCGCCATGGCGCACTGAACGGCTGCGACGGATCATGCGTGCGGCTATGCCTTGCCGGACGCCATCTGCTGCGTGAATGAAAGCGCCAGGAAATCGACGAAGGCCCGCACGCGCGCGGCCAGCTGGTGCCGCTGCGGATATACCGCGTAGATGTCCGCATCGGGCGTGAAGTACTGCGGCAGCACCTGCACCAGGCGGCCGTTGCGCAGGTAGCGGTTGATGTCCCACTCCGCCCGCATCAGGATGCCGTGGCCTTCGAGCGCCCAGTTCACGGCGATCTCGCCGTCGTTGGTCGCGAGGCTGCCGCGCGTCTTGACCGATTCGGTGCGCGCATGGCGGCCTCGGCCGCTCGTCAGGCGCCAGACGCCATAGGCTTCCTCGCCCTGGCGGATACCGATGCAGTTGTGCCTGGCCAGGTCGTTCGGAACCTTCGGCATGCCGCGCGCCGCCAGGTAGGCGGGCGATGCGCACAGCAGCCGGCGATTCGATGCGATGTGCCTTGCCACCACGCGGCTGTCCGGCGGCGCGCCGAAGCGCACGCAAACGTCGAACAGGTCTTCGCTCGGTGCCGGCGGGTTGACCGACAGCTGCAGCTGCACCTCCACGGCCGGATGCTTGCGCACGAAGCGCGAGATCAGCGGCGCCACATGGCTGCGTCCGAAGCCCAGCGTGGCGTTCACGCGCAGCAGGCCGCGGGGCGTGGCGCGCGACACGCCCAGCAGCTCCTCCATGCCGTCGATCTCGCCGAGGATGCGGCGCGCGTGCTCCAGGTACAGCTCGCCTTCGGGCGTGAGGCTCATGCGGCGCGTCGAACGGTTGACCAGCAGCACGCCCGCGCGCGATTCCATCAGCGCCAGGTGCTTGCTGACCGCGGGTGTGGTGATGCCCAGTTCCCGCGCCGCGGCGCTCAGGCTGCCGGCGCTGGCCAGGGTGGAAAAGAAGCCGAGATCGGCCGGAAGGATGGCGCTGCTCATCGTGGCCCTACTGTTGAATCCAGGTTAACGATGGCTTCACTTTAGCGCCGATTCCGCGGGCTCCTGCTTCTTACAGTGGAAGCTCCTTTTCAACCTTCCGCGAACATCGCCATGAAGACATACAAGATCGCAACCATTCCCGGAGACGGCATCGGCAAGGAAGTCGTGCCCGCGGGCCAGAAAGTGCTCGAAGCATTGGCCTCGGCCGGCAGCAGCTTCAAGTTCGAGTTCGAGAACTTCGGCTGGGGCGGCGACCACTACCGCGGACACGGCGTGATGATGCCGGCCGATGGCCTCGACGCGCTGCGCGGCAAGGACGCGATCCTGTTCGGCTCGGCCGGCGATCCGCACATTCCCGACCACATCACGCTCTGGGGCCTGCGCCTGAAGATCTGCCAGGGCTTCGACCAGTACGCCAACGTGCGCCCGACGCGCATCCTGCCCGGCATCGACGGCCCGCTCAAGCGCTGCGGCCCGGACGACCTGAACTGGGTCATCGTGCGCGAGAACTCCGAGGGCGAATACGCCGGCGTCGGCGGCCGCGTGCACCAGGGCCATCCGATCGAAGCCGCCACCGACGTGTCGATGATGACCCGCGCCGGCGTCGAACGCATCATGCGCTTCGCCTTCAGGCTGGCACAGTCGCGCCCCCGCAAGCTGCTCACGGTCATCACCAAGAGCAACGCCCAGCGCCACGCGATGGTGATGTGGGACGAGATCGCGCTGCAGGTCTCGAAGGAGTTTCCCGATGTGACCTGGGACAAGGAACTGGTCGACGCATCGACCGCGCGCATGATCAACCGGCCGGCCTCGCTCGACACCATCGTCGCGACCAACCTGCATGCCGACATCCTGAGCGACCTGGCCGCCGCGCTCGCGGGCAGCCTGGGCATCGCCCCCACCGGCAACATCGACCCCGAGCGGCGCTACCCGTCGATGTTCGAGCCGATCCACGGCTCCGCCTTCGACATCATGGGCAAGGGGCTGGCCAATCCGGTCGGCACCTTCTGGTCGGTCGTGATGATGCTGGAGCACCTGGGCGAGGCCGAGGCCGCCCGGCGCGTCATGCTGGCCGTCGAAGCCGTGACGGCCGACCCCGCGCTGCACACGCGCGATCTCGGCGGCCGTGCCACCACGGCGCAGGTCACGCAGGCCGTGTGCGCGCGGCTCGCATGAACAAAACACACGGCACAGACCGTCAGCCAGGAGACAAAGACATGTTGAAGCAACCATTCGCCATCGGGCGCCGCACCCTCGCGGGAACCGCCCTGGCGGCCCTCGGCCTTTGCATCGCGCCCTGGGCCGCCGCCCAGGAGCCATGGCCGGCCAAGCCGATCAGCCTGATCGTGCCCTTCCCTTCCGGCGGCACCACCGACGTGCTGGCCCGCGCGCTCGCCGATGCGCTCTCCAAGGCCCTGGGCCAGCCCGTGATCGTGGAAAGCAAGCCGGGCGCCGGCGCCACGCTAGGCGCCGACTACGTCGCCAAGGCCAGGCCCGATGGCTACACGCTGCTGATGGGCGCGGTGCACCACACCATCGCGACCAGCGTCTACAAGAAGCTGCCCTATGACTTCCAGAAAGACTTCGCGCCCATCACCACGGTGGCGATGGTGCCGAACGTGCTGGTGGTCAATGCGTCGCTCACGCCGGCCAAGTCGGTCGCCGAACTGGTCGCGCTTGCCAGGTCGTCGGCCAAGGAACTGGCCTACGGCTCCAACGGCAACGGCACGGCGCAGCACCTGATCGGCACCCAGTTCCAGGCCAGCACCGGCGCCAGGCTGCTGCACGTGCCGTACAAGGGCAGCGGCCCGCTCACCACCGACCTGCTGGGCGGGCAGGTGGACATGTCCTTCGACACCATCACGCCCGTGCTGCAGCACATCAAGGGCGGCAAGCTGCGCGCGCTGGCCGTCACCACCGCAAAGCGCTCCGCCGTGCTGCCCGAGGTGCCGACGCTCGAAGAGGCCGGGCTCAAGGGCTTCGACATCGGCACCTGGTTCGGCGTGCTCGCGCCGGCGGGAACGCCGAAGGACATCGCCGCGAAGCTCCACACCGAGATGGCCAGGATCATCAGATCGCCGGAGTTCGCCGAACGGATGCGCGCGATCGGCGCCGACCCGATCGGCGACAGCTCCGCCGAGATGGCGGCCCGCATCCGCGAGGAGACGGCGAAGTTCGCGAGGCTGGTCAAGGAAGGCAAGGTCGCGGTCGAGTAGGCCGGATTCACGACGATCTTGTTACTCCCCGCTGCGCTCGCGAGTCCCTAGAGTTGCCTTGCGGCGCCATCCACGGCGCGCCACAAGGAGCCGGCGATGGGCAGCAACAGCAGGAACAGCAGCAAGAACGACCGCGTCGCGCAGGCGCTCGGCATCTATGAAAGCATCGCGGCCTGCAACCAGCGCCTTGCACGCGGCAACGACGTCCACGCGCTCACGGCGGCGCTGATGCTGCCCTGCTACCAGGCCGAGTTCAGGCGCCTGGCGAGCGAGCTGAGCCCTGCGGAGCAGGACGAGTTGAGGCGTGCGCATATCGCGGCTGATACACTTTGAGCGCGTTGTCAGGTGTCCTGGCGCCCCGTGTAAACGGCGGGGTGGCCAGGGTGAAACGGGAAGTCGGTGCGCGGCGGTGGAGAGAACACCGCGCAATGCCGACGCTGCCCCCGCAACGGTAAACGAGTCAAGAAGCAAGACCCCGGGATTCGGTCCCGCGCCACTGTGCCGCGAACGGCATGGGAAGGTGGTCTTTGCTGGAGAGCCGATGGCCCTTCGCTCGTGAGCCCGGAGACCGGCCTGACGACCAGAGCGCATGACCTTGCGGTGGGCGAGGATCGGCGGGCGGCGCATGGCGTCCGGCTCGATGCAGGTGTGCATCCGCCGGAACCGCATCCACTGGCGCCCCTCCGATTTCTCCCCCTGCCCGGTCCTACCGACCATCTATCGCGCGGCGGGCGCGGAGGAATCATCATCATGAACGAGCGAGCCATCGCTCCAGGCAGTGCGCCGGCACCGGGAACCGTGTGGTTCGTCGGCGCGGGCCCGGGCGACCCGGAACTCATCACCGTCAAGGGCCGCGGCCTCGTCGAGCGCGCCGGGGCGATCCTGTTCGCCGGCTCGCTCGTGAGCGAAACCGCCGTGCGCTGGGCGCGGCCGGACTGCGCCATCGCCGACAGCAAGGGCATGACGCTCGAGCAGATGTCGGCCTGGCTGATCGCGCAGGCCGCGCGCTGCGAGACCGTGGTGCGCCTGCAGACCGGCGACCCGGGCCTGTACGGCGCGCTGATCGAGCTGGTGCAGCCGCTGGATGCGGCGGGCGTGCCGATCGGCGTGGTGCCGGGCGTGTCCTCCGCCATGGCTTCGGCGGCGGCGGCGGTGGAAAGCCTCACACTGCCCGAGGTCACGCAGACCGTGATCTTCACGCGCGTCGAAGGCCGCACGCCAATGCCCGAGGGCGAGTCGCTCGAGGCGCTGGCCGCGCACCACAGCACGCTGTGCATCTTCCTGAGCATCACGTTGATGGGCAAGGTCACGGCCGCGCTCACGGCCGCCGGCTGGTCGCCCGATGCGCCCGTGGTGGTGGTTCACAAGGCGAGCTGGCCGGGCGAGGAGAAGATCGTGCGCGGCACGGTCGCGACCATCCAGGCGCTGTGCCGCGACGCGCGCATCGCGAGCCAGTCGATGATCATCGCCAGCCCCACGCTGGGCGCGCGGCAGTGGACCACGCTCGCCAAATCCAAGCTCTACGACGCGAGCTTCACGCACCGCTTCCGGCGCGCGAGCGTTCCCGCCCAAACCCTGCGCCAGGATCTCCCATGAACTCCGAAACCATTCTGCTGGTGGGCCACGGCTCGCGCGAAAAATCCGGCAACGACGAGATCGAGGCCTTTGCCGCGCAATGGCGCGAGCGGCAGCCGGGCTGGCGCATCGAGGTCTGCTTCATCGAGTTCTCCGAGGTCACGATGAGCGAGGGCCTGCGCCGCGCGGCCGAGAGCGCGCGGCGGGTGATCGTGGTGCCGCTCATCCTCAATGCCGCGGGCCACGTGAAGATGGACGTTCCGCAGGCCATCGACGGCGCCCGGCTCAAGTACCCGATGGTGCAGTTCCTCTACGCGCCGCACCTCACGGCCTGCGACCCGATCCTGGCGATCCTGCAGCGCCGCCTCAAGGACGCGATGCAGGCGCTCGACATGCCCGACCCGACCACCACCGGCGTGGTGATCCTGGGCCGGGGTTCGTCGGACCGACAGGCCAACGGCGACATGGCCAAGATGGCGCGCTGGCTGATGGAGGAGACCGACCACGAGCTGGTCGACCTTGCCTTCACGGGCATCACCTACCCGCGCCTGGAGAAGGCCGTGCAGCGCCAGGGCCTGCTGGGCATGAAGCAGGTGGTGGTGCTGCCCTACTACCTGTTCAACGGCACGCTGGTCGAGCGCATCGCGCGCCAGGTCGAGCATCTGAGGGCGCAGTACCCGACGATCCGTTTCGTTTCCACGCGCTACTTCGGCTTCGAGCCCGAGATCTTCGCGCTGCTCGAACAGCGCGTGGACGACCTGCGGCGCGGCGCGCCGGCCGCGCTCATGCCTTGCGACGGCTGCAAGTTCCGCGACTTCGCGGTGGAGCATGGGCTGGGCGGCCATCACCATGGCGATGCGGCGGCGCACGGCCACGATCACCATCACGACCACGACCACGCGCATGGCCACGCCCATGCGCACGATCCGGCGCCGGCGCTGCGATGAAGCCGACGCAATCCCCGGCGGCCAACGTCGTCACCGAGCAGCTCACCGCGGCGGGCCGCGCGATCGAGCACGACTCCTTCGCGGTGATCGACCGCGAGGTGGCCTCGCATGCCTACACCGCCGACCAGTGGCCCGTGGTGCGCCGCATGATCCATGCGAACGCCGACTTCGACTTCAACGGCCTGACCGACTTCCACCCGGGCGCGGTCGACGCCGCCATCGCCGCCATCCGCTCGCGCGCCAGCCGCGTGCTGGCCGATGTCGAGATGATCTGCGTGGGCCTCTCGGCGCCGCGCCTGGCGCACTTCGGCATGGGCACGCACCAGTTCATCAGCGACCCGGACGTGATCTCGCAGGCGATGGCCGAAGGCACCACGCGCGCGGTGCAGGCGATGCGCAAGGCGCACCGGCTCGGGCTGGTCGACGGCGCGATCGTCGGCATCGGCAATGCACCGACCGCGCTGATCGAGATCGTGCGGCTGATCCACGAAGAGGGTGCGCGCCCCGCACTGGTGGTCGGCATGCCGGTGGGCTTCGTGTCGGCGGCCGAGTCGAAGGACCTGGTCGCGCTCGAAAACGAGGTGCCCTGGATCGTCATCCGCGGGCGCAAGGGCGGCTCCACGCTGGTGGTGGCCGCGATCCACGCGCTGCTGGGCCTGGCCGAGGCGCGCGAACACGCCGCATGATGGACAAGGGCGCACCCCGCGGCACCCGCACCGGCTTCACGACCGGTGCGTGTTCGGCCGCGGCGGCGCGCGCGGCGGTGATCGGCCTGGTCACGGGCCAGGTGCCCGGCGAGGTCGAGTGCCTGCTGCCCAACGGCGATCTCGTGCGCTTCGCGGTGCACGACGGCCGGGCCGACGGCGCGAGCGCGCATGCGATGGTCATCAAGGACGCCGGCGACGACCCCGACTGCACCGACAAGGCCCACCTCACGGCCGACGTGCGCCTGCTGCCCGATCTGGCGGGCCAGGTGGTGCTGGCCGGCGGCACCGGCGTGGGCACCGTCACCATGCCGGGCCTCGGGCTCGCCGTGGGCGGGCCGGCCATCAACCCGGTGCCGCGCCGCAACATCGAGGCCAACGTGCGTGCGGTGGGCGCGGCACTGCTCGACGAGGTCGGCCTCGAAGTTGCCATCTCCGTGCCGCAGGGCGAAGAGATGGCCAGGAAGACGCTCAATGCGCGGCTGGGCATCCTCGGCGGCATTTCGATCCTTGGCACGACCGGCATCGTCAAGCCGTATTCCACCGCCGCCTACCGCGCGAGCGTGGTGCAGGGCGTGCAGGTGGCGGGCACGCTGGGCCACGGCGTGGTCGTGCTCACGACCGGTGGGCGCACCGAGAAATTCGTGATGGCCGAGATGCCGGAACTGCCCGAGCCTGCCTTCGTGCAGATGGGCGACTTCCTGCGCTATGCGATGGGCGCGGCGGTCAAGGCCGGCATCCGGAAGGTGGTGATCGGCGGCATGGTCGGCAAGCTCACCAAGATTGCGCAGGGCGAGACCATCACCCACGCCGGCCGGGCCGAGGTCGACACCGGCCTGCTGGCCGAACTGGCCGCCGGACTCGGCGCACCGCCCGATGTGTGCGATGCGATCCGCGGCAACGAGACCGCGCGCTATGCCGGCGAGCGCATGGACGCGCTCGGGCTCGGCACCGCCTTTCACACGGCGCTCGCGCAGCGCGTCATCCAGACGCTGCGCACGCGCTACCCCGACCAGTTCGAACTGAAAGTGCTGGTCTGCGACTTCGAAGGCCGAAAGATCGCGGAGGCCCCGTGAACGACAACGACAAGAACAACATGACCCACAAATGCCGCATCCTCGGCGTGCTGGACGACGGCGACGCGAGCCTCGGGCGCAGCGCGATGGCCCACCTGCAGCAGGCGCAGCTGGTGATCGGCGCGGCGCGCACGCTGGCGCTGTTCGCGCCGCACATCGCACCCGGCGCGGTGCAGCGCGACCTCGGCGGTGCACTGTCGCAGGTGCCCGAATGGATCCGCGCCGCGCAGGCCGAACAGTGCCGCGTGGTCGTGCTGGCCACCGGCGATCCGCTGTGCCATGGCATCGCGGCCTTCCTGGCCGCGCGCCTGTGCATCGAGGCGATCGAGGTCATTCCGAACGTGTCGACGCTGCAGCTGGCCTGCGCGCGGCTCGGCCTGCCGTGGCAGGAGATGAAGTTTGCCTCCGTGCATGCGAAGGACGCGGGTGACTGGCTGCCGGGATCGCCGCCCGCGCACGGCCTCTACGCGCTGCTGCGCGACATCCGCCAGCACGACCGGCTGGCCGTGCTCACCAGCCCCGACAACACGCCCGACCGCATCGCGCGCATGCTGGTGGCCGAAGGCCTGGCCGACGACTTCGAGATGGCCGTGGCCGAGCGCCTTTGCCAGCCCGAGGAGCGCGTGGTCAGCGGCATGCGCATCGCGGCCGCGGCGCAGATGCGTTTTGCCGACCCGAACGTGGTGCTGCTCTGGCGCACCCGGCTGCGCGCGCCGCAGGTGCTGTTCGGCCTGCCGGACGCGAGCTTCGAGCAGCGCCATCCCGAGAAGGGCCTGATCACCAAGAACGAGGTGCGCGCCGTCTCGCTCGCGCGCATGCAGCTGCGCGCCGACAGCGTGGTGTGGGACATCGGCGCGGGCTCCGGCTCGGTCGGGCTGGAGGCTGCGCGGCTGTGCTGGCGCGGCCATGTCTACGCGATCGAGAAGAACGCGGACGACAGCGCCATCGTCGCGCGCAACCGCCAGGCCATGGGCATCAGCAACCACAGCCTGGTGCACGGCAAGGCGCCCGAGGGCCTGGCGGCCTGGGCCGACCCGGACGCCGTCTTCATCGGCGGCTCCGGCGGCGAACTGGCCGAGCTCATCACGCTGGTGCTGCGGCGCCTGCGGCCGGGCGGCTGGCTGGTGATGAACTTCGTGACCATCGAGAACCTCGCGGCTGCGGTCGAGGCGCTCAAGGCACAGGGCGCAGTTTGGGACGTGCTGCAGCTGCAGGCCTCGCGCAGCAAGCCGATCCTGCACATGCACCGGCTCGCGGCCGAGAACCCGGTGTGGCTGGTCTGTGCACAGGCAGGTGGCGCGCCATGACGGCACCCGGCATGCTCCACGGCGTATCGCTCGGCCCGGGCGATCCGGACCTGATCACGCGCCGCGCCTGGTCCCTGCTGACGCGCACCGACGCGGTCTGGACCTACCCCGTGCGCAGCCTGCGCAAGGAAAGCTACGCGCTCGACATCGCGCTGCGCGCCGGGCTGTCGGCGCCCGCGCAGCACCAGGCGCTGCTGTTCCCGATGACCCATGACGCCGAGAAGCTCGCGCGCCACTGGCTCAAGGCCGCCGAGACCGTGCAGGCGCTGCTCGCGACCGGGCAGGACGTGCTGTTCCTGGTCGAAGGCGATGCCTCCACCTACGCGAGCTTCTGCTACCTGGCGCGCGTGCTGCGCGAGCTCGACCCGGCCGCGCGCATCGACGTGGTGCCCGGCGTCACCTCGTTCAACGCGGCCTGCGCGCGCCTGCAGCTGCCACTGTCCGAGCAGGACGACACCGTGGCCATCGTGCCGGCGGCCTACGGCATTGCCGCGGTCGAGAGGATGCTGGACGACTTCGACACGCTGGTGCTCATGAAGGTCAAGCCGCTGCTCGACGACCTGATCGACCTGCTGGCGCGGCGCGGCCTGCTCGCGCACAGCCGCTTCATCGAGAAGGCCGGCTCGCCGGTCGAACGCATCGTGCACGACGTGGCCAGCCTGAAGGGCAGCAAGGTCAACTATCTGTCGCTGCTGCTGGTGAAGAACCCCGGCCGCGAACGCGGCGAACTGGTGCGCGGCTGCCGCAAGAAGACCAGCACCGAAATCGAAGAGGACAACCCGAATGACGAATGACGCCGCACCCCGCGTGGTGCTCGTGGCCATCACCAGGCATGGCGCGCAGCAGACGGCCGGGCTGGCCCGCCAGTTGCCCGAGGCCAGCGTGTGCGTGGCCGACAAGTTCGCGCCGCTCATGGCCGGCCTGCCCAACCCGGTGCGCGCCTATGCGGGCGCCTTTCGCGACGAGATCGCGGCGCTGTTCGCGGACTTCGACCAGGTCGTATTCTTCGTCTCGCTCGGTGCCGTGGTGCGGCTGATCGCGCCGCACCTCAAGAGCAAGGACGAGGACCCCGGCGTGCTGGTGGTGGACGACGCCGCGCAGTTCGTGATCCCCGTGCTCTCGGGCCACGTGGGCGGCGCCAACGCGATGGCCGAGCAGGTCGCTTCGATGCTGGGCGCCACGCCGGTGCTGACCACCGCGTCGGACGTGGGCAAGACGATTCCGGTCGACATCCTCGGCCGCGAGCTCGGCTGGAAGGTGGAGGCGCCCAAGATCAACATCACGCGCGTCTCGGCCCACGTCGTGAACGGCGAGCCGGTGGCCGTGGTGCAGGAAGCGGGCAGTGCCGACTGGTGGACCCGCCCCACCCCCCTGCCCGCCAACATCCACCGCTTCGCGCGCTTCGACGAGGTCGACCTCGCGCGCTTCAAGGCCGTGCTGTGGATCACGCAGGCCGAGGTGAGCGCCGAACGCTGGAGCGCGCTGGCCGAGCGGCTCGTCGTCTATCGGCCGCCGCAATGAGCACCGCGCGCTACGCCATCGGCCTGGGCTGCGACCGCGGCACGCCGCAGGCCGCACTGCAGCAGGCGATCGACGAGGCGCTGGCCGGCATCGGCGCGCAGCTGGTGCAGGTGGCGGCGGCAGCCAGCATCGACCTGAAAGCCGACGAGCCCGGCCTGCTGGCGCTGGCCGCGGCCCACGGCTGGGCGCTGCGCTTCTATCCCGCCGCGCAGTTGGCAGAGGTGCCCGTGCCGCATCCGTCGGAAACGGTGCGCCGCCACACCGGCACGCCTTCGGTCAGCGAGGCGGCCGCGCTGCTGGCCGGCGGCGGCCTGCCGATGGCGGCGCTGGTCGTCCCCAAGCACAAGCACCGCGGCGCCGACGGGCGCCACGCGACGGTCTCGATCGCGCGCATGTCCTGATGAATCCCAACCCTCACCCTCGAATGGAACCCGCAATGAACGCCTCCTCCACGCACACCACTTCCCACACCGGCGGCTTCGCCCATGCCGGCACGCCGCGCAGCCTGCTGCTGCAACTGGCCGGCGCCGCGGCGCTGGGCCTGTTCGTCCTGTACGGCGTCGCCTTTGCCGAAAGCCCGCTCGCGCACAACGCCGCGCACGACGTGCGCCACGTCACGGTCAAGCCCTGCCATTGAGCGCGGAGCCTCCCATGATCTTCCAACGACTGATCTGGTCCGCGCTGGCGGCGGCCGTGCTGGTGGGCAGCGTGCAGACCGGCGTGCAGCACTGGCAGGCCACGCCGATCATCCAGGCGGCCGAAAGCTACGAGTCGCAGAAGGCCGCGCCTGTGGCGGACCACGGCCATGACGCGGCCCATGCCCACGGCGCTGTCGCCGAGGCTTCGCAATGGCAGCCCGAAGACGGCGCCGAGCGCAGCTTCTGGAGCTGGGTCGCCAACATGCTCCATGCCTTCAGCATGGCGCTGCTGGTGCTCGCGGCGATGGGCGTCTGCCTCTGGCGCGGCACGCGCATGCGCTCGCTGCCGCTGGCGCTGCTGGTGTCTGCCGCCGGCTGGCTGAGCTTTCACTTCTGGCCGTCGCTCGGGCTGCCGGCCGAGATCCCCGGCATGGATGCGGCCCGGCTGGGCTCGCGCCAGGGCTGGTGGGTGCTGGCCGCAGCCGGCGCGGCGCTGGCCTGCATCTCGCTCGCGGGCCTGCGCAGCGCCTTGCGCTGGCCCGCGGCCGCGGCCTGGCTGGCGCTGCCCTTCGTCGTGGGCGCGCCGCAGGCCGCGGGCGATCCTTTCGCGGGCTTCGGGCCCGAGGCACAGGCCGCGCTGCGGGCGCTCGATGCCCGCTTCATCTGGGTGACCACCTCGATCTCGCTGAGCTTCTGGGCCTCGACGGGCGTGGCCTGCGGCCTGGCGTTCGAGCGCTGGCTGCGGCCGGCGCTGGCCGCCGCGTTCGGCCATGCGCGCACTGCGCAGGCATTGGAGGTGAATCCATGAGCGGCAAGATTTCATTGGTCGGCATCGGGCCCGGCCACCACGACCACATGACGGGCCGCGCGCTGGCCGCGATCGCCGAAGCCGACGTGGTGGTCGGCTACAGCACCTACATCAAGCTGGTGGCCGACCTGCTCGAGGGCAAGGAAGTGATCCGCAAGGGCATGACCGAGGAGCTCGACCGCGCGGTCAATGCACTCGAATGTGCCCGCGAGGGCAAGAAGGTGGCGCTGATCTCCAGCGGCGATGCCGGCGTCTACGGCATGGCCGGCCCGACCTACGAGGTGCTGTTCCAGGCCGGCTGGACGCCGGAGTCCGAGATCGCCGTCGAGGTGGTGCCCGGCGCGTCGGCCATCAACGCCTGCGCGGCGCTGGTGGGCGCGCCGCTCACGCACGACTTCTGCTCGATCTCGCTGAGCGACCTGCTCACGCCCTGGCCCGTGATCGCGCGGCGGCTCGATGCGGTGGCGGCGGCCGACTTCGTGGTGGCCCTGTACAACCCGAAGAGCGGACGGCGCACCCAGCAGATCGTGCAGGCGCAGCAGCTCTTCTTGCGGCACCGGCGCCCGGACACGCCGGTGGCGGTGGTCAAGTCGGCCTACCGCCGGCGCGAGCGCATCGAGTTCACCACGCTCGCCCACATGAGCGAGTGCGACATCGGCATGCTGACGACCGTGCTCATCGGCAACAGCCACACCTTCGTGCAGCACGGCCTCATGGTCACGCCGCGCGGCTATGCCAACAAGTACGACCTGGACGACGGCGGCAACACGCGCAGCGGCGAGAAGCCCGGCCGCTCGCTGTCGACCGGCCTGCTGGGCTGGATGGCCGACCTGCGCGCCGACCACGCCGAGGGCGCGAGCGCCGCCGCGCTGGCGGCGCAGCACCGCCTGCCCGTCGACTACATCGAGGCCGTGCTTGCCGCACCGGCCGAGGAAGAAAGCGCCGCGGCCGCGCCGCTCGAGGAGGCGCAGGAATGAGCGAGGTGGTCAAGCCCAAGATCGGCGGCTACAAGCGCCACCTGCTGGTCTGCACCGGACCGCGCTGCAGCCCCGACGGCGCTTCGCAGGACCTGTTCGACAGCCTGGGCGACAAGTTCAAGGCCGCGGGCCTCAACGAAGGTGCGCTGCGCGTCAAGCGCAGCCGCGTCGGCTGCTTCGCGGCCTGCAAGGGCGGGCCGGTGATGTGCGTGCAGCCCGACGGCACCTGGTACTACAACGTCACGCCGGAGAACATGGACCGCATCCTGTCGCAGCACCTGGTGGGCGGCGTGGTGGTGGAAGACCTCGTGTTCCACCAGGGACCGGGCCTCGCGCCGGACGAAGACACCTGAGACGCCGCGAGCACCGGCTATTCGACGAAGAGCAGCGCCGGGCATTCGAGCGAGGCGCGCACGGCCTGCACGAACTCGGCCGCCAGCTGGCCGTCGACCACGCGGTGGTCGAAGGAGGAGGACAGGTTCATCATGCGGCGCGCGGCCACCGCACCACCCTGCATCACCGGTCGCTGCACGATGCGGTTGACGCCGACGATCGCCACCTCGGGCGCGTTGATGATCGGCGTGGACGCGATGCCGCCCAGTGCGCCAAGGCTGGTGATGGTCAGGGTCGAGCCGCTCAGCTCGTCGCGCGTGGCGCGGCCCGCGCGCGCGGCCTCGGCCAGGCGCGCGATCTCGGTTGCACTCGACCAGGGGTCGCGCGCTTCGGCGTGGCGCAGCACCGGCACCATGAGGCCGACCGCGGTCTGGGTCGCGATGCCAACGTGCACCGCACCATGGCGCGTGAGCACGCCGGTCTCGTCGTCGAAGCGGGCATTGATCTGCGGAAAGCGCGGCACCGCCAGCACGATGGCGCGCACCAGCAGCGGCAGCAGCGTCAGGTGCGGCCGCTCGCTGCCCCAGCGTTCGTTGAGCCGCGCGCGCAGGAGCTCCAGCTCTGTCACGTCGACTTCCTCGACATAGGTGAAGTGCGGAATGCGGCGCGTCGCATCCTGCATGCGCTGCGCGATGCGGCGGCGCACGCCGGTCACGGGCACGACCTCCTCGCCGTCGCGCTCCGCGTAGCGCGGCGGGCTCGGCGCCTGCGCGCCCTGCCTGCGGAGCAGCCAGGCGTCGAGGTCCTCGTGCAGGATGCGGCCGTCCGCGCCGCTGCCCGGCACCTGCTGGAGATCGATGCCGAGCACGGCGGCGCGATGGCGCACGGCGGGCGCGGCGAGCGGCTTGCCGGCCGATGGGGATGTGCGCACAGCCGGGGCGGGTGTCACCGCGGCTGCTGCTGCCGCTGCCGCTGCCGCTGCAGGTGCAGGTGCAGGCGCGCGGGCGGGCGCCGCCGGCGCCTGCACCGCCTCACCCTGCGCCTCCACGTCGATCCGGACCAGCTCCGCGCCCACCGCGAGCTGCTGCCCCACCTCGCCGCCGAGCGCGAGCACCCGGCCCGCGACCGGCGAGGGAATCTCGACGGTGGCCTTGTCGGTCATCACGTCGGCCAGCACCTGATCCTCGGCCACCGTGTCGCCGGGCTGCACGCGCCACGCCACCAGCTCCACCTCGGCGATGCCTTCGCCAAGGTCCGGCACCTTGATTGCATGCGTGGCCATTCAGTTCTCCATGACGCGGCGCATCGCCGCACCTACGCGCGCCGGCCCCGGAAAGTAGGCCCACTCCTGCGCATGCGGATAGGGCGTGTCCCAGCCGGCCACGCGCTCGATCGGCGCCTCCAGGTGATGGAAGCAATGCTCCTGCACCAGCGCAGTCAGCTCGGCGCCGAAGCCGCTGGTGCGCGTGGCCTCGTGCACGATCACGCAGCGGCCGGTCTTCTTCACCGAGGCGACCAGCGTTTCCAGGTCCAGCGGCCACAGGCTGCGCAGGTCGATGATCTCGGCATCGATGCCGGTCTCTTGCGCGGCCGCTTCCGAGACGAACACCATGGTGCCGTAGGTGATCGCCGTCAGGTCGGCGCCGGGGCGGAACACGGTGGCCGACTCCAGCGGCACCGTGTAGTAGCCCTCGGGCACCTCGCCCAGCGGATGGGCCGACCAGGACACCAGCGGCCGCTCGTGATGGCCGTCGAAGGGGCCGTTGTACAGCCGCTTGGGCTCCAGAAAGATGACGGGGTCGTCGTTCTCGATCGAGGCGATCAGGAGGCCCTTGGCATCGCGCGGATTGGAGGGCATCACCGTGCGCAGCCCGCAGACGTGCGTGAACAGCACCTCCGGGCTCTGGCTGTGCGTCTGGCCGCCGTAGATGCCGCCGCCACAGGGCATGCGGATGGTGATCGGCGCGGTGAAGTCGCCCGCCGAGCGATAGCGCAGGCGCGCCGCCTCGGACACGATCTGGTCGTAGGCCGGATAGACGTAGTCGGCAAACTGCACTTCCACCACCGGGCGCAGGCCGTAGGCGCCCATGCCGATGGCCGAGCCGACGATGCCGCCCTCGTTGATCGGCGCATCGAACACGCGCGAGCGGCCGTACTTGGCCTGCAGGCCTTCGGTGCAGCGGAACACGCCGCCGAAGTAGCCCACGTCCTGGCCGTAGATGATCACGTTGTCGTCGCGCTCGAGCATCACGTCCATGGCGGAGCGCAGGGCCTGGATCATGGTCATCGAGGCCATGGCGTCATCCCTCGGACGACAGCTGCGCGCGCTGCCGCTTCAGGTGCTCGGGCATCTCCTTGTAGACGTCCTCGAACATGGTCGCGGCGCCGGCGACGTGGCCGTCGGCCATGGAGCCGAAGCGCTCGGCCTCCTTCAGCGCGGCGTTCACCTGCGCCTCCAGGTCGGCCTGCGTCTGGTCGTGCTCCTGCTGCGACCAGGCGCCGATGGCCGTCAGGTGCTGCGCCAGGCGCGGGATCGGATCGCCCAGCGGAAAATGCGCCCAGTCGTCGGCCGGACGGTAGCGCGAGGGATCGTCCGAGGTCGAGTGCGCGCCGGCGCGGTAGGTCACCCATTCGATCAGCGTCGGCCCGAGGTTGCTGCGGGCGCGCTCCGCGGCCCAGCGCGAGGCCGCCAGCACCGCGAGAAAGTCGTTGCCGTCGACGCGCAGCGATGCGATGCCGCAGCCCACGCCGCGCGCCGCGAAGGTGGTGGCCTCGCCGCCGGCGATCGCCTGGAAGGTCGAGATCGCCCACTGGTTGTTGACCACGTTGAGGATCACCGGCGCGCGGTACACGTGCGCGAAGGTCAGCGCCGTGTGGAAGTCCGACTCGGCGGTGGCGCCGTCGCCGATCCATCCCGAGGCAATGCGCGTATCGCCCTTGATCGCCGAGGCCATGCCCCAGCCCACCGCCTGGATGAACTGCGTGGCCAGGTTGCCCGAGATCGAGAAGAAGCCGGCCCGCTTCATCGAATAGCACACCGGCAGCTGCCGCCCCTTGAGCGGGTCGCGCTCGTTGGACATCAGCTCGCAGATCAGTTCGAGCAGCGTCACGTCGTCGCGCGCCAGCAGCAGGCCCTGCTGGCGGTAGGTGGGAAAGCACATGTCGCCCTGCTGCAGCACCAGCGCGTGGCCGGTGGCAATGGCCTCCTCGCCGAGGCACTGGATGTAGAACGAGATCTTCTTTTGCCGCTGCGCGATCAGCATGCGGGCGTCGAAGGCGCGCGTCTTCATCATCGCGCGCAAGCCGCGGCGCAGCAGCTCGGGGTCGGCCTCGGGCGCCCACGGGCCGACCGCGCGGCCCTCGTCGTCGAGCACGCGCACCAGCGTGTAGGCCAGGTCGCTGGTGTCGGCCGGCGATGCGTCGACCGGGGGTTTTCGCACCTCGCCGGCTCGCGACAGGTGGAGATAGGAAAAGTCGGTCTCATGCCCGGGCCGCCCGGTGGGCTCCGGCACATGCAGACGAAGAGATGCGCCCTGGCTCATCGCGTTGTCTCCGCGCTCGATGGGATCGCTCGCCAGCAAAGCCTAGCGAATTTCAGTCTGGAGCGCAGCCGGTCAACCGCGTATTTTTTCTTGCGGGCGTCAGTCCTCGGCTTCGAAGAAGGCCAGCTTGCGCGCGCGGGGCAATGCCTTGACCCTGATCTCCGCCCGCAGCGCGGAGCCCTTGTCAGGATAGGCGCGCGCTGCAAGCACACGCAGCGGAGGACGCGCGCGCGTGAATTTGGCGCCCAGCCCGAACACGTGCTGGAAGAAGCGCTGCTCCACGTCGAGCGCGATCCCTGTGTAGTACACGCCGCCTTCGCATTCCAGGAGGTAGAGCCAGTAGGGCACGGGACTGGGGTCGGGCAGGGATCGGGGCATGGCGCGGATTGTGCAGCCGCAGCCGCCGGAAGCCGCCCTTCGCCAGAGTCGGCTTTGGCGCAACGGCGAGGGGAACGCGCCGTTGCGGGCGTACAGTGGGCAACCGAGCCCGCCGGCGGTAGTTGCCGCAGCCCTGTGGGGGCTCTCCACGAATGGAGGTTGAACATGGCCCAGCATGCAATTACCGCTGTTCACTTCAGCGACGGGAAGATCGACCTCGTCGCCATTCACCCGGTGGTGGAGCAGGAGTTCGGTTCGACCGAATTTGCCCTTGGCGCGGCACGGCGGATCGGCATCGGCGAATGCGCGGAACTCCTTGCCGCCGGCGAGGAAGTGTGCCTTGCGCGGCGCACCGAAAGCCATGCCTGGGAGGTCATTTGCGATGTCCAGCTCTTGCCGGGCGGCGCGGGCATCACCGGCGTCGACATCGTCGGCCGCCCCAACGATGTGTTGCACGAAATTCCTGCGTGGGACTGAGGGCGCGACGGGCAAGCTATATTGCTCGCTCAGCAACAGAGAGAAGAAGAAATCACCATGGCAAAAGCCTACTGGGTCAGCGCGTACCGTGCCGTCAACGACGCCGACAAACTCGCGGCCTACGCAAAACTGGCCGGCCCGGCCATCACTGCCGGCGGCGGCCGCTTCCTGGCGCGCGGCCTGCCCGCCGAGGTCTACGAGTTCGGTCTGTCCCAACGCACCGTGCTGATCGAGTTCGATAGCGTCGAGCAAGCCAGGGCCGTGCATGACAGCCCCGACTACCAGGCCGCGCTTGCCGCGCTGGGCGACGGCGCCGAACGGGACCTGCGGATCATCGAAGGGGCCTGAGACATCCGGGATCGGGCTCTCAGGTTCATTCGCTTGCAGGAAGCCGGAAGCCGGCGGGCATGTCCGGTGTTCTGGCTTTCACCGGCTGCGGTCGCCGTCGCGCACGGATTCAATTACGCCGTTGTAGATGCGAACGACGCCGAGAAATGCACCTGGACCCCGGTCGTATGTCCATTCCTCCATGGGAACGCACTGATTCGCAAGAATCGCCTGGGGACTGCCCGCACGGTACGGCGTCACGACCCAGCCGAGCTGCAGCATCGGAACGCAGACGCTCTGGCGATAGATCGGCTCGCCGCATTTTTGAAGCAACGACACGGGCGAATCGCCCTTGCTCACGAGCGAACCGTTGCAGCCCATCGATTGGGAAGCTTCGGCGGACGGAACAAGGATGGCCATGAACGCCGCCGCGAGCCAAAGGCTCCAGCGGTGGGGGTGAGGTCTTTTCATTGAAGGAACCTTCCATCGCGCGCGCCGGACCTTGATCCTGAGAGAAGCTCAGGCATCGCCCGTGCGCGCCATCCGCGGTGTATCGAAGCGCGCAGGTGCCTGGGGCGAGCCGGCCAGGTCCGCGCGGGCGAACTGGAAGCAGTCTGTTCCGGCAGGAAGCACGACCCCCGTTTGCGCCGAGCTGGTCCAGATGTGCGAGCTGATCGATACGGAGTTCGGGTCGTCGAACGCCCCGCGAGAGATCCCGCGGTACTCGGGCCTGCAATGGCATTGCAAGGTGCGCATGGGCTCGCCCAGGGCGATAAAGCGCATGGCCCCGCACAGGCATCCTCCATCACGTCGAGTGGTCACGCCGATCTCCTCCTGTGTCAATGCCGCGAGTATGGTGCACGGGACGCAACGCCCGAAGGTCAGTCCTGCTGCCGGAGGATCTTCTCCATCTTCCTGCCCTTCGCGAGCTCGTCGACCAGCTTGTCCAGATAGCGGATCTTCTGCATCAGCGGATCGTCGACTTCCTCGACGCGGACACCGCAGACCACGCCCTTGATCAGCGAGCTGTTCGGGTTCATGGCTGGGGCCTCCGCAAAGAAGGTCTCGAGATCCTTCTCCTGTGCGATCTGCCGCTGCAGGCCCGCCTGGTCGTAGCCGGTCAACCAGCGAATGACTTGATCCACCTCTTCCTTCGTACGATTCTTGCGCTCGGCCTTCTGGACGTACATCGGATAGACCTTCGCAAACGCCGTCGCAAAAATTCGATGCCTTGGCATGGCCGCTCTCAAGCCTTCGGCAGGCGCCGCCTAGCCTTGACCGCCGACGCCAGGCCCTCGAGCACCGGCACCGTCTGGGCAAAGCCGATGCAGGCGTCTGTGATCGAGACGCCGTGCTTCAGCGCCGCGCCGGGCTTCAGGTCCTGCCGGCCTTCCTCGAGATGGCTCTCGATCATGAGGCCCGTGATGCGCCGCTCGCCGGCCGCGATCTGCGCCGCCACGTCCTCTGCGACCACGATCTGCCGCTGGTGCTGCTTGCTGCTGTTGCCGTGCGAGACGTCGATCATCACCTGGGGCCGCAGGCCGTTCGCCAGCAGCGCCTCGCAGCTGGATGCGACGTCCGCGGCCGAATAGTTGGGTGCCTTGCCGCCGCGCAGGATCACGTGGCAATCGTCGTTGCCGCGCGTCTCGAAGATCGCCGCCATGCCCATCTTGGTCATGCCCATGAAGGCATGCGGCGCGCGCGCCGCGAGGATCGCGTCGGCCGCGACCTTCACGCTGCCGTCGGTGCCGTTCTTGAAGCCCACCGGGCAGCTCAGGCCCGACGCCAGCTGCCGATGGCTCTGGCTCTCGGTGGTGCGGGCGCCGATGGCACCCCAGGCGATCAGGTCGGCAATGAACTGCGGGCTCAGCAGGTCGAGAAACTCGGTGCCGGTCGGCAGGCCCAGCGTGGTCAGCTCGAGCAGCAGGCGCCGCGCGCGCTCCAGCCCCTCGTTGATCGCGAAGCTGCCGTCCAGGTGCGGGTCGTTGATGTAGCCCTTCCAGCCCACGGTGGTGCGCGGCTTCTCGAAATAGGCACGCATCACGATCAGGAGGTCGTCCTGCAGCGAGTCGGCAACGGTCTTCAGGCGCTGCGCGTATTCGATCGCCTGGTCGTGGTCATGGATGGAGCATGGCCCGACCACGACGACCAGCCGGTCGTCGCGGCCATGCAGCACGTCGGCAATTGCCGCGCGGCTGCCTTCGACCAGCGCCAGCGTGTTGTCGCGCACGGGCACGCGCTCCTGCAGCAAGGCAGGGGTGATGAGCGGACGGACGGCACCGATGCGCACGTCGTCGATCCGGGTGGTGTCGAGCGTGCTGTCGCGGGAGCCGATCTCGGCATCGTGGAGGGGGTCGTCGAGGCGGGGCATGGTGGTGGCTGTGGTTTCGAACGGGGCTTGCCGGATTGTCCTCTTTCACAGTGCACCGGCGTTCCGCAAGCACGTGCCGCCCGGCGTGCATCAAGACATGAAAAGGTGCTTTGTAGTTTCAGGAAGAATGTCCGGGAGGCGTCCACCTACATTGGATCGCCCCGGGCGGCGGAAACCCATCAATAGGGAAAAGCAGAGTGAAGGTCCTCAGATCATTCCTGTGTGCAGCGGCCATCGGCATTCCAATGGCCAGTGCCTGCGCCGCGACGCCGCAGCCCTTGCTCGAGCGAGCGCTCGCCTTGTCCGACGCGGCCGAGCCCGACGTCATCGCGTGGCGCCGCCACCTCCACCAGCACCCCGAGCTTGCATACGCAGAAGTCGAAACGGCCAGGTACATTGCCGCCGCGTTGGCCAGGATCCCGGGCGTCGAGGTCCAGACCGGCATCGCCAGGACCGGGATCAAGGCGGTGCTGCGTGGCGGCAAGCCCGGGCCGGTGGTGGCGCTGCGCGCAGACATGGACGCGCTGCCCGTCGAGGAGCGCAACGATCTGCCGTTTCGCTCGACGGCCAAGGCTGCGTGGCGCGGCCAGGAAGTTTCGGTGTCGCATGTCTGCGGCCACGACACCCACGTGGCCATGCTGCTGGGCGCCGCCCAAGCGCTTGCGGCCATGCGAGAGGATCTGCCCGGCACGGTGGTCTTCCTGTTCCAGCCTGCCGAAGAGATCGGCCCTGGCGCGGAGAACCCCAGCGGTGCGCTGGCCATGGTCAAGGCAGGGGTTCTGGAGAATCCCAAGGTCGACGTCGTGCTGGGCCAGCACATCGGCGCACAGGCGCCCAAGGGTTCCATCTCCTATCGGCCCGGCGCCATGCTGGCCAGCATCGACGTATTCAACATCAAGCTCAATGGCGCCGGCGGGCACGGCGCCGCGCCATGGGCCGCCAACTCTCCGATGCTGGCGGCCGCGGAAATTGCCCTGGGCTTGCAGAACATCGTCAGCCATCGCACCAACCCGACGATCGATGGCGGTGCCACCGTGGTCACGGTGGGCATGCTGCAAAGCGGCAACCGCTTCAACATCCTGCCCGAGACCGCCGAACTCTCGGGCACGGTGCGTGCGCTGTCGGCGCAGAACCAGAAGGTCGCCCACGAGCAGATCCGCATGAAGGCCGAGCACATCGCGGCCAGCTACGGCGTCAAGGCCGATGTGCGCATCGACACCGGCGGGGGCTACGGCGTGCTTGTCAACGATGCGCCGACCACGCTGGCGCTTGTCGATGCCCTGAAGGCTGCAGCAGGAAAGGACAAGGTCGCGGAGATCCTGCCCTCGATGGGGTCGGAAGACTTTGGCGCCTTCGGCGGCACGGGCGTGCCGGTGGTTTTCTGGATCCTGAACGCCTCGCCCTACCCCGATCGCGCCGGCCCGACAAATCATTCGCCGCTGTTCACCATCGATGAATCCGCGATGCGCATCGGGGTGAGGGCCTTAACCAGCGCGACGCTGGCGCAGATGACGCGTGCACGGACCGGGGCGCGCTGATGGATCGGGGGCGGTGCAAGCGCTTGACCCTCACTCCACCGTCACGCTCTTCGCCAGGTTGCGCGGCTTGTCGACATCGGTGCCTCGCGCGCAGGCCGTGTGGTAGGCCAGCAATTGCAGCGGCACCACGTGCAGCAGCGGCGAGAGCGCGCCGTAGTGCTCGGGCATGCGGATCACGTGCAGGCCTTCGCTGCCCTTGATCTTGGTGTCGCCGTCGGCCAGCACGTAGAGCACGCCGCCGCGCGCGCGCACTTCCTGCAGGTTGCTCTTGAGCTTTTCGAGCAGGGTGTCGTTGGGCGCCACGGCCACCACGGGCATCTCGCTCGTCACCAGCGCGAGCGGGCCGTGCTTGAGTTCGCCGGCCGCGTACGCCTCGGCGTGGATGTAGGTCACTTCCTTGAGCTTGAGCGCGCCTTCGAGCGCGATCGGATAGTGCAGCCCGCGGCCCAGGAACAGCGCGTTGTCCTTGCGCGCGAAGTCTTCGGCCCAGCCGATGATCTGCGGCTCCAGCGCGAGCACCGATTGCAGCGCGACGGGCAGGTGCCGCATCTCCTTCAGGTAGCGCGCCTCGTCGGCCTCGCTCAGGCGGCCCTTGGTCTGCGCGATGGCGAGCGTCAGCAGGAACAGCCCGGCCAGCTGCGTGGTGAAGGCCTTGGTCGAGGCCACGCCGATTTCCACGCCGGCGCGCGTGATGTAGGCGAGCTTGCATTCGCGCACCATCGCGCTGGTGGCCACGTTGCAGATGGTCAGCGTCTGTTCCATGCCGAGCGAGCGCGCATGCTTGAGCGCGGCCAGCGTGTCGGCCGTTTCGCCCGACTGGCTGATGGTGACCACCAGCGTCTTCGGATCGGGCACCGAATCGCGGTAGCGGTACTCGCTCGCGATCTCGACCTGCGTCGAGATCTTCGCGATGCTCTCGAGCCAGTACTTGGCGGTGCAGCCGCTGTAGTAGCTGGTGCCGCAGGCCAGGATGAGGATCTTGTCGATGTCCTTGAACACGCGGTGCGCGCTCGCACCGGTGGCACCGTCCTGCCCGATGCCGTCGAACAGCTCGGGCACGATGCCGGCCACGCCCTCGAGCGTGTCGCCGATGGCGCGCGGCTGCTCGAAGATCTCCTTCTGCATGTAGTGGCGGTACGGACCGAGCTCGGCCGCGCCGCTGTGCGCCTGCACGGTGCGCACCTGGCGCTGCACGGGCTTGTGGTTGCGGTCGACGATCCAGTACTTGCCGGGCTGCAGGTCGACCACGTCGCCTTCCTCGAGGTAGACGATCTGGTCGGTCACGCCAGCCAGCGCCATGGCGTCGCTCGCGAGGAAGTTTTCGCCGCCCTCCTTGCCCGCGCCCAGGATCAGCGGCGAGCCCGCGCGCGCGCCCACCACGCGCTGCGGCTCGTCGCGGCACATCACGGCAATGGCATAGGCGCCGTGCAGTTGCAGCACCGCAGCCTTCACGGCCTCGAACAGGTCGCCGTCGTAGAGGCTGTCGACGAGGTGGGCGATGACCTCGGTGTCGGTCTGGCTCTCGAACACGTAGCCCTTGGCTTCGAGCGCCGCGCGCAGGGTTTCGTGGTTTTCGATGATGCCGTTGTGCACCAGCGCAATGCGGCCCGGCCGCGCGCCTTGCGCATCGGCGCCGGGGCCGTGGCTGAAGTGCGGATGGGCGTTGTGCACCGCGGGCGCGCCGTGCGTGGCCCAGCGCGTGTGGGCGATGCCGGTCAGGCCTTCGACATGGTCTTCGCGCACCTGCGTGACGAGGTCCGCCACGCGCGAGGTGGTGCGCGCCCGCGTGAGGCCGCCCGCATGGACCGCCACGCCGCAGGAGTCGTAGCCGCGGTATTCGAGCCTCTGCAGGCCCTGGACCAGGACCGGAACGATGTTGCGATGGGACGCTGCGCCGACGATGCCGCACATGGTGAGCTGCCTTTGAATTTTGAAGAGGAGGCTCGATGGTAGGAATCAGTCGAAAAAATATGCGATCAAAATTCGACTAGTTTCAAACTTTTCTTTCATCGATTCAGGTAGTTCGATTTTTATTCCATAATTCAATTGAATATGGAATCAATTTCCCTGGATGCAATAGATCTCCGCCTGCTCGACGCGCTCCAGCGCAACGCCTCGCAGACCAACCAGCGGCTGGCCGCCGAGGTGGGCATCTCGCCGCCCACCTGCCTGCGCCGCGTGCAGCGCCTGCGGCAGGAGCGGCTCATCGAGCGCCAGGTCGCGCTGCTCTCGCCCGACAGGCTCGCGGCGGTGCTGGGCCACGGCCTGCAGGCGGTGGTCGAGATTTCGCTGGACCGGCAGGACGCCGCGGCCCTCGATGCCTTCGAGGCCCGCGTGATCGCCGACGATGCCGTGCAGCAATGCTGGCGCGTCTCGCCGGGGCCGGACTTCGTGCTGGTGGTGGCGGCGCGCGACATGCCGGACTACGGCGCGCTGGCGCAGCGCCTGTTCACGGCCGACGCCAATGTGCGCAACGTCAAGGCCTTCTTCAGCCTGAAGCGCGCGAAGTTCGAGCCCAGGGTGCCGCTCACGCCCTGAGGCGCCGCGGCAGGCCGCGTCGATCAGGCCTTCGGCTGTTTCTGCGGCCGCTTCCAGTTCGCAAAGCTGACCTGCTTGCCGCGCGCCACGGTGAGCGCGCCGGGCTCGGTCGACTTGTTCACCGTCGAGCCGCCCCCGATGGTGCCGCCCGCGCCGATGGTGACCGGCGCCACGAGCACGCAGTTGCTGCCCACGTGCACGTCGTCCTCGATGACGGTGCGGTGCTTGTTGGCACCGTCGTAGTTGGCCGTGATGCTGCCCGCGCCGTAGTTGACGCGCCGGCCCACGCTGGCGTCGCCCAGGTAGGCCAGGTGGTTGGCCTTGGCGCCCTCGGCCAGGGTCGAGTTCTTGACCTCGACGAAGTTGCCGATGTGCACCTCGGCGCCCAGCTGCGCGCCCGGCCGCAGCCGCGCGAAGGGGCCGACCAGCGCCCTTTCGCCGACGGTCACGCCGGCCTTCTCGCCGTCGATGTGGGTGAAGGGATGGATCACCGCGCCCGCCTCGATGCGCGCATTGGCAATCACGCAGTGGGCGCCGATGCGCACGCCCTCGCCCAGGAACACCGAGCCCTCGAACACGCAGTTGACGTCGATCTCGACGTCGGCCTCGCAGGCCAGCGCGCCGCGCAGGTCGAAGCGCGCGGGGTCGGCCAGCCGCACGCCTTGCGCCATCAGCGCATCGGCCTGCCGCAGCTGCCAGGCGCGCTCCAGCGCCGCCAGCTGCGCGGGGCTGTTGATGCCGGCGACCTGGAGCGCATCGGCAATGACATGCGCGACCACGGGCACGCCGTCGGCGGCGGCCAGCTTGACGATGTCGGTGAGGTAGTACTCGCCCTGGGCGTTGCGGTTGTCCAGCCGCGAGAGCCAGCCCTTGAGCAGCGCGGCGGGCACGGCCATCACGCCGCTGTAGATCTCGCGGATTTCGCGCTGCGCCTCGGTGGCGTCCTTCTGCTCGACGATGGCCCTGACCTCGCCGCCCGCCTGCCCTTCGGCGCGAACGATGCGCCCGTAGCCCGCGGGGTCGTCGAACTCGATGGTCAGCAATGCGAGCCGCCGGCCGCCGCTGGCGGCAATCAGCGCGCGCAGCGTGTCCTCGCCGATCAGCGGCACATCGCCCGACAGCACCAGCACCGTGCCGTCGTCGGGCAGGAGCGGCGCGGCCTGCTGCACCGCGTGGCCGGTGCCCAGCTGCGGCTCCTGCCGCGCGAACTGCAGCGCGGCACCGATGGCGTTGACGGACATGGCGGCCTCGACCTCGGCCGCGCCGTGGCCGGTCACCACCACCACATGGCGCGCGCCGATGCGCGCGGCGGTATCGGTCACATGCCCGAGCAATGCGCGCCCGGCCAAACGGTGCAACACTTTGGGCAGCCTGCTTTTCATGCGCGTGCCCTTGCCGGCCGCCATGATGACGACGTCGACCGGTCCCTGGTTGTCTTGCGGAATCTGATTCATGCTTCTTTCTACCCGAATGCGTTGCGCCAAGTTGGCGCGGATTATCGGCGCGCTGCTGGTGGCCGCCGCGCTCTCGGCCTGCAGCACGGTCAGGCTGGCCTACAACAACCTGCCCGAGGTGAGCTATTGGTGGCTCGACACCTACCTTGACTTCGACGGCTCGCAGACGCCCAAGGTGCGCGACGAGCTCGCGCAGCTGCTGAGCTGGCACCGCCGGAACGAGCTGCCGCGGATCGCCGGCCTGCTGCAGGAAGCCCAGGCCCTGGCGCCGCGCGACGCCACCGCGGCCCAGGCCTGCCGCATGGCGGACCAGATCCGCGAGCGCCTGCTGGCGGTCGCCGAACGCGCCGAGCCGGCGGGCACCGAGCTGGCATTGAGCCTGACCGAGGCACAGCTGCAGCAGCTCGAGCGCAAGTACGCGAAGAACAATGCCGACTACCGCAAGGACTGGCTCGAGCGCAGCGCCGCCGATGTGCAGGAAAAGCGCTACGACCGCTTCCTCGACCGGCTGGAGGATTTCTATGGCCGGCTGAACCCGGAGCAGCGCGACCTGCTGCGGCGGCAGGTGGCGCAATCGGTGTTCGACCCGCGGCTGGCCGACGCCGAGCGCCGCCAGCGCCAGCAGGAGGCGCTGCAGCTGCTGCGCGGCTTCAACGCCGCCAGGCCCTCCGCGGCCGAGGCGCGCGCGGCCATCCATGCCTACGTGATGCGCATCGCGGAGCCGCCGCCCGGCCCCTGGCGCGATCACCAGCAGGCCCTGTTGCAGGAAGGCTGCCGCAACCTGGCCGCGCTTCACAACACCACCAGCGCCAGCCAGCGGGAGCAGGCGGTGCGCCGGCTGCAGGCCTACCAGGACGACCTGCGGCAGCTGGTCGCCGCGCGCTAGCTAGATCAGCGGCATCGGCCGCATCGGCCGCTCGAAATAGTCCCCCAGCGCCTCGAGCGCACGAGGCTCCAGGATGCGCAGCCAGCCCGCCTCGAGCTTGTAGAGCCCCAGGCTCTGCAGCCGGCGCAGCGTCTTGTTGGTGTGCACCAGCGACAGTCCCAGCGCATCGGCCAGGTGCTGCTGGTTGAACGGAAACTCGACCCAGCCGTCGCGCACCATGCCCACGCGCTGGGCCCGGCGGTACAGGTGCATCAGCAGCATGGCCACGCGCTCGGCCGCGTTGCGGCGGCCCGTGGTCACCAGGTTGTCGTCCACCAGCTTTTCCTCGCGCGCGGCCAGCCAGGTGATGTCGTAGCCGAGCTTCGGCTGGGCATGGAACAGTTCCCAGAGCCTGCCGCGCGGAAACGCGCAGAGCGTGACCTCGCTGGCGGCCTCCACGCCATGCGTGTGGCCGTCGGCAAACTCGTCCTGCAGGCCGATGAAGTCGCCGGGCAGCAGAAAGCTCAGGATCTGGCGCCGGCCGTCGCTCAGCGTCTTGTAGCGAAAGGCCCATCCGGCATAGAGCGTGAACAGCTCGGCGCTCGGCCGGTGCTCGTCGACGATGGTGGCGCCGGCGGCGACGCGGCGGGAGCCGGCCCTGAAGGATGCGATGGCTTCGAGCTCTTGCGGCGCCACCGGCAGGAAGGCCTCCATCTTCCGCAGCGCACAGCGCTCGCAGGGATGGGGGCCCACAGGGGGCGACGCGGGGGGTGCATGGTCCTCGAATTTCACGCGCCACTATAGGCTTCGGGCCTGTGTCTTTTGACATTTCGCACGGCCCGGGAGATTCATACACTTCGCACGCCTTTCGCTTCCGAACGCATGACAGAAAAGCAAGCTCTCCACGAAGTCTTCTATTGCAGCATGCTCACGCCGGACCTGCCGCCGGCCACCGTGGGTTCGATCGTGACCCAGGCCCGCGCGCGCAATGCCCAGTACGGCATCACCGGCCTCCTGGTCTTCGACGGCATGCGCTTCTGCCAGCACCTCGAAGGCCCGCACGGGGCGGTGGAGACGCTGATGCGCCGCATCGAACAGGATCCCCGGCACACCGACATCAAGGTTTTCCGCCGCGGCCCGCTCGCGGCACGCCGCTACAGCGGCTTTGGCATGGGCCTGGCCGAAAGCGAAGGACCCGACCTCATGGCCGGCATCCGTGCGCTGGACGGCGAAGCCGCCCTGGCGCATTTCCTGGCCCTGCGCCCGAGTTTCGACATCAACGGCTGAAAAAGAAAAAGGCGGCCGAAGCCGCCCTTGCGTCCATGGAGGGATGACCGCTCAGGCCTGGTCCCACGAGTAGGTGGCACCGTAGCCATCCCACGCTTCCATGACGATGCGCTGGCCCGCGGCCACGTTCAGCGATTCGCCCGGAGCGAGCACCAGGTCTTCGCTGGCGCTGGCGGACGTGGCGTCCGGCGTGACCCAGACCCGGCCTTGCTTGACCCGCAGCACGCTGGCCGACCGCGCCTTCAGGCTCATCGCCTCGCCGGGCGCGATCTGCCAGGCACCGCGGCGCACGGCCGGCGGAACGGCGGAAGCGGTGCGGGTGGAGGACGGCAGGGAAGCAAGCGATTCGGTGGTGCAGACGGCGGTGGACATGATGAAACTCCTTGGGCGTTGCCGAAGTGCGATGACAAGACAGAGGCAATAGCGCAGTTCGGGAATGAATGATCGTTTGCACGGCGTTGGCAGTCCAATGAAAACGAGGTAGCCTGCTGATTCCGAAATCGCATCAATCGACCGATGCCGCCCACGCCCCCATCCATGCAGCATTCGCAAACCCACCTGCGCTCCCGCCCCATTTCGGCCGGGCACCTGCGCGCCTTCGAGGCGGTGGCGCGCCATCTCAACTTCCGCGCCGCCGCCGAAGAAATGGCGCTCACCCAGTCCGCCGTGAGCCGCCAGATCCAGTCGCTCGAGGAAGAAGTGGGCGTGGCGCTGTTCCTGCGCCACACGCGGGCGGTGGAGCTCACGAGCGCGGGAGCGCAGCTGCTGCTCGCGGTGCAGCAGTCGCTGCCGCGCATCGACACGGCCGTGCGCCAGATCCGCCAGAGCGCGGGACGCAAGAGCGTGTCACTCACCACCTTTGCGTCTTTCGCATCGATGTGGCTGATCCCGCGGCTCGAGGCCTTCCAGCGCGACAACCCCGAGATCGACATCCGCATCGACGCCAGCGACGTGGCGGTCGACCTGGAAGTGGCGGACGTCGACATCGCGCTGCGCTACGGCACGCGCGAAGCCATGCCGTCCACGGCCGTGCGGCTGTTCGGCGAAACCCTCACGCCGGTGGCGAGCCCCTGGCTGCTCAAGAGCAGCCCGCCCATCAAGACGCCTGCCGACATCACGGGCTTCACGCTGATCGAAGCCGGAGACGCGCACCGCACGCACCTCGAATGGCTGACCTGGCGGCGCTGGTTCGAGGTCAATGGCCTGGAACGCGCGCAGCCCAAGCGCTGGCTCTATTTCAACTACGCCTACCAGATGGTGCAGGCCGCGCTCACCGGCCAGGGCGTGACGCTGGCGCGCAGTTCGCTCATTGCCGAAAGCCTGGCCAACGGCGACCTGGTGGAGGTGCTGCCGCAGCACCGCATGGATTCGCCGATGGGCTACTGGCTCATCGCCGGGCCGCGCAATGCGCTGCGGCCCGAAATCAAGGCCTTCTGGGACTGGCTGCAGGTGCAGGCCATCACCACGCGCGAGACCATCGGCGAGGTGCCCGATCCGGACACCGTGGACAACATCGACTGAACCTGCTCAGGACGTTGGCCAGACCACGCCGTTGTCGTTGAGGATGGCGTCCAGCGGCAGGTCGTGCGCCTCGGGCTCGAAGTCTTCGAGGAAACCGTTGGTGAAGCCCAGCCCCACCGTGAACGGGCGCGGCTCCAGCGCGGCCAGCGTGCGGTCGTAGAAACCGCCGCCGTAGCCCAGCCGGTAGCCGCCGGCGCTGTAACCCACGCAGGGCACGAACAGCAGCGTGGGCACGATCAGCTCGGTGTCCTTGGGCTTGGGAATGCCGTAGGCGTCTTCCTCCATCTGGCAGCCCGGATACCAGGCATGGAAGGTCAGCGTCTTGTGGACCTTGTTCATCACCGGCAGCCCGATGCGGCGGCGCTGCGGCTCGTCGATCAGCTCGCCGTCCTCCTTCCAGCGGTGCAGCGCGGGCAGCGGATCGAACTCGCCCTTGATCGGCCAGTAGGCGCCGATCACGGTGTCGGGCCGGCCGACCAGCCAGATCCGCATCACGCGCTGCAGCAGGTCGGCCCTGGCGAGCCGGTCGGGCATGGCCAGGCGCTGCTCGATCAGTGCTTTTCTCACCTGATCCTTGAGAAAACTCGTGGTCGCCGAGGTGTCGGCATCCTTTGACTTGTCCATAATCCCCCGATGCAGTTCCCAAGCATTTTGGCACCCATGCGCCATCGCCCGCGCAATGCAGCGTCCGCGCTGGTTTTTTCCGCCGTCCTGGCAGCCGCCGCACTGCTTTCGCAGCAGCCCGCCGCCGCACAGGCCAACAACAGCAACGACGACGTGCTGATGCAGATGAAGCAGGCCTTCCAGCGCGGCGACAAGGGCCGGCTCGCGGCCCTGCTGCCGCAGGCGCGCGGCCATGCGCTCGAACCCTGGGCCGCCTACTGGGAACTCAAGGCCCGCCTGCAGGAAGCCGCGCCGAACGAGGTGCAGGACTTCTTCGCCCGCTATCCCGGCACCTACCAGGAAGACCGGCTGCGCAACGACTGGCTGCTGCTGCTGGGCCAGCGCCGCGACTGGGACGGCTTTTCCTCCGCGCTGGCGGGCTTTCGCATGGGCGACGATCCGCAGGTGCGCTGCTATGCGATCCTGGTCGAGGCCCTGCAGTCCGGCAGCACGACCCAGGCCCAGGCCCACGAGGTGCGCCGCAACTGGTTCGCCCAGAAGGATGCGGACGACGGCTGCCTCACCGCGGCCGACCGCCTGGTCGCGGCCCGCCTGCTGTCGCCCAACGACGCCTGGAAGAAGGCCCGCCTGGCCATGGAGGCCAACCGCCCGCAGGCCGCGCGCGGCGCCGTGACCATTGCCGCGCCCGATGCGCTGCCGCTGTTCGAGGAGCTCAACGCCAGCGCGGCCAAGTTCCTGGCCGGCCGCGCCTTCGTGGCCGCCAAGTCGCGCAAGGAACTGGTGGTGCTGGCGCTCATCAAGATCGCCATGGCCGACCCGGAGCAGGCCGCCACCCAGCTCGACAGCAAATGGGGGCCGATGCTCTCGGCCGAGGAGCGCAACTGGCTCTGGGGCACCATCGGCCGGCAGGCCGCCAACAAGCTCTCGCCGCTGGCCGGCAGCTACTTCGCCAACGTCACGAAGAACGGCGACCTGTCCGACGACATGCTTGGATGGCGCGTGCGCGCCGCGCTGCGCACCGGCCAGTGGAAGGAGGTGGCGCCCGCCATCAACGCCATGAGCGAAACCGCCCAGCTGGAGCCGACCTGGGTCTACTGGAAGGCGCGCGCACTCAGCGCGGCGGGCGGCGACGACCGCCGCGCGCAGGCGCGCGAGCTCTACCAGAGCATTGCGGGCACCCGCGGCTTCTACGAGATGCTGGCGCTGGAGGAACTCGGCCAGCGCACCGTGGCGCCCACGCGTCCGGCGCCGCTCACACCCGAAGAGAAGAACGCCGCGCGCAGCAACATCGCGCTCAACCGCGCGCTCTACGCCATTGCGATCGGCCTGCGCTCCGAGGGCACGCGCGAATGGAACTACGCCACCAACCTGCACGACAAGGGCGGCATGGACGACCGCGCGCTGCTGGCCGCGGCCGACTTCGCCTGCCAGCGCGAGGTGTGGGACCGCTGCATCAACACCAGCGAGCGCACCAAGGGCGTGATCGACGTCGAGCAGCGCTTTCCCATGCCGTTCCACGACACGGTGCTGCGCAGGAGCCAGGACATCGGGCTCGACCCGGCCTATGTCTACGGCCTGATCCGCCAGGAAAGCCGCTTCATCATGGATGCGCGCTCGGGCGTCGGCGCCTCGGGCCTGATGCAGGTCATGCCCGCCACCGCGCGCTGGACCGCACGCAAGATCGGCCTGGCCGGCTTCACGCCCGGGCAGATCAACGACCATGAGACCAACATCACCATCGGCACCAACTACCTGAAGCTCGCGCTCGACGACTTCGACGGTTCCATGGCGCTGGCCGCGGCCGCCTACAACGCCGGCCCCGGCCGGCCGCGCAGCTGGCGCAACGGCCCGGTGATGGAAGCCGCGATCTGGGCCGAGAACGTGCCCTTCAACGAAACGCGCGACTATGTGAAGAAGGTGCTGGCCAACACCACCAACTACGCCGCGCTGATCAGCGGGCGTCCGCAGTCGCTGAAGGAGCGCCTGGGCCGCGTGGGCCCGCGCGACGCGGCGGAACCCGAACCCAACAAGGATCTTCCCTGACATGAGCTGGGGCGGCCAGGTGCTCGACACCGTAGCGGCCGAATTCTCGGACGTGGGCGACATCACGCAGTTCACGCGCATCGTCGTTCGGCTGATGCTTGCGGCGGTCATCGGGTTCATGCTCGGCTTCGAGCGCGAGCAGCAGGGCAAGGCGGCCGGCGTGCGCACCCACATGCTGGTGGCCATCGGCTCGGCGCTGTTCGTGCTGATTCCGCAGCAGACCGGCATCGAGCCCGCCGACATGAGCCGGGTGATCCAGGGCCTGGTGGCGGGCGTGGGCTTTCTCTGCGCCGGCACCATCCTCAAGCAGGGCAAGGACGAGCACCAGGTGCAAGGCCTCACCACCGCCGCCGGGCTGTGGATGACCGCCGCGATCGGCATGGCCTGCGGGCTCGGACGCGAAGTGACTGCGGTACTGAGCGCACTGCTGGCGCTGGCCGTGCTCGCGCTGGTGCCGCGCCTGGTCGGCATGGTCGAACGCATGGTCGGGCCGCCGCACATCGAGGAAGACAAGGCCGGCGCAGCGCCGCGCGTGATCGCCTCGCCTGAAGACGACCAGCCGCCGCCGCGCT
Organism: Variovorax beijingensis; assembly: GCF_003951285.1. GTDB lineage: Bacteria > Pseudomonadota > Gammaproteobacteria > Burkholderiales > Burkholderiaceae_C > Variovorax > Variovorax beijingensis. The sequence continues at coordinate 114,759 of NZ_RXFQ01000010.1, read as the reverse complement.
GAAGAAGAAGAAACAAGCCGCGCCGCAGCGCATCAATCCAGCCGCATTTCGGCATCAATTCGCCGGCACGGGCCCGCTAGCATCGAAGGCTTTTTTCTCTCTCATCCCAACCGCAGGATCGCACCATGCGCAAGCTCTACATCGGCAACAAGAACTACTCGTCCTGGTCCATGCGGCCCTGGATCCTCATGAAGCAGGCCGGCATCCCGTTCGAGGAGGTGAAGGTCCGCTTCGATTCCTTCGAGGCCGACTCGCAGTTCAAGAAGACCATCGGCGCGCTCAACCCGGTGGCCAAGGTGCCGGTGCTGGCCGACGGCGACCTCGTGGTGTGGGACACGCTCGCCATTGCCGAATACCTGGCCGAGACCTTTCCCGAGAAGCAGCTCTGGCCCCGCGCCGCGGCCGACCGGGCCCGCGCGCGCAGCATCTGCGCCGAAATGCATTCGGGCTTGGGCAGCCTGCGCAGCCTCTGCCCCATGAACATCGAGGCGTCGCTCGCCGATGTCGGCGCACGGCTGCTGAAGGACAACCCCGGCCTGCAGGCCGACCTCGACCGCGTCGTGCAGATGTGGAGCGGCCTGCTCGATGCCCACGGCGGCCCCCTGCTGTTCGGCGGCTTCAGCATTGCCGACAGCTACTTCGCACCGGTGGGCACGCGCATCAAGACCTATGGCCTGCCGGTACCGCCGGCCATCAGCGCCTACATCGAGCGCGTGCAGGCACTGCCGGGCGTCAAGGCATGGGTCGACGATGCCCTGGCCGAGAAGGACTTCGTGGCGTTCGACGAGCCCTACCGCACGGCGCGCTGAGGCTCCTCGAATCCAGCCGCCTCAGAAGCGGTAGGTCGCCGAGAGGTAGGTCACGATCGGGTTCAGCTTGAGCCTGGCCTCGCTGGTGGCGATCGGCAGCCCGGTGAGCGTCGTGGTCGTGAGCTTGGCCTTGGTCTTCAGCGGAATGTAGGAGACCGAGAGCGACACGCCCCAGTGCTTGTCGATCTGGTAGGCCACGCCGGCATTGAGCACGGGCGCGAACGAGCTGTCGAGCTTGGCGGTGGTCGAGGTGGAGAACGGCCGCTGGCGCAGCTGGCTGCCCAGCGCGCCCTGCAGCCCCGGCGTCAGCTCGATGTCGCTGTACCAGACGTAGGTCGCGCCCAGGCCCACGAACGGTCGAAAGTCGGCGCGGCCCTCGTTGAAGTAATACTTGCCGAGGATGGTGGGGCTCCATTGGCGCGCCTCGCCCAGTTCGCCCACGCGGCCCAGCGTGCCGGTGCCGTCGAGCTTGAACTTCGGCGGAATGCCGAGCACCCCTTCGACGGCCCAGTGGCTGTCGATGAAATAGACGACGCTCAGGCCCAGCGTGTCCGAATCATTGACCGACGCGCCAGACCCCGTCATCACACTGCGCACCGGCGCCGTCAGCGTGAGCGGCTTGCTCGAGTCCTGCGGCGCCAGATGAAGCCAGCCCGCGCCGACCACCCAGTCGCCAGCGCTCTGCGCCCATGCGCTCCCGGACGCCAGCGCGCCCGCTGCCGTCAGCGCAAGCATTGTTTTCTTCATGACGTTGTTACTCCTTTTGGTTTAAAAACCTGCAGCACGCGGCCTCCACTGCGACAGCGGCTACTTTTCTGGCAAATCGGCGAACGATCGTGCGATCTGCAGATAAATCATCGAACGACCGTTCTATTTTTTCCATCTGGAGTATCCCTACACTGGGCGCATGAAAACCTATCTCGTCGGCGGTGCGCTGCGCGACCGGCTGCTCGGGCGACCGGTGTCGGACCACGACTGGCTGGTGGTGGGCGCCACGCCGGAAGAAATGGCGGCGCGCGGCTACCTGCCCGTGGGGCGCGACTTTCCGGTGTTCCTGCATCCGCAGACCCGCGAGGAATACGCGCTGGCCCGCACCGAGCGCAAGAGCGCTCCCGGCTACCGCGGCTTCACCGTGCACGCCTCGCCCGACGTCACCCTCGAGCAGGACCTGGCACGGCGCGACCTCACGGTCAACGCCATCGCGCTGCCCGCGGAATTCGTGGACGCCGACGGCCGCTTCGAGCCCGACGCCGACAAGCTCGCCGACCCCTTCCATGGCCGGCGCGACCTCGAGCAAAAGCTGCTGCGCCACGTCACCGACGCCTTTCGCGAAGACCCGGTGCGCATCCTGCGGGTGGCGCGCTTTGCGGCGCGCTTCGACGATTTCTCGGTCGCGCCCGAAACCATGGCCCTGATGCGCGAGATGGTCGAAGCCGGCGAAGCCGATGCGCTGGTGCCCGAGCGCGTCTGGCAGGAGCTCTCGCGCGGGCTGATGGAAACCCGCCCGTCGCGCATGTTCGAGGTGCTGCGCGCCTGCGGGGCGCTGGCGGTGCTGCTGCCCGAGGTCGACCGGCTCTGGGGCGTGCCGCAGCCCGAGGCCCACCACCCCGAAGTGGACAGCGGCCTGCACCTGATGATGGTCATCGACACCAGTGCCAGGCTCGAGGCCTCGCTGCCGGTGCGCTTCGCCTGCCTGATGCACGACCTGGGCAAGGGCACGACCGAGCCCGGGCTGCTGCCGCGCCACATCGGCCACGAGAAGCGCAGCGCCGAGCTGCTGCACGCGGTGTGCGACCGCTGGCGCGTGCCGGTCGAGATCCGCGAGCTCGCCGAGGTGGTGGCGCGCGAACACGGCAACATCCATCGCAGCGGCGAACTCACGGCCGCGGCGCTGGTGCGCCTGCTGGAGCGCTGCGACGCGTTTCGCAAGCCGGCGCGCTTTGCCGACGTGCTGCTGGCCTGCGAATGCGATGCGCGCGGCCGGCTCGGCTTCGAGGAGCGGCCCTATCCGCAGCGCGAGCGGCTGCTTGCCGTGCTCGCCACGGCGGCCGGCGTCCCCACCGACGCCGTGGCACGCGCGGCGCAGCAATCCGGCGCCGCCGGGCCGCAGATCGGCGAGGCGATCCACCGCGCGCGCGTGGAGGCCGTGGCGGCATCGCTGGGCTGAAGCCCCGGCGCAGACGTCCGACTTTGGCCGACACGGGAAATGCCAGGCCCGTGTTATGGTTTTCACCGATGCCAATGTCCTCCCAGTTGCCTCCTCCGTTGGGCCGAGATACAGCCCTCTTTCTCGATTTCGACGGCACCCTGGTCGCGCTCGCACCCACCCCCGAGGCGATCGAGATTCCTTCCGCCCTGGTGGCCCTGCTCGAAGACCTGCGCGACCAGCTCGGCGGCGCGCTGGCCGTGGTGTCGGGCCGCCAGATCGATGCCATCGACCGCTTCCTCGCGCCGCTGCGCCTGCCTGCCGCCGGCGAGCACGGCGTGCAGCGGCGCGACTCGCAGGGCCGCATGCAGGAGCAGCACGCACCCGACCTCGTGCCCATCCTGGACATCGCCAACGAACTGGCCCGGGTGCATGAAGGCCTGCTGGTCGAGCGCAAGCACGCGGCCATTGCGCTGCACTACCGGCTCGCACCGCAACTCGAGGCCGTGTGCCGCGACGCCATGTCGCGCGCCATCACAGGCCGGCCGCAGCTCGAGCTGCTGCACGGCAAGTTCGTGTTCGAGGTCAAGCCCACCGGAGTCAACAAGGGCATTGCGATCGAGGCCTTCATGACGGAGGCGCCGTTCGCGGGGCGCCTGCCGGTCTTTGCCGGCGACGACACCACCGACGAGAGCGGCTTCGCGGTGGTGCAGCCGCGCGGCGGCATCGGCATCAAGGTCGGCTCGGGCCCGAGCCTGGCGCTGCACCGGCTCGAATCGCCGCGCGCGGTCTTCGAATGGCTGGTGCAGCTGCGTGACCAGCTGGCTGCGCCGGCCCGCAAGAATGACGAATCTCCGAGGAGCGATGGATGAGCGAGCTGCAACTGCCCCAGGCACCCGAGGACCGCGCGGGCATTTCCATTTCCGGCGCGGCCGGGCCTGCCGACCACGCGCCGGTCGACCCGCGCGTTGCAGCTTCCGGTGCGCCGCGTGGCTTCGGGCCGCCGGCCGAGCCTTCGCTCAACGTGGGCGTGATCGGCAACTGCGCCTACAGCGCGCTCATCGATGCACGCGGGCGCGCCGTGTGGTGCTGCCTGCCGCGCTTCGACGGCGATCCGGTCTTCAATGCGCTGCTGCACCCGGGCGAGGAGGCCGGCGCCTGGGCCATCGAGATCGAGGATTTCGCCTCCAGCAAGCAGTGGTACGAGCCCAATACCGCGGTGCTGCGCACGCAGCTGTTCGACAGCGCCGGCCAGGGCATCGAGATCACCGACTTCGCGCCGCGCTTCTACAGCCGCTCGCGCTACTTCCGCCCGCTGATGATGGTGCGCCGCGTGCGGCCGATTGCCGGCGCGCCGCGCGTGCGGGTGGCGCTCGACCCGCGCTTCCAGTGGGGCGCCTCGGGGCCGCTGGAGGTCACGCGCGGCAGCAACCACATCCGCTACGTGGGGCCCGACGTGACGCTGCGGCTCAACACCGACGCATCGATCTCGCACATTCTTTCGCGCCAGCCTTTCGTGCTCTCGCGCGAATACAACTTCATGTTCGGCGTCGACGAAACCCTGCTCGACGGCATTGCCGACACCGCGCGCAGCTTCGAGCAGGAAACCATCGCCTACTGGCGCACCTGGAGCAAGAGGCTCGCGATCCCGTTCGAATACCAGGACGCGGTGATCCGCGCGGCCATCACGCTCAAGCTCTCGCTCTACGAGGACACCGGCGCCATCGTCGCCGCCATGACCACCAGCATTCCCGAAGCGCCGGGCAGCCAGCGCAACTGGGACTACCGCTACTGCTGGCTGCGCGATGCCTTCTTCGTGGTGCGCGCGCTCAACTCGCTGAGCGAGGTGGGCACCATGGAAGACTACCTGCGCTGGCTCGGCAACGTGGTGATCGGCTCGCACGGCGAGCACATCCAGCCGCTGTACGGCATCGGGCTGGAGCGCGAGCTGCCCGAGTCGATGGTCGAGAACCTCGCGGGCTACCGCGGCATGGGACCGGTGCGCGTGGGCAACCAGGCGCAGGAGCACTTCCAGCACGACGTCTACGGCAACATCGTGCTCGGCGCGGCGCAGGCCTTCCATGACCACCGGCTGCTGAGCCGCGCGGGCGCGGCCGAGTTTCCGCACCTCGAGGCCGTGGGGGAGCAGGCGATCCGCGTCTACGGCACGCCCGATGCCGGCATGTGGGAGCTGCGCACCCGCGCCCGCGTGCACACCAGCTCCGCGCTCATGAGCTGGGCCGCCTGCGACCGGCTCGCCAAGATCGCGCGCGCGCTGGCGCTGCCCGAACGCGCCGCCTACTGGCACGGCCACGCCGCGCGCATGAAAGAAGAGATCCTCGCCAAGTCGTGGTGCGAGGAGCGCCAGGCCTTTGCCGAAAGCTTCGGCGGCCATGAGCTTGACGCCAGCATCCTGCTGATGGTGGAGGTCGGCCTGATCGACGCGCGCGACCCGCGCTTCATCTCCACCGTGGACGCCATGGAAAAGACGCTCTGCGACGGTCCCTACATGCGCCGCTACGAGGCGGCCGACGACTTCGGCAAGCCCGAGACCGCCTTCAACATCTGCACCTTCTGGCGCATCGACGCGCTCGCCAAGATCGGCCGCAAGGCCGAGGCGCGCCAGATCTTCGAGACCATGCTGGCGGCGCGCAACCCGCTCGGCCTGCTCTCGGAAGACACGCACCCGGTCACGGGCGAGATGTGGGGCAACTTTCCTCAGACGTACTCCATGGTGGGCATCATCAATGCCGCCGTACGGCTGTCGGCGCCGTGGGATTCGTGCATATGAGCGCAGCGCCAGGGGTGCACCAATGAGTCGGCTCGTCGTCATCTCCAACCGCGTGGCCGACCCGCGCAAGCCTGCCGCAGGCGGCCTGGCCGTGGCGCTCGGCGAAAGCCTGCAGCAAAGCGGCGGCATGTGGTTCGGCTGGAGCGGCCAGATCGTCGAGAATGGCCCCACGGGCGAAGGCGAGCTGCACATGCAGCAGGCCGGCAAGGTCACCCTGGCCACCATCGACCTGAGCCGCGAGGACCACGACAGCTACTACCTGGGCTACAGCAACGACGTGCTGTGGCCGGTGTTCCACAACCGCCTCGACCTCGCCCACTTCGACGCCGGCTTCATCGGCGGCTACCGGCGCGTGAACCAGCTGTTCGCGCGCAAGCTCAAGCCGATGCTGAAGGACGACGACATCATCTGGATCCACGACTACCACCTGATGCCGCTCGCGGCCGAACTGCGCGCCATGGGCTGCAGGCAGCGCATCGGCTTCTTCCTGCACATTCCGCTGCCGCCGCAGATCATCATTGCGGCCGTTCCGCAGCACGAGTGGCTCATGCGCTCGCTGTTCGCCTACGATTTGATCGGCTTCCAGGCGCAGCAGGACGTGCAGCATTTCGAGCACTACGTGCGCAACGAGGCGCACGGCGAATACCTGGGCGACGAGATGTACCGCGCCTACGGCCAGACGGTGCGCTGCAGCGCCTTCCCGATCGGCATCGACGTCGACGAATTCGCGGCGCTCACGCATGCGAAGGAGTCGCGCGACATGTTCGAGACCATGAAGCGCGAATATTCGCAGCGCCGGCTGCTGCTGGGCATCGACCGGCTCGACTACTCCAAGGGCATCCCCCAGCGCGTGCGCGCCTTTCGCGAGCTGCTCGCCAACTACCCCGAGAACCGCCGCAGCGCGACGCTGATCCAGATCGCCTCGCCCACGCGCGAGACGGTCGATGCCTATGGCGACATCCGGCGCGAGCTCGAATCGCTGTGCGGCGCCATCAACGGCGACTACGGCGAACTCGACTGGATGCCGGTGCGCTACATCCACCGCATGGTGGCGCGCAAGCGCGTGCCGGGGCTGTGCCGCGCGGCCGCGGTCGGGCTGGTGACGCCGCTGCGCGACGGCATGAACCTGGTCGCCAAGGAATACATCGCGGCGCAGGACCCGGCCGACCCTGGCGTGCTGGTGCTGTCGCGCTTCGCCGGCGCGGCCGAGCAGCTGAAGGAAGCGCTGCTGGTGAACCCTTACGACACGCACGGCACGGCCGAAACGGTGCAGCAGGCGCTGCAGATGCCGCTCGAGGAGCGGCGCGAGCGGCACCAGAAGCTGCTGTCGCGCATCCGCGAGCAGGACATCCACTGGTGGCGGCGCAGCTTTCTCGAGGCGTTGCGCCACGCCGCGAGCCAGCGCTAGAAAGCCGCCGCCGCTCAGCTTCCGGTCAACAGCCGCACCAGCCGCATCACCGGCCGGGGCTCGGCGGGCCGGGCCGCAGGTGCCTGCTGCGGCTGCGCATGCACGCGCAGCCGCACCGGCGCCAGCGCCGACAGCTCGATCCAGCCGCCGCGTTCCAGCCGGTGCACGTCGCCCTCGTTCAGCATGGTCTTCGCGGTGAACACGGTTTCGCCGAACCATGCGGGCGGCGACACGAGCAGCGCGCGGCCCTCCTGCATCTCGAGCCAGGTGGCGGGGTCGAGCGCCGCGCGCAGGGCCTCGCCCGGTTGCAGGACGACGGTATCGGGCAGTCGGTCGAGAGTGGTGGGGGACATGGCGCGCCTTATGGAGTGGGTGCGCTCATCGTAGGAATTCGGGCGCCCGGAAAACAGGCACACGCCCAGGCGATTCGCACCGCAACAGTGGCTGCCGCGGCGCATCTGTTATGGTCGTTTTCCTTTGCAACTGCATCTGTTTTCGGATGCGCGATAGGGGGAGCATCGACGCCATGGACTCGCTACCGCTCTACCGCCAGCTCGCAGCGCACTACGTGGACGCGATCCACACCGGCTCGCTCAAGCAGGGCGACAAGCTGCCTTCGCTGCGCAGCCTCATGCGCCTGCACGGCATCAGCCTGTCGACCGCGCTGCAGCTGTGCCGCACGATGGAAAGCGACGGCTGGGTCGAGGCGCGCGACCGCTCGGGCTACTTCGTGCGCCGGCCGCGGCGCCTCGCCATCGCGCCGATGGAGGAGCCCCCGGCCGGCGTGCCGCCCGACCCGGCGCAGTACGTGGGCATTCACGCCAAGGTGTCGGACTTCGTGGCGCGCCGCCGGCAGCTCCCCGAGAAGCTCAACTTTTCCATCGCGCGCGGCGCACCCGAGCTGTATCCCGCTGAGGCCCTGCGCAATGCGATGACGCGCATGCTGCGCCAGCAGCCCGACATGCTGACGGTCGCGGCGCCGCTCAAGGGCCACCGCCAGTTCCGGGAGGTGCTCGCGCAGCGCAGCCTGCGCGTGGGCATGGCGATCTCGCCGGAAGACATCCTGGTCACCAACGGCTGCATCGAGGCGCTCAACCTCGCGCTGCGTGCCGTGGCGCAGCCGGGCGACACGGTGGCGGTGGAGTCGCCCACCTTCTACGGCCTGCTGCAGGTGCTCGAGAGCCTGGGCATGCGCGCGCTGGAGATCCCGACCAGCCCGCAGACCGGCCTCTCGATCGAAGCGCTGGAGCTCGCGATCCGCACCTACGACAACATCAAGGCCGTGGTGGTGGTGCCGCACCTGCAGAACCCGCTGGGCAGCGTGATGCCCGATACCCACAAGGCGCGGCTCGCGCAGCTGTGCGAGCGGCACGAGATTCCGCTGATCGAGGACGACACCTACAGCGAGCTCGTCGACGCCCCGACACCGCCGCGCGCGCTCAAGTCCTGGGATGCCGGCGGCAACGTGATCCATTGCGCCTCGCTGCACAAGATCCTCGCGCCCGGCCTGCGCCTGGGCTGGATCGCGGCCGGACGCTGGCACGCGCGGGTGGAAATGCTCAAGTACGCGCAGACCCGCAACAACGAAGGCCTCTCGCAAAGCGGGGCCGGCCTGTTCATGGCCACCGGCGCCTACGACCGCCATCTGCGCCATCTGCGCGGCTGCCTGAAGACGCAGCGCGAGCAGACTGCCGATGCCATCGCCGGCTACTTTCCGGCCGGCACGCGCATCAACCTGCCGCCCGGCGGGCTGCAGCTGTGGGTCGAGCTGCCCGGGCGCCTGTCGTCGTCGCGGGTCTTCGATGCGGCGCTCGCGGAGCGGATCGTGGTGGCGCCCGGCACGCTGTTCTCCAACTCCTCGCGCTTCGATCACTACCTGCGCATCAACTGCGGCTGGCCGTATGGCGAGGCGGTCGACACGGGCCTGCGCCGCCTGGGCCAGATCATCGAGACGCTGATGAGCCGCGGCGCCGGCGCGGCTGCGGCGCAGCTGCCCGTTCGGCCGATGTCGCCCCCGGCTCCCATCCAGCCGCCCCAGGCGCGCCGGAGTCAGTCGAGCAGTGCCAGGGCGGCGTAGTCGCCGACCTTTTCTCCGAGCCCCGCGGGCACCAGCAGCACGCCGCGCGTGAGCGGCTTGAGCTTGCCGTCGACCTGCGCCTGCAGGCGCGGCAGCAGAAAGTCGCGGTGGTGCCAGAACACGCTGCCGCCCAGGCTGATGCGCTGGAGGTCGAGCGTGGCAACCAGGTTGTAGATCATCCGGCCCATGACGCGGCACAAGGCATCGACGATCTCGATGGCATGCGGTTCACCGCCCGAGGCGGCCGCGAACAGGTCGGGCGCGGGCTGCCCGAAGCGGCGCGCGATCGAGTTGCCCGCCACCAGCGCCTCCACGTCGCCGAGGTTGCCGCAGCCGCAGAGCGCGCCGCTGGCGTCGTCTGCCACGAAGCTGTGGCCCGCATGGCCGGCATTGCCGTTCTTGCCGCGCAGCGCGCGGCCGTCCACGCACAGGCCCACGCCCACGCCGGTGCTCCAGGTGACGTAGGCGCAGTGGTCCATGCCCTGCAGCGCGCCCCAGTGGCGCTCGGCCTCGAGCGCGGCCACGGCGTCGTTCTCGACCCGCACGCGGCTGAAGCGCCGGGCCAGCGGGGCTTCGATGATCGCCGTCATCCAGTTGTTGGGCAGGCCGCGCGCCGGTCCGGCAATGCCGCCGCAGATATTGGGCGTGGCCAGCTCCACCATGCCGTCGCGCAGCTCGAAGGGGCCGGTGGACGAGACGCCCACGCGGTCGATGTCGGCCGGCGCGATGCCCTGTTCGGCGCAGACCTCGTCGATCATCCGCATGATCTGCACCGCCACGGCGTCGTTGTCGCCGGTCTTGGCCGTCGGCTCGCTGCGGCGGCCGAGCAGCGGCGCATCGCTCGAAGGGGAAAGGCTCACGGCCACCTTGGTGCCGCCGATGTCAACGCAGGCTCTCATCGCGTGGTTCTTCTCTCTGGGGTCTCTGGGTTCATCAACGGCGCTAGACGAAGCGCGCCACCAGGGCCGCGATCATGCTGAGCACCAGCGTGCTCGAGATCGGCAGCTGCCATTCGCGGCCGAAGGCGCGGAATTCGAAATCGCCCGGCAGCCGCCCGAAGCCGAACCGGCGCAGCCAGGCCGTGAGGCCGCTCATGAGCACCAGGGCAAGGACGACGACGATCAGCCAGCGGATCATGGGAACAGTCTAGGCCGGTTCAAGCCTGGGTCGCGAGGATGGCCATTGCCTGCCTGTGGAGCTCGGGCGTGGCCGCGGCGATCACCCGGCCATCGGACTCGAGGCCCAGCGGCCGGCCCTGCCAGTCGGTGATGACGCCGCCCGCGGCCTCGATCACGCCGGCCGGGCCCAGGTAGTCGTAGGGCTGCAGGCCGGTTTCCACCACGAGGTCGATGGTGCCGCCCGCCAACTGGGCATAGCCGTAGCAGTCGCCGCCGAAGCGCCGCATCGCGCACTGTCTGCTCAGCCGGTCGAAGGCCTGCCAGTCGGCGGGCGCGAAGATGTCGGGCGAGGTGGTGACGATGCGCGCTTTGGCCACGTCGGTACAGCTGCTCGCATGCACCGGCTGGCCATCACGCGTGGCGCCCCGGCCGGCCTGGCCGATCCAGCGCTCCTTGAGCACCGGCATGTCGATCATGCCCAGCACCACGCGCGAGCCCTGCAGCACGCCGATCAGCGTGCCCCAGAGCGGCGATCCGGTGATGAAGCTGCGCGTGCCGTCGATCGGGTCGAGCACCCAGACGCGCTCGGCGTCGAGCCGCTCGAGGCCGTGCTCCTCGCCGAAGATGCCGTCCGCCGCGGCGCGCACGGCAAGGATCTCGCGCATGGCCGTCTCGGCGGCGCGGTCCGCCAGCGTCACGGGGCTCTCGTCGGCCTTGGTGATGATGTCCAGCGGCGTGCGGAAATGGCGCATCGACTGCGCGGCGGCGGCATCGGCCAGGGAGTGCGCAATCGACAGCAGATCGGGGGCGGAAGAGCTCATGGGAAACCAAGCGTGCCAAAACCTGCGATTAGACCCGAGCCGGGCCCGGTTTGACACGCGTGGGGCCACCGCTCTAGCATGGTCCGAAAATTGCCGCATCGACCGCATGGCTTCATTTCAACTTCCGCGTCGCGCCCTGGTGGCGCTTGTGCTCGGCCTTGCGGCCGCAGTGGCCCAGGCCACCCCTTCCGCGTCGGAGCAAAAGCTGATCGACACGCTGATCCTGCGCGTCTCGAAGATGACGACGATGACCTTCATGCGCAACGGCAATGAACACAACGCCGCCGACGCCGCCAAGCACATGCAGGCCAAGTTCGACCACTTCAAAGACGACATCGCCACGGCGGAAGACTTCATCGACCGCTGCGCCTCCCGCTCGGAGGTGACGGGCAAGGCCTACAAGGTCAAGATGCCCAACGGCTCGATGCGGGACGCCAACGAATTCCTCAACGCCGAATTGCGCGCGCTGCGCCAGGGCGGCGGCGGCAAGCCCGGCGCCGGTTGAGCCCGGCCGCATCGGCGCTAAAAGAGTCAGAAGGGCGTGTCGCCCACGATGGTGGTGCGGTTCAGGCGGCGCCGCAGGTGGTCGGGCGTGCCCGCCGCCAGGTGCATCAGCGAGCGGTTGTCCCAGAACACGAGGTCGTGCGGCGCCCATTGATGGCGATAAACGAACTGCGGCTTCACGCTGTGCGCGAACAGCTCGGCCAGCAGCGCATCGCTTTCCTGCTGCGGCAGGCCGACGATGCGCGTCGTGAAATGCTCGCTGACGAACAGCGCCTTGCGGCCGGTCTCGGGGTGCGTGCGCACCACCGGCTGAACGGCAGGCGCGACCTGGTCGATCTGTTCCTGCGAGAGCTTGGGCCGCCACGGATTCTTCGCGCGCAGCTCGTCGTACTTGGCGAGGTAGCTGTGCTCGGCCTTGAGCGGCAGGATGCGCTGCTGCAGCTCGGGGGAGAGCGTTTCCCACGCAAGGTGCTGGTCGGCAAAGAGCGTGTCGCCGCCTTCGCTCGGCAACTCCTGCGCATGCAGCAGCGAGCCCAGGCTGGGCTGGGGCTTGTACGAGATGTCCGAATGCCAGTAGACCCCCGCATCGCCCAGGCCGATGGGCTCGCCGTTCTCCTTGATGTTGGAGACGATCAGGATCTCGGGATGGTTCTTCAGGTGGAACTGGTGCAGCACATGGATCTCGAGCGGGCCGAAGCGGCGGCTGAATTCGATGTGCTCTGCCGGGGTGATCTGCTGGTTGCGGAACACCAGCACGTGGTGGTCCAGGTGGGCGCGGTGGATGCGAGCGAAATCTTCGTCGTTGATGGGCTTCGAGATGTCGAGGCCGACGATTTCTGCGCCCACGGGGGCGTTGAAGGGACGCACTTCGAAGTGCTGGGGGGCGGTCATTTCGCCAATGTAGGTTTTAGTGAGGGGGTTCTCAACGACATCTTTGTTGGTTGCTTATGGTTTTTTTGGGGGGCGGGGGCCGGGTCTCGCCCCGGCCCCGGAAAACAAACAAACCAAAGGGTCAAAGCGTATGACTCCGATCCCCTTCAGCAAACCCCATCGCCTCCCACCCCTCGCCCACCGCGAACCCCACCACCTTGAACAGCTCCCCCATCTCATGCTCATGAACGAGCCGAGCCGCCATGCCTCTCTCGGCCGTGCTGCCCTGCCCCATCCGTTCGAGCAGCCCGCAGTTCAGCAGAAAGCGCGCCTGGCTGGTGTAGCCCAGCACCTCGAGCCCGGCCTCCTGTCCCGCGAGCGCGATGCCTGTGAAATTGACGTGCGCCGTGATGTCCTTGTAGCCCACATCCGACAGCGGATCGCCGTCGGCCTGGTGCGCGCGGTGGCACATCACCGTGCCCATGTGGCGCTGCGGGTGGTAGTACTCGCGCTCCGGAAAACCATAGTCGATGAAGAAGGCCGCTCCGCTCTTCAGGCGGTCCGCCAGGGTCGCGACGAAGGCCTCGGCCTGCGGATGGATTTCGGTCAGGTAGTCGTGCTCGCCGGGCACCTCGAACGGCGGCCGCAGCGCGGTCTCGCGGTCGGCCCAGGCCCAGCCGTCGGCGCGCGCATTGCGCACCACGCCGCGCTCGAACCACTGGCCGCCCACGCGCGCCAGCAGCTGCACCGGCATCGCGTCGAGCACCTCGTTGCCGACCACCACGCCCTGCATCGCCTCGGGCAGTTCGCCAAGCCACTCGACGCGGTCTATGTAGCGCGCGAGCGCCTGCTGCTGGCGCTCGCGCAAGGTGCCGGACAGGTCGACGATGCGGTAGCGCACGTCGCCGCGGCCGATCTCGTCGAGCGCATGCAGCAACTGCACGGCCAGAGCGCCCGTGCCGGCGCCGAATTCCCAGACCGTGTCGGTGCCCGTCTTCGCAAGCGCCTCGGCCACCTGCGCTGCGAGCGCCTGCCCGAACATGGGCGTGAGCTCCGGCGCCGTCACGAAGTCGCTGCCCGAAGAGGGCATGTGGCCGAACTTGGCCGAGCTGTTGGCGTAGTAGCCCAGCCCCGGCGCATACAGGGCCAGCGCCATGAAGCGGTCGAAGCCGATCCATCCGCCCGCGCGTTCCACCGAACGGGCAATCAGGATATCGAGGGCGATGGGTAAACTGTTTGTCGTCGTTTTTGTCGTCACCCGCCGATTCTCCCTTCTCTGCCCGCATGAGCACAGCGCCCCTTCCTCCTGTTACGCCAGCCCGCCGCACCGTCCTCGTCACGGGCGCCGGCCGCCGGCTGGGCCGCGAGATTGCGCTGGCGCTGGCCGCGGGGGGCTGGCAGGTGGCAGTGCACTACCGCAGCTCGCGCGCCGAGGCCGAGCAAACGGCGGCCGATTGCGCGGCCCTGTCGGGCAATTCGGCACCGTTCGAGGCCGACCTGCTCGACGAAGGCGCCACCCGCGCCCTGCTGCCGCGCGTGGCGGCGCACTTCGGTGGGGTCGATGCCGTGGTCCACAGCGCGGCGCTCTTCGAGCACGACGACGCCGCGAGCTTCAGCTACGCGCTCATGGAGCGCCACGCGCGCAGCAACACCGGCGCCGCCATCCTGCTGGCGCAGGCGCTGCACGACCACCTGGCGCTGCGCGGCGCGCAGGGCGCGGCGGTGCACCTGCTCGACCAGAAGCTCTGGAACCCCAACCCCGACTTCCTGAGCTACACGCTCTCCAAGGCCGCGCTCGAGGCCGCCACGCCCATGCTGGCGCTGGCACTGGCGCCGCGCGTGCGGGTGGTGGGCGTGGCGCCCGGCCTCACGCTGCCCAGCCACATGCTGGACGAAGACAGGTTCTCGAAGCTGCACAAGCTCTCGCCGCTGGGCCGCTCTTCCACGCCGGCCGACGTGGCGGCCACGGTGAAGTTCGCACTGGAGAACAACTCGATCACCGGCACCACGCTCGTGGTGGACGGCGGCCAGCACCTCATGAAATTCGAACGCGACTTCTCGCTGATGTGAGCCCCACCATGCCTTCCAACCCGATCGGCCGCCAGACACTCACCCTGCAGGGGCTGCGCTTCGACGCCAACCTGGGCATCCTCGACCAGGAAAAGACGGCGCCGCAGCCGATCCAGGTCGACGCCGAACTGCATCTGGGCGCGCAGCCGCTGATGCCGAAGGACGACGACATCTTCCACGTGCTGGACTACCGCAAGGTGCGCCGCATCATCATCGACGAGTGCACGGCCGAGCACGTGAACCTGCTCGAAACCCTCATCGGCAAGCTCGCGCAGCGGCTGTTGCAGCTGCCCGGCGTGGTCGGCGTGCGGGTGAAGATCGCCAAGCTCGAGATCTTCGACGACTGCGAGGTGGCTATCCGCATGGAAGCCGGGGAATGGTGAACCGAGGCAAAATCGGGCCTTCCTCCCCCCGATTTGCCTGACCGAAGCAGCCCACCCATGAACGCCGTCTGGATCGACGAGGCGCCCGTCGCCGGCGCCGCAACCGCCACCAACTCCCTGAAGATCGAGCGCGAAACGCACAAGCTCGAAAAGCGCCTGTGCCGCGAGGTCGGCCGCGCCATCGTCGACTACAACATGATCGAAGAGGGCGACAAAGTCATGGTGTGCGTCTCGGGCGGGAAGGACAGCTACGCCATGCTGGACATCCTGCTCAAGCTCAAGGCCCGCGCGCCGATCCACTTCGACATCGTTGCGGTCAACCTCGACCAGAAGCAGCCCGGCTTCCCCGAAGAGGTGCTGCCCGAATACCTGAGCGAGCTCGGCGTGGACTTCCACATCGAGAACCAGGACACCTACAGCATCGTCAAGCGCGTGATCCCCGAGGGCAAGACCACCTGCGGCCTGTGCAGCCGGCTGCGCCGCGGCATCCTGTACCGGGTGGCGGACGAACTGGGCGCCACCAAGGTCGCGCTCGGCCACCACCGCGACGACATGCTGCAGACCTTCTTCCTCAACATGTTCTTCGCGGGCAAGCTCAAGAGCATGCCGCCCAAGCTGGTGAGCGACGACGGCAAGCACATCGTGATCCGCCCGCTCGCCTACGTGGCCGAGAAGGACCTGGTGCGCTGGGCGCAGCACCGCGAATTCCCGATCATTCCGTGCACGCTCTGTGGCAGCCAGGAAAACCTGCAGCGCAAGCAGGTCGGCGAAATGCTGCGCGAGTGGGACAGGAAGCACCCCGGCCGCGTGGAGAACATGTTCACCGCGCTGCAGAACGTGGTGCCCTCGCATCTGCTCGACGGAACGCGGCACGACTTCAAGGGTCTGAAGGCGACCGGCGTGGCCGACGAAGACGGCGACAAGGCCTTCGATACGCCCTCCTTCGACCTGCTCTCCCAGGCACCTGCAGCCCTGCGCATCCTTCAGGGCTGAGCGGGCAACCCAGGGGAATTTTGGGCCACTGAGCCCGGAGATCCTCATGAAACGTGCGTTTTCAGCTCTTCTTCTGATAGCAACCCTGAGCGGCTGCGCCACCTCCTGGGTGGTCGACAGCGACGTGAAAAGCTTCTCGTCGCTGGGCACCGTGGCGCCCGGCGCCACCTACCGCTTCGAGCGCCTGCCTTCGCAGCAGGCCGACGCCGCCCGGCAGGAATCGCTCGAGGCCATGGCCGCCGCCGCGCTCGACAAGGTCGGCCTGCGCCGCGACGATGCCCGGGCGCAGTACAGCGCGCAGATCGGCGCCCGCGTCACGGCCGGCCTCTCGCCCTGGGCCGATCCGTGGCTCTTCGACGGCCCCTGGGGCTATGGCTACGGCTATCCCGGCTACGCACGCCGCTGGCATGGCGGCGGCTGGTACGGCGGCCCGGCCTTCATGCCGCCCGCGGCCAACCCCTGGTACGAGCGCGAAGTGAGCATCGTGCTGCGCGACATCGGCTCGAACCGCGTGGTCTACGAAACGCGGGCCCGCAACGACGGCCCGTACAACGTCAGCGCGACCATCCTGCCGGTGATGTTCGAGGCGGCGCTGCAGGGCTTTCCGAATCCGCCGCAGGGCGAGCGCCGAGTGAACATCGAGCTGTCCGCGGCAAAGAAGAAATAGTGACGCGCTTCTAGAATCCAGCCAGATGGAAGAAATCACCCGCCTGATTGCCGTTCGCCATGGCGAAACCGCCTGGAACGTCGACACGCGCATCCAGGGCCAGCTCGACATCGGGCTCAACGACACCGGGCTCTGGCAAGCCCGGCGCGTCGGGCAGGCGCTGGCGCACGAGGACATCGGCGCGATCTACGCCAGCGACCTGTCGCGCGCCTGGCAGACCGCGCAGGAGATCGCCAGGCCGCACGGCCTCGCAGTGCAGCCCGAGCCCGGCCTGCGCGAACGCGCCTTCGGCCGCTTCGAAGGCATGAGCTTTGCCGAGATCGAGTCCACCCTGCCCGACGAGGCCCGGCGCTGGCGCGAGCGCGATCCCGAATTCCAGCCCGAGGGCGGCGAGAGCCTGCTGGTCTTTCGCGAACGGGTGACGCGCATCGCATCGAAACTGGCCGCACGCCATCCGGGCCAGCTGGTGGCGCTGGTGGCGCACGGCGGCGTGATGGACGTGCTCTACCGCGCCGCCACGCGCCAGGAGCTGCAGGCGCCGCGCACCTGGCAGCTCGGCAATGCGGCCATCAATCGCATGCTGTGGACGCCCGAGGGCTTCAGCCTGGTGGGCTGGAGCGACACCGCCCACCTGGCGGCGGACGACGACGTCCTCGACGAAACAACCACCTAGGCGTGCGAGGCCGCATGCCCTGCGGCACCACCACCGGCCTCGGCCTTGGCCTCGCCCGGCAGCTCGACCATCGGCCCGGTGCCGCTGTAGCGGTCGAGCGCCAGGTAGATCGCGGGCGTGATGTAGAGCGTGATCACCTGCGAGAAGATCAGCCCACCCACCACCGCCACGCCCAGCGGCTGGCGCAGTTCGGCGCCGGCGCCCAGGCCCAGGGCGAGCGGCAGTGCGCCCATCAGCGCGGCCAGCGTGGTCATGAGGATCGGGCGGAAGCGCAGCCGGCAGGCTTCGCGGATCGCATCGACCGGCTTCATGCCCTCGGTGCGCTGCGCGTCGAGCGCGAAGTCGATCATCATGATCGCGTTCTTCTTCACGATGCCGATCAAAAGCAGGATGCCGATGGTCGCGATCAGCGTCAGGTCGAAGCCGAAGATCTTGAGCGAGAGCAAGGCGCCCACGGCCGCCGACGGCAGCCCCGCCAGGATGGTCAGCGGGTGGATGTAGCTTTCGTACAGCACGCCCAGCAGCACGTAGATCACGAGCACGGCCAGCACCAGCAGCACGGCCTGGCTGGCCTGCGAACTCTGGAACACCGCCGCATCGCCGCCATAGGTGGTGATGATCGACTGCGGCATCTTCAGCTCCTGCTTGAACTGGTCGATCTTCGCGGTCGCGTTGCCCAGCGGAACGTCGGGTGCGAGGTTGAACGACACCGTCACCGCCTGCAGTTGCCCCTGGTGGTTGACCGAGGTGGGGCCCACGGTGCGCTTGACGGTCGAGAAGGCCGACAGCGGCACCAGCCGGCCGCTGGTGCTGCGCACCGACAGGCGCGACACGTCGTCCTCGAACTGCCGGTCGTTGTCGGCGGCCGAAAGGATCACCTGGTAGGTGTTGCTCGCGCCGTAGATGCTGCCGATCTGCCGGTCGCCATAGGCGTTGTAGAGCGCGGTGCGCAGGTCGCCCACGGCAACGCCGAGCACGCCGGCCTTGTCGCGGTCGATCTCCAGCGTGGCCTGCAGGCCGCGGTTCTGCGAGTCGCTGGTGACGTCGCGGAAGGCCGGGTCGGCGCGCATGCGCTCCATGAGCCGCGTGGCCCAGGGCACCATCTCGCCCGCATTGACGCTTTGCAGCGTGTACTGGAAGCGCGCCTTGCTCTGGCGGCCGCCCAGGCGCAGGTTCTGCACCGGCTGCATGTAGACCGCAATGCCCGGAATCTCACGGAAGCGCTGGCGCAGCGACTCGAGCACCGCGGCCATCTTGGGTCGCTCGCTGCGCGGCTTGAGCACCGCGAACAGGCGGCCGGAGTTCTGCGTGGCGGTCGGCCCGCCCACGCCGACGAACGAGCTCACGTAGGCCACGCTCGGATCGGCCTGCAGCGAAGCGGCCACGCGGTCCTGCAGCGCCTTCATGGCGGTGAAGGAAATGTCCTCGGCCGCTTCGGTGGTGATCTGGATCTGACCGATGTCTTCCTCGGGAAAGAAGCCTTTCGGAATGGAGACGAACAGCCAGGCCGTGACGACGAAGGTGGCGCCGGCCACCAGCAGCATCAGCGTGCGGTGCGCGAGCGTCCAGTCGAGCGTTCGCATGTAGCTCGCATGCACCCAGCGGTAGCCGCGCTCGAAGCCGCGGCCGATGGCGGTGCCGGGCTCGGGGTGCTCTTCCTCGTGATCGAGCGCGCCTTCCTTGCGCGGCACGTGCTTGAGCAGCCGGCTCGCGAGCATCGGCACCAGCGTGAGCGACACGATGGCCGACACCAGCACAGCCAGCGCCACCACCACCGCGAATTCATGGAACAGGAGGCCGATCACGCCCGGCATGAAGAAGATCGGAATGAACACCGCCACCAGCGAGATCGAGATCGAGATGATGGTGAAGCCCACCTCGCGCGCCCCGCGCAGCGCCGCGGCCATCGGCTCCATGCCTTTCTCGACGTAGCGCATGATGTTCTCGAGCACCACGATCGCATCGTCCACCACCAGGCCCACGGCCAGCGTGATGCCCAGCAGCGAGACGTTGTCCAGGCTGTAGCCGAAGGCATAGAGCAGCGCCACCGCGCCGATCAGCGAGATGGGAATGGTCGCGGCCGGAATCAGCGTGGCCACCAGCCGGTGCAGGAACAGGAAGATCACCAGCACCACCAGCGCAACGGTGCCCAGCAGCGTGAGCTGCACGTCGTGCACGGCCTCGCGGATGGACAGCGAGCGGTCGTTCACCATGTGGATCTCGACCGATTGCGGCAACTCGGCCTTGAAGCGCGGGATCAGTGCGCGCACCGCGTCCACCACTTCCACGGTGTTGGCGTTGGGCTGGCGCTGCACGGCCAGCGAGATGGAGCTCTGGCCGTTGAAGCTGCTCGCGGTCTTGACCGATTCGAAGCTGTCCTCGATGGTGGCCACTTCGTCGAGCCGCACCGGCGCGCCGTTGCGCTGCCCGACAATCAGCTTGGCGAAATCTTCCGCCTTGGTGAGCTGCCGGTTGGCCTGGATGGTGAGCGTCTGGCGCGGCCCGTCGAGCACGCCGACGGGCGTGTTGGCATTGGCCGAATTCACCGCCCGGGCCAGTTCGTCGAGCGTGATGTTGCGCGCGTTGAGCAGGTCGGCATTGGCCTTGATGCGCACCGCGAAGGCCTTGCGGCCGTACACGGCCACCTGCGCCACGCCGTCGATGGTGGAGAGCGTGGGCGAGATCAGGTTCTCGGCATAGTCGTTGAGCTCGGACGGGTTCATCGACGGCGAGATCAGCGAGATGAACAGCACCGGCGCATCGGCCGGGTTGACCTTGCGGTACGAAGGCAGCTGCGTCAGTTCCTGCGGCAGCTGGCGCTGGGCGCGCAGCAGCGCGGCCTGCACGTCGACGGCGGCGGCATCGATGTCGCGGCTGCTCACGAATTCCAGCGTGATCGAGCTCACGCCCTGGGTGTTGACCGAGCTGATGGTCT
The DNA here is from genome assembly GCF_003951285.1 of Variovorax beijingensis. Classification (GTDB taxonomy): domain Bacteria; phylum Pseudomonadota; class Gammaproteobacteria; order Burkholderiales; family Burkholderiaceae_C; genus Variovorax; species Variovorax beijingensis. Next base: position 94,494 of record NZ_RXFQ01000010.1, on the reverse strand, counting down.
GCAGGCCCGGAATGGTCGAGAACTGCTTCTCGAGCGGCAGCGCCACCGACGAAGCCATGGTGTCGGGGCTCGCGCCCGGCAACTGGGCGTTCACGTTGATGACCGGCGTGTTGTAGCTCGGCAGCGCGGCGACCGGGATGCTGAAGTAGGCAAAGATGCCCGCCACCACCACCGCCGCGGACAACAGCACCGTCATCGCGGGACGACGGATGCACAGCTCCGAGATGTTCATGCGCGTTCCCGCGGAGCCTGGGTGTCCGAGGAGGCCGCACTGCCCGGCGTGACGCCGGTGGTACCGGCCGGCGCGGGCTTCTTGTCGACGCGGACCTTGCCGCCCGGTCGCACGTTCTGGCTGCCCTCGATGACCACCTGCTCGCCCGGCTCGACGCCGCGCACCGCCACCCTGGTGCCGAAGGTGTAGAGCACCTGCACCTGGCGGCGCCTGGCATTCATGGCCTGGTCGACCACGTAGAGCGAAGCGCCCTCGGACAGCATCATGAGCGCCGCGGCCGGCACCACCGTGGCGCCGGAGAGCGTGCGAACCGTGATCCGCGTGCCGACGAACTGGCCCGGCCAGAGGCTCTGGTCGGCGTTGTCGAACACCGCCTTGGCGCGCACGGTGCCGATCTGCGGATCGACCGTGTTGTCGACGAAATTGAGCACGCCGCTGAGCGGCTCCTTGCGGCCACTGACAAGCGCCTCGACCTTGGCCCGGCTGCGCGCCGCCGCCAGCAGGTCCTGCAGGTTGGCCTCCGGCACCGGGAAGCTCACCGCGATGGGATCGAGCTGGGTGATGGTGACCAGCGACAGCGTCGGCTGCACCAGCGTGCCGGGATAGATGTTGACGGCCCCGATGCGCCCCGCAATGGGAGCGCGCAGCGTGGCGTAGCCCAGCGCCACTTGCGCCGATTGCACCGCGGCGCGGTCGGCCGCCACCGCGGCCCGCTGCGCCTCGAGCTGCGACAGCGTGGCGTCCGAGGCGCTCTTGGAAATGAAGTTCTGCGCCAGCAGCTCCTGGCTGCGCCTGTACTGGCGCTCGAGGTCGGCCAGCGTCGCCTCGTCGCGCTTCTGCTGGGCGCGGGCGCGGGCCAGGTTGGCCTGGTCGTTGCGGTCGTCGAGCGTGAAGAGCAGCTGGCCCTCCTTGACGAACTGTCCTTCCTTCACGTGCACCGCCGCAACCGTGTTGGTCACCTGCGGCCGCAAATCGACACTGTTGAGCGACACCACGCTGCCGTTCACCTGCACCGTGACCGGCACGTCCTGCCGCTCGGCGGTGGCGAGCGTGACGAGCGCGGCCGGTGCGCCGTCCGCGGGTGCTCCGCCGGCGACGGCGGCCGGCTTGGCGTTCCTTGCCGCGATGCGATCGCCCGACCCGTTCCACCACCATCCCGCGACGGCTACGATCAACACACCTGCAAGAGCGAGGACGAGTTTTTTCTTCATGGGTTCTTGTGCACTTTGGGCTGACAGCGGTTATTGGAGCAGCCGTCGACTCGCAGTGTCCGTGAGTGCCGTAAAGATAAGTAAAGCCGCAATGCCAGGGCCCATGTACAACCCGCTGTGGCAGGCGCCAGGGATGATTTCACCCCGCCGCTAAAATCGCCGCTCCACAGCCTCTGGATATACCCCATGAACCGCTGCAAGAAACCCACGAATGCTCTCACTTTCATAGCGCTTTGCACAGTGGCTGCAAGCCTTTTTTCCATCGGTGCCGCAGCCCAGTCCGACGTGCCCCGGCCGCAGACCCAGAACGAGTCCCTGGTGGGCGGGCGCACTTTCCCGGTCGGCACGCTGCGCGGCAAGTTCATGGTGATCGACGGGGTCGACGTCGAGCTCGACGGCAAGCCTGACCGCATGGCGCCGGGTGGCCGCATCCGCAGCGCGCAGAACATGCTGGTCATGTCCGGCGCCATCACCGGCCAGAAATTCCTCGTCAACTACACGCGCGATGCCGCCGGCCTGCTGCGCGAGGTGTGGATCCTCACGCCCGACGAAGCCGTTGCCAAGCGCGAGTCGCTCGACAAGCCGCTGCTGAACATCTGGCCGTTCACCACGAACGACACCGTCAATACGCAATAAAGATGCCGGCGGGCCGCGCCCGCCGCGCCGCAGGACGCGACCGCCCTGCATCGGCCCTTCCGGCGAGGAGGGCCAGGAAAGCACCCCATGAGCAAAAAAGTATTTATCAAGACCTTCGGCTGCCAGATGAACGAGTACGACTCGGACAAGATGGCCGATGTGCTGAACGCCGCGCAGGGCTACGAACCGACGCAGAACGTGGACGAGGCCGACCTGATCCTGTTCAACACCTGCTCGGTGCGCGAGAAGGCCCAGGAGAAGGTGTTCTCCGACCTCGGCCGCGTGAAGCACCTGAAGGCCAAGGGCGTGAAGATCGGCGTGGGCGGCTGCGTGGCGAGCCAGGAAGGCGAGGCCATCATTGCGCGCGCGCCCTACGTCGACATCGTGTTCGGACCGCAGACGCTGCACCGCCTGCCCGAGATGCTGAACGACCGCGAGCGCCTGGACCGCCCGCAGGTCGACATCAGCTTTCCCGAGATCGAGAAGTTCGATCACCTGCCGCCCGCGCGCGTCGAGGGCGCCACGGCGTTCGTCTCGATCATGGAAGGCTGCTCCAAGTACTGCAGCTACTGCGTGGTGCCCTACACCCGCGGCGAGGAAGTGAACCGACCGCTGGACGACGTGCTGGTGGAAATTGCCGGCCTGGCCGACCAGGGCGTGCGCGAAGTCACGCTGCTGGGGCAGAACGTGAATGCCTACCGCGGCCGCATGGGAGACACGGCCGAGATCGCCGACTTCGCGCTGCTCATCGAATACGTCGCCGAGATCCCCGGCATCGAGCGCATCCGCTACACCACCAGCCACCCCAACGAATTCACGCCGCGGCTGATCGAGGCCTATGCCAAGGTGCCGCAGCTGGTGAGCCACCTGCACCTGCCGGTGCAGCACGGCAGCGACCGCATCCTGATGGCCATGAAGCGCGGCTACACCGCGATGGAATACAAGAGCACGGTGCGCAAGCTGCGCGCCATCCGGCCCGAACTCGCACTCTCCAGCGACTTCATCGTCGGCTTCCCGGGCGAGACCGACGAAGACTTCGCCAGGATGATGAAGCTGATCGACGACTGCCAGTTCGACAACAGCTTCAGCTTCATCTTCAGCCCGCGACCCGGCACGCCCGCCGCGGCGCTGCACGACGACACGCCCCATGCGGTGAAGCTGGCCCGCCTGCAGACGCTGCAGCGCATGATCGACGGCAACGTGCGCCGCTTCGGCGATGCGCTGGTCGGCACCACGCAGCGCGTGCTGGTCGAAGGGGCTTCCCGCAAGGACGCGAACGAGCTGATGGGCCGCACCGCCTGCAATCGCGTGGTCAACTTCGAAGGCGACGCGCGCCTGGTCGGGCAGATGGCCGACCTGCGCATCACGCGCTCGCTGGCCTACACGCTGCGCGGCGAAGTGGCCACGCGCGAATCGTCGACGGTGCCGGTTCCCGCCGCGCTCGCCGCCTGATGGCGAAGCGGCCGTCCAGACGGGGCTCGTTCCAGCAGCTCCTGCTTTTCGCGTTCCTGCTGATCACCGCCCTGCTGGTGGGCGTGGCGCTGCGCTCGGTGTTCCAGTACGACGCGCTCATGACCCAGAGCCGCGATGCGGCGGCCCGCGCGCTGCGGCTCTCGGGCGCGGCCCAGTCGCTGGCCGAGCGCAGTGCCGCCATGGAGCGCGCCGGCCGCCAGTCGCTGGTGCTGAACGACGCCGTGCTGCGCCGCCGCTTCGACGACGCCGCGCGCGAAGCGCACCAGGTGCTCGAACGGCTCGAGAGGAACGGCCTGGCGCCCGCGGGCATCGAACTGTGGCGCGCCCAGCTTGGCGTGATCGAGGGGCTCATGAGCGGCAGCGCCGACAGCGCGCTCTCGCGCGAAAGCGGCATGGCCATGCAGTTCCGCGAGCTCGATTCGCTGAACACGAACCTTGCGCAGCAGGCCCAGTTCCTGATCGAGCTGCAGAACGATGCCCTGGCCAAGCGCATCGAGAATGCGCGCCGCCGCCTGATGCGCGAAGTGGTGGCCGCCAGCATCCTGGCGGTGTCGCTGGCGCTGGCTTTCGGCATCTGGCTCGCGCGCCCCTTCAAGCGGCTCGAGCACGCCATCGTCGGGCTGGGCCAGAACCGGCTCGACGAACCCATCGACATCCGCGGCCCGGCCGACGTGCGGCGCCTGTCGCAGCAGCTCGAGTGGCTGCGCCTGCGCCTGACCGAGCTCGACGCCGACAAGGCACGCTTCCTGCGCCACGTCTCGCACGAACTCAAGACGCCGCTGGCGGCGCTGCGCGAAGGCGTCTCGCTGCTCGAAGACGGCGTGACAGGTCCGCTCAATCCGGCCCAGCTCGAAGTGGCGCAGATCCTGAACCAGAACACCGTTTCGCTGCAGGGCCAGATCGAGGCGCTCCTGCGCTTCAATGCCGCCGCCTTCGAGGCGCGCGAACTGCGCCGCGAACGCACCGACCTGCTGCCGCTGGTCGAAGAGCAGATCGAGGCGCAGCGCCTGCAATGGCAGGCCCACGGCCTGCGCGTTCATGCCGAGGGCGAGTCGATCACGCTCCCGGTGGACCGCGCCAAGCTCGGAACGGCGGTGGCCAACCTGCTGTCCAACGCCATCCGGTATTCGGCGCGCGGCGGCGTCATTTCGATCGTGGTGTCCGGCACGCCGACCACGGCGTGCATCGATATCAACGATGCCGGCCCGGGTATTGCCGAAGGCGACCGGGACCGGATTTTCGAGCCTTTCTACAGGGGCGAGCGCCAGCCCGAGCATGCCGTCAAGGGCACGGGCATCGGCCTTTCGATCGTGCAGGAGTACATTGCTGCCCATGGGGGCCGCATCACCCTGCTGCCAGAGGGGCCCGGCGCGCGCTTTCGCATCGAACTGCCGCGCACGGCCTGAACCCGCCGTGAAGCCCCCGGGCACCCACCTGAAAACAAATATCGCCTCTTGCCTTTTCTTCAATCCATGCTTTTTCCGTTCGTCCGCAGTTCGACCCTGTCCGGGGCGTTGGCCATGCCTTTCGTCCTGCTGCTGGCCGCCTGCGCGACGCAGCCCGCCCCTCCCGCCGAGGCCGAGGCCCTGCCGCCGCCGCCCGCCGTGCCGCGCGTGATGCCGGTCGAGGCCGAGCCCAAGGCGCCCGCCACGCAGCCCGCCTCGCTCTTCACGCTGATGACCCAGGGCCCGGTCGCGGCCATGCTGGCCTATGCCGACAAGGTCCGCCCGCTGGGCGGCGCCGAGCTGGCCGCCGAAATCACCCGCGCCGGCGATCCGGGCGATTCGCCCAATGCGCAGATGCAGCTCGCGCTGCTGCTCGCGCAGACCCGCGTCCCGGCCGACCTGGCGCGCGCGCTGGGCCTGCTGCAGCGCGTGATGTCCAACCCCTCGCCCGAGGCGCAGCCCCTGCAGCCGCTGGCGCGCGCACTGGCCGCGCGCTACGTGGAGCAGCGCCGCGTCGAGGAGGACCGCGACAAGCAGGCGCAGCAGGTGCGCGAAAGCCAGCGCCGCATCGACCAGCTGAACGACCGCATCGAGGCGCTGCGCGCCATCGAGCGCAGCTTCGCACGGCCCAACAACGTGCCGGCGCCGCCCCTGCCCGCGCCGGGCAGCACCAGGCCGAATCCATGAACTCCCGGCCATTGCGGAAAGAGCCCCTTCGATGAGCACGACCGGTGCGCGCCTGCTGGTGGTCGACGACGACCCGGACATGCTGCGGCTGCTCTCGATGCGGCTGAGCTCGGTGGGCTACCAGGTCACGGCCGTGACCTCGGCCGAAACAGCGCTCACGCAGCTCGAGATCGAGCACCCGCAGCTGGTGCTCAGCGACGTGCGGCTGCCCGGCCGCGACGGGCTCCAGCTGTTCGACGAGATCCGCAAGCGCCACCCCTCGCTGCCGGTGATCCTGCTCACCGCCCACGGCACCATTCCCGATGCGGTCGAGGCCACGGCGCGCGGCGTTTTCACCTATCTCACCAAGCCCTACGACGGTCGCGAACTGCTCGACAAGATCGCGCAGGCGCTGGCGCTCGGCGCACCCGCCAGCACGCCCGCCAAGGCCGGCGACGAAAGCTGGCGCGCCGAGATCGTGAGCCGCAGCAACCGCATGTCCGAGCTGCTGGCCGAGGCGCGCATGGTCGCCAAGTCGGACGCCTCGGTGCTGCTGCGCGGCGACAGCGGCGCCGGCAAGGAACTGCTGGCGCGCGCCATCCACCGCGCCAGCGCCCGCGCCGACAAGCCCTTCGTGGCCGTCAATTGCGGCGCCATCCCCGAGGCGCTGCTCGAATCGGAACTGTTCGGCCACATGAAGGGCGCCTTCACCGACGCCCATGCCAACCACAAGGGCCTGTTCCAGCAAGCCGACGGCGGCACGCTGCTGCTCGACGAGATCGGGGACATGCCGCCCGCCCTGCAGGTCAAGCTGCTGCGCGTGCTGCAGGAGCGCGCAGTGCGCCCGCTCGGCGCCAGCCAGTCGATCGAGGTCGACGTGCGCATCATCTCGGCCACCCACCGCGACCTGGACGTGGCCATGGAAGCGGGCCAGTTCCGCGAAGACCTCTATTACCGGCTCAATGTGGTCACGCTCACGCTGCCGCCGCTGTCGGCCCGGCGCGAGGACATTCCGCTTCTGGCCAACCATTTCCTGCAGAAGCTCTCGACCAAGTACGGCAAGCGCCTGTCCGGCTTCGCGCCCGAGGCGCTCAAGGCGCTGGCCACCGCCGCGTGGCCCGGCAACGTGCGCCAGCTCTACAACGTGGTGGAACAGGTCTGCGCGCTGTCGAGTTCGCCGCTGATCCCGCTGGCGCTGGTGCAGCGCGCGCTGCGCGTGCCCACGGTCGAGGTCCAGACCTATGCCGAGGCCAAGCAGCGCTTCGAGCGCGACTACCTCGTCGGGCTGCTCAAGCTGACCGACGGCAACGTGGCCGACGCCGCCCGGCTGGCCGACCGCAACCGCACCGAGTTCTACCGCCTGCTGCAGAAGCACGAACTCACGCCGGGCCACTTCAAGGCCGACGCTGTCGCTCCCGGCAGCGAACCTGTCGCCGACTAGCGACGCCCCTAAGTTGTTGATTTAAAAGGCTATTCCTCACCAGCCCCCCAGGCTTGTCGGGATTCGGCGACAAAAAGAGGGGTTTGGGGGCCTTCCAACCGGTCCGTCCCCGGAAAAATGCATCCAGATCGCTCCAAGTCATTGATTTGAAAGCGTTTTCCCAGCCTGGCACAGGGTTTGCCCCTGTACAGGCATGACAGCACTCACCAGCCCAACTTTCGCACTGCGCCAGCAGCGCGACGGCCTGCGTCAAAAGCAGTTTTCCCCCGTGCGGCCCCGTGCCGCCGGTCATTCGGTGGCCGCGCTCGCAAGCGCAGGCGGCGCCGAACCGGATTGCGTCATCAAGCGCTTTCCTGCCATTGGCGACACCCCTTCCCTCGACAAGCAACGTTGGTAAACCACACATGAAGCCAAACGACTTCTCCCAACTGAACGTGCTGACCGAAGCCGATTTTTCGCACCGCAGCCCGGTGCGCGAAGAACGCCACCCCAATTCCGTGACCGCTCCGCCGGTCAACCGCGGCTCCATGGCGCCCCGCCCCTGGCGCGGCTTCTGGAACAGCCTCGGCACGGCCCTCCTGGTCAGGCTCGGCGCCGGCGGCAAGCCGGAGGGCCAAACCGCCGAGGCCGGCGCCCAGGTCAAGCAGCCCTGGCAGCGCGCCGCGGCCCAACGCCGCTTCGCCTTCATGGCGCTCACGCTGCTGAGCACCGTGATCGCGTCCGCGCTGTTTGCCGGCGTGCAACCCGACTACGACAACGTCTGGCTCGAATACGGCCAGATCGGCCTGTACGGCCTGCTCTCGGGCTGGGTCGTCACCGGCTTCGTGACCGCGCTCATGGGCTTCTATGTCTCGGTGCGCGGTGACAAGCACGCGCTCTCGGTCAAGCAGGTGGCCCACCACCCGATGAACCCCGAGGCACGCACCGCGATCATCATGCCGATCTGCAACGAAGACGTTGCCACGGTGTTCGCCGGCCTGCGCGCCACCTGCGAATCGGTCGCCGCCACCGGCCACGCGAAGCAGTTCGACGTGTTCGTGCTGTCCGACAGCTACTCGCCCGAAACCGCCGCCGCCGAGCGCGCCGCCTGGGAAGACCTGCGCGCCGCGCTGGCCGACAGCCCCAACCAGCCGCAGGTCGAGGTGTACTACCGCCTGCGCACCCGCCGCACCCACCGCAAGGCCGGCAACGTGGCCGACTTCTGCCGCCGCTGGGGCAAGGACTACCGCTACATGGTCGTGCTCGACGCCGACTCCGTGATGAGCGGCGACTGCCTGGCCTCGATGGTCAAGCTGATGGAAGCCAACCCCACCGCCGGCATCATCCAGACCGCCACGCAGGCCATCGGCCACGTGACGCTGCATGCCCGCGCGCAGCAATTCGCCTCCCGCGTGACGGGCCGCCTGTTCACGCTGGGCATGCAGTTCTGGCAACTGGGCGAATCGCACTACTGGGGCCACAACGCGATCATCCGCGTCGAGCCCTTCATGAAGCATTGCGCGCTGGCCCCCATCAAGGGCACCGGCGGCATGTCGGGCGGCATCATGTCGCACGACTTCGTCGAAGCCGCGCTGATGCGCCGCGCCGGCTACAACGTGTGGCTCTGCGCCGACCTGGTCGGCAGCTACGAGCAGCAACCGCCGGACCTGCTGGCCGAACTGCAACGCGACCGCCGCTGGTGCCAGGGCAACCTGCAGAACGCCCGCCTGATGGCCGAGCCCGGCATCCACCCGGTGCACCGCGCGATGTTCGTGACCGGCACCATGGCCTACGTCTCGGCGCCGCTGTGGCTCGCATTCCTGACGCTCGGCACCGCGCTGTGGCTGAGCGGTTCGAGCCTGATCTCCAGCTGGAGCGTGCTGCCGGCGGAACTGGCCGGCCTCTGGGTCTGGACCCTGTGCCTGCTGTTCCTGCCCCGCCTGCTCGGCATCGCAGCCGTGCTGATGCGCGGCGAGCAGCGCCAGTACGGCGGCCTCTGGGGCCTGGTGAAGAGCTCGGTGCTCGAAAGCGGCCTGGCCATCGTGCAGGCGCCGGTTCGCATGCTGGCCCACTCGCTGTTCGTGCTGGTTGCCCTCACCGGCATCAAGCTCGACTGGAAGTCGCCCCCGCGCGAAGCCGCTGCCGTGCCGTGGAAGGTCGCCGTGACGCAGCTCGCTCCCATGAGCGTGGTGGTCGGCGCGCTGGCCCTGGGCGTTGCAATGATCGATCCGAGCGCGCTGATCTGGCTCATGCCGGTGGGCCTGCCGCTGCTGCTGGCCATTCCGCTCACCGTGCTGACCAGCCAGATCGCGCTGGGCACCTCGCTGCGCGACCGCGGCTTCCTGCTGATTCCCGAGGAATCGCGTTCGCCGGCCGTGCTGCGCCGCGCCTGGATGCACGCATTGCGCCTGGCGCGCCCCGCAGCGCTGGCGACGGCCTGATGCGCTGAAGACACAGCCTCGAAAAAAGCCGGCCTCAGGGTCGGCTTTTTTCATGGCGCGTGGCTAGAATCGCGCCTTCCTTTTTTCAACCCACGGATCCCTCGATCCCCTGGAGCGCCAAGTGCCCCGATTCGCCGTCACCACCCTCTGACGCCGACAACACCACTCGCTGGTCATGTCGGGCGCCCAGCTGCGTTCCCTCACTGACCAGGCACGGCCCGCTCTGCTGCGGCCACCGAGTCGGTCTCTCTTCCAGCTTCGCTCCCGCACGTTGTCGGTTCTTCCTGATTTGCATCTGGAGAACAACGTGTTCCCTCTCTCTTCTCTTTCATCCGTTCCACTGCTCAAGTACCCGCGTACTGCGCATCTGGAAGGCTCGCGCCTGCAGGCCGGCGACGCCGACGACGGCCAGACGCCGTTGTCCGCGCTGCAGGGACGGCATGTGGTCATCGAGGAAAAGCTCGATGGCGCCAATGCGGCCGTGTCGTTCACCTCTGCGGGTGAACTGCTGCTGCAGTCGCGCGGCCACTATCTCGCGGGCGGCGCCAGCGAGCGCCAGTTCAACCTGTTCAAGCACTGGGCCGCCGCGCACGAAGCGGGGCTGCTCGAGCGGCTCGAAGACCGCTACGTCATGTACGGCGAGTGGTGCTTTGCCAAACACAGCTGCTGGTACGACCGGCTGCCCGCGTTCTTTCTCGAGTTCGATCTCTACGATCGGCAGAGGCAGTGCTTCCTGTCGACGCCGGCGCGGCACGCGCTGCTCGACGGCAGCCCGGTCGTTTCGGTTCCGGTGCTCTACGACGGCGAGATGCCGCGCCACGCGAGAGCACTGCGCTCCCTCGTACGACCGTCGCTCGCGCGCACTGCCGACTGGAAGGCCGCCTTCGAACAGGCCGTGATGCAGGAAGGCCAGCCGCTCGACCTCGTGCGCCAGCAGACCGACCTGTCCGACCTGGCCGAAGGTCTGTACCTCAAGACCGAATCGCAGGGCGAGGTGACCGGCCGCTACAAGTGGGTGCGGCCTGATTTCGTGCAGACCATCCTCGACTCGGGCTCGCACCACAGCCACCGGCCGGTGCTGCCCAATCGACTGGCGGCAGGCGTGGATCCGTACGCACCGACGCCCACGACCACATGGCAAGACCTGGGATTGCACACCTTGCACTCCCCGGCCGAACTCGCAACCATCGGGAGGACGCGATGACCCACGACGACTTGTGCGCCCTGGTGCCCGCGCCTGGCAAGGACACCGATTGGCGGCAGTGCTGCGAACTGCTGCCGGGCCTGCTGCGCCTCGAAGAGACGCCGCAAGACCCGTACTACCACGCCGAAGGCAACGTCGGCGTCCACACGCGCATGGTGCTCGACGCGCTGATGCAGGACCCGCACTACCAGGGCGCCGGCGCCGACGGCCGTTTCGTGCTGTTCATGGCCTGCCTGCTGCACGATATCGCCAAGCCTGACACCACCGTGATCGACGAAGCCAGCGGCCGCATCGGCCAGCCCGGCCATTCGCGCCGCGGTTCGGTCGATGTGCGCGTGCTGATGTGGAAGGCCCGCGTGCCGTTCGCGCTGCGCGAAGCCGTATGCCGGATCATCGCGGTGCACCAGTTGCCGTTCCATGCCTTTGCCTCGCGCAAGGGGGTGCGGCCCGAGTGGCAGGTGCACAAGCTCTCGTGGGAGCTGAGCCTGCCCGACCTGTGCTGCGTGGCGCGCTGCGACATGCTCGGGCGCCACTACGAGAAGCGCGCGGACAGCATGACCGACATCGCACTCTTCGAGGAGCTGGCCCAGGAAGAAGGCTGCTGGGAGGGACCTCGCCAAATGGCCGATGCACACACTCGGCTGGCCTACTTCCGTGGCGCGGACACCAGTCCGGACTACCCCCTGTTCCAGGCTGCGGGTTCGCAGGTGACGGTGATGTGCGGCCTGCCCGCGAGCGGCAAGAACCACTGGGTGGCGCAGCACCGCAAGGGCTGGCCGGTGGTGTCCTTCGACGATGCGCGTGCCGAACTCGGGTTGAAGCACGGCGAGAACGACGGGCTCGCTGCGCACCATGCGGTCGATCAGGCCAAGGCGCTGCTGCGCAGGCAGGAGCGCTTCGTCTGGAACGCCACGCACCTGAGCCAGCAGATGCGCACCAAGACGCTGGACCTGCTCTGGGCGTACCACGCCCGGATCGAGCTGGTGTACCTGGAGGTGCCGCATCCCGAGCTGATGCGCCGCAACCGCGAACGCGACACGACGCTCTCGAATGCAGGCATCGAGCGGATGCTGCATCGCTGGGAGCTGCCCGCGCCCGTGGAGGCGCACGCGACGGTCTACGACGTGCAGACCTGAAAACGACAAAGCCCGCCAGGGCATCCCCGGCGGGCTTCTATCTATATATATGCGTGGAGCTCAGAACGGCAGCTTGGGACCGCCGGGCCCACCCATCCCGCCCATTCCCTTCATGCCGCCCATCTTCTTCATCATCTTCATGAGGCCGCCGCCCTTCATCTTCTTCATCATGCCCTGCATCTGCTCGAACTCGTTGAGCAGGCGGTTCACTTCCTGAACCTGCACGCCCGCGCCGGCCGCGATGCGGCGCTTGCGCGTGGCCTTGAGCAGCTCGGGCTTGCGGCGCTCCAGCGGCGTCATGCTCTGGATGATGCCTTCCTTGCGGCGGATGTCGCGCTCGGCGCGGGTCATGTCGGCTTCGGTGGCCTTGGCGGCCATCTGCTGCGGCAGCTTGTCCATCAGGCTGGAGAGGCCGCCCATCTGCTTCATCTGCTGCAGCTGGCCGAGGAAGTCGTTCAGGTCGAAGCCCGCGCCGCTCTTGACCTTGGCCGCGAGCTTCTGCGCCGCCGCCACGTCGACGCCGGCCGTGACCTGCTCGACCAGCGCGACGATGTCGCCCATGCCGAGGATGCGGCCCGCATGGCGCTCGGCGTCGAACACCTCGAGGCCGTCGATCTTTTCGCTGGTGCCCGCAAACTTGATCGGCACGCCCGTCACCTGCCGCACCGACAGCGCCGCACCGCCGCGCGAATCGCCGTCGGTCTTGGTCAGGATGATGCCGGTGAGCGGCAGCGCTTCCTTGAAGGCGCGGGCGGTGTTGATCGCATCCTGGCCCTGCATGGCGTCGACCACGAACAGCGTTTCGACCGGATCGAGCGCGCCGTGCAGCTGCTTGATCTCGCTCATCAGCACTTCGTCGATGGCCAGGCGGCCCGCGGTGTCGACCAGCAGCACGTCGAAGAAATGGCGCTTGGCGTGGTCGAGCGCGGCGCGTGCGATATCGAGCGGCTTCTGGTCCGGCGTGCTCGGGAACCATTCGGCGCCGGCCTGCTTGGTGACCATCTTGAGCTGCTCGATGGCGGCGGGCCGATAAACGTCGCCCGACACCGTGAGCACTTTTTTCTTGCGCTTCTCGATCAGGTGCTTGGCCAGCTTGGCGGTGGTGGTGGTCTTGCCCGCGCCCTGCAGGCCGGCCATGAGGATCACGGCCGGCGGCTGCGCCGCAAGGTTGATGTCGGACACGCCCTCGCCCATGGTGGCGGCGAGTTCGCGGTTGACGATGCCGACCAGCGCCTGGCCCGGCTTGAGCGAGCCCAGCACTTCCTGGCCGAGCGACTTTTCCTTCACCCGGGCGACGAAATCGCGCACCACGGGCAGCGCCACGTCGGCCTCGAGCAGGGCCATGCGCACTTCGCGCAGCATGTCCTGCACGTTGCTTTCGGTGATGCGCGCCTGGCCGCTCATCGTCTTGACGAGGCGGGAGAACTTTTCTGTGAGGGCGGTGGCCATGAGCGGGATGCCTTGTCGCCCGCTGCGGCGGGCTATTGGAAAGTCGGAAGTCGTGAACGGAATCGGCGGCCTACTGCCCCTTTCGCGAGACACCGAGGAACCGGCTTTGCCGGACCTCTGGTGTCGCCCCCGGTGAGGAGGTTGGCGCTGCGACACGAAGTGCGCAAGCCTGGGGGAGATAAACTCTACGCATGATTTTAGCGATCCCCTCCCCACTTGCCGTGGCGCTGGGCATCGCCACCGCGGCTGCCTACGGATTTGCCGCTGCCGCGGGTGCCCGGCTGAGCCGCAAAGCCACCCAGTGGGCCCTCGGGCTGGCGTGGCTTCTGCATGCCGCCGTGCTGGGCCATGGCCTCATCGGCAGCGAACCGAAATTCGGTTTCGCGCCGGCGCTTTCGGTCACGGCCTGGCTGGTGCTCACGGTCTATGCGGTCGAAAGCCGCATGTATCCGCAACTCAAGGTGCGCCGCGCGCTGGCCTGGCTGGGTGCGGCCGCCGTGCTGCTGGCCATCCTGTTTCCCGGCACGCCGCTGCATGTGTCGGCATCGCCCTGGCTGCCGCTGCACCTTGCGCTGGGCATCGCCTCGTACGGCCTGTTCGGCGCCGCGGTGGTCCATGCCTGGCTGATCACGCGGGCCGAAAAGCAGATCCGCCTTGCCACCGAACCGCAAGGCGGCGTGCCGCTGCTCACGCTCGAGCGGCTCACCTTCCGGTTCGTGATGGCCGGCTTCGTGCTGCTTTCGGCCACGCTGCTCGCAGGCCTGCTGTTCAGCGAAACGCTGTACGGCGCAAGCGTGCGCGGCTGGAAGTGGGACCACAAGACGGTGTTCTCGGTGCTCGCCTGGATGAGTTTCGCCGTGCTGCTGATCGGCCGGGTCCGCTTCGGATGGCGCGGCCGCACGGCACGGCGGGTGCTGTATGCCGGCTCCGCCCTGCTGCTGCTGGCCTACGTGGGCTCGCGCTTCGTGCTCGAAGTGGTGCTGGCGCGCGGCGCGACATGAAATACCTGCTCGTTCTCGCGGTGCTCTGGGTGGCGATCTGGCTCTGGCGCAAGAACCGCCGGGAGGAAATGCGCGAGACCCTGCGCGAAGAGGCGGCGCGTGCCGCCAAGCGCCCGCCCGCCGCGCCGGCTTCGCCGCAGGCCATGCTGCGCTGCGCCCATTGCGGCTTGCACCTGCCTGCAAGCGATGCGATCGCGGGACCGGGCGACGCGGTCTACTGCAGCGCGGCGCACCGCCAGGCCGCCGAGCGCGGCTGAGCGGGCGCTGCATCGATGAGCACAGCGCCAAGGGTGCACCCGTGAGTTCTTCCCCGTGGTCGCGCGGCGAACCCGCCACCGACTGGAGCGCGCTCGAGCCGGGGCGCGGCGAAAGCGCCGCGCTGCTGCGGCTGTGGCGCGGCTTCATGGCGGCGCGCTGCTTCGTCGCGCTGGTGCTCGTGCTGCTGCAGGGCGTGGCCATGGCGCTCGGCCAGACGGTGCAGCCGCTGGCCGTGGCGCTTTCGGCCGGCTACCTGGCTGCCACCTGGCTGGGCGCCCGCTACGCGCATTTCACGCCGCCGATCCGGGCCTTCGGCATGCTGTGGTTCCTCACCATCGGCATCGACCTGGGCACTTTCACCGCGCTGCAGGTGCTCCAGGGCGGCAGCATCAACTACACGCCGCTGTTCGCGCTGCCGGTGCTCATGAGCGCGGTGCTGGGCACGGTGACCGTGGGCCTGGGCACCACCGCCACGGTCACGCTGCTGCTGCTCGCCGATGCCGGCTGGCACTGGCTGCTGCAGCAGCCCGGCGATTCCTCCACCCGCTTCGTGCAGGCGGCGCTCACCGGCACCGGGCTCTTCGTGGTGGCCCTGCTGGCGCACGAGCTGGCGCGCCGGCTGGCCCGCGAGGAGGAAACCGCGCTGCGCAACCGCAGCAGCGCGCAGATGCAGGCGCAGGTCAACGACCTGGTGATCGAGACGCTGAGCGAAGGCGTGCTGGTGATCGACGCCGAAGGCATGGTGCATGCGGCCAACCCGGCGGCCGACGCGATCCTCGGCCAGGGGCTGGCCCGGCTCGGCCTGCCGTTCGCGCTGCACGCGCAGCCCGCCTGGCATGCGTTGGCGGCGCTGGCGCGCCAGACCTTTGCGCGCCGCGCGCCGCAAAGCGAGGAAATTCCCGTGGCGCAGGCGCGCGGTGCCGCGCGCGAGGTGCGCGTGCGCACGCGGCTCACGCCCACCAGCGACCGGCATGTCGACAGCCTTTGCGTGATGTTCCTGCAGGACCTGCGCGAGCTCGAGGCCCGCATCCGCACCGAGAAACTGGCCGCGATGGGCCGCATGTCGGCCGCCGTGGCGCACGAGATCCGCAATCCGCTCGCGGCCATCACGCAGGCCAGCGCGCTGCTCGCCGAAGACCTCACCGACCCCGCGCACCGCAAGCTGACCAGCATGGTGCAGCACAACGCGCAGCGCCTCGCGCGCATCGTGGACGACGTGCTCGACGTCTCGCGCGCGCGCCAGCAGCGCGTGCTCTCGCTCGGCGAGCAGGTCGTGCTCGATCCCGCCGTGCAGGCGCTGGCCGAAGAGTGGGTGCGCCAGACGCGGCGCCAGGGCGTGCTGATCGCGCTGGATGCCGCCGACGCCGAGGTGCGCTTCGACGTGGAGCACCTGCGCCGGCTGCTCGTGAACCTGCTGGACAACGCGGCGCGCTACGCGAGCAGCCGCGCGGGCGCGATCCAGGTCGTCACCACCACGCAGCGCGGCAGTTCCGGCCGCCCCAGCCTGCAGGTGTGGAGCGACGGCGCGCCGCTGGAGCCGGCGGTGCAGCGCCATCTGTTCGAGCCTTTTTTCTCATCCGAGAGCCGCTCCAGCGGACTCGGCCTCTTCCTGTGCCGCGAGCTGTGCCGGCGCCACGGTGCCACCATCGGCTACGAGCGGCGCGCGCTCGTGGCGGGCGGCCCCGAGGGCAATGAATTCTTCGTCAGTTTTGCGCCAAGCGAAAACCGGCTGACACAATAGCGCCGTGAGCACTTCCCATCCCTCCATGCAGCGACCGGCCAACATCCTGGTCATCGATGACGAGCCCGACCTGCGCACGCTGTACGAACTGACCCTGCTGCGCGAAGGCTATCGCGTCGAGGCCGCCGGCAGCGTTTCGGAAGCTTGGCAGCACCTGGAGGCCGGGCAGTTCGATGCGGTGATCACCGACATGCGGCTGCCCGATGGACAGGGCATGGAAATCATCCACCGCATCCAGAAGAACCAGCGCAGCGAGCGCTGCGTGGTGATGACGGCCTACGGCTCCGCCGAAAACGCGGTCGAGGCGCTGAAGGCCGGCGCCTTCGACTACCTGACCAAGCCGGTCGACCTGAAGCAGTTCCGCGCCGTGGTCGCGTCCGCCGTGCAGGCGCAGCAGGCACCGCCGGCCAAGGCCTGGCAGGCGGCGCCCGCGGACCAGCCGCGCGCCGGCGCGCCGTCCGTTCCGGACAGCGGCGTTGCTGCGCTCGACCGGCTGGTGGGCGACTCGGAGCCGATGCGCCTGGTCAAGTCGCGCATTGCCAAGGTGGCGCGCGGCATGGCGCCGGTGCTGGTGCGCGGCGAATCGGGCACCGGCAAGGAGCTGGTGGCGCGCGCCGTGCATGCCTGCAGCCAGCGCAGCGAGGGCCCGTTCGTCGCGGTCAACTGCGGCGCCATTCCCGAGAACCTGCTCGAGGCCGAGTTCTTCGGCGCCCGCAAGGGCTCCTACACCGGCTCGTCGCAGGACCGCGACGGCTACTTCCAGGCCGCGCGCGGCGGCACGCTCTTTCTCGACGAAATCGGCGACCTGCCGCTGGCGATGCAGTCCAAGCTGCTGCGCGCAATCCAGGAGCGCAGCGTGCGCTCCATCGGCTCGACGCAGGAAGACGCGGTCGACGTGCGCATCGTGAGCGCCACGCACAAGGATCTTCATGCCGAAGTCCAGGCCGGCCGCTTCCGGCAAGACCTGTTCTATCGGCTCAACGTGATCGAGATCGCGGTGCCCGCGCTGCGCGACCGGCGCGAGGACCTGCCCGCACTTTGCGCGGCGCTGCTCGCGCGCATTGCGCAGGACGGCGGGCTGCCGGTGCCGCATCTTTCCGCCGAACTGCTGCGCCGCCTTGCCCAGCACCGGCTCGACGGCAACGTGCGGGAGCTCGAGAACCTGCTGCACCGCGCAGTGGCGCTCAACGACGGCGACGAACTGCATCTGGACCTGATGGCGCAGCGGCCGGGCGCTGCCGCGGCGCCGGCAGATCTGGCCATCGCCGAACCCGCGCCTTCTTCTGCTTCGGCGCTCGGCAGCGAAGCGCCTCGGGCGCCCGCTACGCTCGCCGTGGCCGTTGCGGAACCCAAGTCCCCGCCGCCCGCCCTTCCCTCCGACCTGCAGGCCTACCTCGATCAGCAGGAGCGCGAGATCCTCGTGCGCGCGCTGCATGAAAGCGGCTTCAATCGGACGGCGGCCGCCGCGCGGCTCGGCATGAGCCTGCGCCAGATCCGCTACCGCATCGCGCGGCTGGGCATCACCACGCCCGGCGGCGACGAAGGTGCCAGCACCAGCCATGCCGACGACTGAAGCGCATACGGGCAACGACGACGGGCTCTGGCGCGCCGGCTGGTACCGCTTTGCCAAGGCGCTGCGCTCGCCGAATTTCGGACCCCGCCCCGCCGGCGCGCAGACCGACCTGATCGTGCTGCACTCCATCAGCCTGCCGCCCGGCGAATACGGCGGCGACGCCGTGCAGCAGCTCTTCACCAACCAGCTCGACTGGGACGCGCATCCCTACTTCCAGTCGATTCGCGGCCTTGCGGTTTCCTCGCATTTCTATGTGCGGCGCAACGGCGAACTCTGGCAGTTCGTGAGCTGCGACGAGCGCGCCTGGCATGCCGGCGTGTCGTCGTGGCGCGGCCGCGCGAACTGCAACGACGATTCCATCGGCATCGAGCTCGAAGGCCTCGAAGGCCAGCCGTTCGAAGAGGCGCAGTACGAGACGCTGGCCAGCCTCTGCCCCGCCATCGCGCAGCACTACGCCATCGCGCACATCGCCGGACACGAGCACATCGCACCGGGCCGAAAGCAGGACCCCGGCGCCGGCTTCGATTGGCAATTGCTGCGCGGGCACCTCGGCTGGAGTCCGCACATGTTTCCTCCGCAGGTGGTGCAGCGCTAATTTTTTCAATCGCGCAGCGCCTCGCGATGCGCCGATCCCGCGGCGCAGCAATGAGAAAATTGCAATCGCCGCATGTAGCAACCATGCGCCCTGCAAGCCCAAATCGGCCTGCAAGCCACGCCCCATGCGGGTTGCGACAACATAGGCCAGTATTCATGCGGCATCGACGGCCGTGTCCCGGGCCGAAAGAAAAATCGACAGGGTTGTATCCACAGGAAAACGCTACATCTAGTGGGTTGTACACCCCTCAGACCCTAGATATAGTGTCCTCCGTCCGGTCAACAACGCCGGCGCGACGCCCAGCCAAGGCGTCGCCATCCAACAAGAATTGCCAACCGAGAGGAAGCGAATGCAAACAGCCCTGAACACCCCATCGACCTCGCGTGCCATTCCCTCCACGCCAACGCAGCAGCAGCGCGACACCGCTGGCTCGCCCGCCGGACAGAACCTCGCGCACTACCAGATCATCCGCCGCAACGGCGCCGTGGTTCCCTTCGAACCCAACAAGATCGCCATCGCGATGATGAAAGCCTTCCTGGCCGTGCATGGCACCCAGGGCGCGGCTTCGGCCAGCGTGCGCGAAACCGTCGACGCCCTCACGCAAGGCGTGATCCGCGCCATGGTGCGTTCGCGTCCGGGCGGCGGCACCTTCCACATCGAAGACGTGCAGGACCAGGTCGAACTCGGCCTGATGCGCGGCGGCCACCACGAGATCGCGCGCGCCTACGTGCTCTACCGCGAGCGCCGCACGCAGGAGCGCTCCAAACAGGTCGAGCAGGAAGCGCCCGCCACGCCAACGCTGCACGTGCTGGACAACGGCGAACGCGTCGCGCTCGACCTGAACCAGCTCAAGGGCCTGATCGAGTCGGCCTGCGAAAACCTGGGCGACAGCATCACCGCCGCGCCGATCGTCGCCGAAACGATGCGCAACCTGTACGACGGCGTGCCGCTCGACGAGGTCTACAAGGCCTCGATCCTGGCGGCCCGCACGCTGATCGAGAAAGACCCCGACTACACCTTTGCCACCGCCCGCCTGCTGCTGCACACGATCTTCAAGGAGATCATCGGCCGCGAAGTGATGCCCGCCGAGCGCGCCACGGCCTACGCCGACTACTTCCCGCAGTTCATCAAGAAGGGCGTCGAGAACGACCTGCTCGACGAGAAGCTGCTGCAGTACGACCTGCCGCGCCTGGGCGCCGCGCTCAAGGCCGAACGCGACAACCAGTTCGACTACCTCGGCCTGCAAACGCTGTACGACCGCTACTTCCTGCACGTGCGCAAGTCGCGCATCGAACTGCCGCAGGCCTTCTTCATGCGCGTGGCCATGGGCCTGTCGCTCGGCGAGATCGACCGCGAAGCCCGCGCCATCGAGTTCTACGAGGTGCTGTCGTCCTTCGACTTCATGTCGAGCACGCCCACCCTGTTCAACGCCGGCACGCTGCGCTCGCAGCTGTCCAGCTGCTATCTGACCACCGTGCCCGACGACCTCGACGGCATCTACGAGTCGATCAAGGAAAACGCGCTGCTCTCCAAGTTCGCGGGCGGCCTGGGCAACGACTGGACCCGCGTGCGCGCGCTCGGCAGCCACATCAAGGGCACCAACGGCGAATCGCAGGGCGTGGTGCCCTTCCTGAAGGTGGTCAACGACACCGCCGTGGCCGTGAACCAGGGCGGCAAGCGCAAGGGCGCCGTCTGCACGTACCTGGAAACCTGGCACCTCGACATCGAGGAGTTCCTGGAACTGCGCAAGAACACCGGCGACGACCGCCGCCGCACGCACGACATGAACACCGCCAACTGGATCCCCGACCTCTTCATGCGCCGCGTGATGGAAAAGGGCACCTGGACGCTGTTCTCGCCCTCCAACGTACCCGACCTGCACGACAAGTTCGGCGCCGACTTCGAGCAGGCCTACACCGCCTACGAAGAAAAGGCCGCCCGCGGCGAGATCAAGCCCGCCCGCACCATCCAGGCCTCGGACCTGTGGCGCAAGATGCTCACGATGCTGTTCGAGACCGGCCATCCGTGGATCACGTTCAAGGACGCCTGCAATGTGCGCTCGCCGCAGCAGCACACCGGCGTGGTGCATTCGTCGAACCTGTGCACCGAGATCACGCTGAACACCAGCGACACCGAAACCGCCGTCTGCAACCTGGGTTCCGTGAACCTGCTGCAGCACCTGAAGGACGGCAAGGTCGACCAGGAAAAGCTCAAGCGCACGATCGCGACCGCGATGCGCATGCTCGACAACGTGATCGACATCAACTACTACGCCGTGAAGAAGGCGCGCGACTCGAACCTGCGCCACCGCCCGGTCGGCCTGGGCCTGATGGGCTTCCAGGACGCGCTGTACGAGTTGCGCATTCCCTACGCTTCGCAGGAAGCCGTGCAGTTCGCCGACGAGTCGATGGAAGCCATCTGCTACCACGCCTACTGGGCCTCGACCGAGCTGGCCCGCGAACGCGGCAAGTACTCGAGCTACAAGGGCTCGCTGTGGGACAAGGGCATCCTGCCGATCGACACGCTCGACCTGCTCGAAAAAGCCCGCGGCGGCTACGTGGAGGTCGACCGCTCGGCCACGCTCGACTGGGAAGCGCTGCGCGCCAAGATCAAGGCCGACGGCATGCGCAACTCCAACTGCGTGGCCATCGCCCCGACCGCGACCATCTCGAACATCATCGGCGTCGACGCTTCCATCGAGCCCTGCTTCGGCAACCTCTCGGTCAAGTCGAACCTGTCGGGCGAGTTCACCGTCATCAACCACTACCTGGTGCGCGACCTGAAGCGCCTGGGCCTGTGGGACGACGTCATGGTGATGGACCTGAAGCACTTCGACGGTTCGCTGCGCCCGATCGACCGCGTGCCGCAGGACGTGAAGGCGCTCTACGCCACCGCGTTCGAAGTCGAGACCACCTGGCTGGTCGAAGCCGCGGCGCGCCGCCAGAAGTGGATCGACCAGGCGCAGTCGCTCAACATCTACATGGCCGGCGCATCGGGCAAGAAGCTCGACGACACCTACAAGCTCGCATGGCTGCGCGGCTTGAAGACCACCTACTACCTGCGCACGCAGAGCGCGACGCACGCCGAGAAATCCACCGTGCAGTCGGGCCGCCTCAACGCGGTGTCGTCGGGCGGCGATGCATCTTCGGGCATGAGCGCACTCGAAGCCGCGGCTGCCGCAGCGAAGGCGCAGATGAGTGCGATGCCTGCCACCGACATCGCGTTCTGCGGCGTCGACGATCCGACTTGCGAAGCATGCCAATGACGCGCGAGTGATGTCAGAGAGGTGCATGCACGACGCGCGAACTCTCAGTCGATCACGGCATCGACTGACATCGCGCGATGCATGAGAGCAACATAACAACCACATAAATGGAGCGCGACGTGAACGAGCACTTTGCAACTCACATCGTTGCTCCGATAATTGAGCATTGGATTTTTCTATGTTGACCTGGGACGAAGAAGTCAAGCCCTCCTTATCAAAGGATATGCAACAAGGATTGCAGCAACACCACGCATCGACCAGCGGCCTGCCCGCAGGCCGACCGGTGGATGCTCCGACTTCGTCGATTGCACAACAACCCGCGGCAACCGCCGCGGCGCAGCGCGTCAAGGCTTCCGACAAGCGCATCATCAACGGCCAGACCGACGTCAACCAGCTGGTGCCGTTCAAGTACAAGTGGGCCTGGGAAAAATACCTCGCCACCTGCGCCAACCACTGGATGCCGCAGGAAGTGAACATGACGCGCGACATCGCGTTGTGGAAGGACCCCAACGGCCTGACCGAAGACGAGCGCCGCATCGTCAAGCGCAACCTCGGCTTCTTCGTGACCGCCGACTCGCTGGCCGCCAACAACATCGTGCTGGGCACCTACCGCCACATCACGGCGCCCGAATGCCGCCAGTTCCTGCTGCGCCAGGCGTTCGAGGAAGCGATCCACACGCACGCCTACCAGTACATCGTCGAGTCGCTCGGCCTGGACGAGAGCGAGATCTTCAACGCCTACAACGAAGTGCCGTCGATCCGCGAGAAGGACCAGTTCCTGATCCCGTTCATCGACGCCATCAGCGATCCGCTCTTCAAGACCGGCACGCACGAAACCGACCAGACGCTGCTCAAGTCGCTGATCGTGTTCGCCTGCCTGATGGAAGGCCTCTTCTTCTACGTCGGCTTCACGCAGATCCTCGCGTTGGGCCGCCAGAACAAGATGACCGGCGCCGCCGAGCAGTATCAGTACATCCTGCGCGACGAGTCGATGCACTGCAATTTCGGCATCGACCTGATCAACCAGCTCAAGCTCGAGAACCCCGGCCTCTGGACCCCCGAGTTCAAGGCCGAGATCAGGGCCCTCTTCATGAAGGCCGTCGAGCTCGAGTACAAATACGCCGAAGACACCATGCCGCGCGGCGTGCTCGGCATGAACGCCTCCATGTTCAAGGGCTACCTGCGCTACATCGCCAACCGGCGTGCACAGCAGATCGGCCTCGAAACGCTCTTCCCGAACGAGGAAAACCCGTTCCCCTGGATGAGCGAAATGATTGACCTGAAGAAAGAGCGCAATTTCTTCGAAACCCGCGTGATCGAATACCAGTCGGGTGGCGCGCTCTCCTGGGATTGAATCGAATCTTTCGACAAGAATTAATGAATTCAAGAATTGCCCTTGCCACCGATCGCGCCGAAGAGCGCGGCATGGACGAGGGCTCAGGTGTTCATGGTGCTGGAGCTCAGATTCCAACGCCATGGATCGCTTCACGCTACCAACGTGCGTGGAGTGCTTCAATAGGTTGATTTTTTCAACTTGATCAAGGAGAAATAGAAATGGCAACTGCAAAGAAAGCGCCGGCTAAGAAAGCCGCTGCAAAGAAGGCTCCGGCAAAGAAGGTCGCGGCCGCTAAGAAGGCTCCCGCCAAGAAGGTAGCTGCGAAGAAGGCTCCGGCCAAGAAGGTCGCAGCGAAGAAGGTAGCCGCCAAGAAGGCGCCTGCGAAGAAGGTAGCCGCCAAGAAGGCAGCTCCGGCAAAGAAGGCCGCTGCCAAGAAGGCTCCGGCGAAGAAGGCCGCAGCGAAGAAGGCTCCTGCCAAGAAGGCGGCGGCGAAGAAGGCTCCGGCAAAGAAGGCCGCTGCCAAGAAGGCCCCTGCGAAGAAGGCTGCCGCCAAGAAGGCTCCTGCCAAAAAGGCTGCGGCCAAGAAAGCCGCGAAAAAGCCCGCTGCCAAGCCTGCCGCTGCTGCCAAGAAGCCTGCTGCGAAGAAGGCTGCCAAGGCTCCTGCCGTAGCGCCTGCTCCTGCTGCGCAAACGACGCTGAACCCCCAGGCAGCCTGGCCGTTTCCGACGGCCAGCAAGCCCTGAGTTTCCTCAGCGGCCTTGACGGCAAAAAGCCCGGTACCTCACGGTACCGGGCTTTTTTTATGGACGCCTGCCAGCGGGCGGCTCAGAGGCCCAGCGCCTTCAGGTCGATCTGGTAGTTCTGCGGCCCGCGCTGCGCGATCTTGAGCGCACCGATGCGGTTGCCGAGCGCCGCGCACTGCGCGAGCGGCCATTCCTTTTCAAGGCCGAACAGCAGCGCGCCGCGCCAGGCATCGCCGCAACCGGTGGGCTCGACCACCGCCGTCGGCGTCACGCCCGGCACATGCTCGCGCTCGCCGTCGATCCAGACCTCGCAGCCTTCGGCCGCCAGCGTGACGACCAGGCCGCGCACGCGCTTCGAAATGTCGGCCAGGCTCCAGCCGGTGCGCTGCGACAGCATCTTTCCTTCGTAGTCGTTGACGACGACCCAGCTCGCCAGATCGACGAAATGCTTGAGCGCCTCGCCGTCGAACATCGGCAGGCCCTGGCCCGGATCGAACACGAACGGAATGCCGGCTGCGGCGAACTGCTCTGCGTGCTGCAGCATCGCCTCGCGGCCGTCGGGCGCGATGATGCCGACGCGGATGTCTTCGCGCGCGGCGATCTTCGTGAGGTGCGCCTGCTGCATCGCACCGGGGTGGAACGCGGTGATCTGGTTGTTGTCGACGTCGTTCATGATCATCGCCTGCGCGGTGAAGGTGTCGTCGAGCTGGCGCACGAACTCGGTGCTGATGCCCAGCATGCGCATGCGCTCCAGGTAGTCGGCGCCGTCGCTGCCCAGGGTGGCCATCGGCAGCGCGGTGCCGCCCAGCGCATTGAGGCTGTAGGCGATGTTGCCGGCGCAGCCGCCGAAGTCGCGCCGCAGGCCCGGCACCAGGAACGACACATTGAGGATGTGCAGCTGGTCCGGAAGGATCTGGTCGGCGAACCGGCCCTCGAAGGTCATGATGGTGTCAAACGCGAGGGAACCGCAAATCACTGCTGCCATGGGTGAGCCGTTGAGTAGGAATGGATGAATGAAATGAAAAGGCGGGCGCGAGCCAGGCCTAAGGATAGAACGCTTCGACGCGGTAGCCTGCGATGGGCGGCAGCGTGGCCGCCTCCGTTGCCGACAAGCTCAGCGGCAATGATGCGGCCTGGTCGGAGCGGGCCGCAAGCACCGCTGGTGCGCCATAGTCCGCAGCCATCAACACGCGGCGCACCACGGCGCGCTCCTGCGTGTCGAGCAGCGAAAGCTCGATGGCCGGCATGGCCAGGGGAACGGCGGCGCCATTGCGCAGCGTGAAGCTGAGCCGGTAGTCGTTGTTGCCGGTTTTCTCGCGCGCGAAGGCTGCACCCTCGATCACGATGTCGCCGATCTGCCGCAGCGCGGTGAGCTCGCAGGCGGCCGCGCGGCACAGGACTGCGAATGCGGGACGCAGGTTCGGCTGGCGAGCGACGATGCCGTCGCGTTCGTGGCGCAGGACCTGCACAAACAGAAGCAGGACGGCGAGCACGGCCAGCAGCCAGAGCCAGCGCCGCGCGCCAGGCCGCTGCCAGAAACCCGCGGCGCCACGGCCTGCATTCTCGTTGCCGTCGGAAAAAGGAAGGCGCTCCGAATCCTCCGCATCGCCCCGGACCGACGGCAGCGGCGAAGGACGCAGGCCCGGCTCGGGCTCGCTCGCCTCCCGCACCATCGAGGCCGACAGCTTTGCGGCGGCGCGCTCGTCGCGCGCCTTGGCGCTCGCGATCTTGGCCGACTTGATGCGGGCCCGGCGCAGCGCCTTTTGCATCTGCACCTGGTCGCGGTCTTGTTCGGGCGCGTGCTTTTCGTCTTCTTCGCTGGCCGTTGCCGCCATCTCGCGCGCCTTGAGGCGCAGGGCCGGCAACGGCGGTGCGGGCGGGGGCGGCGGCGAAGGCGGCGCCGCCAGATTCAGGTCGATGTTCGGAAACGGCGGCAGCGAACTCGCCGGCGGCCGCCATTCGGGCTCGTTGGCTTCGAAGTCGGTCCACAGCTCGTCGGCGGCGATGCCGTGCGCCGGCAAGGCGAAGGCGGGCGCGGGAGCAGGTGCAGGCGCGGGCTCTGGTGCGGGCACCAGCTCGGCCTCGGAAGGCACGGCAGCAGCCTCCGGCGGCCCGCGATCTTCGGGTTCGTCGTCGAAGAAATCCGCGTCTTCGATCGCATCGGAGGAGGACGGCTCGATCGGTGCAGCGGGTGCCGGTGCCGGTGCTGGTGCCGGTGGAGGCGGAGATGCAGCACTCGCAGCCGGCGGGCCATCGGGTGCCTCGTGCAGGTCGAGCGTGGCGTCGAACACGTGGCTGCAGCGTCCGCAGCGCACCCAGCCGTCCGAAATGCGAAGCTGGTCGCGCACCACCTTGAAGGTGGTGGCACAGGCGGGGCAGCGCGTGACGAGGCTCATGACGGGGCGATTGTAGGGTTGGGCCCTCGCCGCGCCGGTGGGATCAAACGCGAAACGGCAGGCGCGTGCGTCCTCAGCAGCGCGCCGTCATGAGGATCCAGCCATCCTCGCTGTCGCTGACTTCGAGCGCGGCATAAGGCGCGTAGGCCTCTTTCAGCTCGTCGGCCTGGCGCTCGAGGATGCCGGCCAGCACCAGCGATCCACCGGGCGCCACGTGGCTGCGCAGCAGTGGCGCAAGCACCTTGAGCGGCGTGGCCAGGATGTTGGCCAGCACGGTGCTGTAGCTGCCCTTGGCCGCTTCGGGCAGGCCGGCGTTCAGGCGCACGCCGTTGGCTTCGGCGTTGAGGCGGGTCGACGAAACGGCCGCCTCGTCGATGTCGACGGCATCGATGTCGGTCGCGCCGAACTTCGCCGCGCCAATGGCCAGGATGCCGGACCCGCAGCCGTAGTCGAGCACGCGCTGGCCGGCGAACGAACCCTGCCTTGCGATCCAGCGCAGGCACATGCGCGTGGTGGGATGGGTGCCGGTGCCAAAGGCAAGCCCCGGGTCGAGCCGCATCACCTGCCTTGCCTGCCCGGGCGGCTCATGCCAGGTGGGCACGATCCAGAATTCGGGCGTGATCTCGACCGGCGCGAACTGCGATTGCGTGAGCCGCACCCAGTCCTGCTCGGGCACCGGCGCCACGCCGAGCACCGCGCAGCCTTCGAAGAAGTCCTGCAGCGCGAGCACCGACGCCGCCTCTTTCGCAAGCGCTTCGTCGGCAAACAGCGCAATCACGCGCGAACGCTGCCAGCCTTCCTTGGGCGGCGGCATGCCGGGCTCGCCGAACAGCGCCTGCTCGGCATCGGTCTGCGCGTCGGCGTCCTCCACCGAAACGCTGAGCGCATCGAGTGCGTCGAGCGCGTCGCTGACCATTTCGACCCGGTCTTCCGGCGCCATCAGGCGAAGTTCGTACATGCGGCGTCGGGTGCTGCTCAGCGCTTGTGCGCCGCCAGCCACTCCTCCAGATAGTGGATGTTGGTGCCGCCGCTCATGAACTTGGCATCGACCATCAGTTCGCGGTGCAGCGGGATGTTGGTCTGGATGCCTTCGATCACGGTTTCGTTCAGCGCCGTGCGCATGCGCGCCATGGCCTGCTCGCGCGTGTCGCCGTAGACGATGATCTTGCCGATCATCGAGTCGTAGTTCGGCGGCACGAAGTAGTTGGTGTACGCATGCGAATCGACGCGCACCCCCGGGCCGCCCGGCGGGTGCCACATGGTGATGCGGCCCGGCGACGGCGTGAACTTCCAGGCGTCCTCGGCGTTGATGCGGCACTCGATGGCGTGGCCGCGCATCTCGATCTGGCGCTGCGTGAACGGCAGTTTCTCGCCGGCCGCCACCATGATCTGCGTCTTCACGATGTCGATGCCGGTGGTGAACTCGGTCACCGGATGCTCCACCTGCACGCGCGTGTTCATCTCGATGAAATAGAACTCGCCGTTCTCGTAGAGGAACTCGAAGGTGCCGGCGCCGCGGTAGCCGATCTTCTTGCAGGCCGCGGCGCAGCGCTCGCCGATCTTCTCGATCAGCTTGCGCGGAATGCCGGGTGCCGGGGATTCCTCGATGACCTTCTGATGGCGCCGCTGCATGGAGCAGTCGCGCTCGCCCAGGTAGACCGCGTTCTTGTGCTTGTCGGCCAGGATCTGGATCTCGACGTGGCGCGGGTTCTGGAGAAACTTCTCCATGTACACGGCCGGATTGCTGAACGCAGCGCCGGCTTCCGCCTTGGTCATCTGGATCGCGTTGATCAGCGCGGCCTCGGTGTGCACCACGCGCATGCCGCGGCCGCCGCCGCCGCCTGCCGCCTTGATGATGACCGGATAGCCGATGGCGCGGGCAATGCGCTTGTTGGTGGTGGCGTCATCCGAGAGCTCGCCCTCGGAGCCCGGCACGCACGGCACGCCGGCCTTGATCATCGCCTGCTTGGCCGAGACCTTGTCGCCCATGACACGGATGTTTTCGGGCGTCGGGCCGATGAACTGGAAACCGCTCTGCTCCACGCGTTCGGCGAAATTGGCGTTCTCGCTCAGGAAGCCGTAGCCGGGGTGGATGGCCTCGGCGTCGGTCACCTCGGCCGCCGAGATGATGGCCGGCATGTTGAGATAGCTCAGCGACGACGGCGCCGGACCGATGCACACAGCCTCCTGCGCGAGCTTGACGTACTTTGCCTCGCGGTCCGCTTCGGAATAGACCATCACGGCCTTGATGCCGAGCTCGCTGCAGGCGCGCTGGATCCGGAGGGCGATTTCCCCCCGGTTTGCAACCAGGATCTTCTTGAACATGGTCACTCGATGATGAACAGCGGCTGGCCGTACTCGACCGCCTGACCGTTTTCGCCGAGGATCTGGGTGATCGTGCCTGACTTGTCGGCTTCGATTTCGTTGAGGATCTTCATCGCCTCGATGATGCAGACCGTGTCGCCCTCGTTGACCTTGCTGCCGATTTCGACGAAGGCCGGGGCGCCCGGGCTGGAAGAGCGGTAGAAAGTACCCACCATCGGCGACTTGATCGCATGGCCGGCAGGCGCGGCTTCGGGCGCGGGGGCGCTGGCCAGCGCAGGTGCCGCCGGCGCGCCGGCAGCAGGAGCAGCAGCGGGTGCGGCCGCCACGGTCTGTACATATTGCACCGGGGCAGCGCCGCCGCCCTTGACGATGCGAACCTTGCCTTCGGTTTCGGTGATTTCCAGTTCGGAAATATTGGATTCCGACACCAAATCGATCAGTGTCTTGAGTTTGCGCAGATCCATGGAGCTCCAGTGCCGACTTTGCCGGTCAATAGGATGTAACTTGTCTGAAAATCGGTGATTTTCAGCGATTGGCGGCTAATGCCGAGTGTGTATCTGATTCTAACCGTGAACCAGTTCACGCCGCCAAGCGTCCAGGTCGGCCGCTTCGAGCTTGCCCATTTTACGAGCCGCCACTTCGCCCGCGCCATTCAGGACCAGCGTGAAGGGCAATCCGCCGCCCGTGTTGCCGAGGTTCTTGACCAGTTCGGTCCCCTGCAGGCCCGCCAGGCCCGTGGGGTAGCTGACCGGCGTCTTTTGCAGGAACTTGCGCACTGCGCTGGGCTGATCGATGGCCAAACCCACAACTTGCCAGCCGTTCGCGCCATTTTCGCGGAAGAAGCGGTCGATCATCGGCATCTCTTCCACGCATGGCGGACACCACGTGGCCCAGAAGTTGAGCAGCAGCGGTTTGCCGCGCAGATCGGAAAGAACCAGTTCGCCGCCCTCCGGCCGCTCGAAGCGCTGCTCCCAGAAACTCGCGGCCAGCACCTCGCCCTTGGGGCCGCGGGCGCGCTCACGCCACCATGCGCCGCCCAGGCCGGCCGCAGCGGCCGCGACCGCCACGCCGCCATAAAGGAGGCCTCGCCGTGTGGGCGAAGAAGTCATTCACTTGTCCTTTTCACTTTCGATCAGCCGGCGCAGCGCCGCCAGGTCGCCGCGCGGCACCCGCCCCTGGGCGTCGGGCCGGAGTGCCCCGCGCAGGTCGTCGAGGTCGTACACCAGCAGGTGCACCCCGATTTCCTCGCCCAAGGCACGGCTTGCGGCGTGAACGCTCAGGGCTTCCACCTGCTCGCCGTGAAACCCGGTGACCATCCGCGGCTCGTAGTCCACGTGATGGTCGATCAGGGCAATCTCGGCCGACTTGGAATCATCGCAGAACAATTGAATATAAATGTCTGACAGCCGCGTGGCGGTACCGTGCCAGACCGCGCCGCCCACATGCGGGCGGAACGCCGCCATGCGCTCCATCCATTCGAGCGCGAGGAGCCGCAGCGCACGCAGTTCCTGCGGTTGGGTGTCGGCGCAATAGAGCGCGATGTAGTCGCGGACTTCGGCCTCCACCTCGTCGTTGTTCGGCAGCGCCGTGCGCGAGGACAGGCCCAGGTCGCGCAGCGCCCGGCGCTTGGCCGGACCGTACTCCAGCCCCTCCTCGACGACGAGGCGGGCAGCGGCAGCAGCAATCTCGCGCTTGGTGGACGTGTCCATCGGGACATTTTGCCCGCAGTACGGCGCCCCTCGCACAAACATCGGTACAAAGGACGAGGACCGGGGCGCGGACACCGCTCGCTGCCTCCCTAGAATCGGCCAATGCACATTCATATTCTTGGCATCTGCGGCACGTTCATGGGCGGATTGGCCGCCCTGGCGCGCGAGGCAGGCCACCGGGTCACGGGCTGCGACGCTGGCGTGTACCCGCCCATGAGCGACCAGCTCCGGTCGCTCGGCATCGACCTGATCGAGGGTTTCGGCGCGGACCAGCTCGCTCTTTCACCCGACGTCTTCGTGGTCGGCAACGTGGTTTCGAGGGCCCGGCTGCCCGACGGCACCCCAAAATTTCCGCTGATGGAAGCCATCCTCGACGCCGGCAAGCCCTACACCAGCGGACCCCAGTGGCTGGCCGAGCATGTGCTGCTCGGCCGCCATGTTCTGGCAGTGGCCGGAACCCACGGCAAGACGACCACCACCTCGATGCTGGCGTGGGTACTCGAACAGGGCGGCAAGGCGCCGGGCTTCCTCGTGGGCGGGGTGCCGCTGGACTTCGGCGTCTCGGCGCGGCTTGGCAACGGTTCAGCCTTCGTCATCGAGGCCGACGAATACGACACGGCCTTCTTCGACAAGCGCAGCAAGTTCGTGCATTACCGCCCGCGCACCGCGGTCCTCAACAACCTGGAGTTCGACCACGCCGACATCTTCGACGACCTGGCCGCCATCGAACGCCAGTTCCATCACCTCGTGCGCACGGTGCCGGGAACCGGCCGGCTGGTGGTGAACGCCACCGAGGAAAGCCTGCAGCGCGTGCTGGCGCAGGGCTGCTGGAGCGAACTGGCGCACTTCGGCGCGGGCGGCCCGAACAGCGGATGGCAGGCCCGCGGCACGCACGACGCCTTCGACGTGCTGCGCCAGGGCGAGGCGGTCGGCCGGGTCGAGTGGGAACTCTCGGGGCTGCACAACCAGATGAACGCGCTGGCCGCCATTGCGGCGGCAGAGCATGTGGGCGTGGCGCCGGCCGATGCGGCCCGCGCGCTCGGCAGCTTCAGGAACGTGCGCCGCCGCATGGAGCTGCGCGGCGCGGTCGAGCGCAGTGGCGGCACGATCACCGTCTACGACGATTTCGCCCACCATCCCACCGCCATCCGCACCACGCTCGACGGGCTGCGCAAGAAGCTCGACGACGCCGGCCGGCAAGGCGAACGCATCCTCGCGGCCTTCGAGCCGCGCAGCAACACGATGAAGCTGGGCGTCATGGCGGCGCAACTGCCGTGGAGCCTGGAAGCGGCCGACCTGTCGTTCTGCCACACGGCCGGGCTCGACTGGGACGCGGCCGCGGCCCTGGCCCCGATGGGCGAACGCGCGCTGGTGGCCGGCGCCATCGAACCGCTGGTGGCGCAGATCGTCGCCGCGGCCCGGCCTGGCGACCACATCGTCTGCATGAGCAACGGCGGCTTCGGCGGCGTGCACGACAAGCTGCTGGCGGCACTGCGCGCCGCCGCGGCGCCATGACTGCCATGCGGGCCCGGGAACTGATCGAGAGCCTGAAGCTGCAGCCCCATCCCGAGGGTGGCTGGTACAGCGAGGTGTTCCGCTCGGCGGCGAGCGTCGTTCCCACCGATGGCCGCGCACCGCGCAGTGCGCTCACCAGTATCTACTTCCTGCTCGAGGCGGGCCGGCATTCGCGCTGGCACCGGGTGCTGTCGGATGAAGTGTGGGTGCACCTGGAAGGCGTTCCGCTCGCGCTCTGGACCTGCGACGCCGCGCTGCGCACGGCCCCGGCCCATGTGCGGCTGGGCCCGGTCGACGCGCATGGTACGCGGCCCCAGCATGTGGTGCCGGCGGGCCAGTGGCAGGCCGCCCGGCCGATCCAGGGCCACGCGAGCGGCGACTACACGCTGGCCGCCTGCATGGTCGGGCCGGGCTTCGACTTCGCCGACTTCTCCCTGGTGCCGCCGGACAGCGATGAAGCCGCAGCCATGCGGCACCACTGGCCGGACCTGGCCGGAATGCTTTGACCCTGTTGTTTAACCCCGGCGCTGCTTGATCGCCTGCGACAGGGTGTCCAGCACCTGCACCGAATCGTCCCAGCCCAGGCAGGCGTCGGTGATGCTCTTGCCGTATTCGAGGCCCGAGAGCTGGTCCTTGCCCGGCGTGAACTTCTGCGCGCCGGCCTGCAGATGGCTTTCGACCATCACGCCGAAGACGCGGTTCGAGCCCGCGGCGATCTGGTTGGCGATGTCCTTGGCCACGTCGATCTGCTTCTGGTGCTGCTTGGAACTGTTGGCGTGGCTGCAGTCGACCATCAGCGTGGGCGGCAGCTTGGCGGCCTCGAGGTCCTTGCAGGCCGCCTCGACGCTGGCGGCGTCGTAGTTGGGGGCCTTGCCGCCGCGCAGGATCACGTGGCAGTCGCGGTTGCCGTTGGTCTGCACGATCGCGACCTGGCCGTTCTTGTGCACCGAGAGAAAGTGGTGGCCGCGCGCCGCCGCCTGGATGGCGTCGGTGGCGATGCGGATGTTGCCGTCGGTGCCGTTCTTGAAGCCGATGGGCGCCGAGAGGCCCGAGGCCAGCTCGCGGTGCACCTGGCTTTCGGTGGTGCGCGCGCCGATCGCGCCCCAGGCGATCAGGTCGCCGATGTACTGCGGCGAGATCACGTCGAGGAACTCGCTGCCCGCCGGCAGGCCGAGCCGGTTGATGTCGATCAGCAGCTGGCGCGCCATGCGCAGGCCCTCGTCGATGCGGAAGCTCTCGTCCAGGTACGGGTCGTTGATCAGCCCCTTCCAGCCGACCGTGGTGCGCGGCTTCTCGAAGTAGACGCGCATCACGATCTCGAGCGTGCCGGCATACTTTTCGCGCTCCACCTTGAGGCGGCGGGCGTATTCGAGCGCCGCGGCCGGGTCGTGGATCGAGCAGGGGCCCATGACCACCAGCAGCCGGTCGTCCTTGCCCGCCATGATGTTGTGGATGCTGCGGCGGGTGCCCTCGATCAGCGTCTCGACCGGCGTGCCGCGAATCGGAAAGAAGCGGATCAGATGTTCGGGAGGGGGCAGCACGTTGATGTCCTTGATGCGTTCGTCGTCGGTCTTGCTGGTTTTTTCGACGCTCGCATACCAGCTGTCGCTGGCGGGGGCAGTGTTCGTGCTCATGGTGCTTTCCTTGTTGGAGTGGATATCGTCAGGGCATAAAAAAACCGCCGGGGCTCGAGGCGCCGGCGGTTTTGGGAGGGTGTTCGTTTGCTTTACGCGCTCGCCTCTCGTCCGCCGGAAACCGGGAACCAAAAGTAGGCAAAGAAATAAGCGCGGAGGGCGGACATGTGGGCGGAATGTAGCACGGAAAACGAAGAGCCGGGCAAAGGCCCGGCTTCGAAGGGCTCAGCGGTAGCCGGATTCGTTGGGGTTGTGGATGATCCAGATCAGGTTGCCGCTGGAGTAGTCGCCCATGCCGCCGCCCGCGAAGACCAGGCGGCCCTGCCCCTTGTAGGTCATCTCGTAGCGATGGCGGTCGCTGCCGAAATAGAACGGGATGAAGGCCTTGCCCGTGACGTAGGCGCCCTGGTCGGTCGGCGGTCCGGCCAGGTCGGTGACCTGCTTGGCGCTCATGCCGATCTGCAGCCGGGTGAACCTGCTGTTGCGCGCCGGGTTGCCGGTGATCTCGCCTTCATAGCCATTCAGGCCCTTGACGGTGCGGCCGCTGCCGGCCTCGACCTTGGAGGAATCAACGACGTTGCCCTTGGCGTCCATGCCGGCCTTGGCGCCGCCGCGTGCCGGGGCCGCAGGGGCGCTGGCCGCGGGTGCCGACGCCGCGGGCTGACTCTCGCCCGAACCGCCGCGCGAAGCGCAACCTGCGGTTGCGAGCGCCACTGCGGCAGCCGCGGCCCACAGGGCCGCAGACGAATTGATCCTGATCCTCATCATCGAATGCTCCTCTTTGTAAAAATCGAGGAGCGGAGCTTAGCAAGCCCTCAGGCCGTTCCGCCTACGGTCAAACCATCGATCCGCAGGGTGGGCTGGCCGACGCCGACCGGCACGCTCTGGCCTTCCTTGCCGCAGGTGCCCACGCCCGAATCGAGCGCCATGTCGTTGCCGATCATGGTCACGCGGGTGAGCGCATCGGGGCCGTTGCCCACGATGGTCG
This sequence comes from Variovorax beijingensis, assembly GCF_003951285.1. Lineage (GTDB taxonomy): Bacteria > Pseudomonadota > Gammaproteobacteria > Burkholderiales > Burkholderiaceae_C > Variovorax > Variovorax beijingensis. The sequence goes on along the minus strand of NZ_RXFQ01000010.1, from coordinate 60,102 downwards.
CGCCCTTGACCGGGTACTGGATCTTGCCGTTCTCGACCCAGAAGGCCTCGCTGGCCGAGAACACGAACTTGCCGCTCGTGATGTCGACCTGCCCGCCGCCGAAATTGGTGGCGTAGAGGCCCTTCTTGATGCTGGCCACGATTTCCTTCGGGTCCTTGTCGCCGCCGAGCATGTAGGTGTTGGTCATGCGCGGCATCGGCACGTGGGCGTAGCTCTCGCGCCGGCCGTTGCCGGTGGGCTTGACCTTCATGAGGCGCGCATTGAGCGAATCCTGGATGTAGCCCTTGAGGATGCCGTCCTCGATGAGCACGTTGCGCTGGCTGGCGTTGCCCTCGTCGTCGACGTTGAGCGAGCCGCGGCGGTCGGCAATGGTGCCGTCGTCCAGCACCGTCACGCCCTTGGCGGCCACGCGCTGGCCGATGCGGCCCGAGAACGCGCTCGATCCCTTGCGGTTGAAGTCGCCCTCCAGCCCGTGGCCGATGGCTTCGTGCAGCAGGATGCCGGGCCAGCCGGAGCCGAGCACCACGGTCATCTCGCCGGCGGGCGCCGGACGGGCATCGAGGTTGGTCAATGCGGCCTTCACGGCCTGATCGACGTATTCGGCGATCTGCGCGTCGTTGAAGTAGGCGAGGCCGAAGCGCCCGCCGCCGCCGCCGGAACCGACCTCGCGCCGCCCGTTCTGCTCGGCGATCACGGTGACCGACAGGCGCACCAGCGGGCGCACGTCGGCCGCCAGCGTGCCGTCGGCGCGCGCCACCAGCACCACGTCGTATTCGCTCGCCAGGCCCGCCATGACCTGCGCCACGCGCGGGTCGCGCGAACGCGCGAGCTTCTCGACCTTTTCGAGCAGCTTGACCTTGGCCGTGCTGTCGAGCGTGGAAATGGGGTCGACGCCGTTGTAGAGCGAGCGGCTCGAGGCGATCTTGCGGGTGGCGGTCTTCACGCGGCCGGTGCGCCCCGCGGAGGAAATGGAGCGCACCGTGCGGGCCGCGTCGAGCAGCGAAGCCTCGGAGATGTCGTCCGAATAGGCAAAGGCCGTCTTCTCGCCGCTGACCGCGCGCACGCCGACGCCCTGGTCGATGCTGAAGCTGCCGGTCTTGACGATGCCCTCTTCGAGGCTCCAGCCTTCGCTGCGCGTGTACTGGAAGTACAGGTCGGCGTCGTCCACCCGGTGCGCGGTGATCTCGGCCAGGGCCTTGCTCAGGTGCGATTCGTCCAGGCCGAAGGGCGTGAGCAGGAGCTTTTGCGCCGTGGCGAGGCGCTCGATGGTGGGTTCGCGGGAGATCATTCCACCATTCTAGGCAGCCGCCCTCTTCCGTGCCGGGCCCAAGGGCACTCGAAGCGCTAGTTCTGGGCGAGCTTCCTGGCCCGGGCGATCGACATCAGGATGCCCAGCCCCAGCCCCAGCGTGACCATGGCGGTGCCGCCATAGCTGATGAACGGCAGCGGCACGCCCACCACCGGCAGGATGCCGCTCACCATGCCCATGTTGACGAAGGCATAGGTGAAGAAAATCATCGTGACCGCGCCCGCGAGCAGGCGCGAGAACAGGGTCTGCGCCGTGGCGGCGATGGCCAGGCCGCGGAAGATCAGCAGGATGAAGGCCGCGATCAGCGCCAGGTTGCCGACCAGCCCGAACTCCTCGGAATAGGCGGCGAAGATGAAGTCGGTGGTGCGCTCGGGAATGAATTCGAGGTGCGTCTGCGTGCCCTGCATGAAGCCCTTGCCGCCGACCCCGCCCGAGCCGATGGCGATCATTCCCTGGATGATGTGGAAGCCCTTGCCCAGCGGGTCCTTGCTCGGGTCGAGCAGCGTGCACACGCGCTGCTTCTGGTAGTCGTGCAGCACGCGCCAGTCGACGCCGTCGGCGCACAGCTGCGACTCGAAGCCCACGATCAGCGTGATCGCCACGGCGCCGATCACCACCGGCGGCACGATCAGCTTCCAGGGCAGCCCGGCAAAGAAGATCACCGCCAGCCCGGCCGCCAGCACCAGCAAAGAAGTGCCCAGGTCGGGCTGCTTCATGATGAGCCCGACCGGCACCGCCAGCAGCACCGTGGCCACCACGAAGTCGAGCGGCCGCAACTGGCCCTCGCGGCGCTGGAACCACCAGGCCAGCATCAGCGGCATCGCGATCTTGAGGATTTCGCTGGGCTGGATCACCACGCCCACGTTGATCCAGCGCTGCGCGCCCTTCTTGGTGATGCCGAACAGCGCCACCGCAATCAGCAGCGCCACCCCGGTCGCGTAGAGCGGCACCGCGAACATCATCAGCCGCTGCGGCGGCACCTGGGCCACCACGAACATGATGAAGCCCGCCAGCAGCATGTTGCGGCCGTGGTCGGCAAAGCGCGAGCCATGGTCGTAGCCCGACGAATACATGGTCAGCAACCCGGCAAAGGCCAGCAGCAGCACGGCGAAGGCCAGAAAGCCGTCGAACCCCTGGAAGATGGGCGCGACCCGGCGTGCCAGGGAGGGCTGGTTGAACACTGCGGACATGGGGGCGGATTATCCGCGCCCCGCAAGGCATTTCAGGCGAAGCCGAGCTGAACGACCGTGCGCCCCGGTCGGCTTTCGAGCGCCAGCCGGGCGCCGATGGCGGCGGCGCGCTCCGCCAGCGCCCTGGGCACCTGCAGCGCGTCGAATCCACGGCCGTCGTCGATCACGCGCAGCTGCACGGCGCCGGCCAGCGCTTCGGCCTCGATCCTGAGCGTCCTGGCCTGGGCATGCTGGAGCACGTTGGAAATTGCCTCGAACAGCAGGAACTGCAATTGCCGCATGCCCTGTGCGTCGAGCTGCTTCACGTCGGGCACCTCGTCCACCGCCCACTCGAACTGAATGCCCGCGGCCGCCAGGCGCGGCTCCAGCCGGTAGCGCAGTGCCGCCAGCAGGGCGCCGACATCGCCCGGCGGCAGGTGAATGGAGTCGATGGACAGCTTGAGCTGGTCGAGCGAGTCGCGCAGCGTTCGCAGCAATTCCTCCGGGCTGGCCTGGCCCGACTGCAGCTGACGGATCGCCGAGCTGATGTGCGAGCCCACGCCGTCGTGCATGTCGCGCAGGATGCGCTCGCGCTCGTGGGTGCGCGCCTGGTCGCGCGCCACCTGTTCGAGCGCGGCAAACGTGGATGCGAGTTCGCGCTCGCGCTGCGCCACGCGCTCGGCCAGGGCCGCGACCGAGCCGCGCGCCTGCACGGTCGCGGCATGGAAGCGCCGCAACACGATCAGGAGCAGCGCGATGCCGAAGAACACGGAGGAATAGCGCACCCAGGTGGTCTCGCCGTAGGCGTCGCTCAGGCGGATCACGAGCCAGTCGCGGATGCCGAAGCCCAGCGTCACCAGCGCGGCTGCGGCCACCAGCAGGCGGGCCAGGTTCGGTCGCCGGATGGTGGCCACGGCAAAGGCACCGACGAACATCGCAACGAAGCCGATCTCCAGCGCGAGCCAGCCGGTGAGCCAGTAGGGCTCTTCGCGGTGAAGCGCGATGGCGCTCGCCGAGAAGGTTCCGGCCACCATGCCTGCCATCGGCCAGCGCAGCCAGCGCATGTGCGGGTTGCCGTCCCAGCCTGCGAGCTGGTAGCAGAACATCATGGCGGACGCGGCCCAGCCCGCATAGCAGGTGGCCATGAGCACGCCCCAGGCGCCCCAGGGCAGCGGCGGTTCGGCGATCACGCCGTCGGCCACCCGGATCGCCCAGCAGAACTCGGCCAGTGCGGCCCAGAAATAGAGGCTGTCGCGCCGGCGCCATCCGGTGGTGGCAGCATCCACCTGGGTGAGCCACAGCGCCAGCGCGATGCTGCCGACGATCAGGCTGAAGGCGGTCAGGAGCACCGAGCCGGTGAAGCGCCAGGCATAGGCGCTTTCGAAGAGATCGGTGCGCACCGGCGTCGCCGCTCCGATGGTCACGCGCGAAAGCCCGGCCCGGCGGGCGCTGTCGGCGCGTATGCGAACCTGCAGGCGGTTCTCGCCGGCCTTCAGCAAGTGCCCCGGCACCGGCACGTACAGGGGCGCCTTGGCGTAGTCCGCGCCGTTGCCGCGGGCCAGGTCGCCATAGACCTGCAGCAGCGCGTCGTTGAGCCATACCTCCAGAACGCTGCCGGCGCGCGGAATGAAGATGCCCCAGGGCACCTCGGGCGCGGCTTCGAGCGTGAACGGCAGCTCGAAGGTCGCGTAGCCGGGGCGTCCGCCGTGCTGGCGGTCCCAGTGGTAGGAGAGTTCGACGGGCGCCTTGCGCGTGGCGCCGTCGATGGTGGTCCATGCGGTGCCGCTTTGCAGTTCGATCGGGCTTTCGGCCGGCGCGGCCACCGCCGGCTGCGCCGCCAGCATCAGAGCTGCCGCGAGCCACAGCGCAGCAAGAGCCCTGCCCGGTTTCCCGAACACGCGTCCGGCCACGCGATTCACCCCGGGTGGGACAACAGGCCGAGGCGCGTGGCCTCGAACACGGCCTCGCTCTTGGAGTGCACGGCCAGCTTGCCGTAGAGATTCTTGATGTGCGTCTGCACCGTGTGCACGCTCAGGCCCTTGAGCCGCGCGATCTCTGCATAGGAAAAACCGCGCGCTATCAAGGTCAGCACCTCGTGCTCGCGCGCGGACAGCAGGCTGGGCGCCGTGGTGGTGTTGCCGAGGGCCGCCTCGGGCGGCGCGGCGGCCAGCGTCCCGGCCAGCTGCAGGCTGCGGTATTTGGCCAGCACCCGCCGCGCGATCATGGGCGAGATCGGCGAGGCACCGGCTTTCATCTCCACGATGGTCTGTGCAATGTCTTCCGGCGCGGCGTCCTTGTGGATGTAGCCGACGGCGCCGGCCTCGATGCTGGCGAGCACGTTTTCCTCATCGCCGAAGACCGAGATCACCAGCGGCTCGCAGCCCGGAAAGCGCGCCACGGCCTCGCGGATCACGTCGAGTCCGCTGCCGTCGGGCATGCCGAGATCGACGAGCAGCACGTCGGGAATGATGGTGGTCTGGGCCATCCACGCCAATGCCTCGTGCACCGTGCCGGCGCTTCCGAGCCAGAAAAGGCTGCCGCTGCGCTGCACGCTCGCCTCGAAGAAGGCGCGCGCGCGGCTGTCGTCCTCGACCACGAGCACGCCCCAACGGTGCGTCTTCCCGGTGTCCGTTGCCTCGATATTCATGGGCTTGAGCATAAGCTTCGGCGCATGGCAAAAGGGCCGGCGGACCTCCCGTTTTCATGGGATGCGGACACCGGCGCGGGCCGTTGAAACTCGCTTTGACTTGCGAGTCCGGTCGCACGCTCCAGTTGAATACTTTTGGCTTCTGGGCATCGCCCATAGACCCCGTGGCAAACCAACACCTCCGTGCAGTAAGTCCTCATATCGAAGCCTCGTGCGCCGAGGACCGCGTCGAGCGCACGGTCCTCATGCAAAATCAACCGGCTCCATCAAGGGAGCTGTGTAGCCCGCACCACTTCCAGTCTCCGCCCCGCATGGACCCGCAAACCACTCACCTGTTGTACCTGCACGGATTCCGCTCTTCGCCCCGCTCCACCAAGGCGCGGCTGATGGCCGCGCGCGTGGCCCAAGAGCACCCCGATCTGCAGTGGTGGTGTCCACAGCTGCCGCCCTCGCCGCGCGAAGCCATCGACATGGTGATGAAGGGCATCGCGGACTGGCCGCGCAAGTCGATGGCCGTGGTCGGCTCCTCGCTGGGCGGCTTCTACGCCACCTACGTGGCCGGCATGACGCGCTGCCGCACCGTGCTGCTGAACCCGGCGGTGCATCCGGCGCGCGATCTCGCGCGTTACATCGGCGACCAGACCGCGTGGCACGACCCGGCCGAGCACTTCTATTTCAGGCCCGAATACATCCAGGAGCTGCGCACCATGGAAGTCGGCGCACTCACCCGCCCCGAGCGCGTGCTGGCCATCATCGCCAAGGGCGACGAGGCGCTCGACTGGCACGAAACCTCGGCGCGCTACCCCGACAGCAACATCAAGCTGATCGAGGGCGGCGACCATGCGCTGTCCGATTTCGAGGAAAACCACCTCGACGACGTGATCGCGTTCATCAATCCCGTCTGAAGCCCGGCAGGCATCGCGCAGCGCCCAGGCCCGTGCGCGTCCCCAAGTCTGGGACAATCCGGGCATGTTTGTATTGTTTGAAGAAGCCGGCAAGTACCTCGGCGGCCGCGTGCTGTCGGAGGCCGAAGCATCGGCGCAGGTCGAGCTCGACACCGGCAAGCGCGTCAAGGTCAAGGGCGCCAACGTCGTTCTGCGTTTCGAGAAGCCGGCCCCGGCCGAGCTGATCGCCGAGGCGCGTGCGCTCGCGGCCACGATGGATCTCGACCTGGCCTGGGAATTCGCGCCGGAGGGCGAGTTCGGTTTTGCCGATCTCGCATCCGACTATTTCAGCGACAAGCCCACCCTCGCGCAGCAGGCCGCGGCGCTGTTCGCGCTCTTCGAAGCGCCGCACTACTTCCGCCGCGCGGGCAAGGGGCGCTTCAAGAAGGCGCCGGCCGAGATCCTGCAGCAGGCGCTGGCCGCCATCGAGAAGAAGAAAGTGGTGCAGGCGCAGATCGTCGAATGGGCCGGCCAGCTGGCCGAGGGCATCTGCCCGCAGCCGATCCGCGAGCAGCTCTACAAGATCCTGTTCAAGCCCGACAAGAACGCGCCCGAATACAAGGCCGTGGTCGACGCCGCGCGCGCCACCCAGCGCCCGCCGCTCGACCTGCTGGAACGCGCCGGCGCCATCGATTCGCCCTACCAGTTCCACTGGCGGCGCTTCCTGTTCGAGAATTTTCCCAAGGGCACGGGCTTCCCGGCGCTCGCCGCGCCGCCCATCGTGGACGACCTGCCGCTGGCCGAAGGCGTGCAGGCGTTCTCGATCGACGACTCGCAGACCACCGAAATCGACGATGCGCTGTCGGTGCAGGGCCTTGGCAGCGGCACCGTCACGGTCGGCATCCATATCGCCGCGCCCGGCCTGGCGCTGACGCCGGGCAGCGCCATCGACCAGGTGGCGCGCGCGCGCATGTCCACGGTCTACATGCCTGGCCACAAGATCACCATGCTGCCCGACGAAGTCGTGAGTACCTACACGCTGCTCGAAGGCGGCGACCGGCCGGCGGTGTCGCTCTATGCGCGCTTCGACGAAGCCACGCTCGAGCTGCAGTCGACCGAGACGAAGCTCGAACGCGTGCCGATCGTGGCCAACCTCCGGCACGACCAGCTCGACGCGGTGGTCACGCAGCCCTGGCTCGAAGACGCTTCGTTCACGAGCGAGGACACGCCCGAAGCTGCTGCGAAGCTGCGCGCGCCGCTCTCGTTCCTGTTCCGCCTCGCCAAGCAGCTGAAGGCCCAGCGCGAAGTGGTGCGCGGCAAGCCCGAGAACTTCAACCGGCCCGACTACAACTTCCGCCTCGTCGGCAACGACGGCGAACCGAACGGCAGCGAACAGGTTCAGATCACCACGCGCCAGCGCGGCGCGCCGCTCGACCTGATCGTGTCCGAAGCCATGATCCTGGCCAACAGCAGCTGGGGCGGCTGGCTCGGCGAGCTCGGCGTGCCCGGGCTCTACCGCAGCCAGGCCAGCCTGGCGCCCGGCATCAAGGTGCGCATGGGCACGCGGGCCTTGCCCCATGCGGGCCTGGGCGTGAAGAGCTATGCCTGGAGCACCTCGCCGCTGCGCCGCTACACCGACCTCGTGAACCAGTGGCAGATCATTGCCGCCGCGCGCCACGGCAAGACCGCCGCACTGGCCGCGCCGTTCAAGCCCAAGGATGCGGACCTGTTCTCCATTCTCTCGGGCTTCGACGCCGCCTATGCAACCTACAACGCCTACCAGGGCGGCATGGAACGCTTCTGGACGCTCAAGTACCTGGAGCAGCAAGGCATCACCGAGCTCGTGGCGACCGTCATCAAGGACATTCCGAACGGCGCGCTGGTGCGTGCGGACACCCTGCCGCTGGTGTTCCCGGTGGCGGGCCAGCAGGAGCGCGGCGCGCGCCTGCGCGTGAAGCTCGGCGAGATCGACGAAATCGCGCTCGACGTGCACGGCACCGTGCTCGAGCGCCTCGATGCGCCCAAGGCCGATGTCGCGGCCGAGGAGGAAGGCGGCGACGAGGAAGTGGAAGAAGTCGCCGGCCCCATCGCCATTGCAGTCGACCTCACCGACAGCGAGGCGGCCCCGGAGAACACGCCGGCATGAGCACCGGTCATCCCATGCGCGCCAAGGAGCGTCGTCCATGAACTTCAGGGATCTGAGCACGCTGCAGATCGCACTCGGCGTGTCCGTCATCGCGCATGCCGCACTTCTTGCGGTGCGTTTCGTCGATCCCGAATCGTTCAACCGGGTCTTCAGCGAAACGGCGCTCGAGGTGATCCTGGTCAACAGCAAGACCAACGACAAGCCCGACGCCAGGACCCGCGTGATGGCCCAGACCTCGCTCGCGGGCGGCGGCGACCTCGAACGCGGCCGCGCCACCAGCCCGCTGCCGCCGTCGAGCTTCACCGCCGTCGGCGACTCGATCGAGGAGGCCCGGCGCCAGGTCGAGGCCATGCAGGCCCAGCAGATGCAGCTGCTCGCGCAGCTCAAGCGCGACCTCGCCGCCATGCCCGCGCCGGACCCCCGCGCCTCGGGCGATCCGAAGGAGGCCGTCGCGCGCGAGGAAAAGCGGCGCCAGATGGTGGAGCTGCTGGCCGAGATCGAGCGGCGCGTGAACGAAGAAAACGCACGCCCCAAGAAGCGCTACCTGAGCCCTTCCACCCGCGAGGCGGCCTACGCCATCTACGTGGACACGCTGCGCCGGCGCATCGAGGTGCGGGGCACCGAGAACTTCCCCACGGCCGCCGGCAAGAAGCTCTACGGCGAGCTCAAGATGACGATCACCATCAACCACGACGGCAAGATCCTCGACACCGTGGTCGACGAAAGCTCGGGCGACACGACGCTCGACCGCCGCGCCAAGGCCATCGTGCACAGCATCGGCAGCTTCGGAAAATTCACCGATGCGATGCGAAAAGAGACCGACCAGATCGTGCTGCAGTCGCGCTTCAAGTTCACGCGCGACGAGACCATCGAGCTCTCTTCCCAATAGACAACAGCGGATCCACGCGCCATGGACCTGTACTGCGTAATGGGCAACCCCGTCGAGCACAGCCGCTCGCCGCGCATCCATGCCCGGTTTGCCGAACTCTGCGGCCAGCAGATGGACTACAGCCGCCGGCTCGTTCCGGTCGGCGCCTTTGCCGAAGGCGTGGCCGCCTTCCGCCGGGAAGCCGCCGAGCACGGCGACACGGCGCGCGGCTGCAACGTGACCGTGCCCTTCAAGTTCGACGCCGCCGCGCTCGCGCAGCACACCAGCGAACGCGCCGTGCTCGCGCAGGCGGTGAACACGCTGCGCTTCGAAGCCGACGGCAGCATCCACGCCGACAACACCGACGGCATCGGGCTCGTCAACGACATCGTGCGCAATGCCGCCGTGCCGCTGGCGGGCCGCGAGCTGCTGCTGATCGGCGCGGGCGGTGCCGCGGCGGGCGTGCTCGGGCCGCTGCTGGACGCCGGCGCTGCGCGCATCGTGGTGGCCAACCGCACGGTCGGCAAGGCCATGGCGCTGGTGCAGCGCCATGCGGCATTGGCGCTGCGCCACGGCGCAACGCTCGAAGCCTGGGCGCTCGACGAGGTGCCCGGCAATTTCGACGTGGTGGTCAATGCCACGGCTTCCAGCCTCGCGGGCGACGCGGTGCCGGTGCGCGCGCAGGTGCTGCGCCCCGGTGCGCTCGCGGTCGACCTGATGTACGGCCCCGCGGCCGCCGGCTTCATGGCCTGGGCCGAGGCGCACGGCGCCGTGCCGCGCGACGGGCTCGGCATGCTGGTCGAGCAGGCGGCCGAGGCGTTCGAGATCTGGCGCGGCGTGCGACCGCCCTCCGCGCAGGTGCTGGCCGAATTGCGCGCCTCGCTCGCCGCCGGCCAATGAAGCGGCTGCTGCGGCTGGTGGCCTGCCTGCTGGTGGCGGGCGTGGCGATGGAGCTCTTCTTCGTGGGGCGCATCGCGGCCATGGCGGTGATCGACCCGCAGAGCACCGCGTTCCAGCGCTCCGAAGCCTGGCAGATCGCCATTCACCAGGGCCGCAAGGGCGCATGGCGCCAGGAGTGGGTCCCCTACGCGCAGATCAGCGACAACCTCAAGCGCGCCGTCATCGCGAGCGAGGATGCCGACTTCATCGACCACAACGGCGTGGAATGGGAAGCCATCGAGCGGGCGCGCCAGCGCAACGCCAAGGCCGAGGAGCTCGCCGCCAAGCGCGCGGCGCGCGCCATCGCACGCGGCAAGCCGGTGCGGCCGGTGCAGCTGCGCGGCGGCTCCACCATCACGCAGCAGCTTGCGAAGAACCTGCTGCTTTCCGGCGAGCGCACGCTGCTGCGCAAGGGCCAGGAACTGGCGCTTGCGATGGCGCTCGAGGTGCTGCTCGACAAACGGCGCATCCTCGAGATCTATCTCAACAACGTCGAATGGGGCGAAGGCGTGTTCGGCGCCGAAGCGGCGGCGCAGTACTACTTCAGGAAGCCCGCCTCGCGCCTGAGCACAGCCGAAGCCGCGCGCCTTGCCGTGATGCTGCCGAGCCCCAAGTTCTTCGAGCGCCGCATCGGCTCGTCCTACCTCAGCGGGCGGGCGTCGACGATCGTGGCGCGGATGCCGTCGGCCGAGCTGCCCTGAGGGCTTCGCGCAGCGCTTCGATGGCCAGCACAGCCGCGAAGCCGATCGCATAGGCCAGCACGTCCCACCCGTCGGCCGTGCTGCCGAGCACGATGCGCAGGGCGCGGTTCGGAATGTGCAGGTGCCAGGCCGAGGCCAGGAACTGTCCCAGCTCGACCGCCAGGCCCACGCCGAGCGCAGCCAGCGCCATTGGCAGCACGCGCGCGGCAACGAAGGTCTTGAAGACGAGGTAGACCCAGGCCACGGCCAGCACGTCGCCGAAGAAGCTTCGCAGCCAGCCCCAGCGCGCGCCGATGGTGGCCAGCAGCACGAGAACAAGGAACAGGGCCATCGCCCACATCAGAGAAAGAGGATCGAAACGCCATCGCATGCCCCGTATCATCGCGCCCATGCTGGCAAAGCTCACGGGTTGGTTGTTGTTGGGAATCGTCCGGTTGCTCACCGGCGCCCAGGCGCGCTGGTACGGCTGCCCGCCGAAGGCCGAACAGCGCATCTATTTCGCCAACCACCAGAGCCACGCCGACCTGGTGATGATCTGGGCGGCCCTGCCCGAGGAACTGCGCAGCATCACGCGGCCCATTGCGGCGCGCGACTACTGGGCCAATACGCCGGTCAAGCGCTGGATCACGACCGAGGTGTTCAACGCGGTGTATGTGGAGCGCGCAGCCACGGCGTCGGCCACGCCTGCCGCAGCGCCGGCGGAACCCGACGCTCCGTTGCCGCCCGTGCAAGATGCCGCTGCTGCGCCGCAACCCGAGCGCATCGAGCCTTCGATGGAGCCCCTGCTGCCGTTGGCGCCCATGGCACCGGCTGTCGTCGATATCACCCCTGAAGCCTTCGACGAAGTGCAAGGGCGGCTCGACCTTCCGGCTCCGCCACCACCACCACCACCACCGCCGCCGCCGGCCGCGCCGCCAGCCGTCGAGCCGGTACCGCCCGCGCCCGACCCGCTGGCACCGCTGGTCGAGGCACTGCGCAGCGGCGATTCGATCATCATCTTTCCCGAAGGCACGCGCGGCCACACAGGAGAGCCGCAGAAGTTCAAGTCGGGCCTCTACACGCTCGCGACGATGTTTCCCGAGGTGGTGCTGGTGCCGGCGTGGATCGACAACGTGCAGCGCGTGATGCCCAAGGGCGAGATCGTGCCGGTGCCGATCCTGTGTTCCGTCACCTTCGGCGCGCCGATCCGCGTCGAAGAAGGCGAGGAGCGCCGGCCGTTCCTCGATCGCGCACGTGCCGCGGTGATCGCATTGCGCGATGTCTGACATGAACCAGTTCCTGCGCAGCCTCACCCCGACCCAGCAGGTCGCGGCCCTGTTCCTGATCGTCTTCGGCCTGCTCGTGATCGTGAGCACCGCGGCCCTCTTCCTGAGCTTCAGGGAACGCCGCAACCCCGTGCACGACGCCGCCTGGCAGGCCGAGCTCGCGCACTACCGCAAGCTGCTGGGCACCACCTGGTTCATGGTGATCGTGTTCTGGGTCGGCTGGGCCCTTGGCGAGACGGTGGCCACCGTGCTGTTCGCGCTGATCGCCTTCTTCGCGCTGCGCGAGTTCATCACGCTCTCGCCCACGCGGCGCGGCGACCATCGCAGCCTGATCCTGGCCTTCTTCGTCGTGCTGCCGATCCAGTTCTGGCTCGTCGCCACCGCGCGCTTCGACCTGTTCACCGTGTTCATTCCGGTCTACGTGTTCCTCGCGATCCCGGTCGCGAGCGCGCTGGCCGACGACCCGAGCCACTTTCTCGAGCGCAACGCCAAGCTGCAGTGGGGCATCATGGTCTGCGTCTACGGCATGAGCCATGTGCCCGCGCTGCTGCTGCTGAGCTTTCCGGGCTACGAGGGCAAGAGCGCCTTTCTCGTGTTCTTCCTGGTGTTCGTGGTGCAGACCTCGGTGCTGGTGCAGCACATCATTTCGCGCCGCATGCAGCGCAAGCCCTTCGCACCCAACGTGAGCCGCAGCTTCAACTGGACCAGCTGGGGCATCGGCATCGGGGTGGCCAGCATCGTGGGCGCGCTGTTCTCGTTCATCACGCCCTTCAAGTTCGGCCAGGCCCTCGCGGTGTCCGTCATCGCCTGCATCGCGGGCTCCATGGGCCACCTGGTGATGAAGGCGCTCAAGCGCGACCGCGGCATTCCCAACTGGGGCAAGAAGGGCGTGGGCGTGACCGGCGCCAACGGCCTGCTGGACCGCGTCGATGCGCTGTGCTTCGCAGCACCGATCTTCTTTCACTCGATCCGCTGGTACTTCAACCTCTGACATGCGCATTCTCGGCATCGACCCCGGCCTCCTGACCACCGGTTTCGGCGTGGTCGATGCGGACGGCCATGCACTGCGCTACGTGGCCAGCGGCACCATCAGCACGCGCCACCTGGGCAGCGGCAACCTGCCGGCGCGGCTCAAGGTGCTGTTCGACGGCATCGCGGAAATCGCCGCGCGCTACCAGCCCGATGCCTCGGCGGTCGAGATCATTTTTGTCAACGTCAATCCGCAGTCGACGCTGCTGCTGGGCCAGGCGCGCGGCGCCTGCGTGACCTCGCTGGTCAACAGCAATCTCACGGTGGCCGAATACACCGCGCTGCAGATGAAGAAGGCGGTGGCGGGCCACGGCCAGGCCGCCAAGGCGCAGGTGCAGGAAATGGTGAAGCGCCTGCTCGACCTGCCGGGCCTGCCGGGCGCCGATGCCGCCGACGCGCTGGGCATTGCCATCACGCATGCGCAGGTGGGCCGGTCGATGGCGCGGCTGGCCGAGGCGGCCGAGCTGTCGAAGACGCACGCCGGCACCTATCGGCAGGGACGCTCGCGCTGACTCAGCGCACGATGTAGCGCAGGCCGCCGAGCCGCGTGCGGCGCTCGCGCACCTCGGCTGCCACCGATGCGCCGCCGCCCTCCAGCGCACGCGCGATCCACGACCCAAGCTGCGGCATGTCGCCGGGTGTGAAGCCCAGGCGCACGATCTCCGGCACGCCCAGACGCAGGCCGTTGATGTCTCTTTCCACCGGCGCAATCGGAAGGCCGATGCCGCAGGCCAGCAAACCGCCTTGCGCCAATTTCTTCGCGGCGCGCTGCCCACCGCCCCAACGCTCGGCCTCGAGCGCGAACTGGTGCGACTGCGTGAAGCCGCGGGCCTTCGCGAACACCGGCAAGCCCTCGGCGTCGAGCGCGCGTGCGAGCGCCTGCGCGGTCTCGCGCATTGCCGCGGCGTAGGCCCTGCCGTGCACCTTCCAGTCGAGCAGCCCGCGCGCCAGCGCCGCGGTGCGGCCCGCATCGGAGTTGGCCGTGAGGCCGGGGTAGGCGATGGCGTCGATGCGCTCCATCAGCGCCGCGTCGTTCGACACGATCAACCCGCCAGCCGGACCGCCGAGGCTCTTGTAGGTGCTCATGGTGATTGCATGCGCACCTTCCTCGAGCGGCTGCGGCCAGGCCTTGCCGGCCACCATGCCCGAGAGGTGTGCGGCGTCGAACAGCAGTTTGGCGCCCACGCTGTCCGCGATCTCGCGGATTGCCGGCACCGGGTGTGGAAAAAGATTCAGGCTGCCGCCGATGGTGATGAGCTTCGGCTTCACCTCGCGCGCGAGCCTGGCGAGCGCCGTGGCATCGACCGTGTAGCCGTCGGCATCGACCGGTGCGGGCACGGTCTTCAATCCATAGAGCCCGGCCGCGCCGGCCGCATGGTGCGTGACGTGGCCGCCGATGGCCGGCGGCGGCGCGATGATCGTGTCGCCGGGCCGGCAGGTCGCCATGAACACGTAGAGGTTCGACAGCGCGCCGGAACTCACGCGCACCTCGGCAAACTTCGAGCCGAAGACCTCGGCGGCCAGTTCGGCCGCGATGACCTCGATGCGCTCGATGGCCTCCAGCCCCACCTCGTACTTGTCGCCCGGGTAGCCCAGCGAGGCCCGCGAGCCGAGGCCGCGCGACAGGAGCGCCTCGGCGGCCGGGTTCATCACGTTGGTGGCGGGGTTGAGGTTCAGGCCCTCGCGGTCGTGGATGCGGCGGTTCTCGTCCGCGAGCCTTTCGATCTCGGCAGCAATGCCCGGCGCATCGCGCGCGGCGGCATCGCCGGCAATGGCGAGCACATGGTCTTCGCTGGCGGCGGGAACCCAGGAGCGGCGTTGGAGGGCGGCGGGCATGCGGCGGATCTCGCTGGAAGTGGCAGGTGGCCGCATGGTCGCCTGCGTCATCATTGCGGGCAACACGGATAATCTGGGCCCGAGCCCTAGAAAAACTTGGGGTTCCACATCGCATGCCGCTCGCACCACCTCGCCCTCGCCTGCCCCCGCACACGGCCGTTCGCGCCTTCGAGGCTGCGGCACGCCACGGCAGCTTCGCGCGCGCGGCCGAAGAGCTGTTCGTCACGCCGGCCGCCGTCGCGCAGCAGATCAAGGCGCTGGAGACCTGGGCCGGCGGCGCACTGTTCGAACGCCACAGCCAGGGCATCCGCCTCAGCGCGCACGGACGTCGCGCACTGCCCGCGCTCAGCGCCGCGGTCGACCAGCTCGGCCTCGCAGTGCAGGCGCTGCGCCACGAGACGCAGACCGCCGCGCGCCGCAGCACGCTGCAGGTGGCGGCCCTGCCGGCGATGGCCCAGCTGTGGCTGTCGCCGCGGCTTTCGCGGCTGAAGGCGGCGCTGCCCGGCGTGCAGGTGTCCGTGACGGCGCTCGAGCAGCCGCCGAACTTCCGCCGCGAACCCTTCGACCTCGGGCTCTTCTATGCACGCCCCGGCGATCGCATCGAAACGGCCGTCGGCGCGCAAGGCATGGCGCTCACGCGCGACCGGCTCGTGCCGGTGTGCAGCCCGCGCCTCCAGCGGGCGTTGCCCAGCGGCCGCCCGCGCGCGCTCGACGACCTGATCGATGTGCTGGCCCGCTGCGGCGGACTGCACGACACCGTGTGGCACGACGACTGGGCGCGCTGGCTGCAGGCAGCGCGCCCCGGCACCACCGCGGCCGAGGCCGATGCGCTGGCCGCCGGTCCGGACTTCTCGCTCTACAGCCTCGCGCTGCAGGCGGCGCTCGACGGTGAAGGCGTGCTCATGGGCCGCGAGCAATTGGTGGCGCCGCTGCTCGCGCAAGGCAGGCTGCACGCGCCCTGGGGGCGGCCGAAGGCATTGGGCGACACGCTGATGCTGTTGGTGCCCGCGCACCGCAGGGGCCCGCTGCTGGCGCAGCAGGTGCAGGCGTTGCAGGCGCTGTCGGAGAAGAAAACCTAGCTGAACCTAGACGACACGTTCGGCGATCAGCACCGCGAAGAAGCCGAAGGCCGCAAGCAGCGTCCACTTGAGCACGATCCAGCCGAAGCGCCGGTACTTGACCTGGCCCGTTCCCGCATAGAACGCGAACGACACGCCCGCCACCAGCAGAAGCAGCAGGATGGCCCAGCGAAAGAGAAGCATTGCCGAAGACGGCCTACCAGGCCCGCGCCACTTCGCCGAAGCCGCGCGGTGCGCGCTTTTCGTCTTCGAAGGTGACGACCTCGTAGGCATCGCTGTTGGCCAGCAGTTCGCGCAGCAGCCTGTTGTTGAGCGCATGGCCCGAGCGGAATGCGGTGTAGGCCGCGAGCAGCGGCCTGCCGATGATGTACAGGTCGCCCATGGCGTCGAGGATCTTGTGCTTCACGAACTCGTCGTCGTAGCGCAGGCCTCCGGCATTGAGCACCTTGGTGTCGTCCATCACGATGGCGTTGTCCAGGCCGCCGCCGAGCGCGAGGCCCTTGCTGCGCATGTACTCGACTTCCTTGGTGAAGCCGAAGGTGCGCGCGCGTGCGATGTCGCGGCTGTAGGAATCGGTGCCGAGGTCGAACTCCACGCGCTGGCCAGTGGAATTGACCACGCGGTGGTCGAAGTCGATCTCGAAGCTCAGCTTGTAGCCGTGGTAGGGCTCCAGGCTCGCCCACTTCTCGTTGGCGCCCTCGCCCTCGCGTACCTCGACCTTGCGCGTCACGCGGATGAAGCGGCGCGGCGCCTTCTGCAGCTCGATGCCCGCGCTTTGCAGCAGGAACACGAAGGACGAGGCCGACCCGTCGAGGATCGGCACTTCGTCGGCCGTGATGTCGATGTAGAGGTTGTCGATGCCCAGGCCCGCGCAGGCCGACATCAGGTGCTCGACCGTCTGCACCTTGGCACCGCCGGTCGAGACGGTGGAAGCCAGGCGCGTGTCGGTCACCGCTTCGGCGGTCATGCGGATGTCGACCGGCTCGGGCAGGTCGACGCGCCGGAACACGATGCCGGTGTCCACCGGAGCGGGGCGCAGCGTCAGTTCCACGCGCTGTCCGCTGTGAAGCCCCACGCCCACGGCGCGGCTGATCGACTTGAGGGTTCGTTGTTGCAGCACGCCGAGGATTTTAGGCGCGCGGCGGCCATGCCGCCCTATTCCCCTCGCTATGGCAGCGATAGACATGGGTTCTATGCCAGGCGACCGACGATGGACGCAAAGGGCACGAAGCGGACGCAGCGCCTAGAGCCGGCAGAAGTCCCTTTCAGGTCTTCCCCGTACCCCTTGCGAACCTTCGTGCCCTCTGCGTTCGGTTGCCCTGCCGTCAATCGGCTTGACGGCGCAGGAATGCCGGGATCTCGAAATCGTCCATGCCGCCCGACGACAGCGCATCCACCTTGGCCGCGGCCATGGTGCGGTTCGTGCGCCACACGCTGGGAACGGCCATGCCGTCGTAGTTCGGCTGGTTGCCGCCGCCGTGGCCGGCGTGGCCCGCATGGCCGGCGCCGAGCGTGGGCACGTTGAACGGGATGTTGTCGGTGCCGGTGCGGATCACTTCGAGCGTCGGCGCCTGGCGGCGCGCATCGGCGCGCGAAAGGCCGGTGGCGACCACCGTCACGCGCATCTGGTCGCCCAGACTCTCGTCGTAGGCCGCGCCGTAGATCACGTGCGCATCGGGCGAGGCATAGGCGCGGATGGTGTTCATCGCGAGCTTCGACTCGTTCAGCTTCAGCGAACCCTTCGACGCAGTCACCAGCACCAGCACGCCCTTGGCGCCCGAGAGGTCGATGCCTTCGAGCAGCGGGCAGGCCACGGCCTGCTCGGCGGCGATGCGCGCGCGGTCCGGGCCGGCGGCAGCGGCCGTGCCCATCATGGCCTTGCCGGGCTCGCCCATCACGGTGCGCACGTCTTCGAAGTCGACGTTCACGCCGCCGTACTCGTTGATGATCTCCGAGATGCCGCCCACGGCGTTCTTGAGCACGTCGTTGGCATGCGCGAAGGCTTCGTCCTGGGTGATGTCCTCGCCCAGCACGTCGAGCAGCTTCTCGTTGAGCACCACGATCAGCGAGTCGACGTTGGCCTCGAGCTCGGCCAGGCCGGCATCGGCGTTGGTCATGCGGCGCCCGCCCTCCCAGTCGAAGGGCTTGGTCACCACGCCCACGGTGAGGATGCCCATCTCCTTGGCCACGCGCGCGATCACGGGTGCGGCGCCGGTGCCGGTGCCGCCGCCCATGCCGGCCGTGATGAACAGCATGTGCGCGCCATCGATGGCGGCGCGGATGTCGTCCACCGCGGCTTCGGCCGCGTCACGGCCCTTGTCGGGCTTGCTGCCCGCGCCCAGGCCGCTGGTGCCCAGCTGGATGATCTTGTGTGCGTTGCTGCGCTGCAGTGCCTGCGCGTCGGTGTTGGCGCAGACGAACTGCACGCCCTGCACGCCACGCTCCATCATGTGCGCGACAGCATTGCCGCCGCCGCCGCCGACTCCGATCACCTTGATCTGGGTGCCTTGGTTGAATTCTTCGACTTCGATCATTTCGATGGTCATTTCTAACTCCTTGAATTTGCAGTTGCCGTTGTGTATCTATGAATTTTTCTGGTGTCTTGACGAGTTCAACGAAGCTGTCGTCGCGGCGGTGGACCTGTGCGCCGCCATCGCTCGTTGAAATGCAGGGGCGGACCGCCGCGTGCGAGCCAGAGTGGGGAGTGGTTCATGGTCAGAAGTTCCCCACGATGAAGTCCTTGAAACGTCCGAACGCAGTCTTTACGGATCCGTTCTTCTGCGCGACCTTGAAGCCGCGCATGCGTGCGAAGCGTGCTTCCTCGAGCAGGCCCATCACGGTGGCGGCGCGCGGCTGCGCCACCATGTCGGAGAGCGCGCTCGAATACTTCGGAATGCCGCGGCGCACCGGCTTCAGGAAAATGTCTTCCCCAAGCTCGACCATGCCGGGCATCACCGCGCTGCCGCCCGTGAGCACCACGCCCGAGGACAGCACCTCTTCGTAGCCCGACTCGCGCACCACCTGCTGCACCAGCGAGAAGATTTCCTCGATGCGCGGCTCGATCACGCCGGCCAGCGCCTGCTTGCTCAGCATGCGCGGACCGCGGTCGCCCAGGCCGGGCACTTCCACCTGCGTGTCGGGGTCGGCCAGCAGCTGCTTGGCGTAGCCGTTCTCGACCTTGATGTCTTCCGCGTCCTTGGTGGGTGTGCGCAGCGCCATCGCGATGTCGCTGGTGATGAGGTCGCCCGCGATCGGGATCACTGCCGTGTGGCGGATCGCGCCGTTGGTGAAGATGGCCACGTCGGTGGTGCCCGCGCCGATGTCCACCAGCACCACGCCGAGCTCGCGCTCGTCCTCGGTCAGTACCGCCTGGCTCGAGGCCAGTGGGTTCAGCATCAGCTGGTCGACCTCGAGGCCGCAGCGGCGCACGCACTTGATGATGTTCTCGGCTGCGCTCTGCGCGCCGGTCACGATGTGCACCTTGGCCTCCAGCCGCATGCCGCTCATGCCGATCGGCTCCTTCACGTCCTGGCCGTCGATCACGAACTCCTGCGGCTCCACCAGCAAGAGGCGCTGGTCGCTCGAGATGTTGATGGCGCGCGCAGTTTCCACCACGCGGGCCACGTCGGCGGGCGTGACTTCCTTGTCCTTCACCGCCACCATGCCGCTCGAATTGATGCCGCGGATGTGGCTGCCGGTGATGCCGGTGTAGACGCGGCTGATCTTGCAGTCGGCCATCAGCTCGGCCTCCTTCAGGGCCTGCTGGATGCTCTGCACCGTGGCGTCGATGTTCACCACCACGCCGCGCTTGAGGCCGTTGCTCGGCGCGATGCCGAGCCCCGCCAGTTTGAGTTCGCCGCCGGGCAGCACCTCGGCCACGACCACCATCACCTTGGCGGTTCCGATGTCGAGTCCGACAACCAGGTCTTTGTATTCTTTGGGCATTGAATGTCCTCGGTATTCGCTATCTATTTCTTCTTGGTCTTGGGGTCGGCAACGACCGTGGTGACGCCGCGAAGACGCAGCGCATAGGCGTCGTTGTGCCGCAGGTCGGCCCCCTCGACGTCCGCCGCAGTGCGGCGGTACTGGCCCGCGACCTGGGTCACGGTCTTCAGGAAACGCTGCGTGCGGGCCGTCACTTCCTCGGCCTGGCCGCGGCCCAGCTCGATCTCGGCGCCGGTGTCCAGCACCACCTTCCAGCTGCCCCGGCTCGACAGCGTGAGTTCTTCCACGCTGAAGTCGTAGGGCGGGAACAGCGGCGCAATCACGCGGTACATGCCAAGCACCTGCCCGGCCTGCTCGATCGGACCGTCGAGCCGCGGCAGCCGGTCGTCCACCTCGGCCACGTTGGCTTCGAACACCTCGCCGAAGCCGTTGATCAGCTTCGAGCCGGCCTCGTCACCCCAGTTGGCCACCGGCACCTGCTCGGTCAGCGTTACGCGCAGCTTGTTCGGGAACTCGCGCCGCACCACCGCCTTGCGCACCCAGGGCACCGACTCGAAAGCCGTTCTTGCACGCGCCAGGTCGACGGTGAAGAAGTTGCCCGCGAGCTGCGGCGCGACGTTGGCGCGCAGCGTCACGGCGTTGTTGTGCGTCACGTCGCCGTCGACCTTGATGCCGCCGATGGGAAAGAACGGCTGGCGCAGCACCCACCATGCGCCCGCCGCCAGCAGCATGAGCGCCACCACCACGAACGCGAGGTTCGAGACGATGTTCATGAGCTTGACGTCGAAGGGCACGGGAATGCTTTCGGCCATGGCTATTGCGCTCCCCCCGCGGCATCCAGCGAAGCCGAGGCCAGCACGCGCAGGCACAGGTCTTCGTAGGCGATGCCCGCCGCGCGCGCCGACATGGGCACCAGCGAATGGCTGGTCATGCCGGGCGAGGTGTTCATCTCGAGCAGGAAAGGCTTGCGGTCGCTCGCGCGGATCATCACGTCGGCGCGGCCCCAGCCGCGGCAGCCGAGCGTGTGGTACGCGGCCAGCGTGATGCGCTGGATCTCGTGCTCCTCGGCTTCGGGCAGGCCGCTCGGGCAGTGGTACTTCACGTCATCGGTGAAGTACTTGTTCTGGTAGTCGTAGGCGCCTTCGGGTGCGGCAATGCGCACCACCGGCAGCGCGCGCGCATCGAGCCCCTGGCCGAGCACGGCGCAGGTCACTTCCTCGCCCTCGATGAATTCCTCGCACAGCACGTCGGCGTCGTACCTGGCCGACAGCGCCACCGCATCCTGCATCTGCGAATAGCCCTCGACCTTGGTCACGCCGATCGACGAGCCTTCGCGCGGCGGCTTCACGATCAGCGGCAGCCCGAGCACGTCGGGCACGGCACGGATCTGCTCGCGGCTTTGCTGATCGAAGGCCAGGCGCACGTATCGGGGCGTCGGCAGCCCGTCGGCCTGCCAGATGCGCTTGGTCATGACCTTGTCCATGGCCACGCTCGAAGCCATCACGCCCGAGCCGGTGTAGGGAATGCCGAGCAGCTCGAGCGCGCCCTGCACCGTGCCGTCTTCGCCATGCCGGCCATGCAGCGCGATGAAGCAGCGCGCGAAGCCCTCGCGCCGCAGCTCGACCAGGTCGCGCTCGGCGGGATCGAAGGCATGCGCATCGACACCGCGCGAGCGCAGCGCCCCGAGCACGCCATTGCCGGACAGGAGCGAGATTTCGCGCTCGGCGGAGCTTCCGCCGAACAGCACGGCGACCTTGCCGAATTGCTTTGGATCCTGAAGGCTCATGATGCCTCCCCCTTGCGCCTGGTGCGCGTTGTTGGCGGCAGCGATGCCGCGGCTGCAATTTCAACCACCTTGCCCGGCACGGCGCCGATGGAGCCCGCCCCCATGCAAAGCACCACGTCGCCGGCGCGCGCGTTGTCCAGGATGGCTTGCGGCATGGCGCCGATGTCGTCGACGAACACCGGCTCCACCTTGCCGGCCACGCGCAGGGCGCGCGCCAGCGTGCGGCCGTCCGCCGCCACGATGGGCGGCTCGCCCGCGGCATACACCTCGCCCAGCAGCACCGCGTCGGCATTGCCGATGACCTTGACGAAGTCCTCGAAGCAGTCGCGCGTGCGGGTGTAGCGGTGCGGCTGGAAAGCCAGCACCAGCCGCCGCCCCGGGAACGCGCCGCGTGCGGCGGCAATGGTCGCGGCCATCTCGACCGGGTGGTGGCCGTAGTCGTCGATCACGGTGAAGCTGCCGGCCGGCTGCCCCTGCGCAGCCACCTCGCCATAGCTCTGGAAGCGGCGGCCCACGCCCTTGAAGCCGGCCAGGCCGCGCTGCACCGCCTCGTCGGGAATGCCGAGTTCCACTGCCACCGCGATCACCGAGAGCGCATTGCGCACGTTGTGCTCGCCCGGCAGGTTCAGCACGATGGGCAGGTCAGGCAGCGTGACGCCGTTGCGCCGTTGCGCCGTGAAGTGCATCTGGCCGCCCACCGCGCGCACGTCGACCGCGCGCACCTGGGCTTCTTCGCCGAAGCCGTAGCTCGTCACCGGGCAGGTGACTTCGGCCACGATGTCGCGCACCGCCGGATCGTCGGTGCACAGGATCGCCACGCCATAGAACGGCATGCGATGCAGGAAGTCGACAAAAGCCTTCTTGAGCTTCGCGAAGTCGTGCCCGTAGGTTTCCATGTGGTCGGCGTCGATGTTCGTGACCACCGCCATGATGGGCAGCAGATTCAGGAACGAGGCGTCCGATTCGTCGGCTTCCACCACGATGTAGTCGCCGCTGCCGAGCTGCGCATTGGCACCGGCACTGTTGAGGCGCCCGCCGATCACGAAGGTCGGATCGAGCCCGGCCGCATCGAGCACGCTCGCCACCAGGCTGGTGGTGGTGGTCTTGCCGTGCGTGCCCGCGATCGCGATGCCCTGCTTGAGCCGCATCAGTTCGGCCAGCATCAGCGCGCGCGGCACCACCGGAATGCGTTTCTCGCGCGCGGCCAGCACCTCGGGGTTGTCCGATTGCACCGCCGTGGAAGTGACGACCGCATCCGCGCCGTCGATGTGCGCGGCGGCGTGGCCCACGAAGGTGCCGATGCCCAGGCCCGCGAGCCGGCGCAAGGTGGCGCTGTCGGCCAGGTCGGAACCGGTGATGCGGTAGCCGAGGTTGAACAGCACCTCGGCGATGCCGCTCATGCCCGAGCCGCCGATGCCCACGAAGTGGATGTGACGAATCGCGTGCTTCATCTGGCAAGCTCCTCGCAGGCGCGGACGACCGCTTCCACAGCTTCGGTCTTCTGCATGGTCTTGGCCTTGGCGGCCTTGTCGATCAGCGCGGTGCGCTCGGTTTTCTGTAGCAAATCAGCCAGCAATTCAGGAGTGAGGTCGGCCTGCTGCACCAGCCATCCGCCGCCCGCGTCGACGAGGAAGCGCGCGTTGGTGGTCTGGTGGTCGTCGACCGCCGAGGGAAAAGGCACGAACAGCGCTGCTGCGCCGACGGCCGCGATTTCTGTCACGGTGCTGGCCCCGGCGCGCGCGACGATGATGTCGGCGTCGGCGTAGGCCTGCGCAGTGTCTTCGATGAAGGGCGTGAGCTCGCCCTCGACGCCGGCTGCCGCGTAGTTGGCGCGCAGCTCGTCAATCTGTTTGGCGCCGCTCTGGTGCAGCACCTGCGGGCGCGTGGCCGGCTCGATGCGCGCCAGCGCCTGCGGCACCACGGCGTTGAGTGCCTTGGCTCCCAGGCTGCCGCCAACCACCAGCAGGCGCAGCGGCCCGCTGCGGCCCGCGAAGCGCACCGCCGGTTCGGGTTGCGAGGTGAACGCCGCGCGCAGCGGATTGCCCACCCACTGCGCCTTCTTCAGCACATTGGGGAAGGCGGTGAACACGCGGTCGGCCACCCCCGCCAGCACCTTGTTGGCAAGGCCGGCCACCGAGTTCTGCTCATGCAGCACCAGCGGCTTGTTGAGCAGCACGCTCATCATTCCGCCCGGAAAAGTGATGTAGCCGCCCAGGCCCACCACGACGTTGGGCTGCACGCGGCGCACCACGCCAATGCTCTGCCAGAACGCGCGCAGGAGCCGCAGCGGCAGCAGGAACAGCGTGAGCGGCCCCTTGCCGCGCACGCCGCCGAACTGGACCGGCTCAAAGGCGAAGCCGCGCGGCGGCACGAGTTTTTCTTCCATGCTGCCAGGCGCGCCCAGCCAGTGCACGCGCCAGCCGCGCTCGCGCAGCGCCTCCGCAACCGCGAGTCCCGGAAAGATGTGGCCGCCGGTGCCGCCGGCCATGACGAGTGCGGTGCGGCTGCTCATATGCGGCCTCCGCGCATCAACACACGATTCTCATAGTCGATGCGCAGCACCACAGCGAGCGCCACCAGGTTCATCAGGATGGCCGAGCCGCCAAAGCTCATCAGCGGCAAGGTGAGCCCCTTGGTCGGCAGCGCGCCAAGGTTCACGCCCATGTTGATGAAGGCCTGGAAGCCGATCCACACGCCCACGCCCTGCGCCACGAGGCCCGAGAACACGCGGTCGAGCGCAATGGCCTGGCGGCCGATGTGCATGACGCGGCGCGTCAGCCAGAGGAACATGCCGATGATCAGCAGCACGCCGACCAGGCCGAACTCCTCGCCGATCACCGCGAGCAGGAAGTCGGTGTGCGCCTCGGGCAGCCAGTGCAGCTTCTCGACGCTGCCGCCCAGGCCGACGCCGAAGATCTCGCCGCGGCCGATGGCGATCAGCGAGTGCGACAGCTGGTAGCCCTTGCCCAGCGCATGCTCCTCGCTCCACGGATCGAGGTACGCGAAGATGCGCTCGCGGCGCCACGAGCTGGAGGCCACGATGGTGCCGAAGGCCACCACCACCAGCGCCGCGATCACGAAGAACATGCGCGCGTTCACGCCGCCCAGGAACAGGATGCCCATCGCGATCACGGCAATCACCATGAACGCCCCCATGTCGGGTTCGGCCATCACCAGCATGCCGACCACCACCACCGCCACGCCCATCGGCAGCACGGCGCGGAAGAAGCGCTCCTTGATTTCCATCTTGCGCACCATGTAGCTGGCGGCATAGAGCACCATCGCCAGCTTGGCGAGCTCGGACGGCTGGAAGCGCATGAAGCCCAGCGGCAGCCAGCGCCGCGCGCCATTGACGTTGATGCCGATGTGCGGAATGAGCACTGCCACTAGCAGCAGCAGCGAGGCCACGAAGAGCCAGGGCGCGGCGCGCTCCCAGGTCTTCATGGGAATCTGGAAGGCCAGCAGCGCCGCGACGACCGCGAACACCACCGAGGCCGCGTGCCGCGTGAGGAAGAACGACGCGCTGTAGCCCGCACGTGCGAAGCGCGGGTTGTCCGGCAGCGCGATGGAGGCCGAATACACCATCACCAGGCCCCAGGTGAGCAGCGCGACAGTGACCCAGACCAGCGCCTGGTCGAAGCCCAGCACGCGCATCGGCGCGGCCTTGGTCTGCGTGACGCCGGCGCCGCCCAGCCGCACCGGCAGGTGCACCGGCAGCGAATCGATGCCGCTGCGCGCGCGCCGGAACCAGCCGCCGAAACGGCTGGTCTTCGCGTTGGGCGTGGCGCCGGCGGCCGTGGTGTTCAAACCGGACCTCCCGAAGAAAAGTCGGCATCGTTCGACGACGGGCCAGCCATGCGTGGCTCGTCCGCGAGCGCCTGCACGGCCTCGCGGAACACGGCCGCGCGGTGCTCGTAGTCCTTGAACATGTCGAAGCTCGCACAGGCCGGTGACAGCAGCACGGCATCGCCGGGGTTGGCGCGCGCGGCGGCCAGCTTGACGGCCTCCTGCATCGAGCCCGCGTGCATCAGCGAAGCACCGGTGGCGGCCAGCGCCTGCTCGATCAGCGGCGCATCGCGGCCGACGAGCACCACGGCCCGCGCGTACTGCGCCACCGGCGCGGCCAGCGGTTCGAAGTCCTGGCCCTTGCCCTCGCCGCCGAGGATCACGACCACGCGCCGGTCTTCGCCCAGGCCGTTGAGCGCGGCGACCGTCGCACCGACGTTGGTGCCCTTGCTGTCGTCGAAGTATTCGACCTCGTCGACGATGGCGATCGGCTCCACGCGGTGCGGCTCGCCGCGGTATTCGCGCAGGCCGTAGAGCATGGGGCCGAGCGGGCAGCCCGCGGCGCTGGCCAGCGCGAGTGCCGCCAGCGCGTTCATCGCGTTGTGGCGGCCGCGGATGCGCAGAACGTCGGCGGGCAGCAGGCGCTGCAGGAAGATTTCCTCCTCGACCACCGCGCCGCGCTTGCGCTTCTGCGTTTCGTCGGCTTCGAGCGCGCGCACCAGCCAGGCCATGCCGTTGACGCGCTCGATGCCGTAGTCGCCCGGACGCTGCGGCATCGCGGCGCCGAAGGTGACATGGGCGCGGACCTGCGGGCGCTGCAGTTTCACCTTGACGGGCGCAGGCAGCATGGCCATCACGCCGGGGTCGTCGCGGTTGAGCACCATGAGGCCCTGGGTGCCGAAGATGCGCGCCTTGGCCGACGCATACGCCGGCATGTCGCCATGCCAGTCGAGATGGTCCTGCGTGAGGTTGAGCACGGTGGCGGCGGTCGGCTCGAAGCCCTGCACGCCGTCGAGCTGGAAGCTCGAGAGCTCGAGCACCCAGACATCGGGCAGCGTCTCGGCATCGATGTGCGCGGCCAGGGTGTCGAGCAGCGTCGGGCCGATGTTGCCCGCCACTGCGACGCTCTTGCCCGCGCGCTCGACCAGCTGGCCGGTGAGCGCGGTGACGGTGGTCTTGCCGTTGGTGCCGGTGACGGCGAGCACCGCGGGCGTGTAGCCCTTGGGCGCCGGCGGCTCCTCGATCGGCACCAGCTTGAGCTGCGGCGTGTCTTCTTCCTCGACCGCGGCGGAGGCCGGGTTGGTGGCGGAAAGTTCGGCGATCTTGGCGACGAACTCGGCGGCCTCCCTGGCGGCTGTGGGGACGTAGGCCTGGCCGGGAGCCGGCAGGCGCGACACGGTGGCGGAGGCTGGCGCTGGCGCGGGTGCCGGCAAGGGGGCATCCTGCGTCTCGGCCGCGGGCGCCTCTTCCTGCGATGGTTGCAGCTCTTCTTCGGGCGGCGGCGCGGCGGGAACGCTCAGCGACGGGTCGCGCGGCATGGCTTCGGCCTGCGCGGGGAGCGGTGCGGGTTCGGCTTCTGCTGCATCGGCAGCGATAGCGGTATCGGCAACGGGCTCGGCCGCTTCCGGCGTCTCGAGCGTTGCCGGCTCTTCCGGTGCTTCGGCAACCATCCCGTCCGCAGCTTTCGCCGATTCACCGGCGAGCGGCAATTCGCCTTGGGCTTCGGGCTCCGCTTCGGGCTCGGCCGGCACCTCCACCGCAGGCTCCTCTTCCGGCACTTCAGGCGCCGCTTCCACCACCGGCACTTCGACGGTCCGCAGGTCCAGCAGCGCGCGCGCGAACAGATCCAGTTCGCCGCCGACCGTGAGCCCCACGGCCCGCGCCGCATCGACGACCGGTGCGATGGTGGCGGGCGACAGGCCCGGCGAGCGGTACACGGCGCGGATCGGCGTGCCTTCGATCAGCGCGGCCGAGAACGGCCCGCCGATGAACGCCGCCTCGGGCCATTCCGCCCGCAGCGTCGCAAGCAGCGCCGGCGCCTCGCGCGTATCGGCCACCGTGACGACCGCGCCGTGGCGCGCGCACCAGCGCGCCATCGCCAGCCCGGACGCGCCGAGGCCGAGGATCAATACGGGGAGGTCTTTCAGATGCCGCATGTGCTTTCTCTTCTCGTCAGCGCAGCTTCAGCGTCGAAAGGCCCACGAGGCACAGCAGCATCGTGATGATCCAGAAGCGCACCACGACCTGCGTCTCGCGCCAGCCGCTCTTCTCGAAGTGGTGGTGCAGCGGCGCCATCTTGAGCACGCGGCGGCCTTCGCCATAGCGCTTCTTGGTGTACTTGAAGTACATGACCTGCGCCATCACCGAGATCGCCTCGACCACGAAGATGCCGCCCATGACGAAGAACACGATCTCCTGGCGCACGATGACCGCGATGGTGCCCAGCGCGCCGCCGAGCGCCAGCGCACCCACGTCGCCCATGAAGACCTGCGCCGGATGGGTGTTGAACCAGAGGAACGCGAGGCCCGCGCCGGCCATGGCCGAGCAGAACACCAGCAGCTCGCCCGAGCCCGGGATGTTGGGGAACAGCAGGTACTTGGAATAGACCGCGCTGCCCGTGACGTAGGCGAACACGCCCAGCGCCGAGCCCACCATCACCACCGGCATGATCGCCAGGCCGTCCAGGCCGTCGGTCAGGTTGACCGCGTTGCTCGCGCCCACGATCACGAGGTAGGTGAGGATCACGAAGCCGATGCCACCGAGCGGATAGCTCACTTCCTTGAAGAAGGGCACCAGCAGGTTGATCTTGGGCGGAAAGTCCAGGTCGAAGCCCGACTGCACCCAGGCGAAGAACAGCTGCAGCACGCGCCAGTTCGAGCTTTCCGAGATGCTGAAGAGCAGGTAGAAGCCCGCGATCAGGCCCACCACCGACTGCCAGAAATACTTCTCGCGCGAGCGCATGCCTTCCGGATCCTTGCGCACCACCTTGCGCCAGTCGTCGACCCAGCCGATGGCGCCGAAACCCAGCGTGACCCACAGCACGATCCAGACGAAGCGGTTGGAGGGGTCGAACCACATCAGGGTGGCAAAGGCAATGGCGAACAGCACCAGCACGCCGCCCATGGTGGGCGTGCCGCTCTTGGTCAGGTGCGTTTCCATGCCGTAGCCGCGAATCGGCTGGCCGATCTTGAGCGCGGCCAGGCGGCGGATCACGTAGGGGCCGGCCACCAGGCCAACCACCAGCGCCGTCAGCGCAGCCATCAGCGCACGGAAGGTGAGGTACTGGAAAACGCGCAGGAACCCGAACTCGGGCGAAAGTGTCTGCAGCCATTGGGCCAGGCTCATCAGCATGTGGTGTCGCGCGGCTCATGCGTCATGACCGGCCTCCTTTTGTTGTTGTGATTGCTCGATCGCCTGCACCACGCGCTCCATCTTCATGAAGCGCGAGCCCTTGACGAGCACGCTCCCCAACTGGGGCAGCCGCGCCAGCACCGCGGTGCCGAGCGCATCGATGTCCTGGAAATGGCGGCCGTTGTCGCCGCCATGGAACGCGGCAATGCTGTGCGCGGTTTCGGCGCCCAGCGCGTACACGGCCTCGATGCCGCGCTGCCGCGCCCAGTCGCCGACCTCGGCATGGAATTCGGGTGCGCGGTTGCCGACCTCGCCCATGTCGCCGAGCACCAGGAGGCGCGGCCCGGGCAGGGTCGCGAGCACATCGATGGCCGCACGCATGGAATCGGGATTGGCGTTGTAGCTGTCGTCCACCAGCGTGAGCGAATGCCCGCCGGGCAGAATCACCTCGCTCGCCTTGGAGCGGCCCTTGACCGGCTCGAAGGCCGTGAGGCCGCGCGCAATGGTCTCGGACGGAATGCCGGCAGCGAGCGCGCACGCGGTGGCAGCCAGCGCATTGACGACGTTGTGGCGGCCCGCGATGTGGAGCTTCGCATCGAAGTCGCCGAGCGGCGTGCGGATGCGGACCTGCCATGCGTCCTGCTGCCATTCGGCCGCCACCAGCGAGATGTCGGCGTCTTCCTGTTCGCCGAAGGTCATGCAGCGGCGCGTGGCACCGTCGCGTGCCATGTCGCTCCACAGCGGCGTGAACTCGTCGCCGTGCGGGAACACCGCGGTGCCGCCCTCCGGCACGAAGGAAAACACCGCGCCGTTCTCGAGCGCCACCGCCTCGACGGTGGCCATGAACTCCAGGTGCTCGCGCTGGGCGTTGTTGACCAGCGCGACGGTCGGACGTGCAATGGCCGCGAGCCGGGCGATCTCGCCCGGGTGGTTCATGCCCAGCTCGACCACCGCATGCTGGTGCTTCGCACGCAGGCGCAGCAGCGTCAGCGGAACGCCGATCTCGTTGTTGAAGTTGCCGGCCGTCGCGAGTGCGCGGTCGCCCCTGAAGGCAACCAGCACCGCCGCGATCATCTGCGTGACGGTCGTCTTGCCGTTGCTGCCCGTCACGGCGATCAGCGGCAGATCGAACTGCGCGCGCCAGCCTGCGGCGAGCGCGCCGAGCGCGGCCAGCGAATCGGGCACCTCGAGGCCCGCCAGGCCGGCCGCTTCCAGGCCGCCGTGCGCAATGGCGGCGACGGCGCCACGCGCCTTGGCATCGGCCAGGAATTCGTTGGCGTCGAAGCGTTCGCCCTTGAGCGCCACGAACAGGTCGCCCTCGGCGAGCGTGCGGGTGTCGGTATGGACGCGGGCAATGGTGGTTGCCGGGTCGCCCACCAGGCGTGCGCCGGGGATCCATTGCTGCGCCTGGGCCAGCGTGAACATCAACGGCGAATGGCTCATGCGGCACCTCGCTGGGTGAGTGCATCGAGCGCATGGGTCCGGTCCGAGAACGGAATGCGCTGGCCGGCGATTTCCTGCCAGGCTTCATGGCCCTTGCCGGCAAGCAGCACCACGTCCTGCGGCGCAGCCTGCGCAATGGCGTCGGCAATGGCGGCCGCGCGGTCGGGCTGCACCTGGGCCGCTTCGGGGCGCGCGAGGCCGAGCAGCACCTGGCTGATGATGGCGTCGGGGTTCTCGCTGCGCGGGTTGTCGCTGGTCACGATCACGCGGTCGGCCTGGCGCTCGGCCACCGCGGCCATCATCGGGCGCTTGATCGGATCGCGGTCGCCGCCGCAGCCGAACACGCACCAGAGCGCGCCGCCGCGCTGCTGCGCGAGCGGGCGCAGGCCGGCCAGCGCCTTGTCGAGGGCGTCGGGCGTGTGGGCGTAGTCGACCACGGCCAGCGGTGCATCCGCCGCGGCGCTCACGCGCTCCATGCGGCCCGGCACGCTGCTGAGCCTGGCGCAGGCCGCCACGGCCTGCGCGAGCGACAGCCCCAGCGCCCGCAGCGTGCCGAGCACGCCCAGCAGGTTGGCCACGTTGTACTGGCCGATCAGGCCGGTCGACATGCGCTCCACGGCGTCGTTGTCGTGCTCGGCCACCGAGAACCGCAGGCCCTGCGCGTCGTAGCCGACGTCGCGCGCCATGAGCCGCGCCGGCGCGCCGGCGGCCGACACGGTCCAGACGTCGAGCGCACCGATGCCGGCCTCGAGCAGGTTCGCGCACAGGCTGGCGCCGTGCACGTCGTCGATGTTGATCACGGCAGCGCGCAGCCCGGGCCAGCGGAACAGTTCGGCCTTGGCCTGCCAGTAGGCATCCATGCTGCCGTGGTAGTCGAGATGGTCCTGCGTGAAGTTGGTGAACACGGCCACCGCGATGCGCGCACCGTCGAGCCGGCGTTCGGCGATACCGATCGACGAGGCCTCGATGGCGCAGGCGCCGAAGCCGTGCTCGACCAGCGCGCGCAGTTCGCGCTGCATCATCACCGGGTCGGGCGTGGTGAGGCCGGTGTAGCTGAGCTGCGGCGGCACGCCGATGCCCAGCGTGCCCATCACCGCGCAGGGCGAAGGCACGCCGCGCTCGGCGCTGCCGTCCAGCCGCGGCGCGCGAACGCCGCCAGGCACGGCCAGCGTGGAAAGCGACTCGGCGAGCCACCATGCGGTGGAGGTCTTACCGTTGGTGCCGGTCACGGCCAGCAGGTCGAGCGCGGCCGAGGGGTTGTCGTAGAAGGCCGATGCGATCGGGCCGGTGGCGGCCTTGAGCCCCGGGTAGCTTGCAATGCGGTCGTCGCCATCGAAGCCGAAGGCCTCGGCGCCCTGGTGCTCGACCAGGCAGGCCGCGGCGCCCTGCGCCAGTGCCGAAGCCACGTGCTTGCGCCCGTCGGTGGCCGCGCCGGGCCAGGCGATGAAGCCGTCGCCCGCGCCCACCGGCCGGCTGTCCGCATGCAGCGCGCCTTGCACGCGCTCCTTGAGCCAGAGCGCGGCGAGCGAGGGGGAAGTGAGGGTCAGCATGCTCAGAAGCTCTCGTCGACGCCTTGCGTCACCACCAGCGGTTTGACCGCGAGGTCGGGCGGAACGTTCATCATGCGCAGGGTCTGCTGCACGACCTCGCTGAAAACGGGCGCGGCAGCCACGCCGCCGAAATACTGGCCGTCGCTCGGCTCGTCGATCATCACGCCGACGATGATGCGCGGCTTTTCGATCGGCGCCATGCCGGTGAACCACGCGCGATATTTGTTGCTCGCGTAACCTTTGCCAACCTGCTTGTGCGCGGTGCCCGACTTGCCGCCGACCGAGTAGCCGATGGTCTGCGCGCGCGTGCCGGTGCCGCCCGGGCCCGCCGCCATCTGCAGCATCTTGCGCACCGCGAGCGCATTCGACGGCGAAAACACCCGCACGCCCACGGGCGACTCGGTGCTCTTGAGGATGGTGACCGGAATGATGGCGCCGTCGTGCGCGAAGGCGGTGTACGAATGCGCCATCTGGAACAGCGACGCCGACAGGCCGTAGCCATAGGCCATGGTGGCCTGCTCGACCGGCTTCCAGGTCTTCCACGGGCGCAGGCGGCCCGTGACCGCGCCCGGAAACTGGATCTGCGGCTTCTGGCCGTAGCCCAGCGCGGTGTAGGTGTCCCACATCTCGTGCGGGGTCATCTTCTGCGCAATCTTGAGCGCGCCCACGTTGCTCGACTTCTGGATCACGCCCTCGACCGTGAGCGTGCCGTAGTTGTGCGTGTCGCTGATGGTGAAGCCGCCCAGCTGGAAGCGGCCGGGCGAGGTCTCGATCAGCGTCGAGGGCTTCACGCGGCCGGCCTCCAGCGCCATGGCCACGGTGATCGGCTTCATGGTCGAGCCGGGCTCGAAGGTGTCGGTGAGCGCGCGGTTGCGCAGCTGCTCGCCGGTGAGGTTCTGCCGCTTGTCGGGCACGTAGCTCGGGTAGTTGGCCAGGGCCAGCACCTCGCCGGTGACCGCGTCCAGCACCACCACGCTGCCGGCCTTGGCACGGCGCGCGGTCACCGCGTCGCGCAGCTTCTGGTAGGCAAAGAACTGCACCTTGCTGTCGACGCTGAGCTGGATGTCCTTGCCGTCGACCGGCGGCACCTGTTCGCCCACGCCCTCGACCACGCGGCCCAGGCGGTCCTTGATGACGCGGCGCGACCCGGCCTTGCCGGCCAGTTCCTTGTTGAAGGACAGCTCGATGCCTTCCTGCCCGTTGTCCTCGACGTTGGTGAAGCCCACCACGTGCGCCGCGGCCTCGCCCTCGGGGTACTGGCGCTTGTATTCCTTGCGCTGGTAGATGCCCTTGAGGTTGAGCGCGGCAATCTGCTTGGCAATCGGCTCGTCGACCTGGCGCTTGATCCAGACGAAGGTCTTGTCCTCGTCCTCGAGCTTCTTGTCGAAGTCCTTCTGCGGCATCTCGAGCAGCTTGGCCACCTGCTTGAGCTTGGCCCGCACCTCGGGGTCGTCGCGCTCGACGTCTTCCGGAATGGCCCAGATGCTCGGCGCCACCACGCTGGACGCCAGGATGAGGCCGTTGCGGTCGAGGATGCGTCCGCGGTTGGCCGGCAGCTCGAGCGTGCGCGCAAAGCGCACTTCGCCCTGCCGCTGGAAGAAGCTGTTGTTGAACACCTGCACATAGGCGGCGCGGCCCGCCAGCACCACGAAGCCGAAGGCGATGCCGGCGACGATGAACTTGCTGCGCCAGACCGGCGTCTTGCTCGCGAGCAAGGGGCTGGTGGTGTAGCGGACGCTGCGGCGGCTCATCGCTGGGTCCTCGCGACGGGTTTGGGCGCCGCAGTTGCGGGCGGCGCGGGCGGCGGTGCCACCACGGCCGGAATCACGGTGCCGTCGGGCCGCACGTACTGTGTGATGGCCGGCGTGGTGGTGCGCATCTGCAGCTGTTCCTTGGCCAGCTTCTCCACGCGCAGCGGCGTGGCCTGCGCGCGCTTTTCCACCTGCAGCCGGTCGTGGTCGAGCTCGAGCCGGCGGGCTTCCTGCTGGGTGCGGTCGAGCTCGGTGTAGAGCTGGCGCGACAGGTACTGCGTATGCACAAGGTAGAGCGCGGAGGCGACCACCGCGAGCAGCAGGAGCAGGTTCAGGCGCGCCATGTCAGACGGCTTCGGTGCGCTCGGCCACGCGCAGGATCGCGCTGCGCGAGCGCGGATTGCCGTGCACTTCGGCGTCGGAGGGCTTGATGCGTTCGAGCGCGCGCAGCTTCATGGCCTTGGGGGCGGCGAACGGCGCGCGGCGGTCGTACACCTCCTTCGAGTGCCTGGCGATGAACTGCTTCACGATGCGGTCTTCCAGCGAATGGAAGCTGATCACCGCGAGCCGGCCTCCGGGTTGCAGCACGGAAAGGCTCGCCTCTAGCGCCTGTTGCAGCTCTTCAAGCTCGGCGTTGATGAAAATCCGAAAAGCCTGAAATGTGCGCGTTGCAGGGTTCTGGCCCGGCTCGCGGGTTTTGACCGTGCCAGCCACGAGCTCGGCCAGTTCGGTGGTGGTTGAAATTGCGCCCCGTTCTTGTCGGCGAGCAACAATCGCCTTTGCAATCTGAACAGCAAACCGTTCTTCGCCATAGTCACGGATCACCTCTGCAATCTGCTGGAGTTCGGCCGTTGCCAGCCAATCGGCCACGCTCTCGCCGCGCGTGGTGTCCATGCGCATGTCGAGCGGGCCGTCGAAACGAAAACTGAAGCCGCGCACCGGGTTGTCGATTTGCGGCGAACTCACGCCCAGGTCCATCAGCACACCCGCCACGCTGGCATCGGGCAATTCGCCCAGCGAACGGAATCCCTGGTGCCGGATGGAAAAACGCGCATCCGAGATGCGCGCTGCTTCGGCCACCGCTTCCGCATCCTTGTCGAATGCGATCAGCCTGCCTTCCGGTGCCAGCCGCGCGAGGATCGCCCGCGCATGCCCTCCGCGCCCGAAGGTCGCATCCACGTAGGTGCCGGTGGCTGCCGTGCTGCCGGAAAGAAGGGCTTCCACCGCTTCGTTCAGCAAGACGGTCGTATGGGTCCATGGAGTGTTCACGTCGGTCCTCAGAACGCGAAGTCCTGAAACACATCCGGCATCTCGCCCTGGGTGGCCTCGGCCTCCTTGGCCTCGTAGGTCGCCTTGTCCCAGAGCTCGAAGTGGTTGCCCATGCCCAGGAGCAGCGTGTCGCGCACGATGCCCGTGGCGGCACGCAGTTCGGGCGACACCAGGATGCGCCCGGTGCCGTCCATCTCCACGTCCATGGCGTTGCCGAGGAAGACGCGCTTCCACCACTGTGCCGACATTGGCAGCGCGGCGATGCGCTCCCTGAATTTCTCCCACTCGGGACGCGGGAACACCATGAGGCAGCCGTGCGGATGCTTGGTGATCGTGAGCTGGCCGCCCGCCGTGGCGCTCAGGACGTCGCGATGCCGGGTCGGCACGGAGAGCCGCCCCTTGGCATCCAGACTGAGCGATGAAGCGCCTTGAAACACGACCAGAACCCCTGTATTGGGAATGCCGCGGCACCCGAAAGAGGCACCATCCGCACTTTTTCCCACTTAACTGCACTTTTTTGCACTGTAGCAGGAAACACTTCAGACGCAACTGGCCGTTGGTGGTATTTTTTGTAATGGAATCAACGACTTAGCGCCGATTTCCAAACCTGGAAATCGGCGAATTTCGTTGAGAATTAAGCACTTAGCTCACGCAGTGAATGTGATGCGTGAAGCGCGGCCGCCGTTACAGGGGCCGCAAAGCGGGCTTCAGAGGATGAAGCGCGAAAGATCTTCGTCGTGACTTAGTGCCGCAAGGCGCTCGTCGACATACGCGGCATCGATGTGGATGGTCTGTCCCTCGATGCGGGTCGCGTCGAAGCTTACCTCATCCAGCAAACGCTCCATCACGGTCGACAAACGGCGTGCACCGATGTTCTCCGTGCGCTCGTTGACCTCGTACGCGATGGTGGCCAGGCGGTTCACGCCTTCGGGCGTGAATTCGAGCGTGACGCCCTCGGTGGCGAGCAGCGCCTGGTACTGCTTCACGAGCGAGGCGCGGGTCTGCGTGAGGATGCTCTCGAAATCGGACACCGAGAGCGACTGCAGTTCGACGCGGATCGGAAAGCGCCCCTGCAGCTCGGGAATGAGGTCGCTCGGCTTGCTCAGGTGGAAAGCGCCGCTCGCGATGAAGAGCATGTGGTCGGTGCGCACCACGCCGTACTTGGTGCTCACGGCCGTGCCCTCAACCAGCGGCAGCAGGTCGCGCTGCACGCCCTGGCGCGACACGTCGGAGCCCTGGGCTTCGCTGCGCGTGGCGACCTTGTCGATCTCGTCGATGAAGACGATGCCGTTCTGCTCGGCGTTGGTGATGGCCTGCGCGCGGATCTCATCCTCGTTGACCAGCTTGGCGGCTTCCTCGTCGATCAGGAGGCGCATCGCCTCGGCGATCTTGAGCTTGCGCGTCTTGCGCTTGCCGCCGCCGAGCTGGCCGAACATGCCGCGCAACTGCTCGGTCATTTCCTCCATGCCGGCCGGACCCATGATCTCGAGCGGCGCGCGGGCTTCGGCCAGGTCGAGCTCGATTTCCTTGTCGTCGAGCTGGTGCTCGCGCAGCTTCTTGCGAAAGGCCTGCCGGGTGGGGTTGGGGCCGTCCAGCGCCGGCGTGGCGCCGTCGGCACCGCGCGCAGGCGGCAGCAGCACGTCGAGGATGCGGTCTTCGGCGGCGTCCTCGGCGCGCGCGCGCACCTTGGCGTTTTCGGCCTCGCGCGTCTGCTTGACGGCGATCTCGGCCAGGTCGCGAATGATCGAGTCGACGTCCTTGCCGACATAGCCCACCTCGGTGAACTTGGTGGCCTCGACCTTGATGAACGGCGCATCCGCCAAGCGCGCCAGGCGGCGCGCGATCTCGGTCTTGCCCACGCCCGTCGGGCCGATCATGAGGATGTTCTTGGGTGTGATCTCGGTGCGCAGCTTCTCCTCGACCTGCTGGCGGCGCCAGCGGTTGCGCAGCGCAATGGCCACGGCGCGCTTGGCGGCGGGCTGGCCGACGATGTGGTTGTCGAGCTCGGAGACGATTTCCTGCGGGGTCATGGACATGGTCAGAGCGCTTCCACCGTGTGGTTCATGTTCGTGTAAATGCAGATTTCACCGGCTATCGCCAGCGATTTGCGCACAATTTGCTCGGCCGTAAGATCCGTGCTGTCGATCAGCGCCTTGGCGGCCGACTGCGCATAGGCGCCGCCGGAGCCGATGGCGATCACGCCGTCTTCGGGCTCCAGCACGTCGCCGTTGCCGGTGATGATGAGCGAGGTGGTGGCGTCGGCCACGGCCAGCATGGCCTCGAGCTTGCGCAGCACGCGGTCGGTGCGCCAGTCCTTCGTGAGTTCGACGGCGGCGCGGGTGAGGTGCCCCTGGTGCTTTTCGAGCTTGGCCTCGAAGCGCTCGAAGAGCGTGAAGGCGTCGGCCGTGGCGCCGGCGAAGCCCGCGAGCACCTTGCCGTGATACAGCCGGCGCACTTTGCGCGCCGTGCCTTTGATGACGATATTGCCGAGAGTGACCTGCCCGTCCCCGCCGATGGCGACCTGATCGCCTTGGGGGGTCTTGCGGCGCACGCTCACGATGGTGGTGCCGTGAAACTGTTCCATCGAAGCCATCTGGGGATGCCGCAAGGCAATGCAAGCCCGGGGCTGCTACCGAATGTGCAGAGCGCCAAGGCGCCCTAGTTCTTTCGCAGGGCCACCGTCGCATGGTCGGCGATGCCGACCAGGTCGAACAACACCGCGATCAGGCGGTGGGCGTCCACGAACTGGACGCGCTCGCCCTGGGCGTCGCGCGCCCGCACCCAGCCGAGCAGCGTGCCGGCCGCGGCCAGGTCCATGCGCAGCAGCGCGGCGCAAGAGATGACGGGCGCCGTGGTGTTGCGCAGGTCGGTGTCCAGCCGTTGCAGGCTCGAATGCGCCTCGCCGCGCAGATCGCCGGCCAGCGCGGCAAAGCCGGTGTCGGTGGAGGGAAAGCTCTCCGATTCGCCATGGACCGAGAGCAGCGACCACACGGAGCTCGAATGGCTTGCCGCCGGTGCGGCCACCGAAGTGCAGGCGCCCTTGGGGTCTTGCCAGGCCGGCGGCGACACCTCGTAGGTGATGCAGTAGTTGAGCGCCACCAGTTCGAAGTCGTCGGGCATGTTCATCATGCGCAGCGCAGCCAGGTGCAGCTGCCACCAGACGTCCGGCGTGCCGCGCTCGTTGTTGGGTGTGGCATCGGCCAGCACGGCCAGCAATTTCGCGGCACCGATGAAGCGCAGCTGGACCGGCGAATCGGCCCAGTGCGCAAACAGCACGCGCAGCGGCGCGGCCGCGGCGGCCTCGATGGCGACCAGCGCGCGCCAGTCGAGCGTCCAGACCGAGCCGGCCTGCGACAGCGCCCGTGTGAGCTGGATCAATCCGTCGCGCGCCAGGCGCGCCGGGCTGACCCAGTCGGCGCCGGCCGGCGCCAGTTCTGCGAGCTCGCTGGCGGCCACCGCCTTCACGCTGCGTGCCAGTTCGTCGAACGAGACCCAGTCGGGCCCCATGCGCTTCATGCGCTGTGCATAGCGCATGCGCGCCGCGGCAAACCTGGCGGCATCGCCGGTGGCGCGGTACAGGTCGAACAAGGCGCGCCAGCGCGCGTCGTCGCGCTCGGTGGTGGCGTGATCGCCCTCGGCCGCTGCGCTTTCGGAGGCCAGGGCCTGAAGAAGAATGGCCTCGGCGCCGGCATCGTCGCCGTGCGCGAAGCGGATCACGGCTTCTTCGAGCGCGCCGTCGCGCGCGAGCCTTGCCGACAGCAGCGAGGTGCCGCTGGCCGCCGGACCGCCCGCGGCAGGCGCAGCGGCAGCGGCAACCACGGCCGGTGCCGGCACGACGGCGGGCGCCGGCGCGGGGCCGTAGGCCGGCGCGGCAAGCAGGCTGGCCAGCTCGGCCGCATCCACGGGCGGCGGCAGGGTCTCGGCGCCGGCATCGGGCGGCGCATTGGACAGCACCTCGCCGTTGGGGCCGCGGCCCTTCCACCACTGCTGCGACATCTGCTCCTCGATCTCGTCGATCTTCTTGAGCGTGAGCGCGCGCCCCTCGGATTTTTCCGTGGTGCTGTTCAGGTTGAAGGAAGACGGCGTAACCGTTCCTTCGAAGGCGTGGGCGGCTGCTTCGCGCTGGCGAAGCTTGCGCAGCATGTCGAACTCGCGCCGGCGAACGAAATCGTTGCGCTGGCGCCGCTCGATCATCTCCTTGAGCATTTCGCGGCTGTAGGCCTGCTCGGGCAGCGTGGAATCCGCAGTCGCATTCAGCTCGGACCAATCCTTGAGCGGATTGCGGACGAACTTTGCCACCTTGGAAAAAAGGCGGCCCGACTCTTCCTTTGGCATCGACGAGGTTTCGAGGCGAACAGGTTCTCTTCTTCGGCCGCTCAGTCCCCGAACATCTTCTGCTTGAGTTCGCGGCGCTGCTGCGCTTCGAGCGACAGCGTGGCGGTGGGACGCGCCAGCAGGCGGCCGACGCCGATGGGTTCGCCGGTTTCGTCGCAGTAGCCGTAGTCGCCGGCATCGATGCGCTGGATCGACTGCTCGATCTTCTTGAGCAGCTTGCGCTCGCGGTCGCGCGTACGCAGCTCGAGCGCGTGCTCCTCCTCGATGGTCGCGCGGTCGGCCGGATCGGGCACCACCACGGTGTCTTCGCGCAGGTGCTCGGTGGTTTCGCCGGCGTTTTCGAGAATGCCGCGCTTGAGTTCGACGAGCTTCAGGCGGAAGAACGCCATCTGCTTTTCATTCATGTACTCGGCGTCGGGCATGGCGATCACCTCGGCATCGGTCAACTCGGCAGCCGACTTGGCTTTCCAGTTGTTGGCGAGCTTCGGGTCCTTTTTCACTGCGACGGGAGGCGGCGGCACCAGCGCATTGGAAGGTGCCTGCGAGAAGGAGGACTTGGCCGCGGTGGAAGCCACCGATTGCGGCATGGAAGGCACGGTCAGCTGCGACAGCCGGGACACGCGGCCACCTCGCGCGGGGGCGGGTGCAGCGGTCTGAGCGGGCATCGAAGGTGTCGCCGTGGCGGAAGAAGAGGCGGCAGCCGTTTTTTTCATTGGGATCGGAGGGGCAGAAGGAACGGCAGCAGTGCGGCCGACGGTTTTGGATGGCGGTTGACCCGCAACTGCAGTTTTGGTTGCACTCCTGTCCGGGGCGGATGCCACCGGCGGCGCAGCAGACTTTGCAGGCTTGACGGGCTTCTTTGCAACGGTCGCGGCCTTGGCCGATGGCGTTGCTGGCTTCTTTGGAGCGCTTTTTGGTTTCGTGGCCGGGGCCTTTGCAGCGGAAGAACTCTTTTTTGCCGCGGGTACAGCCGGCTTTGCAGCCACCGCTTTCTTGGCGGCGGGCTTGGTTGCTGGCGTGGCCTTGGCGGCGGGTTTCTTCACGGTGACTGGCTCCTTGAACGAACTGGAACGCGCTTTCACTGGGTGTCTCCTCCCAAGGGAACCACCGCGGGTTTCAGGCCGCGCGGGCTCCACTCGTCGGAGTGCTCGCAGTGGCGAACCCCGGGGTTATACCCCCGAAAGCCCGCCAGGAACCTGCGGCGCCCCGCACCGTCAGCTACATCCCGTCCATCGGACGAGGGCGTGGCTGCCGGAACAGGCGCGCGATTGTATAGAGAACTCGAATCGAAGGGGGATGTGGCTGCAACCCCTTGCCTCCGGTAGCATCGCCGGCGTTGCCGGAGGGGGCAGCAAGACCTGCCGGAATCGCCGGGGGAGCGGTGCAGGTCGATCTCATTCATACAAAAGAGAAATCAATCTTGAGCAAAAAAGCAGTTCTGGGCGTGTTGGCTGCGGCCATCGCACTTGCCTATGGCGGCGGCACGTGGTTGGCCGGCGCAAAAGTAAAGTCCAGCTACGAGGCCGCGCTGGACGAGGTGCCGAAGCAGACCGCGCTGGTGCGCGTGGTCGAGCGCAGCTACGAACGCGGCTTCTTCGGCGCCGTCAGCACCGTGACGATCGAGCTCGGCTGCGCAGCCGATGCCGCCGCCGCTGTGCAGGTGCCTGCCGTCAAGCCCGGCGAGGACGAAGACGAAGAGGAGGAAGCCGCCACGCCGTTCAAGGCGGTGCGCATCACCTTCCGCGACACCATCCGCCACGGCCCGCTGGCCGGCGGCACGCTGGCGGCGGCCACCATCGACAGCGAGCTGGTGTTCGACGTGAAGGGCCAGGCCAAGGCCGAGCAGATCTTCGGCAAGGCCAAGCCCCTGACGGCGCGCACCAAGGTGGCGTTCGACGGCGCCTACACCACCGACCTGGCGGTGGCGCCCGCCAGCCTGGCCGAGGAAGGCAAGGCCCGCTTCGCCTGGCAGGGCGCGCAGGCGCGCATCGAGATGAACGGCGCCCGCACCCGCGTGCACTACGCGCTGACGATGCCGGGGCTGGATGTCAGCGATGCGCGCACCGGCGCCACGCTCAAGATGGGCAAGCTGGCCGGCAAGGCCGACATGGACAAGAGCGACGGCTGGATCCTGGCCACGGGCAAGACCGAAGCCCGGCTCGACAGCCTCGAATTCGCGGCCCCCAAGGGCCTGGGCGGCGCCGCGGACGGCGAAGGCAAGGCCCTGCCGGCGGTGCTGCTGCAGAACATCGACATGCTCGCCGAAGCCACCATCGCGGACGGGCTCTACGCATCGACCGGCACGGTCAAGGGCACCGGCAAGATCGGCGAGACGAAGATCGACAAGTTCGAGATGAGCAGCGGCGGGCGCCGCATCCACGCCGCCGGCTACAAGAAGCTGGCCGATGCCTGGATGCATTCGAGCGCCGCGAACGGCTGCGGCAAAGGCGGCAGCAAGGCCTCGCAGGCGGCGATGAAGGTGCTGTTCGACCAGCTGGCGCCCGACCTCAAGGCCATGGCCAAGTACGGCCCCGAATTCGGGCTCGACAGGATGCTGGTCGAGATCGGCGGCAAGCGCGGCGAGCTCAGCTACACGGCCGGCATGGCCGGCGTGACGGACGAAGACCTGCAGGCGCCCGGCATGGCGCTGCTCATGAAGCGCGGCGTGCTCAAGGCCAGCGCGCGGCTGCCGATGCAGTGGCTGGAGCAGATCGCCGCCGCCGGCGCCGGCAGCGGCCAGACGCCGCCGCCCGAAATGATGGCGGGGCTGGTCGAGCAAGGCGAGGAAAAGGGCTTCGTCAAGCGCGAGGGCGATGACGTCACCGCGCAGCTCGAATACGCCGAAGGCAGCCTGAAGCTCAACGGCAAGCCGCTGGGCGCGCCGGGCAAGTAAGCCCGGGCAAGAAAAAGGCGCTGCCCTTTCGGGGGGCAGCGCCTTTGCCGTTCATGCGGCGGTGCTTCTTGTCAGACCAGGCACTGCTCGAGCCCCTGCTCGAGAATTTCACGCGGCAGCTCGATGCCGATGAACACCATGCGGCTCTGGCGGGCTTCGTCCTTGCCCCACTCCGGGCCCAGGTCGCTGCCCATCAGCTGGTGCACGCCCTGGAAGATCACCTTGCGCTCGGTGCCCTTCATGTTCAGCACGCCCTTGTAGCGCAGCATGCGCGGGCCGTAGATGTTGACGATGGCGCCCAGGAAGTCTTCCAGCTTGGCCGGGTCGAAGGGGCGGTCGGCCTTGTAGACGAAGCTCTTGACGTCGTCGTCGGTGTGGTGATGGTGGCCGTGGCCTTCGTGCTTGTGCGAGGGATGGTCGCAATGCTCCCCATGCGCGTGGTCATGGTCGTGGTGGTCGTGCTCGTCTTCCTTGAGGAAGTCGGGGTCGATGTCGAGCTTGGCGTTCAGGTTGAAGCCGCGCAGGTCGAAGATGTCCTTGAGCGGCACGTCGCCGAAATGCGCCTTCTGCTGCGGCGCGCGCGGGTTCATGTGCTTCAGGCGATGAATGAGCGCATCGGTCTCCTCGGCCGACACCAGCTCGCTCTTGCTGATGAAGATCTGGTCGGCAAAGCCCACCTGGCGGCGCGCCTCCTGGCGGTCGTTGAGCTGCTGCGGCGCATGCTTGGCGTCGACCAGCGTCAGGATGGAGTCGAGCAGGTAGCTCTCGGCGATCTCGTCGTCCATGAAGAAGGTCTGCGCCACCGGGCCGGGATCGGCCAGGCCGGTGGTCTCGATCACCACGCGGTCGAAGTCGAGCAGGCCCTGGCGCTTCTTGGCGGCCAGAAGCTGCAGCGCCTCGCGCAGGTCCTCGCGGATGGTGCAGCAGACGCAGCCGTTGCTCATCTGCACGATCTGCTCCTTCGATTCGGTCACCAGGATGTCGCTGTCGATGTTCTCTTCGCCAAACTCGTTTTCGATCACCGCGATCTTCTGGCCATGGGCCTCGGTCAGGATGCGCTTGAGCAGCGTGGTCTTGCCCGAGCCCAGGAAGCCGGTGAGGATGGTGGCGGGAATGAGGGCCATGGTGTGCTCCGGAAGCGGAAAACAGGAAGAAAAGGGAATGGGCCGGCAGTTTAGCCAATGCCACTCAGTTGCGTTGGCGCGGGGTCAAGCGGGCTTTCTCACCACCACCAGGCCCTTGAGGTATTCGCCTTCGGGAAACTCGATGGTCATCGGATGGTCGGGCGCCGCGCCCAGCCTTTCGCTGATGTAGCCGTCGACTTGCGCGTCGATCCCGGCCGAAGCCACGATCTTGTGGAAAAGATCGGCGCTGATGCCGCCCGAGCACGAAAAGGTCAGAAGCACGCCGCCGGGCTCCAGCAGCTTGAGCGCGAGGCGGTTGATGTCCTTGTAGGCGCGGGCGGCGCGCTCGGCGTGGGCCGCCGTGGGCGCGAACTTGGGCGGATCGAGCACGATGGCGTCGAAGCTTCGGCCCTGCTCGATGAACTCGCGCAGCACGGTGTTGACGTTGGCGTCCAGGAATTGCGTCTTCAGGCCCGACCCTTCTGCGCCGAAGCCGTTCAGCGCCAGGTGCGCGCGTGCCCGCTCGAGCGCCGGCTGCGACGAATCGACCGACACCAGCTCGGCGCCCTCCACCGCGCCGGCCGCCCGCAGGCCCGCGAGCGCGGCCACCGTGAAGCCGCCGGTGTAGCAGAAGCAGTTGAGCACGCGCCGAAAGCGCCGATGCTGCGCGAGCTCGGCAAAGCGCTGGCGGCTGTCGCGCTGGTCGAGGTAGAAGCCGGTCTTGTGGCCGGTGGCGATGTCGAGCGAGAGCTTCCAGCCGTGCTCGCGGATCGTGATTTCCGTGGCGCCCTCCCCGCGCAGCCAGCCCGTGACCGGCTTCAGGCCTTCGCGCTCGCGGCCGCTGGCATCGGAGCGCTCATAGAGCTTGTGCAGGCCGGTCGCCGCGAGCAGCGC
Organism: Variovorax beijingensis; assembly: GCF_003951285.1. Classification (GTDB taxonomy): domain Bacteria; phylum Pseudomonadota; class Gammaproteobacteria; order Burkholderiales; family Burkholderiaceae_C; genus Variovorax; species Variovorax beijingensis. The sequence continues at coordinate 16,103 of NZ_RXFQ01000010.1, read as the reverse complement.
ATCGGCAATCGCGGCCTTCCAGCGCTCGACGCCGGCCGACAGGAACTGCGCGACCAGCGTGTCGCCGTAGCGGTCGACGATCAGGCCCGGCAGCCCGTCGGCCTCGCCGTGGACCAGCCGCACACCGTCGCTCTGCAGGTCGAACAGCGCCCTGGCCGCCACCGCGCGGGCGCACACCGACGCCAGGAATGCGGCATCGATGCGCTGCGTTTCGGCAAAGCTCCAGGCCCGCGCGCGGATCTTGGACACCGGGCTGAAGGCGGCCCAGGCCAGGAAGGCGCCGTCATGGGACTCGACGCGCACCGTCTCGCCCGAATCAGCGCCGCCGCGTGCAATGGCGGACTCGAAGATCCAGGGATGGCGGCGCTGCAGCGAGCGCTCCTTGCCGGGCTTGAGGCGGAGGGTTTTCATTTGATTTGCTTTTTATCGTCGTTCTTTGGGCCGGGCCGCGTTCCCTCGGGGCGCGCCTGCGCGCGCGGATGTGCCGCGTCATACACCTTGGCCAGGTGCTGGAAGTCCAGCCGCGTATAGACCTGGGTGGTGGCGATGTTGGCGTGGCCGAGCAGTTCCTGCACCGCGCGCAGGTCGCTGCTCGACTGCAGCACATGGCTTGCGAACGAATGCCGCAGCATGTGCGGATGCACCGGCGCCGCAAGGCCGGCCTTGAGGCTGCGCTCGCGCAGCAGCTTCCACACCGCCTGCGAGGACATGCGCACGCCCTTGGCGCTGATGAAGAGCGCCGCCGCGCCTGCCGGGTCGCGCAGTGCGGCCGTCGACAGCGCCGCGCAATCGCCGCGCACCGCGAACCAGTCGCGCAGCGCCTCGGCTGCCTTGCTGCCGATCGGCACGATGCGCCGCTTGCTGCCCTTGCCGAGCACGTTGGCTTCCAGTGCGTCGAGATCGACCCAGCCGCGGGCCGTATTGCTGGCGCGCGCATCGAGGCCGGTGAGCTCGCTCACGCGCAGGCCGCAGCCGTAGAGCACTTCGACGATGGCGCCGTCGCGCGCCTCGGTCCAGGGGTCGGCCTCGGGGTCGTAGAGTTCGGCGAGCCGCACCGCATCGTCGACCGCCAGCGCCTTGGGCAGCGGCCGCGCAGCCTTGGGCGCATGCACGTCCTTCACGGGGTTGAAGCCCACCAGCCCCTCGTTGCCGAGCCAGCGGTAGAAGCTGCGCCAGCACGAGAGCACCAGCGCAATGCCGCGCGGCTCGCGCCCCGCGCCGTGCAGCTGCGCCATCCAGCGACGGATGTGCGCGGTCTGCACGCGGTCGAGCGAGAGCCCGGCCTCGGCGGCATGGGCCGCGAGCGCCTGCAGGTGGATGGCGTAGAGCTCGACCGTGCGCGCCGCCAGCCGGCGCTCGACGCGCACGTGCTCCAGGTACTTGTCGACCCAGCCGGTCCCCGCCGTCTCAGTGGAGGTAGCCATTGAACGCATTGTTCACGACAGCCAGAGGCTCGCGCAACGCACCCTTGAAAGCCATGCCCCAGCGGCGCCAGCAGCGCGTGCTCGCCGCCGCGTACTGCACGTCGAAGTCCTTGTCGAAGCCGCTGGAGCGCACCAGACGCTGCACGCGCCACAGGTGGTAGGGCTCCGACACCACGATCACGCCGCGGATGCCGGCCGCCTTCATCAGCGGACGCGACATCGCAAGGTTCAGGCGGGTCGAGGTCGATGCCGGCTCCAGCAGCAGCGGCCCGGCGTAGCCCTGGGCGCGCGCATACCGCTGCATCACCTCGGCCTCGATGCGGCCGTCCTCCTTGTCGACGCCGCCCGACAGCACGAGCTGCTTCGCGAGGCCCGTATCGGCCAGCGCGATGGCGGCATCGACACGGCCCGTCAGGCACGGATTGGGCTTGCCATCGAGGAAGGCGCGGTTGCCCAGGACCATCGCGGCATCGGCCGGCCGGCCGGGCGGGTTGGCCAGCGCCTCGACCGCGCGCCGCCAGATGACGGCGGCAATGACAAGGTAGGCCAGCAGTCCGGCCAGCAGCACCGTCCACAGAACGGGCCACGCGGCCCGCCAGGACCGGCGCCGCCCGCTCAAGGCCGCAGCCGCGACAGCGCGCCCGACGCCAGTTCGGCGATGCGTTCGAGAAAGTCGGTGCCCATTTCGGCGTTGAAGCGCTGCGCATCCGGCGAAGCCAGCACCAGCAGGCCGAAGGCCGGCGACTCGGCATCGGGCCGCAGCGGGATCAGCGCGATCGACATGGCACCGGCCGGCTCGGGCAGCCAGTTGGCCGCCTCGAAGCCCGAATTGAGCCCGCAGTAGGGCGAGGTCAGCGAGGTGGCCAGCGCCTTCACGTCGTCGCTCACCCACTGCGCATAGGCCTCGTTGAGGTAGTCAGCGCCGCAGTCCCACACCTTGATGGCGGTCTGCGGCACCAGGAACAGCGACTGCAGGTCGACCGCGATGCGGTACGGCAGGCTGCGCGGATCGCGCGTGGTCAGGAGGCCGCTGGTCCAGCGCTGCAGGCGATCGGCGATGACCACGTTCTCGGTGCCATGGCGCACCATGTCCATCAGGCGATGCTCCAGCGCCTTGATCTTCTCGCGCAGCATCTCGGCCTGGCGCTCCTGCAGGCTCACGGCGCGGTTGCCGTGCGGGCTGGTGAGCTGCACCTGCGCCAGCAGCTGTGCGTGCCGCTCGAAGAAGTCGGGCGTGTTCGCCAGGTAGTTGGCGATGTCGTCTTCGGTGATCGGGTTCATGGCGTCGTCTTTGTTGTTTCTGAAGTGGGTCATGGCAGTTCGGGCACCTCGATGTCTCCCTCGAAAACCGTGGTGGCCGGGCCGGTCATGAGCACCGGATGGCCCTCGCCTTCCCAGCCGATGGTGAGCACGCCGCCATGCGTCTGCACGTCGACACGGCGCTCCAGCAGGCCGAGCCGGATGCCCGCCACCACTGCCGCGCAGGCGCCGGTGCCGCAGGCCAGCGTTTCGCCGGCGCCGCGCTCGAACACGCGCAGCCTGACGTGCGTGCGGTCGACCACCTGCATGAAGCCCGCATTCACCCGCTGCGCAAAGCGCGGATGGTGCTCGATCTGCGGGCCCTGCCGGGCCACGGGCGCGGTGTCGACGTTGTCGACCACCTGCACCGCATGCGGGTTGCCCATCGACAGCACCGCGACCGATACGATGGCCGAGTCGGCATGCGTGCCGAGGGCCAGGTGCCAGGTGTGCCACGACCCCGTGGGCTGTGGGTCGAGGCCGGCGGTGTCGAAGGGTACGCGCGCGGGCTCGAAGATGGGCGGCCCCATGTCGACCGTGACGCGGCCGTCCTCGCCCATGCGCGGCTCGATGATGCCGGCCAGCGTTTCGACGCGCACCGTGTCCTTGTCGGTCAGGTGGTGCTCGCGCACGAAGCGCATGAAGCAGCGTGCGCCGTTGCCGCACTGCTCCACCTCGCCGCCGTCGGCGTTGTGGATCACGTACTGGAAATCGACCCCCTCGGCCGCACCCTTGGAGGGCGGCCGCACCGTGAGGATCTGGTCGGCGCCGACGCCGAAATGGCGGTCGGCCAGGAAGCGGTACTGCGCGGCCGTGAGGCCCAGCGTGCCGCGCGTTTCGTCCAGCACGACGAAATCGTTGCCGGCACCCTGCATCTTGGTAAAGCGGATTCGCATCGGGCGATTATCCGCCCGTGGCTTGGCGGCGCCTGTCGAGCGCCCGGTCCAGAAAGGCCAGGCGGTCCTGGCCCCAGAAGCGCTCGCCGTCGAGCACGAAGGTCGGCGCGCCGAACACGCCGGCCTGGATGGCGTCGGCGCTGTTGGCGCGGTAGACCGCCAAGGTCTCGGGCGCCCGCTCCAACGCCTGCAGCGCCGCGCCGTCGTAGCCGTTTTCCTCGGCCACCGCGATGCGCACCGCGGCTTCGGAAGTGTCGCGCTCCTCCGCCCAGAGCGCGCGCAGCAGCGCATGCGAGAGCGGCTGGGCGTCGAGCCCCTGCAGTTGCGCGGCAATCACCATCCAGCCCGGGTACTTGTTCCAGTTGGGGTCGACCGGCGCGCCCTTGGGGTAGTAGGCGGGCTCCAGGTTGAGCGGCATGCCGAGGTGGTCGCGCCAGCGCGCCAGTTCGAGCGCGTGGTAGCTGCGGCGCGGCTCGGGCCGCGTCTTCAGCGGAATGCCGCCGGTCTGCGGCACCACGGCCTGGAAGTCGTAGGGCTTGAGCGTGAGCCGCACATGATGGCGCCGCACGATGTCCTGCAGCTGCGGGCCACCCAGGTAGGCCCAGGGCGAGGAAAGGCTGTAGTAGCAGTCGAGCGCGATGGCGGTGGGGGTCGGGTGGGTGGTCATCGCGGAATTATTGACAACTTCCTTCAGCCGCAGCGCGCGGCGGTGATGCGGCCCTGCGGATCGACGTCGACATTGAGCCGCCCCGGATCGGCCGGCACCGGCAGCGGCGCGCCGACGGCCGAGGTGCGCGCCGATTTGGAGCCGGTGCGCGTGCGCATCTGCTCCAGCAGCATCGGATCGAGCGCCTGGCCGAGCGCATAGCGCGCCTGCGCGGCCTGGCAGGTTTCTTCGCTGGGCACGGTCACGAAAGTGGGCGGCGGCGGCGCCTCGGAGGTGAGTGGGCGGAATTCGGGCTTTGTCTGGCAGCCAGCGATGAAGAGCGAAGCCGCGCACAGGGCGGCCGCCACGACGCCGCGCGCACGCGGGGAAAAGATGAAACCGGGTTGATGGAGGATGGGCATGGTGTCTTGCGTCTTTCAATGGATCGTAGCGTCGGCGGTGGTCAAATCCTCCCGCCATGATCAATCTGAATCGTTTCGATCTCATCTCCCTGCGGCTTTTTGTCGCGGTTGTCGATGGAGGAAGCCTGACCGCGGGCGCGGATCGATTCGGCGTATCGCTTCCGGCGGCGAGCAAGCGCATCACCGATCTCGAGCAGCACTGCGGCATGGCGCTGCTCCAGCGCGGCCAGCGCGGAGTGACCGCCACGCCCGAGGGGCAGACCCTGCACCGGCACGCGATCGAAGTGATCGCGCGCCTGGAACAGCTGGTGCAGGCGGTCGACGATCTTCAATCAGGTGCCACCGGCCACCTGCGGCTGTGCGCCAATCCTTCCGCTTTCGGCGGCTTCCTGCCCAGCGTGCTGGCCGAGTACGCCCGCCGCTATCCGCAGGTGGTGATCGACATGGAAGATGCCTTGAGCGAGGACGGCATTCGCGCTGTGCAGAAAGGCACGGCGGAGCTTGCCGTCATCGGCGACAACGTGCCGCACGAAGGCCTGGAGACCCTCGTCTGCAATGTCGACCAGCTGGTGCTGCTGGTGCCCGCGGGCCATGCGCTGGACGGTCGGCAGAACGCCTGCCTCGCGGACGTGCTCGACCACGACCTGGTCACGCTGGCACGCAGCGCATCGCTCACGCGCAAGGTGATGGCGGCGGCCGACGCGGTCAAGCGCACGCCCCGCATCCGGGTGCAGGTGCGCAGCTTCGATTCGATGTGCCGCATGGTCTCGTTCGGGCTTGGCCTGGCGATCCTGCCGCGCGCGGCGGCGGCACTCTATGCCCAGGCGCTCGGCATGGTGCAGGTCTGCCTCGAGGGCATCGAGATGGAACGCGTGCTGCTGCTGGCCATGCGCAGCCGCTCGGAGCTCTCGATGCCGGCGGCTGCCCTCATGGAAATGATCGAAAGCGCGGCGCCTTTCAGCGGAGCACGGCACTCTCCGAGGCCTGGCGGATGAGGCGGTCGCGGTCCGCGGGCAGAAGAAAGCCCTCGGCGAAGGCCTTTCCGGCGGCGGCCCGCACTGCGGCCACGTAGCCCTCGTGGCTGCCGTAGCGCTCCTCGAGCGACAGGCGCGGATCGCCGCTCGCGGTCCGCTCCCCCGCTGCAGCATCGGTGCCACGGCGGCCCAGCGTGCCCGGTGGCGAGCCCTGCCCGCAAGCCGGCTGGTGGTTCACCCCGGCCCAGCTGGACAGCCGGCGCTACTTCGACAAGGGCGAGATCATGCCGATCATCAAGGGCAGTTCCTTCGGCGACACGAACTGGCAACAGACGGGCGATCCCAAGGACGACAAGTGATGGACCAGCCAGTCGATGGAACGCCGTTCGCGTTGGCGGTGAGGCAGCTGGGACGAAGGCCGCATCAAGCCGGCGCACCCGCGTCGCGCCGGCACACCGTCTGGTGCCGAACGGGTTGCGGCGAGGCCGCGGAGCGCGGACCGCTCGGTTGGTGGCCATGCTGCAGCCAGCAGTGCTGGGCGGCGTGGAAGGAATCCGAGGAGAACGCAGGAACTCGCCCGAGCAACACCCCAAGATGAGGCGCACCGCTCCCGCCCCGGCGCACCGCATCAGAGTTCGTCGCAATAGCAGCTGACAGGCTCCCAAGCCAACTCGGCTGCCATCGCGTCCCATGCGCCGGACGCCACCACGCCCGCGATATGAGCCTGATGATGACCTCGTGATTCCCACGACTCGACCAGCGTGAACGCGCAGGCGTTGTCGCCGTGCCCGAAGAGCCGCACACCGCGGCAGCCATCCGCCGACGGCAGCGACTGCTTGACCTGGTGCATGAGTTCGGCGAATGCAGATGCGCGTTCGGGCCTGGCTTCGAAAGTGATGATGACGTTGATGGGGTCCATGGGAATTTCTTTGCCGTTGGCTTGAAGGAAAAAGGGAGACGGCAGGTTAGCCAGCGCCCTCCCCCGCGCCAAGACGCAAAGCTGCGAAGAAATTGACCATGGCTGCGAAGCTTGCCGCAGCCCCTTCCCATCAACCCGACTGCGCGCGCCGCACGTATTCGGCAGGCGTCGCCTCGAAGCGCCTGCGGAACGCACGGTTGAAATGCGCCGCGCTCTCGAACCCCACCTTCGCGGCTGCATCGGCGGGCCGCAGGCCGGCGCCCAGCATCAGCACGCGCGCTTCCTCAAGGCGCAGGTCGCGGATGCAGCGCATCGGCGTGACCCCGGCGACTTCGCGAAAACTGTGCGCAAAGTGCGAAGGGCTCATGTGCACGTGGCTGGCAATCTCGGCCACCGACAGCGGCCGGCTCAGATGGCGGCGCATGAAGGCGATGGCCGTCTGTATGCGTGCACCGGCCCTGGTGACGGCACCCGCGCTGCGGATGGCAGCCGCGGCTTCCGAACGCAGCAGCCGCAGCACGATCTCTTCGACGGCCAGCGGCGCGAGCGTGCGGCGGTCCATCGGATCGTCGGTCGCCAGCAGCAGACGGGCGAAGGCCTCGACCACCTCCAGCGCCACCGGCGCCGTGAAATTCTCGGTCACGCGAGCAGGCTCGGCCGCCAGCGCGCCGCCTTCCGCCAGTGCGACGAAAGACTTGACCAGCACGTCGGGCGGCAGGTCGAGATGAATCGCGAGGTAGGGCGCGTCGGCGCTCGCCCCGACCACGGTGCCGAGGCACGCGACCTCGGCCCCGAGCACCAGGCACTGCGTGGCGCCGTAATCGAGCGAACGGCGGTCGCCACCAAGGTGTGCCGTCTTGCGGCCCTGCAGGACCACCACCACGCCCGGCGTGAGGCGCTGGGTTTTTTCGTAGCGGACCGGGCGCGAGAAGCGGTAGCAGCGCAGCCCCGGATACAGCGCATCGGTACGGCCGTCCGCGGGGGTTCGCGCTGCAACCATGTCGCGCAGGCGGACCCAGGCGGCGGGGATCAAGGCGGCTTCGGCGGGCTGGTCGATGTTGTCGTCAAGGCGCGGAACCTTCACCCGGCGTGCGCCAGTTGCAAGCCGCCCTTGCCGTCGGGAAGCCAAACCTCCGCGCCCTCCGAGCTCGCATTGAAGAACCCGACACCGTGTTTCGCGGCAACAGCGACAACGGCGTCATAGGCCACTTCAGCTTTCGACCACGCGAATGCCGCATAGATCACTTCCCGCCCGACGCTGTAGTCGGTCACTGTGGCGTCGTCCTCCGGAAACTCCTCGGACGAAAACGGGCCATTCATGGCGGGGTAGGACCGGATCATTTCCAGGAACCAAGCCTTCAACGCAGGCGTGCTCACCTCCGGGTTGTCGTAGGAATGTCCTTCCGCCCATTCGGCCTGGACTTCATACCATTCGAGAAATGCGGCCCGGTCCTTGGGCGCGGCTTCCACTGCAAACACCATCAAGTCATAGCTCATGCGGCTGCCTCCTCCTGGTTCGGAACCTGACTGTAGCTTCCGCGAAGGTCAGGCGGCGCATCGCGCATCGGCAGCCGCGAGTTCAGGGGTCGTTGGCTTCCGGTGCGGCGGCACCCGCTTTGGCGGCGCTCGCAACCGCATCGCAGGCGGCCCTCAATGCGGCCGCAACCTCTTGCGGCCCGCGGCGCAGTTCGACGATGTCGCGCTCTCCAACGCAGTAGCCGTCAAGGCGCACGTAGATGCGCTTGAAGTCGCCACCGAGTGCGCGCGCCACGTCGAGCAGGCAGTCGCCGAGCGTCGAGAAGCCGCCGTTGCTGTACGAGCTGGGCGGGATCACGCCCTTCGAACGCGGCGCGCGAACGGAATAGGCGTAGGACGCAGCATCCTTCCGCAGCTCCACCACGGGCTGCAGGCCGCATTCAACGTCCCTTGCGCTTCTCATGGCCGGAGTGTAAGTGCCTCCCCCATGACGCGCGGCTCGCCAACCCTCGCGCCTGCTTGGGATGGATACGACTTTTTCGTTTTCCATCTACCCCGAAGAGTGCCGCACCCACGGCTTCCCGTGGCATCCTGAAAGCTCCGCATCGGACCCGCGCGTTTTTTCTTGGCGCGACGCTCCTGATGCGTCTCTTCAAGCCACCAGGTTCGAGGAAAACTCCGATGCAGCTTGGCCAAAGGATGCGTGCGTTCGTATGGGTCGGAAGCTGGGCGCTCGCGCTCGGAATGTGGAGTTGCGGCGGAGGTGGTGGAGGTGGCGGTGGCGGGGCCTTCGTGCCGGTAGCCACCGTTGCGCCGCCGGCCGACACGCCCGCCACGACGCCGCCCCCCGAGGCGCCGGCCGCGCCACCCGAGCCGGCACCGGAGCCCGTGCCCGTGGCGCCCGCCGAATCGCCGCCCGCCACCAGCCGCGTCGTTTCCGACACCATCACCTCGGCCAAGACAGGCGCAAGCTACGCGCTCGAGATCTACCTGCCGGCCTCCTACGATGGCGGCTCGGCAGCTTATCCCGTCATCTACGCAATGGACGGCGACGGGGTCTTCAATCCACCCAACACGCGGTTTGCGGACCTCAGGAACATCATCGAGCAGCGCCGCACCGAAGCGATCCTGGTCGGCATCGGCGGCACGGCGCGCCGCGAGCAGGACTACACGATGCCCGGCGCCGTGCCCTACCACGACTTCCTCGCGCTCGAACTGGTGCCGTTCATCGAGTCGAAGTACCGCGCCGACGCAAGGCAGCGCATGCTGAGCGGGCTGTCGCTGAGCGGGAGCATGGCCGGCATCGCGCTGTTCCTCGAGGGCGCGGCAGGCAGCCTGACGTTCTCGCACTTCCTGGCGTTCGAAGGCGCATTCGCCTTTCAGACGGCCGAGTACGAAAGCCTCGAGCAGCAAATGCACGATGCGCTCGGTGGCAGGCCCTTGCCTGCAACGCTGGTTCTCACGCGCTGCGACAACCCCAACGAGTGCAACTTCGAGCCGGTGGGCCGAATGCACGCGCGGCTTGTGGCTCGCGGCTATCCGGGCCTGTCGATCAGCGAGACCACCTACTCGACAACGCACACCCAGACCGACATTCCATCGTTCGCCGATGCGATCGCCAGGCTGCTGCCATAGCAGCAAGCAGCCCCTTGCCGGCTCAGAAGCGGTCCTGCAGCCCCATGGCCGGATCGCTCACCGAATGCCGGCCGGTCTCGATGCGGCCGGCAAGGCGCCGGTAGAAGGAAGGATCGGCATCGCAGGTCACGACGAAGTCGTACCACTGGCCGCTCGCGTCCAGGCTCCAGCGCATGCCGGTTTCGCCGCCGCCCTTGACGCGGATGCTCCACGAGCCGTCGGGGTTGTGGCCGTAGGTGCCCTTGTCGTCATTGCCGTGCTCGTCGTTGCCACGCCCGTTGTTGCCGTTGCGGTCCCTGCCACCGGCCTGGTAGGCGTCAGGGCGCGGATAGGCCTTGTTGGGCTGTACGGTGAAGCGGCAATCGCGCCGGCCGTCGTTGCGCATCTGCAGGTAGAGGTCGCCGCGGCGCGCGTCGTAGCCCACGCGGATTTCGGGTGCGGGTGCGCTGCCGGCGCGCAGCCGGTTCAGGTCGCCCTTGAAGTGGCGATGAAAGCCGTTGGGGCCAAGCACCCACAGGTCGTACAGGCCGGCGTCGTCGGCCATGGCGTTCCAGTGGCCGTCGAGCTGCTTGCCGGGCTCGACCACGTAGCGGCGCGGCAGGCGGTCGGGCAGGTGCAGCTTGTCGTAGACATGGAACACGGCGGCGGCGCGGCCGCTGTTGGCGAACAACAGCTGGACGCGGCCGTTGAGCGCATCGCTGCGCGCGCTGGTGTGCAGCTCGTAGGGCAGCGCGCGCGAGGGGCGCACGCCGGTGGCCTGCACCGGCAGGTCGGCGTCGGCGGCCGGCACGATCTTGGGCAGCGCCTCCTGCGCGGCGGTCAGCGCATCGGCCTCGGCCTTGGTCTTGCGGCCGGCCAGCACGGGCAGCGGCTCGTCGTTGGGGCGCTCGAAGTTGAAGGCGCTGGTGAGATCGCTGCAGACGGCACGGCGGTACTTGCTGATCTGCGGCTCGGCCACGCCGAAGCACTTCTCCAGGAACATGAGCGTGGAGGTGTGATCGCAGACCTGCGAGTTGACCCAGCCGCCGCGGCTCCAGGGCGAAACCACCCACATCGGCACGCGCGGGCCCGGGCCATAGGGGCGGCCGTCCATGGCGGGCTGCTTGGGCGTGGCCGGCGTGTGGTTGTGGTACTCGACGGCCGTGTCGGCCTCGGCCAGCGTGGTGGCGCCGGCCAGCGAGCCGTCGGGGTTGCGCGAGGGCACCGCGGGCGACGGCAGGTGGTCGAAGAATCCGTCGTTCTCGTCGAAGTTGATGAGCAGTACGGTCTTGCTCCAGACCTCGGGGTTGGAGGTCAGCGCATCCAGCACTTCCTGCACGTACCAGCCGCCCTTGGCCGGACTCGACGGGCCGGGATGCTCGCTGTAGGCCGACGGCGAGATGATCCACGACACCGCAGGCAGGGTGCCGTTGCGGATGTCCTCGCGGAAGGTTTCGAGAAAGCCCTGCGGCATGGTGTTGCCGAAGCCCTTGGCCAGCGGGCTGAGCGCATCGTCGATCGCCGGGTCGTAGAACGGCCCGGCGGCGGTCACCGGCTGCGTGATGTCGGTCGCGGGAACATACACGGGGCGGCGCGCCGCCGGCATCTGCTCGATGGCGGTGCGCCAGTGGCGAAAGCTCATCATCTCGTTGCAGCCGAAGTTGTCGATCAGGCTCTGGTAGACCTTCCACTTCACGCCGGCCTTCTCGAGCCGGTCGGCATAGGTGGTCCAGGTCCAGCCTTCGGTGGATGCGCCGATGTCGTTGCCGGCGTTGAACTGGTTGTTCAGCACCGCGAGCTGAACCTTGCTGCCGTCGACGGGGCTGATGCCGTTCGGGCCATTGGTGCCGCTCCAGTAGAACAGGCGGTTCGCGATGGTGCCGGTGTGCATGCCGCAGTGGTAGTGGTCGCACAGCGTGAAGGCCTCGGCCAGCGCGCGCTGGAACGGCACCTCGGCGGTGTCGTAGTAGCCCATCGACAGCAGGTTCTTGACGTCCGGCCACTTGAACATGCGGCCGTGGTCCCATGCGGCCTGCGAGTCGGACCAGCCGTGCGGCGTGCTGCCTGCGCGCTGCGCGTTGCCTTTGCTCTCGTCGAGCCGGTAGGGCGTGTAGGTGCTGGGCGGCGTGGTCTTGGTGTAGGTCTGGTGGAAGATGGTCTTGCCGTTGGGCGCGGGCACGGCAAAGCGGTCGCCATAGCCGCGCACACCCTTGAAGGTGCCGAAATAGCTGTCGAAGGAACGGTTCTCCTGCATCAGCAGCACGACGTGTTTGACGTCCTTGATGGTGCCGGTCTCGTGGTGCGCGGGAATGGCCAGCGCGCGACGGATGCTGGGCGGAAAGGTGGCCAGCGTGGCGGCGGCAATGCCGGAGCCGGTGGCGGTCTGGAGAAACTTGCGGCGTGTGGTCATGGGGGTTTGTTCTTGATATTGAGAATGCCGGGAAGCGATGGCGCCTCAGGGCGCGTAGCTCACGCTGGGCTCGCTGCCCGCGCCGGACGAGGCTGCATCGGTCTTGCCGGCCGTGCTTGCATTGGCCTGGTCGGAGACGAGCGCGTTGCCCGGCGTGGCAGCGGCGCCGCTGAAGCCGCCAGCGCCTGCGCCATCACCGCCGCCGCAGGCGGTCAATGCAAAGGCCAATACCGACAGCGCGAGTGGTGCGCGCAAGATGAATCGTGGATGCATGGATGAAGGCACTCCTTTTTTCTCGAGGCGGTGGGACGACCTCCAGCGTAAGAAAGAGCTGTGACATCGCGATGTAGCGGCGATGACGGCGTGCTGGTGGCGCGATGCTCAGCCCGCGCTGCGCCACCGGCCGGATTCCCGGCACACGCTGGCCGGCTCGCCATTGACCTGGACCTGTTCTTCATCGAGTTGCGATGCGGTCGGCGCGTCGATGTCGAAGGCAATGCGAAGCGCGCGTCCGACATGCGCATCCTCGATCGGAAGCTCCCAACTCAGGAACACCTGGGTGCAATCCTGGCCGGGTGCGAAGTGGGACGCATCGAAGCCGCTGCTGCTGCGCCGGATCACGGCATGCGGCTGGCCCGTATCGAAGAGCAGGACCGTGCCGCGGGCCAGGGGAATTCGCTCTCCAGTAGAGGGAAAGTGCACATCCAGTTCCTTGTCCTCGCAGAGGAACAGATTGCAGAACGCGGCGCCGCCGTATTGCGCGCCGTCATGGTGGTAGCTCGCGCCGCGGCAGGCCATGAGGGCGACCTCGCTGGACGCGAGCAACTCGTGCAATCCAAGGCCGCGCGTCCAGTCGGACACCGCCTGCACGCACTGCCTGTAGTCCGGCCAGCGCGCACGCGCGCGCGCCAGCGGCAAGGGTTCGACGTCGCCGGGCTCCAGCGCCAGGCGCGAGGAAACCTCGCGCTCCCAATCCGCGACCAGGCGTGCGGGAGGCACGGGCACGTCGACCCTGCCCGACAGCACCACATCGCTCACGTTGCGGCTGCGCATGGCGTCGCCGCTCAGGAAATAGGAAACGAGGCGGTCTTCTCGCACGCGATGCGGTGGAGGGGAAAGGCTCATCCTCAGCAGTGTAGTGAGGCGGGTTCCGCCTGCCCGCTGTCGCCGCCGGCGACGTCAGGGCCTGAGCGTGGGCCCCCGCTTCGCATAGGCCAGCGCCGCGAGCAGGCCGAGGCCCGCCATGGCTGCGGCACCCCAGGCCACCGCGGGGCTGCACAGCATGCGGACCAGCGGCGAGCGTTGTCCGCTGCCCGTTTCGATGCCCGTGGCGGCCTGCTCGAGCGGCGTGAGCGGCCGCGCTGTGTTCGGGTTTTCTTCGCCCTGGAGCATGGCCTGGGAAATTTCCAGCGGCGTCAGTTCATCGGCGACGGGTCCGGACAGCGATTTGTCGTTGGCACGCATGGAAAGCCTTTCGTTCGGAGATTGGATCTGCGGCGCAGACTCTCCCGCCGCCGGCCCGGCGCTCTACAGCCGGCAGCGTACTTTTGCGTAGGCCGAGGGCGCACATGGCGGCGCGGGCTACAAGGACGCCGCCTCGGCATGCAGCACGCCGTTGCGCGCCACGACACGGCCGCCCGCCACCACCAGCCTGCGCACCGGCCGCGCGACCACGGCCTGCGCCACCGTCTGCGCATCGACCAGCACCAGGTCGGCGCGGCAGCCGGCGTCCAGGCCATAGGCCTCGAAGCCGCAGCCGCGCGCGCCGGCGTGGGTGACGGTGTCGAGCGCCACTTCGAGCTCGTCATCGCGGCGCAGGTTGTAGCGCATGCCGAGCAGCATCGCGCGCTCCAGCATGTCGGGGGTGCCGTAAGGCGACTAGGTGTCGCGGATGCCGTCGTTGCCGCCGAGCACCGTCACGCCGGCCTTGCGGCAGGCCATGAGCGGCGGCACGCTGCGCGATGGCGGCGCGCTGGTGACGAGCACCACGCCGAGCCTGGCCATGCGCGCGAGCAGCGCGTCGCGCTCGCGCTCGCCCAGGTCGCCCAGGCAGAAGCCGTGGCTCACCGCGACCTTGCCCTGCATGCCCAGCGCCTCGGTGCGCTGCAGGATCAGCTCGAGCGAGAACGCACCCATGGCGCCGGGCTCGTGCAGGTGGATGTCGACCGGGCGCTGGTGCCTGTCGGCGATGCCGAACAGCACATCGAGCGAGCGCACCGGATCGCCGTCGATCGCGCAGGGGTCGAGGCCGCCCAGCACATCGGCGCCCTGCGCGAGCGCCTGCTCGAGCAGTTCGGCCGTGCCCGGCCGGCCCAGGAGGCCCGACTGCGGAAACGCGACGACCTGGATCTGCAGCACCTCGCGCAGCGTCTGGCGCGTGCGCAGCGTGCCTTCGAGATGGCGCAGGCCCGCTTGCGTGTCGACGTCGACATGCGTGCGCAGCCGCGTGGTGCCGAGCGCGAGAAAAGCCTTGGCCAGAACCAGCGACTGCGCGGCCGCGTCATGCCCGCTCGCATGCCGGAAAGCGCGCTCGTTCTCGATCTTGTCGATGAGATTGGTGCCGACCTCGTTGCGGTACCAGTCCATGCCCCACAGCGTCTTGTCGAGGTGGGTGTGGCCTTCGACCAGGCCGGGCAGCAGCAAGGCGCCGCCGCCCTCCTCGACGGCGGCATCGGCGGGCGCGGAAAGCGCGGCGCCGGTTTCCGCGATGCGGCCATCGCGCACCAGCACATCGACGGGGGAAGCGCCCATCGGGCGCACATTGCGGATCAGGAGCGAGGGCATGGAAGGTCGGTCGTTCGTTGAATGCGTCAGGATCAGGGCCGTGTGCAGCGTACCCAGATTCGGGCCTGGGGTCATCCCGCGCACGTTTCGTTGCAGGCCGAAGTGTCCGTCGCGCAAACTCCCGATGATCGGCGCACCATGCCAACGACCCCACTCGCCGCCACCGCCAATCCCCCGCCCCGCATCGCCGTCGAATGGATGCTGCTCGCCGTACTCGCCACCTGCTGGGGCGCCTCCTACACCTTCATCAAGATCGGCGTCCAGACGCTGCCGCCCGTGACGCTGATCGCGGCGCGCACGCTGATTGCCGGCCTGCTGCTGCTCGCGCTGCTGCGCCTGCGCGGCGTGCGGTTGCCGCGGGGGCCCGCGATGTGGCGCCGCTTCGCGCTGCAGGCCTGCCTCAACAGCGTGCTGCCGTTCACGCTCATCGCCTGGGCCGAGCGCAGCGTGGATGCCGGGCTCGCCACCATCCTCAACTCGACCTCGCCGATCTTCATCTTCCTGCTGGGCCTGGGCATGGGCGGTGCGGAGAAGCCGACGCTGCGCCGCCTCTTCGGCGTGGCGGCGGGCCTCGCGGGCATCTGCCTGATCGTCGGCTTCGAGGCGCTGAACGGGCTCGGGCATTCGCTGCTCGCGCAACTGGGGCTGGTGGCGGCAGCCGTCTGCTACGGCTGCGCGGCGATGTTCGGCCGCGTGTTCAAGGGACTCGACCCGATGGTGCCGGCCGCGGGTTCGCTGCTCTGCGGCGCGGCGATGCTGCTGCCCGCGAGCCTTGCGGTCGACCGGCCGTGGACGCTCGTGCCTTCGGCCGCGTCGATGGTCGCCGTGCTGGCGCTGGCGGTGCTCTCCACGGCCCTCGCCTTCACGATCTACTTCCGGCTCATCAGGACGCTCGGGCCGATGTCGACGGCAGCGCAGGCCTACCTGCGCGTGCCCATCGGCGTGATGATCGGCGTGGTGTTCCTCGGCGAGACGCTCTCGCCCACCGCGTGGGCCGGGCTCGCGTGCATCGTGGCGGGCGTGGTCGCGATGACGGTGCCCGCGCGGGGCGGACTGCCCATGATCCGGCTCCGGGCGCGATGAAGAGCCGCATGGTCCGCTCAAGACTTTTGCGCCGCGGCCATCATTTTTTACACGGCTTTTAGACGCGCGCTCCTACGCTGCCGGCTCCTCCATTCGCCAGCAATTTTTTCGATGAAACACCTCTTTCGCATCGCCCTGCCGGTGCTCGTTCTTCCC
>NZ_RXFQ01000001.1 GCF_003951285.1 Variovorax beijingensis | reverse complement strand
TGGCTATTCCGGCGCGTGTGCAAGCACAAAGGACAGCGATGCCAGGTGCTCCACCTTGTCGGTCTTGAGTGGGTCTTCCGGCGGTGCGGCCAACAGGGCGGTGACGACGTTCAGTCCCTGGTTGCGCACCTTGATGACCACGCTGCCGTCGGCGCCGCTTTCCACCGGCCTGGCGTCGGGGTCGTTGACAAAATCACTCAGCACCAGGGCGCCCGCCACGGGCTTGCCCTGGTAGAGCACGCGCAAGCGCAGGTCCTGCCCGAGCTTCTCGGGCAGGCTGGAATCGACCGGGACGATCTGCAGCGCGTGCCCGGGCAGCGGCGGCAGTGCGCTGCGCAGCGGGCTGCGCAGATGCACCGCATATTTGAAGTTGTGGCCGCTCGTGAGCGCGCCGGGGACTTCGTTCTTGCCCTTCTTGAGCCATTTGCCTTCCGGCGTCTTGCTCCAGATGCCGTTGTCGAGCACCGCCGCGACGATGGCGGGTTTCTCCTTGGTGTCCACGAGCAGCAGGCGTCCATTCACCTCCAGGGCAGTCGGCACGGGTTTCCCGAATGCGTCATAGGCGCTGACCGAGGTGATCAGCGGCTGCCGCTTGACCGTGTCCAGGTCGTCGGCGCCTTCGCCATAGATCAACGCGAGTTCGCCCGAGCGCTGGGCGAACCAGATGCCGTGCGCCTGCGCGCCCGCGGAAGAAAGTACGGCCGCCGCTGCGAGCGTGGCCAGGGCGGCGATCCGGTGCAGCCTGTTCATCATGGGGAGTCCAGTCGAAAAAATGCGGATACGGGGTGAATGCACGGGCTTCAGAGGTCCAGCTTCAGGCTGGCCACGACGCTGCGCTTGGCGCCCGGAATCACATACAGGTTGCCCCACGAGGCGGTGTAGAAATTCCTGTTGAAGAGGTTGTGCACGTCGATCGACACGCGGGCGGTCTTGTTGATCTGCCAGAAGCTCACCAGCTTGACGGTGGTGTAGGCCGGCAGCGCATAGGTGTCGGCGCTGTTGCCCGAACGGTTGCCGACGTAGTTGATGCCGGCACCGACGCCATAGCGGCTGCCATCGGCCAGCGCATCCTCGCGGATGGCGAACAGGCCGGCGCTCGTCCTCGGGATGTTCACGATGCGCGTGCCGGGTGCAAGCGTTGCGTCCTTCGAGATGCGGGCGTCGACGTAGGCGAAATTTCCGCTCACCCGCCAGTTCTTGTCGATCTGGCCGTAGACGTCCGCCTCGAAGCCGCTGCTCTTGACCTCGCCGGCCGCAACGGAGAAGCCGGAGGTGTCGCTTGCCGTCAGCACGTTCGTCTTCTTGATGTCGAACACGGCCAGGTTGGCGCCCAGGCGCTGGTCCAGCGTTTGCAGCTTCACGCCGGCCTCGAGCGCGGTGGAGCGCTGCGGATCGAAGGCCTGGCCGTTCTTGTCGGTGCCGCTGTTGCCGCGAAACGACTTGCCGGCGGAGACGTACCAGGAGCTCCAGCCGTTCGGCAGGTAGGTGAGGCCGGCGCGCGGCGAAACGGCATCGTGCTTCTGGGCACTGTTGCGGTTCACGCGGTCCTCGATGCTTTGCCTGAAGTGGTCGTAGCGGGCGCCCACCAGCAGCTTCCACTGCGGCGAAAGGCTGATCTGGTCTTGCAGGAACACCGCGCTCGCACGCTGGTGCTCGTCCGAACTGGAGGTGAGCGACGTGAGCGGCGGCCGGGGCCTGCCGTAGACGGGCTGGTAGATATCGATCGGATAGTTGCCCGAGCGGAGGATTTCGGTGTTCATCCACAGCCTGGAGGCTTCCACGCCGACCAGCAGCGTGTGGGCCAGGGCGCCGGTCGTGAACTTGCCTTCCAGCTCCGCCTGGAAAGAGGTGTCGCGCGACGGCAGCTGGCGCCAGGTGGCGCGGCGGTTGAGCGTCCGGTTGTCGCTGGCCAGCGAAGTCGCTTCGGTGTAGTTGCCCGAGAAGGTGCTTTCCTTGTAGCTCGCACCGAGGCGCGCGCGCCAGTTTTCCGACAGCTGGCGGTCCAGCGCGAGCTGGTGCGTATTGCTGGTGAGCGTCATGTTGCCGTCGCCAGGCTCGTTGAGCACCCGGTCGCGCGGCAGGGTTCCGAGCAGGCCGCGAACGTTGATCAGCCCGCGGTCCAGCGGCGTTTTCGAACGCAGGAACTCGGACTCGTAGTTGAGCACTGTCTTGTCGTCGATCACCCAGGTCAGCGCGGGCGCGACCAGGGTGCGCCTGTTGCTCAGCAGGTCGCTTCGGCTGTCGCCTTCTTCCACCGCCAGGTTCAGCCGGTAGGCCACGTTCCGGCTCAGCGCGCCGGTGCTGTCCAGCGTGCTGCGGCGCAGGCCCTGGCTGCCGATGCTGAAGTCGGCCGTGTTGCGGCGCGTGAACTCCGGCTTTTTCGTGACGATGTTGATGGTGCCGCCCGGCTCGCTGCTGCCGTAGACGGCCGAAGCCGGACCCTTGAGGAATTCGAAGCGCTCGACCGTGGCGGTGTCGCGCGGCGGGTTGTAGCCGCGCGATCCGGGGAAACCGTTGACCAGGAATCCCATGTCGGTACTGCTGAACCCGCGAATGCCGAAGTTGTCCCAGGTGCCGCCGAAGTCATTGAGGCGCGTGATCCCGCTGACAAAACCCACCGTATCGGCCAGGCGCGTTGCACCCATGTCTTCGATCAGCTGGCTGGAGACGATGCGCACCGATTGCGGCACCTCTCGCAGCGGCGTGCTGGTGCGCGTGGCGCCGCTGCTGGTCGTGGGGTTGTAGCCACCGGATTCGGGCTCGGCGACAACATGCACTTCGGGCAGCGATGTGCTCGCTGGGTCCGGCTGTCCGGTGCCGGTGCCTTGTGCCATGGATAGCGGGGAAATGGAAGCGAGGGGGAGCAAGGCGAAGGCGATGCCTGACGGCCGGATGCGGGATCTCATTGCAATTTGTAGACGTTTTACTTACGGTTAATGAGAATGGATCTCATTACCTATTGTAGACGTACGCTACAGCTGGTCGGTCGGCACGAACCAGGAGAACAGCAGCAGCTGCAGCCGCGTGAGCAGGCTCGAATCGGGCTCGCTGTCCAGCACCTCGTTGTCCACGTCGCCGGTGCCTATCCATTGCACGTTCTCGCCGTCGGGCATCAGCACGACGCGGTAGACGCCCTCGATGTCGTCCAGCTGGTAGGCATACAGCAAGGCCTGGGTCAGCTCGAAACTTCGCACGCGAACGCCGAACTCGGTGTTCAGCCGCGCCGAGCGCGGGTCGAGGTTCATCGAGCCGAGCAGCACCCATTCGCGGTCGACCAGCGCGAGCTTGGCATGCAGGCGGCCGCGCGCCTTCTTGAGCAGGTCGCGCAGCTGCCGGTTGCGCCTGAGCTGCTGGGTGCTGACCTCGTAGAGGTTCACGCCCAGCTTCAGCATGTCGACGCGATAGCGGTTGTAGTTGATGTTGACCAGCGGCTCGTCGCTGTCGGCCAGCGAATTGGTGATGACGCTGATGCGCACGCCGCGCTCCCGGCCCTCGCGGATGCGGGCCATGCCTTCGTCGCCGGGGATGAAGTAGGGCGAGATCACCACGACGTCCGAGCGCGCCGTGGCGGTCATTTCATGAAAGCGCGCGGCCAGCGATTCGGCCGGCGACGCGAGGGTGCCCAGCGCCTTGTTGGGGCTGTCGGCCGCGGCATGGGCGTCGGCGCGCATCCACTTCATGCGGCCGATGTCGGCCAGCTGGGCGCTGAGCGGCGGATCGCCCATCAGGTCGGTGCCGGGCAGAGCGTCGGGCGGCGGGGCATGGGCCGGCGAGGTGGCGGCTTCGAACTCTGACTTCAGTGCCTCCGGCGTGCCGCTGGCGCCGGCGATCCGCTGGAGCGGGTAGACGACGTCGCTGTTCCAGTAGGTGTCGAAGATGCGGGCGGCCTCAGGGACCACCGGGCCGGCCATGATCAGTTCGAAGTCGATGAAGTTGGCGCCCTCGCTGCGCAGGAAGTATTCGTCGGCCAGATTGCGCCCGCCCGCGATGGCCATGGCGCCATCGGCCACGAAGAGCTTGTTGTGCATGCGATGGTTGAGGCGGCGGAAATCGCCGAAGAACTCGAGCCAGCGCGTGGCCGAGTGGTCGCGGGCATTCACGAAGGGGTTGAACAGCCGGACCTCGGCGTTCGGTTCCGCGGCCAGGCCGAGCAGCAGGCGGTCCATGCCCGTTGTATGGAAGTCGTCGAGCAGCAGGCGCACCCGCACGCCGCGCCGCGCGGCATCGCGCAGTTCGCGCAGCAGCAGGCGGCCGGTCTTGTCGTTGCCGAGCTGGTAGGTCTGCACGTCCAGGGAGGCCTGGGCCCGCCGCATCAGCTCGAACCGCGCATCGAGCGCAAAGGACGCCTCCACCAGCGGCTGGATGCTCGACAGGCCGTCGTGCGCAGCGTTCAGGCTGGCCGCGGCGCGGCCGAGCGTGGTGGAAGGGGAGGCGGCCATCGACAGCGTCGGCGGCTCGGGCGTGCGCGGTGGCAGGCCGGCGCAGCCGGCGAGCATCCAGGCGATGCCGGCGGCCACCAGCCACAGCGCCAGGCCGCGCAGCGCGGGAAACGAAGAGGCGATGAGCTTGTCGGGCATGGGGCCTGGGGACGCACACGGCGTGCGGCCGGGATCGTAGCCGCTTTGCGCTGCGCCACGCTGCGCCGCCGGCGCAAGCGCTGCCGGAACGCCCCCTTGCCGATGCCGGGAAATCGGAACAAATGAGACTTTATAACTATTAGAATGCGAATCGTTCTTAATAATTTTACGGAGTGGAGCAGGAATGAAGAGGTTGATGGCGGGGCGCAAAGTCGCATCGGTGCTGGCAGGCTGTATGGCGATTTATGTGCATCACCAGGTTCTGGCCCAGACCACGGCGCCCGGCGCCTTGCCGGAAGTGAAGGTCGATGCAAGCGCCGAGGCCGAAACCGCAACCTCGCCGGTGATCGGCTACCGCGCCAGGAACGCCGCAACCGCCACCAAGACCGACACGCCGCTGGCCGAAACGCCCCAGTCGGTCACCGTGGTCACGCGCGACCAGATGGTGGACCAGGGCGCGGGCAATCTTCAAGACGCGCTCAACTATGCGGCCGGGGTGCGCTCCGATGCCTATGGCCAGGATTCGCGGACCGATTCCGTGCGCATCCGGGGCGCTACGCCCGACGTCTACCTGGACGGCCTGCGCCAGTCCTATGGCTACTACACCAGCACCACGCGCACCGAGCCCTACACGCTGGAGCGGCTCGAAGTGCTGCGCGGCCCGGCGGGCATGCTGTTCGGCGCGGGCACCGCGGCGGGCGTGGTCAACATGGTCAGCAAGCGTCCGCTGCAGGAAACCCAGCGCGAAGTGGGCGTGCAGTTCGGCAGCTTCGGCCGCAAGCAGATCCAGGCCGACCTCACGGGGCCGCTGAATGCCGACGGCAGCCTGTCGTACCGGTTGATCGCATTGCAGCGCAAGTCGGACTCCCAGGTTGACCATGTGCCCGACGACCGCAGCGTCATTGCGCCTTCGCTGACCTGGCGGCCCAACGCGGCAACCTCGCTCACGTTGCAGGGGCTGTGGCAAAAGGACAAGAGCGGCAGCAGCTCGCAGTTCCTTCCGTGGGAGGGCACCTTGCTGCCGAACCCGAACGGACGCATTCCCGTCAGCCGCTTCATCGGCGAGCCGGGCTTCGACTACTACAACAGCGAGCGCAAGACCTTCGGCTGGCAGTTCGAGCACAGGTTCAACGAGAACTGGCGCGTGCGGCAGAACTTCCGCTACGCCAAGAACGAGAACGACAACCGCTACCACTATGGCGCCGCCTTCAGCGGCGCCGAAAGCTGGGACGCCACCGATCCGATCTTCAAGCGCGTGCTTGGCCGCTACTACGACAGCTATCTCACGCGCAACCGCACGCAGACGCTCGACAACCATGTCGAGGGCCATTTCGAAACCGGCGCGCTGAAGCACACGCTGCTGGTCGGGGCGGATTTTTCCAGGCAACGCGAGAACGTGTGGGGCGCGACGACCTTCGACACCATCGACGTCTACGCGCCCGTGTACGGCCATGTCGACCTGCCCGCGCGCGCGCCGCTGCCGCGCACCCGCCAGCGCCAGACCGGCGTCTACCTGCAGGACCAGATCAAGCTCGACAACTGGATCTTCGTGGCGGGCCTGCGGCACGACAGGGCGGTGTCCAGCGCGGCAGGCAGCGACGAGCAGAAGAGCAGCGCGACCACCAAGCGCTTCGGCCTGATGTACGCCATGCCTTCGGGCTGGTCGCCGTATGTCAGCTACACCGAGTCGTTCACGCCGCAGTCGCCGCGCAACGGACAGATCTTCACGCCCTTGCGCGGTGAGCAATGGGAAGCCGGCGTGAAGTACGAGCCGAAGGACCGCGCGCTGGCGTTCAGCGCGGCGGTCTACGATCTGCGGGAGAAGAACCAGATCACTTCGCCGTCGCCGAATGTGTACACGCAAGCCGGCAAGACCAAGACCCGGGGCGTCGAGCTCGAGGCCAAGGGCTCCATCGGTCCGAACCTCGATCTCGTCGCGCACTACAACTACACCGACGCCGACGAGCAGATCGAGGGCCTGCCCAAGCACCAGGCGAGCGTCTGGGCCAAGTACCGCTTCTCCATCGGCGGCGTCAGCGGCTTCTCGGCCGGTGCCGGCGTGCGCGTGATGAGCTCGTTCCGCGACCTGCAATTCGGCGTGGGACCGCGCGTGCCGGGCGTTGCGCTGGCCGACCTCGTGTTCGCCTACGACACCGCGCAGTGGCGCTATGCGCTCAACATCAACAACGTGACGGACAAGGCGTATTTCAGCACTTGCCTGTCGCGCGGCGACTGCTGGTACGGCTCGCGCCGCAACGTCGTGGCCAGCGCGACCTACCGTTTTTAATATCTCACTTTCGACGAGGGCAGCAACGACATGAACAGCCGAAAGATCAAGACCTGGGCCTGGGTGCACAAGTGGAGCAGCCTGGTCTGTACCGTGTTCATGCTGCTCCTGTGCATCACGGGCTTGCCACTGATCTTCCATCACGAGATCGGCCACCTGCTGGGCACCGAGGTCGAGTCGCCCAAGATGCCCGCGAATACGCCGCGCGTGAGCCTGGACCGTGTGCTCGAAACCGCGCGTGCGAAGCACCCCGACCGCGTGGTGCAGTTCGTTTCGCAGCCCGAGGACGACGACGGCCTTTGGTTCGTCACGCTCACGCCAACTCCTGCACCCACGGACGACTTCAAGTCGGTGGCGGTGGACGCGCGCACCGGCGCCGTGCTTGCGCAGCCCAAGCTCGACGAAGGCTTCATGTACGTGATGTTCAAGCTGCACGTCGACCTGTTCGCCGGCCTCGCGGGCAAGCTGTTCCTGGGCTTCATGGGCTTGCTGCTGCTCGTGGCCATCGTCTCCGGCGTGGTGCTCTACGCGCCGTTCATGCGCAAGCTCGACTTCGGCACCGTGCGGCGCGAGAAGCGCCCGCGCCTGAAGTGGCTCGACCTGCACAACCTGCTGGGCATCGTCACGCTGGTGTGGCTGTTCGTGGTGGGCTCCACCGGCATGATCAACACCTGGGCCGACCTGGTCATCAAGTACTGGCAGTACGACCAGCTCAGCGCGCTTCTTGCCCCCTACAAGAACGAGCCGACGGTGCCCGTGGCCCAGCGCGCATCGGTGCAGCGCTCGATGGAGGCCACGCTCCAGCAGACGCCCGACATGAAGCTGTCCTTCGTCGCGTTCCCCGGCACGGCGTTCTCGAGCCCGCACCACACCACCTTCTTCATGCGCGGCAACGAACCCTTCACCTCGAAGCTGCTGCAGCCGGTGCTGGTCGACGCCAAGACGGCCCAGGTGACCGCGGCGCCGAAGATGCCCTGGTACCTGACGGCGCTGCTGGTGTCGCAGCCGCTGCACTTCGGCGACTACGCCGGCATGCCGATGCAGATCATCTGGGCGCTGCTCGACATCGCGACCATCATCGTGCTGGGCAGCGGGCTGTACCTGTGGCTCAAGCGCGGCAACACCGTGCCTGCCCCGGCTGCACCGGTGCCGGCAGGCCCCGGGCACAGGCCGCAGCATGGCGGGCAGCAGCCTGATCCGGCGCCTGCCATGAAGGTGCAGGCATGAAGCAGCGCCACAGCTTCTGGCACATGTGGGGCTGGCCGATCGTGCTCGGCGTGCTGACCACCGTCGGGTTGATCTCGGCGCTGTTCAGCGACGGCGGGCTTGGAGACATGCTGGCCTGGTTCGCGCTGGGCGTTCCCGTTGCCGTGTGCGGCTGGTACGGCTGGCGCAGAAAAACCTGATTCCGCTGCGACCGGGTTCCTGCTAGTACGGGCAGGGGCGCACGCCGAAGCAGAATCGGCGCAATGAAGAAGCCTGCACTTTCCGCTACCGCCACAGCCGCTGTCCGCCTGCTCCTGCTGGGAGTTCCGCTCGCCGCCCAGTCGCAGCAGCAACAGGAAACGCAGCCGCTGGCCGACCGCGGCAGCCTGCCCGCAGTCACCGTCTCCACGCCGCGCGGCGAGGTCGCTCCGTTCAACGTGCCGGGTTCGGTGGACCGTGTCGATGGCGCCGAGATGCGCGACAGCCGGCTGCAGGTCAATCTTTCCGAAAGCCTGGGCGGTGTTCCGGGCCTGCAGGTGCAGAACCGCATGAACTATGCGCAAGACCTGCAGCTGTCCGTCCGCGGCTTTGGCGCGCGTTCCACCTTCGGCGTGCGCGGCGTGCGGCTGTATGTCGACGGCATTCCCGCCACGCTGCCCGACGGCCAGGGCCAGACCTCCAACATCGACATCGGCTCGCTCGACCGCATCGAGATATTGCGGGGCCCGTTCTCGGCGCTCTACGGCAATTCGTCGGGCGGCGTGCTGCAGGCCTTCACCGCATCGGGCGAGGGGGCGCCGCGGCTTTCGTACTCGGCGGCCGGAGGGAGCTTCGGCACCTGGCGCCAGTCGCTCCAGGCCAGCGGGTCGCAGGGCGCGGTCGACTACCTGTTGAATGCCAGCCGCTTCCAGACCGACGGCTGGCGCGAGCACAGCGCGGCGCGGCGCGACATTGCGAACGGCAAGCTCGGCATCGCGCTGGACAACGGCGACAAGCTCACGCTGGTGCTCAACAGCGTGCGAGTCAGCGCGCAGGATCCGCTGGGCCTCACGGCCGGGCAGTACGCGCTGGCGCCGCGCAGCGCACCGCTTGCCACGCAGTTCGACACCCGCAAGACCGTGGAGCAGACGCAAGCGGGCCTGCTCTATGAACGGCGCATCACCGCTGCGCAGTCGCTGCGGCTCATGGTCTACGGCGGCGAGCGCAAGACCGTGCAGTACCAGTCGATCCCGCCGTCGGCGCAGCAGAACCCGCTGCATGCGGGCGGCGTGATCGATCTCACGCGCCAGTACGGCGGGGTCGATCTGCGCTGGACCGCCGCGCTGCAGCTGGCCGACCGGCCGCTCGAACTGGTGGCGGGCCTGGGCTACGACAGCCTGCGCGAGAAGCGCCGCGGCTACGAGAACTACCTCGGACGCGCGGCCTCGCCCGTGCTGGGCGTTCAGGGACACCTGCGGCGCAGCGAGCGCAACGAGGTCTGGAACCTCGATCCTTACGCGCAGGCCACCTGGCGCCTCGCGGAGCAATGGACGCTCGAGGCCGGCGTGCGCCGAAGCAGCGTGCACTTCGATTCGCAGGACCGCTACATCGTGGGCGCCAACCGCGATGACAGCGGCAGCGCGCGCTACAGCAAGACGCTGCCCGTGGCTTCGCTGCGCTACCAGGCCACGCCCGATCTCGCGCTGTATGGCTCGATCGGCCGGGGCTTCGAGACGCCGACGCTCAATGAGCTTTCCTATCGCGCAGGCGGTGCCAGCGGGCTCAACTTCGCGCTGCGGCCCTCGGTCAACGACAGCGTCGAACTGGGCGCGAAGGCAAGATTGGGGGGCGGCCTGCTGACGGCGGCGCTGTTCCAGACCCGCACGCGCGACGAGATCGTGACCGACACCAACACCGGCGGCCGCGCCACTTTCCAGAACGCGGGGCGAACCCGGCGCACCGGCTTCGAGCTGGCCTGGCAGCACGAGACAGCCAACCACTGGCGCACCCAGTTGGCCTACACCTGGCTCGACGCACGCTACCGCGATGCCTTCTGCTCGCCGTCGCCCTGCGCGGCATCCAACACCGTGGCGGCGGGCAACCGCATTCCGGGGATCGCGCGGCAGTCGCTCTTCGCATCGCTGGGCTGGGTGCCGCCCGAAGGCTGGCGGGCCGGCGTCGAGATGCGTGCGCTCGGACGCATGCAGGCCAATGACGCCAATACCGCCAGCGCGCCGGGCTATGCCGTCGCGGCGCTGTACGCCGGCTATCTGAAGAAATGGGAGCGCTGGGAGCTCGACGCCTTCGCGCGCGTCGACAACCTGTTCGACCGCCGCTACGTGGGCTCGCTGATCGTCAACGAGGGCAATGCGCGCTACTACGAGCCCGCGCCGGGCCGCAACTGGACGGTGGGCCTGAGCGGCGCCTACCGCTTCTGAGGCTCAGACGCCGCCGTCCGTCATGCGGTACCAGCCGATCACGGCCGACACATAGAGGCGGCGCAGGCCATAGAGCGGGAACGGCCGCATGTCCGATGGCTGCACCGGCAGCGCCTTCTTGTCCCCTGTGGCGACATACTGCGCCAGCGCCTGGCCCATGCGCGTCTGCAGGCCGACGCCGCGGCCCTGGCAGCCGATGTCGATCAGCAGGCCCGGTGCGGGCTCGTGCAGGTGCGGCAGGTAGTCGCGCGTGATCGCGACATGGCCGCACCAGCGGTAGGCAATGGGCACGCCGGCCGCCTGCGGGAACAGCTTGGCAACCACGTGCTCCAGGTGCGACCAGTCGCCCGGCTGGCCGGTGTCGGGTTCGCGGAAGGTGCCGCGTCCGCCCATCAGCAAGCGGCCGGCGTGGTCCAGGCGGTAGTACAGCAGGAGGTTGCGCGCATCGGAAGACACGTGGCCTTCGGGCAGCACGGTCTTGCGTATTGCCTCGGGCAACGGCTCGGTCGCGACCTGGAACGAGTTCGCGTTGATGATGGTCTTGCGCAGGCCGGGCCACAGGCCGTCGGTGTAGCCGTTGGTGCACATCACCACGCGCTCGGCCGTCACGCGCGGGCCGCGCGCGGTGGCGGCCTGCCATTTGCCGTTGGCCTGGACGAGTTGCGTCACGGGCGTGCCGGTGTGGATGGCCACACCGGCCGACTGCGCCGCGCGCGCCAGTTCGCGCGCGTAGCTCAGCGGCTGCACGCCGCCGCCACGTGGATCGAGCCAGCCGCCGAAGTACTTGTCGGTGCCCAGCAGGCGCGCAGTCTCGTTGCGGCCGAGCTGGCGCGCGGCCACGCCCTGCGCCTGCCAGTCGCGCGTGCGGCGCTCGGCCAGCTGCAAGGCGGCCGGCGTGTGGGCGCCCTGGATCCAGCCCTGGCGCGTGCGGGGCACGTCCATGCCGTGCTTGTCGATCAGCTCGAACACCGCGTCCGCCGTGCCCTTGGCAAAGTCGACCAGGCGCTGGCCTTCTTCGGGGCCGAACATGCGCAGCAGTTCGCTCGGATCGTGCTTGAGGCCCGGAATGACCTGGCCGCCGTTGCGGCCCGAGCCGCCGAAGCCGATCTCCTTCGCTTCGAGCACCACCACGCGCACGCCGCGCTCGGCCAGGTGCAGCGCCGTGCTGAGGCCACAGTAGCCGGCGCCAACGACCATCACGTCGGCCTGCGTGTCGGTGTCCAGCGGCGCGGTTGCCGGTGCGGGCGCCGCGGTGGCGGCCCAGAGCGACGGGGCGAGCGGAAAGAAATCCTGCGGCGCGTTCGGCATGAAGGCCTTTCAGATCGGGTGGAGCACGCGGCGCAGGAAGTCCTGCGTGCGCGGGTTCTGCGGGTTGTTGAGCAAGCCGGCGGCGGGGCCCTGTTCGACGATCACGCCGCCGTCGATGAAGATCACGCGGTCGGCCACTTCGCGCGCGAACTGCATCTCGTGCGTGACCACCACCATCGTCATGCCGGTGCCGGCGAGCTTGCGCATCACCTGCAGCACGTCGCCGACGAGTTCGGGGTCGAGGGCCGAGGTGGGCTCGTCGAACAGGATGGCCTTGGGCCGCATGGCCAGCGCGCGCGCAATGGCCACGCGCTGCTGCTGCCCGCCCGAGAGTTCCGGCGGATGCGCCTCGGCCTTGTCGGCCAGGCCGACGCTCGCGAGCAGTTCCTTCGCATGCACGATGGCGGCGGCGCGGTCTTCGCCCTTCACGTAGACGGGCCCCTCGATCACGTTCTCGAGCACCGTGCGGTGCGGGAACAGGTTGAAGCGCTGGAACACCATGGCCACTTCGGCGCGGATCGCCTTGATCGATGCATGGCGGTTGTCCACGCGGCGGCCGTCGATGTCGACGCTGCCGCCCGAATAGCTCTCGAGCCCGTTGATGCAGCGCAGGATGGTCGACTTGCCCGAACCCGAAGGCCCGACGATGCAGACGACTTCGCCCTGAGAGATGGAGGCGTCGATGCCCTTGAGCACGTGGTGGCTGCCGAAGGATTTCTGCAGCCCGCGGATCTCGATCATTTCTTGCCCCGCTTCTCGAAGTGGCGCACCAGCAGGATGAGCGGCACGCACATGATCAGGTAGAGCAGCGCCACCAGCGAGAACACGGTGGCGTTCTGGAAGGTGGAAGTGGCGATCAGCTTGCCCTGCAGCGCGAGCTCGGCCACGGTGATGGTCGAGGCCTGCGACGAGTCCTTGAGCATCATGATCATGATGTTGCCGTAGGAGGGCAGCGTGATGCGGAAGGCCTGCGGCAGCACCACGCGCCGCATCGTGAGCCGCCAGCTCATGCCCATGGCCTGTGCCGCCTCCACCTGGCCGTGGTCCACGGCCTCGATGCCGGCGCGGAAGTTCTCCGACTGGTAGGCCGAGTAGGCGATGCCCAGGCCCAGGATGCCCGCCTGCAGCGCTGTCAGCGAAATGCCGAAGTCCGGCATCACGAAGTAGATGAAGAACAGCAGCACGATGATCGGAATGCCGCGCAGCAGGTTGATCACGCCCGCGCTGATCTTCGCGAGCAGCGGAATGCCCGAGACCCGCATTGCGGCCCAGACCAGGCCGAGCAGCGTGGAGATCACCAGCGAGCCCAGCGTCACCAGAACCGTGAGCTTGGCGCCCTGGAGCAGGATCGGCAGGAACTCCCAGACGTTGTGCAGGAAGGTGCTCATGAGCGGGGTCTGTCAGTGGGCAGGCAGAAAGTGCCGCTCAGCTGTTGAGGCCCCACTTCTTGAGGATCGCGTCGATGCTGCCGTCGGCCTTGAGCTTGGTCAGTGCCGCGTTCACCTTGGCCATGGTTTCGGTGTCGCCCTTGCGGGTGGCGATGCCGATGCTGTTGACCATGGTCGGCTGGTAGGTCGTCACCAGGCGCAGGTTCGGGAACACGTTCTTGGAGATCGCGTAGGCGGCAATCGGCGAGTCGAGCACGCCCGCGTCGATGCGCCCGGCATTGGCGTCGCGCATCAGGTCGGCGGTGGTGTCGTAGAGCTTGACCTCGCTGAAGATGCCGAGTTTTTGCAGCGGCTCGACGAAGGCGGTGCCCACCTGGACGCCCATGCGCTTGCCCTTGAACTCGGCGAAGCTGCGGTAGGCGGTGGCGTCCTTCACGGGCACCACGATGCCTTCGCCGTAGCTGTAGATCGGCTGCGAGAAGTCCACAACCTCCTGGCGCACCGGCGTGATGAACATCGCGGCCGAGATCAGGTCGATGCGCTTGGACGTGAGCGAGCCGATCAGCGCCGAGAACTGCATCGGCTCGATCTGCACTTCGAAGCCCGAGGTCTTGCCGACGGCCTTGACGATGTCCGCCATGATGCCGTCGATGGTGTTGGTCTTGGTGTCGAGAAAGGTGAAGGGGTTGCCGGTGGGCGTGGACCCGACCTTGAGCACGGTCTGGGCCGAGGCCTGGCCGCCGAATGCGAGGGTCAGCGTGGCCAGCACGAGGGCTGCGAGGGAAGAAGCGATTTTCATGGTGAGTTCCTCTTCGAAAAAGATCGGGGCCTATGCGGGTGAACAGGTGATCGCCCAAAGGACGGTGGTGGGGGTGGTTCCGGGATTGCGCCAGCGGCGCGGCATGCCCCCGTCGTAGCAAAAACTGTCGCCGGCCTTCAGCTTGAGCAGGCGCTCGCGCACGAAGAGTTCGAGCTGCCCCTCGATGACGTAGCCGACCTGTTCGCCCTTGCGCGTGAAGAACAGGTCGTCGCCCGTGGAGCCGCCCGGATCGATCACTGCCCGGTACATCTCGACGCCACCCGCGGCGGCGGGTGGCGTGAGGTTTTCCTTGTGGATGCCCTTGTCGCCGAGGTCGATGCGCTTGTGCGTGCCGGCGCGTGCCACCGCGCCTTCGGCCTCGCCCTCGCTGTACTGGGTGTTGCGCACCAGGGTCTCGATGGGCAGCTGCAGTTCCTGCGCCAGCGCGCCGAGCGTGCGCATGGAGATGGAGCGATGCCCGCGTTCGAGCTGGCTCAGCAGGCTGACCGAAATGCCGCAGGCTTGCGCCACCTGCTGCAGCGAGCGGCCGAGGGCCTGGCGCCTTCTGCGCAGTTGTTCCCCGAGCCAGAGGTCGATGACCGAATGGATGCGCTGTGCCCGGCCGGCATCGGGCGCCGGAACAGAGGCGGGAGGCGGATGAACCGGCAATTGCGACACCAAGAGCCTTTGTAAAATTTTCACAAGACGCTCAAGTTTTACACACAACGCCGCGCACCGCCAGCAAATTCGGCCGGGGTATTCCAGAAGCGCAAATGCCGGCGCGAGGCCGGCATTTGCGTGGGGGAGGGGGCGGAAAGCCCCCGGTGGATTACAGGCCGGCCGCGGCGCGCAGCGCAGCCGCCTGCGTCGTCGCTTCCCAGGTGAACTCGGGCTCTTCGCGGCCGAAGTGGCCGTAGGCGGCGGTCTTCTGGTAGATCGGGCGCAGCAGGTCGAGCATCTGGATGATGCCCTTGGGGCGCAGGTCGAAGAACTCGCGCACGAGCTCGGCGATCTTGGCGTCGGGGATCACGCCGGTGCCTTCGGTGTAGACCGTGATGTTCATCGGCTGGGCCACGCCGATGGCGTAGGCCACCTGGATCTGGCACTGGCGCGCGAGGCCGGCGGCGACGATGTTCTTGGCCACGTAGCGCGCGGCGTAGGCGGCCGAGCGGTCGACCTTCGACGGGTCCTTGCCCGAGAACGCGCCGCCGCCATGCGGGCAGGCGCCGCCGTAGGTGTCGACGATGATCTTGCGGCCCGTGAGGCCGCAGTCGCCCTGCGGACCGCCGATGACGAAGCGCCCGGTCGGGTTGATCAGGTAGCGCGTGTCCTTGAGCCATTCCTTCGGCAGCACGGGCTTGATGATCTCCTCGATGATGGCTTCGTTGAACGAGGCCTTCATCTTGGTGGGCGTTTCGCTCTGGTCGGGGCTGTGCTGGGTGGAGAGCACCACGGTATCGATGCTGTGGGGCTTGCCGTCCACGTAGCGCATGGTCACCTGGCTCTTGGCGTCGGGCCGCAGGAACGGCAGGCGGCCGTCCTTGCGCAGCTGGGCCTGGCGCTCCACGAGGCGGTGCGCGTAGTAGATGGGCGCGGGCATCAGCTCGGGCGTCTCGTCGCAGGCGTAGCCGAACATCAGGCCCTGGTCGCCGGCGCCGGTGTTCAGGTGGTCGTCGCTCGCGTGGTCCACGCCCTGGGCGATGTCGTTGGACTGCTTGTCGTAGCAGACCATCACGGCGCAGCCCTTGTAGTCGATGCCGTAGTCGGTGTTGTCGTAGCCGATGCGCTTGATGGTGTCGCGCGCCACCTGGATGTAGTCGACGTGCGCGTTGGTCGTGATTTCGCCGGCGAGCACCACGAGGCCGGTGTTGGTGAGCGTTTCGGCGGCCACGCGGCTGCGCGGGTCCTGCTCGAAGATCGCGTCCAGGATGGCGTCCGAGATCTGGTCGGCGACCTTGTCGGGGTGGCCTTCGGAAACCGATTCGGAGGTGAAGAGGAAGTCGTTCGCCATTTTGTTCAAAGCTCCTTGAAGTGATTTGGCGCGTTGCCAACTCTGCGGAGCCCTGGCGAACGCTTTAGCAGATGCCGATGAATCGGCGGGGCACAATCGCTTTTGCGCTTGTGTTTGTCGCCCTGCAAGTTGTTCCGTAACTCGGCGACAATTTGCATTCTATTCGAGCCGCGCCAAATCGTGCGCGCGCGTCCTGGTTTTCACTCCCTGTTGCCCATGGTCACCCTGTTCCGCCTGCTTGCCCGCGTACCGATGCCCGTGATGCATCGGCTCGGCGCGCTGCTGGGCTGGATCGTCTGGTATTGCGCGCCGGACTACCGCCGCCGCTTCAAGGCCAATGCGGAGAGCGCGGGCTTCACCTCCGAACAGTACCGCCCCGCCATCGCGGCCGCCGGCCAGATGGCTGCCGAGCTGCCCTGGCTCTGGCTGCGTCCGCAGGGCGAGAGCGTGCTGCGGCGCGTGGTGCGCTGGGAAGGCGTGGAGGCCTTCGAGGCGGCCATGCGGGAGAAGAAGGGCGTGATCCTCGTGGCGCCGCACCTGGGCAGCTGGGAGATGTGCGGCCAGGCGATCGGCGAGCGCTTTCTCGAGACCTTCGGGCCAATCACCGCGCTGTTCCGCCCCGCGCGCAAGAAATGGATGGCCGAGCTCATCGCCGCCGGCTCGCGCGACCGGCCCGGCCTGCAGACGCTGCCCACCAACAACACCGGCGTGCGCGGCCTCATCCGCACGCTGCGCAGCGGCGGCTACACCGGCATCCTGCCCGACCAGGTGCCGCCGCTGGGGCAGGGCGTGTGGGCGCCCTTTCTCGGCCGGCCGGCCTACACCATGACGCTGCTGCCGCGCCTCGCGCAGCAGACCGGTGCGGCCTGCTTCCTGAGCGTGTGCGAAAGGCTGCCGCGCGGCGCGGGCTACGTGATCCGCTTCGAGCCGATCGTGGGCACGCCGCTCACTGATCCGGCCGCGCCCATCGAGGCCGCGGCCGCCGCCATGAACGACGGCATCGGGCGCCTGATCCACAGCCTGCCGGGGCAGTACGTGTGGGACTACGCGCGCTACAAGGAGCCGCGCGGCGAAACCGCGGTGGCGGCCCAGCCCGGGGAGCAGGCACGATGAGTCTCGGCTCCCGGCTCGGCATCGCCTTCATGCGCGCGATTGCGCCGCTGCCTCTGCCATTGGTCCGCGGTTTCGGCGCGCTGCTCGGCCGCGTGCTGCACACCATCGCCTTGCCGCGCCGGCGCGTGGTCGATACCAACCTGGCGGTGTGCTTCCCCGACAAAACCGAAGCCGAACGGCGCCGCATCGCGCGCGAGACCTTCGTGTACGTGGCGCAGTCGTGGCTCGATCGCAGCTGGCTCTGGCATGCACCTGAAAAGGTGGTGGCCAGCCGGCTCAAGGTGGTCGGCGCGGCCCGGGAGATTGGCGAGATTGCCGATGGCGACGAGCCGATGATCCTGTTCGCGCCGCATTTCTATGGCCTCGACGCGGCGGCCACTGCGCTGACCATGCACACGGCCCGGCCCTCGGCCACCATCTACACGACCCAGCGCGATCCGATGGTCGACGAGTGGATTCGCGAAGGCCGCACGCGCTTCGGCAACGTGGCGGCGCTGAACCGCGTCGATGGCATCAAGCCGGTGCTCGCAGGCCTGCGCAAGGGCGGCCTCCTGTACCTGCTGCCCGACATGGACTTCGGCCGCGACCAGACGATCTTCGTGCCGTTCTACGGCGTGCAGGCGGCCACGGTACCCTCGCTCTCGCGCTTTGCGCGGCTGGGCAAGGCGAAGGTGGTGCCGGTGGTCGCGAAGCTCACGCCTGGCGGCTACGAGATCGAAGTGCGGCCGGCCTGGCAGAACTTTCCGACCGACGATGTCGAGGCCGACACGGCGCTCATGAACCAGCGGCTGCAGGGCTACATCGACACGATGCCTTCGCAGTACTACTGGGTGCACCGCCGCTTCAAGACGCGGCCCGAAGGCGCGCCGCCGATCTATTGATGGCGGCGCCGCGGCGGCTTCAGCTGCGCTGCAGGAAGGCCTCGATCTCGCGCGCGACCAGCTGCGGCTGCTCGTGCACGATCCAGTGGGTTGCGTTGGGCACCTTCTTGACCTCGAGCTTCGGCACGTAGTCCTCCAGGCCTTCGAGCAGGCCCGGCAGCAGTGCGGCATCGTCGAGCGCCCAGAAGACGAAGGTCGGCACGTCGATGGTGAGCCGCTCGCGCGGCAGCACCGGAATGCCGTCGATGGCCTGGCCCGGCAGCGGCGGTTTCATCGGCGTGACGCGATAGAGATTGCAGGCGCCCGTGAGGCCCGCATTCCATACCTCGCGGTATTGCTGCTTCACGTCTTCGGTCAGCCAGCCGAAGCCGTCGGGCCCGGCCTTCATCAGGGTGAAGAAGGGCCACATGCGCTTGAAGTCGTCGGCCGAGAGCAGGGCCTCGGCATCGGGCCGCGCGAGAAAGTTCATGTAGGCGCTGGCTTGCTGCTGTGCCGGGTTGTGGCGCAGTTCGCGTGTGAAGGTGCCGGGGTGCGGCGAATTGATGATGACCAGCCGGCCGACCTGCTGCGGAAAAGCATTGGCATAGCCCCAGCCGAAAGCGCCACCCCAGTCATGCGCGACCAAGGCGGCCATGGTGCCGTCGGCGCTTTCGGTGGCCACGAGTTGCTGAATGTCCTGGATCAGCAGGTGGGCCTTGTACGCTGCCACCTCGGTGGGTGCGCTCGACTTCTCGAAGCCGCGCAGATTGGGCGCGATGCAGCGATAGCCGCCGTGTTCAGGCTGAGCGAAATGCTCGAGCAGCTCGTCCCAGATGAACGCGGCTTCGGGAAAACCATGAAGGAACACCATCAGCGGTCGCCCGGGCGTGCCGGTTGCGCGGCAGCTCAGCGTGATTCCGTTGGGCAGGCTGCGCTGGAACGTCTCGATCATGCCTTGTCTCCTTCAACTTCCATTGCTATTGTTTTGATAGTGGATCACGCGCATGGGACGGCAACGAGCCGGGTTTCCCTAGGCGTCTTCCGGTCCCACGGGCTGTTGTTCAGCTTCTGCCTGTGCTTCCCCGGGCGGATGCGCCCAGCGCCACAGCAGCTCGGCGGCTTCGCCCACGCCCTGTTTCTTGAGGGCAGAGAACAGTTTGACCTCGCCGCCGCCGGCCTGCAGTCGCGTAATGGACAGCACCTTGGCGCCCTCGCTGCGCGTGAGCTTGTCGGCCTTGGTCAGGAGCACGAGGAACTTGAGCCCCTGCTCCACGCGCGGACGGATCACGTCGAGCAGGATCTCGTCGAGCTCGGTCAGGCCGTGGCGCGGGTCGCACATCAGCACCACGCCGCGCAGGTTCTCGCGCGTCATCAGGTAGTTGCCCATGACACGCTGCCAGCGCAGCTTGGCTTCCCTGGGAACGGCGGCATAGCCGTAGCCGGGCAGGTCGGCCAGCACGGCGTCGTCGGCTTTCTGCTTGCCGACGCCGAACAGGTTGATGTGCTGCGTGCGGCCCGGCGTCTTGGAAGCGAAGGCCAGGCGCGTCTGCTGCGTGAGCGTGTTGATCGCGGTCGATTTGCCCGCGTTCGAACGGCCGACAAAGGCGATCTCGGGCAGGTCGAGCGGGGGCAGATGCTCCAGCTGCGGGGCGCTGGTGAGGAAGTGCGCCGTATGCAGCCAGCCGAGCGCGATGCGCTCGCGCTCGGCGACAAGAGGGTCGACGGCAGGGGTCGCGCGGGAAGGGGGAGCAGCGTGCTTGCGCGACGGGGTGATCATCAATGAGCTTTCGGAACGGGCTGCCATTGTAGAATCGCGCGGTTTTGCGCCAATAAATCGAGCCCCCGATATGAAGTTGTTTGCCAATTTTCTGCTTGCAGCCCTCATGGGCGTCGCAGCCAGCGCGAGCCTTGCGGCTGACGATCCTGCCGCCGCACCGGCTGCAGCCGCCGCGGCCAAGCCGGCCAAGCCCGATCCCGCCAAGGGCGACGCGGTGTTCAATTCCGCCGCCCAGGCCTGTGCTTCCTGCCACAACGCAGACGGCAACTCGGCCATTGCGGCCAACCCCAAGCTGGCGCAGCAGCACCCCGAGTACATCCTCAAGCAGTTGCAGGACTTCAAGTCCGGCAAGCGCAAGAGCCCGATCATGCAGCCCCTGGCCGCCAAGCTGTCCGACGAGGACATGCGCAACATCGCCTGGTTCGTGGGCTCGAAGAAGGTCAAGACCGGCTTCTCCAAGGAGAAGGACCTGGTCGCGCTGGGTGAGAAGATCTACCGCGGCGGCATTGCCGATCGCCAGATCCCGGCCTGCGCCGGCTGCCACAGCCCCAACGGCGCCGGCATGCCCGCGCAATACCCGCGCCTGGGTGGCCAGCATGCCGACTACACGGTGGCACAGCTTGTTGCTTTCCGGGACAACGTGCGCCAGAACAGCGCTCCCATGACCGGCGTGGCCGCAAAGCTCAACGACCGCGAAATCAAGGCTGTTGCAGATTACATCGCCGGCCTGCGCTGACACCACGCGCTTCAGCGTGAACTAACCGCCGATAAAAAACCCAAACAGAGGGCGGGCCGATCCAGCTGGATGGCCCGCCCTTTGCTTTTTCCCTGTTCCTTTTTTCCCATCGACCGATGTCTGTCTCCACCCACGGCCTTCGCGTTCATCGCGGCCCGCAAGTGCTTCGCGCTGCGGTGGAGCTGTTTTCGTCGATGCGCTTCGCGATTGCGCTGCTCACCGTCATCTGCATTGCATCGATCATCGGCACGGTGCTCAAGCAGCACGAGTCGGTCAACAACTACATCAACCAGTTCGGGCCGTTCTGGGCCGAATTGTTCCGCGCGGCCAAGCTCGATTCGGTCTACAGCGCCTGGTGGTTCCTGCTGATCCTGCTGTTCCTGGTGATCAGCACGACGCTCTGCATTGCGCGCAACACGCCGCGCATCTTCATCGACCTGAAGACCTTCAAGGAAGGCATCCGCGCGCAGAGCCTCAAGGCCTTCGGCCAGCGCGCCGAGACCCGGCTCGACGAGGCGCCCGCCGCGGCCGCCAACCGCATCGGCCAGCTGCTGGTGAGCGGCGGATGGAAGGTCAAGCTCCAGCAGCGCGAAGCCGCGGGCGGCCATGCCGAAGCCGGCTGGATGGTGGCCGCGCGCGCGGGCGGCGCCCACAAGCTGGGCTACATCGCCGCCCACAGCGCGATCGTGCTGGTGTGCATCGGCGGCCTGCTCGATGGCGACCTGGTGGTGCGGGCCCAGACCTGGTTCAACGGCAAGAGCGTGTTCACCGGCGGCGGCATGATTGCCGACGTGCCGGCGCAGCACCGGCTGTCGCCGCGCAACCCGACCTTCCGCGGCAACATCCTGGTGCCCGAGGGCGCGCAGGGCAGCGTGGCCATCCTGCAGCAGTCCGACGGCGTGCTGCTGCAGGAGCTGCCGTTCTCGATCGAACTCAAGAAATTCATCGTCGACTACTACTCGACCGGCATGCCCAAGCTGTTCGCGAGCGAGGTGGTGCTGCACGATCGCGAGACCGGCGCCCAGGTGCCCGCGCGCATCGAGGTCAACCATCCGGCCAGCTACAAGGGCGTGGAAATCTACCAGTCGAGCTTCGACGACGGCGGCTCCAAGGTGAAGCTCAAGGCGGTGCCGATGGCGGCCGCGGCCAAGCCCTTCGAGGTCGAGGGCGTCATCGGCGGGCCGAGCACCGAAATTACCAACGGAAAGGAAAAGCTCACGCTCGAATACGCCGCGCTGCGCGTGATCAATGTCGAGAACTTTGCCGACGGCGGCGCCATGGGCAGCGGCGCCGACGTGCGCAAGGTCGACCTGCGCCACGACATCGAATCGCGCCTGGGCGCCGCCAACAAGACCAGCAAGCCGAAGGTGCTGCGCAACATCGGCCCGAGCATCGGCTACAAGCTGCGCGATGCCGCGGGGCAGGCGCGGGAGTACCAGAACTACATGGTGCCGGTCGACACCGGCGACGGGCAGCCGGTGTTCCTGCTCGGCATGCGCGAGAAGCCCGAGGAGCCGTTCCGCTACCTGCGCGTGCCGGCCGACGAACAAGGCTCCATGGACAGCTTCGTGCGCATGCGCACCGCGCTGGCCGATGCCGACACCCGCAACCGCGCGGTCGAGCGCTACATCGCCAAGGCGGTCGATCCGAAGCGGCCCGAGATGGCCGAGCAGCTGCGCGTTTCGGCGGCGCGCGCGCTCGCCCTGTTTGCCGGCAGCGAGCGCGCCAAGGCCGACGCCACCACCCTGGGTGGCTGGCAGGCGATTGCGGAATTCATGGAAGCCAACGTGCCCGAGGCCGAGCGCGAACGTGCCGGCGCGGTGCTGGTGCGCATCCTCAACGATGTGCTGTTCGAGGCGCTCAACCTGAGCCGCGAGGGCGCGGGGCTCGCGGCACTGCCGAGCGACGAGAAGTCGCAGGCCTTCCTGACCCAGGCGGTGCTGGCCATCAGCGACGCGTACTTCTATCCGGCACCGGTCGCCATGATGATGACCGACTTCACCCAGGTGCAGGCCAGCGTGTTCCAGGTGGCGCGCGCGCCCGGCAAGAACGTGGTCTATCTGGGCTGCCTGTTGCTGATCGTCGGGATTTTTGCCATGCTGTACGTGCGCGAGCGCCGGCTCTGGGTGTGGCTCACCCCCGACGGCGCGGGCTCCGGAGACAACACCACGGCCGCCACGATGGCTTTCTCGGTCAACCGCAAGACGATCGACAGCGATCGCGAGTTCGAGCACCTCAAGCACAAGCTGCTTGCCTTGAAGAAAGAAGGACCGGCGTCACCATGAACACCACCACCCTCACGCTGCACGAAAGCTGGTTTTCGCGGCGCAACCTTTTCGACTGGGTGTTTGCGGCACTGGTGCTGGCAGGCGGTCTTTTTGCGTTTGCCCGGTACGCGGGCTCGATGGACTCGTACGAGAAACCCATCCTCGCCGCCGCGATGATCTCGGTCATTGCGATCGGCTGGTTCTGGCGTCCGCTGCGGGTGCTGGCCATCGTGGTGGCCGCGGCCTCGCTGCTGGCCATCAGTTCCTACCAGGGCGACCTGGCGCGCGCGGACACGGTGTTCTGGCTCAAGTACTTCCTGTCGAGCCAGTCGGCCATTCTCTGGATGAGCGTGCTGTTTTTCATGAGCACGCTGTTCTACTGGCTCGGGTTCTTCGGCGGCAAGCAGGGCGACACCTTCGACCTGATCGGCTCCCGGCTGGCCTGGGCCGCCATTGCCATGGCGCTCATCGGCACCATGGTGCGCTGGTACGAGAGCCACCTGCTGGGGCCGGACATCGGCCACATTCCCGTCAGCAACCTGTACGAAGTGTTCGTGCTCTTTTGCTGGCTCACGACGGCCTTCTACCTCTACTTCGAATCGCGCTACGGCACGCGCACGCTCGGCGCCTTCGTGATGCTGGTGGTGAGCGCGGCGGTCGGCTTCCTGCTCTGGTACACGCTGGTGCGCAATGCGCACGAGATCCAGCCGCTGGTGCCGGCGCTGCAGAGCTGGTGGATGAAGCTGCACGTGCCCGCCAACTTCATCGGCTACGGCACCTTCGCGCTCGCGGCCATGGTGGCCTTCGCCTATCTCATCAAGGAGCAGGCGCAGGAAACGCGCTGGTACAAGCTCACGCCGATCTGGCTCCTGGGCGTGGCGCTGTGCTTCGTGCCGGTGACCTTCCGCCAGCGCGTGCAGGAGGCCGGCGGCAGCTACTGGGTGGTCTATGCGGGCATCTCCGCACTGATTGCCGCGGGCATCCTGCTCGGCCGCAGGCGCATTGCCGCTCGGCTGCCTGCCAACGAGGTGCTCGACGACGTGATGTACAAGTCGATCACGGTCGGCTTCGCCTTCTTCACCATTGCCACCGTGCTCGGCGCGCTGTGGGCGGCCGACGCCTGGGGCGGCTACTGGAGCTGGGACCCGAAGGAAACCTGGGCCCTGATCGTCTGGCTCAACTACGCGGCCTGGCTGCACATGCGGCTGGTCAAGGGCCTGCGCGGCACGGTGGCGGCCTGGTGGGCGCTGGCCGGCCTGGCGGTCACCACCTTCGCGTTCCTGGGCGTGAACATGTTCCTGAGCGGGCTGCACAGCTACGGCACGCTGTAGGCAGGGTTGCGGCTTTTCGCGAAGAATTGAGACCACGCGCAGCGATCGCGCGTAACCGGACCAGGGGATTCCACGAACTACCCTGAGTACAACGATTCACGCGAAAGGCCATCACATGTCGTTCCATTTCCGTCCGCAGGATCGCAGCAGCGGTTTCATCCACCCGCTCTCGAGCGAGGTCACGCCGCGCGCCGTCTACGAGAGCCGGCGGGATCTGCTCAAGTTGATGGCCGGCGGCGCGGCAGGTGCTGCGCTGGCGAGCT
Source organism: Variovorax beijingensis (assembly GCF_003951285.1). GTDB lineage: Bacteria > Pseudomonadota > Gammaproteobacteria > Burkholderiales > Burkholderiaceae_C > Variovorax > Variovorax beijingensis. The sequence continues at coordinate 624,538 of NZ_RXFQ01000001.1, read as the reverse complement.
TTGCGGGGCGCGAGGCTTTCGCCCAGGCCACGGGCCCGCACAAGCTGGCGCTGCTTCCGGGCGCGAAGTCCGCCGTGCCGGGCGCGCAAACGATGGAAAAGCTCACCGACTACAAGGACGCGACGAGCTACAACAACTTCTACGAGTTCGGCACCGACAAGGGCGACCCGGTCAAGAACGCCGGCACCCTGAAGACCCGCCCATGGACCGTGGAGGTCGAGGGCCTGGTCAAGAAGCCCGGCAGGTACGGCATCGAAGACCTGCTCAAGCTCAGTGCGCAGGAAGAGCGCATCTACCGCCTGCGCTGCGTCGAGGGCTGGTCGATGGTCATTCCATGGGTGGGCTATTCGCTGGCCGAGCTCATCAAGAAGGTCGAGCCGCAGGGCAATGCGAAGTACGTGGAGTTCGTGACCCTGGCCGATCCCAAGACCATGCCCTTCGTGGGCTCGCGCGTGCTCGACTGGCCCTACACCGAAGGCCTGCGCATGGACGAGGCCATGCATCCGCTCACGCTGCTGGCTTTCGGCATGTACGGCGAGGTGCTGCCCAACCAGAACGGCGCGCCGGTGCGCATCGTGGTGCCGTGGAAGTACGGGTTCAAGTCGGCCAAGTCGATTGTCAAGATCCGCTTCGTCGAGAAGGAGCCGGGCACGGCCTGGAACAAGGCGGCGGCACAGGAATACGGCTTCTATTCGAACGTCAATCCGAATGTCGACCATCCGCGCTGGAGCCAGGCCACCGAGCGCCGCATCGGCGATGGCGGCGGGCTCTTCGCCAAGCGCCACAAGACGCTGATGTTCAACGGCTATGAAGCCCAGGTCGGCCAGCTCTATGCGGGCATGGACCTGAAGAAGAACTACTGAGCCGACGCCGCCACGCGGCCCTTGCCCCATGAACAAGCTGCTCATGCATCCGGCGGCCAAGCCGGTCATCTTCCTGCTGTGCCTGCTGCCGTTCGCGCGGCTCGCCTACGGCGCGTTCACCGGCGGGCTGGGCGCGAATCCGGCCGAGTTCCTGATCCGCGCCACCGGCGACTGGACCCTGCGCTTCATCTGCATCGTGCTGGCGGTGACGCCGCTGCGCGTGATGGCCAAGGCCAATGCGCTCGCGCGCTTTCGCCGCATGCTCGGACTGTTCGCGTATTTCTACGTGGTGCTGCACCTGCTGTGCTACAGCTGGTTCGACATGGGCTTCGAGTGGGCCGACATCGCCAAGGACATTGCCAAGCGGCCGTTCATCCTGGTGGGGTTCTCGGCCTTCGTGCTGCTGACGCCTCTGGCGGCCACCTCGTTCAACCGCGCCATCAAGGCCATGGGGGCGAAGCGCTGGCAGATGCTGCACAAGCTGGTCTATCCGATTGCCGGCCTGGGCCTGCTGCATTTCTTCTGGATGCGCGCGGGCAAGAACGACTTTGCCGAGGTGTTCGTCTATGCCGCGATCATCGTGGTGCTGCTCGGATGGCGCGTGTGGAACTATGCGAGCAAGCGCAGGCCGAAGCCGTCGGCCGGCGTGCGCGGGGGCAGCCGCAACAGCAGTGAAAAGTCGCTGCGCAGCAGCACCGGCTGACCGGCGCGAATCACACGCGGATCAGCCCTCGATCCGCTCGCTGCGCAGCTGGTCTTCCATCGTCTCGCGGCGGCGGATCAGCGTGGCGCTCTGGCCGCTCACCAGCACTTCGGCGGCACGGCCGCGCGTGTTGTAGTTGCTGGCCATGCTCATGCAGTACGCGCCGGCCGACAGCACCGCCAGCAGGTCGCCGGCCACCACGTTGAGCGCGCGGTCGCGGCCGATCCAGTCGCCGCTTTCGCAGACCGGGCCGACCACGTCGTAGGTGGGTGCGTCGCCGGCGCGGATGCGCAGCGGCACGATCTTCTGGAACGCCTGGTACATCGCGGGGCGGGGCAGGTCGTTCATTGCAGCATCGACGATGCAGAAATTCTTGTCCTCGCCCGGCTTGGTGTAGAGAACCTCGGTCACGCACACGCCCGCATTGCCGACCAGCGAACGGCCGGGTTCGATGACGAGCCTGCGCTGTCCGAAGCCGCGGGCGTCGAGCCGCGCAAGCAGCTGCTGCCAGAGCGCATCGGCCTTGGGCGGCACTTCGCCGTTGTAGTCGATGCCCAGGCCGCCGCCGAAGTCGAGGTGGTGAATGGGCACGCCGGCCGCCTCGATGGCCTCGACCAGGTCGAGCACCCGGTCGCAGGCGTCCAGGTAGGGCGAGGCCTCGGTGATCTGCGAGCCGATGTGGCAGTCGATGCCCACCACCTCGAGCCCCGGCAGCCTGGCGGCGTGGCGATAAGCCTCGACCGCGCGGTCATGGGCAATGCCGAACTTGTTGCCCTTGAGGCCGGTGGAAATGTAGGGATGCGTCTTCGGATCGACGTTCGGGTTGATGCGGATGCTGATGGGCGCTCGGCGGCCTTCGGCCAGCGCCACTTCGTTGAGCACGTCGAGCTCGGCTTCGCTCTCGACGTTGAAGCAGGCAATGCCGGCCGCCAGCGCCTGCCGCATTTCGGCGCGGGTCTTGCCCACGCCCGAGAAGATGATCTTGGCGGGATCGGCGCCCACCGCCAGCACGCGTGCCAGCTCTCCGCCCGAGACGATGTCGAAGCCGCAGCCGGCTTCGGCGAACACGCGCAGCACGCCGAGCGACGAATTCGCCTTCATCGCATAGCAGATCAGGGCGCTGCGGCCCTCGAAGCCGCGCTGGTAGGCGGCCAGCGCGTCGAGCATCCACTGCTTCGAATAGACGAACAGCGGCGTGCCATGCTCGCGGGCCAGCGCTTCCAGGCCAAGGCCTTCGACGTGGAGCGCGCCGTCGCGATGCGCAATGTGCGGATGGCCGGGCAGGGGCGGGGAGGCGTTCGTCACTTTTGCGTTCCGGTGCTGGTGGCTGGAGCCGGGGCGCTGCTGGCCGCAGCGGGCTTGGGCGCGGCCTCGGCCTCGGAGGCGGCGCGCGGGCCGCCGGGGGTCAGCAGCTGCGGCAGGGTGGCGCGCTGGGCCGCCGCCGGATCGGTCGGCAGGAACAGCGGTCCGCGCTGGCCGCAAGCAGACAAAGCGGCCGCCGCCGCGGCAAGACTGACCATGAGCACAGCGCGGGCGGGGGCGCTCACTAGAATTTGACGAACATTCAACATAACGAAATTGTAATGACCGACTCCGAATACATGGACCGCGCCGAAGCCGCACTCGCCGCCATCGAGCAGGGCTGCGACCGCATCAACGACGCGACCGACGCCGACATCGACAACCAGCGCGTGGGCGGCATGATCACGATTTCATTCAAGAATGGCAGCCAGCTGATCGTGAACCTGCAGAAGCCCCTGCAGGAGATCTGGCTTGCCGCGCGCTCTGGCGGCTATCACTACCGCTACGACGGCAAGGCCTGGGTCGACACCAAGACGGGCGAGGAATTCTTCGGCAATCTTTCCCGCGAGGCGAGCCTTCAGGCCGGGCAGCCGCTGCAGTTTGCGGCCGCCTGAACCGTCGTCAGGTCTTCAGTTCCTGAAAAGGTCGAGGATGCGATTGCGCTCCTCGGGCGGCGGGGGCGGGCTCACCGGAACGCCGCTCAGGGACTCCGCCGGCGGCGATGACGGCGTGTCCACGCCGAGGCTGGAGACGCCGCGGCCTGGTGCGTAGTCGTCGTAGTACCACTCGCCGCCCACACTCACGACGCCGGACGGCGGCGTGGCCGAAAGGTCGGTCACGGGCACACCCTTGATCGCCGTTTCCATGTAGTTGATCCAGATCGGCAGGCTCAGGCCGCCGCCGGTTTCGCGGTCGCCCAGGTTGCGCGGCGTGTCGTAGCCGATCCAGGAAATGGCCGTCATCGTGGGCTGGAAGCCGGCGAACCAGGCATCGAGCGAGTCGTTGGTGGTGCCGGTCTTGCCGTAGAGGTCGGGCCGCTTGAGCATGGCCTGGGCCTTGGCCGCGGTGCCGGCGCGCGCCACCGATTGCAGCAGCGTGTCCATGATGAAGGCGTTGCGCTGGGGAATGGCGCGGATCGTTTCGTTGAGCAGCGGCGGCTGCTTGTCGACCAGCACCCTGTCCTTGTGGTCGGTGATGCGGGTCACCAGGTAGGGATTGACGCGGTAGCCGCCATTGGCGAACACCGAATAGGCGGTGGCCATCTGCATCGGCGTGACCGCGCCGGCGCCCAGCGCCATCGGCAGGTAGGCCGGGTGCTTGTCCTTGTCGAAGCCGAAATTGGTGATCCATTCCTGGGCGTAGCGCGTGCCGATCGATTGCAGGATGCGGATCGAGACCAGGTTCTTCGACTTCATGAGCGCGGTGCGCATCGACATCGGGCCGTCGTAGCCCCCGCCGTAGTTCTTGGGCTCCCAGGGCTGGCCACCGGTGGTGCCGGCATCGAAGAACAGGGGCCCGTCGTTGATGACCGTGGCCGGCGTGAAGCCCTTCTCGAGCGCGGCCGAGTAGATGAAGGGCTTGAAGCTCGAGCCCGGCTGGCGCCAGGCCTGCGTCACGTGGTTGAACTTGTTCTTGCCGAAGTCGAATCCGCCCACCAGCGCCTTGATGGCGCCGTCGCGCGGGTCCATGGCGACGAAGGCGCCCTCCACTTCGGGCAGCTGGGTGATTTCCCAGGTGTTCTTGGGCGTCTTCACCACGCGGATCACCGCGCCGCGCCGGATCTTGATGTTGGGCGGTGCCTTGTCGGAAAGGCCGGACTGCGCGGGCTTGAGGCCCTCGCCCGTGATTTGTACCGGGTCGCCATTGCCGCGCACGGCCGAGATTTCCTTGGCGTTGGCCTTGAGCACCACCGCCGCCATCACGTCGCCGTTGTCGGGATGGTCGGTCAGGGCGTCGTCCACCGCATCGTCGAGTTCCTTCGGGTCGTTGGGCAATTCGACGAATTTCTCGGGGCCGCGGTAGATCTGGCGCCGCTCGTAATCCATGATGCCCTTGCGCAGGGCCTTGTATGCCGCAGCCTGGTCGGCGGCCACCAGCGAGGTGTACACCTTGAGACCGCGCGTGTAGGTGCTGTCGCCATACTGCGCATACATCAGCTGGCGCACGGTTTCGGCCACGTATTCGGCGTGCAGCCGGTTCGGGTCGGCCGCATCGCGCAGGTGCAATTCCTCTTTCTTGGCTTCGGCGGCCTGCTCGGCGGTGATGAAGCCTGCGTCCTGCATGCGGTCGATCACATAGAACTGGCGACCGCGCGCCCGCTGCGGATTGTTGACCGGGTTGTTGGCGCCCGGCGCCTTCGGCAGGCCCGCCAGCATGGCTGCCTGCGCAATGGAGAGCTCCTGCAGCGGCTTGCCGAAATACGCTTCCGATGCGGCCGCGAAGCCGTAGGCGCGGTTGCCGAGGTAGATCTGGTTCAGGTAGATCTCGAAGATCTGGTCCTTGGTGAGCAGGTGCTCCAGCTTGAAGGTGAGCAGCACCTCGTAGATCTTGCGGGTCAGCGTTTTCTCGGAGCTCAGGTAGACGTTGCGCGCCACCTGCATCGTGATGGTCGACGCGCCCTGGCTCTTCACGCGGTTCATGTTGGCCAGGCCGGCGCGCACCATCCCCTTGTAGTCGACGCCGCCGTGGTCGTAGAAGCGGGTGTCTTCGGCAGCCAACACCGCCTCCTTCACGAGCTTGGGGATTGCCGCGATCGGGGTTAGATTGCGACGCTCTTCGCCGAATTCGCCAATCAGGATGCCTTCCGCGGAAAAGACCCGCAGCGGCAGTTTCGGCCGGTAGTCCGACAGCTCGGAGATGTCGGGAAGGTTGGGGTAGGCAACGGCCAGGGCGACGGCGATCACGCACAGCAACGCCAGAACACCGGCCGCGGCGATGCCGAACCCCCAGACCATGAAGCGCAGCAGCCATTTCAGCCAGGCTGGTCGTGTGGAAGGAGGGGTCTTGGCTGGCCCTTTGGGGCGTGAAGTTTCTTGCATGTGGGCCCGGGGAGTCACCGCACATTATAAAAAGCCGCCCCCTTGCCTCGGGCCGAACTTGGGTGCATCGTTGCGGGCTAAACCAAAAGTTACCAAATGTGGCTTCGGCGTCAGCTTTTGACAACGGTCCGCCATTTTGCCGGCGTGGGTTGTTTGGTCGCCGCTACGTCTGCTGCTAGCATGCAACCGAACGCAAATTTTTCCATTGGTTACAAATGCAGGGGTAAAGGGACCTAACTTGGCTGCTTTCGGATCATTGTTTCGCCGTCAGAACGCCCCCATGCTCGGCCTGGATGTCAGTTCCTCCAGCGTGAAGCTGGTCGAGCTCGGCCGTGAAGCCAGTGGCAAGCTGGTTCTCGAGCGCTGCGCGATCGAACCCCTGGAGCGGGGCTGGATCACCGACGGCAACGTCGAGAAGTTCGACGAAGTGGCCGAAGCCGTCCGCCGCGTCGTGCGCAAGAGCGGTACCCGTACCCGCAACGTCGCGCTGGCGCTGCCTCCTTCGGCGGTCATCACCAAGAAGATCATTCTTCCCGGCGGCATGAGCGAGCAGGAGCTCGAAATCCAGGTCGAGTCCGAAGCCAACCAGTACATCCCGTTCTCGCTCGACGAAGTCAGCCTCGATTTCTGCGTGACCGGGCAGAGCACCGCCTCTGCCGGCGACGTCGAGGTGCTGATTGCCGCGTCCCGCAAGGAAAAGGTCCAGGACCGCGAAGGCCTGGCCGAAGCGGCCGGGCTGAAGGCGGTGATCCTCGACGTCGAGTCCTACGCTTCCCGCCTTGCGACCGCCCGCCTGATCGAGCAATTGCCGGGCAAGGGCCTCGATGCCGTGGTGGCGCTATTCGAAGTGGGCGCCTTCACCACCAGCATGCAGGTGCTGCGCAACCAGGAAGTGCTGTACGACCGCGACCAGGCCTTCGGCGGCGCGCAGCTGACCCAGCTGATCGTGCGCCAGTACGGTTTCTCGGCCGAAGAGGCCGAGGCCAAGAAGCGCAGCGGCGATCTGCCCGACGACTACGGCTCGGGCGTCCTGAAGCCCTTCGTGGAAAGCATCGCGCAGGAAATTGCCCGTGCGCTGCAGTTCTTCTTCACCAGCACGCCCCACAACCGCGTGGACTACGTGCTGCTTGCAGGCGGCTCGGCCTCGCTGCCCAGCCTGACCAGTGCCGTGACGCGCCAGACCTCGTTCGCCTGTTCGCTCGTGAACCCGTTCGACGGCATGGAACTGGGTCCGAACATCCGCGAGAAGAAGGTCCGGCGCGAAGCGCCTTCTTACCTGACCTCTTGCGGCCTGGCCATGCGGAGGTTCGTGCAGTGATCCTCATCAACCTGCTTCCGCACCGCGAAGCCGCACGCAAGCGGCGCCGCGAGGCGTTCTACGGCACCCTGGGCGCGGCCGCAGTGCTCGGCGTTCTGATCGCCGGCCTGGGCTATCTCTGGTTCGAGGCGCAGATCTCGGCCCAGCAGGACAAGAACAATTTCCTGAAGACCGAGATCACCAAGCTCGAAGTCGAAATCAAGGAAATCTCGACCCTGCAGGAAGAAATTGCCGCGCTGCGCGCACGCCAGCAGGCGGTCGAAGACCTCCAGGGCGACCGCAACCTGCCGGTGCACCTGCTCAACGAACTGGTCCGCCAGCTGCCCGACGGCGTCTACCTGACCAGCATGAAGCAGGACAACCAGACCGTCACGCTGCAGGGCATGGCGCAGTCGAACGAGCGCGTCTCGGAGCTGCTGCGCAACCTGGGGAACAACAGTCCGTGGCTGGTCAAGCCCGAGCTGGTCGAAATCACTTCCGCGACGGTGAGCCTGAGTCAGCGCGACCAGCGCCGCGTGGCGAACTTCACCATGCGCATCGGCCTCAAGCGGCCGACCGACGCGCAGAAGGCCGCAGCCGACAAGGCGCTGGCCGCAGCGGCGCCAGTCAAGGGGTAGACGGATCATGGCAAGCAATCGCCCCTCTCAAAAAATGGACGTCGGCGCGGCGCTGCGCGGCTTCGGCGACCAGTTCCGCAACCTCAACCCGAACGACCCGTCCGCTTGGCCGGCGGTGCCCCGCTACGCGCTGTGCCTGGCGGTGACCGCCCTGGTGCTCGCCGGCCTGTGGTTCCTGTGGCTGACCAATTCGAACGACGAGCTCGAGAGCGAGCGCGCCAAGGAAGTCACGCTGCGGGCCGACTACCAGAAGAAGGTGGCGCTGGCCGCCAATCTCGATCTGCTGAAGAAGCAGCGCGAGCAGGTGCAGCAATACGTGACGCTGCTCGAGAAGCAGCTGCCCAGCAAGGCGGAAATGGACGCATTGCTGTCCGACATCAACCAGGCCGGCCTCGGGCGCAGCCTGCAGTTCGAGCTGTTCCGTCCGGGCCAGGTCTCGGTGAAGGACTATTACGCGGAGCTGCCGATCGCCGTGCGCGTGACCGGCCGCTACCACGACATCGGCTCCTTCGCCGCCGATGTCGCGAGCCTTTCGCGCATCGTGACGCTGAACAACCTCACGATCACCCCGCAACAAAAAGACAAGGACGGCACCCTCACGATGGATGCCACGGCACGCACCTACCGCTATCTCGATGACGAAGAGCGCGCGGCCCAGAAACGCGCCGCGGCGCCGAAGGCGAAGAAATGAGGACGACCGCCAACCTCCTGTGGCTCGTCGCGGCCGCCCTGGGCCTGAGCGCCTGCGCCGATTCGGAGCAGGAAGACCTGCGCCGCTGGATGGTCGAGCAGCGCGCCCAGGTCAAGCCCACGGTGCCGCCGATCACGGAACCCAAGAAATTCACCCCCCAGGCCTACACCGAGGGCGCGGCATTCGAGCCGTTCAACCTGCTGAAGCTGACCCAGGCGCTGCGCCGGGAATCGAACCAGCCCAGCACGTCGGAGTTGATCGCACCCGAGCTGGTGCGCCGCAAGGAAGCGCTCGAAGCCTTCCCGCTCGACTCCATGGCCATGGTGGGCAGCATGAACCGCAACGGCCAGCCGGTGGCGCTGGTTCGTGTCGACAAGCTGCTCTACAAGGTGCGGGTGGGCGAGTACCTGGGCCTCAACTACGGGCGCATTACCCGTATCAACGAAACCGAAGTCGCCCTGCGTGAAATCGTGCAGGACGCCGCCGGTGAATGGATCGAACGCGTGGCGACATTGCAGCTGCAAGAGAGTGCGAAATGAATCATAAAAAATCAACGATGGCACAGCGGCTGCGAGCTGCGGGGCTGGGTCTGCTGGCACTTGGCGCTTTCGCTTTGGCCCATGCGCAAAACGCCATCGAGGCGGTGACCAGTTCGACGCAGTCAGGCGCGGAGGTGATCCGCATCGACCTTGCCCAGCCGCTCGCGGCCTTGCCGACCGGCTTTGTCGTGCAGACGCCGGCGCGCATCGCGCTCGATTTTCCGGGCGTCACCAACGCCATCGGCCGCTCCGCCATTGAGGTGAACCAGGGCAACCTGCGTTCCGTCAATGTGGTCCAGGCCGGCGAGCGCAGCCGGGTGGTGCTGAACCTCAAGCAGGCAACCGCATACAAGACCGAGATCCAGGGCAAGTCGCTGCTGGTGATTCTCGAACCCGCGGCCGGCACCGCGCTGGCGTCGTCCACGCCCACCGTCTTTGCCGAGAACCGCAACCGCGACACCCTGCCGCTGCGCGACGTCGATTTCCGCCTGGGGGCGGACAACACCGGCCGCGTGATCGTCGACCTGCCGAACAACCAGGTGGGCGTCGATGTCCGCCAGCAGGGCAGGAACCTGGTGGTGGAGTTCACCAAGTCGACCCTGCCCGAGGGGCTGCGCCGCCGCCTGGACGTGGCCGACTTCAACACGCCGGTCCAGCTGATCACCTCGCAACAGTCGGGCGACCGCGTGCGCATGACGATCGAGGCCAAGGGCGACTGGGAGCACAGCGCCTACCAGAGCGAAAACCAGTTCGTGGTGGAGGTTCGCGCCCGCAAGGTGGACCCGACCAAGCTGACGCAGGGTGTGGGCTACACCGGCGAGAAGCTCTCGCTGAACTTCCAGAACATCGAGATCCGCTCGCTGCTGCAGGTGATTGCCGACTTCACGAACTTCAACATCGTGACCTCCGACTCGGTCACCGGCGCGCTGACGCTGCGGCTGAAGGACGTGCCCTGGGACCAGGCCCTGGACATCATCATGCAGGCCAAGAACCTGGGCATGCGCAAGAACGGCAGCGTGCTGTGGATCGCGCCCAAGGACGAGATCAACGCCAAGGAAAAGCTCGAGTTCGAAGCCAAGGCCGCGATCGAGAACCTGGAGCCGCTGCGCACCCAGTCGTTCCAGCTCAACTACACCAAGGCGATCGCCATTGCGCAGGGCCTGACCGGCACCGGCGCCTCGGCCGGCGGCGGTGGCGGCTCCGGCACCACCACGCGCATCCTGAGCCCGCGTGGCAGCGTGATCGCGGAGTCGCGCACCAACCAGCTGTTCGTGTCGGACATTCCCTCGCGTCTGGCGCAAGTGGCCGACCTGATCCAGAAGCTCGACATTCCGGTTCGGCAGGTGCTGATCGAAGCGCGCATCGTGGAAGCCTCCGATACCTTCGGCAAGTCGCTGGGCGTGCGGCTGGGCGGCGGCATTGCCGGCGAGCGCATTGCCTCGTCGTCCGGCAACCGGGCGTTCGGTACCGTGGGCGTGATGCCTGTCACAGGCACCGGCACCACCGGCCCGACCACCACCTGGACCAACTCCAACTTCATCAACCTGCCCGCAGGCGATGCCGGCGGCACGGGCAATGCGGCTGGCACCTTCGCGATCTCGCTGTTCAACTCGAGCTTCTCGCGCATGCTGAACCTCGAAATCTCGGCGCTCGAGGCCGACGGCAAGGGCAAGCTGGTGTCCAGCCCCCGAGTCATCACCGCCGACCAGACCAAGGCGCTGATCGAGCAGGGCGAGGAAATTCCCTACCAGCAGGCCACGTCCAGCGGCGCCACCTCCATTTCGTTCCGCAAGGCGGTGCTGAAGCTCGAGGTCACGCCGCAGATCACGCCCGAAGGCAACATCATCCTCACGCTCGACGTGAGCAAGGATGCCCGCGGCGTCAACACCTCGGCCGGCCCGGCCATCAACACCAAGCACGTGCAGACCGAGGTGCTGGTCGAGAACGGCGGCACGGTCGTCATCGGTGGTATCTTCGAACTCACCGAAACCAATGACGAATCGCGCGTGCCGGTGCTGGGTGAAGTGCCCTACCTGGGTGCACTGTTCCGCAAGCGCGAACGCGTTGCCAACAAGACCGAAATGCTCGTCTTTATCACTCCGAAGATGATTACCGACCGCAACGCCGCGCGCTGACGCGCGGGCGTAGCAGCCACCGCGTGGCGATCGCACTCGTCGGGTTGCCCGGCGCCGGAAAGTCCGCAGTGGGCCGGCGCCTGGGCGCACGCCTGGACCTTCCCTTCGTCGACACCGACCATGTGATCGAGCAGCGCATCGGCTGCTCGATCCGCGATTACTTCGAGCGGGAGGGCGAAATTGCCTTTCGCGACCTCGAGCAGGCGGTCATTGCCGACCTCGCCGCCCAGCCCCACGGCGTGCTGGCCACGGGCGGCGGCGCCGTGCTGCGGGAAGCCAACCGCCGGCAGCTGCGGGACCACTTCCATGTGATCTACCTGCGCTCCTCGCCCGAAGACCTGTTCCGGCGCCTGCGCCACGACGTCAAGCGGCCCCTGCTGCAGGTGGCCGATCCGCTGGGCCGGCTGCGCGAACTGCACGATGCGCGCGATCCGCTCTACCGCGAGACGGCCCACGAGGTGGTCGACACCGGGCGCCCCTCGATCGCCATGCTGGTCAACATCATCGTGATGCAGCTGGAGCTTGCCGGCATCGTGGCTGCGGGCACGCCGCCCGAAGAGCCCTCCGACTGAAGCGCCGGCGCGCAGCGCCTAAACTCGCTGCCATGCCATTGCCCGCACCTTCCGCATCGCCAGAACGCGTCGACATCCAGCTCGGCGAACGCAGCTACCCGATCCTGATCGGCGCCGGCCTGCTGGACGATCCCCAGAGCTTCGCCGCCGTGCCCGCGGCCGCCAGCGCGCTGGTCGTCAGCAACACCACCGTGGCGCCGCTCTACGCCAAGGCCCTGCGCCAAGCGCTGGCCGGGCGCTTTCGCACCGTCCACCTGCTCGAGCTGCCCGACGGCGAGGTGCACAAGAATCTGCGGACCCTGAACCTGATCTTCGATGCCTTGCTCGGCCACGGCAGCGACCGCAAGACCGTGCTGTTCGCCCTCGGCGGCGGCGTGGTGGGGGACATGACCGGCTTTGCCGCCGCCAGCTACATGCGCGGCGTGCCTTTCGTTCAGGTGCCGACCACGCTGCTGGCGCAGGTCGATTCGTCGGTCGGCGGCAAGACCGCCATCAACCACCCGCTCGGCAAGAACATGATCGGCGCCTTCTACCAGCCGCAGCTCGTGGTGTGCGACCTGGACACGCTGCAGACGCTGCCGCCGCGCGAACTGAGCGCGGGCCTGGCCGAGGTCATCAAGTACGGCCCGATCCACGACATGGCGTTCTTCGACTGGATCGAGGCGAATGTCGACGCCCTCGTGGCACGCGAGCCCGCCGCGCTGGCCTACGCGGTCAAGCGCAGCTGCGAGATCAAGGCGCTGGTCGTCGGCCAGGACGAGCGCGAGACCGGCCTGCGTGCCATCCTGAACTTCGGCCACACCTTCGGCCATGCGGTCGAGTCGGGCCTGGGCTACGGCGAGTGGCTGCATGGCGAAGCGGTCGGCTGCGGCATGGTGATGGCGGCGCACCTGTCGCAGCGGCTCGGCGGCGTCGATGCGGCGTTCGTCGAACGGCTCACGCGGCTGATCGAACGCGCCGGCCTGCCGACCGTCGGCCCCGCGCTGGGCGCCGACCGGTACCTCGAACTGATGCGGGTCGACAAGAAATCCGAGGCGGGCGAGATCCGCTTCGTGGTGATCGACAAGCCGGGCTCCGCCGCCGTGAGCAGTGCGCCCGATGCATTGGTGCGCGAAGTGCTCGCGCAGTGCTGCCGGGCGGAATGAGCGCGGTGCCGAGGGTGCATCGATGAGCCTCGCGGCCTATGCCTGCCACCCGGCGCGCTCGCGTGGGAGGCGCCATGCCGAGCCGCCGGCGCCCACGCGCGACGCCTTCCAGCGTGACCGCGACCGCATCGTGCATTCCACCGCGTTCCGGCGGCTGGTCTACAAGACGCAGGTCTTCCTGAACCACGAAGGCGACCTGTTTCGCACCCGGCTCACGCATTCGCTCGAAGTCGCACAGCTGGGCCGCTCCATCGCGCGCGCGCTGCGCATCAACGAAGACCTGGTGGAGGCGATCGCCCTCGCGCACGACCTCGGCCACACGCCGTTCGGCCATGCGGGCCAGGACGCGCTCAACGCCTGCATGGAAGGCCACGGCGGCTTCGAGCACAACCTGCAGAGCCTGCGCGTGGTCGACGCCCTGGAGCACCGCTATCCGCAATACGACGGCCTGAATCTCAGCTTCGAGACGCGCGAGGGCATCCTCAAGCACTGCTCGCGCGCCAATGCCGAGCGCCTGGAGGCGGGTGAGCCCAACGGCGTGGCGCGCCGCTTCCTGGATCGCACGCAGCCGGGCCTCGAGGCGCAGCTTTGCAACCTGGCCGACGCGATCGCCTACAACGCGCACGACATCGACGACGGCGTGCGCTCCGGGCTCATCAATGTCGAGCAGCTCGGCGAGGTGGAGCTGTTCGAGCGCTACCGTCGCGAAGCGCTGGCCGAATATCCCCGACTGGAAGGGCGGCGCGTGCTCTACGAAACCATCCGGCGCATGCTGAGCGCCCAGGTCTACGATGTGATCGACGCCACCCGCGCGGCCCTGGAAACAGCGAGGCCGGCCGATGCCGACGGCGTGCGCACCGCGCCGCCCCTCGTCGCGTTCAGCGAAACAATGCAGGCGCAATCGAACGAGCTCAAGGCCTTCCTGTTCCGCAACCTCTACCGCCATCCGCAAGTGAGGCAGACCACCGACCAGGCGCAGCAGGTGGTGCGGGAACTGTTCGAAGCCTATCTGGAGCGCGGCGCCGAGATGCCTGTTTCCTATGCAGACCGCCGCGACCGGCATCGCGCCGTGGCCGACTACATCGCCGGCATGACCGACCGCTTCGCCATGCGCGAGCATGAACGGCTGACCGGCCGGCGAGGGATTTCATGAGTTCTGCGGCCGTCGCGTCCGCGCGCGTCCCTGCCGCCGCTTTTGCGGTGGTGCTGGGCGGCGTCAGCGCCGCGCTGCACCTGGGCAAGCTGCCGCCCGCCGTGCCGGCGCTGCAGGCGTCGCTCGGCATCGACCTGGTCGAGGCCGGGTTCCTGCTGTCGCTGGTGCAGGTGGCGAGCATGAGCCTGGGACTGATCGCCGGACTCGCGGCCGACACGATTGGTCTGCGCCGCAGCATGCTGACCGGCCTCGTGGTGCTGACGGTGGCGAGCCTGCTGGGCGGCGCCGTCGGTGCGGGGCTCCTGGGCGGCGCCTTTGCGGTGCAATGGCTGCTCGGGCTGCGCGCGCTCGAAGGCATCGGCTTTCTGCTGGCGGTCATGCCGGGACCGGGGCTGATCCGCGCATTGACCCCTGCTGGTGCGGACAAGGCCGCGCTGGGCGTATGGGGCGCCTACATGCCGCTGGGCGTTGCGCTTGCGCTGCTCTTCGGGCCGGCGCTGATCGCCTGGGGCGGATGGGCCGACTGGTGGTGGACGCTGTCGGCCGTGTCGGCCGCCGCGGCGCTCTGGCTGTGGCTGGCGGTGCCCGCGGATGCGTTGCGCACGGGTGCGGCGCGCGGCATGGCCGGCGGCTGGCCGTTGCGACTGCGTGCCACCGTCGGAGCGCGCGCACCCTGGATGATCGCGCTGACCTTCGCCGTGTATTCGGCCCAGTGGATGGCGGTGATCGGCTTTCTTCCGGCCATCTATGCCGGTGCCGGCGTGCCGGCCGGCTGGGGCGCGGTGCTCACTGCGGCGGCGGCGGCGATGAACATCGCCGGCAACGTCGCGGGCGGCCGCTGGCTGCAGCGCGGCGTCGCGCCCGAGCGCCTGCTCCGGGCGGGATTCCTGGCGATGGCGCTGGGCGGTTTTGCGGCCTTCGCGCAGGTGGGGCAGGGCGCCGACGCACTCGGCCTCCCGCCGGTGCTTCGCTATGCCGCGGTCTGCGTTTTTTCACTGGGCGGCGGCATGGTGCCGGCGACGCTGTTCCTGCTCGGGGTCCGGCTGGCGCCTGGTCCGTCCACGGTCTCCACCACCGTCGGACTCATGCAGCAGGCGTCTTCGCTGGGGCAGTTCCTGGCGCCGCCGGCGGTGGCCTGGGTGGCCTTGCGTGCCGGCGGCTGGCACTGGACGTGGACCGCCACGCTCGCATGCTCGCTGGCGGGCATGGCCCTGGCGCGGCGCCTCGGCAAAATCCGCCCTTCGGCGGAGGTGGCATGACCAGCCCGGCGACAATCGATGCCATCCAGGCCGAAGCCGACATGCGGCGCTGGCTCGAACGCGCGGTGATCGGGCTCAACCTGTGCCCGTTCGCGAAGGCGGTGCACGCGAAGGCGCAGATCCGCTATGCCGTGTACCTGCCCACCGACGAAGCCGCGCTGATCGACGCGCTCCTGGCAGAGGCCGATGAACTCGCCGCGCTCGATGCCTCCGTGCGCGACACCACCTTGCTGATAGCACCCAACACCTTGGCCGATTTCCTGGACTTCAACGACTTCACGGCACGCGCCGAACGCCGGCTCGCGCGCGCGGGCTTCGACGGCGTGTTCCAGCTCGCGAGCTTTCATCCGCATTTCCAGTTCGCGGGCACCGATGCCGACGACATCGGCAACGCTACCAACCGTGCGCCTTACCCCACGCTGCATCTGCTGCGCGAAGACAGCGTGAGCCGGGCGGTCGAGGCCTTTCCGGAGGCCGAGGCCATTTTCGAACGCAACATCGAGACGCTCGAAGCGCTGGGGCCGGACGGCTGGGCCGCGCTGGACGTCGGTCCCGGGAGCGCCCGGCCATGAACGTGCCGGCGACCAGGGCCGTGAAGACGGCCAAGACCGCCAAGGCCGAAGCCGAGCTGGCGGAGGTTTTGCGTCCAGGCCAGTCCATCGAGCTCCTGAAGGAACTGCACATCCTCACGCGCGAAGGCCGGCTCAACCAGGATTCGCGGCGCAAGCTCAAGCAGGTCTACCACCTGTTCCAGTTCATCGAGCAGCTGCTGCGCGAACTGCCGGGCGGCGGCGCGGAAGCCACGCTGGCCGACCATGGCGCGGGCAAGTCGTACCTGGGCTTCATCATCTACGACCTGTTCTTCCGCTCGCGCGAGGGCGGCCATGTCTACGGCATCGAGACGCGCAGCGAACTGGTCGAGAAATCGCGTGCATTGGCACGCCAGCTCGGCTTCGACCGCATGTCCTTCCTGAACCTCACCGTGGCCGAGTCGGCCCAGGCGAGCGAACTGCCGGAGCGCATCGACGTGGTCACCGCGCTGCACGCCTGCGACACGGCCACCGACGACGCGATCGCCTTCGGGCTCGCGAAGAAGGCGCGCTGCATGGTGCTGGTGCCCTGCTGCCAAGCTGAGGTGGCGGCCTGCCTGCGAGAAACCAAGGCGCTGGCCCTTTCGCGTACGCCATTGGCCGAACTCTGGCGCCATCCGCTGCACACCCGCGAGATCGGCAGCCAGCTCACCAACGTGCTGCGCTGCCTGTATCTCGAGGCCAATGGCTACAGCGTCACCGTCACCGAACTGGTGGGCTGGGAGCACAGCATGAAGAACGAGCTGATCCTGGCGCGCCACACCGGCCAGCGCAAGGCCGGTGCGGCGGCGCGGCTCGGCGAGCTGCTGTCGCAGTTCGGGCTCGACACCCTGGGCCAGACGCGGTTTCGTCTGCCCTGAACGCCCGCCGAAGCGCGTTGCGTCACGTCTCGTCACGCCATGGCCCGCCTGCCCCGCCTCACGCTCCCCGGCCTGCCGCACCACGTGATCCAGCGCGGCAACAACCGCCAGGCCATCTTCATCGACCGCGCGGACCACGAGCGGCTGCTCGGCCTGCTGGCGGAGGCAGCCCCGCGCTTCGGCGTGGCGCTGCATGCCTATGTGCTGATGGACAACCATTTCCATCTGCTGGCAACGCCCGACACGACCACCGGGCTGCCCCAATTCATGCAGGCGGTGGGGCGCAGCTACGTGCGCTATTTCAACGACCGCCATGGCCGCAGCGGCACCCTGTGGGAAGGGCGCTACAGGTCGACGCTGATCCAGACCGACCGCTATCTGCTGACCTGCATGGCGTACATCGATCTGAATCCCGTGCGGGCCGGCCTGGTGTCGGACGCGCGCGACTTTCCATGGTCCAGCCATGGGCACTACGCGGGCCTGCGGCATGACAAGCTGCTGACGCCGCATCCGCTGTACTGGGATCTGGGCAACACGCCCTTTGCCCGCGAGGCGGCGTACGTCGAACTGGTGCGCGGCGGCGTGCGCGCGGCCGACCAGGGCACGCTGACCGAAGCGACCTTGCGGGGCTGGGCGGCCGGCGATGCGGATTTTCTTGCGTCGCTTCAGAAGGCAACCGAACGCCGCGTCGCCAAAGCCAAGGCCGGGCGTCCGCCCGCAGCCTCCGATTCTTGAGCTGATGCCTTCTCCTCTTCGCGGGGCGGTGGAAGTTTTGCTGCTTTTTTTGATGTGTCCCTAATTTTATTCTGACTAGAAAAGTCGGGATTTAATTAGAATCTGACCCTATTTAAAGTGTTTGGCATTCTTTGTGCATCGCAATATCCTTCTCATCCCTGCGAAAAACTGAAGGAGTGCGCCATGACGACGGCTGCCGAGATCGAACATCTCCAACAACACGGTCTGTATTCCGGTGCCGATGAGCACGATGCCTGCGGCGTCGGCTTCGTCGCGCACATCAAGGGCGAGAAGAGCCATGCCATCGTGCTGCAGGGCCTGAAGATCCTCGAAAACCTCGACCATCGCGGCGCAGTGGGCGCTGACAAGCTGATGGGCGACGGCGCCGGCATCCTGATCCAGCTGCCCGACCGCCTCTACCGCGAAGAGATGGCCAAGCAGGGCGTCACGCTGCCGCCGCCCGGCGAATACGGCGTCGGCATGATCTTCCTGCCCAAGGAGCACGCTTCGCGCGAAGCCTGCGAGCAGGAAATGGAACGCGCCATCAAGGCCGAAGGCCAGGTGCTGCTGGGCTGGCGCGACGTGCCGGTGAACCGCGACATGCCCATGTCGCCCACGGTGCGCGCCAAGGAGCCGCTGCTGCGCCAGGTGTTCATCGGCCGCGGCAACGACGTGATCGTGCAGGACGCGCTGGAACGCAAGCTCTACGTGATCCGCAAGACCGCCAGCGCCAACATCCAGCGCCTGAAGCTCAAGCACAGCAAGGAATACTACGTTCCGAGCATGTCCAGCCGCACCGTGGTCTACAAGGGCCTGCTGCTCGCCGACCAGGTCGGCACCTACTACCTGGACCTGCAGGACAAGCGCTGCGTCTCGGCGCTGGGCCTCGTGCACCAGCGCTTCTCGACCAACACCTTCCCCGAGTGGCCGCTGGCCCACCCGTACCGCTACGTCGCCCACAACGGCGAAATCAACACGGTCAAGGGCAACTACAACTGGATGAAGGCGCGCGAAGGCGTCATGTCCTCGCCCGTGCTGGGCGCCGACCTGCAGAAGCTCTATCCCATCAGCTTTGCCGGCCAGTCCGACACCGCCACCTTCGACAACTGCCTCGAGCTCCTGACGATGGCCGGCTACCCCATCAGCCAGGCCGTGATGATGATGATTCCCGAGCCCTGGGAACAGCACGCCACCATGGACCCGCGCCGCCGCGCGTTCTACGAATACCACGCCGCCATGCTGGAGCCCTGGGACGGCCCGGCCTCCATCGTGTTCACCGACGGCCGCCAGATCGGCGCCACGCTCGACCGCAACGGCCTGCGCCCGTCGCGCTACTGCGTGACCGACGACGACCTGGTCATCATGGCCTCGGAATCGGGCGTGCTGCCCGTGCCCGAGCAGAAGATCGTGCGCAAGTGGCGCCTGCAGCCCGGCAAGATGTTCCTGATCGACCTGGAGCAGGGCCGCATGATCGACGACGAGGAGGTCAAGGCCACCCTCGCCAACAGCAAGCCCTACAAGCAGTGGATCGAGAACCTGCGCATCAAGCTGGACAGCGTCGAGGCCGAGCCGGTCCCCGCGCCGGTCTCGCAGGTGGCGCTGCTCGACCGCCAGCAGGCCTTCGGCTACACCCAGGAAGACATCAAGTTCCTGATGAGCCCGATGGCGCAGGCCGGCGAAGAGGGCATCGGCTCCATGGGCAACGACAGCCCGCTGGCCGTGCTCTCCAGCAAGAACAAGCCGCTGTACAACTACTTCAAGCAGCTGTTCGCGCAGGTGACCAACCCGCCGATCGACCCGATCCGCGAGGCGATCGTGATGTCGCTGGTGTCCTTCATCGGCCCCAAGCCCAACCTGCTGGACATCAATCAGGTCAACCCGCCCATGCGGCTCGAGGTGAGCCAGCCGATCCTCGACTTCGCCGACATGGCCAAGCTGCGCGACATCGGCACCTACACGCAGGGCAAGTTCAAGAGCTACGTGCTCGACATCACCTACCCGCTCGCCTGGGGCTACGAGGGCGTCGAAGCCAAGCTCGCGTCGCTGTGCGCCGAAGCGGTGGACGCCATCAAGGGCGGCCACAACATCCTGATCGTGAGCGACCGCGGCGTGAGCCCGACGCAGGTGGCAATCCCCGCCGTGCTGGCGCTGTCGGCCGTGCACCAGTACCTGGTGCGCGAGGGCCTGCGCACCACCGCCGGCCTGGTGGTGGAAACCGGCTCTGCGCGCGAAGTGCATCACTTCGGCGTGCTCGCGGGCTACGGCGCGGAAGCCGTGCACCCCTACCTCGCGATGGAAACGCTGGCGGCCATGCACGCCGATCTGCCGGGCGACATGAGCGCGGAGAAGGCGGTCTACAACTACGTCAAGGCCATCGGCAAGGGTCTGTCCAAGATCATGTCGAAGATGGGTGTCAGCACCTACATGAGCTACTGCGGCGCGCAGCTGTTCGAAGCCATCGGCCTCAACACGGAGACGGTCAACAAGTACTTCACCGGCACCGCCAGCCGCGTCGAGGGCATCGGCGTGTTCGAGATCGCCGAGGAAGCCATCCGCATGCACAAGGCCGCGTTCGGCGACGACCCGGTGCTCTCCAACATGCTCGACGCCGGCGGCGAATACGCCTGGCGCACGCGCGGCGAAGAGCACATGTGGACGCCCGACGCCATTGCCAAGCTGCAGCACAGCACGCGCTCCAACAACTGGAACACCTACAAGGAATACGCGCAGCTCATCAACGACCAGAACCGCCGCCATCTCACGCTGCGCGGCCTGTTCGAGTTCAAGCTGGATCCGGCCAAGGCCATTCCGGTGGACGAGGTCGAGCCTGCTGCCGAGATCGTCAAGCGCTTTGCAACGGGCGCGATGTCGCTCGGCTCGATCAGCACCGAGGCGCACTCCACGCTCGCCATTGCCATGAACCGCATCGGCGGCAAGAGCAACACGGGCGAGGGCGGCGAAGACCCGGCGCGCTACCGCAACGAGCTCAAGGGCATCCCGATCAAGCAGGGCGACACGCTCAAGAGCGTGATCGGCGCGGCCAACGTCGAGGTCGACCTGCCCCTGAAGGACGGCGACTCGCTGCGTTCGCGCATCAAGCAGGTGGCTTCGGGGCGCTTCGGCGTCACGGCCGAGTACCTGCATTCGGCCGACCAGATCCAGATCAAGATGGCGCAGGGCGCCAAGCCGGGCGAGGGCGGCCAGCTGCCGGGCGGCAAGGTCACCGAGTACATCGGCAAGCAGCGCTACGCGGTGCCGGGCGTGGGCCTGATCTCGCCGCCGCCGCACCACGACATCTACTCGATCGAAGACCTCGCGCAGCTGATCCACGACCTGAAGAACGCCGCGCCGCATGCGAGCATCAGCGTCAAGCTGGTGAGCGAAATCGGCGTGGGCACCATCGCGGCGGGCGTTGCCAAGTGCAAGAGCGACCACGTGGTGATCGCGGGCCATGACGGCGGCACCGGTGCATCGCCCTGGTCGTCGATCAAGCACGCGGGCAGCCCGTGGGAAATCGGCCTGGCCGAAACGCAGCAGACGCTGGTGCTCAACCGCCTGCGCAGCCGCATCCGCGTGCAGGCCGACGGCCAGATGAAGACCGGCCGCGACGTCGCCATCGGCGCGCTGCTGGGCGCCGACGAGTTCGGCTTTGCGACGGCCCCGCTGGTGGTCGAGGGCTGCATCATGATGCGCAAGTGCCACCTGAACACCTGCCCGGTGGGCGTGGCCACGCAAGACCCGATCCTGCGCAAGAAGTTCTCGGGCAAGCCCGAGCACGTCGTCAACTACTTCTTCTTCGTGGCCGAGGAAGTGCGCCAGATCATGGCCCAGCTCGGCATCCGCAAGTTCGACGACCTGATCGGCCGCGCCGACCTGCTCGACATGCGCAAGGGCATCGAGCACTGGAAGGCGTCCGGCCTGGACTTCAGCCGCCTGTTCGCGCTGCCGATCGTGCCGGCCGAAGTGCCTCGCTACCACGTCGAGAACCAGGACCACGGCCTGGAGCGTGCGCTCGACGTCAAGCTCATCGAGAAGTCGCGTCCGGCCATCGAGCGGGGCGAGAAGGTGCAGTTCATCGAGGTGGCGCGCAACGTCAACCGCTCGGTGGGCGCCATGCTGTCGGGCGCGCTGACCAAGGTGCATCCGCAGGGCCTGCCCGACGACTCGATCCGCATCCAGCTCGAGGGCACGGGCGGCCAGTCGTTCGGCGCGTTTCTCGCGCGCGGCATCACGCTCTACCTGATCGGCGATGCCAACGACTACACCGGCAAGGGCCTGTCGGGCGGCCGCGTGGTGGTGCGCCCGAGCCTCGACTTCCGCGGTGAAGCGGTGCGCAACACCATCGTGGGCAACACCGCGCTCTACGGCGCGACCACCGGCGAGGCCTACCTCTGCGGCGTGGCCGGCGAGCGCTTTGCCGTACGCCTCTCGGGTGCCACGGCCGTTGTCGAAGGCACGGGCGACCATGGCTGCGAATACATGACGGGCGGCACGGTCGCGGTGCTCGGCAAGACGGGCCGCAACTTCGCTGCCGGCATGAGCGGCGGCGTGGCCTTCGTCTACGACGAGGACGGCCAGTTCGCCACGCGCTGCAACCTCTCGATGGTGTCGCTCGACAAGGTGCTGACCTCGGCCGAGCAGACGGCAAGCATGCACCGCAAGGTCTGGCACGGCGGCGAGACCGACGAGGCCCAGCTCAAGAAGCTGCTCGAAGAGCACCACCGCTGGACCGGCAGCAAGCGTGCGCGCGAACTGCTCGACAACTGGGCGGTGTCGCGCACCAAGTTCGTCAAGGTGTTCCCGAACGAGTACAAGCGTGCGCTCGCCGAACTGCACGACCGCAAGGTCGAACTCACGAGCAGCGGCAACAACGCGCACATGGGCCTGGAGCCGCATGCGTTGGTCGCACCCGCCACGACGGCTGCGGTCTGAGCGGCAACGAAAACGAAGAACAGAGGAAAGCACGATGGGAAAGATCACCGGCTTCATGGAGCATGAGCGCATCGAAGAGGGCTACAAGCCTGTCAACGAGCGCGTCAAGCACTACAAGGAATTCGTCGTTGGCCTGACGCCCGAGCAGGCCAAGGTGCAGGGCGCGCGCTGCATGGACTGCGGCACGCCGTTCTGCAACAGCGGCTGCCCGGTCAACAACATCATTCCGGACTTCAACGACCTCGTGTATCGCAACGACTGGCAAAACGCCTTCGCGGTGCTCGACTCGACCAACAACTTCCCCGAGTTCACCGGCCGCATCTGCCCCGCGCCCTGCGAGGCGGCCTGCGTGCTCAACGTGAACGACGACGCGATCGGCATCAAGTCGATCGAGCACGCGATCATCGACCGCGCCTGGGACGAAGGCTGGGTGGCACCGCGCGTTGCCAAGCACAAGACCGGCAAGAAGGTGGCGGTGGTGGGTTCGGGCCCGGCCGGCATGGCGGCGGCGCAGCAGCTCGCGCGCGCCGGCCACGATGTGACGCTGTTCGAGAAGAACGACCGCATCGGCGGCCTGCTGCGCTACGGCATCCCCGACTTCAAGATGGAGAAGACCCACATCGACCGCCGCGTCGAGCAGATGAAGGCCGAGGGCGTGACCTTCCGCACCGGCGTGATGGTCGGCGCCGCGAAGGATCCGCTGGGCAAGGGTTCCAAGGTCACGAACCTGGCCAAGGAAACCCTCACGCCCGAGCAGTTGCAGAAAGACTTCGATGCCGTGCTGCTGACCGGCGGTGCCGAGCAGTCGCGCGACCTGCCGGTGCCGGGCCGCGACCTCGACGGCATTCATTTTGCGATGGAGTTCCTGCCGCAGCAGAACCGCGTCAACGCGGGCGACAAGGTCAAGGGCCAGCTGCGCGCCGACGGCAAGCACGTGATCGTGATCGGCGGCGGCGACACCGGCTCCGACTGCGTGGGCACCAGCAACCGCCACGGCGCGGCCAGCGTCACCCAGTTCGAGCTGATGCCGCAGCCGCCCGAGGAAGAAAACCGCCCGCTGACCTGGCCCTACTGGCCGATCAAGCTGCGCACCAGTTCCAGCCATGAGGAAGGCTGCGAGCGCGAGTTCGCCATCTCCACCAAGGAATTCATCGGCGAAAAGGGCAAGGTCACCGGCCTGAAGACCGTGCGCGTGGAGTGGAAAGACGGCCGCATGCAGGAAGTGGCCGGCAGCGAGCAGATCCTCAAGGCCGACCTCGTGCTGCTGGCCATGGGCTTTGTGAGCCCGGTGGCCAACGTGCTGGATGCCTTCGGCGTCGAGAAGGACGCACGCGGCAACGCCAAGGCCACGGTCGATTTCATCGGCGGCTATGCCACCAACGTCCCGAAGGTGTTTGCGGCGGGCGACATCCGCCGCGGCCAGTCGCTGGTAGTCTGGGCAATTCGCGAAGGACGCCAGGCCGCGCGCTCGGTGGACGAGTTCCTGATGGGATTCAGCGACTTGCCGCGCTGATTTTTGTTTCAGTTTTGCGGGGCCGGCCACGGCCCCGCTATCATTCGCGGAAACCGCATGCCGGGATGCCTGAGAAGGTGCCCGGCTTTTTTATTGAGATGGAATCAGCCGCACCACTGCCACACCCCTTTGTCGAGTTCCGCGACGTTTCGTTCGGCTACGGCGCTCGGGCGATCCTCGGCGGTGTGTCGTTTGCCGTGCCGCGCGGCAAGGTGACGGCGCTGATGGGCGCCTCGGGCGGCGGCAAGACCACCGTGCTGCGGCTCATCGGTGGCCAGCAGCGGGCGCAGCGCGGCGAGGTGCTTTTCGATGGCCAGGACGTCGGCAGGTTCGACGCCGCCGGGCTGTACAAGGCGCGGCGCCGCATGGGCATGCTGTTCCAGTTCGGTGCCCTGTTCACCGACATGAGCGTTTTCGACAACGTCGCGTTTCCGCTGCGCGAGCATACGCAGCTTTCGGAAGCGCTGGTGCGCGATATCGTGCTCATGAAGCTCGACGCAGTCGGCTTGCGCGGCGCGCGCGACCTGATGCCCAGCGAGGTGTCCGGCGGCATGGCGCGGCGCGTGGCCCTGGCGCGCGCCATTGCGCTCGACCCCGATCTCGTGATGTACGACGAGCCCTTTGCCGGCCTCGACCCGATTTCCCTGGGCACGGCGGCGCGGCTGATCCGCCAGCTCAACGACACGCTGGGGCTGACCAGCATCGTCGTGTCGCACGATCTCGAGGAAACCTTCCGTATCGCCGACCACGTGATCATCCTGGCCAACGGCGGCATCGCCGCACAAGGCACGCCTGCAGAGGTGCGCGAGAGCGCCGATCCATTGGTGCATCAGTTCGTCAATGCCTTGCCCGACGGGCCGGTGCACTTCCACTACCCCGTGGTCGGCATCGAGGAAGACTTCGGCAATGAAGGAGGGCGGGTATGAGCGCAGCGCTGGGCAGGGGGCAGGCATGAGCTGGTGGAAGCCCGCCGACATCGGCTTTGCCGTGCGCAGCAAGCTGGCCGACCTGGGCCACGGCGCCAAGCTGTTCCTGCGCCTGCTGGTGCAGGGGGCACGAAGCTTGCAGCGCTTCGGGCTGGTGCGCGACCAGATCCACTTCCTCGGCAACTACTCGTTGGCCATCATCGCGGTGTCGGGGCTTTTCGTCGGCTTCGTGCTGGGCCTGCAGATGTACTACGCGCTGCAGCGCTACGGTTCTTCCGAGGCGCTCGGCCTCCTGGTGGCGCTGAGCCTGGTGCGCGAGCTCGGGCCTGTGGTGGCGGCCTTGCTGTTCACGGGGCGCGCCGGCACTTCGCTCACCGCGGAGATCGGCCTCATGAAGGCCGGCGAGCAGCTCAGCGCCATGGAGATGATGGCGGTCGACCCAGTGCAGCGCATTCTTGCGCCGCGTTTCTGGGCCGGCGTGATCACGATGCCGCTGCTGGCGGCCGTGTTCAGCGCGGTCGGCATCATGGGCGGCTATGTGGTGGGCGTGCTGATGCTGGGTGTGGACCCGGGCGCGTTCTGGGGCCAGATGCAGGGCGGCGTCGACGTCTGGCGCGACGTGGGCAACGGCGTGATCAAGAGCATCGTGTTCGGCTTCACCGTGACCTTCATCGCGCTGCTGCAGGGCTACGAGGCCCAGCCCACGCCCGAAGGCGTGTCGCGCGCGACCACGCGCACGGTGGTCATGGCGTCGCTTTCGGTGCTCGGGCTCGACTTCCTGCTCACGGCCATGATGTTCAGTATTTGAAGGAGCCCCGGCTCCAATCGTTCTAGAGAGTGCAAACCATGCAACGTTCCACCAACGACATCTGGGTCGGCCTGTTCGTCTTGATCGGCGGCGCGGCGCTGCTGTTCCTCGCGCTGCAGTCGGCCAACCTGCTGAGCCTGAACTTCCAGAAAACCTACAACGTCACCGCGCGTTTCGACAACATCGGCGGACTCAAGCCGCAAACGGCTGTCAAGAGCGCCGGCGTGGTGGTCGGCCGTGTGGAATCCATCTCGTTCGACGACAAGTCATTTCAGGCCAGCGTCACACTGGCATTGCAAAACCGTTACAGTTTTCCCAAGGACAGTTCGCTCAAGATCCTGACCAGTGGCCTGCTCGGCGAGCAGTACATCGGGATCGAGGCGGGCGCCGAGGAGAAGAACCTGCAAGCCGGCGACACCGTCACCGCGACCCAATCGGCCGTGGTGCTGGAAAACCTGATCAGCCAGTTCCTCTACAGCAAGGCGGCCGAAGGAAGTACCTCGACGCCGGGAACAGCCAACAAGAAATGAAAACAAGCTTTTTTTCGTCCTTCGCTATCAATAGGATAGCGAAACATGCCCGCTGGGTGGGGGCTGCAGCCGCTTTTTCGCTCATTGCAGGATGTGCGACCGGGCCCCAGGCCAATCCGGCCGACCCGTTCGAGCCCATGAACCGGGGCGTCACCCGCTTCAACGACACGGTCGACGAGGCCGTGCTCGTGCCCGTGGCCACCGCCTACCAGCGCGTGCTGCCTTCCATGGTGCGCACCGGCGTGGGCAATTTCTTCGGCAACCTGGGTGACGTCTGGAGCTTTGCCAACAGCGTGGCCCAGCTCAAGCTGCAGAACAGCGCCGAGACCTTCATGCGGGTCAACGTCAACACTTTCTTCGGCCTTGGCGGCCTTCTCGACATTGCCACCGAGGCCGGCATCGACCGCCACGAGGAAGATTTCGGCCAGACGCTCGGCCGCTGGGGCGTGGGCGCCGGCCCGTACGTGGTACTGCCGGTGTTCGGCCCGTCGACCCTGCGCGACACGGCCGCATTGCCGGTGGACCGCGCCGGCAGCGTGCTCGGCAACATGAACGACGTGGCCTGGCGCAATTCGCTGGCATTCCTGGAGGCCGTCGATACGCGGGCGAAGTACCTGCGCGCCGGCCGCCTGCTCGATGATGCGGCGCTCGACAAGTACACCTTCACGCGCGACGCCTTCCTGCAGCACCGCCGCAACGACGTCTACGACGGCAATCCGCCGGACGACGAGGGCGGAAAATAAAGCACAGAAAGGCGCGAAATAGAGGCTTTTCGCGGGCGGACGAGCGGTTTTCCTGCTTGCATCCCGTTTCAAGGCTTCACCTGCGCTTCAGGAACCCGGTCGGCCGGGAGCCTGTCGAACACGTTCTTTTCCAGGAGGCGCGGCTTCAATCCGTGCCTTGCGGATTTTCAACTCGAGGGAATTGCCATGAACAACAAGATCTTGCAACGACGCGGTTTTGGCCGCCTGGTGCTGGCCAGCGCCCTGCTTTTCGGCGCCGCCACGGCTTTCGTGCGTCCGGCCCATGCCGCCGACGAAGCGCCCGATGCGCTGGTCAAGCGCCTGTCGACCGACGTGCTCGAAACCATCAAGGCCGACACTTCCATCAAGGCTGGCGACGTCAGCAAGATCATGGTGCTGGTCGACAGCAAGATCATGCCCAACGTCAACTTCCAGCGCATGACGGCTTCCGCCGTCGGCCCGGCATGGCGCCAGGCCACGCCCGAGCAGCAAAAGCGGCTGCAGGAAGAATTCAAGACTCTGCTGGTGCGCACCTACGCTGGCGCGCTCGACCAGGTGAGCGACCAGACGGTCACGGTGCGTCCGTTCCGCGGTTCGCCTGAAGACACCGAAGTGCTGGTTCGCACCGAGGTCAAGGGCCGGGGCGATCCGGTGCAACTCGACTACCGGCTCGAGAAAACGCCCGGCCAGGGCGGCGGCTGGAAGGTCTACAACCTCAATGTGCTGGGCGTCTGGCTGGTCGACACCTACCGCACCCAGTTCTCGCAGGAAATCAACGCCCGCGGCATCGACGGCCTGATTGCAGCGCTGGCGGCGCGCAACAAGGGCAACAACGGCAAGAGCTGACGCCATGCTGGTCCTGCCCTCCAAACTCACCCACGACGAAGCCCCGGCCTGCATGCGCATGCTGCAGCAGGGGTTGACGGGGCAGACCGACACATCCACGGTGGTGGACGCCAGCGCGCTGGCGCAGTTCGATTCCTCGGCCTTGGCGGTGCTCCTGGAATGCCGCCGCGAATCGAGCGCGCTCGGCCGGGGCTTCGCGGTCAAGGGGCTTTCGCCGCGGCTGCGCGAATTGGCCGCGCTCTACGGTATCGCGGGGCTTCTGCCGGCGGCGCCCTGATCGCTGGCGGTCCGGCAACGGCCGCGTCAGGGCATCCGGCCGCCGCCAAGCGGCCTGCGGGGCGGGCCCGTAAAATCGCCGGCTCCCATGCCCGCGATCTCATTCCAATCGGTCTCCAAGACCTACCCTCCCTCCAGACAGCAGCGGGCCCAAGGCAAGCAGGGGCTGCGCGCCGTCGACGAGGTCAGCTTCCAGATCGAGCCGGGCGAGTTCTTCGGCCTGCTCGGGCCCAATGGCGCGGGCAAGACCACGCTCATCAGCATGCTCGCCGGGCTGTCGCGCCCCACGGCCGGGGCCATCAGCGTCCATGGCTTCGACGTGCAGCGCGACTATGCCGAGGCCCGGCGCCAGCTCGGCATCGTGCCGCAGGAGCTGGTGTTCGACCCCTTCTTCAACGTGCGCGAATCGCTGCGCATCCAGTCGGGCTACTTCGGCATCAAGAACAACGAGCCCTGGATCGACGAGCTGCTGCAAAGCCTGGGCCTGGCCGACAAGGCCACGGCCAACATGCGCCAGCTCTCGGGCGGCATGAAGCGCCGGGTGCTGGTGGCGCAGGCGCTGGTGCACAAGCCGCCGGTCATCGTTCTGGACGAGCCCACCGCCGGGGTCGACGTCGAGTTGCGCCAGACGCTCTGGCAGTTTGTCGCCAGGCTCAACAAGGAGGGCAGCACTGTGCTGCTCACCACCCACTATCTCGAAGAGGCCGAGGCGCTGTGCAGCCGCATCGCGATGCTCAAGCTCGGCAAGGTGATCGCCCTGGACCGCACCAGCGAGCTCTTGAAGTCGGCCGCCAGCAACGTGCTGCGCTTCAAGACCGACGCCATGCTGCCCTGGGCCATCGCGCAGCATGCGCGCATCACCGGGCGCATCGTGCAACTGCCGGCGCAGAACGCCCATGAAGTCGAACAACTGCTGGCCGCGATCCGCGAAGCCGGCGTCGCCGTGGAAGACGTGGAAATGCGCAAGGCCGACCTGGAAGACGTGTTCATCGACCTGATGGCGGGCGAGCAGACGCCGCTGGAGGTTGCGAGATGATGGCGGTGACGGGTTGGCGCGCGCTGCTCTACAAGGAAACGCTGCGCTTCTGGAAGGTCGGCTTCCAGACCGTCGGCGCGCCGGTGCTCACCGCGCTGCTCTACCTGATGGTGTTCGGCCATGTGCTCGAAGACCACGTGAAGGTCTACGGCTCGGTTGGCTACACCGCCTTCCTGGTGCCGGGCCTCGTGATGATGAGCGTGCTGCAGAACGCCTTCGCCAACAGCTCGTCGTCGATCATCCAGAGCAAGATCATGGGCAACCTGGTGTTCGTGCTGCTCACGCCGCTGTCGCACTGGGGCTGGTTCTTCGCCTACGTGGGCTCGTCGGTGATCCGCGGGCTGGCCGTGGGTCTCGGCGTGTTCGCGGTCACGATGTTCTTCGCCATGCCGAGCTTCGTTGCGCCGCTCTGGATTCTGGTGTTCGCGCTGCTGGGCTCCGCCATGCTCGGCACGCTGGGGCTCATTGCCGGGCTCTGGGCCGAGAAGTTCGACCAGATGGCGGTGTTCCAGAACTTCCTGATCATGCCCATGACCTTTCTGTCGGGCGTTTTCTATTCGATCGGTTCGCTGCCGCCGTTCTGGCAGGGCGTGAGCCACCTGAACCCGTTCTTCTACATGATCGACGGCTTCCGCTACGGTTTCTTCGGCGTGAGCGACGCCTCGCCGTGGCTGAGCCTGGGCATCGTCGGCGCCGCATGGCTGGTGGTGAGTGCGATCGCCGTCCACCTGCTGCGCATCGGCTACAAAATCCGCGGTTGACCGCTTTTTCCAGACCCCCATGACCGCCGAACAACTCCAGGCCCTGATCCAGTCCCATCTTCCCTGCGAGCACATCACGCTCGAAGGCGACGGCCGGCATTGGTACGCCACCATCGTATCGGCCGAATTCGAGGGCAAGCGCGCGATTCAGCGCCACCAGCGGGTCTACGCGACCCTGGGTGCGAAAATGCATACCGACGAGGTGCATGCGCTCTCGATGAAGACCTACACGCCGGCCGAATGGGCGGCGTTGGAAAAATAACTCTCCGGCCCCCGGGGCCCTGATTCGCTGGAAATTCGATGGACAAACTTCTGATTCGCGGCGGGCGCCAGCTCCGCGGCGAGGTACTCATTTCCGGCGCCAAGAACGCAGCCCTGCCGGAGCTGTGCGCCGCGCTGCTGACCGGCCAGCCCGTGACGCTGCACAACGTGCCGCGCCTGCAGGACGTGTCGACCATGCTCAAGCTGGTGCGCAACATGGGCGTTTCGGCCGAGCGCGACGACAACGGCACGGTACGGCTCGAAGCGGGCGACCTCAGCAACCCCGAGGCGCCCTACGAACTGGTGAAGACCATGCGCGCCTCCGTGCTGGCGCTGGGCCCGCTGCTCGCGCGCTTCGGCCATGCCAAGGTGTCGCTGCCGGGCGGCTGCGCCATCGGCTCGCGGCCGGTCGACCAGCACATCAAGGGCCTGCAGGCCATGGGCGCGGAGATCGTGGTCGAGCACGGCTACATGATCGCCAGCCTGCCGGCCGGGCGCACGCGCCTGAAGGGCGCGCGCATCCTGACCGACATGGTCACCGTCACCGGCACCGAGAACTTCCTCATGGCCGCGGCGCTGGCCGAGGGCGAAACGCTGCTCGAGAACGCCGCGCAGGAGCCCGAAATCGTCGACCTGGCCGAGATGCTGATCCGCATGGGCGCGAAGATCGAAGGCCACGGCACCAGCCACATCCGCATCCAGGGCGTCGAGAAGCTGCACGGCTGCGAGCATGCCGTGGTGGCCGACCGCATCGAGGCCGGCACCTTCCTGTGCGCTGTTGCGGCCACTGGCGGCGACGTGTTCCTGCGCCATGCGCGCGCCGACCACATGGACGCGGTGATCGACAAGCTGCGCGACGCCGGCTGCACCGTCGCGGCGCAAGAGGGCGGCGTGCGCATCAGCTCCAGCGCCCCGGCCTGCGAGCACCTCAAGGCGCAGAGCTTCAGCACCACCGAATACCCGGGCTTCCCGACCGACATGCAGGCCCAGTTCATGGCCCTGAACGTGATCGCGCGCGGCGCCTCGATGGTCACCGAGACCATCTTCGAGAACCGCTTCATGCACGTGAACGAGATGGTGCGCCTGGGTGCCACGATCCACGTCGAGGGCAAGGTGGCGATGGTCGAGGGCGTGCAGCAGCTCTCGGGCGCCACCGTGATGGCAACCGACCTGCGCGCCTCGGCCAGCCTCGTGATCGCCGGCCTCGTGGCCGATGGCGAGACGCTGGTCGACCGCATCTACCACCTGGACCGCGGCTACGACCGCATGGAAGCCAAGCTGCGCGGCCTGGGCGCGGACATCGAACGCATCTCGGGAGCTGCCGCATGATCACCCTGGCGCTTTCGAAGGGCCGCATCTTCGAAGAGACGATGCCGCTGCTGGCCGCCGCCGGCATCGAGGTCACCGAAGACCCCGAAAAATCGCGCAAGCTGATCCTGGCCACCACCCGGCCCGACGTGCGCGTGGTGCTGGTGCGCGCCTCCGATGTGCCCACCTACGTGCAGTACGGCGGCGCAGACCTCGGCGTGACCGGCCTGGACGTGCTGCTGGAAAACGGCAACCAGGGCATGTACCAGCCGCTGGACCTGCGCATTGCGGCCTGCCGCCTCAGCGTGGCGGTGCGCGCCGACTACGACTACGCCTCGGCCGTGAAGCAGGGCTCGCGCCTGCGGGTCGCCACCAAGTACGTGGGCCTGGCGCGCGACTTCTTCGCCACCAAGGGCGTGCACGTGGACCTGATCAAGCTCTACGGCAGCATGGAGCTCGCGCCGCTCACCGGCCTGGCCGACGCCATCGTCGACCTGGTCTCGACCGGCAGCACGCTCAAGGCCAACCACCTGGTCGAGGTCGAGCGCATCATGGACATCAGCGCGCGCCTCGTGGTCAACCAGGCTGCGCTCAAGCTCAAGCGCGAGCCGATCCGCCGCATCATCGACGCCTTCGCGTCGGCCATTCCTTCCGCCTGACTTCCGCCCGAACCCTCCCATGACTCCGAAAGCAGCCCCCGTCCGCCTCTCCACGGCTTCAGCCGGCTTCGACGCTGAATTCAAGGCGCGGCTGCATTGGTCCGCGGATGCCGATGCGGCCATCGAGAAGGTGGTGGCGGACATCCTGGCCGATGTGCAGAAGCGCGGGGACGAGGCGGTGCTGGAGTACACGCGCCGCTTCGACGGCCTCGGCGCTGCGGCCGTGGCGGAACTCGAACTGACGCAGGCCGATTTCAAGGAAGCCTTCGACTCGCTGCCTGTCGCCCAGCGCGATGCGCTGCGGGCCGCGGCCGACCGCGTGCGCAGCTACCACGAGGCGCAGAAGAAGGCCAGCGGCGAGAGCTGGAGCTACCGCGACGTGGACGGAACGCTGCTGGGCCAGAAGGTCACGCCGCTCGACCGCGTGGGCATCTACGTGCCCGGCGGCAAGGCCGCCTATCCGTCCAGCCTGTTGATGAACGCCATTCCGGCCCACGTGGCGGGCGTCGGCGAAATCATCATGGTGGTTCCCACGCCCGCGAAGGGCAGCGTGGCCACGGGCGGCTCGGGCGGGCAGTCGTCCACCAGGGGCGAGCGCAATGTGCTGGTGCTCGCCGCCGCCTACGTGGCAGGCGTCACGCGCGCCTTCACGATCGGCGGCGCGCAGGCCGTGGCCGCGCTGGCCTACGGTACGGCCACCATCCCGGCAGTCGACAAGATCACCGGCCCCGGCAACGCGTACGTCGCAGCCGCCAAGCGCCGCGTGTTCGGCACCGTGGGCATCGACATGATCGCGGGCCCGAGCGAAATCCTCGTCTTGGCCGACGGCAGCACGCCGCCCGACTGGGTGGCGATGGACCTGTTCAGCCAGGCCGAACACGACGAGCTCGCACAAAGCATCCTGCTGTGCCCCGACGCCGCGTACATCGACCGCGTGCAGGCGGAGATCGACCGCCTGCTGCCCGGCATGCCGCGCGCCGAAATCATCGCGGCTTCGCTCAACGGCCGCGGCGCGCTCATCCACACCAAGAGCATGGAAGAGGCCTGCGAGATCAGCAACCGCATCGCCCCGGAACACCTGGAGGTGAGCAGCAGCGAGCCGCAGCGCTGGGAGCCGCTGCTGCGCCACGCCGGCGCGATCTTCCTCGGCGCCTTCACCAGCGAGAGCCTGGGCGACTACTGCGCGGGCCCCAACCACGTGCTGCCCACGAGCGGCACGGCGCGCTTCTCGAGCCCGCTGGGCGTGTACGACTTCCAGAAGCGCTCCAGCCTCATCGAAGTGAGCGAAGCCGGCGCGCAGGTGCTCGGCCCCATTGCCGTCACGCTGGCCGAAGGCGAAGGCCTGCAGGCGCACGCCGAAGCGGCACGCATGCGCCTGCGCAGGGTCTGAAGCCCCCCCCCGCCGCCGGCAGGAGCAAAGCAAGATGGCTCGACGCCGTTCTTTTCATCGTTCGCGCGCGGCGGCATGGCTGCTGGCGCTCGCGGCTGCGGGCTCGGCGCACGCCATGAGCATCCGCGAACTGCGCACGCTGGAAGCGAGCGAAAAGGACGGCAAGGCCTACGCGAGCTACTACCTCGTCGGCGTGCTCGAGGGCCTGCGCGAAGGCGTGGAGGCCTCGCAGCGCAACGGCCAGAAGCCGGTCTTCTGCGTCGAGGGCCGCCGCCTGGAGCCTTCGATGGCACGCTCCCTCTACCAAACAGAGCTGACCCGCAACGCCGACAGCTACGAAGCCGACATGCCCGTTCAACTGGTCATGGCCGGCGCCCTCAGAAACAGCTACCGCTGCACCCGATGACATCTTCTTTCCCCGCCGCCCGCCCGATCGACCGCATCCGCTCCGACGTGCAGTCCATGCATGCCTATGCGGTGCAGGACGCACGCGGCTTCGTCAAGCTCGACGCCATGGAAAACCCCTTCGGCCTGCCGCCCGCGCTGCAGGCCGAGCTTGGCGCGCGGCTCGGCGCGCTGGCGCTCAACCGCTATCCGGGCGAACGCGGCGCCGACCTGCAGCGCGCGCTGGCTGCGCACGCACAGATGCCCGAGGGCTTTTCGCTGATGCTGGGCAACGGCTCCGACGAACTGATCTCGCTGCTCGCCATTGCCTGCGACATGCCCGGCGCCGCGGTGCTCGCGCCCGTGCCCGGCTTCGTGATGTACGCGATGAGCGCGCAACTGCAGGGCCTGCGTTTCGTCGGCGTGCCCCTCACGGCCGACTTCGAGCTCGACGAGGCGGCCATGCTCGCCGCCATCGCGCGCGAGAAGCCGGCCATCGTGTACCTGGCGTATCCGAACAATCCCACCGCCAACCTCTGGGACGATGCCGCCATCGAGAAGATCGTGCAGGCCCAGGGCGAGCAGGGCGGCTTGGTGGTGATCGACGAGGCCTACCAGCCCTTTGCGGCCAAGAGCTACATCGACCGCATCGCGCGGCATGGCCATGTGCTCCTGATGCGCACGCTCAGCAAGTTCGGCCTGGCTGGCATCCGGCTCGGCTACCTCATGGGCCCGGCCGCGCTGGTCGCGCAGATCGACAAGGTGCGCCCGCCCTACAACATCAGTGTGCTCAACTGCGAATGCGCACTGTTCGCGCTCGAGCATGCCGAGGTGTTCGAGGCCCAGGCGCGGCAGATCCGCGACGAGCGCCACCGCCTCATGATGGGGCTGGGCCGCCTTGCGGGCGTGAAGGCCTGGCCGAGCGATGCCAACATGATCCTGGTGCGCGTGCCCGATGCCGCCAAGGCCTTCGAGGGCATGAAGGCGCGCGGGATTCTTGTGAAGAACGTTTCTAAAATGCACGAACTGCTCGCGAACTGCCTGCGCCTCACCGTCGGAACGGCCGACGAGAATGCGCGGATGCTCGCGGCACTCGAAGCCTCACTATGACCACCCCCCAAACAGCCGACACGGGCACCGCCGACCGCACCGCATCGGTCACCCGCAACACCGCCGAGACCAAGATCACCGTCAGCGTCAACCTGGACGGCACGGGCAAGGCCAGGCTCTCCACGGGCATCGGCTTTTTCGACCACATGCTCGACCAGATCGCCCGCCACGGCCTGATCGACCTCGAGATCGACTGCCAGGGCGACCTGCACATCGACGGCCACCACACGGTGGAAGACGTGGGCATCACCCTGGGCCAGGCGGTGGCCAAGGCCGTGGGCGACAAGAAGGGCATCCGCCGCTACGGGCACGCCTACGTGCCGCTGGACGAGGCGCTGAGCCGCGTCGTCATCGATTTCTCGGGCCGTCCCGGCCTGGTGATGCACGTGCCGTTCACGAGCGGCATGATCGGCACCTTCGACAGCCAGCTCACCTACGAGTTCTTCCAGGGCTTCGTCAACCACGCCTTCGTCACGCTGCACATCGACAACCTCAAGGGCGTCAACGCACACCACCAGTGCGAAACCGTGTTCAAGGCCTTTGCGCGCGCGATGCGCGGCGCGCTCGAACTCGACCCACGCTCCGTGGGCGTCATTCCATCGACCAAAGGTTCGCTCTGAGCACCCTCGTCGCCAAGCTATGAAATCTGTAGCAAATACCGTCGCCGTGGTCGACTACGGCATGGGCAACCTGCGCTCCGTCTCGCAGGCCGTGCAGCATGCGGCCGACCAGGTGGGCGTGCAGGTCTTCGTCACCTCCGACCCCGAGGTGGTGCGCAAGGCCACGCGCGTGGTGCTGCCGGGGCAGGGCGCCATGCCCGACTGCATGCGCGAGCTGCGCGACTCCGGCCTGCAGGAGTCGGTGCTCGAAGCCGCGGCAAGCAAGCCGCTCTTCGGCGTGTGCGTGGGCATGCAGATGCTGCTGTCGCGCAGCGACGAAGGCCCGACCGACGGGCTCGGGCTGATTCCGGGCGAAGTCGTCAAGTTCGACCTGGCGGGCCGCCTGCAGCCCGACGGCAGCCGCTTCAAGGTCCCGCAGATGGGCTGGAACCAGGTGCGCCAGGCCCGGCCGCACCCCGTGTGGGCAGGCGTGCCGGACATGAGCTACTTCTATTTCGTGCACAGCTTCTATGCGCGGCCGGCCGACAGCCGGCACAGCGTGGGCGAGGCCGATTACGGGGCATGCTTTACCGCTGCCGTCGCACGCGATAACATTTTTGCCACCCAGTTCCACCCGGAGAAGAGTGCGGACCATGGGTTGCAGCTCTACCGAAATTTCCTCCACTGGAATCCCTGACCTTATATTCCCGCCCGGGCCGAAGCTTCCTCAGCCCGGATTCCGCACACTCGCGTCACTTCCATGCTCCTCATTCCCGCCATTGATCTCAAAGACGGCCACTGCGTTCGCCTCAAGCAGGGCGACATGGACCAGTCCACCATCTTCAGCGAAGACCCGGCCGCCATGGCCCGCAAGTGGGTCGAGGCCGGCGCGCGGCGGCTGCACCTGGTCGACCTGAATGGCGCCTTCGCCGGCAAGCCGCAGAACCACGCGGCCATCAAGGCGATCCTGCGCGAGGTGGGCGACGACATTCCGGTGCAGCTGGGCGGCGGCATCCGCGATCTCGACACCATCGAGCGCTACATCGACGACGGCCTGCGCTACGTGATCATCGGCACGGCCGCGGTCAAGAACCCGGGCTTCCTGAAGGACGCCTGCGTGGCCTTCGGCGGCCACATCATCGTGGGGCTCGACGCGAAGGACGGCAAGGTCGCCACCGACGGTTGGAGCAAGCTCACGGGCCACGAGGTGGCCGACCTCGGCAAGAAGTTCGAGGACTACGGCGTCGAATCGATCATCTACACCGACATCGGCCGCGACGGCATGCTCTCGGGCATCAACATCGATGCGACCGTCAAGCTCGCGCAGGCCCTGACCATCCCGGTGATCGCCTCGGGCGGCCTGTCGAACATGGCCGACATCGACCAGCTCTGCGCGGTCGAGTCCGAAGGCGTCGAAGGCGTGATCTGCGGCCGGGCCATCTATTCGGGCGACCTCGACTTCGCCGCTGCGCAGGCCCGCGCGGACGAGCTCGCCGGCGCCTGAGGCGCTTCCTTCTGTAGCGCGGCGTGCTTTCCGCGCTTGCCATCGCCAACTACCGCTCGCTGCGCCAGCTGACGGTGCCGCTCGGGCGGCTCACGGTGGTGACCGGGCCCAATGGCAGCGGCAAGTCCAGCGTCTACCGCGCGATGCGGCTGTTGGCCGAGATTGCCAACGGCGGCGTGATCCGCTCGCTGGTGCGCGAGGGCGGGCTCGCTTCCACCCTGTGGGCCGGGCCGGAGCGTTTTTCGGCCGCCATGCTGCGCGGCGATACCCCGGTGCAGGGCACTGTGCGCAGCGAGCCCGTGAACCTGCGGCTCGGCTTCTCGGGCGTCGAGATGAGCGACTTCGGCTACGCCATCGACATCGGCCTTCCAGTGCCGCGCGAGACAGCCTTTGGCGGAGATCCGGAAATCAAGCGCGAGGCCATCTGGAGCGGCCCGGTTCTGCGGCCCGCCACGCAACTGGTCGACCGCAAGGGCGCAGCGCTGCGGTTGCGCGGCGAGCGCAGCGGAAGCTGGCAGGCGGTGGGGCGGCCCATCGCCCACTTCGCCAGCATGATGACCGAGTACGCCGATCCGCACGCCGCGCCCGAGATGCTCGCGCTGCGCGAGCAGATGCGCTCCTGGCGCTTCTACGACCACTTCCGCTCCGACGCCGATGCGCCCGCGCGCCAGCCGCAGCTCGGCACCTACACGCCGGTGCTCGCCAACGATGGTGCCGACCTGGCCGCCGCGCTGCAGACCATCCGCGAGATCGGCGACGGCGAGGCGCTCGACCGCGCCGTGGACGATGCATTTCCAGGCGCCCGCATCCAGGTGCGGGTGAACGAAGACCGCTTCGAAACGCTGATGCACCAGCATGGCCTGTTGCGGCCGCTGACGGCGGCGGAGCTTTCGGACGGCACCTTGCGCTACCTGCTCTGGATTGCCGCGCTGCTGACGCCCCGGCCGCCGGCGCTCCTGGTGCTCAACGAGCCGGAGACCAGCCTGCATCCCGACCTGCTGCCCGCGCTTGGCCGGTTGATCGCGCAGGCCGCGCGCGGGTCGCAAGTGATCGTGGTGTCGCATGCCGCGCGGCTGATTGCCGCGCTCGAAGACAGCAATGATCTGCAATCGGTGGTGCTCGAAAAGCGCTTCGGCGAAACCCGCATCGCCAATCTCGACATGAGCGGGATTCCGCATTGGGCGTGGCCCGCGCGCTGACCGCCGGCGCGGTCATTCCGCCTTTACCGCCATCGTCTGGATGATCGCTTGCAGCTGCGCGCTCATCGGCAGGTCGATGCTTTCCCCGGTGGGCAGCTTGCGCAGGAACCAGCGCTTGTACTGGCGCTCGATTTCGCCGTCCTGCGCCAGCACCTGGAAGGCGTCGTTGATCACCTTGGCCAATTGCGTATCGCCCTTGCGGTACATGATGCCGTAGGGGTCGTAAGAGAGGTAGTCGCCGACCACCTCGTACTGGGCTTTTGCGGCTTCCCGCGCGATCAGGCCGTAAAGCAGCACGTCATCGGTGGCAAAGGCGTCGGCCTGGCCGCTTTTCATCAGCCCGAAGGAATCGGCGTGATCCCGCGCCACCCGCAGGTCGATATCGAGCTTGAACTTCTGCGACAGCTCGCGCAGCGTCTTCTCGTTGGTGGTGCCCGCGGTGACGGCCACCCGCTTGCCGGCCAGGTCGCGGAACGACTTGATCGGCGACCCCTTCTTCACCAGCACCTTGGTGCCCGAGACGAAGATCGTGGGCGAAAAGCTCACGCGCTTTTGCCGCTCGAGGTTGTTGGTGGTCGAGCCGCATTCGAGATCGACCGTGCCGCGCTCGACCGCATCCATGCGCGAATCGGAGGTCACCGGCACCCACTTGATCGCGAGGCTCTTGTTCACCGCCTCTTCAATGGCCGTGACCAATTCGCGGCAGAGCTCGATCGAATAGCCGACGGGCTCCTGGCGTGCATTGAGAAAGGAAAACGGCACCGACGACTCGCGGTAGCCGATGGCGACGGTGCCACTCTCGCGCACCTTGGCAAGGGTGCCGGTCAGCATCGCAGGAGCTTCCTGCGCCTGCACGGCGGCGCCCGCGGCAAGGGCGGCCGCCGCCAGCAGGCCGGCAATGAAAACCGGCAGCCTGGCCCTGGGCTTCATGGCGAGCCTCACGCGTGTGCCGGATGGGCAAGGGTGGCTGCGGCTTCGGCGTCGAGCGTCTTCGCATTCACCGCCGCGTCGCTCTCGGAGAGCAGTTCGCCCTCCCACTTCGCGACCACGGCCGTGGCGATGGAGTTGCCCACCGCGTTGGTGGCCGAGCGCCCCATGTCCAGGAAAGTGTCGACGCCCAGGATCAGCAGCAGGCCGGCTTCCGGAATGTCGAAGTGGTTGAGCGTGGCGGCAATCACCACCAGCGAGGCGCGCGGCACGCCGGCCATGCCCTTGGAGGTGAGCATCAGGATGAGCAGCATCGTGATCTGCGTGCTCAGCGGCATGTGGATGTTGTAGGCCTGCGCGATGAAGAGCACGGCAAAGGTGCAGTACATCATCGAGCCGTCCAGGTTGAACGAATAGCCCATCGGCATCACGAAGCTGGAGATCTTGCGCTTGACGCCGAAACGGTCGAGCGCCTGCAGGATCTTCGGGTAGGCCGCTTCCGAGCTGGCCGTGGCGAACGAAAGCAGGAAGGCTTCCTTGATGAGCGCCATCAGCTTGAACACCCGGCGTCCCAGGAACGACACCCCCGCAAGAATCAGCACGCCCCACAGCACGAAGAGGCCCAGGTAGAAGTCGCCCATGAAGACCGCGAACTTCAGCAGGATGCCCAGGCCGTTCGTCGCAACGGTGGCAGCCATGGCGGCCATGACGGCAAGGGGCGCCAGCTTCATCACGTAGCCGGTGATCTTGAGCATGGCGTGCGAGAGTTCGTCGATGGCGGCCACCAGCGTCCTGGCCTTGTCGCCGAGCGAAGCGAGCGCCACGCCGAAGAACATCGAGAACACCACGATCTGCAGGATCTCGTTGTTGGCCATGGCCTCGGCGAAAGACTTTGGAACCAGGTGGCTCACGAAGTCCTTGAGGGTGAACTTCGCGGTGGCCAGGTTGGCCGAAGCGCCGATGTCCGGCAGCGGCAGTCCCAGGTTTTCGCCGGGCTTCAAAAGGTTGGCCATCACCAGGCCGATGAGCAGCGAAATGAGCGAAGCGGTAAAGAACCAGCCGAGCGACTTGCCGAACACGCGGCCCACCGACTTGGCGTCGCCCATGTGCGCAATGCCCACCACCAGCGTGGAAAACACCAGCGGCCCGATCAGCATCTTGATGAGGCGCAGAAACACGTCCGACACAATCGACACGTAGCCTGCGATCTGCGCCGCTGCCTTCTTGTCGGGGAAGCTCGTGAAGATCATGTAGCCGACAAGAATGCCGACCACCATGGCGATCAGGATCCAGGCGGCGGCCGGCAGTTTTCTCTTCATGCGTTTTCTCTTCGATCTGTATGTATGGTTTTGGGGTGCGCACGGACCTGCCGGCGGCTGTGCTTTTGTGCGGCGGCAAAAGGGTATCCAAGAAGGCCCCCTCGGTGCAACCAGCAGCACCACGGCTTCGATGAGGTCTTAAGTGTCCATTGCCGGTTTTGCGCGCGGGATTTTCCGCTGCCTACAATTCCTCCATGGACATCAATCCGATCGAGTTTCGCGGCCAACCGGCGCTTCGCGCCACCAGTACCGACGGGGGTGCTTTCACCGTGTCTCTACATGGGGCGCAACTGCTTTCGTGGACCACGGCAGGTGGTGTCGAGCGGCTCTACCTGAGCCCACGCG
Organism: Variovorax beijingensis; assembly: GCF_003951285.1. GTDB lineage: Bacteria > Pseudomonadota > Gammaproteobacteria > Burkholderiales > Burkholderiaceae_C > Variovorax > Variovorax beijingensis. Next base: position 583,642 of record NZ_RXFQ01000001.1, on the reverse strand, counting down.
CGGTGTTCGATGGGGTGGCCGCAATCCGCGGCGGCGTGCCCATCTGCTGCCCTCAATTCAACCAGCGCGGCATGTTGCCCAAGCATGGATTCATGCGCAATCTGCCTTGGGAAAACAGAGGTATCGACGCCACATCGGGCGAACTGAGCCTGCGGCTGCGCGACAGCGAGGCCACGCGCAAGCTCTGGCCGCACGCTTTCGAGGCGCGCCTGCAGATCGGCATGGCCGCGGGCCGGCTGCGCACCACGCTGACCCTGCTCAACATCGGCCATGGCCCGTTCAGCTTTGCTGCGGCCCTGCACACCTACCTGCGCGTCGACGATATTGCGCAGGTGCGCCTCGAGGGCCTGCAGGGTGCCAACCGCTGGGATTCGCTGCGCGACGACCGCCACGTGGAAACGGCCCCGGCGCTGCGTTTCGATGCCGAGTTCGACAGCGTCTATGCCGCTCCCGCGAAGCCGCTGCGCCTGGTGCAGCCCAGCGGAACGCTCGAAATTGCGCAAAGCGCCAGCTGCAGCGAAACCGTGGTCTGGAACCCCGGTGCCGTGCTTGGTGCGAAACTCGCCGACATGCCCGAAGATGGCTACAGGCACATGCTGTGCGTGGAGGCCGCGCGCATCGACGAGCAGGTACTGCTCGCGCCCGGCGCCCAATGGCAGGGCTGGCAGCAGCTTCGCGTTCTCTGATTTCCTCCCTTACGACCGACCATGCTTGCAAAACGCATCATTCCCTGTCTCGACGTCACCGGCGGCCGCGTGGTCAAGGGCGTCAACTTTCTCGAGCTGCGCGACGCCGGAGACCCGGTGGAGATTGCAGCGCGCTACAACGCACAGGGTGCCGACGAGCTCACTTTTCTCGACATCACGGCCACCAGCGACGGCCGCGACCTGATCCTGCCGATCATCGAGGCGGTGGCCTCGCAGGTCTTCATTCCATTGACGGTGGGGGGCGGCGTGCGCACCGTGGCCGACGTGCGCCGGCTGCTCAATGCGGGCGCCGACAAGACCAGCTTCAATTCGGCGGCCATTGCCGATCCGCAGGTGATCAACGACGCCTCGCAGAAGTACGGCTCGCAATGCATCGTCGTGGCCATCGACGCCAAGCGCCGCAGCCCCGAAGAAGCGGCCACGCGCGGCGCGGGCTGGGACGTGTACAGCCACGGCGGCCGCAAGAACACCGGCCTGGACGCCGTCGAATGGGCGATCGAGATGGTGCGCCGCGGTGCCGGCGAAATCCTGCTCACGAGCATGGACCGCGACGGCACCAAGAGCGGCTTCGACCTCGAGCTCACCCGCGCAGTCAGCGACGCCGTCGACGTGCCGGTGATCGCCTCGGGCGGCGTGGGCAGCCTCGACGACCTTGCCGACGGCATCCAGACCGGCGGCGCCGACGCAGTGCTGGCCGCCAGCATCTTCCACTACGGCGAGCACACGGTCGGCGAAGCGAAAGCCCGCATGGCCGCGCGGGGCATTCCCGTTCGGACCTGATCCGCTTCCGGGCCGCCCGGGGGTGGGACAATATCGTCCATGAACTGGCTTGACGAAGTGAAATGGGATGCGAACGGGCTGGTGCCCGTGATCGCGCAGGAACAGGGCAGCAACGACGTGCTGATGTTCGCCTGGATGAACCGCGAGGCGCTCCAAAAGACTGCCGAGCTTGGCCGCGCGGTGTATTTCAGCCGTTCGCGCAACAGGCTGTGGTTCAAGGGCGAGGAATCGGGCCACGTGCAGACCGTGCACGAGATCCGCCTGGACTGCGACAACGACGTCGTGCTGCTCAAGGTCACCCAGCTCGGCCACGAGCCCGGCATTGCCTGCCACACCGGCCGCCACAGCTGCTTCTTCAGCAAGTACGAGAACGGCCAATGGAGCGTGGTCGAGCCGGTCCTGAAAGACCCGGAGTCGATCTACAAATGACGGCCACGGTGAACACCTCGGATGCCCTCGCACGCCTTGCGGCGGTCATCGAAAGCCGCCTGCCCGCACGCGGCGGCGACCCCGACAAGAGCTACGTGGCGCGCTTGCTGCACAAGGGCCCCGATGCCTTTCTCAAGAAGATCGGCGAGGAAGCCACCGAGGTGGTCATGGCCGCCAAGGATGCCGACCATGGCGGCGACCGCGCGAAAATAGTGAACGAAGTGGCCGACCTGTGGTTCCACACCATGGTGGCGCTGGCGCACTACGGTTTCTCGCCCGGCGAGGTGATTGCGGAGCTCGAGCGCCGCGAGGGCACCAGCGGCATCGAGGAAAAAGCCTTGCGCAAGGCACAGGCCCGCGAGGCATCCAACGATTGAAAGGACGTCCCATGGCCAACGACATCGTGAATGTGGAACCCGACGACTCGCTCAAGACCTGGGGCTGGATCAGCTATATCCTGCACCTGATCGTGGCCATTGGCGCCGTCCTGCCGGGGGCGCAGGCCTCGGTGGCGCTGCTGCTGGTGGCGCTGCTGATCGATTTCATCAAGCGCGACGACGCGGCCGGCACTTGGCAGGCCACGCATTTCAGCTGGCGCATCCGCTCGGTGCTGTGGGCGGGCCTGCTGTACATCCTGACCGCATGGCTCTGGCTGCTCTTTCTCGTGCCGGGCTGGATCGCCTGGAGCCTCATTTCGCTGTGGTTTCTCTACCGGATCGTGAAGGGCATGATCCGCATGAACGGCAGCCGTCCCATGGAACCCAAAGATGTCATCTGATCCGAACTGCGTCTTCTGCAAAATCATCGACGGCAAGATTCCTTCGCGCAAGGTCTACGAGGACGACGAGCTGTTCGGCTTTCACGACATCGCCCCCTGGGCGCCGGTGCATTTCATGCTGGTGCCCAAGCGGCACATCGCCTCGATGGCGCAACTCACCCCCGACGATGCCGCGCTGATGGGCAGGATCATGACGCTGGCACCCAGGCTCGCGCTGGAACAGGGCTGCAGGCCCTATCCGGAGGGCGGCTACCGGGTCGTCGTCAACACCGGCACCGAGGGTGGGCAGGAGGTTCACCATCTCCATGTGCACGTCATGGGCGGCCCCCGCCCGTGGCTGCGCGGCTGAATCCCATTAATCCGAACTGTCACATTCAGCCCGACTAAAATCGGACACATTCTTAGGAGTCTTCCATGGGTTCTTTTTCTATCTGGCACTGGCTGATCGTGCTGCTCGTCGTGGTCATGATCTTCGGCACCAAGAAGCTGCGGAACATGGGTTCCGACCTTGGTGGCGCCGTCAAGGGCTTCAAGGACGGCATGAAGGACGGCACCACCACCGCCGATGCACCCGCCGCTTCGTCGGCTCCTGCGGCGCAGGTGACCGGCCAGCCGGCCAACAGCGACAAGTCCACGATCGACGTCGAAGCGCGTCAGAAGTCCTGAGCGCAGGTCATAAGTGCTCGACCTCGGCATTGAGAAGCTGGCGCTCATCGGCGTCGTGGCTCTGATCGTCATCGGGCCGGAAAAGCTGCCCCGGGTGGCGCGCACCGTCGGCACCCTGCTGGGCAAGGCGCAGCGCTACGTGAACGACGTCAAGGCTGAAGTCAACCGCTCGATGGAGCTGGACGAACTGCGCAAGATGAAGGGCACGGTGGAAGATGCCGCGCGGGACGTCGAGCAGAGCATCCACAGCGGCGCAAGCGAACTCGAGAAGCAGTTCTCCGGCTCGGGCGAGACCCTTTCGGCCCTGGCCGAACCCGAGCCCGCGGTGCCGGAATACAGGCATCCCCGCAAGAACTGGCGCCTGAAGCAGGGCGCCACGCCGCAGTGGTACAAGGCGCGCAACGGCGTGCGCACCAAGGCGCTTTCGGGTGCCGCGCGCGTCGCCCGCTTCCGTCCCCACAAGATCAACTAGCGGCTTTCCCACCAGCGCGTTCCTCGTGCGCCGCACGCCGGCCGAAGCCACGCTTTTCTCCTGCTTTTTCTCCTTCCAATGGCCGATTCCGACAACAAGAACAAAGACGCAGAAGACGAGCTGGCGGGCACCGAACAACCGTTCGTGCAACATCTGGTCGAGCTGCGCGACCGGCTGCTCTATTGCGTCTACGGCCTGGCGGTCGCGGGCATCCTGCTGGCCATCTGGCCCGGCCCGGGCGGGCTGATCGACCTGATCGCGATGCCGATCCGCGCGCACATGCCGCCGGACGCCAAGCTCATCGCCATTGGCGTGTTCTCGCCGTTCTTCGTGCCGCTCAAGGTGCTCATGATGACGGCGGTGCTGCTGGCGCTGCCCTGGCTCATGTACCAGGCCTGGATGTTCATTGCGCCGGGGCTCTACAGCCATGAAAAGCGCTTTGCGCTGCCGCTGATCTTCTTCGGCAGCCTGCTGGCCTACGGCGGCATCGCCTTCGTGCAGTTCTTCGTGCTGGACAAGATGTTCAGCTTCATCCAGAAGTTCACGCCGGCCGCGGTGGCGGCCACGCCCGACATCTCCTCGTATGTCGAAGCCATTCTCTCGCTCTACATCGCGTTCGGCGTCGCCTTCCAGGTGCCGATCGTCGTGATGCTGCTGGTGCGCTTCGAGATGGTGACCATCGAGAAGCTGCGCTCGTTCCGCGGCTACTTCATCGTGGTGGCCTTCGTGATCGCCGCGGTGCTCACGCCCCCGGACGTGGTGTCGCAGCTCGCGCTGGCGGTGCCGATGTGCCTGCTCTACGAGGTGGGCATCATCGGCGCCCGCTATTTCGCAGGGGGCAAGAAATCATCCGAAGAGAAGGAAGAAAGCGCGGATTCCTCCGCGTCTTCCTGACCGGTCATTCGGGCTGGTTCGGCACTTGCCGCATCGGGCTCCTGGGCCGCAGGCCCGGCATCACGTCCAGTTCCATCTTGTCGGTGCCGCGCTGCAGCGCGAAGCGCGCGGTGCTGCCGGGCTTGAGGCCGGCCACGGCGGTCAGCAGGGCCTGCACGTTGTCGGTCTTCTTTTCGCCGACCGAGGTGATCACGTCGCCTGGACGGATGCCGGCCTTGGCCGCGGGGCCGTTCTGCAGCACGCCAGTGATGATGACGCCGGCATCGGCCTTCACGCCGAAGGTTTCGGCCAGTTCGGGCGAGAGTTCGTTCGGCTCGACACCGATCCATCCGCGGCGCACCTGGCCGTCCTTCACGATGCCCTCGAGCACGATTTTCGCCATGGAAACCGGAATCGCGAAGCCGATGCCCATGCTGCCGCCCGAGCGCGAATAGATGGCGGTGTTGACGCCCTGCAGGTTGCCGTTCACGTCGATCAGCGCGCCGCCCGAATTGCCGGGGTTGATGGCCGCGTCGGTCTGGATGAAGTTCTCGAAGTTGTTGATGCCGAGCTGGTTGCGCCCAAGCGCCGAGACGATGCCGCTGGTGACCGTCTGGCCCACGCCGAAGGGATTGCCGATGGCCAGCACCTGGTCGCCCACCTGGAGCTCGTCGGAATTGCCCAGCACGATCGCGGGCAGCTTGTCCATCTCGATCTTGAGCACGGCCAGGTCGGTGTCCGGGTCGGTGCCGATCACCTTGGCGCGCGTGTGGCGGCTGTCGTTGAGCGTGACCTCGATTTCGTCCGCGCCTTCGACCACGTGGTTGTTGGTGAGGATGTAGCCCTCGGCACTCACGATCACGCCGCTGCCCAGGCCGACCTGGGGCTGGTCGCCCTGGTCGCCGAAGAAAAAGCGGAACCACGGATCGTTGCTGCGGGGATGGCGCTGCGCGGCCTTGCTGGTGTTGATGCTCACGACGGCCGGCGAGGCTTTCCTGGCCGCCGCGCTCAGGCTGCCGGCGACCGGCACGGATGGGGCGCCCGACGGCGCCTCGACGATCGACACCACGCCGCCCAGGGAGGTGGCGCGGCGGTTGATCCATTCGGGTTTGAGTGTTGCAACGACGAAGTAGGCCGCCAGAAGGACGGTCACGGCTTGGGCAAAGAGCAGCCAGGTGCGTTTCATGAAGCTTTGGATAGAACGGGGGAACGCGCCGTCCACGCGGCGCCAACGGGTCCATTGTCCCTCAACCCCCGTCTGCCAGAAACCGCGCGGTGCGGTCGAGAATGACAAAGGTCTTGTGCGCCAATAAGGGATAACCCTTAGCATTGCGCAACGAGCCCACACGGCTCCGAGCTCCGGCCTTCCGCGCCGCCCATCCGGTGGACGCGGCCAGGCGTTTCGCCGGCGCGCCGATCTTCCGCTTCCCATCCCTCGGCGGCCCGGCGCGCGGCAACGACCTTCCTGCCCGCCATGACTTCTCACGCAATCTCCCCGGACGGCACGCAGCCGGCACCGGCGCGCACGCTCGGCGCGCGCGACTACAAGACCCTGGCCCTGTCCGCGCTCGGCGGAACGCTGGAGTTCTACGACTTCGTCATCTACGTGTTCTTCGCCACCGTGCTGGGCGCGCTTTTCTTTCCCGCCGACATGCCCGACTGGCTGCGGCAGCTCCAGACTTTCGGCATCTTCGCCGCCGGCTACCTGGCCCGCCCGGTGGGCGGTATCGTCATTGCGCATTTCGGCGACCTGCTCGGCCGCAAGCGCATGTTCACACTGTCGATCTTCCTGATGGCGGCGCCCACGCTGGTCATCGGCCTGTTGCCCACCTACGCGAGCATCGGCATTGCCGCACCCTTGCTGCTGCTGGCGATGCGCGTGCTGCAGGGCGCGGCCATTGGCGGCGAGATGCCCGGCGCCTGGGTGTTCATCGGCGAGCACGTGCCGGCGCAGCGCTACGGGTTCGGCATCGGCGCGCTGACTTCGGGCATCACGGGCGGCATCCTGCTGGGCTCGCTGGTGGCCGTGGCCATCAACCGCCACTATTCGCCGGCGGAGGTGAGCGGCTTTGCCTGGCGCATTCCCTTCGTGCTGGGCGGGGTGTTCGGCCTCGTCTCGGTGTACCTGCGCCGCTTCCTGCACGAGACGCCGGTCTTCAGGGAGCTGGCAGACCGCAAGACGGTGGCGCGCGAGCTGCCGCTGCGCACCGTGCTGCGCGAGCACCGCGCGGCCAGCGTCTACGTGGCGCTCCTGACCTGGGTGCTGTCGGCCGCCATCGTGGTGGTGGTGCTGTACACGCCCACCTACCTGCAGAAGGTGCACCACATTCCGGCTGCGCTGGCGCTGGAAGCCAACGCCCTTGCCACGCTGACCCTGACCATCGGCTGCGTGCTGGCCGGCTGGGCCAGCGACCGCATCGGCACGCGTGCCGTGATGCTCGTCGGATGGGGCGGGTTGTTCGCAACGGCCTATCTTTTCTACACGGGACTGCCCGGCACGCCGGCCACGCTGTTCTGGCACTACGGCCTGGTGGGATTGTTCGTGGGCACCATCGCCACGGTGCCGATTGCGGGCGTGCGCGCGTTTCCGGCGCCGGTGCGCTTCACGGGGCTTTCGTTCGCCTACAACATGTCGTATGCCGTGTTCGGCGGCCTGACGCCGGTGATCCTCACGCTCTGGCTGCAGCGCGACACCATGGCGCCGGCGCACTACGTCGCCGTGCTGGCCGGGCTGGGTTTCGTGCTGGCCCTGTGGCCATTGGCGGCGCGCGGCCATGCGATGCGCGACGGCATCGGGAGCGCGACAATGGCGCGATGAGCACCACTCGCCATGAATTGCTGCATGCCTTCGACCTGCTCCTTGCGCCGTCGCGCTTCAAGGACTACGGACCCAATGGCCTGCAGGTCGAGGGCCGCACCGTGGTGCGGAAGATCGTCTCCGGCGTCACGGCGAGCCGCGCGCTCATCGAGGCCGCCATCCATGCCGAGGCCGACGCCATCTTCGTGCACCACGGCCTGTTCTGGCGCGGCCAGGACGGCTGCGTCACCGGCTGGATGAAGCAGCGCCTGGGGCTGCTGCTGGGCGACGACGTCAACCTGTTCGCCTATCACCTGCCGCTCGATGCGCATCCGGAGCTTGGCAACAACGCGCAGCTCGGCCTGCAGCTCGGCTTGCTCGCCCATGCCGGATCGGCGGGGCGCTTCGGCGACCAGGAGCTCGGCTTCCTGGGCGCACTCGAAAACGCAGAGACCTTTCCCAATGCCAAGGCGCTGGCCGCCCATGCGGAAAAGGTGCTGAAGCGGCCCGTCACCCTGGTGGACACGGCGCACCGCCCGATCAGGAACATCGCGTGGTGCACGGGTGGCGCCCAGGGCTATTTCGAGGCCGCCATTGCCGCCGGCGCCGACGCCTTCATCACCGGGGAGATCTCCGAACCGCAGGCCCACTACGCCCGCGAAATGGGCGTCGCCTTCCTGGCCTGCGGCCACCATGCCACCGAGCGCTACGGCGCCCAGGCGGTGGCCGGGCACGTGGCGGCCCAGCTCGGGCTGAAGCACGAGTTCATCGACATCGACAATCCGGCATGAGCGGCCAGGTTCCCCTCGCTCCTGTCGCCATCACGCTGGGCGATCCCGCGGGCATCGGTCCGGAAATCATCGCCAAGGCCTTCCGCCAGGCGCCTGACGCCACGCGCGGCGCTTTCGTGGCCGGCGACGTGGCCGCGATGCGCCGGGCATCGCAGGCGCTGGCGCTGCCCGGGCAACCTGCCTGGCCGGTGGCGCAGATCGCGCACATCGCCGAAGCGGCCGCGGTGCCGCCGGGCTGCATCCCGGTGCTGCAGGTGGTGGCCGCACCGGCGGAAAACATCGTGCCGGGCCGGATCGGTGCCGAAGCCGGCCGCGTGGCCGGCGATTGCGTGGTCTGGGCTGCACGCGCCGCATTGCGCGGCGAGATCGCCGCCATCGTCACGGCGCCGCTGCACAAGGAAGCACTGGCCGCGGCCGGGTTTCCCTATCCCGGCCATACCGAGCTGCTGCAGGCCGAGGCCGCCGCGCATGCGGGCGTCGCGGTGGACGGCATGCCGGTGCGCATGATGCTGGCCAACGACGAACTGCGCACCGTGCTGGTGAGCATTCACATGTCGTTGCGCGACGCCATCACGGCCGTGAGCTTCGGCAGCGTGCTGGAGACGCTGCGCATCACCCACCGTGCCTTGCAGCGCATGCTCGGGCGGGCGCCGCGCATCGGCGTGGCCGGCCTCAATCCGCATGCGGGCGAGGGCGGCCTGTTCGGCTCCGAAGAGCGCGACATCATTGCACCGGCCATTGCGGCGGCCCATGCCGAAGGCATCGACGCCCAGGGACCTTACGCGCCCGACACCGTCTTCATGCGTGCGCGTGCCAGGCCCGGGGTGCCGGGAAGCGGCGAGTTCGATGTGGTGATTGCGATGTACCACGACCAGGGCCTGATCCCGGTCAAGTACCTTGGCGTGGAGAAGGGCGTGAACGTGACGCTGGGCCTGCCGCTGGTGCGCACCAGCCCCGACCATGGCACCGCATTCGATATCGCAGGCACGGGACGGGCCGATGCGTCGAGCCTCGTCGAGGCGCTGCGCATGGCCAGAACGCTGGCGGGCGCCTGATCAGGAAGGCGCGCGGGGGCGGCTCAGGGGCGCTTCAGGCTGTCGCGGATTTCGCGCAGGAGGGCGATGTCTTCCGGCGGTGCCACCGGTGCCGCGGGCGCCTCCGCCTGCGTCTTGCGCAGCTTGTTGATCTGCTTGACCATCATGAAGATGATGAAGGCAAGGATCACGAAGTTGACCGCGATGGTGATGAAGTTGCCATAGGCCAGCACCGGCACGCCGGCCTTCTTGAGGTCGGCCAGGTTGTTGGCGACACCCGCCGGCGCGGTGCCCAGCACCATGTACAGGTTCGAGAAATCCAGCTTGCCGAACACCAGCCCGACAAGCGGCATGATGATGTCGGCAACGATCGAATCGACGATCTTCCCGAATGCCGCGCCAATGATCACGCCGACGGCGAGATCGATCACGTTGCCCTTGACGGCGAATTCCTTGAACTCACTGAGGATGCTCATGATTTCAATATGCTCCAGGAGCGCTGGTGTTGAAGGTGCCGCAAGTATGCCTTCGGAACGGCTCCGGCCGGCGATCGCGCACCAATAGAAAATCGCACTTATTTCACATTAATGAATAATTTCTGGTTAATTGCCACCGGCTTCGGTGACAGCGGCTTCCTGTTGCCCACCGCTTTGGGAATTGCAATTTGGCTTGCCATCGATCGCAGCACGCGCCCGGCGGCGGTGCGGTGGACGCTGCTATTTGGCGGTTGCGGTTTCATCGTGATGCTGTCCAAGCTTCTCTTCATGGGCTGGGGCATTGGCAGCGCCCATTTCGATTTCATCGGCTTCAGTGGGCATACCGCGCTGGCAACCAGCGTCTGGCCGGTCGTTTTCTGGCTGGCGGCGCGGCGCCGCGCACCAAACGTGCGCATGGCGGCTGCGGTATCGGGATGGGTATGGGGCGTCTTCATCGGTGTGTCGCGGCTGGCCCTCGAAGTTCACTCCACCGCGGAGGTCGTCACGGGGGCCCTGCTTGGAACAGTTGTAAGCACAAGCTTTTTGCTGTTGCATTGGCGCCAGTCCATGCAGGTCAGAACACCACGCTGGCTGGCCTTGGCGATGGCGCTGCCGCTCCTCTTTTTCATAGTGGGGCGGCCTGCACCCACTCAGGACGCGCTGGAGGCCCTTGCAGCGTGGATGGCGGGCATCGAGCGCCCGTTCACCCGTGCCGATCTCCTGCAGAACCGCAGGGCTGTGCGCCAGCCTGCCAACAGCACACAGTTCCTTACAAAAGAGCAAAGCTTTTCAATGAGCGAGTGACGCGGAAGATTTGTGGCCAGAGCGCCACAATTGCTCTGCGCAACCAGTTAATTGATAGTTCACATTTGCAAACTGCAGCACACAGTTGCAAGCGTGCCATCGAAGCCCTTTTCCCCAATGAAAAAGGCACTTCAGGCATTGATCCCCGAGATAACCCCATTGGGTCCCGGGTTAATCCGCATATAGACACATTTTTTGCATCTATTGAACGGAAAAGGGTCAATGTGCAGGCAGCGACAATTCGCTCAGCCCGCCTGTCCATGATGCGCGGGCTTTGCTTTGACAAACCGCGGCAAAAAAAGTCCCGCCCAATATCAACTGGGCTCGGGCCTTGCATATGAATCGCGGCTGCTGAAAACCAATTTGTGCAATGGGGATCAATTTGACACGCTTCGTGAACCCGAAGGGGTGGGGTTTTGCCCTAATGGGCGCGTTATTGCTGCAGGGCTGCGCACCGGGCTTCAATTCCATGGGCGCCTACGAGGCGGACCAGAGCCTGCCGCCGGAGTTCCAGTACCTGCCGGCCGATGGTGCGCCGGATGGCGTCATCACGTCCATTTCGCCGGCACTGATCCGCACCATGGCGGAGTCGCAGCCGACCGCCGTTGCGCCGGAAGTGAAGGCGCTTTTCGGCGAATCGCCGGTCTACACCATCGGCCCGGGCGACGTCGTGGGCGTGATCGTCTACGACCATCCGGAACTGCTGCCGAATGCCGGCGCGGTGATCACGCAGCAGGCAGACCCGACCGGCATCAGCGTGGCGCCCGGCTTCATCGTCGGCGCGGACGGACAGATCACATTCCCCTACATCGGCCGCGTCAAGCTTCAGGGGCTGACCGAAATCGAGGCCTCCGACCTCATCGCGAGCCGCATCGCCACCTACATCAAGGCGCCGCAGGTCACGGTGCGCATCCAGTCCTTCCGAAGCCGCCGCGCCTTCGTCGAGGGCGAAGTGCGAAACCCGGGGTTGCAGATCTTCACCGACGTGCCGATGACGCTGGCCGAAGCCATCAGCCGGGCCGGCGGCATCACCGCCAACGGCGACCGCTCGTTCGTGACGCTCACGCGCGGCGACAGGACCACGCTCATCAACCTGCCCAACCTGCAGGACCTGGGCGCCGATGCCAGCAGGATTCCGCTGCGCAATGGCGACGTGGTCCAGGTGCGGCACCGCGACGAGAGCAAGGTGTTCGTGATGGGCGAAATTGCCCGTCCGTCGGCGCTGCTCATGCACAACGGGCGGCTCAGCCTCAACGAGGCGCTGGGCGAGGCCGGCGGCCCCAACCTGACTTCGGCCAACACGGGCCAGATCTACGTCATCCGCAACAACGCGCGGGGCTTGCCGGCCATCTTCCACCTGAATGCCAAGAACCCGGCGGCGCTGGGCCTGGCCGAGCGCTTCCCGCTGCAGCCGCGCGACGTCGTCTACATCGATTCGGTGCCGCTGGTCACCTGGAACCGCCTGGCCAGCCTGATCCTGCCGGCCGCGCAAGTGATCAACGCCGGCGACGAAGTCTGGAGCCGCCACAGATGAAATCCGTCCTGACAGTCTGCATCGGCAACATCTGCCGCAGCCCGATGGCCGAAGGCATCCTGGCCGCGGGCCTGCCGCATCTTCGCGTGGTGTCGGCCGGCACCGGCGCTCTCGTGGGCAAGCCGGCCGACGCAATGGCGCAGAAGCTCATGCAGGAGCGCGGCATCGACATTTCCGGCCACCTGGCGCAGCAGGTGAACCAGCTGCTGTGCCGGCAGGCGGACCTGATCCTGGTCATGGACATGGCGCAGCGCCGCCATCTCGAGTCGGCCTACCCCTTCGTGCGCGGCAAGGTCTTTCGCATTGCCGAGGCCGCCAAGCAGGACGTGCCCGATCCCTACAAACAGGACGAGGCGGCCTTCGAGCATGCCCTGGCCCTCATCGACGTGGGAGCCAGGACTTGGATCGACCGCATTTTGAAAATTACAAAACCTGAGCAGCAACCGACATGAACGCACCCCAGCAAGCCGCCCTGCCGATGCCCGCGCTGGAAGAGGAGAACGACGGGTTCAAACTCGTCGAGTACCTGGACATCCTGATCGACCACCGGTGGTTCATTGCCATCGTGGTTGCCGTGGCCTTGCTGCTTGGCATGGCCTACGCCCTTTTCGGGCAGCCGATGTACGAAACGAACGTGGCCGTGCAGGTCGAGGACTCCGGCAATTCGGCGGGCAGCTTCCTGGGCGATGCGGCGTCGTCGCTGCTGAGCGTGAAGACACCGGCCGCGGGCGAGATCGAAATCATCAAGTCGCGCGCCATCCTCGGCCAGGCGGTGGAGAACACCAAGCTGTACATCAGCGCGCAGCCGCGCTATGCACCCATCGTGGGCAGCTGGCTCGCGCGGCGCGCCACCGAGCTGTCGGACCCGGGCTTCATGGGGCTGTCCGGCTACGTGACCGGGGCCGAGGCGATCATGGTTCCGCAGTTCGACGTACCCGCGGATCTCGAAGCGAAACAGTTCATGCTGACCCTCGGGCCGGACAACCGCTACGAGCTGCTCGTTCCCAACGTCGACACGCCGCTCAAGGGCACCGTCGGAACCCCGCTCGTGGCCAACGTTCCGGGCGGCAGCCTCCGGCTGCTGGTCAGCGCCGTCAGCGCCAAGCCGGGCGCGCAGTTCCAGCTGGCCCGCAATTCCAGGCAACTGGCGCTGCTGTCGCTGCAGGACAACCTCAAGGTCGTCGAAAAAGGCAAGCAGTCCGGCGTTCTCGACGTCAGCCTGAAAAGCCCGAACCCGGAAAAGCTGACGCAGCTGCTCAATGAAATCGGGCGGCTCTATGTCCGCCAGAACATCGAGCGCAAGGCTGCCGAGGCCGAGAAGACCCTGGGCTTCCTGGACACCGCACTGCCGCAATTCAAGAAGCAGCTCGAGCAGTCCGAAGATCTCTACAACCGCTATCGAAACGAAAACGGCACCGTCAGCCTCGACGACGAGGCCAAGAATGCGCTGGCCCAGACGGTCGACCTGCAATCCAAATTGCTCGAAGCCGAGCAGAAGCGGCGAGAACTTTCGGCGCGCTTCACCGACAAGCACCCGAATCTCCAGACGCTGGACGCGCAGATTTCAGCGTGGAGAAGCCAGATTTCGGCGGTCGATTCGCGCATCCGGAAGATGCCGCTGCTGCAGCAGAACACCGTTCAGATGCAGCGCGACATCAAGGTCAACACCGACCTCTACGTGTCGCTCCTGAACAGCTCGCTGCAGATGCGGCTGGCCAAGGAAGGCAAGGTCGGCAACGTGCGCCTGCTGGACGACGCCATCGTCCCCGAGGAGCCCGTCTGGCCCAAGCGGCCGCTGATCATCGCGCTGGCCCTGCTGCTGGGCCTGGCGGCCGGCGTCGTGCTCGCCATTGTCAAGAACTCGCTGTTCGGCGGCATCCGCAATCCGAGCGAGATCGAGATGCACACGGGCCTCAACGTGTACAGCAGCATCCCGTTGAGCTCCGCCCAGCGGATGATCGACAAGAACATCGAGAGCAGGGCGCCGGGGATGCACATTCTGGCGCTCCAGCAATCGGAGGATCCCGCGGTGGAAAGCCTGCGCAGCCTGCGGACTGCGTTGCAATTTGCCATGCTGGAAGCGCCCAACAACCGCCTGCTCATCTCCGGCGCGACGCCGGGTGTCGGAAAGACCTTTGTTTCGGTCAATTTCGCGGCCATTACCGCTGCGTCAGGAAAGAAGGTCCTGCTGATCGACGCCGACTTGCGCAAGGGCCGGGTTAATCAATTCTTCTCCCTTTCCCGGTCGTCCGGTCTTTCGGAATTGATTGCTGGCACGCTGGGCGTCGAAAAAGCCATTCGCTCGTCGATCCTGCCGAATCTGGATGTCATGACGACCGGCATGCTGCCGCCCAACCCGGCGGAATTGCTCATGAGCGATTCTTTTTCCCAGATCCTGGAAAAGCTTTCGCCGGATTACGACCTTGTGATTATCGACACGGCGCCTGTGCTGGTGGCGGCGGACACCGCATCGGTGGCGCCGCTCGCGGGCTCTCTTCTGCTCGTGGCCCGGGCGGAAAAGACGCACCTTGGCGAATTGAACGAAAGCGTCAGAAGGCTGGCGCACGCGGGCTGCTCGGCCAATGGCGTAATTTTGAATGCTATGGACTTATCCCGGCGCCATGCGGGTAGCAGCAGCTACAAATACGGCGGTTACCGTTACACACACTATAAATACAAAAACAACAGGGATACCACCTAGCCTGGCGGGCAGTTTCTGAGAAAATTCAGCGAGATTGTGATAATTATCACATTACGCACTAAATCGGTGCCATCAATCAAACGCTAATAACAAAGGACTAGGGGCAAGTGCGTCGCTCTTTTGTATTACGTATTTGGATCGCTCGGCCTGCGCATTGATTTTTCTGCGCTGCAACCTTCACGGCTTCCGTGCAAGGCCGTATTGGCCTGAAAACCAAGCCGCCACGTATCACTGAACCCGAAAGGGACAAGCGCCTGCTTGTAAGACGAAAGGTTCCCCTGCAATGAGAGTTCTCAAGCTGCAAATTTGCCTCCACTTCGAATGTGAGAAGGGAGCATTCCTATGACGAATTTCCGCCATGAAGAGTCGATGGCACCCGCAGGCGAGGAAGCAATCGGCGCCATCGCGGATGACATGGCATGGGTCAGGGTCCGCCATCCCGCCATGCTGCGCGCCGGAAAAAGAGCGGTGGACGTTGCCGCCGCGCTGTTCTTTTTCTGCGCTTTCGGCTGGCTTTACGTCCTGATCGGCCTTGGGGTGCTCATCACTTCCGGAGCGCCTGTCCTGTACTCCCAGCCGCGATTCGGGCGGGGAGGGCGCGTGTTCAAGTTCTACAAGTTCCGCTCGATGCTGCCGAACTCCGCCCAGATCCTCGAGGAGCACCTCAGGAACGATCCGGTCGCGCGCCAGCAGTGGGACGACTATCAAAAGCTCGAAAACGACCCGCGCATCACGCGCTTCGGCAAGTTCATCCGCAAGACCAGCCTGGACGAGCTGCCGCAGTTCTGGAATGTGCTCGTGGGCGACATGAGCCTGGTCGGCCCCCGGCCGTGCATGCTCGACCAGAAGATCCTGTACGGGGCGGACTGGTCGTTCTATTGCGCCGTCCGGCCCGGCATCACGGGCCTGTGGCAGGTCAGCGGGCGCAACCAGCTGAGCTACAAGAAACGCGTGGCGCTGGATGTCTCCTACGTCGAGACGCTTTCGGTCGGCCGGGATATCGGCATCTTCATCAGGACCATCTGGGTGGTCGCCGTGGGCCACGGGTCGCGATGAGCGGCTTGGCTTCGAAGGCAATCGATGCTTGATTCACAGATGAAAAAGATCCTTATCTGCGCCGTGCCCTTCAGCGACAACCTGGGTGACGGGGTCATTGCAGCATCCCTGGCTCATATTGCCGGCCTGAAGTATCCGCAGGCGAGGGTCGAATTCCTGGACATTGCCGGCCGCCTCGGCTTCGAGGAAGAAAACCTGCGTGGCGGCGGCGCATTCCGGCTCTTTGCGAAGTTGCCTTCGCTCATCAGGTCGGTGATCGTGTTCCTGTATTGCCTCAAAGGCTATTTTCTCGGCTGGCGGAAGAACTGGAAGGCCGCGGTCGACGACGCGGACCTGATCGTCATTGGCGGTGGCCAGCTGTTTTGCGATGTGGCGCTCAATTTTCCGGCGAAGCTGTTTCTCCTGAGCAGGCTGCTGCGTGGAAAGAAGGTGGTGATCCTGTCGGTTGGGGTGACGGCGAAATGGTCTTTTCTCGGGCGCTTTCTGGTCGGGCGATTCTTGAAAAATGCGAGGCCCGCCTTCTACGCCACGCGCGACCAGGAATCGGCCAGCAACCTGCACAATTATTTTCGGATTCCGAGGAGCGACATACAGGTCGTGCCCGACCCGGCGCTCATTTGCGCCGATGCTTTCTCGGAAGAGCTTTCGCCGGAAAAGAATTGGGACATCGGAATTTGCGTCAGCAGCCTCGATGCCCTGGTCATGAATTCCGAATACGAAAGCTCCAATTCGACGCAGTCGGCCAAGTTTTTTGCCACCTTGGCCGAATCATTGCGGGCCGAGGGAAAGCGGGTGCTTTATTTCACGAACGGCGCCTCCGAAGACAACAAGGTCCTGGAAGAAATTTCCTCGGCCTCCGATGCGCCGAAATCGATTTTTCTCGTTCCCCGACACCCGGACGAACTCGTTGCCTTGATCAGCGCCTGCTCGTGCATCGTGGCCCACCGGCTGCACGCGAATATCGTGGCCTACGGTTTGAACATTCCGTCCATAGGGATGAATTGGGACAAGAAGGTGGAGTCGTTTTTCGAACTGACCGGCAGAAAGCGCTACCTCTTCGACTTGTCGCCCCGGGTTGAAAAGCTGGGCACCTCGGTGCTGGGCTTGCTGGATGACCGGCACCCGGACCGGAAAGCGCTCGACGCATTGAGAAGCCAGGTGGTGGCCGGTATCCATGCATTGATCTGATTGGCACCTATGAAGATATTGCACGTTGCCGAAACGCTCAAGGGCGGGCTCGAAACCTATCTTCGGCTGGTTTCGGGCTTTCAGCAGAACTCTCCCGTGATCAGCCAGGCAAAGTTCATATTGCCCGGTCCGGTGGAGTGGCTGAACTCCCAGGACACGCATGTGGTCCCCACGGCCCGCAGTCCTCTCGCCCTTGCGAGCTACGCCGCCGAGATCAAGAAAATCATCCGCTCGGAGCGCCCCACGGTGCTGCACCTGCACAGCTCGATTCCGGGCGGGATCGTTCGCGCCATGGCGCTGCTCGGCCAGGTGCCGGCCGAGACCAAGATCGTCTATTGCTCCCATGGCTGGGCCTTCGACCAGGTCGGGCCTTCGTACAAGAAGTCGATCTATCGATGGATCGAATGGCTGCTTTCCCATTGGAGCGACGCGATCATCTGCATCAGCGGCCACGAGTTCCGGGTTGCCGAGAAATTCGGCATCAAGCGGTGCAAGTGCATTCCGAACGGAATTCAGCCCACCACTCCCATTCCGGAGAACACGGTGGCTCCCAAGGCCCCGGCACGGCCCCGAAGGATCCTTTTCGTGGGGCGGCTCGATCGGCAGAAGGGCATCGACGCCTTGCTCGACGCCTATGCCCGCGTCCAGCCTGGCTTCAAGCTCGTGATCGTGGGTGGCGCCGTCAGAAACGATCTTTCCCTTGCGCGTTCGAGCGAGATCGAGTTCGCGGGATGGCTCGAGAAGGACGAACTCGAAGAAGCCTACAGGTCGTGCGACGCGGTCATCGTTCCCTCCCGGTGGGAAGGCTTCGGCCTTGTCGCGGTCGAGGCCATGGCCCGGAGCAAGCCGGTTTTTGCATCCGCCGTGGGCGGTCTCGTCGACATCGTCGAAGACAACAGGAACGGACGGCTGTTTTCGCTCGACGGGCTGGACGACGTGCTGCGCGAGATCGATCGGATCTCCGATGAGGAATTGCAGCGGATGGGGCGTGCCGGACGGGAGATCTTCGAAGAGAAATACACCGCCGACCGAATGAACGCCGCCATCCTGGACTTGTACAAGGAGTCGGTACAGTGATGAAGTCTTCATCTTTTTCCTCCGTTGCGGGGCGTTTGCTGAGTGCAATCAGGCTGCTGTGCGCTTCGGCGGCGCTGGCGGCCGTGGCCTGCGCGGCGCAGGCCCGCGGCATCGCCGAACTGGGCACGGAATATCCGGTCGCGCTGAGCGTGCAGATCGACCCGGCCACCATCACGAACGAGGATCTGAACGAGATCAGGGCATCGGGCTTCGAATTCGTGAGATTCGGCGCGCGGCCGCCGCTCAAGAGCGTCAACCCTGCATCGGTCGATTATTCGGGCCTGATCAAGCGCGTGAAAAACGCCAGGCTCCAGGCGATCGTGACCTTGTTCGGGGGCCGGGAGATCTGGGGGCAGAGTCCGGCGGAGGCGGGCGAAGGCCAGCGCGAAAAGCTGTTCGCCAAGTTCGCGCTCGAATTCATGAGCGCGCACGCGGCCGATGTTGCCGTCTGGGAATTGTGGAACGAGCCCGACCACAAGACCTTCCTGAACCCGGCGCTTTTTTCGAGCTTTGAAACCGCGACCGCCGAGTTCTGCCGCAGCATCGCGCAAATGAAGACCCCGCCGAAGATCCTCATGGGATTCGGCTTTGCGAAGCTTCCCTTCAGCCCGGGCCAGGTTCCGCCGCAGCTCGAGAATGCCTTCGTGTCGGCGGCCAAGGCCGACTGCCTGACGGACATATCGATCCATCCTTACCGCTCCATTCCGGAAACCGCCATTGCGGACTATGCAAAGCTGCGCGCGAAGCTGGACCAGCAGCAGCTCGCAAAGGTCGGGATCGTCGCTTCCGAGTGGGGCTATGCCTCCTACCTGCCGGTCCGGGACCGCAACACCCAGGCTTCGCTGATCCTGCGGGAGTACCTGACCAACGTGGCCGCAGGCATCAAGCTGCTGAATCTCTATGCCTGGCAGGACCGGGGAACCTCCGCCATTTCGAGGGAAGACAACTTCGGGCTCAAGTCGAAGGGCGGCGAGAAGAAGGAAGCCTTTTCGAGCCTTACCGAATTCCTCAAGATCGCCAGGAATTCCAAGAAGGTTTCGTACCAGAGCAATGCCGGCCTGAACAAGCTGGTGCTGAGCCGCGGCAATTCCTTGCTGCACGTGGTGTGGACGCAGAGCGCCGAGCAGAACGTGCTGGTTCCCGCGGAGAAGGGAAAGAAGTGCACGCGGGTCGACTTCTTCCCGCAAGTGCGCCACGGGAGCTGCGGCAGCCCCGCCGACGGAGGCTTTGCTGTCAAGGCCACCGACTATCCGGTCCTGCTTTCCATTTCGGATTAGGGTGAACAGGCCCAGGATGGCGTCCCTGTCCGGAATTCGAAAACGCCTCGGAGGTCCGATCTATGCAGTTGCAGACCAGTGCATCTACAGCGCGAGCCAGCTGCTGCTGAGCTTTGCGCTGGCACGGGCGCTGTCGCCCTCCGACTTCGGCATTGCCTCGGCGTTCCTGGCGATCGTCAGCTTCCAGTACATCGTGCATACGGCGGTGGTGCACGAGCCGCTGCTGATCAAGCGCTATTACGCGGGTTGGTCCGCCGCCTGGTGGAGCTGGGCGCTCGTGCTGGCGGTTTCCATCGCCGGTTTCCTGGCCTGGCAGTTCACGAGTTTTCCGGGGCCGCTCCGCTGGGCCGGCGTGGCCCTGATCGCGGGCTATGAAATATTCTGGATTTCCCGAAGCATCCTGCTCGTGGGACGCCGCTACCTGGCGCTCTGCGCATCCGGCGTGCTGATCTGCATCGGATACGTGGCGGTCCTGATCGGCCTGAAGCCTGCCTCGTGGACGCAGGCGCTGCTGTGGATCGCCGTCATCCAGCTGCCTTTTGCCATCCTGGTGGCGATGAGCCTGCGCCAGGTGATGGCACCGCTGCCGGCACCCGCCGACGCCCGGGCCCTGACGCTCGGGGAGGCCGCCAGCTACGGATGGAAGGCAAGCCTTTCGCAGTTCATGAGCTGGATCATGACGGGAGGCGCCATCCTGCTGCTGGGCTCGTCGGCGGACTCGGTGCAGGGCGGGCTGCTGAAGATCTACATCACCTTCCTGCTGCCGATGCAGTACGTGCTGCTTGCGCTGGGCTACTACATCCTGCCAAGGCTGGCGGCCGGCTGGACATCCGATCGGCGCAAGGACGCCTTTCGCCTGTTCGTCAAGTTCGTCGTCTTCGGTTTCCTGGTGGCCGAGATCGGCGGAATCCTGCTGGGCCTGCTGGGCCCCTACCTGGTGGTGCTGGCCTTCGGCAGGAACTACGGCGGAATGGATTTTTCGCCGTTCTTCTACGCGCCCGCCATCTTCGGCCTGACCATGTGCCTGCGGACGGGATTCAGGGCCGCCGGCCGGCCCGGTGCTCTTCTGTGGTGCTCGATCTTCGGTGCGCTGGTGTTTGCCGCTGCCATGCTCGCGGCCACACCGCCGATCTCCTACATCCAGACCATCAACGCCATGACGCTGGGCTTTGCCTGCATGGCGGCCGTGATGATGGTCTGGCTGTTCTTCATCATGCGCGCAGCCGGTTCGGATCAGCCCGGCTGATTCCTGTTGTTCGAAAGCCCTGCCGCACGGGTGAGCGCGGCAGGGGGCTGGCGGCCGCGCCGCGTCAGCGCGGCCGTTCGAAGTTCAGGATGTTGTCGCCCGTGCCCGGCGTGCCGCTGTCCGGCGGCGCGAACTTGTAGGCGCTCGGGTCGCGGGCCGAGGTCATCTCGTAGAGCGGGTGGATCCGGCCGAGCCGCGCACCGCCGTCGCGCACCAGCGGGGCCCAGGCGAAGTTGGCGGTGAACTTGTTCGAGCGCGGCAGCAGCGCGTCGAAGGGAATGGAAAGGTAGATGCCCTTGTCGAAGCTGCCTTCGCCGAACTGCCTGGCCGATACGTTGGTCTTGGTGGCGTAGGCGCCGAGCACCACGCCGTTGTCGAAGCGGCGGCTGATGTCGATGGTGACGCCGCGGTCGCCCGCCAGGTACTGGCCGGCGCTGATCTTGGCCAGCACGCCGTGCCAGCCGGTGTCCCAGTAGAGCGTGGCGTGGCCGGTGTTCACCTTGTAGTCGCGCAGGCCGAAGTCCTGTTCGAAGTCGCGCTGGCGCACGTGGTTGAAGTCGACGCCGAAGGCGATCCGGCTGCGCCATGGCCGGTAGAGCCATTCCGCGCCGACGCCCGCATACATGGTTTCAAGGGCACCGCCGTAGACGCTGTAGTACTGGTTGTCGGAGAGCCTGCCGACGTGCGTCAGCTGAAGCACCGGCATGGTCAGGCGCTTGGAGGTGACGTACTCGCGCTGGAGGGTTCGCACGCGGGGCAGGTTGCTGCCTGCCGTGTAGGTGAACTTGTCGAAGTTGTCGACCATGCGCAGGTTCAGCGCGCCGTTGATCCAGGTGCTGGGCGTGAAGCGGTATTCCGCCACCGCCTGCACGCCGATCTGGTAAAGCAGGAATGCGTTGGGCCCGCCGAGGATCTGGCCGAGGCTGGGCGTGAGGCCGATGCTGAACTTGTCGCTGCGGCGCTCCCACGGGCCGAGGGCCTTGTTGTCGGCCGTGGCCGAAGAGGCATCTGCGGATGCGGCCGCAGTGTGGGCGCTGCTGCCCGGCGGAACGAAGGTGGCCGGATCTCCCGAGCCCACCGGCGGGGGCGCGTAGTCGCGCTGGCTGGCCGCACGAACCTCGCCGGGCGTTCGCGCCTGGTAGTGCGCCGTCACCCATTCGTTGCGATTGACCACTTGCGCGTGCATCGGCAGGCCCCGCTCCGAGTAGTGGAGCACGAAGTTCTTGATCGAGGCCGGCGCATCGCGATGCAGCACGGCAATGATCTTCTCGACCCGCACATCCCGGTAGACCGTGGCGCTTTCGGTGATCCACACATGCAGCATCTGGCCCTGCGGTGCGATGCGCTGGATGGTCCAGTCCGTGCGGCTTTCGATGTCGGCTGCGGTGGCCGCCCAGCCCGGCGGGGCAGCCGGCGGGTCCGGCGAAAAGCTCGGCGCCGGCGGGTCTGCCGCCTTGGGCATCTGCATCGTGGCCAGGTTGGTCTGCAGCGTGATGCCCAGCATCACCTTGTTGCCGCGTTCGAAGCCGGCCGAGAAAGACACGCCGGGGGAGTAGCGGTACTCCAGGCCGATGTTGAACGGGGAGCGCTGCCGCTGGGGGTTGTCGAGCGGCTCGTTCTTGTAGTCGTTGCCGTCGTATTCGAGCTTGAGCGTCAGCGGGTCCCAGGGCGTGCGCCATTGCACGCCGCCAAAGAGCGCGGCAGGTCCGCGAAAGAGCCGGCCGAAGTTGGCGCCGCCCCAGGTCGTCTCGCTGACGCGGGTCTTGAAGCGGCTGTTCAGCAAGCCGAAGGGATTGCTGATGTTGCCGCTGCTCCCCAGGTAGCCCCAGCCGATGCCGAGGCTGAAATCCAGGTCGCCATGGCGCTTGCTTGCCACCAGGTACTCGGACGAAAAGAGGCCGGTGCCGCCGATGTCGCGAAAGCCCAGGGCGACCTCGGGCAGGTAGGCCGACTCCTTCCACAGCCGCGCCTTCAGGTCGATGCTCTTGTCCTTGTAGCCCTGGTTGCTGAGGCCGATGCCGTAGATCCGGTTGCTGATGGAGGTGTAGCGAAAGCCCGCTTCCAGCCAGTCCAGCGGCTGGAACATGACGTTCAGCCGCGTGTAGGGCGAGACGTGCGTGAGCGAGGCCCGCATGTCGCCCGCCTGGCCCATGCGCGCCGTGGGTGTCTGCAGCAGGCCGGTTTCGCCCCAGTCGTTGCCGCTGGTGCGCAGCGCCCGGTACTGCGGCGCCGCCTCGGGGCGCACGGAGATGGCGGTCGATGGCGCCGGCGCGGCGGGTGCCGGCGGTACATCGGGCAAGGCAGCTAGGGCGGGCGGCGCAGCGGATGCGGCGATGGCCGCGGCCGGTACCGCGGCACCCGCCGGAGGCTGCAGGACCGCACCGCCTTGCGGCGAAGGCCCTTGCGTGGCCAGAAACTTGATGATGCCCTCGGAGATCGCCTCCAGGTCGTCCATGCCGCGCGGCGCGGCCCAGACCCATGCGCCCGGCGCCGGCTCGTTCGACGGATGCGCATTCCAGTGCGCCACGCCCACGCGGGCGGTGCGCCCGTCGGGCTGGGCGACCCAGGCCCAGTCGTGCTTGCCCTCGGGGCTGCAGGCGGCGACGTAGTCCCACGCCGTGCGGCCGGGTTCGTGGGCCACCTGGCAAAGCTGTCCATCGGGCTGCAGGACCGAGATGGTCTTCAGCACGGGCGGCGGCGCCACCAGTTGCTGGCCGGCCGTCAGCACCGGATCTTCTTCCGGATGCGCCTGGAGCCAGCGCGGATCAACGATGCCGAGCGCGACGCGGCCGGTCACCGGCAGGCCCTGCAGCCAAGCCATCAACTGCTTGCGCCGGCCCTGCTCTTCCCGCGGCACGCGCCGGCCGGCGGCATCGAGCCGCAGCAGCAGGGTGTTCTTCAGGAACTGCTGCGCCAGGCGCTCTTGCGGGATGCGCCATGCCAATCCCGGGGAGGCCGTTTCGGCCGGCTGGCGCAGCAGCCAGGCGCTCAGCCGCTCGCCGGGACGGATGTCTGCGTCGTCAGCGGGTGATTTGTTGTCGACGGGGCTGTTGCCCGGAGGCTGCGCGCCGGCGGCGCAACTCGCTGCCAGTGCGCAGGCCACCGCCGCGCGAAGAGGCCAGGGATGTCTGCCGATGCCACGCAGGAGCGAACTGCTCATGTACCAGCGCTCGCCGCTGCGACGGGTGCTGGAGGGGAAGGCGTCCACTGCTCGAAGCTCATACACAGATCATTGGAAATACATTGCTCGGAATAGACGACCCGGGGCGCGCCGCCCGCTTGCGAAACGCCAAAGCGTGCCGGCGGCAGCGAGGCGCTCGCCGGATGCGAGACGCTGCGCTCCTCGTACCAGCGCAGCGAAGCGGCAGCCGTGCCGGCCAGGGCGGTCTGCTGCGGTGCAGCAATGGGCGTCCGCACGATCTCGTCGCGAATGCCGAACCGGTAGCCCGGCATCATGTCGCGCTCGCGCTGGTAGGTCTTCGGGGCTGCGCCGTTCGCATCGCCGGTCCACGCGGGCAGGCTGGAAAAGCGCACCTCGCGCCAGTCGGTGCTGAGGCCGGTGGTTCCCACGAGGCGCCCGTCGAGCAGCCTCACGACCTCGCCGTTGCCGCTGTACCAGACCTCGACAGCGCCTTCGGGGCGCTTGTCGATGTAGCCGAGCACCATGAAGACCGTCTGCTCGCCGACGGCTACCCGCAAATAGCGGTAATTCGGGTTGAAGGTGGGTTGGGGCGCCGCGGCGTTGCCGCCATAGATATACCGCGCCGTGGCCAGCATGGCCGAGGATCCGGAAGAACAGCCGCCAACGCCCAAAAGAAATGCCGACAAAAGGCAGCATTCAATAAGTCGCGTGGCCAGACCAACGCGCGGAGCCCTTGGCGAATGCCCTCCCGCGAAGAGGGCCCGCACGTTTAATTCGTGCCGGTCGTGCCTGTACCCGTGCCTGTGCCGCCGGTGCCGCCCGTACCGCTGCCGCCACCGCTGTTGCCGCCGTTCCCGCTGCCAACGGCAGCCGCCAGTCCAACGGCGGCCGCGACGCCACCGGCCTGCTGTGCCGTGATGCGGCCGAATGCGGAATTGGTTGCACCGGTGGCGCTGGCCGGCTGAGGGCCGGGCGTCTGGACCGGCGGGGGTGTTTGTGCCAAGGCCGAGGAAATGCTCAGCGCAGCAATGAAAGTGGCAGAAATCAGGGGGGCGATTAGCATGGCAAATATCCTCTCAATTAGCAGTTAACAGTTGAGACAAGATTAGCAGTTAGCGAAGTGTGCCGCAACTAATTTAGCCCTTGAGACATCTTTTACGCGTGCAAATCGTTGTGTCGAAATGTCTTGTAAATCAGGACTAATTCATTGTTATTAATTGCCTCTTTCGCATGGCCGGGAATGCGCATTCGCGCAGCTCCCGGCCGGCCCCGTTGAATATGCGCGCAACAGCCCGCTACAATCGCCGGTTGACCCTGCTCCAGCGAAGAAGACTTAGAGGATCCCCATGAGTGACATGACCTCCGGCTCCCCCCGGATCGACACAAGCAAGCGGACGTGGTTAATCGCATCCAGCTGTGCCGGCGTAGCGGGAGGCGTGGCCACCGCGATTCCCTTTGTGAGTACGTTCCAGCCCTCCGAGAAGGCCAAGGCCGCGGGCGCTGCCGTCGAGGTGGACATCGGCGGCCTCAAGGTCGGCGAGAAGATCACTGTCGAGTGGCGCGGCAAGCCCGTCTGGATCCTCAAGCGCTCGCCCGAGCAAGTGGCCGAGCTCCCCAAGCTCGACGGCCAGCTGGCCGATCCGCTCTCCAAGCGGCACCCCGACGAATTCACCCCCAAGTACGCGCAGAACGAACACCGCTCGATCAAGCCCGACGTGCTGGTGGTGGTGGGCATCTGCACCCACCTCGGCTGCTCGCCGGTCGACCGCCTCCAGGCCGGCCCGCAGCCGTCGCTGCCCAGCGACTGGGAAGGCGGCTTCCTCTGCCCTTGCCACGGTTCCACGTTCGATCTGGCAGGCCGCGTCTTCAAGAACAAGCCCGCGCCCGACAACCTGCCTGTGCCCCCGCACATGTACCTGTCGGACACCAAGCTCCTGATCGGTGAAGACTCCAAGAAGGCCTGAGGCAGAAGAACGACATGGCTGAATTCCACGAAATTTCCCCCAACGCGCCCGCGGGCGAGAAGCTGCTGAACTGGGTCGACAACCGCTTCCCGCTGAGCAAGCTCTGGAACGACCAGTGGGGCAAGTACTACGCGCCCAAGAATTTCAACTTCTGGTACATCTTCGGCTCGTTGGCGATGCTGGTCCTGGTGATCCAGATCGTCACCGGCATCTTCCTGGTGATGCACTACAAGCCCGACGCGAACCAGGCGTTCGCATCGGTCGAGTACATCATGCGCGACGTGCCCTGGGGCTGGCTCATCCGCTACATCCACTCGACGGGCGCCTCGGCGTTCTTTATCGTGGTGTACCTGCACATGTTCCGCGGCCTCATGTACGGCAGCTACCGCAAGCCGCGCGAGCTGATCTGGGTCTTCGGCTGCGCGATCTTCCTGTGCCTGATGGCCGAGGCCTTCATGGGCTACCTGCTGCCATGGGGCCAGATGAGCTACTGGGGCGCCCAGGTGATCGTGAACCTGTTCGCGGCCATCCCGTTCATCGGTCCTGACCTCGCGCTGCTGATCCGCGGCGACTACGTGGTGAGCGACGCCACGCTGAACCGCTTCTTCAGCTTCCACGTGATCGCCGTGCCGCTGGTGCTGCTCGGCCTGGTGGTGGCCCACCTGATCGCGCTGCACGAAGTGGGTTCCAACAACCCCGACGGCATCGAGATCAAGGCCAAGCGCGGCCCCGACGGCCATCCGCTGGACGGCATTCCGTCGCATCCGTACTACACGGTGCACGACATCTTCGGCGTGGTGGTGTTCCTCACGATCTTCTCGGCCGTGATCTTCTTCGCGCCGGAAGCGGGCGGGTACTTCCTCGAATACAACAACTTCATTCCGGCCGATTCGCTCAAGACGCCGAACCACATTGCGCCGGTCTGGTATTTCACGCCGTTCTACTCGATGCTGCGTGCAACCACCGACGACATGGTCAACGTGTTCGCGCTGATCATCGCCGCGGCCGCCGTCCTGAACTTCATCAAGGGCAAGTCGAGCATGGCCCTGAAGATCGCGCTGGTCGTCGTGGCGGCCGTGGCCATCTTCCTGCTCAAGGCCTTCGACGCCAAGTTCTGGGGCGTGCTCGTGATGGGTGGCTCGGTCATCATCCTGTTCTTCCTGCCTTGGCTCGACAAGAGCGAAGTCAAGTCGATCCGCTATCGTCCGGGCTGGCACAAGTATGTCTACGGCGTCTTCGTGTTCTTCTTCCTGATCCTGGGCTACCTGGGCATCCAGGCGCCTGGCGTCTGGGGCAGCCTGGTCATCGGTTCGTTCGCGCTGGACATCGCGCAGACCATTTCCCAGATCGGCACGCTTTTCTACTTCGGTTTCTTCCTGCTCATGCCCTGGTGGAGCAGCAAGGGCGAGTTCAAGCCCGTGCCTGAGCGCGTGACCTTCGCCGCCCATTGAGAAGCCCAAGAGAGCTCGAGAGAAACACGATGAAGAAAAGCATTTCTGGCTGGCTCGCGGTTGTGGGCCTGGCCTTGGGCCTGACCTTTTCCGCCGCCGCATCGGCCGAGTCCGGCGGCATGGCCTGGGACAAGGCGCCCAACAAGACCACCGACGTCGCCTCCCTGCAGAACGGCGCCAAGCTGTTCGTCAACTACTGCCTGAACTGCCATTCCGCGGCGTTCATGCGCTACAACCGGCTGCAGGACATCGGCATTACCGAGCAGCAGATCAAGGACAACCTCCTGTTCGCCACCGACAAGGTCGGCGAAACCATGAAGGCCAACATCGACGCGCGCCAGGCCAAGGAATGGTTCGGCACGACGCCGCCCGACCTGACCCTGGTTGCCCGCTCGCGCGCTGGCCATGGCGGCACGGGCGCAGACTACCTGTACACCTACCTGCGCACCTACTACCGCGACGACACCAAGGCCACCGGCTGGAACAACCTCCTGTTCCCGAGCGTTGCCATGCCCAACCCGCTGTGGGAGCTGCAGGGCGAACGCCGTCCTGTCTACACCAAGGTTTCGCAGCATGGCCACGAGACCGAAGTGTTCAAGGGCTGGGAGCAGGTCACCCCCGGCACCATGACGCCGCTGCAGTTCGACACCGCGGTCGGCGACCTGGTGAGCTACCTGCAATGGATGGCCGAGCCGGCACAGAACACGCGCATCCGCATCGGTGTGTGGGTGCTGCTGTTCCTCGTCATGTCGTTGGTCTTCGTGTGGCGACTGAACGCCTCGTACTGGAAAGACGTCAAGTAGTTCCGTCCACGCCGACCGTGCGCCTGGTGCGTGCGGTCCCACAGAGTGGGTTGCCAACGCGACCCACTCTTTTTGATTTTTAGGAGTCTCTCGCCATGATGGTCTTGTATTCAGGAACGACCTGCCCCTTTTCCCACCGCTGCCGCTTCGTGTTGTTCGAAAAGGGCATGGACTTCGAGATCCGCGACGTCGATCTCTACAACAAGCCCGAAGACATCAGCGTGATGAACCCGTACGGCCAGGTACCGATCCTGGTCGAGCGCGACCTCATCCTGTACGAGTCGAACATCATCAACGAGTACATCGACGAGCGCTTCCCGCATCCGCAGCTGATGCCCGGCGACCCGGTCGACCGCGCGCGCGTGCGCCTGTTCCTGCTCAACTTCGAGAAGGAACTGTTCGTGCACGTGGCTGCGCTCGAGAACCGCACCGCCAAGGGCAACGAGAAGGCGCTCGAAAAGGCCCGCTCGCACATCCGCGACCGCCTGACGCAGCTCGCACCCGTGTTCCTCAAGAACAAGTACATGCTGGGCGACAATTTCTCGATGCTCGACGTGGCGATTGCGCCGCTGCTCTGGCGCCTGGACTACTACGGCATCGACCTCAGCAAGAACGCGGCGCCGCTCCTGAAGTACGCCGAGCGCATCTTCTCGCGCCCGGCCTACATCGAAGCACTGACCCCGTCCGAAAAGGTCATGCGAAAGTAAGTAAGCTGCGTGCCTGCTTCCACCGTTTTTCGCCGTCTTTCATGATCAACGCGCTCGAGTCGTCCTCCACCCGCCCGTATCTCATCCGGGCGCTGTACGAATGGTGCACCGACAACGGGTTCACGCCCTATGTCGCGGTGCAGGTCGACGACACCGTCCAGGTGCCGCGCGAGTACGTGAAGAACGGCGAGATCGTGCTGAACATCAGCTTCGACGCGACCAGTTCGCTCAAGCTCGGCAACGATTTCATCGAGTTCAAGGCCCGCTTCGCGGGCAGTGCGCGCGAGATCGTCGTGCCCGTGGGCCGCGTGATTGCGATCTACGCGCGCGAGAACGGGCAGGGCATGGCGTTTCCCGCTCCGGTACCTGCCGGCAATGGCACCGAGAGCGGCGGGCCGTCCCCGGCGGCCGGCGCGCCTTCCTCGCCCCAGGGGCCTGCGCGCATGCCGCTGCGCGACGCGTCGCGCGGTACCGAAGGCGATGCCGGCAAGATCGTC
Organism: Variovorax beijingensis; assembly: GCF_003951285.1. Classification (GTDB taxonomy): domain Bacteria; phylum Pseudomonadota; class Gammaproteobacteria; order Burkholderiales; family Burkholderiaceae_C; genus Variovorax; species Variovorax beijingensis. The sequence goes on along the minus strand of NZ_RXFQ01000001.1, from coordinate 554,392 downwards.
CACCTGGTGACGGGTGAAGACGCGGACGAAATGGTCGATGTCGGCGACGACGCCGGCTCGCCCACCGACCCCGCCGATGAGCCGCCGCGCCCGCCCGCAGGCGGTGGCAGCCGCCCGTCGCTCAAGCGTGTGAAGTAGCCGCAGGCAGCCAACGCACACCGCACCGTTAAAATCCCGCAAGAGAATCCGTGCCGCTTTAGCTCAGTTGGTAGAGCACCCGCCTTGTAAGCGGAAGGTCGTCAGTTCGATTCCGACAAGCGGCACCATATCGAACATACCGGAAAGCACTCGCGCTGACCGGGCAAGAAAGAAGCGGCGATCTGTCCGCTACTTTCATCCTTCATCCTCGCTGCTGAAGATCAGCAGCGTCCCTTCTTGGCCTGTCCCGGTGGGCAGTGGTATCCGCCACCGCCGCCTGGATGATCGTCGTGATCGGCGTGGCGATGTTGCGGTTTCGCGCGGCGCCAGTTGCCCTCCATCCATCGCCATCCGCCGTCCGCCTGTACCCAGCGGCCCGGCGCATATGCGTAGTCGGGCCGTGCCGCCTGCCAGTAGCCCGAGCGCCAGACGTAGGCGCGTTCGTTCCATTGCCAGTGCCCGGGCACCCACACCTGGCCGGCTCTCGGTCCCGGCATGGGTTCGTAGCGCGGCGCGGGAGGCGCCACCTGGATCAGGCCGGGCACGTTGATGTGAACCGAAACCTGCGCCGCGGCGGGCAAGGCCGACGCCGCGAGTACGGCCGCGGCCAGGAGAGTTGAGACTTTCATTGAAACCCTTGAACGTGTGTACAGGTCTGCACAACGCAGACCGGCGGGAAAGTGTAATCAGCACATTCCCTTGGGGCGGCCGGTAGAGCAAACGCGGTCGATGGGCCTCGGCCATACGTTCGTCCGGGTGCTAGAGTTCAGGCGCAAGTTGCACGCCGATGCGCAGACTACGCTTCCTTACCCACCGCCACCGCGCGCCCTCCACCAACCGGGTGCTCGGCCTGCTGCTGGCCTTCAATGCCGGCGCCGTGAATGCGGGCGGGTTCCTGGTGCTGCACATGTACACCTCGCACATGACGGGCTTCGCGTCGCAGTTCGCGGACGGGCTGGTGCTGGGCAATACCAAGCTGCTGCTGAATGCGCTGGGCGCCATCCTCGCCTTTCTGTCGGGTGCGGCGGTCTGCGCCATTCTCGTGAACTGGGGCCGCCAGCACCGCCTGCGCAGCGTCTATGCGGTGCCGCTGCTGCTGGAAGCCGCGCTCATGTTCCCGTTCGGATTGATGGGCGCCATCACGCTGACCTGGCCGACGCCGTTTGCCGTTCCGCTCACGGTGCTGCTGCTGTCGTTCATCATGGGCCTGCAGAACGCCGTCGGCTCCAAGACCTCCGGCGGCAGCGTCCGCACCACCCACATGACGGGCAACATCACCGACGTGGGCATGGAACTGGGCAAGCTGCTCTATTGGAACCGGCATGCCACGCCGGCACATGCGATGGTGCGCCACAACCGCCGCCGGATGCAGATGGCGGGCGGGCTGATCGGCATGTTCGTGCTGGGCGGCACCGTCGGCGCGCTCGGTTTCAACTACATCGGCTTCGTCTGCGTGGTGCCGCTGGCGGCGCTGCTGCTGGCCATCTCCATCCCGCCGCTCATGGAGGACGTGCCGCGCTCCAGGCCGCTGCAGAAGCTGCTGGCCGCATTCAGACGGCGCCCACGCTGCCGGTGACCGGCAGCACGATGCCGGTGATGTAGCTGGCGCAGCTCGGCGCGGCCAGGAACACGTAGGCAGGCGAGAGCTCTTCCGGCTGCGCGGGCCTTTGCAGGTCGGTTTTCTTGCCGAAATCCTTGATCTTCCCGGGCGGGCTGTCGGCGGGATTCAGCGGCGTCCACACCGGCCCGGGCGCCACCGCGTTCACCCGGATGCCCTTGGGCAGCAGGTTGCTGGCCAGCGACTTGGTGAAGGCGTGGATCGCGCCCTTGGTGGTCGAATAGTCGAGCAGGTGCGCGCTGCCCTCCAGCCCGGTGACCGAGCCGGTATTGATGATCGAAGCGCCCTGGCCCAGGTGCGGCACCGCGGCGCGCGCCATCTGGAAATAGCCGAAGACATTGGTCCTGAGCGTGAGTTCGAAGCGCTCGTCGGTGATGTCCTCGATGGACGCCGCGTGCAGCTGGAAGGCCGCGTTGTTCACCAGGATGTCGAGCTTGCCGAAGGCCTCGATCGTCTGGTCGACCGCGTCGCGGCAGAACGCCGGATCGCAGACGTCGCCCCTGATGAGGATGCAGCGTGCGCCTTCGGCCTCCACGTGGCGCCGGGTTTCCTCGGCGTCCTCGTCTTCTTCCAGGTAGGCGATGGCGACGTCGGCGCCTTCACGGGCATAGAGCAGCGCCACGGCACGCCCGATGCCGGAATCGCCGCCGGTCACCAGGGCCGCCATGCCTTCGAGCTTGCCGCTGCCCTTGTAGTCCGGTGCTTCGAAGCGCGGGCGCAGCGCCATGTCGGCTTCGAGCCCGGGCTTGCTCAAGTGCTGTGCCGGCATCGGATTGGCCGGCTGAGGCCGCGGCCCGGCCTGCGCGGGTGGGCTGGTTTTCTTGGCGGCAGGCTTGGCGCTGTCCTTCGCGTCCTGCGCGCGTTGAACGGTCCGCTGCCGCGTGGCCGTGCGGGCCGCCCCGCGGGACTTGGCGGATTTTGCGGGGGATGCGGTGGTCGATGTCATGTGCATGGGCTCCTGCATGTGAAAGACAACCGTAGAACGCCGCCGCGCGGCCCGCGTAGGAATCCGTCCCGAATGCACGCCCACGGAGGCTGACCCCGAAAAGTCTCGACCCCTTCCAGAAACACCGCGGAACCGGCTTTGCCGGGCCGCTGGTGTTGCTCCCGGTAGGGGGAGGGAGTAGCGACACGAAGTGCGCAAAGCCTGGGGGCGAGCTAAATTTCTGCCCCTTCGACCAGGAAGCGCACGCGGCGCACGCCCTGCCATTCGTCGGCGTCGAGCCTGAAGGCGAGCTTCACGCGCGCGGGCAGCGGTTCGGTGTGGCCGAACCAGATGCCGTCGACCGGCTGCCCCTGGTGCCGCAGCTTGAGCGCCAGGTGCTTCTCGCCCACGAGGCGCTGCGATACCACTTCGACTTCCTCGCTGAAGGTGGGTGGGGCAAAGCCCTGGCCCCACACTTCGCGGTGGAGCGTGTCGACCAGGTCGATGCGCATGTACTCGCGCGCGATCGGGCCATCCGTTTCGATCTGGCGCGTGAGCGCGGAGGCGGCCAGCCATTCGTGCGCGACCTCGGCCAGCGCTCGCTCGAACACCTCGAACTTCTCGCGCGCCACGGTGCAGCCGGCGGCCATGGCATGGCCGCCGAAGCGCAGCAGCACGCCCGGATGGCGCTTGGCCACCAGGTCGAGCGCATCGCGCAGATGGAAGCCCGGAATCGACCGGCCCGAGCCCTTGAGCTCGTGCTCCTTGCCGGGCGCGCCGCTGGCGGCAAAGACGAAGGTCGGGCGGTGGAAGCGGTCCTTGATGCGCGAGGCCACGATGCCGACCACGCCTTCGTGGAAGTCGGCATCGAACACGCTGATGGCCGCGGGCGGTGCCTCGCTGCCATCGGCGGAGGCGCCGAACAGCGATTCGGCGAGCAGCAGCGCCTGGTCGCGCATGCCGCCCTCGATGTCGCGCCGCTCGCGGTTGATGCCGTCGAGCATGCGCGCGAGCTCGTCGGCGCGGCCGGCGTCGTCGGTCAGCAGGCATTCGATGCCCAGCGTCATGTCGGCGAGCCGGCCGGCCGCGTTGATGCGCGGGCCGAGCGCAAAGCCGAAGTCGAAGGTGGTGGCCACCGCGGCGTTGCGCCCCGCGGCCTTGAACAGCGCCGCGATGCCCGCGGGCAGCGCGCCGGCGCGGATGCGCCGCAGGCCCTGCGCCACCAGGCGGCGGTTGTTGGCGTCGAGCTTCACCACGTCGGCCACGGTGCCGAGCGCGACCAGCGGGAGCAGCACGTCGAGCTTGGGCTGCGCGGCCGCGGTGAAGACGCCGCGCGCGCGCAGCTCGGAGCGCAGCGCCAGCAGCACGTAGAACATCACGCCGACGCCGGCGATGCTCTTGCTCTCGAAGCCGCAGCCGGGCTGGTTGGGATTCACCAGCACGTCGGCGGCCGGCAGCTCGGGGCCGGGCAGGTGGTGGTCGGTGACCAGCACCTGCAGGCCGCGCGCCTTGGCGGCGGCCACGCCCTCGACGCTGGCGATGCCGTTGTCGACGGTGATCAGCATGTCGGCGCCGCTGTCGGCCACGCGCTCGGCAATCGGCGGTGTGAGGCCGTAGCCGTCGACCACGCGGTCGGGCACCAGGTAGCTCACGCTCTTTGCGCCGAGCAGGCGCAGGCCGCGTACCGCAACGGCGCAGGCGGTGGCGCCGTCGCAGTCGTAATCGGCCACGATGCACAGGCGCTTGTCCTGTGCCATCGCGTCGGCCAGCAGCACCGCGGCCTCGCGCGTGCCGTGCAGCGTGTCGGGCGGCAGCAGGCGCGCCAGGCCGTCGTCGAGCTCGTCCTTGGCCAGCACGCCGCGCGCGGCGAACAGGCGGGCCAGCAGCGGATGCACGCCGGCCTGCTCGAGCGCCCAGACCGTGCGGGGCGGAATTTCGCGGGCGATGATCTTCACAGGGCCTCCAGGACGCTGGCGGCGCGCGGCCGGTCGAACAGACTCCTGGCCCAGCGCGCCAGCCCGCGCTGCTGCACTGCATAGCGCTGCGCGGTGCGGTCGCCGCACAGCGTGAGCGTGACGTCGGCGCCGGCGGTGTAGTCGGCCAGCAGGCCGGCGATGGGGCCCGCGTCCAGTGCCTGCCAGGCTTCGGCCCAGCCCAGGCCGTCGTCGCGCAGCGCGGCCACGCGCAGCGCGTCGCTCACGGTCGGCGCGGCGGTGTCGGCCGGGGGCGCGCCGGCTTCCAGGGCGCCGGTGCCGCTGAGCCAGAAGGAGTTGATCGGCGGCACGCCGCGCGCGGCGCGGTCGTCGTTCACGCGCTGGGTGTAGAGCAGCATCTGCATTTCGTTCTGGAGGCGGCGCAGCGGCCGCGCGGCTTCGGCCAGCGGCGACCACTGCGAGATCGGGTGGCCCACCGCGCGGTCGATGGAGGCCGTGGCCAGTCCCTCGAAGATGTGCGCGCGCGCGAGCCAGCGGCCGGGTGTGGGGGAAGGGTGCAGCGCGATGCCGTCTTCCTCGAAGAAGGGATGGGCGGCGGCCAGCAGCGCGGCCGATTCGGCGGCGTCGATCTCGATCGCGGCCGGGTCGCCGAGCACCACGTCGTCGATGCCCACCTGCCAGTTGCACAGCGAGACCAGGCCCCAGCCTTCGCGGTCGCCGGGTTCGGCGATGCCGGCCTGCCGGGCTTCCAGCGCGGCCCAGGGAATGCAGCCGTCGGGTGCGGAAATGCCCCGCGCCCGGGCCAGCGCCCGTTCATGGGGCGGCGAGCGCGTGCTTTCGTCCTGCGTATCGGCCTCTGCGAGCGAGAGCCGCGAGAGCAGCGCTTCGAGATTGGGAAGCCGAAGCGTGGGCAGTGCCGCGCGGCACGCCGGGGAACCGCGGCCGGCAAAGGGGATCAACAAGTGACGTGGGGAAGGTTCGGCCATTCCCTCTATTGTCCGGGATGCCACAATCCCGGGATGAAACGCCGCCCGAAGCGCGTTGGGAATAACTGATAAATATGCGACTTCCTTATGAACTGAAGCTCGGCTGGCGCTACACGCGCGCAGGCCGGGCGACGCGGCGCAACGGCTTCATCTCGTTCATCTCCGGCGTGTCGATGCTCGGCATCGCATTGGGGGTGGCGGCGCTGATCATCGTGCTCAGTGTGATGAACGGCTTCCAGAAGGAGGTGCGCGACCGCATGCTCGGCGTGGTGTCGCACATCGAAATTTTGTCGCGCGACGGCCAGGCCCTGCCCGACATCGACGCCATCATGGCCGCCGCCCGCAAGAACCCCGAGGTGATCGGCGCGGCGCCCTTCATTGCCACGCAGGCGCTCATTGCGCGCGGCGAGGACATGAAGGGCACGCTGGTGCGCGGCATCGTGCCCAAGCTCGAACCCGAGGTGACCGACATCGCCACCACGGCGCAGAAGGGCACGCTCGACAAGCTGGTGCCGGGCGAGTTCGGCATCGTGCTCGGCGGCGAGCTGGCGCGCTCGCTGTTCGTGCAGCCGGGCGACCAGGTCACGCTGGTGGCGCCGGGCGGCCAGGTCACGCCGGCCGGCGTGGTGCCGCGGCTCAAGCAGTTCACCGTGGTGGGCACCTTCGATTCGGGCCACTACGAATACGACTCGGCGCTGGCGATGATCCATGCGGAAGACGCCCAGCGCGTGTTCCGGCTCGAAGGCCCGACCGGCATCCGCATCAAGCTCAAGGACCTGAACGAGGCGCGCGAAGTGGCCGACCAGATGGCCGTCACGCTGCCGGGCCAGTTCCTCATCCGCGACTGGACGCGCCAGAACAAGACCTGGTTTGCGGCCGTGCAGGTCGAGAAACGCATGATGTTCATCATCCTCACGCTCATCGTGGCGGTGGCCGCCTTCAACCTGGTGTCCACGCTGGTCATGACGGTGACCGACAAGCGCGCCGACATCGCCATCTTGCGCACGCTGGGCAGTTCGCCGCGCAGCATCATGGGCATCTTCGTGGTGCAGGGGGCGATGGTTGGCGTGATCGGCACGGTGGCCGGGCTGCTGCTGGGGCTGGGCATTGCCTACAACATCGACGTGATCGTGCCGGCCCTCGAGCAGCTGTTCCACGCGAGCTTCCTGCCCAAGGACATCTACCTGATCAGCAAGATGCCGAGCGATCCGCAGCGCAGCGACATCATGCCGATCGCGATCATTTCGCTGGTCCTGGCTTTTCTTGCAACGCTGTATCCCAGCTGGCGCGCGAGCCGCGTCAACCCCGCCGAGGCATTGCGCTATGAGTGACGTGGTTCTCAAGGCGCGCGGCCTCACCAAGCGCTTTCACGAAGGGCGCATCGACCTCACGGTGCTGCACGGCGTCGACCTGGACGTGCGCGCCGGGGAAACGCTGGCCATCGTCGGCGCCTCGGGCTCGGGCAAGAGCACGCTGCTGCACCTGATGGGCGGGCTCGATGCGCCCACCGCCGGCAAGGTCGAGCTGCTCGGCAAGGACATCGCGCATGCCGATGCGGCCGAGCAGGGGCGGCTGCGCAACCGGCACCTGGGCTTCGTCTACCAGTTCCACCACCTGCTGCCCGAGTTCAGCGCGCTCGACAACGTGGCGATGCCGCTCAAGATCCGGCGCATGGACTCCGCACCGGCGGCGGCGGCGGCCACGAAGATCCTCGAAAGCGTGGGTCTGGGCGAGCGCCTGCACCATCGGCCGGCCGAGCTCTCGGGCGGCGAGCGCCAGCGCGTGGCCATTGCGCGCGCGCTGGTCACGCAGCCGGCCTGCGTGCTGGCCGACGAGCCCACGGGCAACCTCGACCGCAGCACGGCGGACACGGTGTTCGCACTGATGATCGAGCTCGCGCACAGGCACCGCACGGCCTTTGTGATGGTCACGCACGACCAGGAACTCGCAAAGCGCTGCGACCGCGTGCTGCAACTGGTGGCGGGGCGATTGGCGGGCTGATTCGCCGATGCCGCTTGCCACGGCGCATGCAATGTCGCGAAACTGTTCGCCTGCGCGGCACGAGGCCGTGCAATCACAGGAGCGCTTCTTCATCATGGAAACCGACGACGACACCCCACCCGCGGCCACCGCCGAGCCGCGCAATTCGTACCTCGAAGAAAAAGCCTTCAAGTCGCGCACGCTGCTGATCTTCGGCAGCATCACCGATTCGGTGGCTGCCGACGTGACGCGCAGGCTCATCGCCCTGGACGCCGACAGCGCGGACAAACCCATCGACATCCTGGTGAGTTCGCCCGGCGGCCACCTGGAGTCGGGCGATGCGATTCACGACATCGTGCGCTTCATCTCCGCGCCGGTGAACATGATCGGCACCGGATGGGTGGGCAGCGCCGCCACGCACCTGTACCTGGCGGTGCCGCGCGAGCGGCGCGTGTGCCTGCCGAACACCCGCTTCCTGATCCACCAGCCCAGCGGCGGCGCGGGCGGACAGGCGACCGACATCGCGATCCAGGCGCAGGAAATCATCAAGGCCCGGCACCGCATTGCGCACGAGATCGCGCGGGAAACCGGCAAACCCATCGACGTGGTGCTGGCCGACATCGAGCGCGACCGCTGGCTCTCGGCCGCGGAGGCGGTCGAGTACGGCCTGGTCTCGCGCATCATCCAGCGCAAGACCGAGCTGCATGCCTGATCAGGCCTTGGGCTTGTAGGCCACCACGTCGATCTCGACCTTGGCGTCGACCATCAGCCGCGCCTCGGTGGTCGAGCGCGCCGGCTTGTTGTCACCGAAGTAGCTCATGTAGATGCGGTTGAAGGCACCAAAGTCGCGCGCGTCCTGCAGCCAGACGGTGCTCTTGCAGACGTCGTCGAGCGTGGCGCCGGCCAGTGCCAGCACCTTCTTCAGGTTTTCCATCACCTGGCGCGTCTGCGCCTCGATGCCGCCCACCACGATCTCGCCCTCGGCATTGGCCGGCACCTGGCCCGACACGTAGATGAAATCGCCGGCGCGCACGGCCGGGGAGAAGGGGCGGGCCTGGCGGTCCGAGGCGACGGGCGGGGCGCCGAGGTATTCGAGCGGCATGGAGAACTCCTGAAAAGATTGAAAGAAAAGCAGGTCGCGAGTATCGATCCAATCTGAAAATTTGTTTCAGAAAAACCCACAAACAAGGGTTAACACGGATGATTTGGCATGGATAGTGCTTCAAAGTGCGGGCCGAAAAGAAAATTTCTTTCACAATTTGCTCGCCCCACGAAGGAGTTCCCCATGTCCCACGCCGGTCTTGTCCAGTGCCTGCCGAAGCTGTCGAAGCGCAGCCTGCTGGGTGCCTCCCTGCTCGCCATGCTGTGCGCCGCGCTGCCTTCCCAGCCCGCGCATGCCCAGGGGCCGCGCAACTTCGCAACGCTCGCCATGGTGGCCGAACCGCAGACGCTCGACCCGATGGCGTCCACGGCCGACCTGGTCGGAACCATCATGCAGCATGTGTACGAGACGCTCTACACCTTCGATGCCAAGTGGAACGTGGTGCCGATGCTGGCCGAGAGCAGCCCCAAGATCTCGGCCGACGGCAAGACCTACGCGATCACGCTGCGCAAGGGCGTGATGCTGCACAGCGGCCGCGAACTCAACGCCGACGACGTGGTGGCCAGCCTGCAGCGCTGGATGGACCAGTCGCCGCGCGGCAAGGCCGTGGGCAAGGAGATCGAGAGCCTCAAGGCCAAGGGCCCGCTGGGCGTGGAGATCGTGCTGAAGGCGCCGTATGCGCCGCTGCTCTCGCAGCTCGCGCTGCCCAGCGGCATGGCCGCCATCATGGCGAAGGATTCCATTGCTTCGCCGCTGAAGGAATTCGTCGGCACCGGCCCTTACAAGTTCAAGGAACGCCGCCCCGACCAGTTCGTGCTGCTCACGCGCTTCGACAAGTACACGGCGCGCAAGGAGCCCGCGACCGGCTACGGGGGCAAGCGCGAGGCGGCCATCGAGGAGCTGCGCTTCGTGCCTGTGCCCAATGCCAGCACGCGGGTCGAAGGCGCGCTGGCCGGCCAGTACGACTTTGCCGACCTGCTGCCGGTCGAAGCCTTGCCGCGCCTGGAGAAGTCGGGCGGCAAGACCGTGCCGATCATGACGCCGTCGTTCGGCTTTCCGTACCTCGTGCTCAACACCAAGGAAGGCGTGGCTTCCAGCCAGGCCCTGCGCCAGGCGATCCAGTCGGCGCTCGGCGAAGGCGAAATGCTCGCGGCCGGCTTCGGCGACACGCGCTTCTTCGTGGCCGAAGGCAACCACTTTCCCAAGGGGTCGCCGTTCTATTCGACGGCCGGCACCACGCTCTACAACGAGCGCAACGCCGCCAAGGCCAAGGAGGCCGCGGCCAAGGCCGGCTACAAGGGCGAGCCGATCCGCGTGCTCACCAGCCGCCAGTACGACTTCCACTACAACATGTCGCTGCTGATGGCCGAGCAGCTCAAGCGCGCCGGCTTCAAGGTCGACCTGAACGTGGTCGACTGGGCCACGCTGGTGCAGCGCCGCAACGACCCGAAGCTGTGGGACATCTACGTGACCCACTCGGGCCAGTTTCCCGAGCCGATGCTCTCGCCACCGCAGCTCGGCGACGGCGCCCCCGGCTGGTGGGACACGCCCGCCAAGAAGTCGGCGCTGCAGGCCTTCAATGTCGAAAGCGACCCGGCCAAGCGCGGCGCGCTGTGGGGCAAGGTGCAGCAGGTGGTCTACGAAGAGGTTCCGTACATCAACGTCGGCAAGTTCAACGGCCTTTCGGCCAAGAGCCCGGCGCTGGAGAACTACCAGCCCGCGACCTGGCCGTTCTTCTGGAACGCGAAGATCAAGTAAAGCCCCGGGGCGCCACGGAGCCAACCACCCATGTTTCGCTATCTTGCTTCCCGCGCCGCCGGCATGCTCGTTGTGCTCGCCATCGTGGCGGTGCTCGTGTTCGTGCTCACGCGTGCGGCCTCGGGCGATCCGGTCTCGGTACTGCTGGGCGACCAGGCGACGGCCGCCGACATCGCGCGCGTGCAGAAAGAGTACGGGCTCGACAAGCCGCTGCCCCTGCAGTTCGGCTACTGGCTGCGCGAAGTGCTGCAGGGCAATCTCGGCACCTCGATCTTCCTGCAGCGGCCGGTCACGCAGGCGCTGTGGGAGCGGGCCGAACCGACCACGCTGCTCGCGCTGATGGCCGTGGCCATCGCGGCACTGATCGGCGTGCCGTGCGGCATCGTCTCGGCGGTGTTCCGCGGGCGCGTGGTCGACCAGCTCTTCACCGGCATCGCGATGCTCGGTGCCAGCATTCCGAGCTTCTGGCTCGGGATCGTGCTGATCCAGATCTTTGCAGTGTCCTTCGGCTGGTTTCCTGTCTCGGGCTATGGCGCGCCCGATGCGCCCTTGGCCGAGCGGCTGCATGCGCTGGTGCTGCCGGCCACGGTGCTGGGGCTCCTGAACTCGGCGCTCATCATCCGCTTCACGCGCGCCTCGATGCTCGACGTGCTCGGCGAAGACTATGTGCGCACGGCGCGCTCCAAGGGCCTGAGCGAAAGCACGGTCGTGCTCAAGCATGCGCTGCGCAATGCGCTGGTGCCGATCGTCACGGTGATCGGCCTCACGGTCGCGCTGATGATCGGCGGCGCCGTCATCACGGAGACGGTGTTCGGGCTGCCCGGTGTCGGCAACCTGGTGGTGAGCGCGGTGCTGCGGCGCGACTATCCGGTGATCCAGGGCGCGCTGCTCGTGATTGCGGCGATCTACGTGCTGATCAATTTTTCCATCGACCTGCTCTACGCCGTCGTCGATCCGCGCGTGAAAGTCTGAGGGAACAAGAATGCAAATGCCCCGAATGCTCCGCCAGCTGATGCATCGCCGCATCGTGATGGTTTCCGCGCTGGTGTTGCTGGTCATTGCGGTGCTCGCCATCGGCGCGCCGCTGTTCGCCTCCATCGACCCCAACGACACCGCCGTGCTGCAGCGCCTGAAGGGGCCGAGCGCCGAGCATCTGCTGGGCACCGACGAGCTCGGCCGCGACATGTATTCGCGCATCGTGCACGGCGCGCGCTACTCGCTGGCCATTGCGGCGCTCACGGCGCTGGGTTCGGTCATTGCCGGCACGGTGCTTGGTCTGGTGGCCGGTTTCTTCCGCCGGCTCGACACGCCGTTGATGCGCGTGGTCGACGCGATGATGTCCTTCCCCGACATCCTGCTGGCCATTGCGCTCGTGGCCATCCTCGGGCCCTCGCTCATGAACACCGTGCTGGCGCTGGTGCTGGTCTACACGCCGCGCGTGGCGCGGGTGGTGCGGGCCTCGACGCTGGTGGTGCGCGAGCTGCTGTTCGTCGAGGCGGTGCGCGCGCTGGGCGTGCGCACCTCGCGCATCCTGTGGCGCCACATATTGCCCAACCTGATGTCGCCGATCCTCGTGCAGGTGTCGTTCATCTTCGCCTACGCCATCCTGGCCGAGGCGGGGCTCTCGTTCCTCGGCGTCGGCGTGCCGCCCGAGATCCCGACCTGGGGCACCATGGTCGCGGGCAGCCAGCAGTACGCGCACCAGGCCTTCTGGGTGGTGCTGTTCCCGGGGCTCGCGATCATCTTCACCGCACTCTCGCTGCAGTTGCTGGGCGACGGCGTGCGCGACCTGCTCGACCCCAAGCTCAAGAAAACCCTGTGATGACGAACGCCACCAACGCACCGCGTCTCACGGTCAGCAACCTGAGCACCAGCTTCCCCACCGAAGACGGCCTGATCCGTTCGGTGGCCGATGTGAGCTTCTCGATCCAGCCCGGCAAGACCACGGCGCTGGTCGGCGAATCGGGCTCGGGCAAGTCGGTCACCAGCCTCACGCTGATGCGCCTGTTGCCCAAGACCGCGAACGCGCAGGTCAGCGGCTCGGCTTCTTTCGTGACCCGCGAGGGCAAGACGCTCGACCTGCTGCGGATCGGCGAACGCGAGATGCGCAGCCTGCGCGGCAACCAGCTGTCGATGATCTTCCAGGAGCCGATGACCAGCCTGAACCCGGTCTTCACCATCGGCGAGCAGATTGCCGAGAGCGTGCGGCTGCACAAGGGCCTGGACCGCAAGGCGGCCATGGCCCATGCGCTGCGCATGCTGGAACTGGTGGAGATTCCCGCGGCGGCGCAGCGCATCCACGAGTACCCGCACCAGCTCTCGGGCGGCATGCGCCAGCGCGTGATGATCGCGCTGGCGATGGCCTGCGACCCGACGCTGCTCATTGCCGACGAGCCCACCACCGCGCTCGACGTCACCATCCAGGCGCAGATCCTCGAGCTGATGCGCCGGCTGCAGGCCGAAACCGGCATGAGCATTCTCTTCATCACCCACAACCTCGGCGTGGTCGCGCACCATGCGGACGACGTGGTGGTGCTCTATGCGGGCCGCGTGGTCGAGAGCGCGCCCGTGCGACCGCTGTTCGCGCAGCCCGAGCATCCGTACACGCAGGGCCTGCTGGCCTGCCTGCCGGGCAAGGCGCGGCTGCCGGGGCAGCCCAAGCCCAAGCGGCTGTTCGCGATCCGCGGCCAGGTGTCGAGCCCGCTCGCGCCGCCCCCGGGCTGCGCCTTCGAGCCGCGCTGCGACCAGGCGCTGGCGGGCTGCAGCGCCGCGATTCCGCCGCTGCTCGACATCCGCCAGGACCGCCGGGCGCGCTGCATTCGCGTGCAGCCGGATGTCCAACTCGCGAGGGTTGCATGAGGCGCGCGCTGCTGCTCCTGTCTTGCTCCCTCCCCTTCCGGGGGAGGGCTGGGGTAGGGGCACGCGGCCGTTCCATCGTTGCGACGGTCTCCACCGCCCAGAGCCCCCACCCCAACCCTCCCCCGGAAGGGGAGGGAGCCAACACGACACCCCCATGACCACCGCCGCTCCCCTCATCGAAGTCCGCGGACTCAAGAAGTACTTCGGCAGCAGCGACCGCCCGGTGCGCGCGGTCGACGACGTGTCGTTTGCCATCCATCCCGGCGAAACGCTGGGCCTGGTCGGCGAATCGGGCTCGGGCAAGAGCACCATCGGCCGCACTGTGCTGCGCCTGGTCGAACGCACCGAGGGCCAGGTGCTCTACCGCGGCGACGACATCGGCGCGCTGTCGGGCGAACGCATGCGCCGGCTGCGCAGCAAGCTGCAGATCATTTTCCAGGACCCGTATGCGAGCCTGAATCCGAAGATGCGCATCAGCGCCATCCTCGGCGAGGCGCTCTCCACGCACGGCCTGCACAAGGGCGCGGCGGCACGCGACAAGCGCATTGCCGAGCTGCTCGAAACCGTGGGCCTGCGCGCCGAGCATGCGAGCCGCTTTCCGCACGAGTTCTCGGGCGGGCAGCGCCAGCGCATCGGCGTGGCGCGCGCGCTCGCGGTCGAGCCAGAGTTCATCGTGGCCGACGAGCCGCTGTCGGCGCTCGACGTGTCGATCCAGTCGCAGGTCATCAACCTCTTGGCCGACCTGCGCGAGCGGCTCGGCCTCACCATGCTCTTCATCTCGCACGATCTCGACGTGGTCGAGTACCTGTGCGACCGCGTGGTGGTGCTGTACCTTGGCAAGGTGATGGAGGTGACCGCAACGGACGAGCTGTTCGCGCGGCCATCGCATCCCTACACGCAGGCGCTGCTGGCCGCGAGCCCGAAGCCCGACCCCACGCTCGCCACCGAGCGCATCGCGCTCAAGGGCGACATCCCGAGCCCGATCTCGCCGCCTTCGGGCTGCGTGTTCCGCACCCGCTGCCCGCACGCCATCGAGGCTTGCGCGCAGACTGTGCCGCCGCTCGACGAAATATCTCCCGGACACTACAGCGCCTGCATCCGAAAAGAGTTGCTCTCCAACATTGCCGCATGAACACCATGACCGACACCACCGCCGACCAGGATTTCAACGACCCACTGCTGGGCAACAGCTTCAAGGGCTACCCGCGCACCCAGCCACCGCGCCGCCGCAGCGAAGTCGGGGCCGCGGGATGGAACGTGCTCGCAGGCGACCTGCCGCTGCCGCTGGCCGTGCTCAAGCGCGAGGCGCTTGAGCACAACCTGGCCTGGATGCAGTCGCGCGTGCGCGCATGGGGCATCGACCTGGCGCCGCATGGCAAGACCACCATGTCGCCGCAGCTCTTCCGGCGCCAGCTCAATGCCGGCGCCTGGGGGCTGACCTTTGCCACCGTCACGCAGCTTGGCGTGGGCGTGGCGGCCGGTGCGCGCCGCACGCTCATCGCCAACCAGGTGGTGAGCGATGAAGACCTGGCCGGCATCCAGCTGCTGCTGCAGGCGCATGCCGACCTGCGCGCGGTGTTCCTGGTCGATTCGCTGGCGCAGCTTGCATTGATCGAGGACTGGTCGAAGCGCCATCCCGAGAGCGTGCCCTTCGAGGTGATGCTCGAAATAGGCGTCGAGGGCGCGCGCACCGGCTGCCGCACGCATGAGGAAGCCGTGGCGCTCGCCACGCGGCTGCGTGCCAGCGATGCAGTCAAGCTCGTCGGCATCGAAACCTACGAAGGGCAGGGCGCCACGGGTTCCAGCGAAGCCGACACGGCCTACGCCAGCACGCTGATGGACCGCGTGGAAGCCATCGCGCGCCACTGCGACGCGCAGCAATTGTTCGAGTCCGACGAGGTGCTGGTCTCGGCCGGCGGCTCGGCCATCTTCGACCTCGTGGCCGGGCGGTTGAAGCCTGCGCTGGGTTCGCCGGTGCGCGGCCTGCTGCGCTCGGGCTGCTATGTGACGCACGACCACGGCTTCTACAAGCGCATGGTGAGCGCGGTGGATGAACGCCTGGGCTGCGATTGCGGCGAGAGCCTGCGTCCCGCGATGGAGGTGTGGGCCACGGTGCAGTCGCGGCCCGAGCCGGGCCTGGCGATCCTGGCCGTGGGCAAGCGCGACATCTCCTTCGACCTGTCGATGCCGGTGCCCATCGCGCGCGCCGCACGTGGCATGCTCGAAGCGCAGGCCGTGCCCGCCGGCTGGAAGATCACCGCACTCAACGACCAGCACGCCTACCTGCGCTGGGACGCCGCCGAAGAGGCGCAGGCGCTCGCCGTCGGCGACCGCGTCGGCCTCGGCATTTCGCATCCCTGCACCACCTTCGACAAGTGGCACTGGATGCCGGTGGTCGAAGAAAACTACCGCGTGAGCGACGCCGTCGCCATGCATTTCTGAACCTGCCGCGATGACCCCTTCCCTGCTTCAGAAGATCGCACAGGCCCGCAGCAGCGCGCCGGCCACGCGGCGCGCGATTCTCGACCTGATCCTCGAAGACCCTGACCGCGCGCTCGAAGAGAGTTTCGAGCAGCTGGCCGAGCGCTCGCGCAGTTCGGTGCCCACCATCATGCGCACCTGCCGCGACCTGGGCTTTGCGGGGCTGCGCGAATTCAAGCTTGCGCTCGCGCAGGAGCTGGCGCTCGGCGGCTCACCGCTGCACCGGCGCGTGAACATCGAGGATGCGGCCGACGAAGTCGTCGGCAAGATCGCGCGCAGCGCGGCGGCCTCGGTGTCTGGCGTGCGCGGACAGCTCGACATGCAGGTGCTCGAAGGCGCAGTGGCCGCTATCGCGGCCGCGCCGCACGTCGACCTTTACGGCGCGGGCGCCACCTCGTGGTTCATGGCCAACGACCTGCAGGCGCGGCTCTTCAGGCTCGGCCTCTCGGCCAATGCGTGGGCCGACTACCACCTGCAGCAGGTGGCGGGCGCGGCGCAGCGTCCGGGCGGCGTGGTCATCGCCATCTCGCACGTGGGCGGCATGCCTTCGCTGCTCGACGCGGTGGATATCGCGCGCGGGCAGGGCGCCAAGGTGGTCGCGCTCACGCGGCCCGGCACGGCCCTGGCGGGCAAGGCAGACTTCCTGCTGGGCCTTTCGGTACCCGACGACGCCGTGATGCACGTGGGCATCGATGCCTACCTGACGCACCTCACAGCCATCGAGATCCTCACGGTGCTGGTGGCGCAGCGCCGCGGCGAGCCCGCGGTGCAACGCCTGCAGCGCGCGCGCGAGGCTTTCCAGCGCCACGGCATCGACGCCACCACGCATCCGCTGCAAAGCTGGGACGGCGGCGGCATCAACCCGGGGGGCCGCGCATCGTGAGCGATCGACCGAAAGTCATCCTGCTCGAGGCTGGACTTGTGGTCGACGGCTCGGGCGGTCCCTCGTGGCCCGGGGACGTGCTGCTGTGGGGCGACCGCATCGTTGCGCTCGGCGAAGGCCTGCGCGGGCGGCTGCCCGAAGGCTTGGCGCTCGCTGATGTCGAAATCGTCGACTGCCGAACGAAGGTGATCGCACCCGGCTTCATCGACGCGCACACGCACGACGATGCCATCGTGCTGCGCGACCCGCTGTGCCTGCCGAAGGTGTCGCAAGGCATCACCACCGTGGTGACGGGCAACTGCGGCATCTCGCTCGCGCCGTACCGCACGCCGCAGTCGAAGCCGCCACTCACGCTGCTGGGCGCGGAATCTTTCAAGCATGCGACCATGGCCGAGTACCGCGCGGCCGTCGATGCCGCGCAGCCCGCGCTCAACGTGGCGGCGCTGGTGGGGCACACCACCTTGCGCTTCGCTGCGATGGAAGTGCTCGATCGTCCGGCCAGCGGCGACGAGCTGGCGCGCATGGCGGCGCTGCTCGAGGGCTGCATGGCCGAGGGCGCGCACGGCTTGTCGTCGGGGCTGTTCTACGAAGAAGCATTTGCTGCGCCGGCCGAAGAAGTGACCGCACTCGCGCGCGTCGTGGCAAGGCACGGCGGCGTCTACGCCACGCACCTGCGCAGCGAGATGCAGCAGATCATCGAGGCGCTGCACGAAGCGGGCGACACCGCTTTCAGCGCCGGCGTGCCGCTGGTCATTTCACACCACAAGTGCGCGGGCCCCGCCAACTGGGGCCGCACGAAGGAAACGCTGCCGCTGATCGAAGCGCTCGCGCAGCGGCAGAAGATCTCGATGGACGTGTACCCCTACGTGGCCGGTTCCACCGTGCTGCGCGAAGACCTGGTCGACGGCGTCATCGACGTGCTGCTGACCTGGTCCGATCCGCACCCGGAGATGACCGGCCGCCTGGTCTCCGACATCGCGCGCGAATGGGGCATCACCGAGCAGGAGGCCTGCCTGCGTCTGAAGCCCGGCGGTGCCTGTTATTTCCAGATGCAGGAAGAAGACGTGGAGCGCGTCATCGCGCATCCGCTCACCATGATCGGCAGCGACGGCCTGCCGCATGACCGCCATCCGCATCCGCGCCTGTGGGGCGCGTTCCCACGCGTGTTCGCGCGCTACTGGCGCGAGCGCCGCCTGTTCACGCTCGAGCAGGCCGTGCACAAGATGACCGGAATGACCGCGCGCAACCTGCGCATTGCAGACCGCGGGTTGCTGCGCGTCGGTGCGACGGCTGACGTGGTGGTGTTCGACTCCGAGACCATTGCCGACACCGCCACCTACGACAAGCCGCACGGCGTGAGCCTGGGCGTGGAGCGGGTGTTCGTGAACGGTGTGCTGGCGTATCGCGGCGGCGGCGCTGAAGCGAAGGTGCTCGCGCGGGCGGGGCGGATGTTGACGCGCGGAAGTTAGGCGAACGCAACTCGTTTTTGGGGGCTGCTTTCGGGGCGCGTGCACTGGCCGCACACCGCGCACTGCTTGCAGAGTCGCCATGAATGCTTAAGCAGCGGTTGAGTCGAAGCAGGCATCAAACTTAAATCTTCCTGGTTAACGAGCTTCAAGGCGGGCAGTGTCTGTCCGAAAAAAAAGACGCCGCAAGGCTCGCGCAGCCTCGAGAGCGACGCTTCCCGCTGGTATCTTCGTGCGCGCAATCCAGCTTCACGCCACCACGCCCGTTGTCGACGCATTGGGTGCTTCACATGCCTCTTCGTCACGACCGAATCTTTCCGCGCTATGCGTTCTGCTGTGTGCTGTCCGGCCTTGCCGCGATCTATGTCTTTTGCGCCATGGTGCTGGTGCCGGCAAAGATCTACATCCTTCCCTACCTCATCACACCGGACTTCGTTCGCTACAAGGGCGCCTTCTTCGTGCTGGTGCTGGCGATCCCGGCCGCGATCTACCTGATCGGCTGGAAGGGCAGCGACTTCTTCGCGTGGTTGCGAACGCCGCAGGTGCTGACCCTGGGCGCGCACGGCCTGCAGCTCGGTGCGACGACCGTGGCCTTCGCTGACGTGACGCAGCTGCGCCATCGCCACAACCGCAACCACCTGCTGCTCACCACCCGCGACGGCAAGACGCTGCGGCTGCGGCTCGACCTGTGGGACGACGCGCATGCGCTGGTCGCCGAAGTGGAAGAAGCCGTGGGCGAGGTGCTGCGGCACGACGTCGAGCGACGCCTGCATGCCGGCGACACCGTGCCCTTCGGCGCGCTGGCGATGAATGCGGAAGGCCTGGTGCACAAGGGCCAGCTCATCGCGTGGTCGAGCATCGACACGATCCGCACCCAGTCCGATGCCGAAGCCATGGACGTCGACGAGCACCTTGTGATCGTCGCCGACGGCAGGGCCCGCAAGATCGATCGCTCGAAGATCGACAACGAACCGGTGCTGATGGTGTGCCTCATGCAGCGCCTTCCGTCGGCCTGAGCCTTCTCCTTCTTTCCTTCATCTGCAACACACAGCGATACAGCGACTAAAAAAATGGAAATCTACAGCTCCGCCAGCCAGCAGGAAAAAACCCGCCAGGACCGCCCCGTCTTCTACTCCCGTTCGCGGCTGATCGCCGGTGCCACCCTCTGGGTGGTGGTGGCGGTCGTGCTGGCCGTGCTCTGCATCCGCGCGCAGGACAAGAACATCGGCATCCTCATTGCGGCGGGCTTCGGCCTGCTGGCCGCGTGGCTGGCCGTCAAGTGCATCCGCACGCTGGCCAACATCGGAACGCCCGCGTTCGTCATCGGCCACCAGGGCCTGACCTTCGAGAACGGCCTGCTGCTTCCATGGCACAACATCGTCGAAAACACCTGGGTCAACCAAGACTACATGGGCATTCCCGTCGGCAAGCAGATCCAGATCAAGACCGACCTGCCCAAGCCGAAGGCCCGTGTGCTGCGCCGTGCGACCGCACTGGAGATTTCGGGCGATGAATACCTCGCCCTGTGCGACGCCTATGCGGCGTGAGAGGCAACCGGGCGTCTGAGCCCCCGGCAGCGCAAGGCCCGGCACCTGCTGGTAGGCTGGCAGGCCTCCATCCTCAGGACTCGCCTTGGCGAGCCCCCAGCGCATGAATGCCTCTCACCGCCGGCCGGTTCCGTTGAACAAGGCCTACCGTCTCCTGAACCACGGACCCACCGTCCTTGTGAGCGCTGCGCACGGCGGCCGGCGCAACATCATGGCCGCGGCCTGGGCGATGCCATTGGACTTCGATCCGCCCAAGGTGGCCGTGGTGCTCGACAAGAGCACCTGGACGCGCGTGCTGCTCGAAGGCGCGGGCAGCTTCGCGCTGCAGGTGCCCACGCGCGCGCAGCTCGACCTGACCGAGGCGCTGGGCAACAGCTCGGGCCGCGAGATCGTGGAGCGCGACGGGCACGACAAGTTCGCGGCCTACGGCCTGCAGACCTTCGCGGGCGTCGCAGCCGATGCGCCGCTGCTGGAAGGCTGTGCGGCCTGGCTCGAATGCCGGCTGCTGCCCGAGCCGCCGATCCAGCAGCGCTACGACCTGTTCCTGGGCGAGGTGATCGCGGCGCAGGCCGATGCACGCGTGTTCGCCGATGGCCGATGGAACTTCGCCGGGCATGACGAGCTGCGCACGCTGCACCACGTCGCGGGCGGGCATTTCATCGTCGATGGCGAGGCGGTCGATGCGCGGCCGTTGGCTCCCGTGCTGCGTACAAGCAACGGCGGTACCTCCGCCTGAGAAGAACAACCGTGCGCTACAGCACGAACGGAATGAAGCGCCGCGTGCCGCGCATGTACGCGCGGTAGTCGTCGCCGAAATGCGCGATGCATTCCTTCTCGTCGCTCAAGGCCGTGAGGAACAGCAGCACCGTGGCCGCCAGCACCAGCGCCAGCGTGAGCCAGGTGAACTGCTTGAGGAAGGCGCCCCAGGCCAGCAGCATGAGCGCCGTGTACATGGGGTGGCGGATGTAGCGGAAGGCGCCGGTGCTGACGATCGACGACGTCTTCTCGAAGCCGTAGAGCGCCGGATCGTCATTGCGCGCCTCGGTCGGCTTGCCGTGGGCCTTGAGCAGCTTCACCGCATGGATCGGCAGCCAGATCGACAGCGCGAGGAACACGCAGGAGAGCAGCTGGGTGAACGACAGCGGGTCGACATGCCACACCGGCAGGTTCACGATGATCAGCACCAGCATGCATTCCCACGCGAAGAAGCGGTAGAAGCCATGCGAGCCTGGCTGGCGCAGCGGGCCGCGCGAGACGTACAGCAGCGCGGCCGTGCCGGCAATGAAGAGAAAGATCTGGAACCAGAGAAGCATGGCGGCCGAATTTACACGGCCCGCCCGACTTCAGCCAGAGATGGAGAATCCGCCGTCGACCGGGATCGCGGTGCCGGTCACGTAGTCGGAGGCGGGACTCGCAAGGAACACCGCGGTGCCGGCGATGTCGGCCGGCTGGCCCCAGCGCCCGGCGGCAGCGCGGGCCACCACGCGGTCATAGAGGCCCGGGATCTGGTTGCGGGCGCCGTCGGTCAGCTCGGTCTCGAACCAGCCCGGCAAAATCGCGTTGACCTGGATGTTGTCGGCCGCCCATGAAAGCGCGGTCGACTTGGTGAGCTGCACGATGCCCGCCTTGCTCGCGGCATAGGCTGGTGCGTAGGGCGCGCCGAAGATCGACATCATCGAGCCGATGTTGATGATCTTGCCGCCACCGGCCGCCTTCAGGTGCGGGTGCGCGGCGCGGCTGCAGAGAAAGGCGCTGGTCAGGTTGGTGTCCAGCACCAGGTGCCATTCGTCCAGCGCGAGCTGGTCGACGGGCTTGCGCACGGTGGTGCCGGCGTTGTTCACGAGGATGTCGAGACGGCCGCAGCGCGCGGCCGCATCGTCGACCGCCTTCTGCACCGAGGCTTCGTCGGCCACGTCGACTTCGAGCGCGAAGCTGTCGCTGCCCAGGGCCCTGAGCGCCTCGACCGCGGCGGCCGACTTCTGTGCGTTGCGCGCGGCAATGACGACGCGGGCGCCGGCCTTGGCCAGCCCCTGGGCCATGCCCAGGCCGATGCCGCCGTTGCCGCCGGTGACGAGCGCCGCTTTTCCCGTGAGATCGAACATCAGGTGGTTTCTGGTTTCTTGGAGACGAGGGTCAGGATATCGTAGCTCGCGACCAGCTCGCCGTCCTGGTTCGTCACCTCCACGTCCCAGGCCACCACGCCCTGTCCCTGGCCGCTCGCGTCCTTCCTGTTGCGGTCGATCTTGCGTTTGCATGTGAGGCGTGCGCGGATGGTGTCGCCGATGCCCACGGGCTTGATGAAGCGCAGCGTGTCGAGGCCGTAGTTGGCAAGCACCGGGCCCGGCGCGGGCGACACGAACAGGCCGGCCGCGGCCGACAGCACGAAGTAGCCATGCGCGATGCGCTTGCCGAACGGCGACTCCCTGGCCGCGACCTCGTCGAAGTGCATGTAGAAATAGTCGCCCGAGATGCCGCCGAAGGCCACGATGTCGGCCTCGCCAACCGTGCGGCGGTGCGTGAGCAGCGAGTCGCCGATGCGCAGGTCCTCGAAGTGGCGGCGGAACGGGTGCACCTCGCTCTCGCGCACGGCCGCGCCGCGCACGTGCTCGCCAGTGATCGCGGCCAGCATGGTGGGCGAACCCTGCACCGCGGCGCGCTGCAGGTAGTGCTTCACGGCGCGCAGGCCGCCGAGTTCTTCGCCGCCGCCCGCGCGGCCCGGGCCGCCATGCTTGAGCTGCGGCAACGGCGAGCCGTGGCCGGTCGATTCGGCCGCGGCCTCGCGGTCGAGCACCAGCAGGCGGCCGTGCCAGGCGGCAGCCACCGGAATGGCCCTGGCCGCGATGGCCGGGTCGCGCGTGACCAGCGTGCCGACGAGGCTGCCGCGGCCGCGCGCGGCCAGCGCCAGGGCTTCGTCGATGCCGTCATAAGGCATCAGCGTGCTGACGGGGCCGAAGGCTTCGACATCGTGTACGGCGTCGTGCTCGAGGGGCTTGCGGCTCAAGAGCAGCGTGGGCGCGAAGAAGGCGCCATCGGCCACGCCGTCGCCCACCGGCGAAAAGCCGTCGCGCTCGCCGTACACCAGCTCGGCGCCCTGCAGCAGCGTGGCCACGCGCTCGGCCACGTCAGCCTGCTGCGCATGCGAGGCGAGGGCGCCCATGCGCACCTCTTCGCGCGCCGGATCGCCGATGACGGTCTTGGCAAGCCGCGCGCGCAGCCGTTCGGCCACCGCATCCAGGTGCTGGCGCGGCACGATCGCACGGCGGATCGCGGTGCACTTCTGGCCGGCCTTGACCGTCATCTCGCGCGCTACCTCCTTCACGAACAGGTCGAACTCCTCGTCGTCGGGCATCACGTCGGGCGCGAGGATCGCGCAGTTGAGCGAGTCGGCTTCGGCGTTGAACGGGATCGACTGGCGCACCAGGTTCGGATGCACGCGCAGCCTGGCGGCGGTGTCGGCCGAACCGGTGAAGGTGACCACGTCGGCCCCTTCGAGCCGGTCGAGCAGGTCGCCCGTGCCGCCGATCACCAGTTGCAGGCTGCCTTCGGGCAGGATGCCCGACTGCACGATGAGCCGCACCAGCGCCTCGGTGAGGTAGCTGGTGGCCGTGGCCGGCTTGCCGATGCAGGGCATGCCCGCGAGGAAGCTGGGCGCGAATTTCTCGAGCAGGCCCCACACTGGAAAGTTGAAGGCGTTGATGTGCACCGCCACGCCGCCGCGCGGCACCAGGATGTGCGTGCCCGCAAAGCCGCCCTTCCTGCCGAGCGCAAAGGCCGGGCCTTCGTGCACCAGGTTGCCCGAGGGCAGCTCGTTGCTGCCGATGCCGGCATAGGCGCTCAGCGTGCCGGCGCCGCCTTCGATGTCGATCCAGCTGTCGGTGCGCGTCGCGCCCGTGTGGGCCGAGATCGCGTAGAGCGTTTCCTTGTGGGCGGCAAGGTGCTTGGCCAGCGCCTTCAGCCGCTCGGAGCGCTGCTGGAAGTCGAGCGCCATCAGCGCGGGCAGGCCGACGCGGCGCGCATGGCCGAGCGCCTCGGCAAAGTCGATGGCCTCGGCGTGCGTGCTGGCCACGGGCTGGCCGTTGACGGCGCTGCGCAGCTGCTGCGCGGCCTGCTGGCCGATCCAGCGGCCGGCGATGTAGCTTTGAAGGGTGGTCATGGAGGATCCTCGTGTTCAGGCGGCGGCAGCTTCGGCGTTCCGGTTGCCGATGCCCAGGTAGGTGTCGATGATTCGCTGGTCGTTCAGCAGTTCGCGGGCATCGCCGTCGAGCGCCACGGCGCCCATTTCGAGCACGTAGGCGCGGTCGGCCACCTGCAGCGCGGCGCGGGCGTTCTGCTCCACCAGCAGCACCGATACGCCGTGGCTGCGCAGTTGCGAGACCACGCGCAGCACTTCGCGCACGACCAGCGGAGCGAGGCCCAGCGAAGGTTCGTCGAGCATCAGCAGGCGGGGGCGCGCCATCAATGCGCGGCCGATGGCCAGCATCTGGCGCTCGCCGCCCGAGAGGGTCGAAGCCAACTGCGGCTTGCGCTCGCGCAGGCGCGGGAAGATGGCGAAAACTTCCTCCATGCGCGCACGCTGGTCGCGCTTGCCCTTGCGCCATTGGTAGAAACCGCCGAGCAGCAGGTTGTCCTCGACCGACATCTCGCCGAACAGCTCGCGGCGCTCGGGCACCAGCGCCACGCCGCGCGCCACCATGGTCTCGACGCCGGGGCGGGCGATGCGCTCGCCATGCAGCGTGAGGCGGCCGGTGGAGGGCAGCAGGCCCATGGCCGCGCACAGCAGCGTGGTCTTGCCGGCGCCGTTGGGGCCGATGACGGTGACGATCTCGCCTTCGTTCACATGCAGCCGCACGCTGTGCACCGCCTCGACCGTGCGATAGGCGACGCAGAAGTCTTCGAGTTGGAGGATGGGGGTGCTCATCGTGCGTCTTCCAGCAGTTCGTCGTCGGCACCGCCCAGGTAGGCTTCAAGGACGCGCGGGTTGGCCTGCACTTCGGCGGGCGTGCCGGTGGCGATGACGGTGCCGAACTCCAGTACCGTGATGCGGTCGGCCAGGTTCATCACGAACTCCATGTCGTGCTCCACCACGAGGATGCCGAGGCCTTCGGCGCGCAGCTGGTCCAGCAGCACGGAAAGGGCGCGCTTCTCCAGGTGGCGCAGGCCCGCGGCGGGTTCGTCGAGCAGCAGCACCGAAGGCTGGCCGGCCAGCGCACGTGCAATCTCGACCACGCGCTGCTGGCCCAGCGAGAGCGACGCGGCCGGCGTGTCGGCATGCGCCCCGAGGCCGCAGCGTTCGATCTGGCGGCGCGCCTCGGCCATCAGCGCGGCTTCCTCGGCGCGGTCCAGCCGCAGCATCGCGGCGATCCAGCCGCGCCTGGCGCGCAGGTGCGCACCCAGCGCCACGTTCTCGACCACGCTGCGCTGGCCGAGCAGGCGCACGTGCTGGAAGGTGCGGCCCAGGCCGAGCGCGGCGAACACGCGCGAGGGCTTTGCCGTCATCGCCTGGCCTGCAAGCAGCACTTCGCCGGAGCTCGGGTCGTCCACGCCCGAGACCATGTTGAAGAAGGTGCTCTTGCCCGCGCCGTTCGGACCGATCAGCGCGTGGATCTCGCCGGCCTTCAGCGTCATCGAGATGTCGTTGTTGGCCACCAGGCCGCCGAAGCGCTTGCTGACCTTGGTGGCCTGCAGCAGCACCTCGCCCCTGGCGGGCAGGTTGCGGTGCGCGAGCTGCACGGCTGGCGCGGTAGCGGCGGCAGCCGTGGCACGCGGGTGCACCCAGCGGCCGGCGATGCGCGCGAGCGTGGGCCACAGGCCGTCCGCAAAGCGCTGCAGCACGAACAGCATGAGCAGGCCGAACACGATCACTTCGAAGTTGCCGCTGCTGCCCAGCAGCGAGGGCAGCACGTCCTGCAGCTTTTCCTTCAGCAGCGTGATGAGCGCGGCGCCCAGCACCGCGCCCCACAGGTGGCCCGCGCCGCCCACCACCGCCATGAACAGCAGCTCGATGCCGATGTTCAGGTTGAAGGGCGTCGGGTTCACGAAGCGCTGCAGGTGCGCATAGAGCCAGCCCGAGACGGCCGCCAGCAGCGCAGCCAGCACGAACAGCTTCACGCGGTGGCGCGCCGTGTCCACGCCCATGGACTCGGCCATCAGCCGGCCGCCCTTGAGCGCGCGGATGGCCCGGCCTTCGCGCGAGTCGAGCAGGTTGTGCATGGCCCACAGCGCGAGCAACAGCACGGCCCAGATCACCACGCCCAGTGCGCGCGGCGTGGCCAGCGAGTAGCCGGCGATCACCAATGGCGGCACGCCGGTGATGCCCGTCTGCCCGCCAAGAAAATCCATGTTGCCGAGCAGGTAGTACAGGCTCAGGCCCCAGGCGATGGTGCACAGCGGCAGGTAGTGGCCCTGCAGCTTGAGCGTGACCGCCCCCAGCGCCCAGGCCAGCGCAAAGGTGAAGACGAGGCCGAGCAGGAGTCCGGCCCACGGCAGCAGCGCGGGGCTCACGGCGCCGCCCATCCATGCGGCGGCCGTGGGCGAGGTGCAGATCCAGGCGGTGGCGTAGGCACCCATGCCGACGAACGCGGCCTGGCCGAAGGAGGTCATGCCGCCCACGCCGGTGAGCATCACCAGCCCGGCCGCGACCAGCGCATAGAGACCGATGTTGCTGAGGACCGAGACCGTGAACTCCGGCAGGAAGCCCCAGGCGAGGGCCAGCGCCGCCACGCAGGCGAGTGTCAGCTGCCGGGGCGTGACCAGCGCGCGGCCGGCCGGTGCGGCGGTGGCGGCTGCGGGGTTGCTGGACGGGGTGTGGTTCATTCCTCGTCCTCCACGTGGTGGCTGTGCAGCGAACGCCACCACAGCACCGGAATGATCAGCGTGAAGACGAGCACCTCCTTGAAGGGGCTGGCCCAGAACGAGGCAAAGGCCTCGAGCTGCCCGACCAGCAGCGCGCCCGCCAGCGCCAGCGGATAGCTCGCCAGCCCGCCCACGATGGCGGCGACGAAGCCCTTCAGGCCGATCAGGAAGCCGGTGTCGTAGTAGACCGTGGTGAGCGGCGCGATGAGCAGGCCGGAGACCGCGCCGATGAGCGCCGCAAGCGCAAAGCTCAGGTCGCCCGAGAGCTCCGTCGGAATGCCCGACAGCCGTGCGCCCACGCGGTTGATGGCGGTGGCGCGCAGCGCCTTGCCGATCATCGAGCGGCCGAAGAACAGGAACATCGCAAGCACCAGCAGCAGCGTGACGCCGACCACCACCAGCGACTGCCCGCTGACCGGGATGCCGCCGATGTCGAAGCGCTCCTCGGAGAATGCCGTGGTGCGATAACCCTCGGCGCCGAAGAAGAGCAGGCCCAGGCCCACCAGCACGCCATGCAGCGCGACGGAAACGATCAGCAGCATCAGCACGCTGGCGCTGGCCAATGGCCGGTAGGCGAGGCGGTAGAGCAGCGGCCCGAGCGGCATGATGAGCAGCAGCGTGGTGAGCGCCTGGCCCGCCATCGAGGTCGGTTTGAGCAGCAGCACCAGCGCGGCCGCGGCCAGCGGCAGCACCACGCACCATGCGAGCGCGGAGGCCCAGTCGACCACCGCGCCGCGCTTCCAGCGCCAGAACTCGACCACCAGCACCATCACCGCCAGCGCGAGCAGCAGCCACAGCGTGGCCGGCACGCGGCCGGCCTGCAGTACCGCCATCGAGAGCGCCCCGAAGGCAACGAACTCTCCCTGGGGAATGAAGATGACGCGCGTGACCGAGAACACCAGCACCAGCGCGAGCGCCATCAATCCGTAGACGGCACCGTTCACGATGCCGTCCTGCCCCAAAAGCAGGGCGATCTGCAGATCCATATAACTACAGCCTTCGGGCAGCGCCCGTGAGTCAGATCAGGAACACCGAGGAACCGGCTTTGCCGGGCCTCTGGTGTTGCCCCCGGTAGGGGGTGGGAGAAGCGACACGAAGTGCGCGAAGCCTGGGGGCGAGCCGAGTTTCAGGGCTGGTATTTCCAGGCGCCGTTCTCGATCTTGACCATGACCCGGGCACGCTGGTCCAGGCCCAGGTGGTCGTTGGCGGTCATGTTGAACACGCCGTGCGCGCCCGACACTTCCTTGACCTGCTCGAGCGCATCGCGCAGCGCGGCGCGGAATTCGGGCGTGCCGGGCTGCGCCTTCTTGAGCGCCACCGGCACGGCGGAGGTCATCAGCAGGCCCGCATCCCAGGCGTGCGCGCCGAAGGTCGACACCGAGTTCTTGCCGTTCGCGGCCTCGTAGGCGGTGACATAGGCCAAGGCCGACTTTTTCACCGGATGGCTCGCGGGCAGCTGCTCGGCCACCAGCACCGGGCCGGCAGGCAGGAAGGTGCCTTCCACGTCCTTGCCGCCGACGCGCAGGAAGTCGGCATTGGCCACGCCGTGCGTCTGGTACATCTTGCCGGTGTAGCCGCGCTCCTTGAGCGTCTTCTGCGGCAGCGCGGCCGGCGTGCCAGAGCCCGCGACCAGCACCGCGTCGGCCTTGGCGGCCATGATTTTCAGGGCCTGCCCGGTCACCGAGGTGTCGGTGCGCGCATAGCGCTCGTTGGCCACGATCTTGAGCTTCTTCAGCTCCGCCGCCTTGGCAAATTCCTGCGACCAGCCCTCGCCATAGGCATCGGAGAAGCCGATGAAGGCCACCGTCTTCACGCCGCTGGCGGCCATGTGCTCGGCAATCGCCAGCGACATCATGATGTCGTTCTGCGGCGTCTTGAAGACCCACTGCTTCTTGGCGTCCATGGGCTCCACGATGCGGGCCGATGCGGCAATGGAGATCATCGGCGTCTTGGCTTCGCTCACCACGTCGATCATCGCGAGCGAGTTGGGCGTGGTGGTCGAGCCCAGCACGATGTCGACCTTGTTCTCGGCGATGAGCTTGCGCGTGTTGGCCACGGCTGCCGTGGTGTCGGAAGCGTCATCCAGCACGATGTAGTTGATCTTCTGGCCGCCGATGGTCTTGGGCATCAGGGAGATGGTGTTCTTCTCGGGAATGCCGAGCGAGGCGGCCGGCCCGGTGGCCGACAGCGTCACGCCGACATTGACGTCGGCCCAGGCCGCGGCGGCGGTGGCGCACAGCGCGGCGATCAGCAGGGGCTTGAAGAAGAATTTCATTTTGGACTTGTCTCCGGGTTGAAAAATCGTTGTGGTGTCAACGCTCGTCGAAGGACAAGGTGACACGTTCTGTGAGAGGGTGGGCCTGGCAGGTCAGCACGAATCCCGCGGCTACTTCATTCTTGTCGAGCGCGAAGTTTCTTTCCATGCGGACTTCCCCCTCCACCAGCTTGGCGCGGCAGGTGCCGCATACGCCGGAGGTGCAGGAGAACGGCACTTCGAGGCCGGCGGCCGACGCCGCATCGAGGATGCTCGGCTGCCCTTCGGTGAAGGTGATCTCGCGCTGCAGCCCGTCGCGCACGATGGTGATGCGCGCCTGCTTGGCATCGCCGGGCAGGGCCTCGTGCACCACCGCACCGACCTGGCCCGCCGGCGCCGCCGAAGGCAGCGCGACGCCGAAGCGCTCGATGTGGATGCGCTCCTCGGGTACGCCCGCGGCGAGCAGCGCGGCCTCGGCCTCGTCGTTCATCTGGAACGGGCCGCAGATGTAGGCGTGGTCGATGCTGGCGGCCGGCACCAGCGTGTTCAGGAACTCGCCGATCTTCTCGCGGTTCATCACGCCGCGGCCGAGCGGCGAATCCGTCTGCTCGTCGGAGAACACCAGCTGCAGCGCGAGTCGCGTCATGTAGCGGTTCTTCAGGTCCTCGATCTCTTCCTTGAACATCGTGGACTGCAGCTGCCGGTTGCCGTAGATCAGCGTGAAGCGGCTGCGCGGCTCGCGCGCCAGCACGGTCTTCATGATCGAGAGGATCGGCGTGATGCCGCTGCCGCCCGCAATGCCGACGTGATGGCGCGCGGAGGCCGGCTCGATCGGCACGAAGAAGCGGCCCTGCGGCGCCATCACCTGCACCGTGTCGCCGGGCTGAAGATGCGCGTTGATCCAGTTGGAGAACACGCCGCCTTGCACCTTGCGCACGCCCACGCGCAGTTCGCCGTCGTCCAGGCCGGCGCAGATCGAATAGGAGCGGCGCAGGTCCTGCCCCTCGATGTCCCGGCGCAGCGTGAGGTACTGTCCCTGCGTGAAGCCGAAGACTTTTTGCAGCTCGGGCGGCACTTCGAAGGAGACGATGACGGCCTCCGAGGTGTCGGGCTCGACGGCCTTCACGCGCAGGGGATGGAAGAGGGTGCTCATCGCTCAGATCGGCTTGAAGTGTTCGAAGGGTTCGCGGCAGGCGAGGCAGCGGTAGAGCGCCTTGCATGCGGTGGAGCCGAAGGCGGAGAGGCGTTCGGTGCGCTCGCTCGCGCAGCGCGGGCAGGCAATGCGTTCGCTACCGGCGATGCGGCCGAAGAGGCGGATGGGCATGGCGGTGCCGGCTGCAGCTTCCGGCGTGAGGTGGGCGGGCGGCGCAATGCCATAGGCCTTGAGCTTGGCGCGGCCTTCCTCGCTGATCCAGTCGCTGCTCCAGGCGGGCGCGCGTCGCAGGGTGGCGCGTGCGCGGCCGAGGCCTGCCTGCTCGATGGCGGCCAGCACGTCGTGCTCGATGGCCTCGGTCGCAGGGCAGCCCGAGTAGGTCGGCGTGAGCACGATCTCCAGAGCGTCGTCATGTTCGATCACCTCGCGCACGATGCCCAGGTCGCAGACCGACACGGCCGGCACCTCGGGGTCGAGGACCGTGTGCAGCACGGCCCAGGCCGTGTCGACGCGCGATGAGATGGCGGCGTTCACCACACGCCTCCGGGATAGCTGCGCTGCAGGTGCTGCATCTCGGCCAGGATGTAGCCCATGTGCTCGCTGTGCACGCCTTGCTTGCCGGTGCTGCGGAAGGCGGTCTCCTGCGGCATGGAAAGCCCGGCGGCGTCGAGCACCTGCTGCATCTCGGCAAGCCACGGTTCGCGCAGTTCGCTCCATGCGGGGCCGAGGCCGCTCGCGCTGGCTTGCGCATCGACTGCGTCGCTCTCGAACAGCTCGGGCATGTAGAGCCAGAGCTGCTTCAGCGCCTTTTCCGTGCGGCGGCGCGATTCATCGGTACCGTCGCCGAGCCGCACGACCCAGTCGCCCGAATGCTGCTGGTGGTAGCGCGCTTCCTTCACGGCCTTGCCGGCAATGGCGGCCACCTCGGCATCGCTCGATGCGGCAAGGCGTTGCCACAGCAGCTTGAGCAGCGTGGCGACCATGGTGTTGCGCACCACGGCAAAGGCGAAGTCGCCGCGCGGCAGCTCGACCAGCGTGAGGTTGAAGTAGTCGCGCTCGTCGCGCAGGTAGGCGAGCTGGTCTTCGTCGTGTTCGCGGCCGGCGCCTTCGAGCTTGCCGGCGTGCGTGAGCAGTGCGCGGGCCTGGCCGACGAGGTCGAGCGCGATGTTGGCCATCGCGATGTCTTCCTCGAGCACGGGCGCGTGGCCGCACCATTCGC
Organism: Variovorax beijingensis; assembly: GCF_003951285.1. GTDB lineage: Bacteria > Pseudomonadota > Gammaproteobacteria > Burkholderiales > Burkholderiaceae_C > Variovorax > Variovorax beijingensis. Next base: position 523,237 of record NZ_RXFQ01000001.1, on the reverse strand, counting down.
CAAGCCGCTGCGCCAGCACGAGGCAGGTGTCGCCTATGCGCAGCAGGTATTGCACGGCGGGAGTGCGGTTCAGTTCTATGGATGCTTGCATGGCGCGCCGCTCACATGTGGTCCACGGACTTGGGCAACTTGTAGAAGGTCGGGTGGCGGTACACCTTGTCCTCCGCCGGATCGAAGAACATGTCCTTGTCCCCCGGGTCGCTCGCCACGATCTGGTCCGAGCGCACCACCCAGATGCTGCTGCCTTCCTGGCGGCGCGTGTAGACGTCGCGCGCCATCTGGATCGCCATCTTCGGGTCGGCAGCGTGCAGGCTGCCGCAATGCTTGTGGTCGAGTCCGGCCTTGCTGCGCACGAACACTTCCCAGAGAGGCCACTCTTGCTTGCTGTCGTCGGCGCTCATGCGGCCTCCTTCATCGGTTGCTTGTTGGCGTGCGCCGTGGCGGCTTCGCGCACCCACGCGCCTTCTTCCCAGGCATCGACGCGCGCTTGCAGGCGTTCGCGGTTGCAGGGGCCATCGCCGCCGATCACGCGCCAGAACTCGCTCCAGTCGATGGCGCCGAAGTCGTGCGCCTGGCGCTCTTCGTTCCACTTCAGGTCGGGGTCGGGCAGGGTCACGCCGAGGATGCGCGCCTGTTCCACGGTGGCGTCGATGAACTTCTGGCGCAGCTCGTCGTTGCTGAAGCGCTTGATGCCCCAGCGCATCGACTGCGCGCTGTTGGGCGACTGGTCGTCGGGCGGGCCGAACATCATGACCGAGGGCCACCACCAGCGGTTGACCGCATCCTGCACCATCGCCTTCTGCGCGGCGGTGCCGTGCGTCATCATGGTCAGCAGCGCTTCGTAGCCCTGGCGCTGGTGGAAGCTCTCCTCGCGGCAGATGCGGATCATGGCGCGCGCATACGGTGCGTAGGAACAGCGGCAGATCGGCACCTGGTTCATGATGGCCGCGCCATCGACCAGCCAGCCGATGGTGCCCATGTCGGCCCAGGTGAGCGTGGGGTAGTTGAAGATCGAGCTGTACTTGGCGCGGCCGCTGTGCAGCGCATCGAACATCTGGTCGCGCGAGGTGCCCAGCGTTTCGGCGGCCGCATACAGGTATAGGCCGTGGCCGCCTTCGTCCTGCACCTTGGCCAGCAGGATGGCCTTGCGCTTGAGCGTGGGCGCGCGGCCGATCCAGTTGCCCTCGGGCAGCATGCCGACGATCTCCGAATGCGCATGCTGGCTGATCTGGCGCACCAGCGTCTTGCGGTAGTGCTCGGGCATCCAGTCCTTCGCCTCGATGAAGTCGCCGGCGTCGATGTGCGCGTCGAAGCGCTCCTCGAGCCGCATTTCCTCGGCGGAGCGCACGGCTTTCTTCTGCTTGCCGTCGCCTGCGTCCTTACCCATGGTGTCCATTGCCTGGGTGTACATGTGCGTGTCCTTTCTGTGCGATGTGTGGGCGCGCGGTCGACTCAGCGCGGGCGCGTGTCGATCACGCGGCGGGCCTTGCCGGTCTGCGTGCGTTCCAATTCGTCGGGGCCGTGCACAACCACGCGGGTGGAGATGCCGATGAGCGTCTTCACGCGTTGCTGCACCCAGTCGGAGATGGCGTTGCGGTCGGCCGCGGCGGCCTCGTGCGGTGTGAGTTCGCAGTGCACCTCGACCTGGTCGAGCAGGCCTTCGCGGCTCACGCGTACTTGGTAGAGACCGGTGAGCGCGCTGTGCGCGAGCACGATCTCTTCCACCTGCGTGGGAAAGACGTTGACGCCGCGGATGATCATCATGTCGTCGCTGCGCCCGACGATCTTGCCCATGCGGCGGAACGAACGCGAGGTGGGCGGCAACAGGCGCGTGAGGTCGCGCGTGCGGTAGCGCACGATGGGCATGGCCTCCTTGCTGAGCGAGGTGAAGACCAGCTCGCCTTCCTCGCCGTCGGCCTTGGGCTCGCCGGTGTCGGGATCGATGATCTCGGGGTAGAAGTGGTCCTCCCAGATGACGGGGCCGTCCTTGCTCTCGACGCATTCGCTGGCCACGCCCGGGCCCATCACTTCGGACAGGCCGTAGATGTCGACCGCATCGAGGCCGGCCTTGCCTTCGATGTCGCGGCGCATGGCCTCGGTCCACGGCTCGGCGCCGAAGATGCCGATCCTGAGCGAGCTGTCTTTCGCATCGAGGCCCATTCGCTCGAACTGCTCGATGATCACCTGCATGTAGCTGGGTGTGACCATGATGATGTCGGGCTTGAAATCCTGGATGAGCTGCACCTGCTTCTCGGTCTGGCCGCCCGACATCGGGATGACGGTGCAGCCCGCGCGCTCGGCGCCGTAGTGCGCGCCCAGGCCGCCTGTGAAGAGGCCGTAGCCGTACGACACGTGCACCATGTCGCCGGCGCGGCCGCCCGCCGCGCGGATCGATCGCGCGACCAGGTCGGCCCAGGTGTCGATGTCCTTCAGCGTGTAGCCGACCACGGTTGGCTTGCCGGTGGTGCCCGACGAGGCATGGATGCGCGCCACCTGCGTGCGCGGCACGGCGAACATGCCGAAGGGGTAGTTGTCGCGCAGGTCGGTCTTTACCGTGAACGGAAACTTCGACAGGTCGGCGAGCGACTTCAGATCATGAGGGTGCACGCCCTTGGCATCGAAGGCCTTGCGGTAGTGCGGCACGTTGTCGTACGCGCGCTGCAGCGTGGCGCGCAGGCGCTGGATCTGCAGCGCGGTGATCTCGTCGCGGCTCGCGGTTTCGATGGGCTCGAGCTCGCCGGCGGAGGGATGTCTGGCTGTCATGGTGCTGGTCTCCTCAGGCGGCAACGGCAGGGCGGCCCTTGGCGGTGTACGAACGGCCGCGGAAGATGGCGACGCGCTCGCCGCGCTGGTTGGTGATCTCGGTGTCGTACACGCCGGTGCGGCCGGCCTTCGACACTTCGAAGCAGCGCGCGGTGAGCACGTCGCCTTCGCGTGCCGGTGCGATGAAGTCGATCGAGAAGCCCGAGGCCACGGTCAGCTCGTTGTACGAGTTGCAGGCGAAGGCAAAGGTGGAGTCGGCCAGCGTGGCCATGAAGCCGCCGTGGCAGATGGCGTGGCCGTTGAGCATGTCGGTGCGCACGCGCATCTCGAGCGTGGCCTGGCCGGGGCCGACTTCGACGATGCGCATGCCCAGGCCCTTGCTGGCGTTGTCGTTCTCGAACATGCCGTCGCGGACGTACTCGGCGGTTTGCTGGGGGGTGCGGGTGGTGTCCGTCATGGCCTAGCGGTCCTTGAATTGCGGGGCGCGCTTGGCGCGGAAGGCCTCGACGCCCTCGCGGTAGTCGCCTGCATTGCCCATCTCGCGCTGGATGCGCGCTTCTTCGGCCAGTGCCGCATCGAGGTCCAGGTCCTGCGCCGCGGCCATGGCCTGGCGCGTGGCGACCAGGGCGCGGGTCGGCATGCCGGCCAGCTTCGCGGCGAGCGCGGCGGCCGTTTCGGGCAGTGCCGCGTCGTCCACGCACTGCCAGATCAGCCCGATGCGCGCGGCTTCCTCGGCAGGCAGCTTGTCGCCCAGCATCGCCATGCCCAGCGCGCGCGCCGAGCCCACGAGCCGCGGCAGCAGCCAGGTGCCGCCGGTGTCGGGCACGAGGCCGATCCTGGTGAAGGCCTGGATGAAGCTGGCCGAACGCGCAGCCACGACGAGGTCGCAGCACAGCGCGATGTTGGCGCCTGCTCCGGCGGCCACGCCGTTGACGGCTGCGACCACCGGCACCGGCATCGAGCGCAGCCGCGCGACGAGCGGGGCGTAGTAAGCGGAGATGACATGCCCCAGGTCCTTGGGCGCGGCACCAGGCGCGGGGTCGGGTGCGACCGAGGGATCGGCCAGGTCCTGCCCGGCGCAGAAGGCGCGGCCCGCACCCGTGAGCACCAGGCAGCGCACTTCCGGATCGCCGGCTGCAAGGTCCAGCGCTGCCATCAGCTCGCCGTGCAATTCGGTCGTGAAGCTGTTGAGCGCCGCGGGCCGGTTGAGGCTCAGCGTGCGAACGGCACCGGCATTGCTGGTGAGAACTAAAGGTTCTGGCATGGGCTTGTCTCTGATCCTTAAACACTATTGACCGACCGTCCGGTAGATTTTAAGATCGAGCTCGATGCCAGCACAAGCGGATGGCTTCAGGGCAAACCCTGAGCCCGCAACAAAGGAGACCGATCGAATGCCCAGCTACTCCATCGACGGCGTGATTCCCGTCGTCGACCCGACGGCCTACGTGCACCCCAGCGCCGTGCTGATAGGCGACGTGATCGTCGGCCCCGGCTGCTATGTCGGCCCCTGCGCCAGCCTGCGCGGCGATTTCGGCCGCATCGTGCTGCAGGAGGGCTCCAACGTGCAGGACCACTGCTGCATCCACGGCTTTCCCGACCAGGACACGGTGGTCGAGGTCAACGGCCACATCGGCCACGGCGCGATCCTGCACAGCTGCATCGTGCGGCGCGATGCGCTGGTGGGCATGAACGCGGTGGTGATGGACGAGGCCGAGATCGGCGAGCAGGCCATCGTGGCGGCCTGCGCCTTCGTGCCGGCCGGCATGAAGGTGCCGGCGCGCTCGCTGGTGGCGGGCATTCCGGCCAAGGTGAAGAAGATGCTGAGCGAGGAAGAAATTGCCTGGAAGCTCGAAGGCACGCATACCTACCAGGCGCTCACCGTGCGCAGCCTGGCCAGCCTGCGCGAGGTCGCGCCGCTGCGGCAGATGGAGCCCGGCCGCCCGCGCCTGCCCGCTTCCGAGGTGCGGTCGCTGATCGCGACGCGGCGCGGTTAGCTTCGTGCAAGATCGCGGGCTGCCCGCAACAACTGCCAATCAAGGAAGAAAGAAGACCCGATGCCGCGTGGAAGATCCGCCACCTATGACGACCAGCGCGAGTTCATCCTGGCGCAGGCCGCCCAGCTGTTCGCGCGCCGCGGCTATCCCGCCACCTCGATGAACCAGGTGGCCGAGGCCTGCAATCTCTCGAAGGCGACGCTCTATCACTACTACAAGGACAAGAGCAGCCTCTTGATCAGCATTGCCGAGACGCACGTGTCGAAGCTCGCTGCGCTGGTGGCCGAGGAAGAGGCGTCGACTCACACCGATGAGGAGCGCCTGCGCCGCTTCATCTACCGGATCGTCGAGGAATACGCCGGCGCGCAGGACGCGCACCGCGTGCTGACCGACGACGTGCGCTTTCTGGAAGAAGAAGACCGCGAGCGCGTGCTGAACCAGGAGCGCGAAGTGGTGGCGGGATTTGCACGTGCCGTGTCGGCGTTGCGGCCGGGCACGCCGAGCGACGACCTCGCCAAGCCGCTGACCATGCTGCTGTTCGGCATGATCAACTGGATGTTCACCTGGATGAAGCCCGGCGGCCGGCTCGACCATGCGTCCATTGCGCCGATCGTGGCCGACCTGTTCCTGGGCGGCATCGGCGCGGTGAAGTCGCCTCCGCCGGCCGGTGCGGCGCCGCCGGCCCGCCAGCTGGACTCCGTCAAAGAATCCGGTTGAACCAGAGCAGCGACAGCCCCGCCGACAGCAGCGTGAGGATGGCCGCGCCGAGCGCGAAGAGCGCCGATACCTCGGTTTCCTTCTTCTCGACCGTGAGCCGCGAGCTCAGCGTTTCGTAGACCTTCTTCAGGTCGGCGGCGGTGCCGGCGTAGAAGTATTCAGCCTGCGTCTTGTTGGCCACGGCCTTGAGCGTTTCCTCGTCGAGCCGCACGCGCATCGACCAGCCTTCGAAGCCGATGGTCTCGCCATCGACCGTGCCCACGCCCACCGTGTAGATGCGCACGCCGCGGTCCGCCGCGGCCTTGGCGGCATCGAGGGGATCGACGCCGGTGGTGCGCTGTCCGTCGGTCAGCATGATGACCGCGGCCGAGCTGTAGGAGCCCGGCGCCACCGGGGTGAACTCCTTGGCCTGCTTTTCCGCCTGGTCGATCGGCGTGCCGCGCTGGCGGCTGGGCGCGCTGAACTGCGAGACGTCGATGCCCGCGTCGGGAAACAAGGTGGCGAGCGACACCACGATCGCATTGCCCGTGGCGGTGGCGCGCTGCAGCTGGAAGCTGTCGATCGCGGTGATCAGGTCGTCGTGGTTGGTGGTGGGCAGCTGCGCCACCTGCGCGCTGCCCGCGAAAGCCACGATGCCCACCTTGACGTGGCGCGGCAGGTCCTTGATGAAGCTCTTGGCCGCTTCCTGCGCCGCCACCAGCCGGTTGGGCAGCACGTCGGCCGCGCGCATGCTGCCCGACACGTCCATTGCAAGGATGATGGTCTGCTGGTTCGATGGCAGCATCACCACCGCCATCGGCCGCGCGGCCGCCACCAGCATCGCGGCCATGGCCAGCAGGAACAGGAAGGGCGGAATATGCCGGCGCAGGCTCTGGCCGGCGCCCATCGCCTCGCGCACGATCGACAGGCTCGCATAGCGCACCGCGAGCTTCTTCTTGCGGCGGATCAGCCAGATGTAGAGCAACACCAGCAGCGGCAAGGCCGCCAGCAACCAGAGGAATTGAGGCCAGAGAAATGTCATGCTGCCACCGCCTTCATGCTGCTCGGGCCGATGCGCATGCGGCGCTTGCGCAGGTCGGCGAAACGAACGATGGCTTCCACCAGGTCGTCGCTGGTCGAAAGCTCCAGCGCATCGACACCCGCTTTCGCGAGCGCGGCGCGCAGCGTTGCTTCACGCTCGGCCGCCAGGCGCGCAAAGCGCTTGCGAAAACCGGCGTCGTGCGTGTCGACCCAGAGCTGCTCGCCGGTTTCCGCGTCGCGCAGCGGCACCAGGCCAAGGTCGGGCAGCTCGAGTTCGAGCGGATCGAACAGGCGCACGGCAATGACTTCATGCCGCTGCACCAGCTGGCCGAGCGGGCGTTCCCAGCCGGGCTCGCTCAGGAAATCGGACACCACGAACACGGTGGAGCGGCGCGGCATCAGCGTGGCGGCCGATTTCAGCAGGTCGGCCAGGCGCGTCATGCCTTTTTGCGCGGGCGCGGCCTCGGCCTTGTCGGCCCGCCGCTCCATCGCATGCAGCAGGTGCAGCACGTGCCGGCGGCCGCTGCGCGGCGGAATCACCGCCTCGAGGTCGGTGCCGTAGACCAGTGCGCCCACCCGGTTGCCGTGGCGCGTGAGCAGCCGCGCGAGCACGCCGACGAAGCCGGCCGAGATTTCGCGCTTGGCTTTGAGGCCCGAGCCGAAATCGACCGAGCGGCTCAGGTCGAGCACGAACCAGGCTGCCATCTCGCGGTCTTCGGTGAAGACGCGCACGTGCGGCGTCTGCAGGCGGGCGGTGACGTTCCAGTCGATGTGGCGCACGTCGTCGTGGTGCTGGTATTCGCGCAGGTCGGCCAGGTCGAGCCCGGTGCCGCGCATCAGCGTGCGGTAGTCGCCCTGCAGCAGGCCATCGAGGCGGCGGATCACGGTCCATTCGAGCCGGCGCAGCGCGCGTTCCGCACCGCCGGCTTGCGCGATGAGCCGTTCGTCGTTCGCGGCCGCGGGGGCCTTACGCCACCAGCTTTTCATGTTCCAGGGGTTTTGGAGGAGCGGGAACGGCCTTCATGATCTTCTCGATCAGGCTGTCGGGTGTGAGGCCTTCGGACAAGCCTTCGTAGGAAAGCGTCACGCGATGGCGCAGCACGTCGGGCACCAGCGCGGTCATGTCCTCGGGCAGTGCATAGCTGCGGCCGCGCAGCAGCGCGAGTGCGCGCGCGCCTTCGGTCAGGCTGATGCTCGCGCGCGGGCTCGCGCCGAAGGTGATGAAGCGGCGCATGTCCTTCAGGCCGTGCTTGTCGGGCGTGCGCGTGGCCGACACCAGCTTGACCGCGTACTGGATGAGCGAAGGGTCGACGTACACGCGCCGCGCTTCGGCCTGCAGGGTAGCGAGCTGCTCGGTGGTTGCCACCGGATTGACCTCGACCAGCGAGCCGATCACGCGCTGGACGATGACGAACTCTTCCTCGTCGCTCGGGTAGTCGACCAGCACCTTCATCATGAAGCGGTCGACCTGCGCCTCGGGCAGCGGATAGGTGCCTTCGGTCTCGATCGGGTTCTGCGTGGCCATCACCAGGAAGGGGCGCGGCACCCTGTGCGTCTCGCCGGCAATGGTGACCTGGCGCTCCTGCATCACTTCGAGCAGCGCGCTCTGCACCTTGGCCGGCGCGCGGTTGATTTCGTCGGCCAGCAGCAGGTTGGCGAACACCGGGCCGAGCGAGGTGCTGAACTCGCCGGTCTTCTGGTTGTAGATGCGCGTGCCCACCAGGTCGGCCGGCACCAGGTCGGGCGTGAACTGGATGCGCTTGAACTGGCCGCGCACGGTGTCGGCCAGCGTCTTGATGGTGAGCGTCTTCGCCAGGCCCGGAACGCCTTCGACCAGCAGGTGCCCGCCCGCGAGCATGGCCACCATCACGCGCTCCAGGAAGCGGTCCTGGCCCACCACCACGCGCTTGACCTCGTAGAGGATCTGCTCCATCAATTCGGCCGTGGCGGGAGAGGTGGAAAAGGGGGTCTCAGTGCTCATGCGGGGCCTCTCGGTGAACAATCGAAAGCGTGGGTGTTCCTGGCTAGAACGGCGGCGAGCCCGCGGCCGAGGCCGCGTTCTCTATGGGCACCGCAAAGCCGATGCCGATGAAGGTGCGCTGCTGCGTGGGGTTGAGGATGGCGGTGACGATGCCGAGCACCTCGCCGTCCATGTTGATCAGCGGGCCGCCCGAGTTGCCGGGGTTGGCTGCCGCGTCGAACTGGATCAGGTTGCCCAGTTCCTGCTTGCCCTCGGGCGAGCGGAACGAGCGCTTCAGCCCCGACACCACGCCGGCCGACACCGAAGGGCCGATGCCGAACGGAAAGCCGACCGCGGCCACCTGGTCGCCGGACTGCAGGTCTCCGGTCGAGCGCATGACGGCGGGAATCAGGTCGTCGGGGATCTTCTGGGCCTGCAGCACCGCAAGGTCGTTCTCGGGCTGCACGCCGGTGATGGTGGCCACGGCCTCCAGGCCGTCGGAGAAGGTGACCTTGATCGTCTCCGCGCCGGCCACGACGTGCAGGTTGGTGAGGATCACGCCCTTGTCGACGATGACCACCCCGGTGCCCACGCCGCGCTCGACCTCGCCCGGGGGCGCATCGGCTTCGGGCGGCTTGCCCTTGGCCATGTTGCGGCCGCGTTTCTGGGTCTTGGCCTCGGGCGTGGCCTTCTCGGGGCCGTAGCCGACTACGCGGACCACCGAAGGCCGCACGATCTCGGCGGCCTTTGCGGCGGGCGAGGGGAGCGTGTGGGTCTGCAGCGTGCGCAGCACGGCCGAATCGATGTCTTTCTGCGTCAACGCCTTGCCCTGCCGGGGCCACCACGTGGCGCCGCCCGCAACCAGCGCGGCGCACAGCACCAGGAGGAATGCGAAGCTGCGCCGGCCCGGCTGCCAGCCGGCCCTGGGGTGCGGCGGGGGCGGCGCGCCATTGCCTGCTGCGCCCTCGGGCGACGGCACGGCAGCCTCTTCGGCCGCGGAATCGGCCGCTTGAGGCAGCGTGCGGGGCGAACGGCTGTAGAAAGCGGGCCTGCGCATCGGGGCACCTCCGGCAAGGGATGACGGGTGAGTAGGGAGTCACAGTAGCACGCTTTCTTCTGCCTTGCATCCCTTCGGGCATCATCTGGCCATGGCTGTTTTTGTCGATACCCACTGCCACCTCGACGCGCCCGAATTCGGTGCGGAAATGCCGCTCATCCGTGCACGGGCCGCCGAACGGGGCGTGGCGCTGTGCGTCATTCCTGCCGTGGCGGTCTTCAACTTTGCGACCGTGCGCGAACTGGCGCAGCTGCAGGGCGACGCCTATGCGCTTGGAATCCATCCGCTGTGCACCGGCAATGCAGAGGAGGCCGACCTGGAGGCGCTCGATGCCGAGCTTGCCGCGCACCGCGGCGATCCACGGCTGGTCGCGGTCGGCGAGATCGGCCTCGACTACTTCGTGGAAGGGCTGGACAGCGACAAGCAGCAGCACTTTTTTCACACCCAGTTGCAACTCGCGCGCAAATACGATCTGCCGGTGCTCATCCACGTGCGCCGCTCGGTCGACAAGGTGCTCAAGCACCTGCGGCAGACCGCGGCCGGCCGGCCGTGGCAGGGCATTGCCCATGCGTTCAATGGCAGCGAGCAGCAGGCCACGGCCTGCATCGACATCGGCCTGAAGCTGGGCTTCGGCGGCGCCGTGACCTTCGATCGCGCATTGCAGCTGCGGCGGCTGGCGGCCATGCTTCCGCTCGAATCGATGGTGATGGAAACCGATGCGCCCGACATCCAGCCGCATTGGCTCTACCGCACCCAGGCGCAGCGCGCGGCCGGCGAAGCGCAGGGCCGCAACGAACCGGGCGAGCTGCCGCGCATCGCCGAAGTGGTGGCCCGGCTGCGCGGAATGGACGTCGATGAACTGGCCCGGGCCACCACCCGCAATGCGCTGAAAGCCCTGCCGCGGCTCGAAAGCCTGCTCTCCTTGTCGGAAGGCCGGCCGCATCCCGCGTAGGCCGAGATCCCGAGTTGCGATGGCGCAAGGAAGCGCGTGCATTTGCTGTCATCCTTGGTATTCGAAGTGCCGTTTCCTGTTCAGTGGCAAGTTCGTCACTTCAACATGTCATCCCCAAAGGAGCTTTTGCATGAACACATCTTTCATCCGCACCATGCCCGTCGTGCTGGCCCTCGCGCTCGCCTCCATCGGCGTGTCCGCCGTGGCCCAGACCGCTGCGCCGGCCACCGCGGAACCCACCACCACCGAAAAGGTGAAGGAAGCCGGCAAGGACGCCGTCGATGCCACCAAGCGCACGACCAAGAAGGCCGTCGACGCTACCGAGCGAGGCACCAAGAAGGCCTGGAACGCGACCAAGCGCACCACCAAGAAGGCCGCCGACGCCACCAAGAGCGTGGCTGCCAAGACCGGCGACGCCGTTGAAACAGCCGGCCACAAGACGGCCGACGGCATGCGCAGCACCGGCAAGGCGATCGGCGAGAAGGTGCCCGGCACCGCCGAGAACGAAGCCGCCAAGAAGTAATCGGAATTCGCCCTCGGCAGAAACCCGCTTCGGCGGGTTTTTTCATGGGCGGGCGACAGTGCCAAGATAGAGCCTGTCCATGAACCCACCCGCCATATCCGACACCGGCAGTCCCGTGCTCACGGGCCTGGCCCCCATCGTCTCGCCCGCCACCGTCGTACTGATCCTGGGCAGCTTCCCGGGCGTGCGGTCGCTCGAACTGCAGCAGTACTATGCGCATCCGCAAAATCAGTTCTGGAAAATCTTGCAAGCCGTTTGGCCCCATCATCCGCTCCCCATGGGCGCAGACAGCTATCCCGAGAAGAAAAAGTGGCTGCTCGAGCGCGGCCTGGGCGTATGGGACGTGTATGCCGCCTGCGAGCGCGAGGGCAGCCTCGACTCCGCCATTCGCGCGCCCGTGGCCAACGACATCGCGGGCCTGCACCTGCCCCGTCTGGCCGCCATTGCGCACAACGGCGGCGAGAGCTTCAAGCATGCGCGCCACACGCGCACCCTCGGGGTGCCGGTCTACCAGCTGCCTTCCACCAGCCCCGCCAACGCGTCGTGGAGCTTCGAGCGCAAGCTCGCAGCCTGGCGCGAGGTCCTTGACGCCCACCACCTTCTTTGATGGCCACGAGCAAAACTCCCGTTCTCCCCGAAGTCAATTTTTCCGACTGGGGCGACATCCGCTACCTGCACCTTGGCACCGAATGGGTCCAGGGCTCGATGAAGCTCGACGCGCCGTTCGAGATCGAGCTCGAATACGTGCAGCGCATGATGGCCTGGCTGCTGTTCGCCGACCCGAAGAGCCTGGCCAGCCGCCATGCGATGCAGCTGGGCCTCGGTGCGGCCACGCTCACCAAGTTCTGCCGCAAGACGCTGCGCATGCGCACCACCGCGGTGGAGCTGAATCCGCAGGTGGTGTCGGCCTGCCGCGGCTGGTTCAAGCTGCCGGCCGACGACCCGAAGCTGCGCGTGGTCATTGCCGATGCGGCGCAGGAGATCCGCAAGCCCGAATGGCAGGGCACGGTCGATGCGCTGCAGGTCGACCTGTACGACCATGAGGCTGCCGCGCCGGTGCTCGACAGCGAAGACTTCTATGCCGATTGCCGCGCGCTGCTCAGCGAGGACGGCTGCATGACGGTCAACCTCTTCGGCCGCTCGTCGAGCTACGAGCGCAGCCTCGAGAAGATTGCCGGTGCATTTGGCGCCGATGCGGTCTGGGCCTTCAAGCCGACGCGCGAAGGCAACACGGTGGTGCTGGCGCAGCGCGCACCCGGCCGGCCCAAGCGCGAAGCCCTTGCCGAGCGCGCCCAAACGATCCAGACTCGATGGGGCCTGCCCGCGCCCAAATGGCTGCGCGTGTTCAAACCGCTGAATCCCACTCTCACCCGACCGTCCGGCCCATGAGCGCTGTTTCCGTTCCCGCATCCCCGGCCGCCCGCCACGAAGGCCCGCTCGACCTGCGCCGCCTGATCGAATGGCTCGCCGCCGACGGCGTGATTTCTCCGGTCGAAGCCAAGCGCACCATCGCGCGCTGCGCCCAGGCCGAGAGCCGGCAGGCGCCGCTGGTTCGCCTGGCCAACGTGGCCATGACGCGCGAAAGCGACGGCAAGCCGCTCGACCTCGAAATGCTCACGCAGTGGCTCTCCGGCCGCGCGGGGCTTGCCTACCTGCGCATCGATCCGCTCAAGGTCGATGTGGGCAAGGTGGCCGACACCATGAGCGCGGCCTACGCCGAGCGCCACAAGGTGCTGCCGGTGCAGGTGCTGCCCAACGAGGTGGTGGTGGCCACGGCCGAACCCTTCCTGACCGACTGGATCGCCGAGGTGGAGCGCCAGTCGCGCCGTACCGTGCGCCGCGTGGTGGCCAACCCGACCGACATCCAGCGCTACACGGCCGAGTTCTTCGCGCTCGCCAAGTCGGTGCGCGCCGCGCAGAAGGCCGGCGGCAACACCGGCGGCGCGAGCTTCGAGCAGCTGGTGGAACTGGGCAAGAGCACCAAGCAGCTCGACGCCAACGACCAGAGCGTGGTGCAGGTGGTCGACTGGCTCTGGCAATACGCCTTCGACCAGCGCGCGAGCGACATCCACCTGGAGCCGCGGCGCGAGCAGGGCGTGATCCGCTTTCGCATCGACGGCATCCTGCACCCGGCCTATCAGATGCCCATGGGCGTGATGAACGCCATGGTGTCGCGCATCAAGCTGCTGGGCCGCATGGACGTGGTCGAGAAGCGCCGCCCGCTCGACGGCCGCATCAAGACGCGCAACATGCGCGGCGACGAAGTCGAGATGCGCCTGTCCACCCTGCCGACCGCCTTCGGCGAGAAGATGGTGATGCGCATCTTCGACCCCGACACCGCGGTAAAGGACCTTGACGCGCTCGGCTTCGCGCAGCATGACGCGCAGCGCTGGGAGCAGCTCGTCACGCGTCCCAACGGCATCATCCTGGTGACCGGGCCCACGGGTTCGGGCAAGACCACCACGCTGTACTCCACGCTCAAGCGCGTGGCCACCGAGGAGGTCAACGTGAGCACGGTGGAAGACCCGATCGAGATGATCGAGCCTTCGTTCAACCAGACGCAGGTGCAGCCGCAGCTCGATTTCGGCTTTACCGAAGGCCTGCGCGCGCTGATGCGGCAGGACCCGGACATCATCATGGTCGGCGAAATCCGCGACCTTGCCACGGCCGAGATGGCGGTGCAGGCCGCGCTCACCGGCCACCTGGTGTTCAGCACGCTGCACACCAACGATGCGCCCAGCGCCATCACGCGGCTGATGGAGCTCGGTGTGCCTTCCTACCTCATCAACGCCGTGATGCTCGGCGTGCTGGCCCAGCGGCTGGTGCGCACGCTGTGCCCCAACTGCAAGCAGCCCGACGACACGGTCACGCGCGAGAAGCTCGAAACCATCGTCAAGCCCTGGCAGATCACCGGTTCGGTGCGCGCCTACAAGCCCGTGGGCTGCGTCGACTGCCGCATGACCGGCTACATGGGCCGCATGGGCCTGTACGAGCTGCTGAGCATCAGCGAGGACTTCAAGGCGCAGGTCACCAAGGAGCCCAACCTCGCCGGGCTGCGCCGGCAGGCCGTGATCGACGGCATGCGCCCGCTGCGCCTGGCCGGGGCGCTGCGCGTGGCCGAAGGCGTCACCACCATCGAGGAAGTGCTGAGCGCGACGCCGCCGCTGGAGTGAGCCAAGGCAAGGCTCCGGAAAAAGAGCGCGTCGCCCCTGGGGGTTATCCCTAGGCGTTCGGTTAGTGGAATCCACATCGGGCTGACCACCAGCTGACTCGACAATCTCGCATCGAAATTTGTTCGAGGAGACTGTTCGTGAAAATCAAGAGTCAGAAAGACTTTTTCTCGGGTCTGATGTTTGCGGTCGTGGGCGTGGCGTTCGCATGGGGCGCCACCACCTACAGCGTAGGCAGCGGCGCCCGCATGGGGCCGGGCTACTTCCCGTTGATGCTGGGCATCCTGATGGCCGTCATCGGCCTGGGGATCATGTTCAGCGGCCTGACCGTCGAAACCACCGACGGCGAAAAGATCGGCAAGTGGGCCTGGAAGCAGGTCGTGTTCATCCTGGGCGCCAATGTCGCGTTCGGCATCCTGCTGGGCGGCCTGCCGAGCCTCGGCGTGCCGGCCATGGGAATGATCATCGCCATCTACGCGCTCGTGCTGATCGCAAGCCTCGCGGGCCACGAGTACAGGCTGCGTACCGTGCTGATCCTGGCCACCGTGCTGGCCGTCGGCAGCTATGTCGCATTCATCTGGGCCCTCAAGCTGCAGATCCAGGTCTGGCCGACCTTCATCACCGGTTGAGAAGAAAGCTGCTCACATGGAATTGATTGACCACCTCTCGATGGGTTTTGGCGTTGCCTTTACCTTCACGAACCTGCTGTACTGCCTTGGCGGCTGTATTCTGGGCACGCTGATCGGCGTGCTGCCGGGCATCGGCCCGGTCGCGACCATCGCGATGCTGCTGCCCGCCACCTATGCGCTGCCGCCCGTGTCGGCGCTGATCATGCTGGCCGGCATCTACTACGGCGCGCAGTACGGCGGCTCGACCACCGCCATCCTGGTGAACCTGCCGGGCGAATCTTCGTCGGTGGTGACCGTGATCGACGGCTACCAGATGGCGCGCAAGGGCCGCGCGGGTCCGGCGCTGGCTGCTGCGGGCTTGGGCTCGTTCTTTGCCGGCTGCGTCGGCACGCTGATCCTGGCGGCCTTCGCGCCGCCGCTGACCGAACTGGCCTTCAAGTTCGGTCCGGCCGAGTACTTCTCGCTGATGATCCTGGGCCTGATCGGCGCCGTGGTGCTGGCTTCGGGCTCGCTGCTCAAGGCCATCGGGATGATCGTGCTGGGCCTCTTGCTGGGCCTCGTGGGCACCGACGTGAATTCGGGCGTGGCGCGCTACAGCTTCGACGTTCCGGAACTGACCGACGGCATCGGCTTCGTGGCCATTGCCATGGGCGTGTTCGGCTACGGCGAAATCATTGCCAACCTTTCGCGTCCCGACGACGAACGCGAGGTGTTCACCGCCAAGGTCTCGGGCCTGTTCCCGACCAAGGAAGACTTCAAGCGCATGATCCCCGCCGTGCTGCGCGGCACCGCGCTGGGCTCGTCGCTCGGCATCCTGCCCGGCGGCGGCGCGCTGCTGTCGGCCTTCGCGGCCTACACCATCGAGAAGAAGACCAAGCTGCATCCCGGTGAAGTGCCGTTCGGCAAGGGCAACATCCGCGGCGTGGCCGCACCCGAGGCGGCCAACAACGCCGGTGCGCAGACCTCCTTCATCCCGCTGCTCACGCTGGGCATTCCGCCCAACGCGGTGATGGCGCTGATGGTGGGCGCGATGACGATCCACAACATCCAGCCCGGCCCGCAGGTGATGACCAGCAACCCCGAGCTGTTCTGGGGCCTGATCGCCTCGATGTGGCTGGGCAATGCGATGCTCGTCATCCTGAACCTGCCGCTGATCGGCATGTGGATCAAGCTCCTGACGGTGCCCTACAAGTTCCTGTTCCCGGCGATCGTGCTGTTCTGCGCCATTGGCGTGTACTCCACGAACAACAACACCTGGGACATCTGGATGGTCGGCATCTTCGGCTTCGTGGGCTACACCTTCTTCAAGCTGGGTTGCGAGCCTGCGCCGCTGCTGCTGGGCTTCATCCTCGGGCCGATGATGGAAGAAAACCTGCGCCGTTCGCTGCTGCTCTCGCGCGGCGACTGGAGCGTGTTCGTCACGCGTCCGATCTCGCTCGGGCTGCTGCTCGCCGCGGCGCTGCTGCTGGTGATCGTGCTGCTGCCGGCGGTCAAGGCGAAACGCGAAGAAGCCTTCGTCGAGGATTGACCAGGGGGCAACACCAGCGGCCCGGCAAAGCCGGTTCCGCGGTGTTTCACGAAGAAAACCGCGGCGCCTTCGGGCGCCGTTTTTTTCAGGGCTTGTTTGCGCGCGGCGGTTTCATGTGCTGCCGTGCCATGGCCAAAAAGGCCAGCGCCGCCGGGCTCAGCGGATGCTTGGCCAGCCGCACCGCGACGACCGGGTATTCGAGCGTCGGACGTGTCACCGCCACGGCGCGCAGATTGCCCGGCATCAGCACCTCCACATAGCGCGGCAGCAACGCCACGCCCGCGCCCGCCTGAATGAGGCCGAAAGCCGTCGACAGCATCGAGACGTGATGCACCACCTGCGGATACACGTTCGCCACGCTCGACAGCTGGCGGCTCACCGCGCGCCAGATGTTTGCGTCCGGGTTGACGTGGATGAAGGGCAGCGCATCGAGGTGCTTCGCATCGACAACCACGCGCTGCGCGAGCGGATGGTCGTCGCGTACGAAGAGGGCCATGCGCTCGGTGAACAGCGGCTCGGTCGCGAGTTCGGAGTGTTTCTGCCCGATGTCAGAACCGAAGCCCAGGTCGGCCTCCTGCGAGAGGATGCGCGAGATCATCTGCTCGGCCGTGCTGTCGAGCAGCGTGATCGCGAGCGTCGGGTGCTTCTGCGAGAAGCGGCCGAGCATCGGCGGCAGCAGGGCGCCCGCCGTGAGGTGACCCACGGCCAGAACCACGCGCCCTTCGCGCAGCTGCGACTGGGAGCGGCAAGCGCCCACCGATTCATCGATCATCCGCAGCGCCCGCACGGCCGTCTCGACCATCAGTTGGCCCGCGCTCGTGAGCTGGATACGGCGGCCGCGCACGATGAGCGGCTGTCCGAGCTGCTCTTCCATGCGCTTGACCAGATGGCTGATGGCCGGCTGCGTCAGCTGCAGGCTTTCCGCTGCCAATGTGAAGCTGCCCGATTCGGCGACCGCCGCCAGCGCCCGCAACTGCTGCAGCGAGACTTCTTCCGTGGCGTTCTTCGTCATAAGCAGCGCTCATAGTTGAATAAGCTGAATTATCTGGCTTGATGCATGGCGGCTGCATAGCATGCGAGGTTTCTCCACGGGGCCAGAATCCAAGCACCATGAAAAGAATCCAGTTCCTTCAAGGGGCCGCCGTTGCGCTGCTGTGCATGGCCGCCTCGTCCGCCAGCCTGGCCCAGGGTTACCCGAACAAGCCGATCCGGCTCATCGTGCCGTTCCCCGCGGGCGGCGCCACTGATCTTTTCGCCCGCACGCTCGGGCAAAAGATGGGCGAGAAGCTCGGCACCCAGCTGATCATCGACAACAAGCCCGGCGCCGGCGGGGCCATCGGCTCCGACCAGGCCGCCAAGGCGCCAGCCGACGGCTACACGCTGCTGCTGGCCACCACCAGCACGCATTCGATCGGCCCGGCCGTCGTGCCGAAGCTGCCTTACGACACGGTGCGCGACTTCACGCCCATCGCGCACGTGGGCGATGCGCCGAGCATCATGCTGGTGCCGGTCGACTCGCCCGCAAAGAGCGTGCGCGAATGGATAGCCTACGCACAGAAGAACCCCGGCAAGCTCAACTACGCCTCCAGCGGCAACGGCACCATCGTGCAGCTCACGGCGGAGCTCTTCAAGTCGCAGGCCGGTGTGTTCGTGACGCACATTCCCTACAAGGGCACGGCCCTGGCCATTCCCGACCTGATCAGCGGCAAGGTCGACGTGCTGTTCGACTCGCTTCCCACCGGCATGCCGCACGTGCGTGACGGCCGGCTGCGCGCGCTGGGCGTCACCACGCCCAAGCGCAGCCCGCTCGCGCCCGAACTGCCGCCGATCGCCGACACGCTGCCGGGCTTCGAGTCGAACACCTGGTTCGGCTTCTACGGCCCGAAGGGCCTGCCGGCGGACATCGTGGCGCGCGTCAACAAGGCCGCGAACGAGGCGCTGGCCGATCCCGAGGTGAAGGAAAAGCTTTCGCGCCTGGGCATCGAGCCTGCTGCTGCCGGAACGCCCGAGCAGTTCGCCAGGATGGTGGCTGCCGACGCCGCCAAGTGGAAAAGAATCGTGGTCGAGCGCAAGATCACCAACGAATAGCGAGCACACCCCATGAACTTCGATTTCAGCAACCCCTATCTCTCCACCCGCATTCCGATCTTCGCGCGCAACGTGGTGTCCACGTCGCACCCGCTCGCTTCGCAGGCGGGGCTGCGCATGCTGCAGCAGGGCGGCAATGCCGTCGATGCGGCCATTGCCACGGCGGCCGTGATGACGCTGGTCGAGCCCGTGAGCAACGGCCTGGGCAGCGATGCCTTCTGCATCCTGTGGGACGGCAAGGAACTGCACGGCCTCAACGCCTCGGGCCCCGCGCCCAGGGCCTGGACGCCTGACTACTTCAAGGCCAAGTACGGCGCCGATGCCTCCACGCCGCCGATGCGCGGCATCGATTCGGTCACCGTGCCGGGCGCGGTGCGCGGCTGGGTGGCGCTGAGCGAGCGCTTCGGCAGGCTGCCTTTCGCCGACCTGCTGGCACCCGCCATCGACATTGCCGAGCGCGGCTACCTGGTGCCGCCGGTGGTGCAGCAGAAGTGGGCCGCTGCCACGCCGGTGCTCGAATCGGTGGCGGGCTTCGCGCAGACCTTCATGCCCTGGGGCCGTGCGCCCGAAGTGGGCGAGCTGTTCCGCTTCACGGCCGCCGCGCGCGCGCTCAAGGCCATTGCCCGCACCAAGGGCGAGGCCTACTACAGCGGCGAGATCGCCGAGGCGCTTGCCAGGTTCTCGAAGGAGCAGGGCGGCGCGCTCACGGTGGCGGACCTCTCGGCCTACCAGCCCGAATGGGTCAAGCCGATCTCGCGCGACTACCGCGGCCACACGCTGCACGAGATTCCGCCCAACGGGCAGGGCATTGCGGCGCTGATCGCGCTCGGCATCCTCGAGAAATTCGACATCGCCTCGCTGCCGGTCGACTCGGTGGCTTCGCAGCACCTGCAGATCGAGGCGATGAAGCTCGCCTTCGCCGACGTCTACCGCTACGTGTCGGAGCCATCGTCGATGACGGTGACACCCGCGCAAATGCTCGATGACTCCTACCTCGCATCGCGTGCGAGACTCATCGACGTGAAAAAGGCGCAGGACTTCAAGGCCGGCAACCCCGTCAAGGGCGGCACCATCTACCTCACGGCGGCCGACGAGAGCGGCATGATGGTGAGCTTCATCCAGAGCAACTACATGGGCTTCGGCTCGGGCTGCGTGGAGCCCGAGTTCGGCATCAGCCTGCAGAACCGCGGCCATGGCTTCAGTCTCAAGGCCGAGAGCCCGAACGTCGTGGCGCCGGGCAAGCGGCCGTTCCACACCATCATTCCGGCCTTCCTCACCAAGGACGGCCAGCCGGTGATGAGCTTCGGCGTGATGGGCGGCAACATGCAGCCGCAAGGCCACATGCAGACGCTGGTGCGCATGCTCGACTACAGGCAGAACCCGCAGGCCGCCTGCGATGCGCCGCGCTGGCGCTTCAACGCGGGGCTCGAGATCAATGTCGAGGCCGCGATGGACCCGGCCACGGTGCAGGGCCTGCGGGAGCTCGGCCATCACCTCGACGTCATCAACGACTCCTACCAGGATTTCGGCGCCGGCCAGTTCATCTGGCGCGCGGGCGATCCGTCGGTCGAAGGCTACGTGGCTGCCAGCGATCCGCGCCGCGATGGCCTGGCGGCAGGCTTTTGACGGCTACGCGATGATCGGGGAATGACCAAGTCCGCCGTACAGTCCGGCATTCCCCCTTCTTCTGCCAGCGGCGCAAGGAGCCTTGCGCCCGGCCTCATCCTCGCCTCGCTGGGCGCGGTCGCATTCAGCGGCAAGGCCATCATCGTCAAGCTGGCCTACCGCTACGGCGTGGATGCGATCACGCTGATCATGCTGCGCATGCTGTTCGCGCTGCCGTTGTTCGCGGTGATGGCATGGTGGGCCGGGCGCGGCAAGCCCGCGCTCACCTTGCGCGACTGGCTCGGCGTGGCCGGGCTCGGCTTCTCGGGCTACTACCTGGCGAGCTTTCTCGACTTTGCGGGACTCGCCTACATCTCGGCCAGCTTCGAGCGGCTCATTCTCTATCTCAACCCCACGCTGGTGCTGCTGTTCGGCTGGCTGCTGTACCGGCGGCGCGCCACGCGGCCGCAGGTGCTCGGCATGATCGTGAGCTACGCCGGCGTGCTGCTCGTGTTCGGGCACGAGCTCTGGATCGGCGGCGGCGGCAAGGGCGGCGGGGCGGCGGCCTGGGGCACCTTCCTCGTGTTCCTGAGCGCCGTGAGCTATGCGGCCTACCTTGTCTACAGCGGCGAATTCGTCAAGCGCCTCGGTTCGCTGCGTCTCGTGGGGCTGGCCACCACCGTGGCCTGCCTGCTGTGCATCCTGCAGTTCGTGCTGATGCGGCCGATGAGCGCCGCGCTGCAGGTGGCGCCCGAGGTCATCTGGCTGTCGGTGCTCAACGCCACGCTGTGCACGGCGGTGCCTGTCCTCATGGTCATGATGGCCATCGAGCGCATCGGCCCGGCCATGGCCGCGCAAACCGGCATGATCGGGCCGCTGTCGACCATCCTCATGGGCGTGGTCATACTCGGCGAGCCGTTCACCGCGTGGATCGCGGCCGGCACGGTGCTCGTGATTGCGGGCATCTTCGTTTTCACACGCACGGGGCGCTAGTGCCCCTGCAGTTCAGGAGCAAACAACATGGATTTGGGCATTGCAGGCAAGACCGCGCTGGTGTGCGGCGCGAGCAAGGGACTCGGCTACGGCTGCGCCGAGGCGCTGGTGCGCGAGGGCGTGAACGTGGTGATCGTGGCACGCGGCGCCGAGGCGCTCGAAGCGGCGGCTGCGAAGCTGGCTGCGGCGGCAGCCGGTTCGCCGGCGCCTTTCGTCAAGCACGTGGCCGCCGACATCACCACCGAGGCCGGCCGCGCGGCGGTGTTCGCGCTCGGCCACGACTTCGACATCGTCGTCACCAACGCCGGCGGCCCGCCCCCGGGCGATTTCCGCAACTGGGACCGCGAGGCATGGATCAAGGCGGTCGACGCCAACATGCTGACGCCCATCGAGCTCATCAAGGCCACGGTCGACGGCATGGCAAAGCGCGGTTTCGGGCGCATCGTCAACATCACCTCGAGCTCGGTGAAGTCGCCCATCGACATCCTCGGCCTCTCCAACGGCGCGCGCAGCGGCCTCACGGGCTTCGTGGCCGGCGTGGCACGCACGCCCATTGCCGCACAGGGCGTGACCATCAACAATCTGTTGCCCGGTTCCTTCGACACCGACCGCCTGAAGGGCACGATGGCCGGCGCGGCGCAGAAGTCGGGGCAGGACTTCGACACCGTGTGGGAAGCCCGCAAGAAGAACATTCCGGCCAGGCGCTTCGGCACGCCCGCCGAGTTCGGCGCCATCTGCGCCTTTCTCTGCAGCATGCAGGCCGGCTACATGACGGGGCAGAACATCCTCGCCGACGGCGGCGCCTACCCCGGCACTTACTGAGCTCGCCCCAGGGTTTGCGCACTTCGTGTCGCGCGCCTATGGGCGCCGTGAGGACACCACGATCCCGCCCACGATCAGCGCAAAGGCCGCGCCGTGGTACCAGTGCGGCGGCTCGCGCAGGAAGGCCGCGGACAGCAGCGCGGCGAACAGCGGCGTGAGGTTCATGAAGAAGCTCGCGGCCTGCGGTCCCGCATGCTGCACGCCGCTGCCCCAGCAGCGGTAGGCCACCACGGCCGGGCCGATGCCGATGAATGCCAATGCCGCCAGCAGCGGCCATCCAAGTTCCATGCGGGCGTCGGTCAGCGTCCATTCCCCGGCCGCGAACAGGCCCGACCATGCGAGGCCGAACACCAGCTGCGCCATCAGGAACGCGGCCCAGTCCTGCCGCACGCCCTGCGGCTCCCGCGTGCGCGCGAGGAACCAGCTGTAGAACGCCCAGGCGATGGTGCCCAGGATCATGTAGAGATCGCCCGGCACCAGCCGCAGCGCGAGCAGCTGCCGCCATTCGCCCCGGCTCAGCACCAGCAGCACGCCCAGCATCGAGAGCAGCGAACCGCCGATCTCGCGTCCGCCGACACGCGCGCCGAAGAAAATGGCGCCCACCGCCAGCATCCACAGCGGCAGGCTGGAGCCCACCAGCGTGACGTTGATCGGCGCGGAGGTCTGCAGCGCCAGGTACTGGAATGCGTTGTAGCAACCGATGCCCAGCAGCCCCAGCACCGAATAGCGCTTCCAGTGCGCCCACATCGGACTGCCGCGGCACAGCACCGGCCATGCGAGCGGCAGCAGCAGCACGAACGCGATGATCCAGCGCACGAAGTTCAGCGTGAGCGGCGACACCAGGTCGCGCACCAGGCGGCCGACCACCGCATTGCTCGCCCACAGCAGCGGCGGCACGGTGAGCAGGAAGACGGTGGAAGGCGTGAGGCGCTGCTGGATCTGCATGGCCGCCGACTCTACCGGGCATTCCCCGCCCCCGCCGCGCAAAGGCCAAACGTGGCACCATGCGCCTCTTCTTTTCTGTGCGACTGGAGACTGCAAAGATGATGAGCAAAGCCGTCCGTATCGACCGCCATGGCGGCCCCGAGGAACTGAAGATCGTCGACGTCGAGGTGGGCGAGCCCGGCCCCGGCGAGATCCGCATCCGCCACAAGGCCGTGGGCCTGAATTTCATCGACACCTACCAGCGCAGCGGGCTCTATCCGTTCCAGATGCCGCTGCAGCTGGGCATGGAAGCCTCGGGCGTGGTCGAGGCCGTGGGCGAAGGCGTGGCGCACCTGAAGGTCGGCGACCGCGCCGCCTATGCGAGCCAGCCGCCCGGTGCCTACAGCGAGCTGCGCGTGATGCCGGCCAAGAACGTCTGCAAGCTGCCCGATGCGATCTCCTTCGAGACCGGCGCGGCCATGATGCTCAAGGGCCTCACAACGCAATACCTGCTGAAGAAGACACTGCCCGCGGAAGGCCTGCAGCCCGGCGACTTCATTCTGTTCCACGCGGCGGCCGGCGGCGTCGGCCTGATCGCCTGCCAGTGGGCCAAGGCGCTCGGCCTGCAGCTGATCGGCACGGCCGGCAGCGATGCCAAGTGCAAGCTCGCGCTCGAATACGGCGCGGCGCATGCCATCAACTACAGCACCGAGAACTTCGCGGCCCGCGTGAAGGAGATCACCGGCGGCAAGGGCGTGAAGGTGGTGTACGACTCGGTGGGCAAGGACACCTGGGAAGGCTCCATCGACTGCCTGCGACCGTTCGGCCTGTTGGCCGTGTTCGGCAACGGTTCGGGCCCGGTGCCGCCGATCGGCCTGGGCACGCTCGCGTCCAAGGGCTCGCTCTATGTGACCCGGCCGACGCTGTTCACGCACATTGCCACGCGCGAGAGCACGCAGGCCATGGCGGACGACCTGTTCGCCGTGGTGCAGAGCGGCGCGGTGAAGATCCCGATCGACCAGCGCTATGCCCTGGCCGACGTGCAGCAGGCGCACCGCGACCTGGAAGCGCGCAAGACCACCGGCTGCACCATCCTCACGCTCTGAGGCTGGGGCCGCGGCTGGCTCGCTGGAGGGCCAGCCTTGTCCTACCCGGGGTGGGGTGTCATGCCTGCGTCTTGTGCAAGGTGCATTTTGTAGCCTTCAGCAAAGCCAGTGAAGGCCAGCGCCATGGACACCGTCAGAACCTTCATCGTCGAGGACAACCCCGCCATCCGCGAGAACCTGGCCGGCACGCTGCGCGAGGTGGCGCGGGTCGATCCGGTGGGCCAGGCCGAAACCGAGAGCGAGGGCACGCGCTGGCTCGCGGGCAATCTATCGCAGTGGGACCTGGCCATCGTCGACCTGTTCCTCAAGGACGGCACCGGCTTCGGCGTGCTCGAGGCCTGCCGCAACCGCGAGCCGAATCAGAAGATGGTGGTGCTCAGCAACTACCTGACCCCGGAGATGCGCCGCAAGTGCATACAGCTGGGCGCCGACGCGGTGTTCGACAAGGCCACGGAGCTCGATGACCTGATCGATTTCTGCCAGCGCCGCCGGCAGGAGCAGTTCGTGGCCCCGCCGTTTCCTGCGGCGCACTGACCGAACCCGCGCGCGATCAGCCCTCGATCTTCCCCAGCCGCGATTCGCGCAGCCGGCTCGGCGCCAGCGCGCCCGCCGATTCGAGGATCGGATAGGCAATGGAACAGATGTGCGAGTTGATCCGCTTCAGGTCGCTGATCAGGTCGATGTGCAGCGAGCTGGTCTCCATGCTCAGCGTGGTGCGGTCGGAGAGCCGGTCGAGGTGGGTGGTGGCATAGGCCCGCTCGAGGTCGCGAAAGCGCGCCTTTTCCTCCAGCAGCCGCTGCGCATCGCGCACGTTGCCGTTCAGGAAGACGCTCATGCTCAGCCGCAGGTTGGCGACCAGCCGTCCGTGCAGCTCCACGATTTCCGCCATGCCCGCCTCGGAGAAATTGCGCTGCGGCTTGATCTTCTTGTCTTCGATGTCGATGATCACGCGCTCGATGATGTCGCCGATCTGCTCCATGTTGATGGTGAAGCTGATGATGTCGGTCCAGCGCCGGCTTTCTTCCTCGCCAAGGGCCTCGCGCGAGATGCGCGTCATGTAGTACTTGATGGCCGAGTAGAGCTCGTCCACCGTGTCGTCGAGCTGCCGCAGTTCCTGCGCCAGGCGCAGGTCGTTGTGGCGGATCACGTCGAGCGTGCCGATGAGCATGGTCTCCACCACGTCGGCCTGGTGCAGCGCCTCGCGCGCCGCGTTGGAAATGGCGAGCGAGGGCGTCGAGAGCGCGGAGGGGTCGAGGTGATGCGGCCGCGTGGAGGAGGCCGGCAGCGGCGGCACCGGCAGCATCTTCGTGACCAGCGTGGCGACCCGCTGCGTGAGGCCGATGAAGCCCACGCTGATGATCACGTTGAACGCCAGGTGGAACAGCACCACGCCGTGGGTCGCGTTCGGCACGTGCGGCTGCACATGGCGCAGCCAGAGCCCGACGAAAGGCGCGAGGATGGCCACGCCCAGCGCCTTGAACAGCAGGTTGCCCATCGTGACCTGCCGCACCGGCACGGCGGACTTGGCCGTGGTCAGCACCGCCAGCAGGCCGCTGCCGAGGTTGGCGCCCAGCACCAGCCCGAGCGCTACATCCAGCGGAACCACGTTGGAGCTGGCCATGGCCGCCACCAGAAGCACGACGGCCAGGCTCGAATAGGCCACGATCGCCAGCACCGCGCCGATGGTGATCTCGAGCAGCACGTCGCTGTTGAGCGAGGCCAGCAGCACCCGGACGGCCGGCGCTGAAAAGAGAGGTTCGGTCGCTTCCACCACCAGCTGCAGCGCCAGCAGCATCAGCCCCAGGCCGATGAGCACCCGGCCCACGCGGCCCGCCATGCTGGCCGAGCGCGAAATGAACAGCACCACCCCCACGAAGATGAACATCGGCGACAGCCACGAGAGGTCGGCCGAGAACAGCACCGAAATGAGCGCCGTGCCCACGTCCGCCCCGCGCATCACCGCCAGCGCCGCCGGCAGCGTGACCAGGCCTTGCCCCACGAAGGAGGAGGTCATCAGCGAGGTGGCGGTGCTCGACTGCACCAGGGCCGTGACGCCGATGCCCGACAGCGCGGCCGTGAAGCGGTTGCGCATGCTCTGCACCAGGATCTTGCGCAGGTTGGCGCCGAACACGCGCAGCACGCCCGTGCGCACGAGGTGCGTGCCCCACACCAGCAGGGCGACGGCGGCGAGCAGGTTCAGGAGGTGCTTCATGGATGCCGGTTTCTATCCTTTTCGTTTTTGTTCGTTTGCGGCCCCATTTTCCACATGTATGGCTCAGTCGATCAACGCTCCGTTGTCATGGAAGGGAAAAGGCCCTTCGAAGGTGCCGGAAGCCGCCAGATGGGTCACGAGCCGGCCGTCCCGGGCGGACCAGGCATGGACCCTGAAGCCCGGCGGCTCCAGCGTCCAGGCCGACGGTGCATCGGGCGACAGATCCAGGCAGACCTGGTGCGCCGGCGCCGGTGAAGTCGATGCGATGGTGCCGCCGAAGCGCACGTCGATGGCGCGGTGCAGGTGGCCGCAGATCACGCGCTCCACGTTGCGGTGCCGCGCGACCAGCGCCTCGAGCGCCTCGGCACCCTGCAACAGGCCGATCTCGTCCATGTGGCCGATCAGCGTGCGAAAAGGCGGGTGGTGCATGGCAATCACCACCGGCTCGCCGCGGCATGCATCGAGCTGCTCCTCGAGCCAGGCCAGCCGTTCGCCGCACAGTTCGCCGTGGCTTGCGCCCGGCACGCAGGTGTCCAGCGTGAGCAGGCGCAGCGCGCCAACGCGCACCGAATACTGCACGAAGCCGGCCGAGCCGACGCCCGCCGCCAGGTAGGCATGGCCGGGAAAACTGCGGCGCAGCTGGTCGCGCTCGTCATGGTTGCCCGGCATCAGGTAAACAGGCATGGTGAGCGGCGCCAGCAGGCGCGCCAGATGCTCGTATTCGGCCGCGCGGCCGAAGTCGCTGAGGTCGCCCGTGATCACGACGGCGTCGGGCTGCTGCGGCAGCCGCAGCACCGACTGCACTGCGCGCTCCAGGTAGGGCGCGGTGTCGATGCGGCCATAGGCCAGGCGTCCCGGCTCGCGGATGTGCAGGTCGGTCAGCTGGACCAGGAAAGTGGTGTCTTCTGTCGTCGTCATGCGATGGTCTCCTGCGACGTCATCAGGCGATCGGGCTGGATGCGCAGGCCCACAGGATCGCCGGGGCCGAAAGGCGTGTCGCGGCCCACGTCGGCCACGAGCAGGGGCTGGTCCTGCACGCGCAATTGCAGCTGCACGCGGTCGCCGAGGAAGGTGCGGCGTTCGACCGTGGCGGCGCCCCAGTCGGGCCGCGGCGCGCTCACTTCGACGTCTTCGGGGCGCACCAGCAGCATCGCATGGCTGCGCCAGGCGGGTGGGCAAGGCAGGGTGCTTCCGCCGAGTCGGACAACGCCTTGCGCAACGGCGTCGGCTTCGCGCGCGAGACGGTTGACGCGGCCCAGGAACTCCGCAACGAAGGGATGCGCCGGCGCGCGGTACAGCTCTTCGCCGCGGCCGATCTGCACGATGCGCCCGGCGCTCATCACCGCCAGGCGGTCGGCAATGGCCAGGGCCTCCTGCTGGTCGTGCGTGACGTGGATGGCCGTGATGTGCAGCCGGCGCAGCAGCTCGGCGAGTTCGTCGCGCAGCGACTCCTTGAGCTTGGCGTCGAGCGCTGCCAGCGGCTCGTCGAGCAGCAGCACGCGCGGGCGCACGGCCACGGCACGCGCCAGCGCCACGCGCTGCCGCTGGCCGCCCGAGAGCTCGGCGGGGCGCTTGTTCTCCAGGCCGCGCAGGCGCGTCAGGTCGACCAGCTCGCCCACCGCGCGCCTTTCCTCTTCCGGCGCCACGCCGCGGATGCGCAGCCCATAGCCGATGTTGGCCGCCACCGTCATCTGCGGAAAAAGCGCATAGCTCTGGAACACCATGCCCACGCCGCGATGCTCCACCGGCCGATCGGTGACGTCCTGCCCGCCGAACACGATGCGGCTGCCCTCGTCGGGTGCTTCGAGCCCCGCGATCAGCCGCAAGAGCGTGGTCTTGCCGCAGCCCGAGGGCCCGAGCAGCGCAAGCACCTCGCCGGCCTCCACGTGCAGGTGGGTGGGCAGCAGGCCGCGCGTGCCGTCGGCGTAGGTTTTCGCGCAGTTCGCGATGTCGATGGGAATGCGTTCAAGTTCCATGGCGTTTCTGCATCAGGTTGGCAAGGTACTGCAGGCCCCACAGCACCGGAAGAATGACCGCGAAGAAGACCAGCGTATAGGCCGATCCGATCTCGATGCGCATCGAGGCATAGCTGTCGGCCAGGCCCACGGGCAGGGTGCGCGTGAGCGGCGTGTGCAGCATCCACGTGAGGTTGAACTCGCCCACCGAGAGCGTGAACACCATCAGGCTGCCGGCGACGATGGCGGGGAACACGGCCGGCACGAGGATGCCCATGAAGCGCTGGCGGAAGTTCGCGCCCAGCGAGCGGGCCGCTTCCTCGAGCGCGAGCAGGTCGTCGCGCTGGAAGGCCGAACTCACAGTGCGCACCATGAACGGCAGCGTGAACACCATGTGACCGACGAGAATGAAGGCGAAGCTCTGGCGGAAGGCCGTGAGCTGGCCGTAGGCGAGGATCAGCGCCAGCGCCGTGGCCAGTCCCGGCACCGCCACCGGCAGCGTGAGCAGCTCCTCGAAGATGTGCGCGGCGCGTGAGCGGCTGCGTGCCAGCGCATAGGCGCAGGGCACGCCCAGCAGCACGGTGCCGGCCACGCAGGCCAGCGCCAGCGCGAGCGACCAGCCGACGGTGCCGCCGTAGTTCTCCCACACCTCGCCGAGCCAGCGCAGCGTGAGGCCGCTCTTCAGGCCCGCGCTGTAGTTGTTGACGAGGCCCGCCATCACCGACAGCAGCATCGGCGCGATCATGAAGAGGCTCACGAGCACGGTGATGGCCAGCAGGAAGGGCGCGCGGGGTTGCGTGTTCTTGCGCATGAAGGAGTTCCTTGATTCAGCGCGCGACCGGGTTGGCGCCGAAGCGCCGCGCGGCGAACAGCACCAGCCAGGTCACGAGGCCCAGCGCAATCGACAGCGACGCGGCGAGCGCGAAGTTGGCGTAGTTGGTGAACTCGTTGTAGATGGTGATGGGGATCACTTCGAACTTGCTGGCCAGCGTGAAGGCGGTGCCGAAGGCGCCCATCGAGGTGGCGAACAGGATTGCGCCGCATGCGAGCGTGGTGGGCGCGAGCTCGGGCAGCCACACGTCGCGCGCCACGCAGAGGCGCGAGGCGCCGAGCGAGCGCGCGGCTTCTTCGAGCTGCATGTTCATGGCCTCGGCCGCGGCGGCATAGGTGGCAATGGCGCGCGGCAACGAGAAGTAGAGGTACGCGAGGAACAATCCGAGCAGGCCGTAGGCGAAGGTGATGCGTTCGCCGAACAGGCTGTCGCCGATGTCGGCCACCAGCCCTTGCCGCCCGCCGAGCAGGATCACGAAGAAGCCGATGATCACGCCCGGAAAGGACAGCGGCAGCGTGAGCAGCGACAGCAGCATGCGCTTGCCCGCGAAGGCGTGCCGCGCAAGATAGATGCCGACGGCGGCGCCGAGCACCAGTGTTGCCAGTGTCACTGCCACCGACAGCGCCACCGTGTTGGCCATGCTCTGCAGGTAGCGCGAGTCGGTCAGCACTGCGAAATAGGTGGACCAGCCCTTGCCCGCCGGCAGCGTGAGCAGGCGCACCACGGGCAGCAGCCAGAAGGCCGCGAAGAACACCGCGGCGGGTGCTGCGCAGGCCAGCAGGCGCCAGCGGGGGTTCCAGGCATTGGCCGGCGATGACTTCATGGCACGGGCTTCTTCAGCGCACTTCCTTCAGATAGCGGTCGGAGAACGCACGCTGCGCCTCGGCCATGCGGGCGTAGTCGACGCTCTTCGCGCGGGCGTATTCGCTGGCAGGCAGGAACTGCGCCTCGATGTCCTTGGGCATTGCGCTCGCGCGCACCGGCCGCAGGTAGGCCTTGGCCCAGATCGCCTGGCCCTCGTCGGACAGCACGAAGTCGAGCACCTTCTTGCCCTCGGCCGCATGCGGCGCCTTGGCGACCAGGCTCATCACGTAGGGCACGGCCAGCGTGCCTTCGCTCGGAATGACGAAGGCGACGTTGGCCTTGTCCTTGTACTTGGCGCGGTAGGCGTTGAAGTCGTAGTCGAGCAGGATCGCGATCTCGCCCGACAGCACGCGTGCATAGGACGTCTGCTTGGGCACGATGGGCTCGTTCTTCTGCAGCGCCTTGAAGTAGTCGATCGCCGGCGCGAAGTTGTCAAGCGTGCCGCCGCGCGCCTCGTTCACCGCCACCGCGCCGACATAGCCCACGAAGGCCGAGGCCGGATCGAGGTACCCGATCAGGCCCTTGTATTCGGGCTTGAGCAGGTCGGCCCACGACTTCGGAATCGGCTTGCCCTTGAGCGCATCGACATTGACCATGAAGCCGAGCGTGCCCGAGTGGATGGTGAACCAGTTGCCGGCCGGGTCCTTCAGGCCATCGGGAATGTCTTTCCACGCGGCCGGCTTGTAGGGCTCGACCACGCCGTCCTTCTGGGCCTGCACCGCGAAGGTCACGCCCAGGTAGGTGACGTCGGCCACGGGGCTGGCCTTCTCGGCCACCAGCTGTGCGAGCGACTGGCCCGAGTTCTTGTTGTCGGCCGGCACGGTGATGCCGGTCTTGGCCTTGATGGCCTTGAGCTGCGAGCCCCAGTCGGCCCATTCGGTGGGGCAGTTGTAGCAAATGGCGGTCTGGGCCATGGCCGCGGTGCTGCCGGCGGCAATCGCGGCGGCGAGCAGGCCCAGGCGGGCCATGCGGGAGAAACGGAAAGACAACATGAAAGAGCTCCTTGGATGGTGAGGGGCGGTGGTAGCGGGGTGATCGATCAGCGGGTGGCGGTGGTGTCGCGCGCGGCCGCGCACGACTCGCCGTCCCGGAAGAAGTACGGCAGCAGCAGGCTCGCATCGGCCTGCAGCGTGGTGCCGCCGGCCATCGCCTGGATCAGCAGTTCGACGCTGCGGCGGCCGATGTCGTCGTTGGGCTGTGCGATGGTGGTGAGCGCCGGCGTCAGGTCTTCGCCGAGCGCGATGCCGTCGAAGCCGATGACACTGAGGTCGTCCGGCACGCCGAGGCCGCCCAGGTGCGCGGCGCGGATGCTGCGGATGGCGAGCAGGTCGTTCGAGCAAATCAATGCGGTGGGTCGGCCGGGCGCCTGCAGCACGCCGGCGAGCGCATCGACCGCGCTTTCGACAAACGGCACCTCGATCAGCGGCGGCGCCTTGAGCCCGGCATCGGCCATGCCCTTGCGGTAGCCGCGATAGCGCTGCTGCGCGCGGTCGGAGGCGGCGAGCGTGCCGCTGACCATCGCGATGCGGCGATGCCCGTGCAGCACCAGCCGCGCTACCGCATCGGCCACGGCCGCTTCGCCGTCGACGGTCACGCAGGGATGGTCGGGGTGCCTGTTGTAGGCCAGCACGTAGGGCGTGGCGGTGCTGCGCAGCCGGGCCAGCGCGGCCGACGTGGAAGGATTGGAGACCACGAGGATCAGCCCGTCGACATTGCCGGCCAGAAGCAGGTGGACCGCACGCTCTTCCTCGTCGAGCTGGTAGCCCGTGGTGACCGGAATGATCGCGTAGCCGCCGGCGATGGCCGCGCGCGCGATGCCCTGCAGGCATTCGGCAAAGGTCGGATTCAGCAGCGTCGGCAGCACCACGCCCAGCGCACGGCTGCGCTGGGTGCGCAAGGTGCGCGCGCTGGCATTCGGCACGTAGTCGAGTTCACGCGCGACGCGCTCTACCAGCTCCCGCGTGGAGCGGGTCACCTTGTCGGGGAAATTGAAGGCCCGCGACACGGTGGCCACGGAAACTCCGGCTTTGGCTGCAACGGCTTGGATGCTCATCGTGCGGTGTCATGTAATCGATTACATTTCACCGCGGCAGTATGACCCCGCTATGACAGCCGATGAAGTGGGGAGAAACCCTCGCGTGCGTCGAGGCCCGTCTTGCTCCCGCTCCCTCCGGGAGAGGGCCGGGGTGAGGGCAGCGGCAGCAACGTCACGACCAGTGCCCGGCAGGCGGTACGGTGGGGCCGACCGCGCCGCCTGCCGGGCGCGCTCCCAAAAGCCGCCCGCGCGCGCCTAGATAAAGGCGCTACTTCCCCCGCCGAACCCGCCGTATCTCATCCAGGACCAGGCAAATCGCCCCCAGCGTGATCGCACTGTCCGCCGCATTGAACGCCGGGAAGTACCAGTCGCCGGCGTGGAAGCTCAGAAAGTCCACCACGTAGCCGTGCATCATCCGGTCGATCACATTGCCGATCGCCCCGCCCAGGATGCAGGCCATCGAGAACGAAAACAGCTTCTGCCCCGCGTGCGACTTGAGCATCCACACGATGAAGATCGCAGCCGCCACGCCAATGGCCGTGAAGAACCAGCGCTGCCAGCCCGAGTGGTCGGCCAGGAACGAGAACGCGGCGCCCGTGTTGTGCGCCCGCACCACGTTGAAGAAGCTCGTCACGTAGGTTGCGTCTCCGAGCTTGTAGTAGCCCAGGATCAGCGTCTTGGTGAACTGGTCGATGATCAGGATGATCGCCGCCAGCCCGAGCCATGGCCAGATGCTGCCGCTGCGCGAGCGCGATGCCGACATGGTGCGTGCGGCCGCCATCAGGCAAAGCTCCGCGGCTCGCCGGCGCCGAACAGGTTGCTCGTGCAACGGCCGCAGATCGTCGGATGCGCCGGGTCGTGGCCCACGTCGTCGCGGTAGTGCCAGCAGCGCTCGCACTTCTGCGCGCTGCTCGGCGTCACCACCGAAGACAGCGCATCGCCCGCCGCCAATTCGATGGCGGAGGTGATGAAGACGAACTTCAGGTCGTTGCCCAGCGACTCCAGCAGCGCGAAGTCGTCGGCCGCTGCGCTGAGCTGCAGCTTGGCCTGCAGCGACGAGCCGACCTTGCCTTCGGCGCGCACGGCTTCGATGTCCTTGTTGACCACGTCGCGGATCTCGCGGATGCGGCTCCACTTGGCGAGCAAGGCCTCGTCGGGCGCGGCGAACTTGCTGTAGGTCTGCGCAAAGATCGACTCGCCCGGCTTGCCGGTGCCCACGATCTTCCAGGCCTCTTCGGCCGTGAAGCTCAGGAACGGCGCCATCCAGCGCAGCATGGCTTGCGAGATGTGCCACAGCGCCGTCTGCGCACTGCGGCGCGCGAGCGAGCCCGGGGCCGTCGTGTAGAGGCGGTCTTTCAGGATGTCGAGGTAGAAGCCGCCCAAGTCTTCCGAGCAGTAGATCTGCAGCTTGGCCACCACCGGATGGAACTCGTACACCTTGTAGTGCGCGAGGATCTCGGCCTGGAACTGCGCCGCGCGCGCGAGCGCATAGCGGTCGATCTCGAACAGCTGGTCGAGCGGCACCGCGTCCTTGGCGATGTCGAAGTCGCTGGTGTTCGCCAGCAGGAAGCGCAGCGTGTTGCGGATGCGGCGATAGGCATCGACCACGCGCGCGAGGATCTTGTCGTCGCCCGCGATGTCGCCCGAATAGTCGCTCGCGGCCACCCACAGGCGGATGATTTCCGAGCCCAGCTTGTTGCTGATTTCCTGCGGGTCGATGCCGTTCTTGAGCGACTTGCTCATCTTGATGCCCTTGGCATCCACCGTGAAGCCGTGCGTGAGCAGGCCCTTGTACGGCGCGCGGTCTTCCAGCGCGCACGCGATCAGCAGCGACGAATGGAACCAGCCGCGGTGCTGGTCGTGGCCTTCCAGGTACAGGTCGGCTTCGGGGCCGCTCTCGTGGTGCACGTTGGGGTGCGTGCCGCGCAGCACGTGATAGAAGGTCGAGCCCGAGTCGAACCACACCTCGAGGATGTCGGTGCTCTTGGTGTAGTGCGGCGCGTCTTCGGCGCCCAGGATCTCCAGGGCCGTGACGCGGCTCCAGGCCTCGATGCCGCCCTTCTCGACGATGTCGGCGGCCTGGTCGAGGATTTCCATCGTGCGCGGATGCAGTTCGCCCGAATCCTTGTGCAGGAAGAACGGGATCGGCACCCCCCAGCTGCGCTGGCGGCTGATGCACCAGTCGGGCCGCCCGGCGATCATGTCGTGCAGGCGGGCCTTGCCGTTCTCCGGATAGAAGCTGGTCTGTTCGATTGCGTCGAGCGCGGTCTGGCGCAGCGTCTTGGGCGCCTTGTCCTTGGTGAACACGCCTTCGCCCTCGTCCATGCGGATGAACCACTGCGCCGCGGCGCGGTAGATCACCGGCGTCTTGTGGCGCCAGCAGTGCGGGTAGCTGTGGGTGATGGTCTCGGTGGTGAGCAGCCGGTTGGCGTCGCGCAGCGCGGCAATGATGACCGGCACGGCCTTCCAGATGTTCTGCCCGCCGAAGAGCGGGAAGTCGGGCGCGTAGCTGCCGTTGCCCTGCACCGGGTTCAGGATGTCGTCGTAGGCCACGCCGTGGGCGATGCAGGAGTTGAAGTCGTCCACGCCGTAGGCGGGCGAGGAGTGGACCAGGCCGGTGCCGTCGGTGGCGGTGGCGTAGTCGGCCAGGTACACCGGCGACAGGCGCTGGTAGCCGGCGTCCACGTCGTACAGCGGATGCTCGAATTCGAGCCCGCCGAGTTTCTCGCCCTTGACCGTGGCCAGCACCTTGCCGTCGAGCGCATAGCGCGTCATGCACATCTCGACCAGCGAGTTGGCGAGGATCAGCAGGCCGCGCTCGGTGTCGACCAGCGAGTATTCGATCTCCGGGTTCAGGTTGATCGCCTGGTTGGCCGGGATGGTCCACGCGGTGGTGGTCCAGATCACGGCAAAGATGTCGCCGAGGATCGTGTGGTCGGTCTCGAAGGCCTTGAGCACCTTCTCGCGCTCGTGCGCCTTGAAGGCCACGTCGAGGGTCTGGCTCTTCTTGTCGGCGTATTCGATTTCGAACTCGGCCAGCGACGAGCCGCAGTCGAAGCACCAGTAAACCGGCTTGAGGCCGCGGTAGACGAAGCCGCGCTCGATCACGCGCTTGAACGCGCGCAGTTCGCCGGCTTCGTTCGCGAAATCCATCGTCTTGTAGGGATGGTCCCATTCGCCCAGCACGCCCAGGCGCTGGAAGTCGGCCATCTGCTGCGCGATCTGCTCCGTGGCGTAGGCGCGGCTCTTGGCCTGCATCTCGTCGCGGCTCAGGTTGCGGCCGTACTGCTTTTCGATGGCGTTCTCGATCGGCAGTCCGTGGCAGTCCCAGCCGGGCACATAGAGCGCGTCGTAGCCTTCGAGCTGGCGCGCCTTGGTGATCATGTCCTTCAGGATCTTGTTCACCGCGTGGCCCATGTGGATCTGGCCGTTGGCGTAGGGCGGGCCGTCGTGCAGGATGAACTTGGGCGCGCCGTGGCGGGCGTCGCGCAGGCGGTGGTAGCGGCCTTCGTCGTTCCATTCCTTGACCCAGCCCGGCTCGCGCTTGGGCAGGTCGCCGCGCATCGGGAAGGGGGTGTCGGGCAGGTTCAGCGTGGAACGGTAGTCGGTGGGGGAAGCGGCGTCAGACATGTTGGGGTGCGAAACAGAGGGGCTTCGACAGGCTCAGCCCGAACTGCATTGAGCGGTCGGTGCGGAAGAAAAGCCGTTCGCCCTGAGCTTGTCGAAGGGCGGCAGCACGGTGCGTGCAGGGCTAAATTCGATCGCGCGTGGTCTGGCGGTGGGTTTCGGCGTGGGTCGACGCAAAGAACGCGCGCGCGTCGCGCCCATCCTTCGCGATGCCCGCAGTCAGGGCCTCGAGGCTGGTGTAGCGCAATTCGTCGTGCAGTTTGTGCAGGAGTTCCACGCGGACGATTTTACCGTAGGCCCCTTCGGCTCCCAGATGCGAGGGCCACTCCAGGCAATGCGTCTCCAGCAGCACGCGGCCCGCGTTGACGTCGTTGGCATCGAGCGAGGGGCGCACGCCGAGGTTCGCCACGCCCGGCAGCGGCTGGTCGGCCAGCCCGTGCACCAGCACCGCGAAGATGCCGCTGGCCGCCGGTTTCCAGTGCTTGAAGCGCAGGTTGAGGGTGCGGAAACCGTCGTCCTTGCCCGGTGCCGAGGCGCCCAGCGCGCGGCCGAGCTTGCGGCCATGGACCACGTGGCCCGAGATCGTGTAGGGCCGGCCGAGCAGATGCTGGGCGTCGGCCATGCGGCCCTCGGCCAGCGCCTCGCGCACGGCCGAGCTGGAAACGCGCAGGCCATGGACCTCGTAGCTGTTCATGCGCGCCACATCGAAGCCGTGCGCATCGCCGGCCGCGTCGAGCATGGCGTAGTCGCCGGCCCGCCTGGCGCCAAAGCGGAAGTCGTCGCCCACCAGCACGTAGCGCGCGCCCAGGCCGTCGATCAGCACGTTCTGGATGAATTGCTCGGGCGATTGGGACGCCAGCCGGCCGTCGAAGGGCAGCACGATCGTCTGCGCGACGCCGCAGGCCGCGAGCTCGGTCAGCTTGTCGCGCAGCGTGCCGATGCGCGCCGGTGCCAGGTCGGGTTTCTTGGTGACGGCGGCGAAATAGTCGCGCGGATGCGGCTCGAAGGTGAGCACGCAACTGGGCAGCCCGCGATGGCGCGCCTCGGTCTGCAACAGCGCCAGCATGGCCTGGTGGCCACGGTGCACGCCGTCGAAATTGCCGATGGTGAGGGCGCAGGCCGGAGCCACGCCCGGGTGCCGGAAGCCGCGGAAAACCTGCATGGGTGGGTATCTTTTTGATAGCGCCTTTTGCCCGTCGAATGGGCACATCAGGCCGTTTTGTCACAAAGCCGGTATATTGTGACTCAGTGCGTCGCTTGAAGTGGTCTCCGGCGCGCTCCGTGTCCCTGGTCTTTCCGTGATTCTTCCCTTTTTGAGGAGGCGTGTGGTGAAGGTCTTGAAGCTGTCGGCCCAAGGGCTGCCCCAGTCATGGATATCGCTCGAACAGGCGGTCATCCACTATGCAGCGGACGAAGTCCGCTGGGAGGTGGGCGCGCAGGTGGCCGTGTTCCGTGGCGGCCACAATGCCATCACCGGACAGCAGTCGCAGATCGCGATCAACAGCATCATCGGCACCAAGGGCGTGCCGCGCATCAACCCCTTCACCCAGCGCCCGGGGCTCACCAACAGCAAGCTGTTCTCGCGCGACCGCAACATTTGTGCTTACTGCGGCGGGCATTTCCACGAAGACGAGCTCACGCGCGAGCACATCATTCCGTTCGCGCAAAAGGGCATCGACACCTGGATGAACGTGGTCACGGCCTGCAGGCCCTGCAACCACCGCAAGAGCAGCCGCACGCCCGAGCAGGCCAACATGCCGCTGCTGTATGCACCCTACGTGCCCAGCCTCTGGGAAGATTTCATTTTGCGAAACCGCCGCATCCTGGCGGACCAGATGGAGTTCCTGATGGCGCACCTGCCGCAGAGTTCGCGGCTGCACGACACCTAGCGCTTCCAGTCGGGCGGGCGCTTCTCGATGAAGGCCTGAACGCCTTCGAGCGCGCTCTCGTCCATCATGTTGCAGGCCATGGTCTGGCTGGCATCGGCCAGCGCGGCCTCGATGCCGGTTTCAAGCTGGCGGTAGAACAGCGCCTTGCCGAGCGCGAGCGCCTGGCGCGGCTTGGCGACGATGCTCGCCACCAGCGCCTCCACCGCGGCGTCGAGTTTGCCGGATCGCGCCACCCGGTTGACCAGGCCCTTCTCGCGGGCTTCCTCCGCGCCGATGAATTCGCCGGTCACCAGCATCTCGAAGGCCTCCTTGCGGCCGAGGTTGCGCGACAGCGTGACACTGGGCGTGGCGCAGAACAGACCCACGTTCACGCCGCTGACCGCGAAGCGCGCCTCGCTCGAGGCCACCGCCAGGTCGCACACCGCGACCAGCTGGCAGCCCGCGGCTGTCGCGATGCCGTGCACGCGCGCGATCACCGGCACGGGCAGGCGCTGGATCGACAGCATCATGGCGCCGCAGCGCTCGAACAGCCGCTGGTAGTAGCCGAGCGAGGGTTCGGCGCGCATTTCCTTCAGGTCGTGGCCCGCGCAGAAGGCCTTGCCCGCTGCCGCGATGACGACGGCGCGCACGGTGTCGTCGGCCGCAATATCAGCGAGCGCCTGTTCGAGCGCGCCGAGCATGCCCTCGGAGAGGGCGTTGAACGAGGCCGGGCGGTTCAGCGTCAGCGTGGCCACGCCGCGCGCATCGCGTGTCGCCAGCACGAAGGGAGAAGTCGTGTCGTTCATGTCCTTGGCCCTCGTCGATCCATCAATACGTCAATTCGAGCACCGTCACGTGCTGCTGCGCCGCAGGCCAGGCCAGGCCGGTGATGCGCTCCGCGTTGAACTCACCGGTCACGGCGCGCTGCGGTTGCGCGGCGGCCAGGCGCAGCCGCGAGCTCGACACGCCGGAGCCCCTGGGCGGCACGCCGGGCGGCGGGCTCTGGCCGTCGAAGCGCATGCTGTCGCGCTGCGCATCGAAGTAGCCGCGCGGCCGCGTGAAGACGACCACCGCCTGGGCGCTGCCATCGGCCGGCGTGAGGCGTTCGGGCCGCAGGTTCACGACGCGGCTGCTGCGCGGAAACGGGCTGCGGTAGATGTGCGTGATGCCGTAGCCGGGTGCGCTGAGCACGAACTCGTAGGCCGTGTCCCCGCGCGCATTGAACGGACCCCAGCGGCCATCGGCGCCGATGCTTTTGCTGTGCACCGCATCGCCGCGTCGTGCGCCCGTGGCCGGATCCACGGCGTACACGGTGACCTGCCCGCCATTGAGCGAAAGGTTCTCCGCACCCACCGCCCGGCCGTCGAGCACGACCTTCGCTTCGGGCGCCACCGCCGTGCTGCGCGGCGCTTCGCCGGTCAGGAACTGCCAGGTCGCCGCGAACGCCGCGGGCGAGAACGAAGTTTCCCGGTGGTCCACGCGCGGCAGCACCACGTTGGTCGCGCCCTTGAGCGCGGGGCCGTCGAAGCCGATGTTTGTCGGCTGGCCCGGCACCCCGATCCACACGCCGTCGGGCTGGGCGTACTTGTCGTTGTTGTCCGAGCGCAGCGTGAGCCACTTCACGCCCGGCGTGACCTCGTCGCCGTTCGGCCCCTTCGGTGCGTTGAGCTGCTGCATGAAGCCCGAGAGCCCCGAGAACTCGTTGTTCTCGCGGAAGCCCTTCACGGCCCAGATGCCGTGCGCCGGATTGCCGCCCAGCACCACATGGCTCACGACGGCCGCGCCGCCGCCGTTCTGCACGTAGTTGCGGATCGTGTTGCCGCCGCGCGAATTGCCGATCAGCACCACCTTGCCGGCGCCCGTGGCCTTCAGCACCTTGTCGACCTCGGCCTTCAGGAAGAGGGCCGAATCGGAGGTCGAGCTGCGGCCCGGCTGGGCCACGGCATCGTCGTCGCGCGCCAGCGGGTAGGGCTGGTCGAGCGCGAAGAGCCGGTCGCGCGGCCAGCCGTTCGATTCGAAGCGCCAGATCGTGGCCAGCCAGAGCGCGGCCGAATCGCCGTTGCCGTGCATGAAGACGATCGGCGGGCGTTCGGTGTACGAAGGCGAGGGGGCGGTGGCGCAGGCGGTCAGCATGGCGGTCGATGCGAGCCCGAGGGCCAGCAGGGTGCGGCGTGATGGCATGTGATGTGTGTTCCTGGCAGGGTTCCAGTAAGAACGCCCGCCGGCGTGAGGCGGGCGGGCGTTGGATGCTATGGGAAAAACAGCGTCAGGCGAAGACGCCGGCCGTGTCCTGCATGCGCGCAGACACTTCGCCCAGGTGGTGCAGCGTGTCGCCGAAGGTCATTTCGAGCTGCGTGAGCTTGCGGAAATAGTGGCTGCCGATGTACTCGTCGGTCACGCCGATGCCGCCATGCAACTGTACCGAGTTCGCGGCGACAAAACGCATCGATATGCCGAGCTGGTACTTGGCGCGCGCGAGCGCCTGGCGCCGCTCCTCGGCGGGCGCATTGAGCTTGAGCGTCGCGTAGTAGCTCATCGAGCGCGCGAGCTCGAGCTGCATCTTCATGTCGGCCACGCGATGGCGTAGCGCCTGGAAGGTGGAGATGGTCACGCCGAACTGCTTGCGCTGGTTCATGTAGTCGACGGTGAGGGCCACGGTCTTGTCCATCACGCCGACCGCTTCGGCGCAGGTGGCTGCAATGCCGACGTCCACCGCATATTCGAGCGCGGCCAGGCCGTCGGCCGTGACCAGCATGGCGTCGGCCTTGTCGAACACCACCTCGGCCGCGCGCCCGCCGTCCTGCGTGCCGTAGCCGCGGGCCTCGACGCCGCTTGCGCTGCGTTCGACCAGGAAGAGGGCGATCCTGCCGTCGACCTTGGCCGGCACCAGGTAGGCGTCGGCCTCGTCGCCCACCGGCACCACGCTCTTGGCGCCGGTCAGCGACCAGCCGTCGCCGGCCTTGGCCGCATGGGCCTCGCACACGTCGAGGCGATAGCGCGACTTGCGCTCCTGATGAGCCAGCACCACGATGGCCTGGCCGCCGGCGATGCGCGGCAGCCAGCCGTCCTTGGTGTCGGCGTTGGCATAGCCGCTGAGCACGGCACCGGCAATCAGCGTCTGTGCAAAGGGCTCCAGCACGATGCCGCGGCCCAGCTCTTCCATCACCACCATGCCGGCCACCGGGCCCATGCCCAGGCCGCCATCGTCTTCGGCGATGTAGAGGCCGCCCAGGCCGAGCTCGGCCAGTTCGTCCCATGCTTCGCGCGAGAAGCCGCCCTTGGCCTCGATGCCGCGGCGGCGTTCGAAGTCGTAGCCCTTGTCGACCCACTTGCGAACGGCATCGCGCAGCTGTTCCTGGTCGTCGGAGAAATTGAAGTCCATTTTTCGTTCCTAGCGAAGCTCTTACTGGAGCCCCCTCATGGAGGGGGTGTGGGGGAGCAGTCCTGTCGCGCGACGCGCGGACCGTTCTACGGCGTCAGCCGAGAACGGTCTGCGCGACGATGTTGCGTTGCACTTCGTTCGAGCCGCCGTAGATGGTGGTCTTGCGCATGTTGAAGAAGGTCGATGCGAGCGGCGCGAGCGCCGGGTTGCTGCCCGGGAAGTCGCCCTGCCAGCCGGCTTCCATCGCTTCGCGGATGAGCGGCAGCGAATAGGCGCCGCCGGCCAGCATCATCAGTTCGCTGTAGCGCTGCTGGATCTCGCTGCCGCGGATCTTGAGCAGGCCCGCGACGTCGAGCGAGTTCTTGCCCGAGGTGGCGGCCGAGAGCACGCGCAGCACCATCATCTCGAGCGCGACGATGTCGACCTCGAGCTTGGCGATCTCGTCGCGGAAGCGCTGGTCGTCGTACACGCCTTCGCTCTTGGCGATGCGCTTGAGGCGCTCGAGCTCTCGCTTGGCGCGGTTCACGTCGGCGATGTTGGTGCGCTCGTGCGAGAGCAGGTGCTTGGCGTAGGTCCAGCCCTTGTTCTCCTCGCCGATCAGGTTCTCGGCCGGCACCTCGACGTTGTCGAAGAACACCTCGTTCACTTCATGGCTGCCGTCCAGCAGCTTGATCGGCCGCACCGTGACGCCGGGCGACTTCATGTCGAGCAGCAAAAAGCTGATGCCGGTCTGGGGCTTGCCCTCGTTGCTGGTGCGCACGAGATTGAACATCCAGTCGCCGTGCTGGCCGAGCGTGGTCCAGGTCTTCTGGCCGTTGACGATGTACTTGTCGCCCTTGCGCTCGGCCTTGGTCTTGACCGAAGCCAGGTCGGAGCCCGAGCCGGGCTCGCTGTAGCCCTGGCTCCACCAGACCTCGCCGCTCGCGATGCCGGGGAGGAAGCGCTTTTGCTGCTCGGCATTGCCGAAGGCCATGATCACCGGGGCGACCATCACGGGGCCGAACGGGACGATGCGCGGCGCGCCGGCCAGCGCGGTTTCTTCCTCGAACAGGTGGCGCTGGATGGCGGTCCAGCCGGGGCCGCCGAATTCCTTCGGCCAGCCATAGCCGAGCCAGCCCTTCTTGCCGAGGATCCTGGCCCAGCCCTGCAAATCATCGCGCGTCAGCTCGAGCGCGTTGTGCACCTTGTGCGAAATCTCTTGGGGAAGGTTTTCTCTGACCCAGGCGCGAATTTCTTCGCGGAACTTCTGTTCTTCGGGCGTGAAGCTCAAATCCATGCGTGCCTCGCTGTGTTGATCGGTCCGCCGCCGTCGCGGCTGCGGCGGCGTGTCTCCGGAACTCCGAGTTTTAGCACGGTCGTGCTGTGAATCGGTGTCCGCGCGGCGACAAGCTGCGCGGAGCACAGATAATTCCGGCCTCCCATGAAGAACATCGTGATCCTGATCTCCGGCGGCGGCTCCAACATGGCGGCCATCGTGCATGCCGCCGAGCGCGACCGCTGGCCCGAGCGTTTCGGCGCCCGCGTTGCCGCGGTCCTCAGCAACAAGGCCGAAGCAGGGGGGCTTGCGATCGCCAGGACCCACGGCATCGAAACCGCCGTGGTCCCGCACAAGGAGTTTGCGACGCGCGAGGCCTTCGACGAGGCGCTGGCGAAGGCAGTCGATGCCCATTCGCCGGCGCTGGTGGTGCTGGCGGGCTTCATGCGCATCCTGACGCCAGGCTTCGTCGGGCGCTATGCCGGCCGCCTGGTCAACATCCACCCTTCCTTGCTGCCGGCGTTTCCGGGGCTGCACACGCACC
The DNA here is from genome assembly GCF_003951285.1 of Variovorax beijingensis. Lineage (GTDB taxonomy): Bacteria > Pseudomonadota > Gammaproteobacteria > Burkholderiales > Burkholderiaceae_C > Variovorax > Variovorax beijingensis. The sequence continues at coordinate 480,812 of NZ_RXFQ01000001.1, read as the reverse complement.
AGCGGGCGATCGACGCCGGCTGCAAGGTGGCGGGCGTCACGGTGCACCAGGTCACCACGGAACTCGACCATGGCCCGATCCTCGCGCAGGCGGTGGTGCCGGTGCTGCCGGACGATACGGCCGCCACGCTGGCCGGCCGGGTGCTCGCGCAGGAGCATCAGTTGTATCCACGCGCCATTGCCGAATGGCTTGAAGATACATCAAGTCACACGTCTTAAATTTGTTTATATTCGCGGGTTTTCGGGAGCACGAATTGAAAACCCAATCGCTACTGTCCGCGGTCGCCGGCGCTGTCCTGTTGTCGGCCTGCGCCGCGCCAGCCCCCGCACCAGCCCCCGCATCCGCTGCCCCGCCCGAGCCGGTGTTCCAGTGCAATGCGGACGGCGCGCGCTTCGCTGTCGGGCAGCCGCTGTCGCCTCAGCTCGAGGCCGCAGCCCGCGTGCGCGCCGGTGCGGGCACGGTGCGCGCACTGAAGCCCGGCGAGGCGGTGACGATGGAACTCAATGGCGGGCGCCTGAACCTCGATGTGGATGCGCGCGGCCGCGTGACGGACGTTCGCTGCGGCTGAGGCGCGTTGGGGCTGGCGCTATGGAATACGTAGCGTTCTAGGCCGGCGCGAAGCGTCGTTGGGGGACGCCATCGATCTCCACGGTGCCCTCGAACATCGCGGCCGGGCGGACCCACAGCCCCTTCGCGCCATAGAGCGCGCGGTACAGCGTCATCGGTTCCAGCGTTTCGCTGTGGCGCACGGTGCCCAGCACCTCGTACTCGCCGCCCTTGTAGTGCCGATAGCGGCCGGGAGGCGTCTCTATCAGGGGTGGCAGGTCGTTGTTGTTGTCGTTCATGTTCTTGCTGGCCTTTCAATGTGAGGCTGGTGGAGGAAAGTCGGATGGATCGCGCTGATTTTGTTCACCTCGTCAGGCTGAGCGAGCATGCCAGCGCGGACGACAGCGCGCGCTACCGGCGCGGCGTCGCGGCCTTTGCCGCGCTCGGCTATCTCTGGGTGCTGGCCTGCCTCGCGCTTTCCGTCGGCATCATCGCCTGGGTCGCGCTGGCTGCCGGACGCGGGCGTTTCAGCTTCACGCGCGGCTGGCTGCTGCTGTTCGCCCTGGGCCTGCTGTGGGCCACGCTGCGCGCGCTGTGGGTTCGGTTCGACGAACCTGAAGGGCGCGAGCTTTCGCGCGCGGATGCGCCGGCGCTGTTCGAGGCGCTCGAGCGCATCCGCAAGAAGATCAAGGGGCCGCCGGTCCACCGCGTCTATCTCGACGACGAGTTCAACGCCAGCATCCGGCAGGTGCCGCGCTTCGGGCTGTTCGGCGGGGCGGTCAATTCCCTGAGCATCGGGCTGCCGCTGCTCATGATGCTGGACCGGCGGCGGCTGCTGTCGGTGCTCGCGCATGAATATGGGCATTTGCGCGGCAACCACGGCCAGCTCAGTGCCTGGATCTACCGCACGCGGCTCTCGTGGCTGAAGCTGGACGCCAGCCTGCAGCGCGACGAAGGCATGATGGCGCTGGTGTCGCAGGCCTTTTTTCGCTGGTACTTTCCGCGCTTCGCGGCCCGCACCTTCGCGCTGGCGCGGCAGGACGAATACGAAGCCGACCGCATCTCCGGCCGCCTGCTGGGCACGCCCGTTGCCGCGGCCGCCTTGACCGAAATCGCCATCAAGGGCAGCTGGTATGCCGACGAGTTCTGGGCCTCGCACTGGGCGCGCGCCGAACGGGAGCCACAGCCGCCCGGTCCCTTCGAGGCCCTGAGGGCGCGCGCCGCCACGCCGCCGGATGCCGAATTCGCGCGCCAGGCCCTGCGCGAAGCCATGCGGCGCGTGAGCGACCTGGAAGACACCCATCCGGTGCTGCGGGACCGGCTCGAGGCGCTCGGCCAGAAGGCCGTGGTGCCGCCCTGGTCGACCGAACCCGCGCTGGGCATGCTGGCCGACAGCGCCAAGTGGATCGCGCATTTCGACAACCAATGGCGCCGCGCCCACGCCGGCGACTGGACGCAGCACCACGCGCATCGCTCGCGCATCCGCGAACGCGTCGACCTGCTTGCGGCTCGGGGCGAGCGCAACACACCCGACGAACTGGTGGAGTGGGCGGATTCCGAACGGCGGCTCGATCCGGCCGCCCCGGTGCGTGCCCGCTATGAACGCGCGCTCCAGATCGCGCCCGAGCACTCCGGCGCGCTGCGCGGACTGGCCCAGATGCTGCCTCTGCGCGACCGCGCGGCGCGCCTGGCCGTGCTCGAGCGCCTGTACGGCTCCAGCGCGGCCAGCCGGTGGTGGGCCGCGAAAAGTGCAGTGGGCGCGCTCGAGGATCCCGATGCAGGAATCCATGACGAGGAAGCGCTCAAGCTTTGGCGCGGCCGACTCAAGGAGGCCGAGGAAGCCGAGGCCCGCGCCTGGGAGGAGATCACCGAGACGCCTTTCTTCAGCCAGATCGCCCGGCATGACCTGAACGACCACGAACTGGGCGAACTGCAGGCCGACCTCGCGCGCTGCCTGCCCATTTCGCGGGCCTGGGTGGTTCGCAAGATCCTGCGCGAATTCCCGTGGCGCCGGGCCTACGTCGTGTTCATCGAACTGCCGGGGCTGGACGACGACGACCGCTGGCAGCTTTGCCGCCAGCTCGAGCAGACGCTGAGCCTGCCGGGCGCCGCGCTGGTGCTCTGGGCCGGCCATTCGCCCACCCTGGCCGAAATCGAGCGGCAGGCTTTCGGGGCGATCTGGACGCGCACGGCGTAGCAGGCCGCCCGGCTGAGACAATCGGGGCATGCACCCCAAAGCCCTGTTGGAGGCCACCGCCGATCTGGTCGGCCTTGTCCTGAAATTCGATCACCCGGCCGACCAGGTCGTTTCGCGCTTTTTCCGCGACCACCGCGAGTTCGGCCCGCGCGAGCGCGCCACGCTCGCCGAGACCGTCTACACCGTGCTGCGCAAGAAGCTCCTGTTCGACCACCTCTCGCCCTCGGGCAGCGGTTCGAAGGAGCGCCGCATGGCGATCCTGGGCTTTCATGGCCCGCGCGACTTCCTGAAGAGCGCCCTCAACGACACCGAAAAGCGCTGGCTCGACAATTGCGACGCCGTCAAGCCGGACGATCTGCTCGAACGCCATCGCCACAACCTGCCCGAATGGCTGGCGGGGCCGCTCAAGGCCCAGTTGGGCGACGGTTTCTGGGCCCTGGTCGAAAGCCTGCAGCAGCCCGCGCCGCTCGATCTTCGCGTCAATGCTCTGACCGACAAGCGGGCGGAGGTCAAGGCCGAGCTTGCGAAGGCTGCTATCAAATCGGAAGCAACACCGTTCTCGCCCTGGGGCCTGCGCATCGACGGCAAGCCCGCGCTGACCAAGCTGGACGCCTTCGCCCGCGGCGCCGTCGAGGTGCAGGACGAGGGTTCCCAACTGCTCGCGCTGCTGCTGGACGCCAAGCGGGGCGAGATGGTGGTCGATTTTTGTGCGGGCGCCGGCGGCAAGACGCTGGCCATCGGCGCGACCATGCGCAACACCGGCCGGCTCTATGCCTTCGACACCTCGGCCCACCGGCTCGATGCGCTCAAGCCGCGGCTCGCGCGCAGCAAGCTGTCGAACGTGCATCCGGCCGCCATTGCGCATGAGCGGGACGACCGCATCAAGCGCCTGGCCGGCAAGATCGACCGCGTGCTGGTGGACGCGCCCTGCTCGGGCCTGGGCACGCTGCGCCGCAATCCGGACCTGAAATGGCGCCAGTCGCCCAAATCGGTCGAGGAATTGACGGTCAAGCAGGCCGCCATCCTGCAAAGCGCGGCACGCCTGCTGAAATCGGGTGGCCGGCTGGTCTATGCCACCTGCAGCGTGCTGCCCGAGGAAAACGAGGCCATTGCCGAGGCTTTCAGCGCCGCCAACCCCGATTTCGTGCCCCAGGACGCCGCGGAGCTGCTGCAGGGCCTCAAGGTGGAGGGGGCCGAGGCGCTCTGCGCAGGCGGAGCGGACGGCCGCCGCTATCTGCGGCTGTGGACTCACCGCCACGCAACAGACGGTTTCTTTGCAGCGGTGTGGAACCGCAAATAGGCACGGCACTCCAAACTAGGGTAAATCTGCGCATTTGTGAAAGGACAAAAGGCCTCTTTTTGGCCCTGCCACCTTAAAATCGCGGGTTAACTGAAAGGCTGCACCTTCGCGTGGCCATGGAGCACTTAATTCAATGTTGATTCCTGACTCTGCCGTTTTGAGCGCGGCCATCGACTGGCTCGGACACGGCTTGTGGGACCTCACATGGTGGCAAGTCGTGCTGTACACGCTCGTCACCACGCACATCACGATCGCTGCGGTCACGATCTTCCTGCACCGCACGCAGACGCACCGGGCCATGGATCTGGGCCCGATCCCCTCGCATTTCTTCCGCTTCTGGCTGTGGCTCGGCACCGGCATGGTGACCAAGGAATGGGTGGCCATCCACCGCAAGCACCACGCCAAGTGCGAAACCGAAGAAGACCCGCACAGCCCGCAGGTCAAGGGCATCGACGAAGTCCTGTGGCGCGGCGCCGAGCTGTATCGCGCCGAGTCGAAGAACAAGGAAACGATGGACCGCTACGGTCACGGCACGCCCGACGACTGGCTCGAACGCAACCTGTACACCCGCTACAGCTGGCAAGGCGTGGGCCTCATGCTGGTCATCAACCTGGCGCTGTTCGGCGTGCTCGGCCTCACGGTCTGGGCCGTCCAGATGCTGTGGATCCCGATCACGGCGGCCGGCATCATCAACGGCATCGGCCACTACTGGGGCTACCGCAACTTCGAGGCGCCGGACGCCAGCCGCAATGTCTCGCCCTGGGGCTTGATCATCGGTGGCGAAGAGCTGCACAACAACCACCACACGTATCCCACCTCGGCCAAGTTCTCGGTCAAGAAGTACGAATTCGACATCGGCTGGGTCTACATCCAGATGATGCAGAAGATCGGCTGGGCCAAGGTCAAGAAGGTGCCGCCGAAGATGCTGATGGGCGACATCCAGCCCGTGGCCAACGAGAAGACGCTCGAGGCCGTGATTGCCAACCGCTATGAGGTCATGGCCGGCTATGCCCGCGAGATGCGCCGCGTCACCAAGGCCGAACTGGCTGCGCTCAAGACCAAGGGCGGCGACATCTCGGTGCTCAAGGCGGCCAAGAACTGGCTGCATCGCGACGACGACAAGGTGCCGGCATCGGCCCGCACGCACCTCGTGCAGGCGCGCGCCGCCCACCCGGTGATCGACAAGATGGTCACCATGCGCGAAGAGCTGCGCCAGCTCTGGCTCAACACCTCGCAGTCGCGCGAGCAGCTGGCGGCCGATCTGGCGGCCTGGTGCCACCGCGCTGAGGCCAGCGGCATCGCCGGCCTGCGTGAGTTCTCGACCCGCCTGCGCGCCGCACGCGCCTGATCAGGCAGGCCTCTGCGCCTATCAAAAAGCCGGCTCTTGGGCCGGCTTTTTTGCGCCTGTCGCATTGCGCTCTGCTTGGCCGGGCAGGGAGCTGCCCATGGCCATTCGACAGGCAACAAAAAACCCGCTGGAATGAGCAGCGGGTTTTTTGCGGGGGAAACCGGGCCGAATTACTTCAGCTTGATTTCCTTGTATTCGACGTGCTTGCGTGCCTTGGGGTCGAACTTCATGATCGACATCTTTTCAGGCATCGTCTTCTTGTTCTTGCTGGTCGTGTAGAAGTGGCCGGTACCCGCGGTGGATTCCAGCTTGATCTTTTCGCGTCCGCCTTTGCTCGTTGCCATGATTCAGCTCCTTAAGCTTGGCCGCGTGCACGCAGGTCTGCGAGCACGGCGTCGATGCCGTTCTTGTCGATCAGGCGCAGTGCGGCGCTCGAAACACGCAGGCGAACCCAGCGGTTTTCAGTCTCGACCCAGAAACGGCGGTATTGCAGGTTCGGCAGGAACCGGCGCTTGGTTTTGTTGTTGGCGTGGGAAACGTTGTTTCCGACCATCGGGCCTTTGCCCGTTACGTCGCATACGCGTGCCATGAGGACACTCTTTCTTGAACAGCTGGCACCGGCGCAATCGTGGCGATTGCAGGTGTTTTGCAGCTTGACCTCGCCAGAAAACGGGTGGCGGTACCCCGGCTTTGCCTGGATTCTCGGCCCCTCGTGAAAAGGGGCTATTTCGGCAAAGCCTCGGATTATAGCCCTTTTGGGGCCGCTCGCTTAAAGCGTGCCGTCCTGCTCGAGGAAGCGCTGGGCGTCCAGCGCGGCCATGCAGCCGGTGCCGGCGCTCGTGATGGCCTGGCGGTACACGTTGTCCTGCACGTCGCCGGCGGCAAAGACGCCCGGAATGCTGGTCATCGTGGCAAAGCCCTGCAGGCCCGAGCGGGTCAGGATGTAGTTGTCCTTCATCTCCAGCTGGCCCTGGAAGATGTCGGTGTTGGGGTGGTGCCCGATGGCGATGAAGCAGCCCTTGAGGTCGATCTGCTCGGTGGCGCCGGTCTGCGTGTTCTTGACCCGGATACCCGTCACGCCCGTGTCGTCGCCCAGCACCTGGTCGAGTTCGTTGTGCAGCTTCAGGACGATCTTGCCCTCGGCGACCTTCTCCATGAGCTTGTCGATCAGGATGGGCTCGGCGCGGAACTTGTCGCGGCGATGCACCAGCGTGACCTTGTTCGCGATGTTGGCCAGGTACAGGGCTTCCTCCACGGCGGTGTTGCCGCCGCCGATCACGCACACTTCCTGTTCGCGGTAGAAGAAGCCGTCGCAGGTGGCGCAGGCCGAGACGCCGCGGCCCATGAACTTCTGCTCCGAGTCGAGCCCCAGGTACTTGGCGGAAGCGCCGGTGGCGATGATCAGCGAATCGCAGGTGTAGGTGCCGCTGTCGCCGGTCAGCGTGAACGGGCGCTTGCCGAGGTCGACCTTGTTGATGTGGTCGAAGACGATCTGCGTCTTGAAGCGCTCCGCATGCTCGAGAAAGCGCTGCATCAGGTCAGGGCCCTGCACGCCGTGCACGTCCGCCGGCCAGTTGTCGACCTCGGTGGTCGTCATCAATTGGCCGCCCTGGGCGATGCCCGTGATGAGCAGGGGCTGGAGGTTTGCGCGTGCTGCATAGACGGCGGCGGTGTAGCCGGCCGGGCCGGAGCCCAGAATCAGGACCTTGGCGTGTTGGGGAGCGGACATGAGTGGAAAACCTAGGATTTGCGCTGCTTCAGCGTGTACATTTTCAGGGTGGTAGCGATATATGTGGAGTATCACCGCTCGGTTCAACACCGGGTGCACGGTGTTTTCAATGCGCGCGATTGTAGTAATCCATCGGGCCGACGATGGACGAGCTTGCGCACGCCGTATCAGGGATTGATAAATGTCGATGCTGTCCAATCTTGAGTTGCTGCGGCGCGTTCCGCTGTTTGCCTCGCTCACGTCCTCGCAGTCTGCAAGCATTGCGGATGCGATCATCAAGAAGCGCTTCAAGCGGGCCGAAGTCGTTGTCGAGCAGGGCAAGAAGTCGGACGCGCTCTACATCATCCTGACCGGACGCGCGCGTGTGACGAGCGCCGACAACCGCGGTCGCGAGGTGATCCTTGCCACCCTGCATCCCGGCGACTACATCGGCGAGATGAGCCTGATCGACGACGAGCCCCATTCGGCCACGGTGCGCACCGAGATCCAGTGCGACGTCCTCATGCTGGACCGGGACGCGTTCGCGCGCTGCTTGCCCGAGAACTCCTCGATGGCCTACAACATCATGCGCGGCCTGGTGCAGCGCCTGCGCCATGCCGACCGCAAGATCGAATCGCTCGCGCTGATGGACGTCTATGGGCGCGTGGCGCGCTCGCTGCTCGAGTTCGCGATCGACGATGGGGCTGGCAACCTGAAGGTGCGCGACAAGATCTCGCGCCAGGATCTCGCGAAAATGGTGGGCGCCTCGCGCGAAATGGTGAGCCGCGTGATGAAGGATCTCGAGGAGCGCGGATTTGTCCAGACCCAGGACGACGGCTCCATGATCGTCAAGGACCGGCTCTTGTCCCTGGCTTGAGCCGCCGGGTCCGGCGTTTCAGGCGGCCGCGCCCTTTTGTTGTAGTGTTCAGGCGCCCAGCCGCCGTTTCGAAGGATTGGGTGCCGCGTTTTTCATGACCTATTCGCTCAATACACTTCAATCTTCTTCTGCCGCCGAGGGGCAGCCGGTGCGCATGCGCGCCATGCGCTTCGCCCACGAGATCACGCTGGTGGCGGGCTTTGCGGGGCTCCTGTTCTGGCTGCTGGCCATGCTGAGCTTCACGCCCTCCGATGCGGCCTGGTCGACCTCCGGCACCGGCGGCGAGATCAAGAACTGGGGCGGCCGCATCGGCGCCTGGCTGGCCGACGGCAGCTATTTTTTGGTGGGCTATTCGGTGTGGTGGTGCCTCGCGGCGGGCCTGCGGGCATGGCTCTCGTCGCTGGCCAACTGGCTGCGCGGCGGCGAGGCTGCGCCGGCCGAGCAGCCAGTGCGCGGGCGCTTCAACCGCAGCCGCCTGGCGTTCTGGTTCGGGCTGGTGCTGCTGCTGTGCGCGAGCGCGGTGCTCGAGTGGTCGCGCCTCTACCGGCTCGAGTCCCACCTGCCGGGTTCGGGCGGCGGCGCGCTGGGCTACCTGGTGGGGCCCGCAAGCGTGCGCTGGATGGGCTTTACCGGATCGGCGCTGGTGGCCATTGCGGCCGGCGTGATCGGCTCGGCGCTGGTGTTTCGTTTCTCCTGGAGCCAGATCGCCGAACGCATTGGCGCACGGGCCTATTCGCTGTTCGAGTCGCGCCGCGAAAAGCGCGAGATGGCGGCCGACATCGCCATGGGCAAGCAGGCCGCCCGCGAGCGTGCCGAGGCCGAAGACCTGCCGTTCTCGCGCTCGGCGGCCGGCGGCGAGCCGATGGATGCCGACGGCGACGAAGAACTGCGCATCGAGCCGCGTCCGAAGCGCCGCGCGGCGTCGCCGCCGGTGCAGATCGAGCCCGCGATGACCGAGGTGCCCCGCAGCGACCGCGTCGTCAAGGAGCGCCAGAAGCCGCTCTTCAAGGAACTGCCCGACAGCAAGCTGCCGCAGGTCGACCTGCTCGACGCCGCACAGGCGCGCCAGGAAACGGTCTCGGCCGACACGCTCGAGATGACCTCGCGCATGATCGAGAAAAAGCTCAAGGACTTCGGCGTGGAGGTGCACGTGGTGCTGGCTTCGCCGGGGCCGGTGATCACGCGCTACGAGATCGAGCCGGCCACCGGCGTCAAGGGCTCGCAGATCGTCGGCCTGGCCAAGGACCTGGCGCGCTCGCTCTCGCTGGTGTCGATCCGCGTGGTGGAAACCATTCCGGGCAAGAACTACATGGCGCTCGAGCTGCCGAACGCCAAGCGCCAGTCGATCAAGCTCAGCGAGATCCTCGGCTCGCAGGTCTACAACGAAGGCAAGTCCTTCCTGACGATGGGCCTGGGCAAGGACATCATCGGCAACCCCGTGGTGGCCGACCTTGCAAAGATGCCGCACGTGCTGGTGGCCGGTACCACCGGTTCGGGCAAGTCGGTGGGCATCAACGCGATGATCCTTTCGCTGCTCTACAAGGCCGAGGCACGCGACGTCCGCCTGCTCATGATCGACCCGAAGATGCTCGAAATGTCGGTCTATGAAGGCATTCCGCACCTGCTGGCGCCGGTGGTCACCGACATGCGCCAGGCCGCGCACGGCCTGAACTGGTGCGTGGCCGAGATGGAGCGACGCTACAAGCTCATGAGCAAGCTGGGCGTGCGCAACCTGGCCGGCTACAACACCAAGATCGACGAAGCCAAGGCGCGCGAGGAGTTCATCTACAACCCCTTCAGTCTCACGCCCGACGATCCCGAGCCGCTCAAGCGCGAGCCGCACATCGTGGTGGTGATCGACGAGCTGGCCGACCTGATGATGGTGGTCGGCAAGAAGATCGAAGAACTCATCGCCCGCCTTGCGCAGAAGGCGCGCGCCGCCGGCATCCACCTGATTCTTGCCACGCAGCGGCCCAGCGTCGACGTGATCACCGGTCTCATCAAGGCCAACATTCCCACGCGCATCGCGTTCCAGGTGTCGAGCAAGATCGACAGCCGCACCATCCTCGACCAGATGGGCGCCGAGGCGCTGCTGGGCATGGGCGACATGCTCTACATGCCCAGCGGCACGGGCCTTCCGATTCGCGTGCACGGCGCATTCGTGAGCGACGAGGAAGTGCACCGCGTGGTGGCCTACCTCAAGAGCCAGGGCGAGCCCGACTACATCGAAGGCGTGCTCGAAGGCGGCACGGTCGACGGCGACGGCGACATGCTGGGCGAGGGCGGCGATGCCGAGAAGGACCCGATGTACGACCAGGCGGTCGAGGTGGTGCTGAAGAACCGCAAGGCCAGCATCTCGCTGGTGCAGCGCCACCTGAAGATCGGCTACAACCGCGCGGCGCGGCTGGTGGAAGACATGGAGAAGGCGGGCCTCGTCAGCGCCATGAGCGGCAGCGGCCAGCGCGAGATCCTGGTGCCGGCGCGCGCCGAATAGCCGGCAAATGCCTGCGGACCGCGGCGTTACGCACTGACAGCCACTTTGCAAAAGCTGCAATAACGTTGCAAAACTTCATGAAGCCCCGCACATGGCGCAGCGCGCAGCGGGGTATGGTCATGTCAACGTCATCGCTTTCCGAGGAACTCCAATTGAAAATTCGCCATTGGCTGTTGATCGGCCTCCTGTGTTCCGCCAACGCCTGGGCCGGCGGCCTTGAAAGCCTCGAGACCTTCGTGAAGACGGTCAAGTCGGGCCGTGCCGAGTTCACGCAGACCGTGACGGCGCCGCCGCGCGAAGGGCAGCCCGGCCGCACCAAGACCTCCACCGGCACCTTCGAGTTCCAGCGGCCCGGCAAATTCAAGTTCGACTACCAGAAGCCCTTCGCCCAGAGCATCGTGGCCGACGGCAAGACGCTGTGGCTCTACGACGCCGACCTGAACCAGGTCACGCAGCGCGCCCAGTCGCAGGCGCTGGGCTCGACGCCCGCCGCGCTGATTGCCGCGGCACCCGACCTGCGGGCGCTGCAGGCCGACTTCACGCTCGAGGCCGCGCCCGAGCGCGACGGCCTGCAGTGGGTCAAGGCCACGCCCAAGAACAAGGACGGCCAGCTGCAGAATGTGCAGGTCGGCTTCCAGGGCGACGCTCTGGCCGCGCTCGAGATCCTCGACAGCTTCGGGCAGCGTTCGGTGCTCAAGTTCAGCAAGGTCGAAGTGAATCCGGCACTCCCCGCCAGCGCGTTCGAGTTCAAGGCGCCTGCCGGCGCCGACGTCATCAAGCAATAGCCACCAGACGCACAGCAGGTTTGGCCACCAGTTCGCATCAACCCCTTGCCGAGCGCCTGCGTCCGAAGACGCTCGGCGAGGTCATCGGCCAGCAGCACCTGCTGGGGCCGGGCATGCCGCTGCGCATTGCCTTCGAATCGGGCCAGCCGCATTCCTGCATCCTCTGGGGGCCGCCCGGCACCGGCAAGACGACCATTGCGCGGCTGATGGCCGATGCCTTCGATGCGCAGTTCCTCAGCATCAGCGCCGTGCTTGGCGGGGTCAAGGACATCCGCGAGGCGGTCGAGCGCGCCACCGCGGAGCGCGACGGCCTGGAGCAGCGGCGCACGATCGTCTTCGTCGACGAGGTGCACCGGTTCAACAAGAGCCAGCAGGACGCGTTCCTGCCGCATGTGGAATCGGGTCTGTTCACTTTTATCGGCGCCACCACCGAGAACCCGTCGTTCGAGGTCAACTCGGCGCTGCTTTCGCGCGCGGCCGTGTACGTGCTGCAACCGCTCACCGAGGCCGACCTCAAGCAGATCGTGGCCAAGGCGCAGGCCATCCAGGCGGTGCCGGGCATCGAGGACGCGGCCATCGACCGGCTCGTCGCCTATGCCGACGGCGATGCGCGGCGCCTGCTCAACACGCTCGAGACGCTGGCCGTCGCGGCCCGCGCCGAGAAGCTCGGCCACATCACCGACGAATGGCTGCTGCGCGTGCTCGGCGAACGCATGCGGCGCTACGACAAGGGCGGCGAGCAGTTCTACGACACCATCAGCGCCCTGCACAAATCGGTGCGCGGCAGCGACCCCGACGCCTCGCTCTACTGGTTCGTGCGCATGCTCGACGGCGGTGCCGATCCGCGCTACATGGCGCGCCGGCTGGTGCGCATGGCCAGCGAGGACATCGGACTGGCCGATCCGCGCGCGCTGCGGCTCGCGCTCGACGCCGCCGAGGTGTATGAGCGCCTGGGCACGCCCGAGGGCGAACTCGCGCTGGCCGAGTGCGTGGTCTACCTGGCGATGGCGCCCAAGTCGAACGCCGTCTACGCCGCCTACAACGCCGTGCGCGCGCTCATCAAGAAGGACAGCACGCGTCCCGTGCCGATGCACTTGCGCAACGCACCCACCAAGCTCATGAAGGATCTTGACTATGGCAAGGGGTACCGGTACGCGCACGACGAGGAGGGCGGCTTTGCCGCGGGCGAGCGCTACCTGCCCGATGGCCTGGAGGGCCAGGTTTTCTACCAGCCCGTCGAACGCGGGCTCGAGATCCGCATCGCGGAAAAACTGCGCGAACTGCGCCGCCTGAACGGCCAGCGCGAGGAGTGATACGCCTTTTCACCATGCGCGTACGCCATGCATGACTTCACTCGCATACAGCATGGCGTGAGCGGGTAAACCCCGGGCAAGGCGCACCAAATCGGCGCTGGTGGGTGCTTACAATCCCGCCCACAAATCAGCCAGCGGCACATGTTGGCTGGTTTTTTGCTTATCAAGCCAAGGTGCCAAACCGGTGCCAAGGTGGGTGAACGGCACCCCGCAACGGTGCAACAAATAGGGAACGCGTTATGGAAATATTGCTGCAGCAGATCATCAACGGTCTGGTCCTGGGCAGCATGTATGCCTTGATAGCCTTGGGCTACACCATGGTGTACGGCATCATCAATCTGATCAATTTTGCGCACGGCGAAGTGCTGATGGTGGGGGCGCTCACGAGCTGGACCATCATCGGACTCATGAAGGAATCCATGCCCGGCACGCCCGGCTGGCTGATCCTCATCATCGCGCTGATCATCGCCTGCATCGTTGCAGCCACGCTCAACTTCGTGATCGAGAAGGTCGCCTACCGACCGCTTCGCAACAGCCCCAAGCTCGCACCGCTCATCACGGCCATCGGCATGTCGATCCTGCTGCAGACGCTGGCCATGATCATCTGGAAGCCCACCAACAAGGCCTATCCCAACCTGCTGTCGACCACGCCCATCGAGGTGGGCGGCGCGGTGATCTCGCCCACGCAGGTCATGATCCTGAGCGTCACGGCGTTCTCGCTCGTGGTGCTGATGTGGCTGGTCAACTACACCAAGCTCGGCCGCGCGATGCGCGCCACCGCCGAGAACCCGCGCGTCGCGGCGCTGATGGGCATCCGGCCCGACATGGTCATCTCGGCCACCTTCATCATCGGTGCCGTGCTCGCGGCCATCGCGGGCGTCATGTACGCCTCCAACTACGGCATCGCGCAGCACGCGATGGGCTTCCTGCCCGGCCTCAAGGCCTTCACCGCGGCAGTGTTCGGCGGCATCGGCAACCTGGCCGGCGCGGTGGTCGGCGGCATCCTGCTCGGGCTGATCGAGGCCATCGGCTCCGGCTACATCGGTTCGATCACGGGCGGCGTGCTCGGCAGCAACTACAGCGACATCTTCGCTTTCATCGTGTTGATCGTCATGCTCACGCTGCGGCCTTCGGGCCTGCTCGGCGAGCGCGTGGCGGATCGGGCCTGAGGAGCAGCACACCATGAAAAACAGCAAGAACCTCGCTCTCTACGTTCTCGGGGTCGTCGCCGTGCTCGCGCTGCCGATCTTCCTGCAGAGCCAGGGCAACGCCTGGGTGCGCATCGCCGACATCGCATTGCTCTACGTGATGCTCTCGCTCGGCCTGAACATCGTCGTCGGCTACGCCGGCCTGCTCGACCTGGGCTATGTCGCCTTCTTTGCCGTGGGGGCCTACCTCTTCGCGCTGATGGGCTCGTCGCACCTGTCCGACACCTTCCCGTGGTTCAAGGCCATGTTCCCGAACGGGCTGCACACCTCGCTGCTCATCGTGATACCGCTGGCGCTGGTGGTGGCAGGGGTGCTGGGCGTGATGCTCGGGGCGCCCACGCTCAAGCTGCGCGGCGACTACCTGGCCATCGTGACGCTCGGCTTCGGCGAGATCATCCGGGTGTTCCTGAACAACCTCGACCAGCCGATCAACATCACCAACGGGCCGAAGGGCATCACCGCCATCGACTCCATCAAGTTCTGGGGGCTCGACCTCGGCAAGGCGTGGAAGTTCGACGGCTTCACGATCTCGTCGGTCACGCTCTACTACTACCTGTTCCTTGCGCTGGTCGTCGCCACGATCATCATTTCGCACCGCCTGCAGATGTCGCGCATCGGGCGCGCCTGGATGGCCATCCGCGAAGACGAGATCGCCGCCAAGGCCATGGGCATCAACACCCGCAACATGAAGCTGCTGGCCTTCGGCATGGGCGCGAGCTTCGGCGGCGTGTCGGGCGCCATGTTCGCGGCCTTCCAGGGCTTCGTCTCGCCCGAGTCGTTCAGCCTCATGGAGTCGGTGATGATCGTCGCCATGGTGGTGCTGGGCGGCATCGGCCACCTGCCGGGCGTGATCCTGGGCGCCGTGCTGCTGGCCGCGCTGCCCGAGGTGCTGCGCTACGTGGCTGGTCCGCTGCAGGCCATGACCGACGGCCGTCTCGACGCGTCCATCCTGCGCCAGCTCTTCATCGCGCTGGCCATGATCGTGATCATGCTGGTGCGTCCGCGCGGCCTCTGGCCTTCGCCCGAGCATGGCAAGACATTGCAGCGCAAGGGCGGAGTCGCCCCCGACGCGCCGGTGGCGCCAGGCTCGCTGCAGACCCACGCGCCGGGCATCGAGACGCCCGCCGACGAGCTGCCGGGTGCGGCCTCGCGTCCCATGTCGATCAATCCGTGAGCCGAAGGAAGCCATCAACATGACGACAGACACCATCCTCGACGTCCGCGGAATCTCCAAGCGCTTCGGCGGCCTGCAGGCGCTTTCCGACGTCGGCATCACCATCAAGCGCGGCCAGGTCTATGGCCTCATCGGCCCCAACGGCGCCGGCAAGACCACGTTCTTCAATGTGATCACCGGGCTCTACACGCCCGACAGCGGCAGCTTCGAGCTCGCCGGCAAGCCCTACCAGCCCACGGCCGTGCACGAAGTGGCCAAGGCCGGCATTGCGCGCACCTTCCAGAACATCCGCCTGTTCTCAGAAATGACGGCGCTGGAGAACGTCATGGTGGGGCGCCACATCCGCACCCATTCGGGCGTGTTCGGCGCCATGCTGCGCACCCGTTCGTTCAAGGCCGAGGAAAAGGCCATTGCCGACCGCGCGCAGGAACTGCTCGACTACGTGGGCATTGGCAAGTTCGCCGACTACAAGGCGCGCACGCTGTCGTACGGCGACCAGCGCCGGCTCGAGATTGCGCGCGCGCTGGCCACCGACCCGCAGCTCATCGCGCTCGACGAGCCCGCCGCCGGCATGAACTCGACCGAGAAGGTGCTGCTGCGCGAGCTGATCGACCGCATCCGCAAGGACGACCGGACCATCCTCATCATCGAACACGACGTCAAGCTCATCATGGGCCTGTGCGACCGCGTCACCGTGCTCGACTACGGCAAGCAGATCGCCGAAGGCACGCCCTACGACGTGCAGAAGAACGAGAAGGTGATCGAGGCCTACCTCGGCACCGGAGGACACTGAAATGGCGACGACGACAATGACGAGCGCAGAAGAAACAACGACAGCAACGGCAACTGCAACCCCGCCGAAGACCGCGGCCAATGCCCCCGGCAAGACGCTGCTCAAGGTCAGCGGCCTCAAGGTCGGCTACGGCGGCATCCAGGCGGTGAAAGGCGTGGACTTCGAGGTTCACGAAGGCGAACTGGTGTCGCTGATCGGCTCCAACGGCGCCGGCAAGACGACCACCATGAAGGCAATCACCGGCACGCTGCCGGCGGGTGCCGGCACCATCGAATTCCTGGGCCGCAACATCAAGGGCCGCGGTGCCTGGGACCTGGTGGGCGAGGGCCTCGTGATGGTGCCCGAAGGCCGCGGCGTGTTCACGCGCATGACGATCACCGAGAACCTGCAGATCGGTGCCTACATCCGCAACGACAAGGCCGAGATCGCCAGCGACATGGAGCGCGTGTTCGTGACCTTCCCGCGCCTGCGCGAGCGCAAGGACCAGCTCGCGGGCACCATGTCGGGCGGCGAGCAGCAGATGCTGGCCATGGGCCGTGCGCTCATGGCGCGCCCCAAGGTGCTGCTGCTCGACGAGCCCACCATGGGCCTGTCGCCGATCATGTGCGACAAGATCTTCGAGGTGGTGCAGACCGTGGCCGCGCAAGGCGTGACCATCCTGCTGGTGGAGCAGAACGCCAACCGCGCGCTGCAGCTGGCCGACCGCGGCTACGTGATGGAGTCGGGCCTCATCACGATGACGGGCGACGCCAAGGATCTGCTGAGCGACCCGCGCGTGCGGGCCGCGTACCTGGGCGAATAATCCCCTGGGTCAGTCGACCCTGGCGCCGGTTGCCTTCACGACGGCTTCGTACTTGGAGAGCTCGCTCTTCATGAACGCGCCGAACTGCTCGGGCGAACTGGCGACCGGCTCGGCCAGCAGCGTGGCGAAACGGGTCTTCGTTTCCGGTGCATTCAGCGCCGCCACGAAGGCCTGATTGAGCTTCACGACCACGTCGTGCGGCGTACCGGCCGGTGCCACCAGGCCCCACCAGGTGTCGATCGAGAAGCCCTTGAGCGTGTCGGCCACTGGCGGCAGCTCGGGCATGGCGCTGCTGCGCTGCAAGGTCGTGACCGCAATGGCCTTGAGCTTGCCCGAGCGGATGTTCGGTGCCGCCGTGGCAAGGTTGTCGAAGTTGAAGTCGACCTGGCCCGAGAGCAGCGCCAGCTGCGCCGGATTGCCGCCGTTGTACGGAATGTGCAGCGCGAAGATGCCGGCCTGCTTCTTGAACAGCTCGCCTGCCAGATGGCCGGCACTGCCGTTGCCGCCGCTGCCGTAGTTGAGCTTGGCGGGGTTGGCCTTGGCGTAGCGGATCAGGTCGGGCACGGTGTTGATCTTCAGGCGCTGCGCCGTTTCCGCATTCATCACCAGCACGTTCGGCACGCGCACCATCTGCGTGATGGGCGCGAAGTCGGTCGCCGCGCTGAACGGGATCTTGCTGTAGAGCCACGGATTCACCGCATGGGTGGCGGTGGCCGCAATGCCGATGGTGAGGCCGTCGGGCGCCGCCTTGGCCACGATGTCGGCGCCGATGTTGCCGCCCGCACCCGGCTTGTTGTCGATGATGACAGTGCCCAGGGTGTCCTTCACGCGTTCGGCCAGCATGCGGGCAGTGACGTCGATGGGGCCGCCCGCGGCGTAGGGCACCACGAGGCGGATCGGGCGCTGCTGCTGCGCCGCCGCCTGGCCGGTGGCCAGCAGCGTGACGCTGGCGAGCAGCGCGAGGAGGAAGTGTCTCGTCTTCATTCTTTGATGTCTCGTCTCGGGGGAAGGGGAATCGGGGTCAGGGAAGCGCCTTGTCGGCCTCGGTGGTGAACGCGTCGGCGAAGAATTCTTCGTCGGGCAGGCCGGCCAGCGCCACGTAGTCGTGCCGGGCCGAGTCGACCACGATCGGCGCGCCGCAGGCATACACCTGGTGGCCTGAAAGGTCGGCAAAGTCTTCCAGCACCGCGCGATGCACGAAGCCCGTGCGGCCGGTCCAGTTGTCTTCCGGCGTGGCGTTGGAGATGACCGGCACATAGCGCAGGTTCGGCATCTCCTTCAGCTGCTCGCGCACCCAGGCGTCCATGTAGAGGTCTTCGGGTCGGCGGCCGCCCCAGTAGAGCGTGGCGGCCCGCTCGATGCCCTTGAACTTCATGTGCTCGAGCAGCGCCTTGATGGGCGCAAAGCCGGTGCCCGAGGCCAGCAGGATCATCGGCTTGGCCGAATCCTCGCGCAGGAAGAAGCTGCCGTAGGGGCCTTCGATGCGAAGGATTTCCTTTTCCTTCATGGCGCCGAACACGTGGTCGGTGAACTTGCCGCCCGGCAGATGCCGCAGGTGCAGCTCGATGCCCGTGCCCGGCTCGGCCAGCGTGTGCGGCGCATTGGCCATCGAGTAGCTGCGGCGCGCGCCGTCGCGCAGGATGAATTCCACATACTGGCCTGCATGGAACTGCAGCGGCTCACCGGCCGGCAACTGCAGGCGCACTTTCATCACGTCGTGCGACAGCCGCGTGAGCGCCAGCACCCGCACCGGCATCTTGCGGATCGGCAGGGCGCCGGCCTCGGTGACCTGGCGCGACTCGAGCACCACGTCGCTCTTGGCATGGGCGCAGCAGGTCAGCACGAAGCCCGCCAGCTGCTCTTCGGCGCTCAGCGCCTTGCTCTGGTGCGGACCGAGCTCGACCTCGCCCGAGAGCTTCCTGCACTTGCACGAGCCGCAGGCGCCGTCCTTGCAGCCATAGGGAAGGCCGATGCCCTGGCGGATGCCGGCCGCGAGAATGGTTTCGTCGCCATGCACCACGAAATGACGCCCGCTGGGCTCGACGGTGATGGAAAAGCCCGCTTCATGCGGCGCTGCAACAGTCATCGGTATTCTTCGGCTTGTTTCAGCCTGGGTCTGAAAAGGGAAAGGAACTCGGATTTTGCCTTCAATCAATAGCCCTTCCGGCGCGCTGCCGGCGCGCTTTCGCCGCGAACGCCTGCTGATCGTGGGCTGCGGGGACGTCGGCCAGCGCGTGGCGCGCAGCCTGCGCGGCCGCGTGCAGCTGGTGGCGCTCACTTCATCGAGCGAACGGGTGCCGGCCCTGCGGGCGGCGGGCATCCGCCCGCTCGCGGGCAATCTGGACGATCCGGCCACGCTGCGCCGCCTGGCCGGCGTGGCCACCCGCGTGTTGCATCTGGCGCCACCGGCGCGCGAAGGTGGCGCCGCCTGGTGGCGCGACCAGCGCACCACCGCGCTGGCGCGTGCGCTGCGGCTGCGTTCCGTGCCGCTGGCGTTCGTCTATGGCTCCACCAGCGGCGTCTATGGCGACTGCGGCGGCGCGCGGGTGAGCGAAACGCGCCCCGTGCGGCCCGACACGCCGCGCGCCCACCGCCGCGTGGACGCCGAGCGCGCGGTGCGCTGGCTCGGCCGCAGCGCGGGCGTGCGCGCCAGCATCCTGCGCATCCCGGGCATCTACGCGCCCGACCGCGAAGGCGGCACGCCGCGCCAGCGGCTCGCGCGCGGCACGCCGGTGCTGCGGCGCGAAGACGATGTGTTCACCAGCCACATCCATGCCGACGATCTCGCGCGGGCCTGCGTGGCGGCGCTGTTCAGGGGCCGACCGCAGCGCATCGTGCATGCCTCGGACGACACCGAGCTGCGCATGGGCGACTACATCGATCTGGCGGCCGACCTGTACGGCATGCCGCGCCCCCCGCGCGTGGCGCGCGAGGAAGCCCAGCGCCAGCTGCCGTTGCAGCTGCTGAGCTTCATGGGCGAATCGCGCCGGCTCGACAACACGCGGCTCAAGCGCGAACTGCGCGTGCGGCTCGCGCACCCGACGGTGCACACCGGTTTGCGCGAAGAAGCCGCAGCCTGAAGCCGTGCCGAACCTGCCCGCGAAGGCTTTTCATTTCGTCGACGCCGCCAACTGGCCGGCGGTGCAGCAGCAAGGGCTGTGCAGCACCGAGGAGTTGCTGCGGCGCGGCGCCTTCGGCACCGAAATCGAAGCCGTGGTGCGCGCGCACGCCCCGAGGGCATCACGCTGCCCGACGGCCGCTACATCCGCGACCAGCGTCCCATGCCGCCCTGCGCGGCCGGCCGCAGGTGCTGCTGACTTTCGATGCGCGCGCGCTGGCTGCAGCCCATCAGGCTGTCGCGCACGTTACGCCGTTCAACATCGGAAGTGCCCTGCGCAAGGCCGCACCGCGCGGGCTGCGAACGCTGGTGCCCCTTGCGCAATGGCAGGCGAAGGGATGGGCGTCGGAGGCGCTGCCACAGCAGGCGGTGCGGGCTGCGAGCCATCGGCCGGCCGAGCTGGTGCTGCGTGAGGACAGGCAAGAAAAAAGGGGGAGGGGTGGTGCCCGGGGCCGGAATCGAACCGGCACACCTTTCGGTGGGGGATTTTGAGTCCCCTGCGTCTACCAATTTCACCACCCGGGCACATCCGGAAGGAAGCCCAAAATTATGGCACAGTGGGAAGATGACTTGCCCCCACGCTCATTACCTATGAATTATCCGACGATCGAAGACGCCATCGGCAGGACCCCCCTGGTGGCACTGCAACGCATCGATGCGGCCGAAAACGCCAGGCGCGGCAACGTCATTCTCGGCAAGCTGGAAGGCAACAATCCCGCGGGCTCGGTGAAGGATCGTCCCGCGCTTTCGATGATCAAGCGCGCCGAGGAGCGCGGCGAAATCAAGCCTGGCGACACGCTGATCGAAGCCACCTCGGGCAACACCGGCATCGCGCTGGCCATGGCCGCGGCCATCAAGGGCTACCGCATGGTGCTGATCATGCCCGAGGACCTGTCCGTCGAGCGCGCGCAGACCATGAAGGCCTTCGGCGCCGAGCTGGTGCTCACGCCCAAGAGCGGCGGCATGGAATACGCGCGCGACCTGGCCGAGCAGATGGTGGCGCAGGGCAAGGGCCGGGTGCTCGACCAGTTCGCCAACGCCGACAACCCGCGCATCCACTACGAGACCACCGGCCCCGAGATCTGGGCCGATACCAAGGGCAAGATCACGCATTTCGTGAGCGCCATGGGCACTACCGGCACCATCACCGGCGTCTCGCGCTTCCTGAAGGAAAAGAACCCCGCGGTGCGCATCATCGGCGCGCAGCCGGCCGAAGGCTCGCGCATCCCGGGCATCCGCAAGTGGCCGGCCGAATACCTGCCCAAGATCTACGACCCGAGCCGGGTCGACGAAGAAATCAGCGTGAGCCAGGACAACGCCGAGGAGATGTGCCGGCGCCTTGCGCGCGAAGAAGGCATCTTCGGCGGCATCTCCGCGGCCGGCGCGCTCTGGGTGGCGCTCGAGGTTGCCAAGACCGTCGAGAACGCGACCATCGTGTTCGTGGTGTGCGACCGCGGCGATCGGTATCTCTCGACCGGCGTGTTTCCCGCCTGACAGAAGCCATGGCCCACCCCAAGTTCTGCCAGGCCTGCGCCACGCCGCTCGAATGGATCGCGCTGATGGAAGACGGCGGTCCCAAGGAGCGCCTGCGCTGCCCGTCCTGCGGCCATACGCACTGGAACAACCCCACGCCCGTGCTCGCGGCCATCGTCGAGTACCGCGGGCAGGTGCTGCTGGCGCGAAACGCCGCCTGGCCGGTGAAGATGTACGCGCTGATCACCGGCTTCATGGAAGCCGGCGAAACGCCCGAGGAAGGCATTGCGCGCGAGGTCAAGGAAGAAACCAACCTCGACGTGAGCGCGGCCAAGCTCGTCGGCGCGTACGACTTCCAGCGCATGAACCAGATCATCATCGCCTACCACGTGGTGGCCGATGGCGAGATCAAGCTTTCGCCCGAGCTGCTGGACTACCGCCTCTACGACCTGCCTGACCTCAAGTGCTGGCCCGCGGGCACCGGCTATGCGCTGGCCGACTGGCTGCGCACCCGGGGGCACGAGCCGGTGTTCTTTACCGCGGCTGAGAACGAGGAGCGTCGGCGCGGCTTGAACCTGCCACCCGAGGAGCCGAAGAATGCAGGTTGATCGCGAACTCGACACGCGGGGCCTGAACTGCCCGCTGCCCATTCTCAAGGCAAAGAAATCGCTCAACGACATGGCGAGCGGCCAGCTGCTGAAGGTGGTGTCGACCGACCCGGGTTCGCTGCGCGACTTCCAGGCCTTTGCGCGGCAGACCGGCAACGAACTGGTCGAGCAGCAGACGATCGGCAGCGACTTCGTCCATGTGCTGAAGAGGCGCTGAGCGCCAGAAAAGAGAAAGGCCCCGTCGGGGCCCTTTTTCTTCAGAGCTCCAGGCTCTTGAGGTATTCGCGGAACTGCGCACCGACTTCGGGGTGCGCCAGCGCAAGTTCCACCGTCGCTTGCAGGAAGCCTTCCTTGCTGCCGCAGTCGTAGCGCGTGCCCTTGTAGGCATAGGCGTAGACCGATTCCTTCTTCATCAGCGCCGCGATGCCGTCGGTGAGCTGGATCTCGCCGCCCGCGCCCTTGGGCTGGTTGCGGATCTCGTCGAACACGCCGGGCGTGAGGATGTAGCGGCCCGCCACGCCAAGGCGCGAGGGTGCGACTTCGGGCTTGGGCTTTTCGACCATGCGATCGACCTTCACGAGATCGTCGCCGATGGATTCGCCCGCCACGATGCCGTAGCGCTTGACGTGTTCGAGCGGCACTTCCTGCACCGCGAGCACTGAAGCACCGAGCTTGCCGAAGGCGGCCGTCATCTGCGCGAGCACAGGTGCACCGCCAACGGGGCCGACCATCAGGTCGTCGGCCAGGAGCACGGCGAAGGGTTCGTTGCCCACCAGGTGTTCGGCGCACAGCACCGCATGGCCGAGCCCCAGCATGCGCGGCTGGCGCACATAGGAACAGGTCATGTCGTCGGGCATGACCGAGCGCGCGATGTTGAGCAGTTCGAGCTTGCCGCTGGCCTCGAGCTGGCTCTCGAGTTCGTAGGCGGTGTCGTAGTGGTCTTCGATGGCACGTTTGTTTCGGCCAGTTACGAAAATCATGTCGCGAATGCCCGCCGCGTAGGCTTCCTCAACCGCGTACTGGATGAGTGGCTTGTCGACAACCGGCAGCATTTCCTTGGGCTGCGCCTTGGTGGCGGGCAGAAAGCGGGTGCCGAAACCTGCAACAGGAAATACGGCCTTGCGGATGCGTGTCGAGGGAGTGGGCATGGACAATTTGGGCGTCTGTTCGTTCAGTTGAAGAAGAAGGTTCGATGGATCAACGGCGGCACGGAAATGCCGTCGTTGCCATGCTAAACCTTGCCCAGGCCGGCGTGTGTCAGCCGAGACGCACAAGCTGGTCGCGAAGACGCTCCAGCGTGGTGCTGAAATCGGCCAGGCGCTTGCGCTCCTGTTCGATCACGGCCGGCGGTGCCTTAGCCACAAAGGCTTCATTTCCGAGCTTGCCATTCACCTTGAGGATCTCGCCCTCGATGCGGGCAATTTCCTTGCCGATGCGCGCGCGTTCGGCGGCCTTGTCGATCTCCATGTGCAGGCACAGGCGCGCCGTACCGACCACGGCCACGGGCGCCGCTTCGGCCGCCGCCGACCACGAAGCCTCGTCGTCGAAGACCTTCACTTCCTTCAGCTTGGCCAGTGCCTGCAGCACCGGCGCCGCATCGCGCAGGAAGGCCGCGCCTTCGGCATCGTCGGCCACTGCATAGAGCGGCAGGCGCACCGCGGGCGACACGTTCATTTCGCCGCGCAGCGTGCGGCAGGCATCGACCAGCGCCTTCAGGCGCGCCACATGCGCTTCGGCCGCTTCGTCGATCTTCTCGGGCTGGCTCTTCGGGTAGGCCGCGACCATGATCGATTCGCCCTCGCGTCCGGCGACGGGCGCCACCTTCTGCCAGAGCTCCTCGGTGATGAACGGAATCACCGGATGCGCGAGGCGCAGCAACGCCTCGAGCGTGCGGATCAGCGTGCGGCGCGTGGCGCGCTTCTGTGCATCGTCGCCGGTCTGGATCTGCACCTTGGCGATCTCCAGGTACCAGTCGCAGAACTCGTCCCAGGCGAACTGGTAGATGGCGTTGGCCACGTTGTCGAGCCGGTACTCCTCGAAGCCCTTGGCCACTTCGGCCTCGGCGCGCTGCAGCCGCGATGCGATCCAGAAATCGGCGCGGCTGAACTTCAGGTAGCCGTGCGCCGGGCCGCCGACCTTGCACTCTTCCTTCGTGTGCTCGCGCAGGCCGCAGTCCTGCCCTTCGCAGTTCATCAGCACGAAGCGCGTGGCGTTCCAGAGCTTGTTGCAGAAGTTGCGATAGCCCTCGCAGCGCTTGCTGTCGAAGTTGATGCTGCGGCCGAGCGAGGCGAGCGACGCGAAGGTGAAGCGCAGCGCATCGGCGCCGAAGGCCGGAATGCCTTCGGGAAATTCCTTCTGCGTGTTCTTGCGCACCGCGGGCGCGGTCTCGGGCTTGCGCAGGCCCTGGGTGCGCTTGTCGAGCAGCTCGGGCAGCGCGATGCCGTCGATCAGGTCGACCGGGTCGAGCACGTTGCCTTCGGACTTGCTCATCTTCTTGCCTTGCGCATCGCGCACCAGGCCATGGATGTAGACGTCCTTGAACGGCACCTTGCCGGTGAAGTGCTTGGTCATCATGATCATCCGGGCGACCCAGAAGAAGATGATGTCGTAGCCCGTCACGAGCACGCTCGAGGGCAGGTACAGCTCGAGTTCCTTGGTCTTCTCGGGCCAGCCGAGCGAAGAGAAGGGCACCAGCGCGGACGAATACCAGGTGTCGAGCACGTCTTCGTCGCGGCGAAGCGTCTTGCCCGGCGCCTTGGCCTGTGCCTCGGCCTCGTCGTGCGCCACGTACACCTTGCCGTCTTCGTCGTACCAGGCCGGGATCTGGTGGCCCCACCAGAGCTGGCGCGAGATGGTCCAGTCCTGGATGTTCTCCATCCAGTGGTTGTAGGTGTTGACCCAGTTCTCGGGCACGAAGCGCACCTCGCCCGACTTCACCACGTCGATGGCCTTCTGCGCGATCGACTGGCCGTCGGCGCCGGGCCGTGACATGGCCACGTACCACTGGTCGGTGAGCATCGGCTCGACGATGGCGCCCGAGCGCGCGCAGCGCGGCACCATGAGCTTGTGCTTCTTCACCTCGACCAAAAGGCCGAGCGCATCGAGGTCGGCCACGATGGCCTTGCGCGCCACGAAGCGGTCCATGCCGCGGTACTTCTCGGGCGCGTTGTCGTTGATGGTGGCGTCGAGCGCCAGGATGCCGATCAGCTCGAGCTTGTGGCGCTGGCCGACCGCATAGTCGTTGTAGTCGTGCGCGGGCGTGACCTTGACCACGCCGGTGCCGAATTCCTTGTCGACGTAGTCGTCGGCAATGATGGGAATCAGCCGGTCCACGAGCGGCAGCCGCACCTGCTTGCCGATCAGCTGCCGGTAGCGCTCGTCCTCGGGGTGGACCATCACGGCCGTGTCGCCGAGCATGGTCTCGGGCCGCGTGGTGGCCACCGTGAGCGTGCCGCTGCCGTCTGCCAGCGGGTAGGCGATGTGCCAGAGCGAGCCGTCTTCCTCTTCGCTTTCCACTTCGAGATCGCTCACCGAGGTCTTGAGCACCGGGTCCCAGTTGCCCAGGCGCTTGCCGCGGTAGATCAGGCCTTCCTCGTAGAGCGAGACGAAGGTCTGCGTGACCACCTTCGACAGGTCGTCGTCCATCGTGAAGTATTCGCGGCTCCAGTCGACCGTGTCGCCCATGCGGCGCATCTGGCTGGTGATGGTGTTGCCCGACTTTTCCTTCCATTCCCACACGCGTGCCACGAAGTTCTTGCGGCCCAGGTCATGGCGGCTGATCTTCTGCTCCTGCAGCTGCCGCTCCACCACGATCTGCGTCGCGATGCCCGCATGGTCGGTGCCCGGCACCCAGAGCGTGTTGTCGCCCTTCATGCGGTGGTAGCGCGCGAGGCTGTCCATGATGGTCTGGTTGAACGCATGGCCCATGTGCAGCGTGCCCGTCACATTGGGCGGCGGCAGCTGGATGGCGAACGAATCGGCGCCTTCCTTGGGCTGCTGCGTGCCGCGGAAGCCGGCCTTGGCGTAGCCGCGCTTCTCCCACTCGGGGCCCCAGTGCGCCTCGATGGCGGCGGGTTCGAACGACTTGGAGAGGCTCTCCAGTCCAGGCTGGGCGGAAGGGGTGGTGGGTTCGCTCATGGGAAATGCAGAAGCGGCGCCTTCGGGGGTGCCGTGGGGACAAGATGGGATGGCCGGCGATTTTACCGGGGCCGCCCCGGGGCAGCCCCACCCCACATAATTCCGGGATGCTCTTCCTGCTCTCCCCTGCGAAATCGCTCGACTACGACACCCCCGTTCCTACCGAAATCCCCGCCACCCAACCCTATTTCGAAGCCCCCCGCGGCCCCTCGGCCGAACTGATCAAGCTGCTGCGCGAGAAGTCGCCGCAGCAGATCTCCGAGCTCATGCACCTGTCGGACAAGCTCTCCGCGCTCAACGTGGCGCGCTACCAGGCCTGGTCCGGCAAGAGCACGCCGAAGAACGCCCGCCAGGCCGCCTTCGCGTTCGACGGCGACGTCTACGGCGGGCTCGATGCGCGCTCGCTCACGCCCGCGCAGCTGGACTGGGCGCAGGATCACGTGTGCATCCTGAGCGGCCTCTACGGCCTGCTGCGTCCGCTCGACCTGTTGCAGCCCTACCGGCTGGAGATGGGCACGCCGCTTGCCAATCGGCATGGCAAGGACCTGTATGCCTTCTGGGGCTCGCGCATCGCGGAGCACCTGAACCAGCGGCTGGCGGCGGACCGCACGCCCGTGGTGGTCAATGTGGCCTCGCAGGAGTACTTCCGCTCGGTGGACCGGAAGGCGCTCAAGGCGCGCGTGGTCGAATGCGTGTTCGAGGAATGGAAGGGCGACAAGTACAAGATCGTGAGCTTCTACGCCAAGCGCGCCCGCGGCCTGCTGGCGCGCTGGGCGGTGCTGCACAAGGCGGCCACGCCCAAGGCGCTGGAAAAATTCGATCTCGAAGGTTATGGTTTCGATGCCACGGTGTCGACGGCCGAAAGGCTGGTGTTCAGAAGGAAACTAGGATGACCCCCAGTCTTCGCGCACTTCGTGTCGCTGCGCCAACCCCCTTCCAGGGGGCAACACCGGCGGCCCGGCAAAGCCGGATCCGCGGTGTTCCTGGAAGGGGCCGTGGCGGTTTCATGCCTTGCGGGGCCCGCTTCAGCATGGAGGAGTACTGAAGAAATGTCTCAACCGATCAGTCCGGAGCTCCGGGAATGGCTGGTGTCGCAGCTTGCGGCAGGGCATTCGGTGCCCGCGCTGCGCGCCTCGATGCGCGCGGCCGGGTGGCAGGATGCGGCCACCGACCTTGCGCTGGCGCAGCTCGAGGCCGGCTTTCCCCACGTGGAAGTGGCCAGGCCGCGGCGCACCGAGATGCCCGGCCCCGACCTCGAAGGCGCGCCGCTCTACATCGACGCGGGCGACCGCCGCGTGCAGGTGCTGCAGACCATGCGGCATCCGCGCGTCGTCGTGTTCGGCAACCTGGTGTCGCCGGATGAGTGCGAAGGGCTGATCGCCGCGGCGCGGGTGCGGCTGGCGCGCTCGCTCACGGTCGAGACGCGCACCGGCGGCGAGGTGCTCAACGTCGACCGCACCAGCGAAGGCATGTTCTTCGAGCGCGGCGAGAACGACATCGTCGCGCGCCTCGAGCAACGCATTGCCGCGCTGCTGCGCTGGCCGGTGGAGTTTGGCGAAGGCCTGCAGATCCTGCGCTATGCGCCCGGCGCCCAGTACCGTCCGCACTACGACTACTTCGATCCCGGCGAGCCCGGCACGCCCACCATCCTCAAGCGCGGCGGCCAGCGCGTGGCCACGCTCGTGATGTACCTGCAGGAGCCCGGGCAGGGCGGCGCCACCACCTTCCCCGACGTGGGCCTGGAAGTGGCGCCCGTGCGCGGCACCGGCGTGTTCTTCAGCTACGAGGAACCCGACCCCGCCACCCGCACGCTGCATGGCGGCGCACCCGTGCTCGCAGGCGAGAAGTGGGTGGCCACCAAGTGGCTGCGCGAACGCGAATTCAAATAAACAAACAGACAGGAGCGCCATGAAGCTGCTGGCCAACGGATTGCAGATCGAGGTCGACGACACCGGCGGCGAAGGCCGCCCGGTGGCCCTGCTCATCATGGGCCTGGGCATGCAGCTGGTGGGCTGGCCGCAGGACTTCGTGCAGGCGCTGGTCGATGCGGGCTTTCGCGTGGTGCGCCACGACAACCGCGACATCGGCCTGAGCCAGGGCTTCGACCATGCGGGC
Source organism: Variovorax beijingensis (assembly GCF_003951285.1). Classification (GTDB taxonomy): domain Bacteria; phylum Pseudomonadota; class Gammaproteobacteria; order Burkholderiales; family Burkholderiaceae_C; genus Variovorax; species Variovorax beijingensis. Next base: position 452,816 of record NZ_RXFQ01000001.1, on the reverse strand, counting down.
ACCGGCAACATCGTGTGGGAGAGCATCCGCCAGCGCCTAGGCCTGCAGGTGCGCTCGGCCTACACCTTGCAGGACATGGCGCGCGATTCGCTGGGCGTGCTCGACGCATTGGGCATCAAGCAGGCGCACGTCATCGGCGCCTCGATGGGCGGCATGATCGCGCAGCACCTGGCCGCCGAAGCGCCCGATCGCGTGGCCAGCCTCGTGAGCATCATGAGCTCCAGCGGCGCACGCGGCCTGCCCGGACCGCGCAGCGACGTGGCCGCCATGCTGCTGCGCCGGCCGCTGGGCGGCGGCGAGGCCGAGCTGGTGGCGCACAGCATCCGGCTGCTCAGGATCATCCAGAGCCCTGCCTATCCGCAGAGCACCGAGGCGCTGGCCGAGCGCCTCCGCTTCAGCATGCGCCGCGCCTACCGCCCGGCCGGCATGTTCCGCCAGATGCTCGCCATTGGCGCCGACGCGCGCCGCCCCGAGGTGCTGCCGCGCATCAAGTGCCCGACGCTGGTGCTGCACGGTGAAGCCGATGCGCTGGTGCCGATGGCCTGCGGGCTGGACACCGCCAAGCGCATTCCGGGCGCGAAGTTCGTCAGCATTCCCGGCATGGGCCACGATTTGCCGCCCGAGATCTGCGCCATCCTCGCCCACCACATCGCGCCGTTCCTGCACGCGGCCGAAGAACATCACAAGCCATGAGCCTGGACAACATTCCCCCCACCAACCCCAACACGCCCGAGCAGTCGCAGCTGGGCCGCGCCTCGGCCTATGCCGACCGGTACGACCCGACCCTGCTCTTTCCGATTGCGCGCAGCACCCAGCGCGAAGCCATGGGCATCGCCGCCGGCGCGCTGCCCTTCTTCGGCGCCGATCTCTGGACCGCCTTCGAGGTGAGCTGGCTCAACCTGCGCGGCAAGCCGCAACTGGCCATCGCGCACTTCACCATCCCCTGCGAAACGCCCAACATCATCGAGAGCAAGTCGTTCAAGCTGTACCTCAACAGCTTCAACAGCAGCGCCTTCGCGAGCGCCGAGGCCGTGCGCGACCGCCTGCGCACCGACCTGTCCGAGGCGCTCTGGCGCGGCAGCGACCAATCGGCCGGCATCGGCGTGAAGCTGCTGGCACCCGACATGTTCGACCGCGAGCCGGTGCACGAGCTCGACGGCCTGGACCTCGACCGGCTCGACATCGAGTGCACCCACTACCAGCCCGCGCCCGAGCTGCTGTCGAGCGACAGCACCCAGCCGCCGGTGAACGAAACGCTCACCAGCCGCCTGCTCAAGAGCAACTGCCTCGTCACCGGCCAGCCCGACTGGGGCAGCGTGCAGATCCGCTACAGCGGCCCGGCCATCGACCAGGCCGGCCTGCTCGCGTACATCGTGAGTTTTCGCAACCACAACGAGTTCCACGAACCCTGCGTGGAGCGCATGTTCACCGACATCTGGCGCCGCTGCCAGCCCCACAAGCTCGCGGTGTATGCGCGCTACACGCGGCGCGGCGGACTCGACATCAATCCGTTCCGCACCAGCTGGCCGCAGGCGCTGCCGCCGAACGTCCGCACCGCGCGGCAATAAGGGAAGAGGGCGCCGCCGAAGCCCCTCTTCGGAAATCCGGAACCCGCAGCCCGGGCCCTGTGGCATTCTGGAACTGCCCGCGACACTGCGGGCGGCTATCCGGAGCAGACACACATGGTTGAAGGAAAAGTAGTCGTCGTCACCGGCGCGGGCGGCGGCATCGGGCGCGACATCGCGCTGGCCATGGCGAGCCATGGCGCGAAGGTGGTGGTGAACGACATCGGTGCGGCCCTTGATGGTGCGGGCGGCAGCGCCGGCCCCGCGCAGCAGGTGGTCGACGAGATCCGCGCCGCGGGCGGACAGGCCGTGCCCAATACCGACAGCGTGGCCGATGCGGCCAGCGCGGCGCGCATCGTCGAATGCGCGGTCGAGAGCTTCGGGCGCATCGATGCGGTGGTCAACAACGCCGGCATCCTGCGCGACCGGTTCTTCCACAAGATGTCGGTCGACGAGTGGGACGCCGTGCTCAAGGTGCACCTGTACGGCGCCTACTACGTGAGCCGCGCGGCCGCCACGCACTTCAAGGAGCAGAACTCGGGCGCGATGGTGCACATGACCTCGACCTCCGGCCTCATCGGCAACTACGGCCAGGCCAACTACGCAGCGGCCAAGCTCGGCATCGTGGCGCTGTCGAAGTCGATCGCGCTCGACATGCTCAAGTTCAACGTGCGCTCCAACTGCATTGCGCCCTTCGCGTGGAGCCGCATGATCGGCGCCATTCCCACCGACACCGACGAGCAGCGCGCCCGTGTCGACAAGATCAAGCAGATGACGCCGGCCAAGGTGGCGCCGCTCGCGGTGTACCTGGCGAGCGATGCGGCCGGCGCGGTCAACGGCCAGATCTTCTCGGTGCGCAACAACGAGATCTCGCTCATCAGCCAGCCGCGGCCGGTGCGCTCCATCCACCGCTCCGAAGGCTGGACCCCGCAGAGCATTGCCGAGCACGCGATGCCCGCCATGCACGCGAGCTTCCATCCGCTGGACCGCTCGGCCGACGTGTTCAGCTGGGACCCGGTCTGAGCGGGCCCGCTCCTGAGGTCAAACCCTGAGGCCGGCGCGCGCAGCGCCATTCGCCGGACAATGCACGCTTCTTTCCCTTCTGGCGCGCTTGTCCGGTGAACCTGCATTTCGACCTGTTCGACCTGAAACTGTTCGTCTACGTGGCGGACGCGCGCAGCCTCACGCGCGGCGCCGAGAAGGCCTGCATCTCGCTGGCAGCCGCGTCCACCCGCATCAAGCAGATGGAAGAGGCCGTGGGCGGCAAGCTCTTGCACCGCAGCGCGCAGGGCGTGAGCCTCACGGCGGCCGGGCAGGCGGTGCTCTACCACGCCAAGCGCGTGATGCAGCAGATGGAGCACCTGCGCTGCGACATGCAGGACTTCGGCAAGGGCATCAAGGGCCATGTGCGCGTGTTCGCCAACACCACCTCCATCACCGAATACCTGCCGCAGAAGCTGGCCGGCTTTCTCACCCAGCATCCCGCGGTGCAGGTGGACCTGCGCGAATACCTGAGCGAGGAGATCGTGCGCGCCGTGGCCGATGGCGAGGCCGACATCGGCATCCTGGCTGGCGACGTGCACACCGGCGAGCTCGACGCGCGCCCCTTCGGCCGCAACCAGCTGGTGCTGGTGGTGCCTGCCGCGCACCACCTGGCGGGTGCGCCCTCGGTGGCCTTTGCCGACACGCTCGACGAGCAGCACGTGGGCCTGCACCATGGCAGCGCCATCCACCGCTTTCTGCAGCGCCGCGCCGAGCTGGCCGGCCGCGGCTTCAACCCGCGCATCCAGGTCAGCAGCTTCGAGGCGATCTGCCTGATGATCGAGGCGGGCGTGGGGGTGGGCGTGCTGCCGGCCTCGTCGGCGCAGCGGCTGTCGATGGCGATGCGCATCGCGACCGTGGCGCTCAGCGATGCCTGGGCCGAGCGCGAGCTCAAGCTCATCGCGCGCAGCCGCGAGCAGCTGCCGGCCTCGGCGCGCGAGCTGTTCGACCACCTCGTTGCGCCCTGAAGAGGGCGCGCAGGCCATGTCCGCCGACCTGAAGTCGCTGCGCCTGTTCGTGGCCGTGGCCGACCACGGCAGCATCAGCGAAGGCGCCAAGCGCTGCCACATCGCGCTCGCGGCCGCGAGCAAGCGCATCTCCGATCTGGAAGCCCGCGCGCGACTGCCGCTGCTGGTGCGCCATGCGCGCGGCGTGACGCTCACTTCGGCGGGCCACGGCCTGCTGCTGCATGCACGCGCCGTGCTCTCCGCCATGGACCGGCTGGGCGCCGAGCTCGACGACTTCCAGAACGGCGTGGCGGGCGTGGTCAGCATCACGGCCAACGCGTCCACCATCGCGCAGTTCCTGCCCGCGCAGATCGGCTCCTTCCTGCGGCTGCATCCCGTGCTCAAGATCGACCTGCAGGAGCGCGCCAGCACCGAGGTGGTGAAGGCCGTGCAGGCCGGCCTGGCCGACATCGGCGTGATCGAGGGCAACACGCCGGCCGAAATGCTCGAATGCCTGCCCTACCGCAGCGACGAACTGGCCGTGGTGGTGGCGCGCGTCCATCCGCTGGCCAGGCGCAAGCGCATCGGCGTGGACGAGGTGCTGCGGCACGACCATATCGTGGTGCGCGAAGGCACGGCGCTGCACCGCGTACTTCTGAATGCGGCGCTGGAGGCGCAGCTGCCGCTCAAGGTGCGCATGCAGGTGGGCAGCTTCGACATGGTGTGCCGCATGGTGGAGCAGGGCGTGGGCATCGGCGTGCTGCCTTATGCGGCCATCCTGCCGCAGCTGCAGATACTGAAGCTGCGCTGCCTGAAGCTCGATGCGCCGTGGGCGGTGCGCCGCCACCTGCTGTGCGTGCGGCGGCAGCAGGACCTCACCGCGGCCGCGCGCTCGGTGCTGGAGCACCTCGGCCGGCCGGACTGAGCCCCGAGGCTTCGCGCGGCGCGAAGCCTCGCGCCCGCCAAAAACGAATTGTTCTCCACGGACTGCGCACCAAGAATCGTGCAGCCGAAGCAAGGCAAAAGGAGACATTCTTGAAGATCATCCGCGTCAGCGCCACGCCGCTGAACATTCCCGTCACCATCGATGTGCTGGGGCTCAACCAGCAGACCTCGCTCTCGCTCTGCCTGACCGAGATCGAGACCGACACCGGCCTCGTCGGCCATGGCATGACGGCCATCACCGAAGAAGAGATCATTGCCGCCGCCGTGCGCGAGGTGGCCGGCCCGGCATTGATCGGCGAAGACCCGATGGCCACCGAGCGCCTGTGGGAGAAGCTCTACTGGCTGCTCTCGCCGCGCGGCCAGACCGGCTATGCGAGCCACACCATCGCCGCGCTCGACATCGCGCTGTGGGACCTGAAGGCCAGGGCGCTCGGCCAGCCGCTGTGGCGCCTGCTGGGCGGTGCGCGCTCCAGGGTGCCGGTCTATGCGACCTTCGGCTTCGGCTTCTTCGAGCGCGACCAGCTCGCCGCCGCCGCCAGGCTCTGGGTCTCGCAGGGCTTCCGGCGCCTGAAGATGACCGTCGGCGGCCATGCGCTCGCGCGGCGCGACGAGCCGCGGCCCATCGACGAGGTCATTGCCGAGGATGTGCGCCGCGTGGCCGCCGTGCGCGAGGCGGTCGGGCCCGACGTGAAGCTGTACGTCGATGCCAACTGCGGCCTCGACCTGTTCCACGCCACCGAGCTCGCGCGCCGCATCGAGCCCTACGGCATCAGCTTCTTCGAGGAGCCGCTCACGCAGAACGACGTGCGGCAGATGGCCCAGCTGCGCGCGCGCACCAGCATCCCGCTGGCCTGCGGACAGAACGAAGGGCTGGCCTTCCGCTTCCGTGACCTGCTGGTGAACCAGGCGGCCGACGTGCTGCAGCCCAATGTGACCATCTCGGGCGGCTATTCGCAGTGCCTCAAGATCGCGGGCATGGCCGCAGCCTTCAACGTGCCGATCGACAACGGCGGCGCCTGGCCCTTCCACAACATGCACCTGCATGCGGGCGTGTCGAACGGCGGCATGGCCGAATACCACTACGTGGCCGTGCAGATGCTCAAGCAGGTCTTCGACGGCCTGCCGGTGCCGCAGGACGGCTGGCTGCAGCTGCCGGAGACACCGGGCCTGGGCTTCGTGCCCAACGCGGATCGCGTGCGCGAGCTCGCGAAATTGCCCACTTCGCGCGGCAAGGGCAAAGCATAAAGATGGACGCCCCCCGAAGCGCCTTTGGCGCTTCCCCCCACTGGGGGGCGCACCCGGCGGCCCGGCAAAGCCGGTTCCGCGGGTGCACTTGAAGGAGCCGCGCAGACGGCGACCGACCGATGACATTTGGAGACACGATGAAAAAAGCTGCAGATCTTGTTCACCCCGCGCGCCGGCAGGCCATGCGCGCGGCCATGGCCCTGGGCCTCGCGGGCCTGTTCGCCGCGCCCGCCGCCTGGGCCCAGAAGTACCCCGACAAGCCGATCCGCCTCGTGGTCGGCTATTCGGCCGGCGGCGGCGTCGATGCGGTCGCGCGCCTGCTCGGCACGCGGCTTTCGGCGGTGCTCGGCCAGCAGGTGATGGTCGACAACCGGACCGGTGCCACCGGCATGATCGCTGCCGAGTACGTCGCCAAGTCGGCGCCCGACGGCTACACGCTGATGATGGGCGACAGCGCGCTGCTGGCCGCCAGGCTGCTGCAGCCGAAGGCGCCGGTCGATCCGCTTACCAGCTTCAGGCCCGTCGCGGGCGCCTTCGTCTCGCCGCTGATGATCGTCACAGGCAACGACTTCCCGGCCAGGACGCCGGCCGAATTCGTGAAGGAGATCAAGGCCCGGCCGGGACACTATTCCTACGCCACCTCGGGCGTGGGCACGGTGCACCACCTGGGCTTCGAGATGCTCAAGCAGACCAGCGGCAGCAAGGTGGTGCACGTGCCCTACCGCGGCGCCGCGCAGATCGTGCCCGACGTGGTCGGCGGGCAGGTGCCCATCGGCGTGGTCAGCGCCACGGCCGGCATGGCGCAGGCCAAGGCCGGCAAGCTGCGCGCCATCGCGCTGATGAACACCGCGCGGCTCGAAGGCGCGGAAAGCGTACCGCCGCTGGCCGATGCGCTGCCGGGCTTCGACGTGGCGCCGCGCATCTTCGTGCTCGCACCCGCCGGCACGCCCGACGAGATCGTCGACAAGCTCTCGGCTGCGGTGAAGACGGTGCTCGACACGCCCGAGGCCGGCGCTGCGGCGGCCGCGCAAGGCACGCTGCGCGCCTACGCCACGCCGGCGCAGCTCGGCAAGGACATGGCCGAGGAGACGAAGCGCTGGCAACGCATCATCGCCGAGCAGAACATCGTGGCGGAGGGCAAGTAGATGGCGCTGCCGCACCTGGGCCTGATCGTGCCGCCGGCCGCCGGCGCGGTGCCGGTGGACGGCCCGCTGCTGTATGGCGAGCGCATCCGCTTCAGCGCGCTGGGCCTCGGCCTGGGCGAGATTTCCACGCGTGGGTACACGGAGGTGATCGACTCGGTGGTCGAGAAGGCGGTGGCGCTCAAGGCGCGGGGCGCTGTCGCGGTCTCGCTCATGGGCACCTCGCTGAGCTTCTTTCGCGGCGCCGCGTTCAACCGGCAGCTCGAAGTCGAGATGGCGCGCGCCACCGGCCTGCCCTGCACGACCATGAGCAACGCCATCGTCGGCGCGCTGCGCCAGCTGGGCGTACGCCGCGTGGCGGTGGCCACGGCCTACATCGACGAGGTCAACGCACATCTGCGGCGCTACCTCGAACAGAGCGACTTCGAGCCGCTGGCGCTCGAGGGGCTGGCCATCTCCGACGTGCAGGCCGTGGGCAGGGTGCCCACGCAGGTGCTGATCGAGCTGTGCCTGCGGGTGTTCGATGCGCAGCCCGGAGCGGACGGCATCCTCATTTCATGCGGCGGTCTGGTCACGCTCGATGCCGTGCGCGAAGTGGAAGCACGGCTGCAGCTGCCCGTGGTGTCGAGTTCGCCCGCGGGTTTCTGGGACCTCGTGCGCACTGCGGGCCTCGATGCGCGCTCGCCGGGGCAGGGGCGGCTGTTCGCCGAGGCCTGAGCGCCAAAGATACGAGGCGGCCCCTCAGCCGAGCCAGCGGCCCACGCGCGGCGTCGCCCCGAGCTGCCAGATGCGCTGGCACAGCGCCTTCGCCTCGTCGGCCGTGGCGCCCTCGCCGTAGTGCGCGAGGCGCTGCATCTTGTCCTCGATCTCGGCACGGCTCAGGCTGTTGCCCGGGTCGCCCTTGGGCTCATCGGCGCGGCCGGCCAGCGTGCGGCCGTCGCGGGTCTGCACGCTGACCTTGCCGATCCAGCGCGCGGGGTAGGCGGTGTCGACCTCGGCGTCGAGCTCCATCGCCACCTTGTCGCGGAACGCGGCCACCTCGGGCGCGAGAAAGTCGCGGTCGAACTCGCCCAGGCCGGCGCGCCCGTGCACCGCGATCAGGCCGAGAACCGTACCCATCGAGAACTTGCCCTGGTGCACGGTGGCCGGCACCGTGACGCGGCCCAGCACGTCGATGGCGCCCTGGTGCACGTGCGCGGTCACGCGGGCCACGTCGCCGTGCGCGAGCTGGTGCTCGCTCATCACCTGCAGCAGCGCGTCGGCCGCGGGATGCGTGTGGCGGCAGGAGGCGTGGTACTTGAACGAGGTCTCGGCCAGTGCCCAGCGTGTGCCGAGGCGGTCGGTGAGCCGTGCCGGATCGGCATCGCTCGACATGCCCACGCCGAGCCCCTGCGCGCCTTCGAGCACCTTCGCCGCGCCCGTGAAACCGTCCTGCGCCAGGTAGGCCGACATCAGTCCGCTCGCGGCCGCATGCGCGCAGTGCAGCTGCTTCGAGTCGGCCGCATCGCGCAGGAACTCCCAGACGCCGGCCGACTGCGTGCCGGCCGAGCCGAAGGCATGCAGCATCTGCTGCGGCGTGAGTTCGAGCAGTCGGCCCACGGCGGCGGCAGCCGCGAGCGTGCCCGCCGTCGCGGTGGTATGGAAGGTCTTGTAGTGCGAGCGTCCGAGGAACTCGCCCACGCGGATGCCGACCTCGTAGCCCGCCACCACCGCCGTCAGCAGCTGCGCACCGCTGGCCCCGATGCTCTGCGCCACGGCCAACGCGGGCGCGATGACCACGGCCGCGGGATGAAACACCGAGCCGTTGTGCACGTCGTCCTGCTCCACGTAGTGCGAGGCCGCGGCGTTGACGAGCGCGGCGAACACTGGCGAGGTGGTGCGGCGCGAGGTGAGCATCTCGCTCGGCCCGCCGGCCGGCCCCATCATCTGCGCGAAGCGCTCGATGCTGCGCACCGGCCGCGCCGTGCGCGCCGCGAGCACCGAGCCCAGCCAGTCGAGCATCAGGTCCTCGGTGCGGCGCAGCACGGGGGCGGGAATGTCTGAAAACTTCAGTTCGGTGGCGAAGGTGGCGAGGTCCCGGCTGGGATGATGCGATGAGGTCATGGCGCGCCTTCAGAACGAGCGTGGGAGGCCGAGCATGTGCTCCGCCACATAGCTGAGGATGAGGTTGGTCGAGATCGGCGCCACCTGGTAGAGCCGCGTCTCGCGGAACTTGCGCTCGATGTCGTATTCGCAGGCAAAGCCGAAGCCGCCATGGAACTGCAGGCAGGCATTGGCGGCCTCCCAGCTCGCCTTGGCCGCCAGGTACTTCGCCATGTTGGCCTGCGCGCCGCAGGGCTCGCGCGCATCGAACAGGCGGCAGGCTTCATAGCGCATGAGGTTGGCGGCTTCGATCTCGATGAAGGCCTCGGCAATCGGAAACTGCACGCCCTGGTTCTGCCCGATGGGCCGGCCGAACACCACGCGCTCCTTGGCGTAGGCCGTGACCTTGTCGATGAACCAGTAGCCGTCGCCGATGCATTCGGCCGCGATCAGCGTGCGCTCGGCATTGAGGCCGTCGAGGATGTACTTGAAGCCCTGGCCCTCTTCGCCGATCAGGTTCTCGGCAGGGATCTCGAGGTTCTCGAAGAACAGCTCGTTGGTCTCGTGGTTCACCATGTTCAGGATGGGCCGCACCGTCATGCCTTTGCCGATGGCCTCGCGCAGGTCGACGATGAAGATCGACATGCCTTCGGACTTCTTCTTGACCTCTGCAAGCGGCGTGGTGCGCGCCAGCAGGATCATCAGGTCCGAATGCTGGATGCGCGAGATCCACACCTTCTGGCCGTTGACGACGTAGCGGTCGCCCTTCCTCACGGCCGTGGTCTTGATCCTGGTGGTGTCGGTGCCGGTGCTGGGCTCGGTCACGCCCATCGACTGCAGGCGCAGCTCGCCGGTGGCGATGCGTGGCAGGTACCCGCGCTTCTGCGCCTCGCTGCCGTGGCGCAGCAGCGTGCCCATGTTGTACATCTGGCCGTGGCACGCGCCCGAGTTGCCGCCCGAGCGGTTGATCTCTTCCATGATCACCGAGGCTTCGGTGAGCCCGAGGCCGGAGCCGCCGTATTCCTGCGGAATGAGCGCGGCCATCCAGCCGGCCCTGGTGAGCGCGTCGACGAACTCGGCGGGGTAGCCGCGTGCCTCGTCGATCTTGCGGAAGTACTCATTGGGAAACTGCGCGCACAGGTCGCGCACGGCATCGCGGATGTCGGCAAAGCGGGTATCGTCGCTGTTGTTCATCTCGTTCAATCCTGGCGCTGGCCGCCGGCTTCCTTTTCTACGCGCTGCCAGATCTCGATGGCCATCGGGTCGTCGATCTCCTCGAGGAGGTGGCCCACGAGCCCGATGGCGCGCGCCATCACGCCGAGGCCGCGGATGATCTTCCACGGAAAGCCGAACTCCGCCGCAATCGCGCCGATCGCGCCCGTCGCATTGATGGGCAGCGACTTGCCCGAGACGCGCTCGGCCTCCTGCTGCACCGCCTGCATCAGCGCCACGTAGTGGCCCGAGAGGCCGTTCTCCTCGGCGATCTGGAACAGGCGCGGCGTGCGCGGGTCGATCGGCTTGTGCAGCGGATGCCCCAGGCCCGGCACGATCTGCTTGCGCGCGCGGTGGTCGGCCACGATGTCCCGCGCCATGTCGGCCAGCGGCCGGGCCGGCTTCTCGCCGAAGGGAATGGCCTCGTAGAGCATCTTCGCCGCGCCTTCGGTACTGCCGACGAACACCGTGCCCAGCCCGCACAGGCCCGCGGCCACGGCGGCCTGCAGCGCCTCGGGCGCGCCCGCATAGGTGAGGCGCGCAGCCAGCGCGCTGGGCGTGATGCCGTGCTCGACCAGCGTGACGACGATGGCGTTGAAGGTGACCGACTCCTGCGGCGTCGGGATGCGGCCCGTGAGCTCCAGGAAGGCCATGTCGCCGAGGTTCAGGTGGCCGAGGATCTCGGAGGGCAGGTCGCGCCCTCGCACGGTGATCCGGTCGGGCGTGCTGTGGCCGAGCTCGGTGTGCAGGGATTTCTTGATCTTTGTGGTGGTCATGCGCCGAATCTATGCCGCCCTCGCGCGAGGCGGGTCTGTGAATGCGAAACCCTCCCTTCGGCAAATGCAAATGCCGCGCGGCGGGCCGTTCTGTCACGCTGCGGCGATGGACACCGAATCACTTTCCGCCGTGCGCGAAGCCGCGCTCGACTACTTCGTTCGCAGCCGCTCCGTCCAGCGGCGGCGCGAGCGCATGGATCGGCCCGATGCCGACGAGGCGCAGGGCTGGGGCGCCATTGCCGAGCTGGGCTGGGCCGGCATGCTGGCACCCGAATCCGCGGGCGGCCTGGGGCTCGGGCTCGCGGGCGCGGCGCAGATCCTGCGGGCCGCTGGCGAGCATGTGGCGCCCGAGCCGCTGCTGGCGGTGGCGGGCTTGAGCGCCATGCTGCTCGCGCGGCTCGAGGCTCCGGCCGCGCAGTCGCTGCTGGCGGAGCTGGTCGCGGGCCGCAGCTTGCCTGCGCTGGCCTGGCAGGAGAGCGCTGGCGACCTGAGCGCCGTGCCGCTGGCCTGCGGCTGCGAGCCGCGCGCGGGCCATGCGGGCGGCGTGCTGCTGCAGGGCGAGAAGCTCATGGTGCTGCCCGGCGCGGCCGCCAGCGGCTGGCTGGTGTCGGCGCGCGGCAGCGACGACGCGGTGCTGCTGTGGGTGCCGCGCGGCACGGCCGGCGTGAGCGAAGCCCTGGTGCCGCTCGTGGACGGCAGCCAGGCCGCGAGCCTGCGCTTCGAGCAGGTGGCGCTGCCGGCGGACGCGGTGCTGGCCGAAGGCCCCACCGCGCAGGACGCGCTGCGCCATGCGCTCGCGGCCGGCCAGGTCTTGCAGGCGGCCGAGCTGCTGGGCGTGGGCCAGGCGATGCTCGCGCAGACGCTGGCCTACCTGCGCACCCGTTCGCAGTTCGGCAAGCCGATCGGCAGCTTCCAGGCGCTGCAGCACCGCTGCGTGGACATGTTCATTCATCTCGAAGTGGCGCAGGCCGCGCTCGCCGAGGTGCTGGCACTGGCAGACCAGGGGCTCCCGGCCGAACGGCTCGAGGCCGAAGCCAGCCGCGTGAATGCCCGCTGCACCGCCGCGGCGCTGCAGGCCTCCCGCACCGCGGTGCAACTGCATGGCGCCATCGGCTACACGCAGGAGTGCGACCTGAGCCTCTACTACAAGCGCACGCTGTGCCTTTCGGCGTGGCTGGGCAACGTGGCCGCGCACCAGCGCCGCCATGCCGCGCTGGCCGACGGCGGCGAAGCACGGGCGGGCGCCGCCGCATGGGAAGGCGAGTTTCCGCGCAGCGCCGACTGGCATGCGATGCCCGAGGCCGAGTTCCGTCGCATGGTGCGCGCCTTCCTGCAGCAGCGTTATCCGCAGCAGCTGCGCTACCTGTCGCACCGCGCGCGCTGGAGCGAGATCCGCGAGTGGTACCTCACGCTCTCGGCGCAGGGCTGGATCGCGCCGGCGTGGCCACAGGCGCATGGCGGCATGGGGCTGCCGGCCGGCAAGCTCATTGCATGGATCGAGGAACTCGAGCAGCACGGCGTGGCGCGTGCGCCGGACCAGGGCATCGTGATGATCGGCCCGCTGCTGATCCAGCATGGCACGCCGGAGCAGCAGCAGCGCTTCCTGCCGCGCATCCTGAGCGGCGAGCATGTGTGGTGCCAGGGCTATTCGGAGCCCAACGCCGGCTCCGACCTGGCGGGCCTTCGCACCGAGGCGGTGGCGGGGCGCGATGCCGAGGGCGATCACTTCATCGTCAACGGCCAGAAGATCTGGACCACGCTCGCGCAGGACGCCAACCACATCTTCATGCTGGTGCGCACCGACAAGGCCGCGCGCAAGCAGGAGGGCATCAGCTTCCTCTTGTGCGACCTGCGCACGCCGGGCATCACGGTGCGGCCGATCCACACGCTCTCGGGCGAGCCCGAGTTCTGCGAAGTGTTCTTCGACGGCGTGCGCGTGCCGGCCGAAAACCTCGTGGGCCGACTGCATGGCGGCTGGACGATTGCCAAGGCGCTGCTGGGCTTCGAGCGCATCTTCCTCGGCAGCCCCAAGCAGTCGCAGTACGCGCTGGGCCAGCTTGCGCGGTTGGCGCAGGCGCGGCGCCTTTTTGCCGACCCGGTGTTCGCGCAGCGCTTCGCTGCATTGCGGCTCGACGTGCTCGACCTGTCGGCCGCGTACACCGGTTTTGCCGACATCGTGCGCGCGGGCCAGCCGCTGCCTGCGTCGGTGTCCTTGCTCAAGATATGGGCCAGCGAAACCTACCACCGCATCGGCGCGCTGCTGGTCGAGGCCGGCGAAGAGCAGGGCGCCGTGGCCGGCGACCAGCTGCTCGACGGGCAGAGCTTCAACGTGCTGTCGCCGCTCATCGGTTCCACCGCCGCCATGATCTATGGCGGCACCAACGAGATACAGCGCAACATCCTTGCGCGGCAGGTGCTCGACCTGCCGGCCTGAGCGATGCGAGCCGCCGAAGAAATACACAACAGGAGACAACGCCCATGCAATCGATCGACACCGCACGGCGCCATGCCGTGGCCGCGCTGGCAGGCAGCGCGCTGCTGGCCGCACTGCCTTCGCGCGCCTTGGCGCAGCAGCAACAGCTGCCGCCGCTCGTCAAGCTGGTGGTCGGCTATTCGGCCGGCGGCCCGGTGGACGGCGCGGCGCGCCTGCTCGCGCCCGCGCTGAGCCAGGAGCTCGGCACGCAGGTCATCGTCGACAACCGCCCCGGCGCCAGCGGCTCGGTGGGCGGCGATGCGGTGGCCAAGGCCGCGCCCGACGGCGCGCTGCTGTTCTTCGGCGCGAGTCCGACCATCACCATCAATCCGAACATCCAGCGCAGGATGCCCTTCGATCCGATGAAGGACCTGACGCCCATCGCGCCGCTGGTCGACTACACCAACGTGCTCGTGGTCAACAAGGACCTGCCGGTGCACAGCGTGGCCGAGCTGCTGGCCTATGCGAAGGCGCGGCCGGGCAAGGTGTTCTACGGCTCGGCCGGCATCGGCGCGTCGAACCACCTGAGTGGCGCGCTGCTCGAGAAAATGACCGCTGTGCAGCTCACGCATGTGCCGTACAAGGGCAGCGCACCCGCATTGGCCGACGTGATGGGCGGCACCGTGACCATGATGTTCGACATCATCGCCACCTCGCGGCCCTTCATCCAGTCGGGAAAGATCCGCGCGCTGGCCGTCACCTCGCGCCAGCGCAACCGCATGCTGCCCGAGGTGCCGACCATGATCGAGTCGGGCGTGGCCGGCTACGACGTGGGCGGCTGGTTCGGCCTCTACGGCCCGGCGCGCATGGACCCGGTGCTGGTCGCGCGCCTGAATGCCGCCGCGCACAAGGCGCTCGCGCGCGAGGACATCGCCCATCGGCTGCGCGAGCAGGGCTACGAGGTCTGGAGCGGCGGCGCGGAGCTGCTCGCGGCCAAGGGCCAGGCCGACCGCAGGCTCTGGGCCACGGCGGCCCAGGGCATCGAGGCGGAATGAGCGAAATGCCGGCACCCACGCGGATCCACGAACTGCTCGAAGCGCGCGCATTGCAGTCGCCGGGCGCGGCGTTTCTCTTCGAGCCATCGGGCACCATGTCGTACGGCGCGCTGCAGGCCATGGCCGAGGCGGCCGCGCAGGACCTGCTGGCCGCCGGCGTGCGGCCGACCGACCGTGTGCTGCTGGTGGCCGAGAACTGCGCCGCGCACATCGCGCTGCTCATGGCGTGCAGCCGCATCGGTGCATGGTCGTGCGGAGTCAACGCACGCATGTCGCCTGGCGAGATCGCGGCCATTGCCGGGCGCGCCGATGCGCGGCTGTGCTGCTTCACGAGCGATGCCTCGGACGCCGCGCGCCAGCATGCGCAGCGTTCCGGCGCGGTGCCGTCGGCGCTGCCCGGCGTGATGCGCTCGGCCGTGCGCGCAGGGGCCCGGCCGGAGGCCGATCCTGCGCTGGCGGACACGGCGGCCATCATCTTCACTTCAGGGACCTCGGGCACGCCGAAGGGCGTGATGGTGTCGCACCGCGGCCTGCTGCATTTCGGCCGCGTGTCGGCCAGCGTGCGATCGCTGGGCGACCGCGACCGGGTCTACGCCTTCCTGCCGATGACGCACATCTTCGGCATCGGCACGGTGCTCATGGCCGCGCTCACTGGCGGCGCGGCGCTGGTGCTGCGCGCGAGCTTCTCTCCGGCCGACATGCTGCATGCGCTGGCGCATGAACAGGTGTCGAACCTGCTCGGGCCGCCCACGATGTACGCGCGCCTGCTGGCCCACATCGAGGCCGAGCACGGCGCGCCTCGCTTTCCGGCGCTTCGCTATGTCTACACCGGCTCGGCGCCGCTCGACCTCGGGCTCAAGCAGCGCGTCGAGGCACTGTTCGACCAGCCGCTGCACTATGGCTATGGCCTGTCGGAGTACGCGGGCTCGGTGTTCCTCACGCGCGTCGAGGCGCCGCGCGCGGACACGGCCGCGGGCCATGTGGTCGAGGGCGGCGAGGCGCGCATCGTCGGGTCCGATGGCCAGGACCTGGCGCCGGGCGAGGCGGGCGAGATCTGGCTGCGCGGGCCCGGCCTCATGCTGGGCTACTTCCGCGACGCGGCGGCCACGGCGCAGGTCATGCGACCGGGTGGCTGGTATGCGAGCGGCGACCTCGGGCGCTTCGATACGGACGGCGCGCTGTTCGTGGTCGGCCGGCTCAAGGAAATGATCATCCGCTCGGGCTTCAACGTGTATCCGGCTGAGATCGAGGCGGTGATCGGCCGCTTCGGCGGCGTGCACCTCTGTGCGGTGGTGGGCGTGCCCGAGGCCGAGGGCAACGAGCGGATCGTCGCCTTCGTCGAGATGAAGCCCGGCGCCATGCTCGATGAACCGGCGCTGCGCGCCTACCTGGCGGAGCACCTGTCGCCCTACAAGCGGCCCGCTCGCATCGAGACCATCGACGCCATGCCGACCACGGCCAACGGCAAGGTGCTCAAGCGCGAGCTGCAGGCGCGCGCCGCCAGGTCCGCCGGCTAGCTGCCAAGGCCGCGGGCGCGGCGCCCGCACGCCGGTTTCGGACATTTCCTGCAAGGAGCCGCGCCGCCGTCCGCCAGTGCCGCGCAGCAAGGGCGCGCATCGTCTTTTGCATCGACACACCCAACACAGGAAGCACGCCATGGCAGACGACCCGAACAAGCGCGGCCCGCAGGACCGGACCCGCATCAATGTCAACGAGGCGCACGAGGTGCGCTACTGGACCCAGACGCTGGGCGTGACCGAGGCGCAGCTGCGTTCGGCCGTGGCCGCCGCAGGCGTCGAGGTGAAGGACGTGCGGGTCTACCTCGGCAAACCCTAGCCGAAAGCGTAGGCACGCTCCTACACCCGCCACGGGGGGCGGGGCCGATACTTTGGCTTTCCTTCGCTTCAGGACGCGCAAAGTGAACGAGCCGATCGCCGAACCCCGCATCAGCAGCAGCCTGCAGGCCTGCCACCCCCTCACCGAGGCGAAGCCTTCGGCTCCCCGCGCGCAATGAAGGCCTCGCCCGGAGCCCGAAGCTGGATTGCCGCCGGCGTACGCCACGAACTGCTCACCCGCGCCTTGCCGGCATTGCGCCACGACATGGTGGCGCCGGTATCGGTGATCCGCATGGCGCTGCTCATGCTCAAGCGCCAGATCGGCGCACCTGTCATCGACGCACCGGTCTGCGAGGAGCGCGTGGCGCTGATCGACAACCAGGTGTCCGAACTCGTGGAAGGCATCCGCTCGCTGCGCGACTGGGAACTGGCCACGACGGATGACGGCATCACGCGCAGCGCGCTGGTGGCGCAATGCGTGGGCCTGATGCGCGCGGCCTTCGACATGCATGGCGTCGAGCTGGCTGTCGACGTCGCACTCGAGCCGCAGGCGGACGAAACGCGCTGGCCCCAGGGTGCGGCGCTGCGCTACCTGGTGCTTGGCGGCCTCGGGTACCTGCACGACGGCGCGCCCGAAGCCGGCACGATCCGCATCGAGGCCGACGGCGGCAACGCGCTTCGCCTCAGCGCCTTGCCGCGCGAATCCGCCGGTGCCAGCCCGGTGCTCGACGCGCACCGCGCACCGCGTGCGCTGGCCATCGACGCGATTGCACTCCAGAGCCTGGCGGAGGACCTGGGCTACACCGTGGCGCTCGAACGCGACAGCGTGCGCTTTTCGCTCGCGCCGGGCTGAGGCCTTCGTTCTTCTTCGGCCTTGCGCCTGCCGTTGGCCCTGCGCGCTTCGCGCTGCTGGCGCGCCTGGCCTTGCCGATGCATCCGCAGGAAGGCGAGCAACCGCTGTTCGGCGGCGTGGAGCCCGCGCGTCTTGCGGGCGGCGGTGCGGGCCGACATCTTTCGCAGCAGTTCGGCCGCGGGGTCTTCCTCGTTGCCCGCGAGCGCGCTGCCCAGCGCCAGCACGGCCGGGTGCACGTAGGCCTTCTTGCAGACGGCGGGCGTGTTGCCCAGGTGCTTCGCCACGGCGGCCAGTATTTCCTTGGCGCTGTAGCGCGTGCCGTCGGCGGCCGTACGGCCCGGTTCGCAGGCCAGCCGCGTGAGCTCCAGCGCCTGCACCGTGCCGTGCCAGGTCCGGAAGTCCTTCGCGGTGAAGCGTTCGCCGGGCGAGGCTTCGGCGATGTAGCCGTTGACGTCGGTGGACGACACGCTGCGCAGTTCGCCGTCTTCGTCCTGGTACTGGAACAGCGCCTGGCCGGGCAGCTGCTGGCATTGCCGCACCACCTTGGCCACGCGCGGATCGTCGAGCCGGGCTTCGTGCAACACGCCGCTCTTGCCCTTGAAGCGCAGTTGCAGCGCCGCACCCCGCACGGCCGCATGCCGGTTGCGCAGCGTAGTGAGGCCGAAGGAGCCGTTGCTGCTGGCGTATTCCTCATTGCCCACGCGCAGCAGCGTGGTGTCGAGCAGCCGCACCAGGGCCGCCAGCACTCGCTGGCGCCCGGGCGCCTTGGCCGTTGCCGCGCCTTCCTGCAGGTCGCGTGCGACGCGGGCGCGGATGCGCGGCAGCGCGAGCCCGAAGGCTTCGAGGCGCTCGAACTTGGTCTCGTCCTTGAAAAGCCGCCAGTCGGGGTGGTAGCGGTACTGCTTGCGCCCGCGGGCATCGATGCCGGTGGCCTGGAGGTGGCCCTTGGGCAGCGGGCAGATCCACACCTGCGTGTAGGCCGGCGGAATCGCGAGCATGCGGATGCGCGAGAGCTCGTCCGCATCGCGCACCCAGCGGCCCTGTGCATCGCGGTAGCGAAAGTGCCCGCCGTGCTTCAGGCGCTGGATGCCCGGCATGTCGGGGTTCACGTAGACCAGGCCGTTGGCAATGGGCGCGGCCGTCGGCGAGGGCCTGGAGGGCGGTGCGGTCGATCTGGAGCGGGCCGGCATGGGGTTTGCGTGGTGACGGTACCCAGCGCTTGTGCCTGCACCGACAATCGCCGCCTGTAGGACGCCGCAATCGCCGCTGGTGCGATGGAGGCGCTTTGTTCTTTCCTGGAGTCCCAAAGAAATGATGTTCTTCCCTCGGCCGTTCCCGTCTTCCTGCGTGCGCTGGCTCTCGGCCTGCGGCGCGGCGCTGCTTGTCGCGGCCTGCGCCTCGCCGACTTCGCCGGTATCGGCTGCGCGCCCTGCCGCCGCCGCTGCTGCCGCGCCCGTCAAGGTGAAGGTCTTCGTCGCGGCCATGTTCGAGATCGGCCAGAACACCGGCGACCGGGCCGGCGAGTTCCAGCACTGGTACGAGCGCTACTGGAAGGGCGCCGCGCCGATGGCCGTGCCCGGCGCATTGCAGCCGGTGTACTGCAATGCCGACGGCGTGTGCGGCGCGGTGCTCGGCATGGGCAAGGTCAACTCGTCGTCGTCGATGCAGGCCATCCTGCTGAACCCGCAGTTCGATTTCTCGCAGGCCTACTACGTGATTTCCGGCGTGGCCGGCACGCCGCCTGCGCGCGGCACCATCGGCGAAGTGAGCTGGGCCACCTGGCTCGTGGACTACGACCTCGGCCACCGCTGGGCGCCCGAGGAGAACAAGCCCGGAGAACCCACCTTCATGCCGCGCAAGGGCTACGAGGAATACCGCCGCTTCAAGCTCAACCCCGACCTCGTGGGCTGGGCCATGAAGCTCTCGTCCGACACGCCGCTCAAGGATTCGGACAGTGCGCGCAAGTACCGCCTGCGCTACCCCGATGCGGCGGCGCGGCGCGCGCCCTTCGTGGGCACCGGCACCCACATGACGGGCGACACCTTCTTCCATGGCCCCGGCATGTCGAAGCAGGCGCAGTACATCGCCAGGCTCTACGGCGCCGACGACTACGTGATCACCGAAATGGAAGCCGCCGCCATCACGCTCGTGATCAAGCGCACCCATGGCACCGACCGCGTGACGAGCCTGCGCGGCGCCGTCAACTTCGACCAGGGCAACCCGAAGGAAAGCACGCTGCAGCACCTGGACCCGGCCCCGGGCGAGACAGCGGGCGGCTTTGCCGAGACGGTGGAGAACATCGCGCTGGTGGGCACGCGCGTGGTGGACCACATCGTGGCCAACTGGCCGCAGTGGCAGGCCGGCGTGCCCAAGCCCTGAGCGGGGTCAGGGCCGCACCGGCTGCAGGTGCCACGTCACGTTGAAATCGAAGGGCGTCCACCGGCTCACCGTGACGCCCGCCTGCCGCAGGCCGCGGCCGGTCCAGGTGTTGCAGGTCTCGAAGAGGTGATAGCCGCCTTCGGCTTCGTAGAAGGCGTCGTCGTTGCCGTAGTGGGCGTCGGCAACGGGTGTCGCGCGGCCCGAGGCGAGCGTCGCCTGCACGTAACCTGCGAGCTGCGCGTACTGTGCCTGCGAGAGCGGCAGGTGGAAGGCGTTCCTGCGCAATGAGGCGCGCGTGAGATAGGTCACGTGCAGCAGCGCGCGGTTGCCGCCGAGCAGGGCGCCCAGGGCGCGCGAGGCCGTGAGGTCGGCCCAGGTGGGCGTGTGCAGGTAGAACTCGCGGTCGCCCCAGCCGATGGCGATGAACTCGGCGTCGGGCGGCACGGCCCTGAAGTGCGCGAACGGAAAGAGTTGCTGCCAGTCGATGGTGGCCGAGCGGATCGGAAACACCAGGTCGGTGTGGATGCCATTGCTCAGCACCCAGGCCTCGAGGGCGGGCGGCTGCGCGGGCGCCCCTGCTTTGGCCGGCCAGAGCATCAGCGCGCAGGCCGCGCCCACATACAGCCCTACCGCCAGCGTGAACCCCAGCAGCGTGAATGCGATGCGCCGGAGCCAGCGTTTGATCACGGCTTCGGACGCTTCAGAAGAGCGACGCGGTGGCCGAGACC
This sequence comes from Variovorax beijingensis, assembly GCF_003951285.1. Lineage (GTDB taxonomy): Bacteria > Pseudomonadota > Gammaproteobacteria > Burkholderiales > Burkholderiaceae_C > Variovorax > Variovorax beijingensis. The sequence goes on along the minus strand of NZ_RXFQ01000001.1, from coordinate 432,598 downwards.
GCCTCCGCGGAGGCGCGCGTGGCCGGGCCGCCCGCGGCCGGCGCCGTGGCCTCGGGGCTGCCGGCCTTCGCAAGCGCGCCGACGCGCACGCCCAGGAGGCGAAGCGGCCGCTCCAGCGGCACGCGCTTCAGGCACAGCCCGCCGACCTGGCGGATGGTCTTGCCGTCGGCGGTGTGGCGCTCGATGGTCTGGTCGCGCGTGGCGATCCTGAAATCGTCATAGCGCAGCTTGATGCCGATGGTCTTGCCCACGTAGCCCTTGCGCTGCAGGTCTTCGGCCACTTTCTCGCACAGGTGGGTGAAGATCGCGCCCAGCTCGGCGCGGTCGCGCACCGCATGCAGGTCGCGGTCGAAGGTGGTCTCGCGGCTCATCGACACGGGCTCGCTCTCGGTCACCACCGGCCGGTTGTCGCGCCCCCAGGCCACCTCGTGCATCCAGGCGCCCGTGGACTTGCCGAAATTCTGGATCAGCCAGTCGCGCTCGCGCGCCGCGAGCTGGCCCACCGTCTCGATGCCGAAGCGCTTGAGCTTCTCGTCGGCCTTGGGCCCGATGCCGTTCACCTTGCGGCAGGGCAGCGGCCAGATGCGCGTCTGCAGGTCGTCTTCGTAGACCACCGAGATGCCATTGGGCTTGTTGAACTCGCTCGCCATCTTGGCGATGAGCTTGTTGGGCGCCACGCCGATGGAGCAGGTGAGGCCGGTCGCGTCGAAGATGGCTTTCTGGATCAACCGGGCCAGCGAACGGCCGCCGTCGCGCTGGCCGCCCGGCACATCGGTGAAGTCGATGTACACCTCGTCCACGCCGCGGTCTTCCATCAGCGGCGCGACCTCCCTGATGACCTGCTTGAAGGTGCGCGAGTACCTGCGTATCTCGTCGAAGTCCACCGGCAGGATGATGGCCTGCGGGCACAGCTTGGCGGCCTTCATGAGCCCCATGGCCGAGCCCACGCCGAACTGCCGCGCCGGGTAGGTGGCAGTGGTGATCACGCCGCGGCCCACGTAGTCCTTCAGCCGGGGAAAGGCGTCGACTGGAATGTCGGCCAGCGTGCCGCCCTCGGGCACGTGGCGGATCGCCTCGTCCGCGCTGCGCCGCCCGCCGCCGATCACCACCGGCAGGCCCTTGAGCTGCGGATAGCGCAGCAGCTCGACCGACGCGTAGAAGGCGTCCATGTCGAGGTGGGCGATGCGGCGGATCGGGGGTGCTGGAACGGTCGGGGAGCTCACGGCACTGATTGTCTCGCGGCCGGGCGATGTTCGCCTGCCGGGCGGCTGCATGCAAGAATGCGGCCGGTTTGCAGGCTGGCCCTCCGATGGCATGGAAAGGGAAATGGCATGGATGACGAAGTCGAAGGCTTGAGCATTGCGCTGACGCCGGTGCAGATGGCAGCGGTGCTGGGCGGGCAGGACGTGCCCGAATCCGCGAGCCTGAGCAACCGGCTCTGGGGCACCCTGGGGCTGGTGGGTGGCGTGGTGGAACTGGTGGGTGCCGGCGTGCTGTGCCTGGCGCCCGAGCCCACGATGGTGACCAAGGCCGGGTGCGTGGTGCTCGGCGTTCATGGCAGCGACACGGTTTCCGCCTCCGCGCGCCAGATGTGGACCGGGCAACTGCAGCGCACCGCCACGGCCATCACGGCGGACGCCGCGGCGCAGTCGCTGGGCGCATCGCCCGAAACCGGCGCGCAGATCGGCTTGGCTGTCGACGTGGCGGTGCCGCTGTTCGTGGCTTCCGGGCTGGTCGCCGCGCGAGTGATCGCGGTGCGTGCCGGCAGGTTTCGCCTGGAGCCGGTCGACCTGTTGCGGCATGAAGGGCCGCTGAACACCAAGATCGGCGGCCACACGATCCGCGAGCATGTCGGCAAGACCGAGGTGGAGCTTTTCGAGCGGTTGGTGAACAAGCCGTCGCTGCCCAAGGCGTCGTCGTTCCACAACCTCGACATCGCGGAGCGCGCCATCAGCGCCACTGTTCGTGCCAACGCCAGAGCCATCAAGGCATGGTCGCGCTCGGCCGCCGTGGGCTCCAAGCCCATGGCGTTCGAGCACAACGCCGGCAGCGTGGTGGGCATCGGCGTTCAGCGGGGCAGCACCGCCGTCAGCCAGCTGAGCAACGTACGCCTGATCCTGAACATGAAGAGCTACAACGGCATGCCGTACTACATACTGACGGCGCACCCCTTCTGAAACCAGCAGCCGAATCACCATGAAGCGCTACGAACTCATCGAGAACCTCACCGAGGTCTACTTCGGCCAGGATTACGATTATTTCGGCGAGACCGGCGCCGAAATCATGGCGGAATACCGGAAGGCGTGTACGCCCGCCGAACTCGAGGCGCTGCGCGTCGAGATCGTCGATTTCATGCGCTCGCACCCGGATCTGGAAACCGACTTTCCGCGCCGGTTCGAGCGCCCCGCCCAGCCGGAAGACTTCGGATCCACCATCCGCGAATTCCTGGAGAGCGTGCTCGCCGCGCTGAAATAGCGGCGGGCGCCCCATCCGATTACCTTGGTGCGCGGCGCTGGCAATTTTCAGCGCAGATCGAGTGCCCCGGCCGGTTGCACCTCGCCGCCAAGCCACGCATCCGGTCCAAGTTCTTTCGCCAGATAGGCCACGAGCTTGGCGGTGCGCTCGCGCAACGGGGCAATGCAGGCCTGCAGGCCGGCCCTGGGCAGTGCAACGGCCTGGCCGGGTTCATCATCGAAATCGGGGTTGCTTTCGCGGATGTAGAGCGTGCCGTTGTGGGCCCAGGCCTGCACCGCCCAGCCCTGGTCCTGGTCGTCGTAGACCAGGCCCTCGCCGTGCCCTGCCACGGCGGCAAGGAAGTGGTCCATGGGAGAGAAAGTGTCGTACCAGGGGAAGGACAGGTGAATGCCCGCCTCCTCGTTGTCGAGCCGCAGCGCCATCCAGAAGTACTGGCGCACCTGGTGGAGTTTCAGCGCGTGCTGCCGGGCCAGTGCGGCTACCTGGCCGTAGTACGCCGCAAGCTCTGCCTCGTGCCCGAGGGCCTCCGAGGTGCGCGCCAGCAAGCGCGAGGCGCGAGGGAATTCCGGCAGGGCGAGCGGCTCGGGCGGATGGTCCGGTGCCGCATGGAATTCGTCCCGCAAATGAAATGCGATCTCGGGCTCGAGCGAGTCGATCGGCCGGGCATCGGCGAACCAGGATTCCACTTGCGTGCTCCTTCGAGTGGTGCCCCGCGGCGGAGGCGAATCTTCTTCACGATGCGGGGCATTGTGACAAGGCTTGCCTGTTGCGCCCGCTGGGGCCATCATCCGCGCCATGCAAACCGTCGCTTCCATCCTGTGGCGCAGGCTCGATGCACCGGGCCATGACGCTTGCCGGCTCGAGCGCAACGCAACCGCGTGGCAGCTCGACGGCGCCGCCGTGTTCCGCCTGGAGGACGGCCGCATCGGCCAGCTGCACTACCGCGTGCGCTGCGACCTGCACTGGCACACGCAGTGGGGCACGGTGCGCGGCTGGCTCGGCGGCAGCGCCATCGACCTGGCCATTGCCCGCGATGCGCGCGGCCACTGGAAACTCAACGACGAGGCGGTGCCCGACCTGTCGCATTGCACCGACCTCGACCTGGGCTTCACGCCCGCCACCAACCTGCTGCAATTGCGCCGGCTCAACCTGGCAAAGGGCGAGGGCGCCGACGCGCCGGCCGCCTGGGTCGACCTGGACGGCGGCGGCGTGCTCAGCGAGCTGATGCAGCGCTACGAGCGAACCGCGGACGACGCCTATGCCTACGAGGCCAAGCGCTTCGACTACGCGGCAACCCTGCGCGTCACGCAGGACGGCTTCGTGCGCGACTACCCGGGCCTCTGGAGCGCCGACGCGTAGCGCATCAGTCGAACTGCGAACGGTCCCCCGCCACCAGTTCGCGGTTGCGCCGCCGGTCGATGGCGATCTCGCGCGCAAAGTCTTCGCTGGGGCCGCCGGCCGGAATGTTGTGCGCGTCGCGCAGCCGGGTGTGCAGCGGCTCGGCGCGCAGCAGGCGGTTGATCTCCGCATTGAGGCGCTGAACCACGGCCGTTGGCGTACGCGCCGGCGCGAAGATGCCGAACAGCGAATCGCGGTTGGCCTTCTCGAAGCCCAGTTCCGCGAGCGTGGGTACCGAAGGCAGCGCCTCGATGCGCGCCGGCGCGCCCACGGCCAGCGCGCGCAGGCGGCCGCTTTCGATGTACTGCAGCTGCTGCGCCGCGACGTTGGTCGAGAGCACCTCGAACTGCCCGCTGAGCGCGTCGTTGAGCTGCGGACCGCCGCCCTGATACGGGATGTGCGTGATGTCGGTGCGGCTTTGCATGCGCACCTGCGCCAGCACCAGGTGCCCGATGGTGGCCACGCCCGAGCTGGCCCAGCGCAGCGCGCCCGGCCGGCTGCGCGCCATGGCGATCAGGTCGCCGAAGCTGCGGCCCGCGAAGGCCGGCGTGCCGACCACCAGCACCGGCGTTCGCATCACGCCGGCCACGGGCGCGAAGCCGCGCAGCGGGTCGTAGGCCACGCGCGCGAGCAGCGGCTGCAGCGTGAGCGGGCTGATGGCCGAGAAGGCCAGCGTGCAGCCGTCGGGCGCGGCGCGCGCGAGCGCATCCATGCCCACGCTCCCGCCGGCGCCCGCGCGGTTCTCGACCAGCACCGGCACGCCCAGCGCCTGCGCGAGCGGCTCGGCCAGCGCGCGCGCCATGCCGTCGCTCACGCCGCCGGGCGGATACACCACGATCAGCCGCACCGGCCGCTGCGGCCAGGGCGGCGCGGCGGCGTGCAGCAGGCGCGGCATCGCGCACGAGGCCGCGAGCAGCGTGCCCATGCGGCGCACGAAGCGGCGGCGCTGCAACAGCATGCTCATGACCCCGGGTGCTCGCTCGCGAGCCGGCGCAGCAGCGCGGCAAAGTGCTGCGCGGGCAGGTTGTCTTCCTCGGCGCGCAGCACCAGCGTGAGCGGCGCGTCGAGCTGTCCGCCATCGGCCAGCCGCACATAGGCGATGGCATGCGCATGCACGCCGCTCATCGAGGCCGGCACCACCGAGAGGCCGACCCCCGCCGCCACGAGGTTCAGGTTGGTCATCATGCGATCGACTTCGGCCACCACGCGCGGGCGCAGGCCCTTGGCGTGGCACAGCGCGAGCAGCTCGGCATAGAGGCCGGGCGCGCCGGGGCGCCGCACCAGGATGATGCCCTCCTCGCACAGCCTGGCGAGCGGCAGTGCACGCGAGGCCTTGCTGCGCGCGAGGGCAAGTCGATGGTCGATGGGCATGGCCACCAGCACCGGCTCGCGCAGCAGCGTTTCGAACACCAGGCCCTCGGGCCGCGCCACCGGCACGCGCAGCAGGCCGCAGTGCAGGCGGCCGGCGGCCAGCGCCTCGGTGAGCTCGGCGGCGTTGTCCTCGCGCAGCTGCAGTTCCACGTCCGGATGCGCGCGGCGAAAGGCGCGCAGGGCCTCGGGCATGAAGCGGTGCGCCGCGGCGGAACTCGTGAAGCCGACCGCCAGCGTGCCGGCCTGTCCCTTGGCGACACGGGCCATGCGCTGCTTCATGGCCTCCATGTCCTGCAGCATGCGCAGCGCCTCGGCCTGGAACAGCCGGCCCGCATCGGTGAGCGCCACGCCGCGCGGATGGCGCCTGAACAGCAGCACGCCGAGCTCGCGCTCCAGTGCCTTGATCTGCTGGCTCAGTGGCGGCTGCTGGATGCCCAACTGCTCGGCGGCACGCGTCATGTGGCCGGTGCCGGCCACGGCCGTGAAGTAGCGCAGCGCTCTGATGTCCATATGTTTTTTGTATTGAAAGTGCCTTGTTATTTTATTTGACCCCAGGTCACCCGTGCACCTATCGTCCGGCCGCCTGTTCAAAAAAAGCGGTCCTTCGAGGCCGCACGCCGGAGACAAATCCATGCGCGCACCGCGCCCCTCATCGATGTTTCGCGCCGCTTTCCGCGCCTGCCGTCCGCTCGGCACCGCGATCGGCTTTTCCCTGGTCCTGGCCGCATGCGGCGGTGGTGGTGGAGGAGGAGGCGGCGGCTTCTCCTTCCCGACGCAGCCTGCAGGCACCAGCCCGCCCGATGCCGACCCGCCGGACAACGCGCCGCCGCCGCCCGTGGTGCCGGTGCTCTCGTGCGCCGAGCTTGCCGGCAAGAGCCTGCCCGCCTCGGCGATCGGCCTGCCCACGCAGGGCGCCACCGTCACCAGCGCCACGCCCGTGGCGGCGGGCGACGCCAGCAACCCGATGGGCGACTACTGCCGCGTGCGCGGCACCATCCAGCCGGTCGATCCCGCTTCGCAGGCGATCAACTTCGCGCTCAACCTGCCCGAGAAGTGGAACCAGAAGACCATCCACTTCGGCGGCGGCGGTTTCGATGGCGTGCTCATCGACGGCACCGAGACCATCCGCTTCGGCCCCGCCGGCAAGCCCGCGCCGCTGGCGCTCGGCTATGCCACCTACGGCGACGATTCGGGCCACCAGGCGAGCAGCATCACCGACGGCCGCTTTGCGGCCAACGACGAGCAGCTGGCCAACTACGGCGGCCTGTCGCTCAAGAAGACCCGCGACGTGGCGCAGGCGCTGGTGCTCGCACGCTACGGCGTCAAGCCGAAGAAGGCGTACTTCCTCGGCACCTCCACCGGCGGGCGCGATGCGCTCGGCTACGTGCAGCGCTGGCCGCTCGACTACGACGGCATCATCGCCAACGAGCCCGCGCTCAACTACACCGGTACGCGGCTGTCGAACGTGGCGGTAGGACGCGCGCTCTACAGCAACGGCGGCGCCGGCTGGATGAACGTGGCCAAGACGCTGCGGGTGCAGAAGGCCGCGATGCAGGCCTGCGACAAGCTCGACGGCGCGGCCGACAACATCGTGAGCAACGTGGAAAGCTGCCGCCAGCTCAATGAGCCCATCCTTGCATCGCTGCGCTGCAGCGGCGGGCTGGACACCGGCGACACCTGTCTGTCGGACGCGCAGATCGCCACCGTGCGCACCATCGAGTCGCCGCTCGAATTCACCCGCTATGCGCTCGCCAACGGCGTGCGCCGCGCGGGCGGCTACAACCTGCTCGAGGGCGCATTGGTGGCCGGGCCGTACACCACGCGTGACCTCGGCACGCGCAGGGTGCCGGCCAATCCGGCCACCTCGGCCGATGCCAACATGTACGTCACGGGCGACCAGTGGGTGAAGTACTTCGTCACGCGCATCGACAGCTTCGACACGCTCGGCTTCGATCCGCTGGACCCGGCCGGCTACACGGCGCGCGTTGCGGAGGTGTCGAGGCTCACCGATGCCACCAACCCCGACCTCGCGCCCTTCTTCGCGCACGGCGGGCGCATCATCATGCTGCACGGCCTGGCCGACGAAGTGATCAGCCCCAACTCCACCATCGACTACTACCGGCAGCTCGTCGCCACGCTGGGCCAGGCCGCGGTGGACGAGAGCGTGCGCTTCTACACCGTGCCCGGCATGGGCCATGGCACGGGAGTGTTCATTCCCAACTGGGATTCGCTCGCGGCGCTCGAAGGCTGGGTCGAGGAGGGCCTCGCGCCCGCCACCGGCGTGGCGGTGGACGCCGTGGCCGGCACCTACGGCCGCACGCGTCCGCTGTGCCGCTTTCCGTCATGGCCCAAGTACCGCGGCAGCGGCAGCCTCGACGCGGCGGTCAACTACAGCTGCGTGACCGAGGTGGGCGATCCGCTCGTCTGCCCGAACCTGCCCGCGGCCGCCACGGCCTACAAGGGCGGCAACGGATTCGGTGAAGAGCTCAGCGTGCAAATCGACCCTGCCACCATGGCCTACACCGTGACCATCGATGCCAGCCTGCAGCGCGCCACCGGCGCGCAGCGCAGCGGCACGCTGGTGGCGCAGGGCCAGTGCAGCTACGCCAGCGCGGAGAGCGGCGCGGTCTTCAGCTTCGCGCCCGGCGGCGTGCTGCTCGGCGGCGTGAACGCGCCGGCCGGCGGCGGCTTCACGCCGCTGCTGGCCTTCCAGGCCACCTTCGAGAATGCGGCCACGCCCACGGTGTTCAACCCGGTGGCGAACATCTTCAATGCGGTGGGCGTGCAGCAGGGCAGCGGCGCCGCGGTGGCGCATGCCTCGTCGGTGCGGCTGCGCAACGCGGGCACCTTCCAGTACTGCCGCGACGCGATCACTGGCAGCTTCATGGCCTACGACCCGAGCTGCACGCAGACCGAGAAGGGCTACATCAGCTACAACGCCGCACGCAGCGCCTTCGACCTGCGCACCACCTCGCCGACGGGCGGTGCTGCCACCACGGGCGGCACGCTCACCGGCTCGATGGTGATCGGCCTGGTCAACGGCAGCGCGGTGCCGCTGCACCTGGTGCGCGAATCGGCCGCCAACACCGGCCTTCGGCTGCTGGCGCCGCAGCAGAGCCTGATGGCGGGCGCGGCCGACGGCAGCTACGCCATGGCCAGCGTGCAAGGCGAAAGCCGCGAGGCCACGGTGGCGGGCAGCGCCTTCAACCTGGGCGGCGCCGCCGCGGCGCTGAGCTACGACACGCCGGTGCCCGGCGTGGTGCAGGCCGACGCGGGCCGGCCCGGCAATTTCATCTTCACCCACGGCGTTCTCGGCTTCGTCTCCACATCGGGGACGGCCGCGGCGCTGGAACTCGGAGCACGGCATTGATGAACAACAACGGCAAACCACTTCTTCGCACCTTCGCTCTCGCGCTGCTTGGCACCATGGCCGCGCTGGCGGCCGAGGCCGCCGCCTGGGGCCCCAAGCCCGCGGCCTGCCCGGCGCCGGTGCCCGCGCAAACGCGCTGCTACACCGGCGACGATGGCGCCGGCGCGCTCTACTGGATCGCCATACCGCAGGCGTGGAACCGCGTGCTCGTGATGCATGCCCATGGCGGACCCGAGACCGGCCCGCCCCGGCTCGAGCGCAGCGAGGCAGACCTGAAGCGCTGGGCCGTCACCGTGAAGGCCGGCTACGCGTGGGCCGGCTCCACCTACCGCCGCGGCGGCTACGGCGTGACCATGGCAGCGGAAGACACCGAGCGCCTGCGCCGCATCTTCGTGCAGCGCTTCGGCCCGCCGCGACGCACGCTGCTGCATGGCCAGAGCTACGGCGCGGGCGTGGCCGCGAAGGCGGCCGAGCTCTATGCGCCGGCCGGCGATGCGAAGAGCCCGTACGACGGCCTGCTGCTGACCAGCGGCGTGCTCGGCGGCGGCAACAGCGCCTACGATTTCCGGCTCGACCTGCGCGTGGTCTACCAATACGTGTGCCGCAACCATCCGAAGCCCGACGAGCCGCAATACCCGCTGTGGCAGGGCCTGCCGATGGAGTCGAAGCTCACGCGCGCCGAGCTGGCCGCACGCGTCAAGGAATGCACCGGCGTCGGAATGCCCGCGGCGCAGCGCACGCCCGAGCAGGCCGCGCGGCTCAAGACCATCCTGTCGGTCGTGAAGATCCAGGAGCGCTCGCTGCTGGGGCACCTGAACTGGGCCACCTGGCTGTTCCAGGACCTGGTGCAGCAGCGCCTGGGCGGACGCAACCCGTTCGGCAACGTCGGCGTGGCCTACCAGGGCTCGGCCGACGATGCGGCGCTGAATGCCGGCGTGGCGCGCTATGCGGCCGACCCGCAGGCCAAGGGCGCGCTTGCCGCCGACAGCCAGCCCACCGGCCGCACCGCGCTGCCCACCGTGGCCCTGCATGCCATCGACGATCCCACGGCTTTCGTCGAGCTCGAAAACGCCTACCGGCGCATCCGCGATGCCGCGGGCACCGGCGGCACGCTGGTGCAGAGCTTCAGCGCCGAGCGCGAGCACAGCTACCTGAGCGATTCGGAGTACCCGGCGCTCTTCGCGGCGCTTGTCGACTGGATCGACAAGGGCGAGAAGCCCACGCCCGCGAGCCTGGCGCAGCGCTGTGCGGCGCTGATGCCGAGCTACGACACCGACGGCAAGAACGGCTGCCACATCAAGCCCGAATGGCAAGCGCCGGCGCTCGAAACCCGCGTGCCTGCGCGGGCGCCCTGATTTTCTTAACTCGATGGAGACCCCATGAAAAAACTGTTCGCCCTTGCGGCGATCGTCCTGGCCGCCGGTGCGCATGCGCAGGAGTTCCCCGCAGGCAAGCCCGTGACCATCGTCGTGCCCTTTGCCGCCGGCGGCCCGACCGACCGCGTGGCGCGCGACCTGGCCGAGGCATTGCGCAAACCCCTGGGCGGCGCGAGCGTGATCATCGACAACGTGCCCGGCGCCGGCAGCTCGATCGGCGCAGCCAAGGTGGCGCGCGCCGCGCCCGATGGCTACACGCTGCTCCTGAACCACATCGCGATGGCCACCGTGCCCACGCTGGTGCGCAACCTGCCGTTCAAGGTCGAGAGCGACTTCGAGTACCTCGGCATCGTCAACGACGTGCCGATGACGCTGATCGCCAAGCCCAGCCTTCCGGCCGGCAACTACGCGGAGCTTGCCGGCTGGATTGCCGCCAACAAGGGCAGGATCAACATCGGCAACGCGGGCATCGGCTCGGCCTCGCACCTGTGCGGGCTGCTCTTCCAGAGCGCGACGAAGACCGAGATGACGCCCGTGCCCTACAAGGGCACCGCACCGGCGATCACCGACCTGATCGGCGGGCAGATCGACCTCCTGTGCGACCAGACCACCAACACCTCGCCGCAGATCGAGGCGAAGAAGGTCAAGGCCTATGCGGTCACCACGCCCAGGCGCCTCGCGATGCCGCTGCTGAAAGACTTGCCCACGCTCGACGAAGCCGGGCTGAAGAACTTCCAGGTCACCATCTGGCACGGCCTGTATGCGCCCAAGGGCACGCCGGCTCCGGTGTTAAAGAGGCTCAACGATGCACTGAAGGTGGCGTTGAAGGACCCCGACTTCATCAAGCGCGAAGAAGCGCTCGGTGCCGTGGTGGCCACCGACGGCCGCATCGAGCCCGAGGGCCACAGGAAGTTCGTGGCGGCCGAGATCGCCAAGTGGAGCCCGGTCATCAAGGCCGCGGGGGTCTACGCGGATTGATGAGTTCGAGAAGCCCTAGAAGCTACCCGGCAGCAGGATCCCCGAATCCACGTTCTCGATATTCGTGTGCCCGCAAAAGGCCATGGTGATGTCGAGCTCCTTGTGGATGATCTGCAGCGCGCGCGTCACGCCCTCCTGCCCGTAGGCGCCAAGGCCATAGAGAAAGCTGCGGCCGATCAGCGTGCCGCGGGCGCCGAGCGCGCGCGCCTTGAGCACGTCCTGGCCGCTGCGGATGCCGCCGTCCATCCACACCTCGATCTCGCGTCCAACGGCATCGACGATGGCGGGCAGCGCCGCGATGGAAGAGGGCGCGCCGTCGAGCTGGCGCCCGCCGTGGTTGGAGACGATGAGGGCGTCGGCGCCGCTTGCGGCGGCCAGGCGCGCGTCTTCGACGTCCATGATGCCCTTGAGGATCAGCTTGCCGCCCCAGCGCTTCTTGATCCACTCCACGTCGGCCCAGCTGAGCGCCGGGTCGAACTGCTCGGCCGTCCATGACGACAGCGACGACAGGTCCTTCACGCCCTTGGCATGGCCCGCGATGTTGCCGAAGGTGCGGCGCTTCGTGCCGAGCATGCCCAGGCACCAGTGCGGCTTGGTCGCCAGGTTGATCATGTTGGCGATGGTCGGCTTGGGCGGCGTCGACAGGCCGTTCTTGATGTCCTTGTGGCGCTGGCCGAGGATCTGCAGGTCGAGCGTGAGCTGCAGCGCCGACACGTTCGCGGCGCGGGCGCGCTCGATCAGGCGCTCGATGAAGTCGCGGTCCTTCATCACGTAGAGCTGGAACCAGAACGGGTGCCGGCCGGTGTGCTCGGCAATGTCCTCGAGCGAGCAGATGCTCATGGTCGAGAGCGTGAACGGAATGCCGAAGGCCTTGGCCGCGCGCGCGCCCAGGATCTCGCCGTCGGCATGCTGCATGCCGGTGAGGCCGGTGGGCGCAATGGCCACCGGCATCGCAACGTCCTGCCCGATCATGGTGGAGCGCGTGGAGCGGCCCTCCATGTTCACGGCCACGCGCTGGCGCAGCTTGATCTTCTGGAAGTCGCTCTCGTTGGCGCGGTAGGTGCTTTCGGTCCACGCGCCGGAATCGGCGTAGTCGTAGAACATCTTCGGCACACGCCGCTTGGCGATCACCCTCAGGTCTTCGATGCAGGTGATCTTGGAAAGGTCGGGCACGGGGAGTCTCCTGGGTAGTCTCTGTTGTTCGATCGCGCGAGCGGGGATTATGGGCAAGCTCCGCCGCGGGCCGAGTGTGGCGTCCGAGACGGACCCCGATCTGAAAAATACCCAGGCCGGACCTGAAAAGAATTCAGTCAGTCCCGCAGCGCCCGCCGCAACCACTCGACGAAGGTCGCGCACTCCCAGCGCTCCATCGCCCCCGGCCGCCAGCACAGGAAGTAGGCGTTGGGCGAGGGCACGCTCTGCGCCGAAAGCCGCACGAGGCGCCCGTTCTCCAGCCAGGCGCTGCCGAGCTTCAGGTGCATCAGCACCACGCCGAAGTCTTCGGCCGCTGCATCGAGCGCCAGGCCCAGGTCGTTGAACTGGTGGCCCGTGGCCGGCTCCGGCAGGCCGATGCCGCGGGCCTTGAACCAGGTGCGCCACGACTCGAGCGGCGTGCGCAGCAGCTGCACGCGCGAGACCTCGGCATCGGTCGCAAAGCCGTCGAACGGCCCGTGGCGCTCCAGGTATGCCGGGCTGCAGGCGGGCGCCACGTCGTCGGCCAGCAATTGGCAGAACTCGCGGTCGTGAAAAGGCCCGGTGCCGAAGCGCAGTTCCAGGTCGGCCTCTTCGGCCGTCATGTTGCGCACCGGCATGGTCACCTGCAGCATCAGCTCGATGTTCGGATAGGCATCGCGAAACCGCGCGAGCCGGGGCAGCAGCATCTGGCGGGAGAACGTGGGCGTCACTGCCACCCGCAGCCGCCGCACCTGCGATGCGGACCCGCGGCCGGGCACCTGCTGCAGCGCCGCAATGGCCTCGCGCACGCGGGCCAGGTAGGCCACGCCGTCGGCGCTCAGGCCGAAGTCGTTGCCTGTGAAAAGCTTGAGTTCGAGCAGCGTCTCGAGCTGCCGGATGCGGTGGCTCACCGCGCTGGGCGTGACGCTGAGCTCTTCCGCCGCGAGGTTCACGCTGCGCAGGCGCGCCACGGCCTCGAAGGCCTGCAGGCCCTGCGTGGAGGGAAGTCGCGTCGAAGCCATGTGTTGTTGGATCTTATCGGGCCGCTGCGGAGCGCGACGTGGCGGCCAACGCCTCGAGCAGGCGCCGCAGATCGTCCACCGCTTCGCGCGCCAGTGCCGCGTCGCCCATCTGCGCCTTGACGATGGCGCCGTCCATGCCGAGCGCCGCGGCCTGGGCGAGCGCCACGCGTGCGGGCAAGGCCGCGGGAAGCAGGCCGGCGATGACCTCCACCATCTCGCGCTTGTGTTCGCGCGCGCGCCCGGCGGCGCCCTCCACGCTGCCGCCCACCTCGGCCACCGCGTTGATGAAGGCGCAGCCGCGAAAAGCCGGATCGGCGAACCATTCGGCGATCACGTCGGCAAGCAGCAGCAGGGCACCGGCATCGCCGGCGCGTTCGTGCGCGCCGCGGCGCCCCAGTGCATCGACGAACCACGCCATCCATCGCGCATGCCGGTGATCGAGAAAGGCGCGCACCAGGTCGTCCTTCGACGGGAAGTGCCGGTAGAAGGTGACCTTGGTGACGCCCGATGCGGCAATGACGCGGTCGATGCCGGTGGCGCGGATGCCATCGGCATAGAAGAGGTCGTGCGCCGTGAGCAGGATGCGTTCGCGCGCGGGCAGTGCGGAGATGTCCATGGCGCCATTGTAGGCATGTAGACAGGTCTGTCTACATGTGGCACATTGCGGGCCTTCGCCATTTCCTCCCTTCACCTTCACCTTCTACGAAAGACCGCCATGGAATCCCGCCCCCCGCTGCCTCCCTTCACCCTGGAAACCGCGACGAAGAAGGTGCAGGCCGCCGAAGACGCCTGGAACACGCGCGACCCGGTTCGCGTGAGCCTGGCCTACACGCCCGACACCGAATGGCGCAACCGCGCCGACTTCGTCAACGGCCGCGAGCAGGTGGTGCAATTCCTCACCCGCAAGTGGGAGCGCGAGCACGACTACCGCCTGAAGAAGTCGCTCTGGGCCTTTATGGACAACCGCATCGCGGTGCGCTTCGAGTACGAATGGCACGACGCGGCGGGGCAGTGGTTCCGCAGCCACGGCAACGAGAACTGGGAGTTCGCCGAGAACGGCCTGATGCAGCGGCGCTACGCGAGCATCAACGACCAGCCCATTGCCGAGTCGGAGCGCAAGTTCCGCTGGGAGCGCTGACCGGTCTCCGGGCACGGGTGTTGCTTGCTTTTGGTGCATGGAAACGCCCGTACTGAACCCCACCGCCAGCCATCCGCTCTGGCAGCACCAATTGGGGTTGCTGCTCGAGTCGACCGGCGAAGGCATCTTCGGCATCGACCTCGACGGCCATTGCATGTTCATCAACCGGGCCGGCGCGCAGATGCTGGGCCACGAGGCGCGCGACGTGATCGGCAGCAACATGCACGAGCTCACGCACCATTCGCACCCCGACGGCTCGCACTACGCCGACACGGACTGCCCCATCTTCAACGCCTTTCGCCGTGGGCTGCCGTGCCGCATCGACACCGAGGTCTTCTGGCGCCGCGACGGCAGTGCCTTCGCGGTGGAGTATTCGAGCCATCCCATCATGGATGGCGCGCAGGTGCGCGGCGCCGTCATCACCTTTGTCGACATCACCGAGCGCCGCCGCCAGGCCGAGGCGCTGCAGCAGGCCAAGGACGAACTCGGCCTGCGCGTGCAGGAGCGCACGCGCGAGCTGAGCGACGCGCTGGTGCAGCTGCGCGAACTCTCGGCCTGGCTCGACAAGGTGCGCGAAGACGAACGCACGCGCATCGCACGCGAGGTGCACGACGAGCTCGGCAGCCTGCTGGTGGCGCTCAAGATGGACGTCAACTGGATCGGCAAGCGCCTGGGCGAGCAGCAGGAGCGCACGCCCGATGCGGCAGAGGCCATGCGTGGCCAGATGCGCAGCAAGTGCAGCAACATGAGCCAGCTGATCGAGCGCGCGGTCGACAACGTGGGCCGCATCATCACCGACCTGCGCCCCAGCATCCTCGACCACCAGGGCCTGTGGGCGGCGCTCGAATGGCAGGCGCACGAGTTCGTGCAGTCGGCCGAACTGGCGCTGCAATGGCATTTCGACGTGCCCGCGGGCGTGGAGCTGCCCGAGCCCGCGGCCATTGCGGTGTTCCGGATCTTCCAGGAGATGCTCAGCAACGTGGGCCGCCACGCGAAGGCGCGCAGCCTCGACATCCGCATCGGCGTCGAAGACACGCAACTGAGCATCAGCGTGCGCGACGACGGCGTGGGCGCGCCGATGCAGGCCTTCGAGGCCGCCACCTCCTATGGGGTGCTCGGCATGCGGGAGCGTGCGCGCCACTTCGGCGGGCGCATCGATATCGACAGCCGCGTGGGCGAGGGCAGCATCTTTTGCCTGCATCTGCCGCTGTTGGTGGATGCATGAGCTTTCTTTGCGTCGCTTTGTGTTTGAGGCTATTTGTTCAGGGCGCGCTCCCGCCGCCGGGGGACATTCGCGGAGGGGAGTACCCGGTGGCCTGTGCACGCGCCCTGAACAAAAAGCGCCAAGAACACAGACAATCCGCCACCCACCCCTCATCGCGTCATTGAAATGAACGACGACATCCGCGTGCTCATCGCCGACGACCACCGAATCGTGCGCGAAGGCCTGAAGCAGATGCTCGGCGACCTCTCCAACGGCCTGCCCTCGATGACCGTGCGCGCCGAAGCCCAGACCGGCCCCGAGGTGCTCGCCGCTGTACAGGAGCTCGGCGGCCCCGATGGTCTCGACGTGGTGCTGCTCGACATCGCGCTGCCGGGACGCGACGGGCTCGACGTCTTGCAGGCGTTGCGAAAGGACTGGCCCACGCTCCCGGTGCTGATGCTCAGCACCTACCCCGAGAAGCAGTACGCCGTGCGCTGCATCAAGCTCGGCGCCTCGGGCTACCTCAACAAGAGCGCCGATGCCGACGACATGGTGGGTGCCGTGCGCAAGGTGGCCGCCGGCGGTCTCTATGTGTCGGCGGCCACGGCCGAAGCGCTGGCCGCCGCCGTGGGCCGAAACGTGGGACAGGGCCCCGAGCAGCTCTCGCATCGCGAGCACCAGGTGTACCGCCTGCTCAGTACCGGGCACAGCGTGAGCGAAATTGGTGCGCAGCTCGGCCTCGCATCCAACACCGTGAGCACTTATCGCGCGCGCATCCTCGAAAAGACCGGCACCAAGAACGACGTCGAGCTTGCGCTGTATGCCGAGCGCCACGGCAAGGCCGCCCCCGCGGCCTGAAAACTCAGGCGGTGGGCACCGCCTTGTAGTGCCAGCCCTACAAGGCCTCGACAAGCGCGGCACGATCTGCGGCCCCCGGGCCTTTGGGCCTCGCTTCCGGCCCGGGGCTTGCATCGTGGCAGGCATCTTTTCACCGAGGTGCATCCACCATGTCCAGCCCATCCGATTCGACCGCCTGCGATCTCTACGACGCCGACCGGCCACTGAACATGCGCTGCGCCTGCGGCCGCAACCATGGCCGTGGGGCAGAGATCGAAGTCAGCCCCGACGACAAGCTCGAAGCCAGCCTCATGAAAGCGCTGTTCCCGGTCGACAGCGTGCGCCGCGGCTTCCTGCGCGCCGTGGGCGCCAACACCGCGCGCGCCGCCATTGCCTCGGTGCTGCCACTGGGCACGTTGCAGGCCATGGCGCAGGACAAGGCCCCGCTCGAAAAGACCAATCTCAAGATCGGCTTCATTCCGATCACCTGCGCCACGCCGCTCATCATGGCGCACCCGCTGGGCTTCTATCAGAAGCAGGGGCTCAACGTCGAGGTGGTCAAGACTGCGGGATGGGCGCTCATCCGCGACAAGATGCTCAACAAGGAATACGACGCCACGCATTTCCTGTCGCCCATGCCGCTCGCCATTTCGATGGGCGCGGGCTCCAACCAGGTGGCGATGAACGTTGCCACCATCCAGAACACCAACGGCCAGGCCATCACGCTGGCCAACAAGCACAAGGACAAGCGCGACCCGAAGATGTGGAAGGGCATGAAGTTTGCCGTTCCCTTCGAGTACAGCATGCACAACTTCCTGCTGCGCTATTACGTGGCCGAGGCTGGCCTGAACCCCGACACCGACATCCAGATCCGCGTGGTGCCGCCGCCCGAGATGGTGGCCAACCTGCGCGCAGGCAACATCGACGGCTACCTGGGCCCCGACCCCTTCAACCAGCGCGCCGTGTTCGAGGAAATCGGCTTCCTGCACCTGCTGACGCGCGACCTGTGGAACGGCCATCCCTGCTGTGCGTTCGGCACCTCGGCCGAATTCATCGAGAAGAATCCCAACACCTTTGCCGCGCTGGTGCGCTCGGTGCTCACCGCATCGGCCATGGCGCGCGACCCGAAGAACCGCGAACTCGTCGCCAAGGTGATTGCGCCTGCACAGTACCTGAACCAGCCCGAGACCGTGATCAGCCAGGTGCTCACAGGCAAGTTTGCCGATGGCCTCGGCAACATCCGCACCGTGCCCGACCGCGCCGACTTCGATCCGATCCCGTGGCAGTCGATGGCCGTGTGGATGCTCACGCAGATGAAGCGCTGGGGCTATGTGAAGGGCGACGTCAACTACAGGCAGATTGCCGAGAAGGTGTTCCTGCTGACCGATGCGAAGAAGCGGATGAAGGAGCTTGGGCAGGCCGCGCCCGAAGGTGCATACCCCAAGTTCACCATCATGGGCAAGGTGTTCGACCCCGCGAAGCCCGACGACTACGTCAAGAGCTTTGCCATCAGCAAGATGGCCTGAACCATGCGCGGCAAGAAAACCGCCCTTTCACTGAAAGCGGCGCTGGTGTCGCTATTCGTGTTCCTGCTGCTGCTCGGCGCGTGGCAGCTGGCCACCCTGCCCACCGCGGGCACTGGTGCCGCCGCGGGGATGACCGCGGAGCAGATCGAATACCAGAAGATGCTCGGCAAGGATCCGGGCGGGCAGGTCAAGAGCTCGGGCTTTCCCACGCCGGCGGAAATGGCCGTGACGGCCTGGAAGCATCTCTCGAACCCTTTCTACGACAACGGGCCCAACGACAAGGGCATTGCCATCCAGCTGGCGTATTCGCTCGCCCGCGTGGGGTTGGGCTTTCTGCTGGCCTGCGTGGTGGCGGTGCCGCTCGGCTTCGTGATCGGCATGTCGCCGCTGCTGCAAAAGGCCTTCGATCCGTTCATCCAGGTGCTCAAGCCCATTTCTCCGCTGGCGTGGATGCCGCTTGCGCTCTACACCATCAAGGATTCGTCGGTCAGCGGCATCTTCGTGATCTTCATCTGCTCGGTGTGGCCGATGCTGCTGAACACCGCCTTTGGCGTGGCCTCGGTCAAGCGCGAATGGCTCAACGTGGCCAGCACGCTCGAAGTGAAGCCGCTGCGCCGCGCGTTCCGCGTGGTCCTGCCGGCAGCCGCGCCCACCATTCTCACGGGCATGCGCATCAGCATGAGCATCGCGTGGCTGGTCATCGTGGCGGCCGAGATGCTGGTGGGCGGCACGGGCATCGGCTACTTCGTCTGGAACGAATGGAACAACCTCTCGCTCACCAACGTGATCTTCGCGATCCTGGTGATCGGCATCGTCGGCATGCTGCTCGACCAGGCCTTCGCGGGCCTGCAGCGGAAGGTGACCTATGTGGAGTGATCGATCGGCACGAGGCGCCCCCATGACAACTGCTCCCGCCCCGCGGACCGCCACCAGCGGCTTCCTGCGCATCGAGGGCCTGGCCAAGGCCTTCGTGCCGGCGCGGCCGGTGTTCGCGGACGTGTCGTTCACGCTCGACCGCGGCGAGTTCGTCTGCATCATCGGCCACTCGGGCTGCGGCAAGACCACCATTCTCAACGTGCTGGCGGGCCTGGACCAGGCGAGCGCCGGCCATGTGTTCATGGACGGCCGCGAAGTGGCCGGCCCGAGCCTGGAGCGCGGCGTGGTGTTCCAGAGCCATGCGTTGATGCCATGGCTCACGGTGCGCAGGAACATCGCCTTCGCGGTGGCCTCGCGCTGGCCCGACTGGCCGGCCACGCAGGTCAACACGCAGGTGGAGCGCTTCGTGGCCATGGTGGGCCTCGAGGCCGCCATCGACAAGAAGCCCGCGCAGCTCTCGGGCGGCATGAAGCAGCGCGTGGGCATTGCGCGCGCCTTTGCCATCCAGCCCAAGATGCTGCTGCTCGACGAGCCCTTCGGCGCGCTTGATGCGCTCACGCGCGGCACCATCCAGGACGAGCTCATGGCCATCGTGCGCCAGACGCAGCAGACCGTCTTCATGATCACGCACGACGTGGACGAGGCGATTCTGCTGGCCGACCGCATCCTGCTGATGACCAACGGCACCGACCAGCCTGGTGGAAGCTGGCGCCCCGGCAATATCGTCGAGACCGTGGTCAACCCGCTGCCGCGCGAACGCACGCGCGCCTCGCTGCACCACCAGGGTGGCTACTACGCGCTGCGCAACCACATCGTCGATTTCCTCGTCACGCGCGCCAAGGCGTCGTGACTCTTTCTTCATTTTTCTTCTTCATCATCATTTCAATCAGGAGCAAACCCGCATGAACCGCAACGACGTCACCGAGAAGATCATCACCGTGAAGGTGTCCAAGGGCATCCAATGGGCCGACGTGGCGAAGAAGGTCGGCCTCTCGAAGGAGTGGACGACCGCTGCCTGTCTTGGCCAGATGACGCTCGACGACAAGCAGGCCAAGGTCATCGGAAAGATCTTCGGCCTGACCGTGGAAGAGCAGAAGTGGCTCCAGGTGGTGCCCTACAAGGGCTCGCTGCCCACGCCTGTGCCGACCGATCCGCTCATCTACCGCTGGTACGAGGTGGTGAGCGTGTACGGCACCACCATCAAGGAACTGATCCACGAAGAGTTCGGCGACGGCATCATGAGCGCCATCGACTTCAGCATGGACATCCAGCGCCAGGCCGACCCCAAGGGCGACCGTGTCAACGTGGTGCTCTCGGGCAAGTTCCTGCCCTACAAGACCTACTGACGCTGCGCCTCAGAACGCCGCGTGCTCGGCCGGTCTCGGCCGCCGTGCCGGGCGCCGCGGGGCCGAGATGCTGCCGCCCTCGATGGCGCCCGCAATCGAGCGGGCCACGGCTTCCGCGGGCACCACGATGCGCCGCCGCGTGACCATGCGCTCGAAGCTGCTGCAGGCTGCGATGCGATCGGCCAGCGTGCGGTCTGCCTCGCTCACGTCGGGGCGCACCACCGTCACGCGCACCTTGCCCGCATGCTCCTGCCGCAGGCCTTCGGAGATGGCGTCCACCGCGTACTGCGTGCCGCAATACACGGCCGAGTTCGGCGAAACGCCCTGCGCGGGCACCGGCGCCACGTTGACGATGTGGCCCCAGCCCTGTTCCTGCATCGTCGGCAGCACCGCCGCAATGCCCAGCAGCACGCCGCGCAGGTTGACGTCGAGCATCAGCTCCCATTCGTCGACCTTGCGTGCCCACAGCGGCGACAGCGGCATCACGCCCGCTGCGTTCACCAGCACGTCGATGCGGTCGTGCGTTTCGAGTGCGAATTCGGCAAATGCTTCCACGTCGGGCCGGTAGGTGACGTCGAGCCGCTGGAAGCTCGCGCTGCCGCCCGCGGCGGTGATTTCTTCGGCCAGCGCTTCGAGCCGGTCGGTGCGGCGCGCGCCGAGCACCACCTTGGCGCCGCGCCGCGCCAGGAGCCGCGCGGCCGCCGCGCCGATGCCACCACTTGCGCCCGTGATGAGGACGACTTTTTCCTGGATTGCGCTCATGAGACTCTCCTCGTGCGATGGGTGTGGACCATGGCGCAACGCTGCGCCGGGCATGGAGGCAAGTCTCTCGCGGATGGGGCTCCGGGCGTTATCCGGATCGAACAAGCTTCTTGCCTGATCCTGCAAGACCTGCGCCCCGGCCCGCCATGGCGCCGAGCGTGCGCAGGCCCTTCTCGATGCGCGCGTCCCAGCCGTGGCCACCGCTCAGGCGCAGGCAGTGGGCGTACTTGCCGCTGGCCGAGAACACAACGCCGGGCGCAAAGCAGATGCCTTTTTCGAGCGCCTGCGAAAACAGGAGCCGCGTGTCCGCAGGCTCGGGCAGCTCGACCCACAGCACGAAGTTGCCCGCCGGCCTCGACACCTTGGTGCCCGGCGGGAACGCCTGCTCGATCACGTGCGTCATGCGGGCCAGCGTGTCGGCGAACTCGCGCCGGACGCGGCGCAGGTGGCGGTCGTAGTCGCCGTTCGACAGGAAGGTGGCGAGCGCCACCTGCGTCAGCACCGGCGTCGCAAGGCTGGTGGCGAACTTGGTTTCGAGCACCCGGGCCATGTGGCGGCGCGTCGCGATCCAGCCGATGCGGTAGCCGGGCGCGAGCGTCTTGGAGAAGGAGCCGCAATAGATGACGTTGTCGTGCGTGTCGAGCGCGCTGAAGGGCGGGGGCCGCTCCTCGCCGAAATGGACGTCGCCGTACACGTCGTCCTCGATCAGCGGCACGCCGTGTTCGGCCAGCAGGCGCAGCACGGCGCGCTTGTTTTCTTCGGGCATGGTGCAGCCGAGCGGATTGCTGAAGCTCGACGCCAGCACGCAGGCGCGCACCTTGCCCGAGGCCACGACCTCGCGCAGCGCATCGACGGCGACGCCGGTGTCGGCATCGGTCGGCAGTTCGACCACCTTCAGCCTTTTTGCGCGCAGCACCTGCAGCAGTCCGAAGTAGGTCGGCGACTCGATGGCGACCGTGTCGCCCGGCTCCGTGACCGCGTCGAGCGCGAGCGCCAGCGCCTCGGTGCAGCCGCAGGTGATAGCGATGTCGTCCGGCGCCAGCACCTGCCCGAAGCGCAGCGCGCGGCGCGCGATCTCCAGCCGCAGCGGCATCTCGCCGTGCGGCGGCGAGTAGGTGTTGCACTGGCTGCCCTTCACGCGGGCCGTGCGGGCCAGCACGAGGTCGAGCCTGGAGGAAGACAGCAGGCGCTGGTTGGGAATGGCGCAGCCGAGCGGCACGAAGGCTTCGTCCGACGCGTGCTTCAGCAGGTCGAGCATGAGGCCCGACAGTTCCACCTTGGCGGGCCGGATCGAATGGCGCGCGGTCGTGGGCACGGGCAGGGCGGGCGGGGCCTTGGCAACGTAGTAGCCGGACTGCGGCCGCACTTCGAGAATGCCGCGGTCTTCGAGCAGGCGGTAGGCCTGCACCGCGGTGCTCAGACTGGTGCGCTGCAGCGTGCTGATCTCGCGCAGCGACGGCGCCCGGGCGCCCGGCTTCAGGGTGCCGCGGCCGGCCAGCGCGGCAACGAAATCGGCGACTTCTTCATAGCGGAACCGGGGAGATTGCGACACGGATCACTCCTGATTGCATGGATGGCACTGCATGCAACTGTACTGCACCTAATTTCAGGAAAGTGTGGCTGTTATCGTCGGTCATGAAACTGCAACATCGGTGTTATCGACAGCAACGAACCAAGCGGCAGTTCATGGCACGGTTTCCCGACAACGAAATCATTTCCCTCGTCAGCAAGGCGCCGCGCTTCGACCTTGCCGAAAGCGTGGGGCCGAGCGTGCGGCTGTCGGAGCTGGTCGACATGGCCTTCGGCGAGGATGCCGATTTTTCGCTGGACTACGGCACGGCGGCCGGCAGCCCCGCCCTGCGCCAGGAAATCGCGAACGAACATGGCGTCGATGCCGACGACGTGGTGGTCACGGTCGGCGGTGCCCACGCGCTGTTCCTGATCGCCTTCACGCTATGCCAGGCGGGCGACGAAGCCGTCGTGGCCGAGCCGGTGTTCCCGTTGGCGCGCAACGCGCTGGCCGCCGTCGGCGCCACCACGCGCGCGCTGCCGCTCGGTTTCGACACCGGCTACCGCATCGACCTGGATGCGCTGCGCAAGCTGCTCTCCCCGAAGACCAAGGTGCTGAGCCTGGCCTCGCCGCAGAATCCGTCGGGCGTCGCGATTCCGGCGCAGACCTTGCGCGAGATCGTGGCAATGCTGGCCGAACATGCGCCGAACGCCTGGCTCGTGATCGACGAGACTTACCGCGAGGCGGCCTACGGCGACGACGCCGCGGCGCCGGGCGCCGCCGGGCTGGGCGACAGGGTGATCTCGGTGTCCTCGCTGTCCAAGTGCCACGGTTCGGCGGGCCTGCGCATAGGCTGGGCCATCACGCGCGACGCGGCGCTGCGCCAGGCGCTGGTCACGGCGAAGTTCAGCACGGTGATCTCCTGCTCGCCGGTCGACGAGGCACTTGCGCTGGCGGTGTTCAGGCAGCGAGACCGGATCATCGGCGAGCGGCGAAAGCTCCTCGCGCAAAACCTGCAGCTCACAGAGAACTGGGTGTCGCGCCACGCCGGCCACATCGAGTGGGTGCGCCCGGATGCCGGGGCGCTGTGCTGCATGCGGCTCAGGCGCGAGCTCTTCGACGCCCCGGCCGTCGAGCGCTTCTATGCCGCGCTGGCCAGGTACAGCACCCGCGTCGCGCCCGGCCCGTGGTTCGGAGACGATCCGCTGGTGTTCCGGCTGGGATTCGGCTTGCCGACGCTCACGCAGCTGGCGATCGCGCTGGAGTGCGTGTCGGTGGCGCTGATGGAGGCTGCGAAGGCCACCGACGCTTTGCTCATTCGCTGACGCCGTCCGCCAGCCAGCGAATCGCTGCATGCGGGGCAGGCAAGGCTTCGCGCGCGAGATCCTCCATCAGGCGCAGCCCGGTGTTGCTGTTGGTGAAAAGAACGACGCCGGACTCCTGCTCGGCGCTGCCCATCACGAATGCCCGGATGCCGGTCATCTTTCCCCACTGAAAGAAGGTGCCGCGGCTGGGCTCGACGCCCCAACCCAGCCCCCAGCCTATGTCTGGCTCGGTGGCTGCGGGTTCGCGGTCCAGGTGAACGATGGCGCCATCCGGCACCATGATGCTCGCGGTGAGCCACTGCTTCCAGGTCGATGGCCTCAACCCCTCGCCCCTGAACACGGCTGCGACAAAGGCGCCGTAGTCGCCAGCCGTGGTCTGGAGCGAGTAGGAGGCGTTCGCGGTCGGTGGCCGATGCGTCTCGAGCCGCTCCTGAGCTTCATGCGGAAAGGCCACGTTGTCGCTGAACCGATCCTGCCACTCGAGGCTCGATGAACGCATCCCGAGCGGCTCGAACACCAGGCGCCGCATCGTCGTCTCCAGTGTTTCGCCAGTTCTTGCTTCGACGGCAGACTGGAGAAAAGTGAATCCCACGCTCGAGTAGCTGAACCGCGAACCAGGATGAAAGTGCATCCGCAGCGGATTCTTGTCGCGCAGGTTCTGCAGGCCGCAGGTATGCGTGAGCACATGGCGAAAGGTGATGAGAGCCGAGGTCGCGTCTCCCGGCACGATCGACCGTTCCGGGGCAAAAAGCGGTTCATCAAGATCGAGCACACCGGCGTCGGCAAGCTGCAGCACAGCGTACGAAACGATCGGTTTGGTGAGGGACGCCGCGCCGAACACGGTCTCGGCATCGACCGGCTCGGCGGCTTCCTTGTCGCGCAGGCCGGCCGCCGCCAGCTCTATCGAGTTCTTCCGCACGTGCGCCATCGAGGCGCCGGTGACGGATCGATCGGCCAACAGGCCTTCAAGCCGCCTTTCCAGCGATGGGTTCGTACGTCGCATGTTCTTTGCTCACTCCGATTCAAGTCAATACGGCGGCGCCTTGCGCGCCCGCTGCGCGCGCGCCGCCTCGGTCCACCAGGACAGGTCGTCGGCGAACCGTCCGAAGGAGCGATCGAGCGATTCGCCTGCGCTGCCGGTGGGCTTGCCGCCGGCATCGAGCGTCTGCGAGATGGGGCCGACCGCCAATGTGCTCGACACGACGACCATGCCCATCTCCGACAGGATCGAATGCCACACGGTGCCGGAGCGAACGCCGGAGAACCGGCCGGCCGAATAGCTCGCGATGGCGGCGGGGCGCCAGAACCATTCCTCGAGGAAGTGGTCGGTCAGGTTCTTCAGGCCGGGCTGCGGGCCCCAGTTGTATTCGCCGGTCACGAAGACGAAGGCATCCGCGCCGCGTATCTTCTGCGCCAGCGCTTCCATGGCCGGGGGCGCGGTGCCTTCGGGGTATTCCTTGTACATGCGGTCGAGGATCGGCAGGCCGACGGCCTTGGCGTCGATCAGCTCGGCCTCGGCACCTCGCGCATTGAGGCCCGCCACCAGGTAGTCCGCCAGCCGAATGCCCATGCGGTCCGACCGGTACGAGCCATAGAACACCAGGATCCTGTCAGCCATCTTTGCTCCGTTCGAGGCCGGGATGGCCGTGGGGCGAAGGCTACAACATCGGCCCGCCCGCGCCGCAATTGGTTGCAGAAACTTCCGTGCGGGCTGGCTACCATGCCGGTCCATGAACCCGCTGCCCATTCTTCGCGCCGCCGCCTCGATGCTCGTCCTGCTGCTCGCCGGGCATGTGGCTGCCGCGCCGTCGGCGCAGCTCTTCGATGCGGTGAAGAAGCCGGAAGCGCTGGATGCGGACTGGCGCGCGCGCTTGTGTGCGCTGTTGCCGCAGCCCTGCGATCCGCAGGCGCTGGGCCTGTACCGGCCGCGCGGCGCCGTGCCGGGCGACTATGCGGTGTTCTCGAGCGAGCCGCTGGCCATGGCGCGCATCAGGCGCGTCGCCGCCACTGGCACCTGGCAGCTGAACCGCTTGCATGACTTCAGCGGCTATGCGGCCGCATCGATGAAGAAGGCGGCGGCCACCGGCATGGCGGGCTCGCGCATTTCCCTCGCGCCGGCGCTCTATCCGCTGGCCGAAGGGCGGTGGGCCGCGGCTGTGCTCCAGACGGTGTCGGAGATGTACTCGGGCGGCGGCGCTTCGTTCAGCAAGGCCGACTTCGTGCCGCTCGAGGACGCGAGCCGGGCCGTGTACGAAGGCATTCCTTTTTCGTGCTCGAAGATGATCCGTGCCTGCTTCAGCGAAAAGGAATACAAGCAATCGAAGCACTGCCACGACGAGAGCAGCGGCAGCCTTCGCATCAGCTACGGCGAAGCTGCGAGTCCGGGTGAAGCCTACAGCTGGCAGTACACCTGGCTGCAGAGCGAATGGCCGCAGAACACGCCCGCCAGCGACATCACCACCACGCGCCTTCACTTCACCGCCAGGACCACCGAAAGGGCGAGCTTCTGCGGCGGGCCGCAGTAGCGCAAGCATTCGAGTGGCACGCATTCTGCTTGGAAGAATGCATCCAGGAGAAATGCCGGCTCGATGCTTCGAGTTAGTGCATTACCGAAGGCGACAGCCCATAACGCTCAGGTCCCAAGACTGGATATCTCGATCAACGCTGGAGAGCGCTGCCCGGAGCCCTGAATAAAAAAGGACTCCGAGGGCAGCCGCCGAAGGGGCAAGCCATGCGCGATGAGCGTGCATGGTGAATCTCTCAGGCCAAAGGACAGCAGGGGCATCTCGCGCAATGCGCGGGGTGGCCTTTGCGCGCTTCCGGAGCCTTCTTCTTCATGACTTCTGTTCGAGCGCACCGCGCGATTTTTCTTCTCCTTCTTCCATCGGAGCTTCCGATGGCGGCCGCGCCGGCACGCCTGATCCGAAGTCCCGTTCCTCACGATTTTTTCAACCGGAGAACCGAAGATGCTGTCGAAAAGAAACCTGAAAGCCGTTGTTGCGGGTGCCATGCTGGCCGCCGCCCTCGCAACAACCAGCGCGTTCGCGCAGGATGCGGGCAAGGTGCTGCGCCTGGTGCCGCAGTCCGACCTCAAGATCCTCGACCCGATCTGGACCACCGCGTTCGTCACGCGCAACCACGGCTATGCCGTGTACGACACGCTCTTCGGCGTGGACGAGCAGGGCAAGGTCAAGCCGCAGATGGTCGACAAGTACGCCACCAGCGCCGATGGCAAGACATGGACCTTCACGCTGCGCAAGAGCCTCGAATTCCATGACGGCAAGCCGGTCACTTCCGACGACGTGCTGGCGTCGCTCAAGCGCTGGGGCCAGCGCGACGGGCTGGGCCAGAAAATGTACGCCGCGCTCGACAAGGCCGAGGCGGTCGACGCCAACAGCTTCAGGCTGGTGTTCAAGGACGGCTTCGGCATGGTGCTCGATGCACTGAGCAAGCCTTCGTCGAATCCGCCGTTCATCATGCCGGCGCGCGTGGCCGCCACGCCGTCCGACAAGCAGATCGACGACGCCACCGGTTCGGGCCCCTACATCTTCAAGAAAGAGGAGTACCGCCCTGGCGAGAAGGTGGTCTACCTGAAGAACACCAGGTACGTGCCGCGCGCCGAGGCGCCTTCGGGCACCGCGGGCGGCAAGAACGTGTACGTCGACCGGATGGAATGGATCATCCTGAAAGACGCGCAGACACAGGCCAATGCGCTCGCGAATGGCGAGGTCGACATGATCGAATGGCTGCCGCCGGAGCAGTACACGGCGCTCAAGAACAACGCCGCCATCACCGTCGACAACCCGATCCCGAAGGGCTCGTTCGCACTGCACCTGAACCACGTCATTCCTCCCTTCGACAACCCGAAGATCGCGCAGGCCGCCATCATGGCCATCAACCAGGAGGCGCTGATGCGCGCCCAGATGGTGCACAAGGAGCTCTACAACAGCTGCGCCTCGGTCTACCCGTGCGGCACGGCGTTCTCCAACGACAAGACCAGCTACTTCACCGGCAAGCCGCAGTTCGAGAAAGCCAAGGCGCTGCTCAAGGAAGCGGGCTATGACGGCAAGCCGGTCGTGCTCATGTATCCGGCCGACTTTGCGCTGCTCAACAAGTTTCCGCCGGTGATGTCGCAGCTGCTGAAGCAGGCCGGCTTCAACGTCGACATGCAGTCGATGGACTGGCCCACGCTGGTCACGCGCCGCGCCAGGAAGGATCCCGTCGACAAGGGCGGCTGGAACCTCTTCATCACCGGCTGGGGCATTGCCGACAACATGAACCCGATGTTCTACGCGCCGCTCACGGGCAACGGCGAGAAGGGCTGGTTCGGCTGGGCCACCGATGACAAGCTCGAGCAGCTGAAGTCCGAATTCCTCGCGAGCGCGGACGAGCCCAAGCGCAAGGACCTGGCCACGGCCATCCAGCAACGCGTGTACGACACCGGCATCTACGCGCCGATCGGCGAATACAAGCCGCTCACGGCCTACCGCAAGGGCGTGGTGAGCGGCGTGGTGCGCTCGCCGGTCAACGTGTTCTGGAACATCAAGAAGAGCTGAGCGCGCTCCTTCGCAAAATCCATGCTGATCTTTCTTGCGCGCCGCATCCTGACGACCGTGCCGGTGCTCGTCATCGTCGCGTTGATCGTGTTCCTGATGCTCCGGCTGGCGCCCGGCGATCCGGCCGCCGCCATCGTGGGCGACAGCGGCACCAGCGAGAACATCGCCAAGGTGCGGGGCCAGCTGGGGCTGAACGATTCGCTGCCCACGCAGTTCCTGCGCTGGAGCGGGCAGTTGCTGCAGGGCAACCTGGGCGAGTCCTACTTCATGAAGAAGACGGTGGTGGAACTCATCGGGCAGCGCATCGAGCCGACGGTTTCGCTGGCGGCAGTGACGCTGGTGGTCACCATCCTCATCGCGGTGCCGCTGGGTGTGGTGGCCGCCTGGCGCCATGGCGGCTGGCTCGACCGCATGCTCATGGGCTTCTCGGTCATGGGTTTTTCGATACCGGCCTTCGTGATCGGCTACGTGCTCATCTGGATCTTCGCGCTGCACCTGCAGCTGCTGCCGGTGCAGGGCTACTCGCGGCTCGGCCAGGGGCCGTGGCTCTGGATCAAGCACCTGATCCTGCCGTCGATCACGCTGTCGATCATCTACGTGGCGCTGATTGCACGCGTCACGCGCGCGGCCGTGGCCGAGGCCATGACCGAAGACTACATCCGCACCGCGCGCGCCAAGGGCATGTCGGAGAAGCGGGTGCTGATGCGGCATGCGCTGGCCAATGCGGCGATTCCGATCGTCACGGTGATCGGCATCGGCATTGCGCTGCTGATCGGCGGTGTGGTCGTCACAGAAACCGTGTTCGCGATTCCGGGCCTCGGGCAGCTCACGGTCGATGCGGTGCTGTCGCGCGACTTTCCGCTGATACAGGGCATCACGCTGTTCTTTTCCGTCGTCTACGTGCTCATCAACCTGCTGATCGACCTGAGCTACCTGGTGTTCGATCCCCGCATCCGCTATTGAGGCGCAAGAAGAAAGAAGAAAACACGATGACCGATTCGCTCGCCCCGGCGATGATTCCTGTCGAAGCCATCGCCGAGCCGCTGCCGCCGCCCCGGCGGCGCTCGCTGCTCAAGCGCATCCTGGCCGACTGGTCGGTGCGCGCGGGCGGCGGCGTGCTGCTGCTGCTGGTGTTCGTGTCGCTGGCGGCGCCATGGCTCGGCACCATCGACCCCACGGCCATCGACCCCGGCAGCGGCAACCTCATGCCGGGCACGCGCGGCGAGTTCAACAGCCTCGCGGGCGACACCTTCGAGCACCTGTTCGTCATGGGCACCGACAGCCTGGGACGCGACATCTGGAGCCGTACGCTCTACGGCGCGCGCGTTTCGCTGACCGTGGGCGTGGCGGTGGCCGCGCTGGCGGTGGTGTTCGGCATGCTCGTCGGCCTCCTGGGCGGCTACTTCCGCCGGCTCGACAGCGCCATCATGCGGCTGATGGACGGCGTGATGGCCATCCCCGGCATCCTGTTCGCGATCAGCCTGGTGGCGCTGTTCGGCGGCAAGCTGCTCACCGTGGTGGTGGCCATTGCGGTGCCGGAGATCCCGCGCGTGGCGCGCCTCGTGCGCTCGGTGGTGCTCACGGTGCGCGAGGAGCCTTATGTGGAAGCCGCCATTGCGCTCGACACGCCGACATGGAAGATCCTCGTGCGCCACATCCTGCCGAATGCGATTGCGCCGCTGATCATCCAGGCGACCTACGTGTGCGCCTCGGCCATCCTGGTGGAGGCCATCCTGTCGTTCCTCGGCGTGGGGCTGCCGGCCGACATGGCGACCTGGGGCAACATCATGGCCGAGGGCAGGGCGCAGTTCAACCAGTTCCCGCACAACGTGCTGTTCCCCGGCATCTTCCTGGCGCTGACGGTGCTCGCAGTGAACATCCTCGGCGACGGGCTGCGCGACACGCTCGATCCCAAGTTCAACAAGCGCGGGGGCTGAACATGGCGCAGGCACCTGTTCTTTCCGTTCGCGACCTGGCCATTGCGCTGCCGCGCGGCGGCGACCGGCCGCATGCGGTCGACAAGATCTCCTTCGACGTGCCGCCCGGCAGGATCGTCTGCCTGCTCGGCGAGTCGGGTTCGGGCAAGTCGGTCATCGCCAATGCGGTGATGGGGCTGCTGCCTTCGGGCCTCGTGCCGGTGCGCGGCGCCATCGAACTGCAGGGCGAGAACCTGCTGGCCGCAACGCCTTCCCGCCTGCGCCAGCTGCGCGGGCCATCGATGGCCATGGTGTTCCAGGAACCGATGACCGCGCTCAACCCCGTGATGACCTGCGGCGCGCAGGTCGACGAAATGCTGGCCCAGCATGTGCAGATGGGCGCGGCCGAGCGGCGCGCAAAGATCATCGCCATCATGGAACGCGTGCGGCTGCCCGAGCCCGAGCGCATCTACGCTTCCTATCCGCACCAGCTGTCGGGTGGGCAGCGCCAGCGCATCGTGATTGCGATGGCGCTCATCCTGAAGCCCGTGCTGCTGATCTGCGACGAGCCGACCACCGCGCTCGACGTGACCACGCAGGCCGAGATACTGCGGCTCATCCTCGAGCTGCAGACCGAGAACGGCACGGCCGTGCTCTTCATCACGCACGACTTCGGCGTGGTGGCCGAGATCGCCGACGAAGTGGTGGTGCTGGAGCTGGGCGCCATGATCGAGAAGGGCGGCAAGATGGCGGTGCTCACGGCGCCGCGCGAGCCCTACACCAGGATGCTGCTCGACGCGGTGCCCGAGCTTTCGCCGCCCCGGCGCCCGCCGGTGCCCGACGCCTATCCGCTGCTCAATGCGGTGAACATCTGCAAGACCTACATCACGGGCAGCTGGCCCGGCAAGCGCCGCACGGTGGATGCGGCGCGCAATGTGTCGCTCGAAGTGCGGCCCGGTGAAACCGTGGGCATCGTCGGCGAGTCGGGTTCGGGCAAGTCGACGGTGGCGCGCTGCATCGCGCGGTTGATCGACCCGAGCTCGGGCGACATCTTTGCCGACGGCCGTTCGGTGGCGCATGCGAGGGGTCGCGCTCTCTCGCCGTTCCGGCGCACGGTGCAGGTGATTTTCCAGGACCCGTACCGCTCGCTGAATCCGCGCCAGACGGTGGGCGCCTCGATCATCGAGGGCCCGGTCAACTTCGGCATGCCGCACGACCAGGCCTGGGCGCGCGCCGAAGAACTGATGCGGCTGGTGCGCCTGTCGCCCGATGCGCTGCGCCGCTACCCCAGCGAGTTCTCGGGCGGGCAGCGCCAGCGCATCTCGATTGCGCGCGCGCTGGCCTGCGATCCCAAGGTGCTGATTGCCGACGAGGCCGTGTCTGCGCTCGACGTCTCGGTGCAGGCGCAGATCCTTCGCCTGCTCGACGAAATCCAGCAGCGGCTGAAGATCGGCATTCTCTTCATCACGCACGACCTGCGCGTGGCCAGCCAGATCTGCGACAGCGTGCTGGTCATGAGCCAGGGCGAGATCGTGGAGCGCGGTTCGGTGCGCGATGTGTTCTTCGCCCCCCGCCACGACTACACGCGCAAACTGCTGGCTGCGGCGCCCGGGCGCGACTTTGCCTTTGCGCGCAGCTGAAAGCTCTTCGTTCCCGCGTTCAAGAGAAAAGAAAAGGATTCCATGAAAGTCTTCATCGCCGGTTTCCAGCACGAGACCAACACCTTCGCGCCGAGCAAGGCGGACTGGGCCGCGTTCAATGCGGGTTCGACCTTCCCGCCGTACCGGCGCGGCGCCGCGATCGTCGAGGCCTACGCGGGCAGGAACATTCCCGTGGGCGGCTTCATCGACGCGGCGCGCGAGAAGGGCTGGTCGCTCGTGCCGTCGGCCTGGGCCGGCGCCACGCCCTCGGCCCATGTGACCGAGGACGCGTTCGAGCGCATCTCGGCCGCCATCACCGAAGACCTGGCTGCCGCGCTGGCCGAGGGCGGCATCGACGCGGTCTATCTCGACCTGCACGGCGCAGCCGTGACCGAGCACCTCGAAGACCCCGAAGGCGAACTGATCGCGCGCATCCGCATGCTCGTGGGGCCGGACGTGCCGATCGTCGCGAGCCTGGACCTGCACGGCAACATCACGGGCCGGATGCTGGCCGAGGCCGATGCGCTGGCCACCTACCGCACCTATCCGCACGTCGACATGGCCGACACGGGCCGGCTCGCCGCCAGGCTGCTGGAACGCCGCATCGCGCGCGGCTCGCGCGAGCCGCTGCATGCGCGGCGGCTCGGCTTCCTGCTGCCGCTCAACGTGCAGTCGACCATGATCGAGCCGGCCGCATCCGTGTACCGGCTGCTCGGCGAACTCGACGCCAGGCACGATGCGGTGCTGAGCTTTGCCACCGGCTTCCCGGCCGCCGACATCGCCGAGTGCGGCCCGGTCGTGTGGGGCTATGGCGACGATGCCGGCGCGGCCGTGGCCACGCTGTACGAGCGCATCGACCAGCCGCGCGCGCAATGGCGGCTCGACGTGCTGGAGCCGCGCGCGGCGGTTGCGCAGGCCATGGCGCTGGCCGCGGACGCGAGCAAGCCGGTGGTCATCGCCGACACGCAGGACAACCCCGGCGCGGGCGCCGACAGCAACACCACCGGCATGCTGCATGCGCTGCTGGCCGAGGGCGCGGGCAAGCGCTACCCGGGTCAGGTCGCGCTGGGGCTGATGTTCGATCCTGGCGCGGCCGCGGCGGCGCACGAGGCCGGCGTGGGCGCGCAGATCCGCATCGCGCTCGGCACCTCGGTGCCGACGTGGGGCGGCCGGTTCAGCGATGCGCCCGTGCAAGGCCTTTTCACCGTGCGCGCGCTCAGCGACGGGCAGGTCCACGGCAAGGGGCCGATGTCGCGCGGCGGCGTGGTGTCGCTCGGCCAGAGCGCCTGTCTGGAGATCGACGGCGTGCGCATTGCCGTGGCCAGCGGCAAGAGCCAGATGCTCGACCGCGAGTTCTTCCGCTACCTGGGCATCGAGCCCGAGGCGATGAAGCTGCTGGTCAACAAGAGCTCGGTGCACTTTCGCGCCGACTTCGCACCCATTGCGAGCCACATCCTCGTGGCCAAGGCGCCCGGTCCGATGGCCGCCGACCCGGCCGACCTGCCGTGGACCCGCTTGCCTGCCACCATGGCGCTGCAGCCCTGAGCGAACCGATTCCTCCTCATCCTCATTCATCCATCCGGAACACGAGACCACGATGCCGCAAAGCGCCCAGCACTACCTCGAGTACATGAGAAGGCACGCCGCCGAATTCGTCACGGTGCGCCAGCAGATCCACCAGAACCCCGAGCTCGGCTTCGAGGAATTCGGCACCAGCGACCTGGTGGCCGAGCGCCTCGCCGCCTGGGGCTACGAGGTGGAGCGCGGCCTGGGCGTGACCGGCCTCGTGGGCCGGCTCAGGCGCGGCAGCGGAACGCGCGCCATCGGCATCCGCGCCGACATGGACGCGCTGCCCATCGAGGAGAAGACAGGCCTTGCCTACCGCAGCGGCCGGCCCGGGATCATGCACGCCTGCGGCCATGACGGCCACACCGCGATGCTGCTCGGCGCGGCCAAGTACCTGGCGCAGCACGGCGAGTTCTCGGGCACGCTGAACCTCATCTTCCAGCCAGCCGAAGAGGGCATGGGCGGCGCCGTGAAGATGATGGAGGACGGCCTGTTCGAAAGATTCCCCTGCGATGCGGTCTACGCCATGCACAACTCGCCGGGCCGCCGGCAGGGCACCCTGATGTTCCGCGAAGGCGCGGCCATGGCTTCGTCGGACTACGCCACCGTGACGCTCACCGGCGTGGGCGGCCACGGCGCCATGCCGCACCGCACGGCCGATCCGATCGTTGCCGCGTCCAGCATCGTGATGGCGCTGCAGACCATCGTCTCGCGCAACGCCGATCCGCAGGAGATGTCGATCGTCACCGTGGGCGCCATCCACTCGGGCAAGGCCAACAACGTGATCCCCGAGACCGCGGTGCTGGAGATCAGCGTGCGCTCGCTCGACCGCGAGGTGCGCGCGCTGCTCGAAAAGCGCCTGAAGGCCATCGTCACGGCGCAGGCCGAGAGCTTCGGCGTGAAGGCGCACATCGACTACCGCAAGGGCTACGCCGTGCTGGTGAACACGACCGAGGAAACCGAGTTTGCGCGCCGCATCGGCTATGAACTGGTGGGCGCCGCGCATGTCGAGCCGCAGGGCCCGGCCGTGACCGGCAGCGAAGATTTCGCGTTCATGCTCGAGAAGAAGCCCGGCTGCTACCTGTTCATCGGCAACGGCGCGCACGGCGAACACGGCGGCTGCATGGTGCACAACCCGGGCTACGACTTCAACGACGGCAACCTGCCGATCGGCGCGGCCTATTGGGCGCTGCTGGCCGAGAGCTACCTGCAGTAGCAGGCAGGCAGTTGGGCCCGTTCCCTCAGCGCCGGGGAACCGTCACCGCGCCCACGTGCATCGAGCGTCCCGCACCGAGGCCCGCCATCACCAGCGCAATGCCCAGCCCGATGAAAAGCCATGACGACGCGCGGAAGCTGCCGGTCCAGCCGTGCAGCAGGCCCGCCATCAGCGGCCCGCAGGCGGCCACGAGGTAGCCCACGCCCTGCGCCATGCCCGAGAGGTGCGCCGCCACGTGCGAATCGGGCGAGCGCAGAACCATGAACGTGAGCGCCAGGGCAAAGGTGCCGCCCTGCGCAATGCCCAGCAGCACGGCCCACAGCCACACGCCGCCGAGCGGCGCGAACAGCATCGCCAGCATGGCGGCCACGGTGACGATGGCCAGCACCACCGCCAGCCCGCGCTGGTTGCGCAGCCTCACGGCCACCGCGGGAACGACCAGGCAGGTCACCACCTGCGTCATGACCGCCAGCGACACCACGTAGCCGGCCGTTTCGCCGCCGAGCCCGCGTTCGCGCAGGATGGGCGCGAGCCAGCCCATCACGGTGTAGGCCAGTGCCGATTGCAGGCCCATGAAGAAAGTGACCTGCCAGGCCAGCCGGTCGCGCCACAGCCCGCGCACGGTGAAGCCCGATTCGCTGGCCACCGGCTTCAGCGGCAGGGCCTGCGGCGCCCAGATCAGCGTGACCAGCAGGGCCGGGACCGCCCACATCGCGAGCGCATAGGTCCAGCCGCCGCCCAGCGCATGCTCGAGCGGCACCGTGAGGCCCGCGGCACTGGCCGCGCCGCCGCACACCGCCATGGTGTAGAGGCCCATCATCAGCGCCGCCTGCTTGGCGAAGTCGCGCTTCACGAGGCCCGAGAGCAGCACGTTCGACACCGCGATGCCGCTGCCCGCGATGGCCGAGGCCACGAACAGCAGCGGGATGCTGCCGGTGCCGCGCAGCAGCGTGCCCAGCAGGATGAGCACCATGCAGGCAAGCAGCGTGCGCTCGGTGCCGAAGCGCCGGCCCAGTCCCGGTGCCAGCGGCGCGAACAGGCCCAGGCAGACGATGGGCAGCGTGGTCAGCAGGCTCGCGGCGGTGGCCGAGAGTCCGGTGGCCGCGATGATCTCCGGCAGCACCACCGACAGGCTGGCGAACACCGGGCGCAGGTTGAAGGCAATCAGCACCACGCTCGCGCCCAGCAGGATGCGGCGGCCCAGGCTGCCCGCGGGCGTGGGGCGCGGCGCGGGCGTGCTGTCGGCCTCGGGGTCGATCAGCAGCTCGTCGGCGGCGCGGGCCGCCCGGAACGCCACCGCGCTCATAAGGCGACCTCCGTGCTGCGCACTGCGATATTCGCCGCGGGAGCGGCCCGGCGGCTCATCGGACAAGCTCTGCGTCTTGCGCCAGCGCATCGATCATGGGCGACATGAAGGCGCGCACCGCCTCCGCGGCGCGGTCGGGGTCGCGGCTTGCAATGGCCTCGACGATGGTGACGTGCGCGGCCGTGTCGGGTTCCGGCAGGCTGGAGCCCATCGTGCTCGCGATGGTTTCCTTGATGTAGCCTGCGATGAAGCGGCAGGTTTCGGCCAGCGCCAGGTTGCCCGAGATGTCGACGATGGCCAGGTGAAAGGCCAGGTCGCGTTCGATGAAGCTCGCGCCGCCGTCGCTCGGGTCGGGCACGCCGCGTTTCTCGAGCAGGGTCTTCAGGTTGCGCAGGTCCTTGGCGGTGTGGCGCACGGCAGCCAGCCGCGCGGCCTCGACCTCGAGCGCGCGGCGCACCTCGAACTGGTCGCGCAAACTTGCGCGCCGCATCTTCTGCAGGCTGGCCGAAGGGTCGAAGCCCGAACGCACATAGGTGCCCGAACCTTGCCGCACCTCGAGCAGGCCGCGCGAGACCAGCGTCTTCACGGCTTCGCGCACCGTGCCGCGGCTGACGCCGAGCAACTGCGCGAGCTGAGGCTCGATGGGAATGCGCGATCCCACGGCCCAGCGGCCCGCCGCGATTTCGGCACGGATGCTGTCGGCTGCACTGTCGGCCAGGGAGGTTCGGGGGGCTTGGAGGAGCATATGAATAAGAAAGGCCTAATTCATTGAATCATTGGATGAATTCTCGCTCGGCTTCAATGCCGCAGTCGAAGGCAGGGGGATTGGGGGGGCTTCCCGGCCGGCGCAGCCGCCGGCAGCCGCGTTCATCGGCGCGCGCTTTTCGCGACCACGCCCGCGCCGCGCACTTCGAGCTTGCGCTGGTCGACCACCTTGCCGGTGGCGTCGACGAGTTCGATCACGTGGCGCCCCGGCCACGGCAGCCACTGTGCGCTGTTGCCGCGCGCAAAGTGCTTGCCGTCGATGCGCCATTGCACGCCGCGGCCTTCGGCCTCGAAGCGCACGCGCTGGTGCAGCGGCGGAATGTCGGGGTCCAGCGCGATGATGGTGCCATCGGCCGGCGCGGTGATGCGCGGCGCGGCGCCGGCGCCTGCCGGCGTGCCGGCGCCGGCGTTGTCGAGCGCGAAGAGCGGCTGCTCCGTGCCCTGCAGGAACCATTCGCTGCGCGCCGCCTCGAGCGGATTGCCGTCGGCGCCGGGGCCGAACGTCACTTGCGCCTCGACCAGGCCGGCTGGCGGCCGGGGTGCGCGGCTCGGCTCGCGCGCGTGCAGAAAGCGCATCACCTCGGCCCACACCGGGGCCGCGCCGCTGGTGCCGCTCACGTCCCACATCGATGCCCCGCTTGCGTTGCCGACCCATACGCCGACCGTGTAGCGCTGCGACCAGCCCACGGCCCAGTTGTCGCGCATGTCCTTGCTGGTGCCGGTCTTCACTGCGGTCCAGAAGCGCGTGGAAAGAATGCTGTCGAGACCGAAGGTGCGCGTGCGGGCGTTCGCGTCGGACAGGATGTCGCCGACGATGAAGGCGGCGCGCGGGTCGAGGATGGTGGCGGCCTTGTCACTGGCCTTGTCCTTGGCAGCTGGAGCCGGCGCAGCGGCCAGCATGGGCGGCCCGTAGCGCCCGCCGTTGGCCAGCGTGCGATAGGCGTTGGTGAGCGACAGCAGCGACACCTCGGCGCTGCCCAGCGCAAGGCTGTAGCCGTAGTAGTCGCCGCTTTCGCGCAGCGGCAGGCCGGCCGCGCGCAGCTGGCGCGCGAACGATTCGGGCGACACCATCACCAGCGTGCGCACGGCCGGCACGTTGAGCGAGGCGGCCAGCGCGGTGCGCGCCGACACCGCTCCCTTGAACTGGCGGTCGTAGTTCTGCGGAATGTAGAGACCGCTCGCGGTGCTGATCTGCGCCGACGAATCGTCGATCAGCGAGGCAGCGGTGAGCCGCCGCTCGGCGATGGCCTGCGCATAGAGCAGCGGCTTGAGCGTGGAGCCGGGCTGGCGCAGCGCGGTGACCGCATCGACCTCGGCGGCCTGGCTCAGCGGCCCCGACGAACCGACCCACGCGAGCACCTCGCCGCTCGCGTTGTCGAGCACCACGAGCGCGCCATCCTCCACGTGGCGGCCGCGCAGTTCCTTCAGGTGGCGCTGCAGCGTGGCCAGCGCAAAGCGCTGCAGCGGTGCGCGCAGCGTGGTCCGCACGGCGGCCTGCCTGCCGGCGGCCTGGCGGGCAGGCGGCGCGGCCGTTTCGCCGGCCTCGCGCAGTTCCTTCAGCACACGCCGCGCCGCGTGCGGTGCAATGCCTTCGGTCGCATCGAAGGCCCGCCGCTGCAATGCCGCGCTCGTGAACATGTCGAGCGCATCGCAATCGATCTTCTGCCCTGGCTCCATCGCGCGCATCACCTCGCAGGCGCGCTGCGCCACCAGTGCGGGCCTGGCATTGGGCGCGCGCACCAGCGCCGCGGCCACGCTGGCCTCGCGCGCGTCGAGGCCGCTGGGCGCCTTGCCGAACAGCGTGCGCGAGAGCGCATCGATGCCCACGATCTCGCCGCGGAAGGGCACGGTGTTGAGGTAGGCCTCCAGGATCTGGTCCTTGCGCCAGCTGCGCTCCAGCTGCGTGGCCGCGACGGTCTGGCCGATCTTCTGCGTGAAGGTGCGCCCGCTGTTGGCGCGGCGCAGGTCTTCGTCGAGCAGGCCCGACAGCTGCATCGTGATGGTCGATGCGCCGCGCGTGCGGGTGTTCCACAGGTTGCCCCAGGCGGCGGACGACACCGCGCGCCAGTCGATGCCGCTGTGTTCGTAGAAGCGCCGGTCTTCGCTCAGCACCATGGTCATGCGCAGCGCGGGTGAGACATCGGACAGCGCCACCCACTGGCCGCGCCGCACGCTGGCATCGGTGCGCACGCGCTGCAGCAGCTCGCCGTTGCGGTCGAGCACCGCGGTGTCGGAAGGGCGGAACTCGCGCTTCACCTCATCGAAGCTCACGGCGCCGGCCAGCGCCGGCAGCGCGCAGGCGATGGCCGCCAGCACTGCGGCAAGGCAGCTGCGGCAGGCGGGGAAGGGCAGGCGGGACATGGCGGTGGGAAGCGGGAATTGGCGGCGTGGCGGCGCCATTCTCGGCGAAGCGGCCACGGGAACTGCACCTACTTGCGGACGGGTGCGCCGCCGCCTGTGGCCGCAGGAACTTGGCGCCAAAGTCTGCAGCACGTTCCACATCCTGTAACGAACTTCACCTTCCGGCCTCATGACGGATACGCAGCCGAGACGGAGGTGGCCTTCAATGCAGGTGCCGGCTTGCGCAGGCAAGCCGTCTTTCCAGAACTCCAAGGAGAAACCGAATGATGATGAAGACATTGGCCGTTCTGCTTGCCGCATCGGCCGCGCTGGCCGGCTGCGTCGTGGCACCTTACGACCGTCCGGCGCCGCGACCGAACTATGGCTACGGAGACCGCGACCGCGACGGCGTGCCCAACCGCTATGACCGCGATCGCGACGGCGACGGCGTGCCGAACCGCTACGACCGCAACCCGAACAACCGGTACTACCGCTGAGGGCGGCGGGCGCGCGCCTCAGGCAGGCCGGCGCGCGAGCAGCGCCCATACGCCCGCTGCGCTCAGCAGCGAGCCGCCCGCAAGATTGAAGCGCCGCTGCGCGCGCGGCGAGGAAAGCAGCTTGCGGGCCGATCCGGCGAACACGGCGTAGAGCGTGGCATTGAGCGCCGCCATCGCCACGAAGGTGGCCGCCAGCACCCAGAGCTGGCGCGTCACGTCGGCCGCGGGGCTCAGGAACTGCGGCAGGAACGCCACGAAGAACACGATGCCCTTGGGGTTCAGCGCCGTCACCAGGTAGGTGTTGGCGAACAGCCGCCAGCGCGAATCGGGCGCGGCGGGCGCGGCGATTTCGGCGCCGCCGATGCCCGCGCGCAGCAGCTTGATGCCGAGGTAGAGCAGATACAGCCCCCCCGCCCACTTCACCACCGTGAACCAGAACGCCGATGCGGCCAGCAGCGCGCCGAGGCCGAGCAGCGACACCACCAGCGCGGTGGAATCGCCGAGCGCCACCGCGGCCACCAGCGGCAGGTTGGCGCGCCGGCCGTGCGACATGGAATAGCTGATCACCGTGAGGATGGTCGGTCCGGGAATGACCAGCAGCACGGACGATGCGGCGACGAAGGCGAGCCAGAGTTCGAGGGGCATGGGTTCTCCAGAAGATGACGGATTTGCTGTCAGGTGCCGAAGCGCGCGGCGGACCTGGCCTTCGCGCGTGCGGCCTCGATGGCGCGGTCGCGCGGCTCGGCGGTGGTGACCAGCGAGCCGATCAGCCGTGCGGCGCTCGCGGCCACCTCGTCGACCGCACGCTCAAAGGCTTCCTGGTTGGCCTTGGACGGCACGCTGAAGCCGCTGAGCTTGCGCACGAACTGCAGCGAGGCGGCGCGGATCTCCTGCTCGGTGGCGGGAGGCTCGAAGTTGTAGAGGGTCTTGATGCTTCTGCACATGGCAACTCCTTCTGCCAGGGAATGCGCCAGTCTAGCGAAGCAGCGCCATCGCGTGGGCATCGTGGTAGATGCCGTCGACGAGGCTGGCGCGGCGCAGGAGGCCTTCGTGCTCGAAGCCGAATCGCTCGTACAGCGCCTTCGCATTCAGGTTGTCCGCGCGAACGGAAAGCTCGATGCGGGTCAGTCCGCGCTCCCATGACTTGCCGATGGCCGCCTGCAGCAGCTGCGCGCCGAGTCCGCGCCCGCGTGCCTCGGGCAGCAATGCGATGCCAAGCACGCCGATGTGGGCCCTCGAGTGGCCGAAGACCGGCGATACGTCGCACCAGCCCGCGACCTTGCCGCTGCCATCGCACGCCACGAAATGGGGAAAGCCCGCCGCCAGCACGCTGCGGTAGAAGGCCAGCGATTGTTCCCAGGGCGGCGCCTGCGTCAGCGCGAGGTACTTCTGTTCGCGCGCCACCGTGTCGAGCGCCTTGTGCAGGCTTTCGAAGTGATGCTCTTCGGTGGAGACGACGAAGTGCTTCATGCGCGCGGGACGTGGCGCGTGCTCATTCGATCAGCCCGCGCTCGAAGGCCTGCGGCTGGTTCTCGAAGATCGCCATCGCGGTCTTCATGCGCCTGAAGCCGAGCTTCTCGTAGAAGGGCTCCTTGCCGGCCACCGCATAGAGAATGATCTTGCGATGCCCGTGCGAGAGTTCCACCAGCCGCGAGACGATCTGCTTGCCAAGGCCGATGCCCTGGTGGCTGGGATGCACCGCCACGTCGCAGATGTAGGAGCAGTCGAGCCCATCGGCCATGGCGCGGCCCGCGCCGACGAGGCGGCCCGCGTCGAACACCAGGCACTTGAACATGCTGTTGCCGAACACGAGCTTCAGGCCGCCCGGCTGCTTGTTGCCCAGCGGTGCGGCCTGGTAGAGCCGCGAGAGTTCGTCCCAGTCGAGGCCTTCGAGCGAATCGCGCCATTCGAGTGTCATGAGCCTGCCTTGTCGTTGCCGTGAATGTGCCCGCTACCCTGCGGCGTTCAACCGAAGGATGGCCTCCGCCACCGCGTCGATGCCTGCGTCCGTCAGGTCGGGCGCCGCCACCTGCTGGCGCAGCGGCCATTTCTCGAAATGGCGCGCCTGCGAGCGTTCGTAGTGCGGATCGTAGTGAAGCGCCATCAGTTCGGCAAAGAGCTGCGGCAGGTTGCCCGCGAGCGCCCATTCCTGCCAGCGCTGCACCACCGCCTTGCCCTGCATTTCCTTGAGCCTGTCGAGCTGGCCCGCCAGCGCGGCGCGGTCGTCGCCCAGGTAGGCGTAGTCGCGCAGAAGGTAGTCGAGCCGCGCGGGCGCATCGGCCTGCACCTCGATGCAGTCGGCGCCGCGCATGTGCGCGACCAGCGGAATGGGCACCGAGAGCCGGCCGATGCGCGCGCTTTCGCCTTCCACGTAGAGCGTGCGCGACGTATCGAGCGCATCGAAGCAAGTGGCAATGCGCGTCTCGAACTGCTTTTGCGAGGGCTGCGGCACGCCGGGCAGCGCGCCCAGCAGCGAACCCTTGTGGCTGGCGCAATGCTCCAGGTCGAGCACCTGTTCGCCACGCGCGGCCAGCGCCTGCAGGATGCGCGTCTTGGCGCTGCCGGTGGCGCCGCAGATCACCTTGAGCCGGAGCTTGGGCACGGTGGCCTCGATCTGCGCCAGCACGTGGTGGCGAAAACTCTTGTAGCCGCCGGCAAGCTGCTGCGCGTCCCAGCCGACCAGGCGCAGCCAGGTCACCATCGAGCCGCTGCGCAAGCCCCCGCGCCAGCAATACACGAGCGGGCGCCAGCTGGCGGGCTGCTCGGCAAAGCGTTCGCGCAGGTGCCGCGCGAGGTTGGCCGCCACCATGGCGCCGCCCACGCGCCGCGCCTCGAAGGCGCCGGTCTGCTTGTAGATGGTGCCGACGATGCGGCGCTCCTCGTCGTCGAGCACCGGACAGTTGATGGCGCCGGGAATATGGTCGAGCGCGAACTCGGAGGGCGAGCGCGCGTCGATCACGGTGTCGAAGCGGTGCAGGTCGGCCACGCGCGTGGGCTGGTGGCGCGGGTTGTCGTGTTCACGCATGGGCCTGCCCCTGGTGGCGCCGCAGCCGGCCGCTTGCCGGGCCGGCACCGGCCGCCAGGGCGAACATTGCAATCGATACGGTCATGGCCTGGTGCGGTTGGAGGAAGGAGCGGACAACCGTCGATTGTAGAAACCCGGCCAGAATGCAGGGCAGGGGAGACACTGTCGTCTTCGGCTGCCAACGGCGGAGGTCGCATGATGCGCACATCGGTTCTGTTCATTCCGGTTTTCTTCCTCGGCGCGGCCGCCGCGGCCGTGGGCGCGCAGGCGGCCGAAGTGGTGCGCTGCATCGATGCGAGCGGAGGCATCTCCTACACCGACGGCCCTTGCCCCGCCGGCAGCCGGCTCTCGCGCCAGGTGCCCATCACCGAACCGCTGACGGTGACCCCGCCCGCTTCGCCCGAAGAAGCGCGCCGGCCGGCATATACGCCGCCGCCCCCGATCAGCACCGCGCCGCAGGGCCCGGCCATCATTCCGCGCCACGTCGACGAGCCGCAGCGCCCCGCGCCCGAATCGCCGCCGGTCTATACCTGGGGGCCGGACCCGTACTACGACGCCGGCCGCCCGATGGTTCGTCCCCCACGGCCTCCCCGCCCGCAGGATCCGGGACCGCCTCCGGGCCAGCGGCCCTGCCAGAATCTTGCGGGCATCAAGCGCAGCAACTGCTGAATCGACGGAGCCGATGCAACTTCGCCCCTGGACCGTGTATTGCGATGGCAGCGCGATGCCGAACCCCGGCCGCATGGGCGCCGGCGCGGTCATCACCGAGCCCGACGGCACCCGCCACACCCTGTCGCTGGCCGGCCATGCCATTGGCTGCAACAACGAAGCCGAGCTGAGGGCGCTCACCCTCGCGCTCGAGGAACTGAAGGCCAGGGGCGCGACCGCGGTGCGGGCCTATACCGACAACAGCATCCTCGTCGAGCAGCTCGCCACGCCCGGCGCCAGGCCGATCGCGCGCATGGCCGGGTTGTTCGACGATGCCCGCGCACTGCTCGGCTCGTTCGAGGAGGCGAGCCTGCGCTGGGTGCCACGGCACCGCAACCACGAGGCCGATGCGCTCGCGCGCGCCTCGCTGGGCTTTGGGCCGAAGCCGGCGGCCCGGACGGCGAAGAAGAAGCGGCGCTAGGACGTG
Source organism: Variovorax beijingensis (assembly GCF_003951285.1). Lineage (GTDB taxonomy): Bacteria > Pseudomonadota > Gammaproteobacteria > Burkholderiales > Burkholderiaceae_C > Variovorax > Variovorax beijingensis. The sequence continues at coordinate 388,949 of NZ_RXFQ01000001.1, read as the reverse complement.
CGCCGGCCGGGGCTTTGGAGAGAGGCCATATCATCCGCGTCATGACCGAAGCCAATCCTCTGCCTCCTCTTCCCCCTCTTCCCGACCACCTGTCCACCGACCCGCGCAGCCCCCACCACGTGGCGGCTGTCTTCGAGCACGACATCGGCATCCGCTTCAACGACAAGGAACGCCTCGACGTGGAGGAATATTGCATCAGCGAAGGCTGGATCAAGGTGCCCGCGGGCAAGACGGTGGACCGCAAGGGCAAGCCGCTGCTGATCAAGCTGAAGGGCAGGGTCGAGGCGTTCTACCGCTAGGAAAAGCGTGACCACGAGGCTCGCGCATCCATCGTCCGTCCTGGCGCTGGCGTTTCTCGCGGTCATCGGCATCGGCACGGGGCTGCTGATGCTGCCCATGTCCCATGCGGCGGGCGAGGGCGCGCCCTGGCTGGCGGCGCTCTTCACCGCCACCTCGGCCGTGTGCGTGACCGGGCTCGTCGTGGTCGATACCGGAACCTACTGGTCCGGCTTCGGGCAGGCCGTCATCTTGGGCCTGTTCCAGCTCGGGGGCTTCGGCATGATGACCTCCGCCACGCTGCTCGGGCTGCTCGTCAATCGGCAGATGCGCCTGCGGTCGAAATTGCTGCTGCAGGCGGAAACCCACTCGCTCGGGATGGGCGACGTCAGGAGCGTCGCGAAACTGGTCCTGATCGTGACCTTCGCGGTGGAAGCGGTTGCCGCGCTGCTGCTCGGTGCCCGGTTCGCCTTCGGCTACGGCATGGACTGGGGGGAAGCGCTGTGGCAGGGCGTCTTCCACGCCGTGTCGGCTTTCAACAATGCCGGGTTTTCGACCTGGAGCGACAGCGTGGTGCGGTTCGTGCACGACGCCTGGGTGCTGGGGCCGCTGATGCTGGCCATCGTCATCGGCGGGCTCGGCTTTCCGGTGCTGCACGAGCTCATCGGCCTGCGCCGGCGCCGGCAGGTCCAATCGATACACACGGTGCTCACCGTATGGGGCACGATCTTCCTGATCATCGCAGGCACGTTCACGCTGCTGCTGGCCGAGTCCGGCAACAGGGCAACCCTCGGCGCGCTGGACTGGCCCACGCGCGTGCTTGCGGCGGCCTTCACCTCGATCTCGGCGCGCACGGCCGGTTTCAATGCCGTCGACATCGGCGCGCTCTCCGTGGAATCGCTCAACCTGCACTACCTGCTGATGTTCATCGGCGGTGGCAGCGCCGGGACCGCGGGCGGCGTCAAGGTGACGACCTTCTTCGTGCTGCTGCTGGTGGTCTGGAACGAGATCCGCGGGCACCAGGACGTCGAGTTCCAGGGGCGGCGTATTTCCACCACCGTTCAGCGCCAGGCGCTGGCCATCCTGGTGCTCAGCGCGGGTGCCATCGTGCTGGCCACCTTGACCCTGGTGCCCATGACATCGCTGCCTTACGAGAAGGTGTTGTTCGAGGTCATTTCCGCCTTTGCCACCGTCGGGCTGTCGACCGGCATCACCGCCGAATTGCCGCCGGCGGGGCAGTTCGTCCTGGTCCTGCTGATGTTCGCAGGGCGCGTCGGCGTCGTCACCCTGGCCGCCGCCATGGCCGTGAACCACACGCGGCGCGGCTACCGTTTTCCTGAGGAGAAGCCAATTGTTGGGTAGTAGAAACAATGCAGACAGCGTGGTCGTGATCGGCCTGGGCAGGTTCGGCTCCGGCGTGGCGCGCGCGCTGGCGGAACTGGGGCACGACGTGCTGGCCATCGACACCGACGCCGAGGCGGTGCAGGCACATGCCGGCGTGCTCGGCCACGTGGTGCAGGCCGATGCCACGGACCTGGAGTCGCTCAAGCAGCTCGGCGTGAACGAATTCCAGCATGCGGTGGTCAGCATCGGCCAGAACCTCGAAGCCAGCGTGCTGACCATCCTGAACCTGAGCCAGATGGGCAACAAGGACATCTGGGCCAAGGCCAACAGCCAGCAGCACGGACGCATCGCCGAGCGGGTGGGTGCCCATCATGTGGTGTACCCGGAGGCAGACATGGGGCGGCGCGTCGCGCACCTGGTGACGGGCAAGATGATCGATTTCATCGAGTTCGAAGACGGCTTTGCCATTGCCAAGACGCGGGCACCGAGCGAGACCCATGGCAAGCCGCTGTCCGGATCGGCGGTGCGCACGCGGCACGGCGTCACGGTGGTGGGCATCAAGCGCCGCCACGAGGATTTCATCTATGCCAAGGAAGACACCGTCGTCAAACCCGGCGACCTCCTGATCGTGGCCGGGCCGACGGAGGCTGTGGAGCGGTTTGCCGCGCGGGTCTGAGCGGCCAGTGCGCGGCCGGGCCATACACCCGGCCGTACAAACGATCGAGCCCTGCGTCAAGAAGGAGCAGCCCCAGGCGATCACGGTCGCGAGCTTCGTCGCCAACATGGGCAAGCTGATTGCATTCACCGCGCCGGTCGTCTAATCTGCCCTGAACAGGCCCTGGATCATGCAGAAAGCGCTTCGTGCCATTCGCGGCGACATCACCACGCTGCAGGTCGATGCCATCGTCAATGCGGCCAATTCGTCGCTGCTCGGCGGCGGCGGTGTCGATGGCGCCATCCACCGCGCCGCGGGGCCCGAGCTCCTGCATGAATGCCGCCTGCTGTCGGGCTGCAAGACCGGCGACGCCAAGCTGACCCGGGGCTACCGGCTGCCGGCGCGCTTCGTCATCCACACCGTCGGGCCGGTCTGGCGCGGCGGTGCGAGCGGCGAGCCGGAACTGCTGGCCTCGTGCTACCGGAAGTCGATGGAAATCGCCGGGCAGCATGGCGTTCGCAGCATCGCGTTCCCCTCGATCAGCACGGGCATCTACGGTTACCCGGTCGACCTCGCGGCGCCCATCGCGGTGGCCACGGTCCGCGCGGCGCTGGCTGCGAGTGCCAGCGTGCAGGAGGCGACGTTCTGCTGCTTCTCGGACGCGGACCTCGCGGTGTACGAAGCGGCGCTTGCAGCGGCGGGGCCCGCATAGGGCAGGCCCCGCCCGCGCCTTACTTCGCCGCCTCCACCTTCACGCGCGCATTCGGCGTCTCGCCGAACATCTCGGGCGCGTACATCGCCTCGACGCGGCTCGGCGGCAGCGCGAAGTCGCCCACGTTGTTGAGGCGCACGGTGTATTCGATCTTCACGACGCCCTTGGGGAGGTACTCGTAGTAGCTGCGGAAGGCCTCGAAGCTGCGCTCCTCGAAGGCCAGCCAGCCGGCGCCCGACTTGCGCTCGCCCTGCGTGGCGATCTGCGAGTCGCGGCCAAGACCCGTGCCCAGGATGGTGGCGCCGCCCGGGATCGGGTCGCTCACCACGACCCAGGTCATGTCGGTGCTGGCGTTCACCTCGACGGTCACGCGCAGCACGTCGCCGCGCGTGTACTTGCCCGCGGTGGCCTGCTCGACCGGCGTGATGGTCTTCTTGATGGCATAGCCGGCGGCGAACGGCGCCTTCAATTGCACCGCGGCAATCGACTGCATCGTGAGCCAGGGCTTGCCGCTGCCCTGCTGCGTGACCAGCAGCGTGTCGCGCACCGGCGCGCCGGCAGGCGAGGCGGCCCAGGGCAGGAACATGGTGTTGTTCTTCAGGTTGCCCGGCGACGCGGGCGCGCCGAAGAAGGTGCTCTGGTTGGGCGCGCCGGCCGCGTCGGTGGTCTTCACGCGCTCGACGCTGCGCCAGTCGACCTGCGCCTTCACGGCGCCGAGCGTGGCGGCCGTGACGCCGGCCACCGGCGTGCTTTCGAACACCTTCGAGAACTTCTCGAGCGCGAGCCCGCCCCACAGGTTGGCGGTGGTGGTGTGCCAGGCGCCGTTCTGCTGGCGGCCGATGAAGCCGTTGGCGAGTTTGCCGATGTCGTCCTTCCAGGCCGGGTCGTCCATCACGCTGAGCAGGAGGCGCGCGGTGTTGACGTCGCCGTTGGTCATGAGCCACCACCAGTAGTCGTCCTGCTCGGTGCTGAAGACCAGCTTGGTGCCCTGGTAGGACAGGCGCGCCTTGAGCACGTTGTTGGCTTCATCGAGCCGCTGCTGGCGCTGCGGCACGTCCTGCACGCGTTTCAGGATGTTGAGCCAGTCGATCACGGCGCTGGTGGGCCACTGGTTCGGCGCGATGGTGATGCTGCCGAGCATGCTGCCCTTGGCCGCGCCGTAGCGCGACAGGGCCTCGAGCGCGGCGAGCTTGCGCACGTCCAGGTCCTTGCGCGGGCTCCAGAACTCGCGCTGGATGCGGCCTTCGACAAAGGCGATGAGGCCCGACTCCATCGGCGCGCGCGCCGCGTCGGGCAGCGCAAAGGCGGGGTTCAGCGCCGCCGCCTCGTGCGTGGCTGCCAAGAGGTACGAGGTAAGGATGTCGCTGCCTCGGTTGGACTCGCCGTCGCGCGGCGGAAAGTAACTGGCCAGGCCATCGCTGTCGAGGTAGGTCGGCAACTGGGCCAGCACGCCTTGCCACATCTTCGCGTCGCGCAGGCCGACCGACTTGCTGGTCTTCTGCTCGAGGCAGATGAACGGATAGTTGGCGAACCAGTCGCGCACGCCCGGCAGGCCTTCGGCCAGCCTGGGCTGCAGCGCGAGCTTCAGCCCGCCGCGGCCGGGCAGGGCATCGGCGGGCGGTGCCACGTCGATGGTGAAGGGGCCGTCGAGCTGCACCAGCGTGGCCTGCTGCACCGTGAGCGGCACCGAGGGCACGATGCGCTGGCGCACCTTGAGCGCATCGCGTGCGCCGCCAAGGGTGTCCTTGGCCTCGATCTCCCAGAGGATGGCTTCGGCGCGCGTCTGCGCGAGCTGCGCGGGCGCGGTCACGGTCCATGCGACTTCGCGCGCTTCGCCGGCCGGGATGTCCACCGTCTGCGGCTCGAGCGTGAGCAGCGTGGCGCGCGGCGCAGCCTCCACCTTCATCGGCTTTTGCGTGGTGTTGCGCAGCGTGATCTGGGCGCGGAACTGGTCGTCCTCGCGCACCAGCGGCGGCAGGCCGCTGATGATCTGCAGGTCCTGCGTGGCCTGGATGCTGGCCTGGCCGGTGCCGAACAGGCTGGTGCCCGAATCGGCCACGGCCACGATCCTGAAGGTGGTGAGCGCATCGTTGAGCGGCACCGTCACCACGGCCTGGCCGTTGGCGTCGAGCACCACCTTCGGGTTCCACAGCAGGAGGGTGTCGAGCAGCTCGCGCGTCTGGCCCTTGCCGCCGCCGCCGCCCGCGGGAACGGCCTTGCGCCCGTAGTGGCGCCGGCCGACGATTTCCATCTGCGCGGTGGAGGTGGAAACACCCCAGTTGCGCCGCTGCAGCATCGCGTTGAGCAGGTTCCAGCTGTCGTTGGGCATCAGCTCCAGCAGCGCCTGGTCGACCGCGGCCAGGGCCACTTCGGCGCCGGCCGCGGGCTTGCCGTCGGGCAGCTTGGCGGAGATGGTGATCTGCGCCTTGCTGCGCACCGGGTAGCTGGGCTTGTCGCTGGTGACGGTCACGTCGATCTGGTGCGCGCGCGTGCCGACGCGGATCTCGGCCATGCCCAGTCGGTACGCGGGCTTGCTGAGGTCGACCATCGCGGTGGGCGCGACGTATTCCTTGCCTTCGTACCAGAAGGCGGTCCACCACTCGCGCGGCGCCTTGAAGCCCCAGGTGAAGAAGCTGTACCACGGCACCTCGCGCAGGCGACCGCGCAGCGCAAGCACGCTCACGTAGGCGTTCGGCCCCCATTCGGGCCTGACCTGCAGGCTCACGGTCGGGTCCTTGCCGTCGAGCTGCACCACGTGGGTCTCGATGATGCCTTCGCGTTCCACCGACACCAGCGCGGTGGCAAAGCGGAAGGGGCTGCGCACCTGGAACTTGGCGACTTCGCCGGGCTGGTAGCTCTTTTTCTCGGGCAGCACGTCGATGCGGTCGTTGTCCTCGCCGCCGAACCAGAGTTCGCCCTGCTTGGTCACGTACACCGAGCTGGCGGCGCGGCTGTCGCGGCCTTCGCTGTCGGTGGCGCTGGCCACCAGCTCGACCTCGCCGGCTTCCTTGAGCTCGGACTCGCACAGCAGCAGGCCGCGCGCATCGCTCTTGCCGCTGCAGACGGTGCCGATGTCCTTCGTCTCGGTCTTGTTGTCGTAGGTGTAGAAGCCGCCCACCATGCGCTTGCGGCTGGTGGTGGTGATGCGCGCCACGGCGCGCACGTTGAGCGTGACGCCGGCCTGCGGCTTGCCCGAGAGGTCGAGCGCGAGCGCCTGGTACTTGAGCTTCTGGCTGGTCGAGACCCAGCCCTCGGTCTTGATGCCGGCAATCACCGAGGCCGGCCACAGCGTCTGCGTGCTGCGGATGGTCTGCACCTCGCCGTTCGGATCGGCATAGGTGGCTTCGAGCAACAGCTCGCGCGCGGCCTTGACCTTGGGCACCTTGTCGATCGTGACCTTGCCGGCGCCGTCCTTGTTGAGCGTGAGCGGCAGCTTGTCGGCGATCACGCGGGTGTCGCTGGCGCTGTTGATGTCTTCCTCGCCGCCCGCGGCGTCGGCGGCCGGCGCGGCGGGCGCCTGCGAACCTTCGGCCTGTACGCGCGGCGGGTTGAAGCTGAAGGCCTCGTGGTCGGCAAAGCTCAGGCTCTTGCCGCGCACCATGGCCGACACGCGCACCGGCAGGTTGGCGGCGCCGCCGCCGGCCACGTAGTTGATCTGCACCTCGGCCGGCACCGAGGCCACGCTCACCAGCGGCTTCTTGTCGGTGGGCGCGATGCGGCCTTCGAGCACGGGCAGGCGGAATTCCTCGACACGGAACTGGCCGGTGGAGAAGCTGCGGTTATAGCCGTCGCCGCTTTCGCCTTCTTCTTCGGAGCCGCCGCCGTTCGCGTCCTTGCCCTTGCCGCTGCGCAGCATCACTTCGTACAGGCCGAGCTTGGCGGCCGGCGGAATGGCGAAGCTGTTCTCCGCACTCAGGCCGCCGGTCGGCGTCTTGCGCCAGGCCAGCGGCTGCGTGAAGCGCTGGCCGCTGCCGGTGTGGGTGACGACCAGCGTGTCGGGCCGGTTCTCGGGCAGGCCGAAGCCCTTGCTGGTCTGGGTGCGGATCAGGTGCTTCATCGACACCGTTTCGCCGGCGCGCAGCAGGGTGCGGTCGAAAATGGTGTGGGCCACGCGGTCGGGCTCGGCCTGCAGGCTGGTGGGCACGTTGAAGCGCCAGGGCTCGATGCCGCGCTGCCAGTCGCTCCAGGTGAAGGCCAGGTCCTCCACGCCCTTGTCGTCCTTGGCGCGGGCGCTGACGAACCAGGCACCCGTGTTGTATTCGTCCGGGCCGTTGCAGTTGGGCGCGTCGGGCGCGACGCCCGTGAGGTGGGCGATGCCGTTGGCGTCGGTGGTGCCCGATGCAACGGCAACGCCGCGGCAGTCGGAGACGCGCACCTCGGCGTTCGGCACCACCTTGCCCTTGTCGAGCGTGGTGACCCAGGCCATCGAGTTCTCGCGCCCGAGCTTGAAGTGCACCGCCAGGTTGGTGGCCAGCGCGGTGGTGCGCACGTACATCGTGCGGCTGGCGCCGTAGCGCTCGTCGAGCAGCGCGTCGCCGAGCTTTTGCGACGCGATCTCGAGCACGTGGAAGCCCGGCGTCAGCGGAATGCCGATGACCTCGAAGGGCCGCGGATCGCCGCTCTCGGCCTTGGGCATGTCGAGCGCCTTCACGCCCGGCTGGCCCGCCAGAAGCGACAGCATGCGGCTTTGCACGCGGCTGCGCTCGCTGTTTTCGACGACGGCGGGCAGCGCGCCCTTGATGTCCTTGCGCGCCTGTTCGCGGCTCACGGTGTATTCGTCGTAGCGGCGCACCTTGCGGAACCACGCGATGATCTCGGCGTCGGTCTTCGGGTTCATGTCACTGACCTTGCCGGGCGTCAGCGCCTGCACCATCAGCGCGGGTTCGACGCGCCGCACGGTCACCGGCATCATCGCCGGCGTGCCGGGTTCGGCCAGCCGCTCGACCACGCCGAAGGGCGAGGCGGCGAACTTGGCCAGCGGCGGCATCGCGCCGGTGGCCACCTTCAGTGGAAAGCTGCCCGGCGAGGCCAGCGGCCGGCCCGAGGCGTCCTCGAACTTGGCGGGCAGTTCGATGGTGAACTGGGTGTCTTCGGCGAACGGCGGGCCGAAGCTCGCGGCGCTGACGACGTCGTCTTCGCTCGGCGTGCCGCCGTCGTTCTCGAGCGTGGCGGCGATCGACTTGCCGCCGCCCTTGAGCTGGATCTGCGAAGCCATCTTGCGCGTGACCGGCGCGTTGAACTGCAGTTGCATCGGCCGCAGCGGCAGGCAGGCGGCCTGGGCGTTCTCGCGCTCGCAGCTGAAAGACACCGCGAAAGGTTCGCGCACCTGGAAGCTCAGGCGGCGCTCCACGTTGTTGGCCACGCCCGACGGCGTGGCCACGCCCTTGCCGTAGACGACCTGCACCTTGCTGCCCGGCGTGAGCGTGCGGTTGCATTGCAGTGCAATGAAGCGCAGCGGGTCCTTGGCGGCTTCCTTCTCGCGGCCGAAGGCCTTCAGGAGCCCGGCGCGCTGCTCGCCTTCGAGCAGCCGCACGGGAATGCGCTCGCCGATGCCGTCGGCCGCGCACCAGACGTTCTGGCGCACGCTCTCCACGGTGGCCGCGCCGTTGAGCTCGAGCACGAACATCTGCTGCTCGTCGATCCGGCCATAGCTGCCCGGCATGTAGTTGCGCACGAACGGTCCGCCGCTATTGAATTGATAGCGCTCCGGCCCGGTCAGCTCCCCACCCGAGGCGGGCTTGAAGCCGGCAATCCGCGTCACGGTGCAGCGCACGCCGGGCGGCAGGTCGTTCTCGAAGTCCCAGACCCAGGCCTTCGCATCGGTCCAGCGGCCGGTGCCCTTGGCGGCCTGCGCGTCGGTGCAGCTCACGGCGAGCGGCGCGGGCGCCTTCGGGTTGCCGAAGTTGACGGCCGGCTGGTCGAACTTGGCGACCACCTGGCGAACGCGCGCCACTTCGCCCTGCGGCGTCAGGCTGGTGATCTGGAGGGCAAGGGCCGGGCCGGCGAGCAAGGCGCTGCCGGCCAGAAGCAGCGCTGGAATGATTCTTTTCAATTTTTTCTCCACCTGGAAGCAGCGCGCAGCGTAGCCGATTTGAATGGCGCTCCGGCAGTGCCAGGAGTCATATGCCTCGGCCGCTCTTCATACAATCGGCACTGTCGTGCGTGCGCCGCGCAGACCGCCACCAAGACCTCGCCGCCGACCGATGAAACGCTACTGGGAAATAGACGCCTTGCGCGGGCTGATGCTCGTGCTGATGACCGTCACCCATCTGCCGACCCGCCTGACCGATCCGCTGGGCCAGCCCTTCGGCTTCGTCTCGGCCGCCGAGGGCTTCGTGCTGCTGTCGGCCTTCGTGGCCGGGCTGGTCTACAGCCGCATCGGCTACGTACGCGGCGTCGACCCGATGCGCCAGGCCTTCTGGCGGCGCGTGCTCAAGGTGTACCTGTGCCAGGCGGCGATCCTGCTGTTCCTGTTCACCGTGATTGCCGCGCTCGGGCTGCACATCGACCAGCCCGCGGTGAAGAACCTGATGTCCTACTACCTGGCCGAGCCGCGCGACGGGTTTCTCTTCGGGCTGCTGCTGATCTACGAGCCCGCGCTGCTCGACATCCTGCCGATGTACATCTTCTTCATGCTGATGAGCCCCTGGGTGCTGGCCTTTGCCATGCGCCACGGCTGGACGCTGGTGATGGCCGCCAGCGTCGCCTTGTGGGCGCTCGCGCAGTTCGGCCTCAGCGAATGGATCTACGGGCTGGCGGTGCACTACCTCGGCCTGCCGGTTCCGTTCCACGAAATGGGCGCCTTCAACAGCTACGCCTGGCAGTTCCTGTGGTTTGCGGGCCTGTGCCTCGGCGCCGGCCGCAACCTGCCCGATGCGCGGCCGCTGCGCTTTCCGGCCTGGCTGTGGATGCCCGCGCTGGCCATTGCGCTCTACGGCTTCTGGTGGCGCCACCACGGCATCAACGGACAGGCGCCGTTCGGCGGCGACGTGGAACTGAACCTGCTGTTCGACAAGTGGCAGCTCGGGCCGCTGCGCCTCGTGAATCTGGTGGCGCTGGGCATCCTGGCGGTGCGCTTCGGGCCCGGGCTCATGCGCAGGATTCCGCGACTGCACTGGCTCGAGGCCATGGGCGCAGCCTCGCTGCCGGTGTTCTGCGCGCACCTGGTGGCGGTGCTGCTGGTGCTGGCCTTCTACGGCGACAGCCAGACCGCCCGGCCCTGGTGGGGCGACGGCCTGCTGCTGCTCACGGTGTTCGCGGGCATGTACGCGGTGGCGCGCTTCACGCGCGGGGCCGACCTGCCGCCGCCGGCGGAAGACGTGCCGACGGAGACCGCGCGGGCCTGAGCCAGGCCAGGAGCGCCGCTCAGGGCAGGGCAGACGCCGGCGCCGCGACCGGCACGGGTGCCGGCGCGGCGCCTGGCAGGTAGCCCGCGATGATCGACTGCCAGAGCCGATAGCCCTCGTCGGTCATGTGCAGCCGGTCGCTCCTGAACAGCTCCGGCCGCGGCCGGCCGTCGGCGCCGAGCATCGGCGTGAAGATGTCGATGTATTCGCTGGCGGGCAGCCGGTTGAGGTAGGCCGAGATCACGTTGTTGGTTTCGCGGATCTGCGGCATCAGGTGCTCGCGCGAGGGGCTCGGCTTGATCGAGATGAAGCTGATGCGCGTGTTCGGCAGCTCGGCGCGCACCGCATTGGCAAAGCGCGCAAAGCTCTCGAGCACCTGCAGCGGCGTGCGGCCCTCGGCCAGGTCGTTGTCGCCGGCGTACACCAGCACCTGCCGCGGCCTGTAGCGCACCACCAGGTCGCGCGCGAACAGGCTGCAATCGCCCAGGGTCGAGCCGCCGAAGCCGCGGTTGACGATGCCGGGCACCTGGCGGAAATCCTGCGCGAGGCTTTTCCACATGCGCACGGTGGAACTGCCCACGAACACCACGCCGCCGGGCGCCGGGAACTGCTGCTGGTCGGCCCGGAAGAAGGCGGCCAGCTCGTTGTGCCAGCGCGCCTTGGCCGCGAGGTATTCGGAGGAGGAGGCGGCGGCATCGGCCGCCGTGCTGTCCAGCGACTCGTAGGGCAGGACGGCGTTGTGGTTCTGGGCCTGCGAGGCGAGTGCGGTTGTCAGCAGCAGCGCGGCGGCCAGCGCGGTTTTCATCGAAGGCATCGGAAAGGCGGAACGCTGATCGGATCGTATCCGCGGATTGTGGGGCATGAAGCGTTGGGCCCTGATGCGGCAGTGCCACGCTATCCAGCCCCGCCCGAAGCCCCCCTCAAGAAACATTCCGCAACGTATACTGCCCCGCAAAATCGGAGCGGGGCGCACAGGCGTGCGGGCGGGGAAATGAAGCAAATAGCGATCGTCGTCGCGCTCTGCGTGGGCGCGTGGTACTTTTTCATCGGCGGGCGCAAGCTCGACGAAACCATGGTGCGCAAGTACTACGAGAAAGAGGCGCACGCCATCTACTCGCGCGATGCCGAGCAACTGTGCAAGCAGCTCAGCAAGAAGGCCGTGATCCAGAGCAAGACGATCATGATGGGCCGCACGCAGGAGAGCACCAGCGACCGCGAGCAGGCCTGCGACGGCATCCGCAAGTCTTTCAAGATGTTCGAGTCGGTGGGCGAGCGCATGGGCGGCATCCTCACCATCGAATACGAGTACCACATCGACAGCATCGAAGTGGCGAGCGACCGCAAGAGCGCCACCGTCGAAGGCACCAGCGTGCTGAAGATGGGCGAGGCGGCCATGCAGTTCAAGAGCAGCTTCACCCAGCGGCTGGAGCGCGAACTGGGCCAGATGCGGCTCGTGCGCGGCGACGACGTCACGGTGGTGCGCCTGGGCGGGCGCGGCGCCATGAGCCAGAGCGACTTCTTCAAGTAAGCAGGCACCGCCATCATGCTCGCCAACGACTCGCTCCCCCCTCCGCCGCCTTTCTGGCACCGCCTCAACAGCTTCTTCGCGTTTCCGTTCCAGCTGCGGCCGTTCATGTACGGCCTGGTGCTCGCGTTCTGCAGCCTGCTGTTCGAGGCCATTCCTTTTCTGCATCCCGGCTTGTCGCTGATCGTGATCGAACTGGGCATCGTGCTGGCGGCCAGCCGCTACGGCTTCAAGGTCACGGCGCTCGGTTCGCGCGGCATCTGGCGCTCGGCCGATTTTCCGCGCGAGCTGAATGAAGACTGGGTCAACCTGCCCTGGAAGCTGTTTGCCATCTCGGTGGTGCAGGGCGCCCTGATCGGCTGGCTCGCCTGGTACGAACCGGTGCTGGGCACCGTCGGGGTGTTCGTGGTGTCGTTCACCTTTCCGGCCGCGGTGATCGTGCTGGTGCAGTCGGGCAGCTTCTTCCAGGCCATGAACCCCGGCCACGTGATGGATGCGATGCGCATCATCGGGTGGCCCTATGCGCTGCTGTGCTTCTTCCTGTTCCTGCTGAGCGCGGGCGCGCAGATTGCCATCGGCATGCTGCTGCCGATGATCGACGGCCTGATCGTGCTGCCGATCGCCAATTTCGCGTTCATCTACTTCGGCTGGGTCATGGCGAGCCTGCTGGGCTACGTGATGTACCAGCACCACGACGCCTTCGGCATCGACCTGCTGCCCGGCGGCGGCGTGGACGACGGCGCGCCCGTGGATCGCCGCACGCCCGAGCAGATCGCCGCGCAGCGCACCGACGCCGAGGTGGCGCAACTGGTGACCGAGGGCGACGTGGCCGGCGCACTTGGCGTCGCCTACGAGGCGCAGCGCGTGGCGGCGGCCGACGACCTGGCGGCGCAGCGCCGCTACCACCGCGTGCTGCTGCTCGCCCCCGAGAAGGCGTCCACGCTGCTCGACCATGCGCGCCGCTTCATTCCGCTGCTGCTGCGGCGCGACCTGGCATCCGAGGCGCTCAAGGTCTTCAAGGCCTGCCGCGAAAAAGACAAGACCTTCGCGCTCGATGACGCCCCCACGGTCATGACGCTGGCCAAGGCCGAATGGCGCAACGGCGATGCGCATGCGGCGCTCGCGCTGCTGTCGGGTTTCGACCGGCGCTTTCGCGGCCATGCGGCCATTCCGCAAGCCTACGAACTGGCGGCCCGGGTGCTGGTGCAGGGGCTCGGCCGCGCCGACATGGCGCAGCCGATCCTGACGACGCTCGAATCGCGCTTTCCGGACAGCGAGCAGACGCAGGAAGTGCGCTGGCTGCTGCGGCCCACGGCCTGATTTTCAGCCGCGCTCAGGCGCGCTCGAGGGCGCGCGTCACCATGTCGTTGGGCGCGATCCGCAGCAGGTGCGGCAGCCAGCCGACGGCCATGTCGCGCTCGCCGGCATGCAGCAGGCCGTTGGCGCAGACCGACAGCGTGTCGGCCAGCTCCGGATGGTCGGGCGCGGTCTTCAGCAGCACGCGGCACAGCTTGTCGGCATCCTGGAACTGGCGCACGCGCGTGAAGCGGCGCGCCAGGCGGGCCATGTCGTCGGGCTTCAGGCGCGCGCCGGGCTTGGCCTGGTCGAGGTAGGTGATGTAGCTGGCGTGCTGCAGGGCCAGCGTGTCGGGGTCGGTGGCGGGCAGGCGGAAGATGCGGCGCGCGGCCTGGTGGAAGTCTTCGCCCGCGGGCTGCAGCCGGGCGGTGTTGAACCAGGCGCGCAGCGTGTCGGCGTCGCCGGGGCGCAATGCGGCGGCGGCGCGCCACTCGGCCGTGGCCGCTTCGAACTTCATGGCGGCGCCCAGCCGGCGTGCCGCGGCCACATGGCGGTCGAACTCTTCGTTGCCGTTCGATTGTTCCGACGCCACGGCATCCGGCGTCTTCACGCGGTTCAGCGCCATGGCGCAGGCCATCAGCGCCGCGCCCGTCAAGAGGCCGCCCAGGTGCGCCATGTAGGCAATGCCCTGGCCGCCCACCGCGTGCTGGAGCAATTCGTTGGCAATCCACGCCGGCAGCAGCAGCAGGGCCGGCGCCGTGACGTAGTTGAAATAGAAGAACAGCTGATAGAAGAACCGGATGCGCCGCAGCCGGTACATCACCGCGTACATGCCCATCAGCGCCGACACCGCGCCCGAGGCGCCCAGCCCGTAGCTGCCCTTGCCCGCGTAGGCCCAGTCGGCCAGCAGCGAAGCGCCCACCGCACCCAGGATGTAGAAGCTCAGGTACGTGCCGCGGCCCAGCGCCAGCTCGACCGAAAAGCCGAACAGGAAGAGGAACAGCATGTTGCCCAGCAGGTGCCCCGTGCTGCCGTGCAGGAAGGCGGCGGTGACCCAGGTCCAGGGCTTGGACTCCGCGTCCTTGGTGTAGTCCTGCGCCCAGCGTTCGGTGAACGGCGCGGGCTGCATCGATTCGTACTGCTGGCGGTCGCGCTTCCACTCGGCATACCGCGGGTTGGAGGGCGTGACCACGCCGTCTGCCCGCAGCTTTTGCAGGAACGTCTTTTCCTGCTGCATGCCGTCGAGCAGCGGCCCCGTCTGCTTGCGGGCCAGCAGCCGCTGGGCGGCCTTGGCGCGCGGCGATCGCGTTTCCTCGAGCCAGGCCACGAAGGGCGGCAGCTCCAGTTCGGGCAGCACGCTTTGCGCGTAATAGTGGGCCGCGCGTTCGTCGGCCTTTTCTTCACTGCGCTGCGGCCCCCAGAACACGATCATGTTCACGAGGATCAGCAGCACCGTCATCCACGGTGGATTGCGCCAGCTCGGCTTGTTCTCGAGCGGGATGGCGTAGAACAAGTGTTCCTCGGATCGGGTTGTCAGCCGATTCGAACGGCCGCGGAGCAGGCCATGCCGGTGCACCCGCGGAACCGGCTTTGCCGGGCTGCAGGGTGCGCCCCCCAGTGGGGGGCGGCGCCGCAGGCGCTTCGGGGGGTCATCCCAATCTTGCTCGGTGGCGCGCGATCTGCGCCTTCACTTGCGCCGGCGCGGTGCCGCCGAGGATGTTGCGCGCGTTGAGCGAGCCGCGCAGGCTCAGCACGTCGTACACGTCCTTCTCGATCTTCGGGTTGAACTGCTGCAGTACGGCCAGCGGCAGCTCCGCGAGGTCGACCTTGTGCGAGGTGGCGGCCTTCACCGCGTGGGCCACGGTTTCGTGCGCGTCGCGGAAGGGCAGGCCCTTCTTCACGAGGTAGTCGGCCAGGTCGGTGGCGGTGGCGTAGCCGCGCAGGGCGGCGGCTTCCATGGCCTCGGGCTTCACGGTGATGCCGCCGATCATCTCGGCAAAGATGCGCAGCGTGTCCTTGAGCGTGTCGACGGTGTCGAACAGCGGCTCCTTGTCTTCCTGGTTGTCCTTGTTGTAGGCCAGCGGCTGGCCCTTCATCAAGGTGATGAGCGCCATCAGGTGGCCGACCACGCGGCCGGTCTTGCCGCGCGCCAGCTCGGGCACGTCGGGGTTTTTCTTTTGCGGCATGATCGAAGAGCCGGTCGTGAAGCGGTCGGCAATCTGGATGAAGCCGAAGTTCTGGCTCATCCACAGGATCAGCTCCTCGCTCATGCGGCTGATGTGCACCATGCACAGGCTGGCGGCGGCGGTGAACTCGATGGCAAAGTCGCGGTCGCTCACGGCGTCCAGGCTGTTCTGGCACACACCGTCCATCTTCAGCGTTCTGGCGACGAGCTCGCGGTCGAGCGGGTAGCTGGTGCCGGCCAGCGCGGCGGCGCCCAGCGGCAGGCGGTTGACGCGCTTGCGCACGTCCTGCAGGCGCTCGGCGTCGCGGCTGAACATTTCCACGTAGGCCAGCATGTGGTGGCCAAAGCTCACCGGCTGCGCCACCTGCAGGTGCGTGAAGCCGGGCAGGATGACCTCGACGTTCTTCTCGGCGATGTCCACCAGAGACAGCTGCAGCGCCACCAGCAGCTCGGCGATCAGGTCGATCTCGCCGCGCAGCCACAGGCGCACGTCGGTTGCGACCTGGTCGTTGCGGCTGCGGCCGGTGTGCAGGCGCTTGCCGGCGTCGCCCACGAGCTGGGTCAGCCGGGCCTCGATGTTCAGGTGCACGTCTTCCAGGTCGAGCTTCCACTCGAAGGCGCCCGATTCGATTTCAGCGCGGATCTGCGCCATCCCACGCTCGATCTCGGCATGGTCCTGCTTGCCGATGATTCCCTGGGCGGCCAACATGCCGGCATGCGCCAGGGAGCCTTCGATGTCGGCCTGCCACAGGCGCTTGTCGAAGAAGACGCTCGCGGTGTAGCGCTTCACGAGGTCGCTCATGGGTTCGGAGAACAGGGCCGACCAGGCTTCGGATTTCTTGTCGAGTTGGTTTTGAGTCATGGGAGCCGTGGTAGAGGCAATAATGGGTCGGTTACCCGATGTATCTGTGATGCGCAATCCGGCGATTTTATCGGCCACCTCCACCCCCACGCCTGCGGCCCCGCCGGAAAGAGGGCGTTTGCCCGCGCGCGGCAGCCCCGGGCTGTTCGACGCCTGCCAGATCGGGGTGGTGCTGCGCGCGGTGCTCTTCGTGGAGGCGCTGGTGGCGACTGCCACGCTGTTCGTGTCGTCCTCCCCCGGCGAATGGCTGGTGCAGACCGCCACCGTCACGGGCGGCGCGCTGCCTGCCACGCTGCTGTGGCTGGTGGCGGCCTGCGGGCTCAAGAAGCCGCTCGGGCGGCTGCCGCGCCAGGCGCAGTACGCGGCCGGTGCCGCGCTGGGTGCCGTTTCCTCGCTCTATGGCTGCGGCCTCTTGCGGCTGACCGGCGTGCTGGGCACGGCGCCGTGGCTCGCCAGCGCCGTGGCGGGTGCCTTCATCGCAGGCATGGTGATGGCGGCGATGGTGCTGCGCGCGCGCGGCCAGACGCCGGCCGCCATGACGGCGCGGCTGGAAGAGCTGCAGTCGCGCATCCGCCCCCACTTTTTGTTCAACACGCTCAACAGCGCCATCGCGCTGGTGCGGGAGGAGCCCGCCAAGGCCGAGACCATGCTCGAAGACCTGGCCGAGCTGTTCCGCCAGGCGCTGGCCGATCCGGGGGAATCGGGCACGCTGGCCGACGAGATTGCGCTGGCCGAGCGCTACCTGGCCATCGAGCAGGTGCGCTTCGGCGACCGGTTGCGTATCCGCTGGGACCTCGATGCCGCGGCCAGCAGCGCGCGGCTGCCGCCATTGCTGCTGCAGCCGCTGGTCGAAAATGCCATCAAGCACGGCGTGGAGCCCAGTCCCGAGGGCGCCAAGCTGCGCATCCGCACCGAGCGCCGCGGCAGCGTGGTGGTGATCGAGGTGGTCAACAGCCTGCCGCCCTTGCGCTGGGCCGACGAGCCCCTGCCGCGCGGCCATGGCATTGCATTGGCCAACGTGCGGGACCGGCTGCGGCTCCTGCACGACATGCAGATGCAGTTCAGCGCCGGCATGGACCAGAAGAACTACCGCGTGCGCATTGCCATTCCCGCCGAATCATGACTCTGAAGACCCTGATCGTTGACGACGAAGCCCTGGCCCGCTCGCGCCTGCGCACGCTGCTGCGCGACTGCCGCTCGCCTGCCGCCGAAGTGGTGGCCGAGGCCGCCCAGGGCGCCGAGGCGCAGCGGCACCTGGAGAGCATGGCGCTCGACCTGGTGCTGCTCGACGTCCACATGCCCGGCGTCGACGGCATCGAGGTGGCGCGCGCCCTGCGGGGGCGGGCCGATGCGCCGGCCGTGGTGTTCGTCACCGCCCATGCGGCGCATGCCGTGACCGCCTTCGACCTCGACGCGGTCGACTACCTGACCAAGCCGGTGCGCGCCGAGCGCCTTCAGCAGGCGCTGCAGAAGGCCGAGCGCTTCCTGAAGGAGCGGCGCGCGCTGCAGGCCGACGCGCTGCAGGAAAGCGTGCTCATCCAGGACCGCGGCCGCGCCGAGCGGGTGCCGCTGTCGGAGGTGCTCTACCTGAAGTCCGAGTACAAGTACCTCACGGTGCGCACCGCCACGCGCAGCCACATCCTGGACGGTTCGCTGAACGAATTCGAGGAGCGCTATCCCACGCGCTTCCTGCGCGTGCACCGCAATGCGCTGGTGGCGCGCTCGGCCATCCGCGCACTCGAGAAATACGACGACGGGGAAGACGCCGAAGGCTGGGCCCTGCGGCTCGACGCGATTCCCGAACCGGTTGCGGTGTCGCGGCGACAATTGGCTGCAGTGCGCGAAGTGCTGAAGGAGGCGCGATGACCGATGACCACAAACCGGCCGGCGATGCCCCGGCCGCGCAGCCGCCCCCGGAGCCGCCGCCATCGCCGGCGGAGCCCCCCGCCGAGGTGCCGCCGGAACCCGTGCTGGCGTCCCCGCCCGAAGCCGTGCCGCCCGAGCTGCGGCCGGAACCGGAACGCCTGCTGCTGAACATGCCGGTCGACGTGCGCAGCGCCTCGCTGGTGGTGCTCGCCGTGCTGGCTGGTGTCTTCGCACTGCGATGGGGCCAGGCCGTGTTCATTCCGCTGATGCTGAGCCTGCTCCTGACCTACGCGCTGTCGCCGCTGGTCGAGCGGCTGCACCGCTTGCGGCTGCCGCGCTGGATCGGCGCGGCGCTGATCCTCGTCGGCCTGTTCGGCGGCCTGGGCTGGACCGGCTACTCGCTCTCGGGCAGCGCCACGCAACTGGTCGAATCGCTGCCCGTCGCGGCCCAGAAACTGGGGCAGGCCGTGCGCAGGAGCAAGAGCGCCAGCGCCACGCCGCTCGAAAACGTGCAGCAGGCGGCCGCGCAGCTTGAAAAGGCGGCCGAGGAAAACTCCGCGCGCGTCGCGGCCCGCAAGGGTGTCGCACGCGTGGTCATCGAGCGGCCGTCCTTCAATGTGCGCGACTACCTGCTGAGCGGCACCGTCGGCCTGCTCGAGGCGATCGGGCAGCTCACGCTGGTCGCCTTCCTGACCTACTTCGCGCTGTGCTCGGGCGACACCTTCCGGCGCAAGCTGATCAAGATCACCGGGCCGAGCCTGCAGAAGAAGAAGGTCACGGTGCATGTGCTCGACGACATCACCCGCAACATCGAGCGCTACCTGCTGGTGCAGATCCTGATCAGCGCGCTGGTGGGCGTGACGACCGGCCTTGCCTTCTGGGCCATCGGGGTCGAGAACGCCGCCGTGTGGGGAATCATCGCGGGCGTGACCAACCTCATTCCCTACGTCGGCTCGGTGATCGTGATGGTGGCCGCTGGGCTGGTGGCCTTCCTGCAGTTCAACAGCCTGGAGATGGGCATCCTGGTGGGTGGCGTGTCGCTCGCCATCCATACGCTGGTCGGCAACCTGCTGATGCCCTGGCTCACCAGCCGCACCAGCCGCATGAACCCGGTGGCCGTGTTCGTGGGGGTGATCTTCTGGGGCTGGCTCTGGGGCGTGTGGGGGCTGCTGCTGGGCATTCCGATCACCATGGTGATCAAGTCGATCTGCGACCGGGTCGAAGACCTGCAGCCGATCGGGGAGCTGCTCGGGGAGTAGGCTGGCGGAGCGGCGAAGCTCACCGCGCACGCCGGCCGCGCTCCAGCCGGCCGAAGCGCACGATCATCCACGGTCCCAGCAGCGCGCCAAACCCGACCGAGCTCCATGCCGCCACCCAGCTGCAAGTGCTGCCGAGGCCGAAGCGCGTCTGTCCCCAGTCCAGCGCCAGGCCGAACACCCAGGGGCTGAGCGCGCCCGCGCCGAAGCCCATCACCGAGCGCACCGAGTACGCCACGCCCAGCCGGTGCGGCGCCACCACGTCGGCCAGCGCAGTCGAATAGACCGAAGAGTCCGCGATTGCCAGCAGGTTGTAGATGGCGGCCATCGCGGCCAGCAACCACAGCGGCCAGGTCCACATCCAGCCGAACGCGAAGGACATGCACAGGCTCGTGAGCGTGGCGGCCATCATGATGCGTGCGCGGCCGAAGCGGTCGGACGCCGCGCCGCCCCCGATGCTGCCGAACACGCTCACCAGGTGCGCGAACGCCGCCAGCGCAATGCCCGCGCCCTGCCACGGCGCGGTGCCGCCGGCCGAGGCGACCAGGTAGGCCGGCAGCCAGGCCCACAGGGCCATCAGCTCCCAGCAGTGAAAGGCATAGGCCCAGTTGCCGGCCATGGCCGGCTTGTCGCGCACCGTCTCGGCCAGCGCGTGCCAGGTGCCTTCGCGCGGCGTTCCCGTGCCGGCGGGCGGCGTGGGCGGCCGCATGCGCCGCAGCGCCGGCACCGTCAGCAGCGCACCCGCGAAGGTGCAGCCCGCCGCCGCCAGCAGGCCGAGCCTCCAGTGCTGGGCATGGCTGAAGGCCGCCACCACCGCCAGCGACAAGGCGTAGCCCATCGACGCCGCGCCAAGGAAGAGACCCATCGCCCGGCCGCGCACGGCAGGCTCGGCGTTGCGCGCGAGCAGCTGCAGGCCCGGCGTGTACGAGGCGCCCGCGCACAGCCCGGCCAGGCCGTAGAGCAGCAGCGCCGAAAGATGGTCATGCGCGAGGGCGGCAAAGGCCAGTGCCGAGCATGCGCTGATCGCGCTGCCGATGAAGAAGACGCGGTGCGGGCCGTAGCGGTCGGCCAAGAGGCCCACGGCGAACAGCGAGCTCATGTAGCCGACGTGCCATGCACTCTGGATCGAGCCGGCCTGCGCGGCCGTCATGTGCCAGTCGGCCATCATGAAAGGCAGCACGCCGGAATAGGCGGTGACCACCATGGCCTGCAGCAGCCGGCTCGCGCACAGCAGCGCGAGCCATCCGCGCGCGGGGGCCGGGTCAGCGCAGTGCACGTTGCATGAGCACGGTGTCGACCCACTGGCCGAACTTGAAGCCGACGTTGCGCAGCACGCCCACCGTCTCGAAGCCCAGGCCCTGGTGCACGCGCTGCGAGCCGGCATTGGCGCTGTTGCCGATCACCGCCACCATCTGCGTGAAGCCGCTGCCGGTGCAGCGCCGGATCAGCTCCTGCAGCAGCGCGCGGCCGATGCCATGGCCCTGCAGGCCTTCTGCGACGTAGATCGAATCTTCGACCGTGTGGCGGTAGGCGGAGCGGCTGCGGTAGGGGCCCGCATAGGCGTAGCCGGCCACCTCGCCGTCCTTCACCGCCACGAGATAGGGGAGGCCGCGCGCGAGCACGTCGGCGCGGCGCGCCTGCATCTCGTCGACGCTGGGCGCTTCTTCCTCGAAGGAACACAGGTCATGCAGCACGTAGCGGCTGTAGATGGCCTGTACCGAGGGCATGTGGTGCGCCTCGGCGTCGAGAATTTCGATGGAGGCGAGAGCTTGAGCTTGAGCTTGGGTTGGCGAAGGCATGGTCCGGATCTTGACGCTGCCGGTTTGATAAGTGAAGCTTCGCCAACTGATGCAAGACATAAGAAATACTTTGGAAAAGACACTGAACCTCGACCAGCTCCGGTCTTTCGGGCTGGTGATCGAAACCGGCAGCTTCTCGGCCGCGGCCGACCGGCTCGGCCTCACGCAGCCCGCAGTGAGCCTGCAGGTCCGCCAGCTGGAGCGCAGGCTCGCGGTACGCCTGGTCGAACGTGTCGGCAAGCGCGCCAAGGCCACGCCGGCCGGCGCCGAACTGCTGCGGCACAGCCACCAGATCGAAACCGCGGTGGAGAACGCCATCGAGGCGCTGGCGGACCACGCGAGCGGCATCACGGGCCGCGTGCGGCTGGGCACCGGCGCCACCGCCTGCCTGTATTTCCTGCCGGCCGTGCTGCGCAGCCTGCGCGAGCAGTTTCCGGCGCTCGGCATCGTGGTGAGCACCGGCAACACCGACGACCACGTCCGCAAGGTGGAAGAGAACAGCAGCGACCTTGCGCTGGTGACGCTGCCGGCCGCAGGCCGCTCGCTGAGCGTGATGCCGGTGCTCGACGACGAGTTCGTCGCCATCGGCCGCAGCGACCTTGCGCCACTGAAGGCGCGCGTGGCGCCCGCCGACCTGGCCGTGCTGCCGCTGGTGCTGTTCGAGCCCGCGGCCAACACGCGCAAGCTGGTCGACCGCTGGTTCGCGGCCGAAGGCCTGCAGCCGCAGCCCGTCATGGAGCTGGGCAGCGTCGAGGCGATGAAGGAAATGGTGGCCGCGGGGCTGGGCTACGGCATCGTGCCGCGCATGGCGATGACGGGCCGCGGCGCGCACCCGGGCCTGAAGATCAGCCGGCTGGCCCCCCGCATGCACCGCACGCTGGCCTTGGTGATCCGGCGCGACAAGCCGGTCAACAAGGCCCTGCGCGTGGTGCTCGATGCGATTCTTGCGGCGGGCGCACAGGCCGGCCGCGTTGCTACTCGGCCGAAGAAGTAGCCAGCGCGGCGCCGCCGCGCGCCCGGCCCAGCGTGCCGACGATCAGCGCCGCAACCAGCACCAGCACGCCGCTGAGCACCATGGCGCTGGAGATGCCGTGGTTGTCGACCGTCACGCCGCCGATCAGCGCGCCCGAGGCGATCGCCACCTGGAAGCCGCTCACGAGCAGGGCCTGGCCGGCTTCGGGTGCGTCGGGCACGGCCTCCATCATCCAGCCCGTGAGCGCGACCGGGATCAGGCCGAAGGCCACGCCCCAGATCACGACCACCACCGCGCCGGGCACGAAGCCGGAGCCGATCACCGTCGAAAGCAAGAGCGCCGTGGCGAGCATCAGCGCCGCCAGCAGGGTGGTGCCGCGCACGCTGCGCGCCACCAGGCTGCCGCCGAGGAAGGTGCCGACAAAGCCCACCGCGCCATACACCAGCAGCAGCGTCGAGACCGAGTTGGGCGCGAGGCCGAACACCTGCTGAAGCAGCGGCTTCAGGTAGGTGTAGGCCGCGAAGTGGCCGGCAATGAAGAACAGCACCGCGAGCAGGCCGACCTGCGCCATGCGGCGCGTGAGCGGCGTGAGCAGGTCGCGCGCACCGATGGCGCGCACCGGAGGTATCGCGGGCAGCAGCCACAGCTGCACCAGCAGCACCGCGGCCGCGAGCGCACCGGTTACCGCGAACGAGGCGCGCCAGCCGAACAGCGTGCCCAGGAACGAACCGGCGGGCACGCCGAGCACGGTGGCGGCCGACACGCCCGCCAGCACCAGCGACATGGCCCGCGCCTTGGAGGCGTCAGGCACCAGCTGCGTGGCGGCGGCCGGCGCAAAGGTCCAGAAGCCGCCCACGCACAGGCCGAGCATCAGCCGCGCGACCAGCATGGTGGCGAAGTTGGGCGCAAAGGCGGCCAGCAGGTTCGAGGCGATCAGCAAGGTGGTGAGCGCGATCAGCACGGTGCGCCGGTCGAGCCGGCCCGAAGCGACGATCAGCGCGGGGCCGGCAAAGGCCGCCAGCACGCCGGGCATGGTGATCATCAGGCCGGCTGTGCCGTCGGATACGTTCAGGCCGCGGGCGATGTCGGTCAGCAGGCCGATGGGCATGAACTCGGTCGAGACCATGGCAAAGGTGCCGACGGCGATCGAGCCGACCGCAAGCCAGGCGGAGCGGCCGGTCTTGGCAGGTTCGGGCGCAAGATCGTCGATGCAGGGGTTGCTGCTGGGTGAATTCGTCATGGGAAGGGTCCTGGACCGCGTCGGCAAGCGCGCATACCGACACGTTGTTGCGAAAGGCTGCCCAGTGTCGGAGCGGACAGGTCCGCCACCAAGGGGCCTGCCGGCAGTAGTCAGTTTCCCTGCGGCGAACAATCGGCCCTTTGGCCGTTCGCCACTTTCTAGATGACCGCCGGGCGAAGCTCCAGCACCCGCCCATCGGCGATGAAGGAGTCGCCCACCAGCACGCGAAAGGCCGCACCGGCGGGAAACCGCGCCGCTGCGCTCTCCGGCGACAGCAGCTCGATGTCGAGCGCATGCGCCGTGCCCCGCGCGAGCACTTCCCCTTGCGACACGAACCAGCGCGCGGAGAAGCCTTCGTTGTCGACCACCAGCGCGCAGCGGTATTCGCCCGGGGCCAGCGGCACGTCGTGCGAAGGCAGCGCCGGCGGGCGCAGCGTGAGCTCGGCCAGGAAGTGGGGCGTGAACGCGCGCGCCGCATCGAAGGTGGCCGGCTCGGCCGGCGGCGCGCGCCGCGGCAGCTTGCCGATGAGCCAGGCAACGACGTTGCCGATGATCGGCACCCACAGCACCATCAGCAGCGTGCCGATGTCGCGCGTGGTCGTGCCGCGCTCCGCGTAGTGCCGCACGAGCGCCCCCCCGACCGCCAGGCACAGCAGGATGACGACGATGAGCTTGCGGCGGGACTGGATGGTGGTCATGGACAGGCAGGTGGAATCGGCCTGCGACCTTAACGCATGCGCAGCACCGCATCCGCCGGCAGCGCCTGCCAGTCGATCCATTCGCCGATGGCCGCGTGGTGCGTGGGCGTTGCGGCGGCATGGGGCGCTCCCCATTGCAGCGTCAGGCGCCGCTGCCCGAGCCGCAGCGCAATCTCGAAGCCCGGCCAGTGCGCGGGCACGCGCGGCGTCAGCGAGAGCATGCGGCCCTTCACGCGCAGGCCCAGCAGCGTTTCGACCGCGGCGCGGTGCAGCCATGCAGCCGAGCCGGTGTACCAGCTCCAGCCGCCGCGCCCGGCATACGGCGCGGCGCTGTAGATGTCGCCGGCCATCACGTAGGGCTCCAGTTCGTAGGCGGGCCCGCGCTCGGGATGTATCGCGCGGTGCGCCGGGCTCAGGCCCTCGAAGCTCTGCCATGCCGCTTCGTGGTCGCCCTGCAGCGCCTGCGCCATCAGCGCCCACACGGCGCCGTGCGAATACTGCCCGCCGTTCTCGCGCACGCCCGGCGGGTAGGCCTGGATGTAGCCGGGATGGTTGGCCGAGTGGGCAAAGGGCGGCGCCAGCAGGCGCAGCAGGCCGGCCGGCTCGTCGTGCAGGTGCTTCATGGCGGCGGCCATCGCCGGGCCGGTGTGGGCGTCGTCCGATGCGCCCGAGAGCACCGACCACGCCTGCGCGATCAGGTCGATGCGGCATTCTTCGTTGGCTGACGAACCGAGCGGCGCGCCGTTGTCGAAGAAGGCGCGGCGGAACCAGGCGCCGTCCCAGCCGGCATCGTGCAGCGCGGCGATCCAGCCGCGCCGCGCCTCGTTCCAGCGCGCGACCCGGCCGTGCTCGCCGCGCGCCTGCGCAATCGGCGCGAAGTGCTCGACCACGCTGCACAGGAACCATGCAAGCCAGACCGATTCGCCGCGGCCTTCGTGGCCGACGCGGTTCATGCCGTCGTTCCAGTCGCCGGTGCCCATCAGCGGCAGGCCGTGCATGCCGGTTGCCAGGCTGCGGTCGATGGCCAGCGCGCCGTGCTCGAACACGGTGGCCGTGCGGCCGCTGTGCTGCGGCGCGTAGTAGGCGTCTTCGGCGCCCTCGGGAATCGCGGGGCCTTCGATGAACGGGGCCGCGTGGTCGAGCAGCGCTGCATCGCCGGTCACCTCGACGTAGTGGGCCGTCGCAAAGGGCAGCCACAGCAGGTCGTCCGAAAAATGCGTGCGCACACCGGCGCCGCCAGGCATGTGCCACCAGTGCTGCACGTCGCCTTCGGGAAACTGCCGCGCCGCATTGGTCAGGATCTGTTCGCGCAGCCGCGATGGATCGGTGAGCGCAAAGGCCATCGCGTCCTGCAGCTGGTCGCGAAAGCCGAAGGCGCCCCCGGCCTGGTAGAAGCCGGCCTTCGACCAGAGCCGGCAGGCCAGCGTCTGGTAGATGAGCCAGCGGTTGACCATGGCGTCGAACAGCGGATCGGGCGTGCGCACCTCGAGGCGGCCCAGCATCTCGTCCCAGAAGCCGCGCGCCTGCGCCAGGGCTTCGGGCACGTCGCGCTGGCGCCAGCGGCGGGCGAGAGCGAGCGCCGCATCGGCGTCGTCGGCATGGCCCAGCACGAAGCTGAAGCTGGCGCTTTCGCCGGCACCGACGACCAGTTCGCCGCCGATGGCCGCGCAGGCGTCGAGCCCGCCGCCTGCGCGCCGCGCCAGCGTGTCCGGCACTTCGACGATGCCGCGCCCGGCGAAGAATTCGTTGCGGTCGCAGGTCCACTGCGTGGCGCCCGGCAAACCCGCAAGCAGCAGGAAAGCCGTGCTGCCGCCGAAGCCCGCGCTCGACTCGCGCTGCTGGCCGAACACCGCGGGCTGGTCTTCGGGCTTCCAGCAATGAACGGTCCGCCGTTCGCCGCGCGCGGCGCCGAGCTGCCACTCGACCATGCCGAGCGCGCGCAGGCGCCGCGGGCCGGAGCCCTGGTTGTGCACGCGCACGTGCACCAGCTTGACGGCATCGTCCCGGTCCGCGAAGAAGGTGGTCTCGAGTGCGAGTTCCTGTTGCCGGCATTCGAAGACCGTGTAGCCCTGGCCATGCCGCACGCGGTGGCGCACCTCGTCGCCATCCCCCGCACCCTGGCCCGCCGGCGTGAGCGGCAGCAGCGCGCCCGAGGCGAGATCCTGCAGCAGGTAGTGTTCGAAGGCCGGGTCCTGCACCGGGTCGTTCGACCACGGCGTGAGCTGGTGCATGCGGCTGTTGCCGGCCCAGGTGAAGCCGGTGCCCCATTCGGACACCTGGAAGCCGAAGCCGGCGTTGGCGATCACGTTGATCCAGGGGCGCGGCGTGCGGTGGCCGGCGCCGACCTCGAAGCGGAACTCGCCGCTCTCGGCATCGAAGCTTCCCACGGGCGCTTCCGCGGAAGGCGCCGCCGCGGGCCGTGGCAGCAGGGCGGCACGCGACGATGCGGCCGGGGTCTCGGCGTCCGCGCCGGTGTCGACCCGCGCCTCGTGCAGTGCAGCCACCTGCGTTTCGAGCGAGCGGCCATCGGCGGTGAACACCACGCGTGCCAGCTTCGAAAGCGCGGCCTTCTCCGAGGGTGCCACGTCGTGGTCGCGCAGCAGGTAAAAGCCCGCCGTGTCGTTGCGCGGAAAGCTGTTCTGGGTCTGGTGCGCAACGCGCAGGCACAGGGTTTCGATCTCGCGCTGCAGCGGCATCAGGTAGGAGTTCGGCTCGCTGTTGAGCAGCACCAGGTCGCAGGCGACGCCGCCAAAGCCCCACCACGGCTGCGCGCGCAGCAATGCGTTGACAAGCCCCATGCCGTCCATCGAATGGATCGCGACCAGCACGATGGGCTTGTCGCCCGAGATGCCGAAGCGCCAGATCTGCCGCCGGTCGACGAGGCCGCGGTCCTTCATCCCGCGCGGCGTGGTGTAGGTGAGGATGGTGGTCAGGTCCTGCAGCGCGAAGGTCTGGGCCGGTGCGATGCTCAGGTCGCGCAGCCGCACCTGCGCCAGCGTGGCGGCCATGCGCGTGGCGCGCTCCACATGCATCGGCTCCAGGTAGCGGTCGATCCTGGGCATCAGCGCCTCGATGCTTTCGTCGGCGGCGGTCGCGAAGCACAGCCGCGCAGTGGCGCCCGGTGCGATCGACAGGCGCACGCGCAGGCAGGCGATGGGATCGAGCCCGTTCACCGGCGTGCCGTCGGCGGCCAGCGGCTGCGCATCGAGCGCGGGGCTCGCGAGCGAGCGGTTGCGGCCGATGAAGGCGCGCCGGTCGGTCATGCAGTCGATGGAAAGCACATGGGCATCGACCGAGGCGAGGAAGTGCGCGGCGGCCACCATCGGGTCGCCATGCAGGCGCGGCTTGCGCGTCAGCAGCAGCGCGCGCCACGCGGGCTCCCAGCGCGATGCGACGAACAGGTTGGCGAAAGCCGGATGCGCCTCGTCGGCCTTGGGATACGACAGCACCGGCTCGAAGTAGGAGATGAGCTCGAGCGTGCGGGTCTGCGTGCCGGCGTTGTGCAGCGTGATGTTGCGCAGCTCGGTGTCGTCCTCGGGGCTGATCAGCACCGTGGTGCGCACTTGCAAGTCGTCGCCGGCCGCATCGAACTGCACCTGCTCGGCGAGAAAGCGGGTGCGGTAGGTCCAGCCGGCGCCGGGCGCGGGCAGGGCGGTGAGCGAGACGAGTTCGTGCTTTTCTCCATCCTTTTCGATATTGCGCAGGTAGAAGAAGGTGCCGTGGCCGTCGCGCAGCGGATCGTCGCGCCAGCGGGTCACGTTGAACGCGTGCCAGCGGCTCACGCCCGCGCCGTTGGCGCGCAGGGCCACCGTGTAGCGCCCGTTCGACAGCAGGTGCGTAGGCTGGAAGCCGGACACCGTCGGGTCCACCGAGCGGGGCTGGAACAGCGGCGCCAGTTCGGCCAGGCTGGGCTCGGGCGGCGTGCGCGGGTCGGCGCTGCCGATGATCTGCCGCGGCGTGCGTTCGTGCAGCAGCGACTCGTGTGCCTGAACCAGCGCGGCGCTGCCGAACCAGCGGCGCGGTGCCTCGGCGCGCAGCACATGGCACAGCGCCACCAGCGACATGCCCTGGTGGTGCGCCATGAAGTTGCGCACCACGGTGAAGCGCTGGCCATCGGCCTGGCGCGAGGTGGTGAAATCCACCGCGTCGTGAAAGCCGAACTCGCCGCGCGCGCCGAGCGATTCGAGCAGTTCCAGGTTGGCCACCGCCGCGGCCGGTGCCAGCACGGCGGCCATGGCGCTCGCATAGGGCGACACCACGCGGTCGGTGGGCGGCGTGCGGCGCAGCGCGAGGCGCGGCACGCCGAAGGGCGAGTACTGGTAGGCCAGCGAATGGTCCTGCGCGAAGTAGGCCGACTCCGAAACACCCCACGGCATGTCCAGCGAACGGCCGAAGGCCTGCTGCTCGGCGATGGCCGCGCTGTTGGCCACCTGCAGCAGGCCGTCGGCGGGTTCGGGCATCACGAGCGCGGGCATCAGGTACTCGAACATCGAGCCGGACCACGACTTGAGCCCGGGCTGGAAACCCACCAGCAGGAACGGCCGGCCCAGCGCCATCCAGTGGCGGCGGGGTACATCCCCCTTCGCAATCGCCAGGAAGCTCAAGAGGCGCGACTCGGAGGCCAGCAGGTCGTAGTAGCTCGCGTCGAGCACGTTCTCCTCGACGCGCAGGCCGATGTGGAACAGGTGCCGCTTGGGGTCGTAGAGGCCGCGGAAATCCATGCCGGCATGCAGCGCATCGCAGCGCCGTGCCAGCGCTTCCAGCGCGGGTTCCTCGTGGCTCTGGCAGCCTTCCGCAGCAAAGGCGCGGCAGGCCTGCGCCACGGCCACCAGGTGGCCCGCCAAGTTACCGCTGTCCACGCTGGACACATAGGCCGGCGGCAGCAGCTGCAGCGTTTGCGTGTGGTACCAGTTGAAGAGATGGCCCTCGTGCTTCTGCATGCGCTCCACGGTGTCGAGCGTGGCCGTGATGCGCGCGAGCAGCACCGCGGTGTCGATCCAGCCGAACTCGCGCGCGCAGCAGGTGGCCAGCAGGTACAGGCCGATGTTGGTCGGCGAGGTGCGGTGGGCGATGGTCGGCTGCGGCTCGAGCTGCAGGTTGTCGGGAGGCAGGTGGTTGTCTTCCGGGCCGACCACGTGCTCGAAGAAGCGCCAGGTGTCGTGCGCGAGTTTCTCGAGGTAGCTGCGTTGTTCGGCGCGCAGCGGATCGGGCACCTGCGGATCGACGCGGCTGCTCCACCAGGCCGCGAACGGCGCCAGCGCCCAGGCCAGGAACAGCAGCGGCCCGGCCACCGGATAGGCGCTCCAGCGCGCCGCCGCCACAGCCAGCGCCAGGCACAGCACGCTGCTGAGGGCGGCATTGCGCAGGAAAGGCGGCAGCCGCTGGCTGGACTGGGCTTGGGCCTGCGCCGTGGTGGTCCATTGGAGCAGGTGCCTGCGGCTGACGGTGAGCCGCCATGTCGCCAGGAACATCGCATCGAGCAGCAGGCGCGTCTGCGCCGCCAGCTGCACGAACTGCCAGGCCGCGCCCGCCATGGCCCGCAGCAGCTCGACCGCGCCGACGTCGAGGAAGTGGCGCAGCTCGATGGCGCGGCGTGTCGGCACCAGCCCGGCCAGGGCGCCGAGCAGAGGGCCGAGCGTGAGCGCCGAGGCGACCGCGGCCAGCGCCCATCCGAGCGGCATGGCCTGCGTGAAGACCACGAGCACCAGCAGCGCGAAGGAGGCGGGCACCACCAGCGAGCGGCGCAGGTTGTCGCCCATTTTCCAGAGCCCGAGCGCGTCGATGCCGAAGTGCCTGGCGCGCCACAGCAGCGGCAGCAGCTGCCAGTCGCCGCGCACCCAGCGGTGCACGCGCGATGCGGCCACGCCCGAGTGGTGCGGGTGGTCCTCGATCAGCACCACGTCGCTCACCATCGCGCAGCGCGCGACCGTGCCTTCGAGCAGATCATGGCTCAGCACCGCGCCTTCGGGCAGGCGCCTGTCGAGCGCGGCATGCACCGCGCGCACGTTGAGCAGGCCCTTGCCGGTGAAGGAGCCGCTGCCGAACACGTCCTGGTAGATGTCGGACGCGCCGCTGCCGTAGGGGTCGAGCCCGCACTGCCCGGCAAACATCCAGTGGAAGAACGAGCGCTCGCTGCGCATCGGGAACGGCGTCACGATGCGCGGCTGGAGGATGCCGAAGCCCGCCACCATGCGCCGGCTCTTCGCATCGATTTCGGGCGCATTGAGCGGGTGGGCGGCAATCGACACCAGCTCGCGCAGCGCGCCCGGCGGCAGGCCCGTGTCGCTGTCGAGGGTCAGTACATAGGGCGTTCGTCCCGGCGCCAGCTGCTGGCCCGGCGCGAGCGGCAGAAAGCCGCTGGCGTCGCCGGTTGCCAAGAGGCGCAGCAGCATTTCGAGCTTGCCGCGCTTGCGCTCCCAGCCCATCCAGCGTTCCTCGGTACCGCTCCAGCTGCGCGGCCGGTGCAGCAGCAGGAAGCGCGAGGCCGCGCCGGCGGGCGCCGGATACTTCGCATTGAGCGCGGCAATGTGCGCAATGGCATCGTCGAGCAGCGCTGCGTCTTCCGGCAGCGAGGCTTGGGGCGCGTCGGCCCAGTCGGTCAGCAGCGCGAACTGGGCGTGCGCCTCGCGATTGGCGAGCCAGTGCAGTTCGAGCCGATGAGCGAGCTGCGCATTGTTCGCGGGCGAGTTCAGCAGCGTGGGAATGACGACCAGCGTGCGGTGCCGCTCGGGAATGCCGGCCGCGAAGTCGAGGCGCGGCAGCGCCTGCACCCGCACCGACTCGGCCATGATGCGCTGCGCCAGCGCGATCAACGCCTCCGAGAGCGGCCATGCGAGCAGCGCCATCGCCGCGAGGGTGGTCCAGCCGCGAGGCTGCGGCAGGCCATGCGCCACGGCCGCCAGCAGCCACGCGGTGCCCAGGACGATGAAGAGCACATAGGCCGGCAAGCGCCAGCCGCGGCGGCTGCGCCGCGGCCGCACCCCTGCCGGGCCGCCGGCACGGCCCACCGCCGCGTCGGAATGCAGTGCCGCGACCAGCGCGCCACGCCCCTGGCCGAACAGGTAGCAGCCGGCGGTGCCGTCGGCGCGATCCCTGCCGGCGCTTGCGTCGTCAGCCAGCGCAGCGGATGCGAGCCGCACCACGGCCTGCGCCACCTCGCGCTCGGAGCGGCCGCTGTCGCGCGCGACCCGCTCCATCGCATGCGTGATCTGCTGGCGCGTGAGCTCGCTTTCGCCTGCGAAGCTCGGCAGTTCGCGCAGCACGCGCAGCGAACGGCTCACGGGTTCGATCAGGTCGCTCCACTCGACCTGGCCGATCATGCGCAGCGTGGTGATGATGTTGCCGACCGTGAGGTTGGCGGCGGCCTGCGCGTTCTGCGCCTCACTGATCAGCGCCGCTCCGTTGGGGCAGTGCTGTTCGGTCCAGCGCACCAGCGCCGGCACGTTCTCGCCATGCTCCACCGGCAGGCGCTGCCAGAGCTGCGTGAGGTAGGCGTCCTGAAGGTTGTGGCTTTGCAATGCGCGGTACAGCGTGTCGAGGTCTTGCGTCGACAGGTGCGGCGCTGCGTCCCACACCGCGTGCGCTATTTCGCGTGCCACCTTGTTCTCCGCAATGCTCTCGGCCAGGCGGCGCAGGTTTTCGAGCAGCACCACGCGCAGGGTGGTGGGCAGCGCCCACAGCTCGCCGAGCGTGAGCTCGTCGATGTCCTGGTAGGCGTTGAGAAAGGCGGTGAACAGCGTCTTGTTGAGCACGCTGTCGGTGTGGGCCACGTAGGCCCACGCCATGCCGTAGACGCGCGGCAGGCCCGCGAGCGGCGGCGTGGCGAGCTTGGGCAGGCGCGCGTAGTAGCTGCGCGGCACGCCGTCGTGAATCTGCTGGAGCTGCGCTTCCACCAGATGGAAGTTGTCGAGCAGCCATTCGGCCGCGGGAGACACATAGCGCCCGCTCTGCGAGATCAGCGCGATGTAGTCGAAGGCGTTGCGCAGCGATTCGAGGTTCTCGTCCACGCGCGGAAAAAAGGGCGCTCCCTCGCGTGCGCGGTGCGGGTCGAGTTCGACCACCTGGGCGCGGGCCAGGCTGTGGCCGTGCTGCTCGAAGCGCTGGGCGCCGAAGAGTTCGGCGCGGATCGGCGGTGCCACCGGCTCATGGGGAGCGAGGAGCAGCGTGCGCGCGTAGCTGCTGAGATCTGCGAGCCGGCCAACGACAAAGGCGGCGCTCATTGCGCCGCCTTTGTCCGGAACTCGAAGGGGGGGGCCACCTGTTCGCCCCTGTCGGGGAAAATTGCAGCCCGGGTCGGTTCAGGCGCGGCCACCCTCAAGCGAGGGCGAACAGCCCCATACCAACGAAGGCAACCGCAACGCAAGCCATCGTGACGATCCGGCCTGCAAGGAGTGCGCGTACCCGCTGCATGTGGCTTCGCACCGGGAACCATCGTCCGTGGGCACGTGCGCAATGGCGCATGTGGGAGGCCAGGGCTTCGAAATCGTTGTTGACGAAATCGATCTGTGAATGGGTCAGCGACTGTGGGGTGGACATGGCGACGGGCTCCTGAATACGACTCGAGCTGCCGCGCAATTGCGAGAGATAGCGAGAAACTTTGAACGTCCCCCGACCCTACTCTCTTAATTGACCTTACAGATTGCTATTACGCGATTCCTTGCGTAGGAAAGGGCGCACAAGGGCGCCCTTTCCTGGTTCTTTCGATCGATCCGGAACCGCTCAGCCGGTATTGCGCAAACCGGCCGCCACCCCGTTGATCGAGATGTGGATGCCGCGCTGCAGCCGTTCGCCGCCTTCGCCCGCGCGGAAGCGGCGCATCAGCTCGACCTGCAGGTGGTGCAGCGGATCGATGTACGGAAAGCGGTGGCGCACCGAGCGCTGCATCTCGGCGTTGCCTTCGAGCCTTTGCTTGGCGCCCGTGATGAGGGTGAGCGCGTCGGAGGTGCGGTGCCACTCGGTGTCGATCATCGCGAACACCTTCTGGCGCAGCTTGCGGTCGGTCACGAGCTCGGCGTAGCGCGAAGCCAGCGCGAGGTCGCTCTTGGCCAGCACCATGTCCATGTTGGAGAGCAGGGTGCGAAAGAACGGCCACTGCGCATACATGCGGCGCAGCAGCGCGACGCGCTCCTTGCGCGCGGCCGGCGTTGCGGCCGACGCCAGGAACTGCTCCACGCCCGAGCCGAAGCCGAACCAGCCGGGAATGGTGAGCCGGCACTGGCCCCAGCTGAAGCTCCATGGCACGGCGCGCAGGTCGTCGATCTTGTGGCTCGGGTTGCGCGAGGCGGGACGCGAGCCGATGTTGAGCTCGGCAATCTCGCGGATCGGCGTGGAGCCGAAAAAGTAGTCGCCGAAGCCCGGTGTTTCATAGACCAGCTTGCGGTAGGCCGACATGCTCGCGGCCGACAGCTCTGCCGCCGCCGAAAGGAATGTGGCGGGCGCCGACTTGGCCTGCGGCAGCAGCGTGGCTTCGAGGGTGGCGGCCACCAGCGTCTCGAGGTTGCGCCGGCCGATCTCGCGGTTGGCATATTTCGAACCGATGACCTCGCCCTGTTCGGTGAGGCGGATCTGGCCGCGCACCGTGCCGGGCGGTTGCGCGAGGATCGCCTGGTAGCTCGGGCCGCCGCCGCGCCCCACCGTGCCGCCGCGGCCATGGAACATGCGCAGGCGAATCGGGTTGGCCTTCTTCTTGTTGAGCTCGTCGAACAGCGCGACCAGCGCAATGCCCGCGCGGTAGAGCTCCCAGTTGCTCGTGAAGATGCCGCCGTCCTTGTTGCTGTCGCTGTAGCCGAGCATCACGTCCTGCTCGGCACCCGAGCGCTCGATGAGCGCCTGGATGTTTGGCAGCGCATAGAAGGCGCGCACGATGGGCGCGGCATTGCGCAGGTCCTCGATGGTTTCGAACAGCGGCACCACGATCAGGTCGCAGGTGGCCTTGCCGTTCATCGCGCCACGCAAGAGGCCCACTTCCTTTTGCAGCAGCAGGGCCTCGAGCAGGTCGCTCACCGTCTCGGTGTGGCTGATGATGTAGTGGCGGATGGCCGCCGCGCCGTAGCGCGCTCGCGCGGTGCGCGCGGCCGCGAAGATTGCGAGTTCGCTTTGCGCCAGTGGTGAGTATTCGGCATCGGGCACGCGCAGCGGACGCGCGTCGTCGAGCAGCTTGAGCAGCAGCGTCTGCTTGGCATCTTCCGCCAGCGAGGCGTAGGCGGGTTCGATGCGCGCGGTGGCCAGCAGTTCGGCGATCACGGCCTCGTGCTTGTCCGAGCTCTGGCGCAGGTCGACCGTGGCCAGGTGGAAGCCGAACACCTCGACCGCACGGATCAGCGGCCGCAGGCGCGGCGCCGCCAGCACGCTGCCGTGCTTCTCGACGAGCGACTCTTCCACCGTGTGCAGGTCGGCCAGGAATTCCTCGGCCTTCGCGTAGGGGTTCTGCGGCGGCACGGCGTGGCGCGCGGCCTCGCCGCCGGTGAGCTCGCGCAGCGTGGCGGCCAGGCGCGCATACACGCCGGTGAGCGCGCGGCGGTAGGGCTCGTCCTTGCGGTGCTCGCTGGTGTCGGGCGAGCGCTCGGCCAGCGCCTGCATCTCGACCGAGACGTCCACCAGCGTGGCGGACAGCGAGAGCTCGCCGCCGAGGTAGTGCACTTCGGTGAGGTAGTGGCGCAGCGCCAGCTCGGCCTGGCGGCGCAAGGCGTATTCGAGCGTTTCGGCCGTCACGTTGGGATTGCCGTCGCGGTCGCCGCCGATCCACTGGCCCATGCGCAGGAACGACGCCACCGAAGGCACCACGCCGCCCTGGCCCAGCGCCTTTTCGAGGTCGGCATAGACGCGTGGAATCTCGCGCAGGAAGGTGGCTTCGTAGTAGCTCAGCGCATTCTCGATCTCGTCGGCCACGGTGAGCTTGGAAAAGCGCAGCAGCCGCGTCTGCCATATCTGCGTGACGCGGATGCGCATCTGCGTTTCGTTCTCGGCAAACTCGATCGGCGTGAGCGCGTCCTTGGCACCGGCGTAGGCGCTCTGGCGCAGCTTGATCTCGTCGCGCGTGGTGAGCAGCTGCGCAATGGCGCGCTCGGCATCGAGGATGCTCTTGCGCTGCACTTCGGTCGGGTGCGCCGTGAGCACCGGCGAGACATAGCTGCGTGCCAGCGAGGCCACCACCTCGTCGGGCTTGACGCCGGCCTTGCGGATGCGCGCAAGAGCGGTCTGCAGGTCGCCGTCGGCGCTTTCGCCGGCGCGCTCGGCCTCGGTGCGGCGGCGGATCAGGTGCCGGTCTTCGGCCAGGTTGGCCAGGTGGCTGAAATAGGTGAAGGCGCGGATCACGCGCACCGTCTCGGCCGCGCTCAGGCCCTTGAGCAGGTTCTTGAGCGCGCGGTCGGCCGCCTGGTCGGCGTCGCGGCGGAAAGCCACCGACAGCGTGCGGATCTTCTCGACCAGTGCATAACTTTCCTCGCCCTCCTGTTCGCGGATCACGTCGCCGAGGATGCGGCCCAGGAGCCGGATGTCGTCGATCAGCGGCTGGTCTTCGGCTTGCCGGCGCTTGGGCGGCGCAGGAGTCTTGCTGGCTTTCATTTCGATGTTTTTCCTGGTCTAGAAAGAATGCGCCGTCTGCGTTGTTGCGGCGCAACATGCTAGCATTCCGGAGGTCTTCAACATGTACTTTTTGGGAGCGGCCTTGAGCAATATCGTGATCGCCACGCGCGAAAGCCGGCTCGCCCTGTGGCAGGCCGAGCACGTGCAGGCGCTGCTGCAGGAACGAGGCCACGCGGTCAGCCTGCTGGGCATGACGACGCGGGGCGACCAGATCCTGGACAAGTCGCTCAGCAAGGTGGGCGGCAAGGGCCTCTTCGTGAAGGAGCTCGAACTCGCGCTCGAGGAAGGCCGCGCCGACATTGCGGTGCATTCGCTGAAAGACGTGCCGATGGACCTGCCCGAGGGCTTCGTGCTGGCCTGCGTGCTGGAGCGCGAAGACCCGCGCGATGCGCTGGTGTCGCCGCGCCATGCCTCGCTCGACGAACTGCCGCGGGGCGCCGTCGTCGGCACCTCCAGCCTGCGGCGCGTGGTGCTGCTGCGCGCCCTGCGGCCCGACCTGCGCATCGAGCCGCTGCGCGGCAACCTCGACACCCGCCTGCGCAAGCTCGACGAAGGCCAGTACGACGCCATCGTGCTCGCGGCGGCCGGGCTCAAGCGGCTGGGCCTCGAGCACCGCATCCGGGTCGCCTTCGATCCCGACACCATGCTGCCGGCCGCGGGGCAGGGCGCACTCGGCATCGAGGTGCGGGCCGACCGCACGGACCTGATCGCGCTGCTGGCCACGCTGTCGCATCCGCGCGATTGGCTGGCCACCGCCGCCGAGCGTGCAGTGAGCCGGTCGATGGGCGGCAGCTGTTCCATGCCGCTGGCAGCCCATGCGCGCTGGCAGGCCGACGGTGCGCTTCGCATCGATGCGGCATGGGGCGACCCCGAGGGCCACGCCGCGCTGGTGCGGATTCATGCGCAAGCCCCGGCTGCCGACTTTGCGCAGGCCGGCGCGCTCGGCGAACGCGCCGCCGCGCTGCTGCGCGACGCCGGCGCGCACTGAAGAGCTTCCAAAGAACGATGGCTGCCAAGCCCGTCATCGTCACGCGGCCGGCGCGCGAGGCCGCGCAATGGGCGCATGAGTTCCGGGCCGCCGGGCTGGATGCCGCGGTGCTGCCGCTGATCGCCATCGAGCCCGCCATCGAGGCGGAGCCGTTGCGCGCTGCGTGGAAGCGGCTTGCGGACTACGCGGCGCTGATGTTCGTGAGCGCCACCGCCGTCGAGCATTTCTTCATGCACGCGGAAAAGGGACAACGCGCGGCCGGCCCGCGCTTCTGGGCCACGGGGCCGGGCACGGCGCGCGCGCTCTTGCGTGCCGGCGTGCCGCAAGGCGCCATCGACGCACCACCTTCCGACGCCGCCCGCTTCGACTCCGAGGCCCTGTGGGAGCGCGTGAAAGGGCAGGTCGGCCAGGGCGTGCGCGTGCTGATCGTGCGCGGCGGCGATGCGGCCGGCCGGCCGAGCGGACGCGACTGGCTCGCCAACGAGATCGACGCCGCCCAGGGGCTGCGCGACACCGTGGTCGCCTACCGGCGCCTGCCGCCATCCTTCGACGACGCGGCGCGTGCACTGGCACTCGACGGCGCCGCGGGGCGTGCGGTCTGGCTGTTCAGCAGCTCGGAGGCCATTGCCAACCTGTGCGATGCCATGCCGGGTACCAACTGGCATGCGGCAAGCGCGGTGGCGACCCATGCGCGCATCGGCGAAGCCGCGCGGGCCGCGGGATTCGGTTCGGTGCGCGTGTGCTCGCCTCTGCGGGAGGCCTTGGTCGCGTCGATAGAATCCTTCGCATGAGTGCCGCGTCCCCGTCCGACGACTTCTCCCCCCCATCTGCCGCCGCGCCGGTGCCCGCCACGCTGGCGACGGCGCAGTCGCCCGAATCGCAGGCGGCCGCCGCAACGATGCTCTCGCGCATCGGCTTCGGCCTGCTGGCCATCGTGGCAATGGCGGCCCTGGTGATGGCCATCTCGCTGTGGCAGAAGGTCGGCGGCATGCAGGAGCAGCTGGCGCGCCAGAGCGCCGATGCGCTGGCCCAATCGCTCGAGGCGCGCACGCTGGCCCGCCAGGCCATCGACACGGTGCGGGACACCGCGGCACGCGCCGCGCTCACCGAAACCCGCGTTGCCGAGGTCGCGCTTCAGCGTTCGCAGCTCGAAGAACTGATGCAAAGCCTCTCGCGCTCGCGCGACGAGAACCTGGTGGTCGACATCGAATCGGCCCTGCGCCTGGCTCTGCAGCAG
Organism: Variovorax beijingensis; assembly: GCF_003951285.1. Lineage (GTDB taxonomy): Bacteria > Pseudomonadota > Gammaproteobacteria > Burkholderiales > Burkholderiaceae_C > Variovorax > Variovorax beijingensis. The sequence goes on along the minus strand of NZ_RXFQ01000001.1, from coordinate 351,108 downwards.
GCGCAGGTCACGGGCAGCGTGGAGCCCTTGCTGGCGGCCCTCAAGTCCGGCGACCTGCGCATCGCGCGCGCCGCGCAGCCCAGGCTGGCGCCGCTGCAGCGCGCCATGCAGCGCGACGCCGACCGCCTGCGCAGCAGCGCGAGCGCCGACAGCGGCGAGGCGCTGCAAAAACTCGACGAGCTGATGCGCAGCGTGGACGACCTGCCGCCGCTCAACGCCGTGGCCACGCGCGGCTCGGGCCTCAATGCCTGGCAGCCCGAGCCCATTCCCGCCGACGCCGTCTGGTGGGAGAGGGTGCTGCTGACGGTGCGCGCCGAGGCGCGGTCGCTGGTGCGGGTCGGGCGCATCGAGCGTCCAGAAGCGGTGCTGCTGGCACCTGACCAGACCTATTTCCTGCGCGAGAACCTCAAGCTCAAGCTGCTCAATGCGCGGCTCTCGCTGCTGTCGCGGCAGGTGGACGCCGCGCGCAGCGAACTCGCCACGGTGGCCGCATCGCTGAACCGCTATTTCGATCCCGCATCGCGGCGCACGCAGGCCGCCGCCACGCAGTTGCAGCAGCTGCAGGCGCTGGTGAAAACAGCCGAACCCCCGCGCATCGACGACACGCTGTCCGCGCTGGCCACGGCGGCGGCGGGGCGCTGACGTGAGAGCCGCGCTCTGGCTCCTCGCGCTGTTCGCCGTCGCGGCGGCGGTGGCGCTGTTCGCGGGCAACAACCAGGGCACGATCACCGTGTTCTGGCCGCCCTGGCGCGTCGACCTGTCGCTGAACCTGGTGCTGGTCATCCTGCTGGCCGCGTTCGCGCTGCTCCATCTTGCATTGCGCGGCCTGGCGGCGTTGTTCTCGCTTCCGACCCAGGCGCGCCAATGGCGGCTGCAGCAAAAGGAACGCATGCTGCACTCGGCCCTGCTGGACGCCATGGTGCAGCTGCTGTCGGGCCGCTTCTCGCGCGCGCGCAAGGCCGCGCAAGCCGCGCTGGTGCAGGAAAAAACGCTGGCTGCGCTCGGCGCGAGCCTGCCGCAGGCCCAGCAGGTTCGCGTGCTGTCGCACCTGCTGGCCGCCGAGAGCGCGCAGGCCCTGCAGGACCGGCCCGCGCGCGATGCGCATCTGCAACAGGCGCTCAACGAAAGCGTCGACCGCAACGTGCTGGCCAGTCCCGAAACGCGCGAGGGCGTGCAGCTGCGCGCTGCGCGATGGGCACTCGAAGACCGCGATCCCGCGGGGGCCCTGGCCCGGCTCGAGGAGCTTCCCCAAGGCGTGCAGCGGCGAACGCTCGCGCTGCGCATCCGCCTGAAGGCGGCCCGCCAGGACGGGCGCACGCTCGAAGCGCTGGAAACGGCGCGCCTGCTCGCCAAGCACCGGGCGTTTTCCGATGCCGCGGCGCAGAGCATCGTGCGCGGCCTTGCCACCGAACTGCTGTCGGGCGCGCATGACCCGGCGCAACTGCTTCGCGCCTGGGCCGAGCTCGACGCCGCCGAGCGCGAAATGCCCGAGGTCGCGATTCACGCCGCCCAACGCATGGTGGCGCTGCGCGGCGACCTGTCGCTGGCGCGCGGCTGGCTGCTGCCGGCCTGGGAGCGCATGGTGTCGCAGCCCCGGGGCCTGGGCGATACGCTGCGCGTCAAGATGGCGCGCGCGCTCGAGGCGGGGCTCGACTCGGTGGATGCCGATTGGCTGGCCCGCATCGAAACGGCGCAGCGCAACAACCCGCGCGATCCCAACCTGCAGTACCTCGCGGGCATGGCCTGCATGAAGCGCCAGCTCTGGGGCAAGGCCCAGCAGCTGCTGATGCAGGCCGGCCTGGGCCTGCAGGACACGGAGCTGTACCGGCGCGCCTGGCTGGCACTGGCCGAACTGGCCGAAACGCGCGGCGACGAAGAGCAGGCCGCAGCGGCCTGGAAGCGCGCGGCGCAGACCGAAAAGGCCTGACCGGCATCGGCCCCGCGCTGCGGCGTTTGCCGCTCTTGCATTCCCCATAAAAAAACGGCGCCGATGTGGCGCCGTTCTTCATTGCTCCCGGGCCCTCGGCCCGGGCTGCTTCAGTTCACGCCTTGCGCATCGGACGGCGCCTTTTCGAACGGCAGCGTCATCGCGCCGAGTTCGCGGCGAGTTTCAACCAGCACCAGCGGACCGTCGTCGAGCACGATCGCAGGCGGGCGCTCGCGCGGCACATGCACCGGCTTCGGCTCGGCCGCGATCGCTGCGCGGGCCTGTGCAATGCGCTCGGCATCCGAGTTCACCCATTGCAGGCCCGAGCTCTCGGCGATCTGCGCGAGTTCGGTCAGCGGCAACTCGAAGGGTTGCACCTTCGGCAGTGCACGGCCGTTGGCCGCAGCCGCGGGCTTGCTGCTGCTCTCGACGGCGACAGGTGCCGCCGCGACTGCAGCAACCGTGGCTGCGGGAGCTGCGGGAGCGGCAGGAACTGCTGCAGCCGGCCGATCGAAGTAGCTCCGCGGTGCCGGTTCGCGTGCTTCTTCTTCGGGCACCGCGGCGCGTTCGGCCATGGCCAGCGGCTGGGGCTGCTGGCGTGCCGGTGCTTCGCCGGCGTCGGCGTTGTCGGCCGATGCGCCGGCCACGCTGGCTTCGCTGTCATCGCGCGGACCGCGTTCGCGGCGGTCGCGGCCGTAGCGGTCGCGCGAACGGCCGCGGCGCTCTTCGCCTTCGCGGCGCGGTGCCTGCTGCTCGCCGGTGCCGGCTTCGCCTTCACTGGCCGGTGCCATCTCGGCTGCCTCGGCGATGCGGATGTCTGCTTCGTCGAGATTGGCCGGCGCCTCGCCGTTGGCAAAACGCGGCTGGCCTTCGCTGCGGCGCTCGCGGCGGCCGTCGTTGCGCTCGCCTCGCGGCGCGCGTTCTTCGCGGCCGCCACGCGGCGCACGTTCGGCCTGTGCGCCGTCCTGCGGGGCGACGTTGTCGCCGCCGGATGCGTCACGCGGTGCTTCGGTGCCATTGCGCTCGCCGCGCTCGGCCCGCTCGCTACGTTCACCGCGTTCCCGACGTTCGCCGCGGGCGCGCGGCGCGCGTTCTGCCGGCGCATTGCCTTCCTCGCCGGCCGGTGCGCCCGATGCCAGTTGCTGGGCTTCGAGGTTGCCGTCGATCAGCTCGGCCGGTGCCGGCCGTGCTTCGCGGCCTTCGCCTTCGCGGCGCTCGCCGCGGCCACCGCGGCGCTGTTCGCCGTCGCGCGGGCCGCGTGCTTCACGGGGCTCGCGCGGTTCGCGGAGCTCGCGGGGTTCGCGGGGTTCGCGTTGTTCGCGCGGCTGGGCGGCTTCGCTGCGGGTCTCGCTGCCGCGTCCTTCGCGGCGCTCGCCACCGCGGCCGCCGCGGCGTTCGCCGTCGCGGCCACCGGAGCGGCTGCCGTTTTCACCGCGGCCTTCGCCGCCGCGGCCACCGCGGCGCTGTTCGCCATCGCGGGCGCCGCGTGCTTCGCCGTCGCGGCCCGGGCGGCCGCCATCACGGCGCGTGGGCTTCGGGGGCTCGACGGGGATCACGGCCGGTGCGGGTGCCGGTGCCGGCGTGCCGCCGAACCAGCTCTTGATGCGGGCGAAGAAGCCGGTCTCGGCCGGTGCCGGTGCGCTCGCGACGGGCGGCGCGACCGGTGCCGGGGCCACGGCGGCCGGCGTGCGCACCGGTTCGGGCCGGGGCGGCACCACGGGTGCGGGCGCATCGGGCAGCACGCCCTTGATGACCGGCGTCTGCTTGTTGGTGGGCTCCTGCGAGCGGCGCGTGACCGAGGTGGGGTCCTCGATCTCGTCGGCCATCTTGTAGCTGGCTTCGATGTGGTCCAGGCGCGGATCGTCGTGCTTCAGGCGCTCGAGCTTGTAGTTCGGCGTTTCGAGCGTCTTGTTGGGCACCATCAGCACGGTGACGCGCTGCTTGAGCTCGATCTTGGCGATCTCGGGGCGCTTTTCGTTCAGCAGGAACGAGGCCACCTCGACCGGTACCTGCACGTGCACGGCGGCCGTGTTGTCCTTCAGGCACTCTTCCTGAATGATGCGCAGGATCTGCAGCGCGCTCGATTCGGTGTCGCGGATGTGGCCCGAGCCGCCGCAGCGCGGGCAGGGGATCGACGAGCCTTCGCTGAGCGCCGGCTTCAGGCGCTGGCGGCTCATCTCCATCAGGCCGAACTTGCTGATCGAGCCGAACTGCACGCGGGCGCGGTCTTGCCGCAGTGCGTCGCGCAGGCGGCTTTCGACTTCGCGGCGGTTCTTCGACTCGTCCATGTCGATGAAGTCGATGACGATCAGGCCGCCCAGGTCGCGCAGGCGCATCTGGCGCGCCACTTCGTCGGCGGCTTCGAGGTTGGTGCGCGTGGCGGTTTCCTCGATGTCGCCGCCCTTGATGGCGCGGGCCGAGTTCACGTCGACCGAGACCAGCGCCTCGGTGTGGTCGATCACGATGGCGCCGCCCGAGGGCAGCTGCACGGTGCGGGCGTAGGCCGATTCGATCTGGTGCTCGATCTGGAAGCGGCTGAACAGCGCCGCGTCGTCGCGGTAGCGCTTCACGCGGGCGGCATGCTCGGGCATGACGTGCGCCATGAACTGCTGCGCCTGCTCGTAGATGTCGTCGGTGTCGATCAGGATGTCGCCGATGTCGTGATTGAAGTAGTCACGAATCGCGCGGATGACGAGCGACGATTCCTGGTAGATCAGGAAGGCACCCTTGCCGCCCTTGGCGGCGCCGTCGATGGCGGTCCACAGCTTGAGCAGGTAGTTCAGGTCCCATTGGAGTTCAGGGGCCGAGCGGCCGATGCCGGCGGTGCGCGCGATGATGCTCATGCCCTTGGGGTACTCGAGCTGGTCCATCGCCTCCTTGAGTTCGGCGCGGTCGTCGCCCTCGATGCGCCGGCTCACGCCGCCGCCGCGCGGGTTGTTGGGCATCAGCACCACATAGCGGCCGGCCAGCGAGATGAAGGTGGTGAGGGCCGCACCCTTGTTGCCGCGTTCTTCCTTCTCGACCTGGACGACCAGTTCCTGGCCTTCCTTGATGACGTCCTGGATGCGCGCCTGGTTGGCGGAAACGCCTTCGGCGAAGTATTGCTTGGAGATTTCCTTGAACGGCAGGAAGCCGTGGCGGTCTTCGCCGTAGTCGACGAAACAGGCTTCGAGCGAGGGCTCGACGCGCGTCACGACGGCCTTGTAGATGTTGCCCTTGCGCTGTTCGCGCCCTTCGATCTCGATTTCGTAGTCGAGGAGCTTTTGCCCGTCGACGATGGCCAGGCGGCGTTCTTCGGCCTGCGTGGCATTGATCAGCATCCGCTTCATGATGCGTTGTCCTTATATGTATCGTTCTACAGGCCCATGACGGGCCAACGATGCACGGACGACGCCCGCGAAACGAGGGGAATTGCCGCTTGGCCCCGGATGTTGTCGCTGCCGCGTCGAGCGCGAACAGGCCTCTTGAGCGTCAGCTCAAGAAGACAGCCGGGGTGGGGGCGCGTGGATGGGCGCGAGCCAGATTCGGTGTTGAGCAGCTATCTTATTGATAGCCGGTTGCGCAGTGGTGGCGCGCGGTGCGGATGATTCAATGCCTGAGGCCGCTGGCAGAAGCCAGGTGGGCCAGCGCAGGCACATTTGAATCAGCAGCATCAACACAAGGGACTCGCTTCGATCCGCCGGCAGCTTGGAAGCTGCCGGCTGGGTATTCCGTATCGGTGTTTCGTGGGTGTCGGCTTGACTTGGGCGCCACGCCTGCCACTTTGCGCAATTGCGCGGGGTTTGCAGGTTCGGCGCCAAAGCGGCATCGACCTCACAGCATGGTCCTGGGTGTTTGACTGCAGTGATCTAAACTTCTGTCTAATCAAGCACTTACACGACCGCGCTGGTGAAAAACATTATAGGTGCGAAGCGAAGCCCCGCGGCCGCTCCAAATCCCGCAGTTCCAGATCCCGCAGTTCAAAAGGCAGCGGCGGAGGCCGGCGCGCCGCATGCGGCCATCAAGTTCATCACCGTCGATGCGGAATCTGCGGGCCAGCGGCTCGACAACTTCCTGTTCCGCCATCTGAAGGGCGTGCCCAAGACGCATGTCTACCGGATCATCCGGTCGGGCGAGGTGCGCATCAACAAGGGGCGGGCGCAGGCCGAAACCCGCATCGAGGCCGGCGACGTGCTGCGGCTGCCTCCCATACGGATATCGCCGCGCGCCGAAGAGGGCGCCACGCCGCCCGCGCCGGCGCGCGAATTCCCGGTGCTGCTGGAGGACGACGCCGTGCTGGCCATCGACAAGCCCGCCGGCGTGGCCGTGCACGGCGGCAGCGGCGTGAGCTTTGGCGTGATCGAACAGCTGCGGACGGCGCGCCCGGGCGCCAGGTTCCTGGAGCTGGTGCACCGGCTCGACCGCGAGACCTCGGGCATCCTGCTGGTGGCCAAGAAGCGCAGCGCGCTCGTGGCGCTGCAGGACCAGTTCCGCGAACGCGAGACTGGCAAGACCTACCTTGCGCTGGTCGAGGGCGCCTGGCCCGCCAACAAGAAGGTGCTCGATGCGCCGCTCGCCAAGTACCTGCTGCCGGGCGACGGCGCGGGTGCCGGCGAGCGCCGCGTGCGGGTGGTCGCCAAGGACCATCCCGACGCCATGCGGGCCGTGACGCTGGTGCGCGTGCTGGCGCGGCTCACGCTGCCGGGCGACGCCGCGCCGCTGTCGCTGCTGGCGGTCACCATCAAGACCGGACGCACCCACCAGATCCGCGTGCACCTTGCATCGGCCGGCCATGCGATTGCGGGCGATGACAAGTACGGCGACTTCGAGCGCCAGCGCGTGTTGCAAAAACTCGGCCTCAAGCGCATGTTCCTGCATGCATGGCGACTGCAGTTCAACCACCCCGCCACGGGCGAGCGCGTGGCGCTGCAAGCCGGCCTGCCACCCGAACTGCACGCGTTGATGCCACCCCAGGCGATCGAAGCGCTCGCCCAACATCCCACTCCCACGGCCAATGACTGATTCCTCCAGACCCCTGCGCTTCGACCTGATCGCCTTCGATTGGGACGGCACGCTCTACGACTCCACGCGGCTCATCGTGCGCTGCATCCAGGCAGCGGTGATCGACGTCGGCGGCGCCAAGCCGAGCGAGAACGACGCCGCATGGGTGATCGGCCTGGGCCTGGCCGAGGCCCTGGCGCGCGCCGCGCCCGATGTGCCGAAGGAAAAATACGCCGAGCTCGGCGCCCGTTACCGTTACCACTATCTGCAGCACCAGGACGACCTCGTGCTGTTCGACGGCGTGCTGCAGATGATCGATGCCCTGCGCGCGCGCGGCCACAAGCTCGCCGTGGCCACGGGCAAGTCGCGCCGCGGCTTGAACGAGGCGCTGAAGTCGGTCGCGCTGCGCGACCGTTTCGACGCCTCGCGCACCGCCGACGAGACCTTCGGCAAGCCGCACCCGCGCATGCTGCTGGAACTCATGGAAGAGCTCGAGGTGCCGCCCGAACGCACCCTGATGATCGGCGACACCACGCACGATCTGCAGCTGGCGCTCAATGCCGGCTGCGCGAGCGTGGGCGTGAGCTACGGCGCGCACGAGCCCGAGAGCTTCGACGAACTGAAGCCGCTGTTCGTCGCCCACACGGTGGCCAGCCTGGAGGCATGGCTTCTGGACAACGCCTGAAAATCGTGCGATGAGCGACGAACAGAGCATTCCCCTGTGCAATGCCGTGGACCTGGTCGAAGGCAGCCGGGCCGTGCCCTTCGACGTGGTCTATGGCGGCGAAACCTGCCGCGCCTTCGCGGTGCGCTTCGAAGGGCAGCCGCATGCCTACCTCAACCGATGCAGCCACGTGGCAATGGAGCTGGATTTCCAGCCCGACCGCTTCTTCGACGACAGCGGCCAGTGGCTGCTCTGTGCCACCCATGGCGCGGTCTATCGGCCGGACACCGGCGAATGCGCCGGCGGCCCGTGCCGCGGCGGGCTCGTGAAGATCGCCCTCAGCGAACGTGACGGCGTGGTGCACTGGCATACTGCCTGGAACCTCCATCCCCTGAGCTTTTGACAATGACCGACCCGAACCGTACGGAACCCGAAGGTTTTGATCCTTTTGAGCCGGCCACCCCCATTGCGTCCTCGCAGGGCGCGCCGAGAAACATGGCCAAAGACCCCACGCAGCGTCCCGGATGGGAGCGCGCAACGCTCGAGAAACTCGCCTTCGCTTCGCTGAACGAGCAGAAGGCGGCGCGCCGCTGGAAGACCTTCACGCGTCTGTCGTGGCTCGCCTTCTTCATCTTCCTGGTCTGGCTGGCGATGTCGCGCAGCACGCCGAGCACCGCCAAGACCACGGCCCACACGGCGGTGGTCGAGATCAAGGGCGAGATCGCCAATGGCGGCGACGCGAGCGCGGAATTCGTGATCGCAGCCATGAAGACCGCCTTCGAGGACGAGGGCGCCAAGGGCATCGTGCTGCTGATCAATTCGCCGGGCGGAAGCCCCGTGCAGGCGGGCATCATCAGCGACGAGATCAAGCGCCTGAAGGCCAAGCACAAGAAGCCCATCTACGCGGTGGTCGAGGAAACCTGCGCCTCGGCCGCGTACTACATCGCCGCCGCCACCGACAAGATCTTCGTCGACAAGGCCAGCATCGTCGGCAGCATCGGCGTGCTGATGGACGGCTTCGGCTTCACCGGCGTGATGGAAAAGGTCGGCGTCGAGCGCCGACTGCTGACGGCCGGCGAGAACAAGGGCTTCCTCGACCCGTTCAGCCCGATGAGCGATGCACAGCGCGCCCATGCCCAGGCCATGCTGAACCAGATTCACACGCAGTTCATCAACGTGGTGAAGAACGGTCGCGGCGACCGGCTCAAGCTCGACACCCCGGGGCTTTTCAGCGGCCTCTTCTGGAGCGGCGAGCAGGCCGTCGAGTTCGGTCTGGCCGACCAGCTGGGCAATGTCGACTTCGTGGCGCGTGAAGTCATCAAGGCCGAAGAGGTCACCGACTACACCCGGCGCGACAACGTGGCCGAGAAGCTCGCAAAGAAATTCGGCGCGGCCATGGGCGCCGCCACCGTGCGCTCGCTGCAGTCCGCCACGCCGGTGCTGCGCTGAGGCCGGCGGCAGGGGCGCCTCTCAGTCCCGGCTGCCGTCGTCGCCCGTGAAGCGGGCCGAGGCCGCCAGCGCGGCGGCGAAGACCACGACCACATAGAGCGCGGCCGTCAGCGAACTGGCCCGTGCGAGCAGGCCGATCACCGCCGGGCCGGCCATGAAACCCAGGTAGGCCACTGCCGAGACAGCGGCAATGCCGATGGCAGGTTCGACGCCGGGCACGCGCGCCGAGGCGCCGAACAGGATCGGCACCACGTTCGCAAAGCCGATGCCGACGCCTGCAAACCCGACCAGGGCGAGCCAGGGCAGGTCGGTCAGCAGCACCAGCGTCATGGCCGCCGCCGCAAGAATGCCGCTGCCGCGCAGCAGCGCAGTCGGCGAAAAGCGCGCGCGCATGGCGTCGCCGCCGAAGCGCGCGGCTGCCATGGCGGCGGAGAAGCTCGCGTAGGCCAGCGCGGCCTGCTTTTGCGGGCTGCCGAGTTCCTGCTGCATGTAGAGCACGCTCCAGTCGTAGATGGCGCCCTCCGCAATCAGGCCCAGCGCGGCGAGCACGCCCAGCACCGCCAGTGCGCCGCGGGGCAGCCGGAAGCGATGGTCGGCCAGAGCCGCATCGCTTGCGATGGGCGGCTTGGGCAGCATGTGCATCGAGGAGAAGGCGACGACCAGCACCATCGCCGCAGCAATCCACAGCAGATGCGCCTGCGCCCCGAGCCCGGCGGCCAGTGCCGCGCTGCCGCTCGCGGCTCCGGCCATCCCGCCCAGGCTGAACATGCCGTGCATGCCGCTCATCAGGGGCTTGCCGCCGCGCAGTTCGAGCTGCGCCGCCTCGGTGTTGATGGCCACGTCGAACACGCTGGTCACAAGGCCGAAGACCGCCAGCAGTGCCAAAAGGAAAAGATAGCCCGGCATCGCGATCAAGCCGGCAAGCAGCAAGGCGTAGACACAGCCGCAGAGCGCGGCCATGCGCCGGGCGCCATGGCGGCCGATCCAGCGGCCGGCGCTGGTCAGCCCGAACATCGCGCCGGCGCCGGCTGCGAGCAGGGCCAGCCCGAGCTGCGCTTCGTCGATGCCGTAGTGCGCCTTGACGGTTGGAACATGGACGCCCCAGGTCGCAAAGATGAAGCCGGACGAAAAGAACTGCGCGCGCGAAGCCCAGCGCGTGCCGGCGGTCACCCCCATCGTCAACGCCCGATCGCGAACACGGCAGGAAGGCGTTCGTCCGAAGTGCCCGGCTGCGCCTTGGTGCGCCAGGATTTCACGGTTTCGCTGCGCACGTGGGCGCTGGCGAGCGTGAGGCCGCGCGCCACCGCGAGCCGGGTGTTGTGCTGCAGCGTCTGCACCAGTGCCTGCAGCAGCGCCGTGTTGCGGTAGGGCGTTTCGATGAACAGCTGCGTCTGGCCGGTCTTGAGCGCCAGCGCCTCGAGCTCGCGGATTCGCACCTGGCGCTCGCCGGCATCCTGCGGCAGGTAACCGACGAAGGCGAAGTTCTGGCCATTGAGGCCGCTTGCCGCCAGTGCCAGCAGCAGCGAGACGGGGCCGGTGAGCGGCACCACGGGAATGCCCAGGTCGTGCGCGGCGCGCGCCACCGAGGAGCCGGGATCGGCCACCGCCGGCATGCCCGCTTCGCTCAGCAGGCCGATGTCGTGGCCTTCGAGCGCGGCGGCCAGCAACGGCCGGGCATCGAACTGGCCGGCGTGGTCGCCCTTCTTGTGCACCTCGCGCGGCAGTTCGCGGATGTCCTGCGCCTGCAGCGGCGCCGCCAGTGGCGCGACGGCATCGATCCGCTTCAGATAGGCGCGGGCCGACTTGGCGTTCTCGCAGATCCAGTGGGTGATTCCGGCGGCGGCCTGGATCGTGCCCAGGGGCAGCGCGTCCTGCAGCGGCGCCTGGGTGTCGCAGCCGAAGTCGAGCGGCGCGGGGACGAGGTAGAGCTTGCCGTGCGTCACAGGAGTTCGACCCCCGCGGCGCGCAGCATCCGGCAGGTGCGGATCAAGGGCAGGCCGACGAGAGCCGTCGGGTCGTCGCTGTCGATCGCGTTCAGCAAGGCGATCCCGAGGCCCTCGCTCTTGGCGCTGCCCGCGCAGTCGTAGGGCTGTTCGGCCTGCAGGTACTGCTCGATGGCCGCGTCGCTGAGTTCGCGGAACACCACCCGGACCGGCGCCAGGTCGCGCTGGACGAAGCCGGTGGCCTCGCAGACGACGGCCACCGCGGTCTGAAACACCAGGGTCTGGCCGCGCATCCGGCGCAGCTGGGCCGTGGCGCGCGCGTGGTCGCCGGGCTTGCCGAGCGCTTCGCCCGCAAGCTCGGCCACCTGGTCCGAGCCGATGACCACGGCTTCGGGAAAGCGGGCGGCCACGGCGCGGGCCTTTTCGAGCGCCAGCCGCTCGGCCAACTCGCGCGGCGTTTCGCCGTCCAGGGCTGTTTCGTCGACTTCAGGCGGCTGTACATCGAAGGGCAGGTGCAGGCGGTTCAGCAGTTCACGCCGGTAGCGCGAGGTCGAGGCGAGGATCAAGGGGCGTTGCATGGGCCAGATTGTGCGGGAGCCGCGCAAAACCCTCAGGCATGCCTGTGAGGGGCAGTGATGCGGCCGGCGCGCTAGACTGGTGTGGATGAAGAGAGAATTTGCCCCCCAACGGCTCGACGTGGCCGGCTTTGCCGCCGCTGCCGCCGTCCTCGGCGCCACCGACCCGGTGCCCAACTATGCGCGCCTTGCCGCCGAACTGGCGGCCCCGGCGCTCGACGCCGTGGTCCGCTGGACGGCGACGGGCCAGGAGCGCCCGGGCGCCGATGGCAAGGCCGTGCCCTGGCTCCATCTGGAAGCCGAAGCGACCGTGCCGCTGACCTGCCAGCGCTGCCTGACGCCTGTCGAGACGCCGCTGGTGGTAGACCGCTGGTTCCGTTTCGTCGCCGACGAGGCAACGGCGGAAGCCGAAGACGAGGAATCCGAAGAAGACCTGCTCGTCGTGAGCCGGGACTTCGATCTCCCCACCCTGATCGAGGACGAACTCCTGATGGAGATTCCCGTCATGCCCGTGCACGAGGTCTGCCCGGTCCCGGTGCGGCTCTCGTCCAGCGACGACGACTTCCAGGCGGCCGAAGAGGCCAAGCCGAACCCTTTCGCGGTGCTCGGGGCGTTGCGTTCGCGCAAGCCGGAAGAGGGCAAGTAGCCCTTTTTTGCCGCCTGGGCTATAATCATGGGCTTCGCGCGCGCCGCCGTGAGCAGCAAGACAGACAAGGGCATTCCATGCATGCCCCTGGATTGCCACCGCAAGAGAGCGCATCCAATCACTCACCTAACAGTCCAGGAGCCATCATGGCCGTCCAGCAAAACAAGAAGTCGCCTTCCAAGCGCGGCATGCACCGTTCCCACAATGCGCTGGTCGTGCCCGGCATTGCCGTTGAGCCGACCACTGGCGAAACGCACCTGCGCCATCACATCAGCCCCAACGGTTTCTACCGTGGCCGCCAGGTGCTCAAGAACAAGTCCGAAGCCTGATCTCGCATCCCAAGGCCGAGGCCCGAAGCTACTTTTGCCGTAGCGTCGGGCCTTTGTTTTGATGGCTACGCCTTCTTCCCCCGAATCCACTGCTGCGCCTTCCGCAATCACGCTTGCCGTGGATTGCATGGGGGGCGACCATGGGCCGCGCGTCACGCTTGCGGCCTGCCGCGCGTTCCTTGAGCGGCACAGCGAAGCCTCGTTGCTGCTGGTCGGTGCCCCGGCGGCGCTGGCGGGTTTTGCCGCGCACCCGCGTGCCCGCATCGTCGCTGCCAGCGAAGTGGTGGGCATGGACGACCCGGTGGAAGTCGCCTTGCGCAAGAAGAAGGATTCTTCGATGCGCATCGCGATCCAGCAGGTCAAGGATGGAGCCGCCCAGGCGGCCATCTCCGCGGGCAACACGGGCGCCCTGATGGCCATTGCCCGCTACCTGCTCAAGACGCTCGATGGCATCGACCGTCCCGCCATTGCGCCCCAGCTTCCCAACGCCAAGGGCGGCGCCACCACGGTGCTCGACCTGGGCGCCAACGTCGACTGCGATGCGGAAGACCTGCTCCAGTTCGCCGTGCTCGGCTCCGCGCTCGTCTCGGCGCTCACGGGCAACGAAGCGCCCTCGGTCGGCCTGCTCAATATCGGCGAGGAAGCCATCAAGGGCAGCGAAACGATCAAAAAAGCCAGTCAACTGCTGCGTACGGCCGCCAACTCCAAGGACCTGAACTTCTACGGCAACGTGGAAGGTAACGATATTTTCAAGGGCACGACAGATATCGTCGTCTGTGACGGTTTTGTCGGAAACGTGGCGCTGAAGGCCAGCGAAGGCGTTGCCTCGATGATCGGCGAGTTCATTCGCGTCGAATTCTCGCGGAGCATTTTCACGAAAGCGGCGGCAATTGTTGCTTATCCGGTTCTAAAAGCGTTTAAAAGCAGACTTGATCATCGTCGATACAATGGAGCGGCGCTGCTGGGCTTGCGCGGCCTGGTTTTCAAGAGCCATGGCTCAGCTGACGAAGTGGCTTTCGGGCATGCGCTGGATCGCGCTTATGATGCCGCTCGCAACAACCTGCTCGATCGCGTGCGGGCCCGCATCGCTCACGCCGCGCCATTGCTCGCGCGGCAGGAGCCCGCGGTGCCAGCCGACGCGACGGCCCTTCACGTTTGATGAGCCCATATTCACGCATCACCGGCACCGGCAGCTATCTGCCGCCGCGCCGGGTGACCAATGACGACCTTGCCAAGGAATTGGCAACGCGCGGCATCGAAACCTCGAACCAATGGATCGTCGAGCGCACCGGCATCCATGCGCGGCACTTCGCGGCGCCCGAGGTCACGAGCAGCGATCTCGGCCTCGAGGCCGCCAGGCACGCACTCGAAGCCGCGGGCCGCAAGGCGGAAGACATCGATCTGATCATCGTCGCGACCTCGACGCCGGACATGGTGTTTCCATCGTCGGCGGCCATTCTCCAGAACAAGCTCGGCGTGGCCGGCTGTCCGGCCTTCGACGTCCAGGCGGTCTGCAGCGGCTTCGTCTATGCGTTGACCGTGGCAGACGCCATGATCCGCACCGGTACCGCGCGCTGCGCGCTGGTCGTCGGCGCCGAAGTGTTCTCGCGCATCCTCGATTTCAACGACCGCACCACCTGCGTGCTGTTCGGCGACGGCGCCGGCGCCGTGGTGCTCGAGGCCAGCGAGGAGCCGGGCATCCTGGCGAGCGACCTGCACGCAGACGGCAAGCACGTCGGCATTCTTTGCGTGCCAGGCCACGTCTCCGGCGGCAATGTGCTTGGCACGCCGCTGCTGCACATGGATGGCCAGGCCGTGTTCAAGCTGGCGGTGCGCGTGCTCGAGGATGCTGCCCGCGCCACGCTTGCGAAGGCGGGCAAGACCGAGGCCGACATCGACTGGCTCATTCCGCACCAGGCCAACATCCGCATCATGGAAGGCACGGCCAGGAAGCTGAAGCTTCCGCGCGAGAAGCTCATCGTCACCGTCAATGAGCATGGCAACACCTCGGCTGCCTCCATTCCGCTGGCGCTCGACGAGGCCGTGCGGTCCGGCAAGGTGAAGAAGGGCGAAACCGTCATGCTGGAAGGCGTGGGCGGCGGCTTCACCTGGGGCGCGGTGCTATTGAATCTGTAGCGCATTACCGTGCCCTTCCGGGCTGCGATGCGACACGACGCTTTTAATAAAAATGAAATCCTTTGCTTTTGTCTTCCCGGGTCAAGGCTCCCAGGCCGTCGGCATGCTCGACGCCTGGGGTGATCACCCGGCCGTGGCGGAAACCCTGCGCGAGGCCTCCGAAGCCCTGGGCGAAGACGTCGCCGGGCTGATCAAGAACGGCCCGAAGGAAGAACTGGCGTTGACCACCAACACCCAGCCGGTGATGCTGGTGGCCGGCGTTGCCGCCTGGCGCGCCTGGCTGGCCGAAGGCGGGGCCACCCCTTCGGTGGTGGCGGGGCACTCGCTGGGCGAGTATTCGGCGCTGGTTGCGTCCGGCGTGCTGACGCTCGCGCAGGCCGCGCCGCTGGTGCGCTTTCGGGCGCGGGCCATGCAGCAGGCCGTGCCGGTCGGCGTCGGCGCCATGGCGGCGGTGCTGGGAATGGACTCCGGCAAGGTGGTGGCGGGCTGCGCGGAAGCCACGGCATCCTTCGGTGCGGGCAGCACCGAGATCGTCGAGGCGGTGAATTTCAACGATCCGATGCAGACCGTGATCGCGGGCAGCAAGGCGGCCGTCGACAAGGCCTGCGAACTGCTCAAGGCCGGCGGTGCCAAGCGCGCGCTGCTGTTGCCGGTGTCGGCGCCGTTCCATTCGAGCCTGATGAAGCCTGCCGCCGAGGCGCTGCGCGAAAAGCTCGCCACCCTCACGCTCGCTGCGCCGCAGATTCCGGTGCTGAACAACATCGACGTGGCTGTCGAGACCGATCCCGCGCGCATCCGCGACGCCCTGGTGCGCCAGGCCGCCGGTCCGGTTCGCTGGGTCGAAAGTGTGCAGGCCTTGAAACTGCGCGGCGTAGCCTCCATCATCGAGTGCGGGCCGGGCAAGGTGCTGGCCGGCATGGTCAAGCGCATCGCCCCCGAGCTGGAAGCCGCGTCGGTGTACGACCCGGCGACGCTCGCGGACACCCGACAATCGCTCGCCGGCTGAACGGCGCAGGCCCCGGACACTTCTTTTATGAGCATTCCCAAATTCGAAGGGCAAGTCGCCCTGGTCACCGGCGCATCGCGCGGCATCGGCGCAGCGATTGCGCTCGAGTTGGCACAGCGCGGCCTCAAGGTGGTCGGCACCGGCACCACCGAGGACAGTGCCGCGAAGATCACTTCGGCGCTCAGTGCCTTCGACGGCCGCGGCCGTGCGCTCGACGTGAACGACGCCGTCGCGGTCGAGGCGCTGATCGACGAGATCGTGAAGGCCTACGGCGCGATCCACGTGCTGGTCAACAACGCAGGCATCACGCGCGACACGCTCGCCATGCGAATGAAGGACGACGACTGGGATGCGGTGCTCGACACCAATCTCAAGGCCGTGTTCCGCCTCTCGCGCGCGGTGATCCGCCCGATGATGAAGCAGCGCTATGGCCGCATCATCAGCATCACCAGCGTGGTGGGAGCCTCCGGCAATGCCGGCCAGGCCAACTACGCGGCGGCCAAGGCCGGCGTGGCGGGCATGACCCGCGCACTGGCGCGCGAACTGGGCAGCCGCAACATCACGGTCAACTGCGTGGCACCGGGTTTCATCGAAACCGACATGACGGCCAGCCTGCCCGAGGCACAGCAGCAGGCGCTGCTGCAGCAGATTCCGCTGGGCCACCTGGGCAAGCCGGGCGACATCGCACATGCAGTGGCCTACCTCGCGTCGCCCCAGGCGTCCTACGTGACGGGGCAGGAACTGCACGTCAACGGCGGCATGCACATGTAGCCGCAAGGCGCAATCTTTTCCCGTACCGGGCGCACGGCAAATGCCACAATGCGCCCGGCTAAAATCCACTGTTACCTACAACCCTCAGAGGGAACCAAATGAGCGATATCGAAGCACGTGTCAAGAAAATCATCGCCGAGCAACTCGGCGTGGAAGAGTCCCAAGTAACCAACGAGAAGGCCTTCGTGGCCGACCTCGGTGCAGACTCGCTCGACACGGTCGAATTGGTGATGGCACTCGAAGACGAGTTCGGCATCGAGATTCCCGACGAAGACGCCGAGAAGATCACCACGGTGCAAAACGCCGTCGACTACGCCACCAAGAATCAAAAGGCCTGATCGGGCCAAGCTGGAACTGTCTCGGCCGGCGGCGCTTTTTTTCTTCAGCCCCGTACGCGCCGACCGCAGTCTTCAGCGCTTCCAGAAAGGTTTGCCGGCATGACCAAACGCCGCGTCGTCGTGACCGGACTCGGTTGCATCGCTCCTGTCGGAAACACGGTGGCCGAATCCTGGACCAACCTGTTGGCCGGCAATTCGGGCATCGACACCATCAAATCGTTCGACGCCAGCGCCTTCGCCTGCAAGTTTGCAGGCGAGGTGAAGGGCTTCGACATCACGCAGTACATCTCCGAGAAGGAAGCGCGCCATATGGACCGCTTCATCCACCTCGGGATGGCCGCCGCTATCCAGGCGGTACAGGACAGCGGTCTCAAGACCGGCGATGCGCTGTCGCCCGAGGAGGCGACGCGCATTGGCTGCAACATCGGCTCGGGCATCGGCGGACTGCCGATGATCGAGGAAACGCACGCGGAACTCGTGAATCGCGGCCCGCGCCGCGTGTCGCCGTTCTTCGTGCCCGCCTCGATCATCAACATGATCTCGGGCCACGTTTCCATCAAGTACGGCTTCCAGGGTCCGAACATCGCGGTCGTCACGGCCTGCACCACCGGCTTGCATGCGATCGGCCTGTCGGCCCGCATGATCGAGTACGGCGATGCCGACGTGATGATCGCGGGCGGCGCCGAGTCAACCGTCTCGCCGCTGGGCATCGGCGGCTTTGCCGCGGCGCGTGCACTCTCGACGCGCAACGACGATCCCCGCACTGCGTCCCGTCCGTGGGACAAGGACCGTGACGGCTTCGTGCTCGGCGAAGGCGCGGGCGTGGTCGTGCTCGAGGAATACGAGCATGCCAAGGCGCGCGGCGCCAAGATCTACGCCGAGGTCTCGGGCTTCGGCATGAGCGCCGACGCCTACCACATGACGGCGCCCAACGTCGACGGCCCGCGCCGGTCGATGTCGATGGCGCTGGCCAACGCAGGCGTCAATGCCGACGAGGTGCAGTACCTCAACGCGCACGGCACCTCGACCCCGCTGGGCGACCTGAACGAGACCAACGCGATCAAGAACACCTTCGGCGCCCATGCGAAGAAGATGGTCGTGAACTCGACCAAGTCGATGACCGGCCACCTGCTGGGCGGTGCCGGCGGCATCGAATCGGTGTTCACGGTGCTCGCGCTGCATCACCAGAAGAGCCCGCCGACCATCAACATCTTCAACCAGGACCCGGAGTGCGACCTCGACTATTGCGCCAATCAGGCGCGCGATCTCAAGATCGATGTCGCGGTCAAGAACAACTTCGGCTTCGGCGGCACCAACGGCACGCTGGTGTTCAAGCGCGTTTGATTCTTGCTCTTCCATGTACAGCGCACCGTCGGTGACCTATCCGGTGGGGCGCTCGCGCGGCGCGACCCGGATCCTGATTGCCACGTGGGCCCTGGGCGCCTGCTGCGCAGGTCTCTCGTGCTATCTGATCGATAGCGTCGGGTGGCGCCAGTTGCTGCTGGTCCTGAGCGTCCTGTTTTCAGGCGTTGCGGCCGGACTCGGGCTGCGAAGCGACGGTGCGGCCATGTTGCACTTCGACGGCCTGTGCTGGAGCCTGACCGGCGCCGACCCCGGCCGGGCCGTTCGCGCGGCGCGCGCCGCCGTGGCGCTCGACCTGCAATCGCTGCTGCTGGTCCGCCTGACCCAGCCGGGCCGCGCCGGGCGATGGATATGGATCGAACAGCGCGCCATGCCGGAGCGCTGGCGCGATGTACGCCGTGCGGTATATTCGCGCGCCCCGTCCGCCTCGCCTGCGGGCGAGCCGTGGCGAGCAACCGCGCCTGCCGATGCGCCCTGAACCTCCCCGATGACAACTTCTCCGCCGCCAGTGCCACCGGACTCCGGCTTGCCCGATGGGGCCGCCGAGGCGCCGCGCCCGGGCGAGGTCGACCTCCAACTGGTCCAGCGCACGGTCGCGGGCGACCAGAAGGCCTTCGAACTGCTGGTCATCAAGTACCAGCGCCGGATCGAGCGCCTGATCGGGCGCATGGTGCGCGACGTCGACCTGGTCGAGGACATCGCCCAGGAAACCTTCATCCGGGCCTACCGCGCGCTGCATCAGTTCCGCGGCGACGCCCAGTTCTACACCTGGCTCTACCGGATTGCGGTCAACACCGCCAAGAAGGCATTGGTCGACATGAAGCGCGACCCGACCATCTCCGAAAGTGCCTTGCGGCCGTCTTCTGACGAGGATGATGAAACTTACCGCCCTGGAAACGAACCAATCAGCGACGAAACTCCCGAATCAGTCTTGGCAGCAAACGAGATCGCCCAGGTGGTCGAGGCGGCCATGGAAGCATTGCCGCCCGAATTGCGCCAGGCGGTCACCCTGCGCGAGATCGAGGGCATGAGTTACGAAGAAATCGCCGAGGTCATGAATTGCCCGATCGGCACGGTGCGCTCGCGTATTTTCCGGGCGCGTGAGGCCATTTCGGCCAGGGTCAAACCGCTGCTGGACAACCAGTCCGGCAAGCGTTGGTAGGTAAGCAGGTGAATGAAATGAATCAGACGATGACGGTTCGTGAACAGGTGTCCGCACTGGCGGACGGTCATTTGCATGGCGAGGACTTCGCGCGGGCCATCGACACCACCTGCGCGGAGGAGGACGCGCGCGGTGCCTGGCGCGCCTATCACCTGGTGGGCGACATCCTGCGGTCGGGCGCCCATTCGCCCTGCAGCGACACCAATGCATTCCTGGCCCGTTTCCAGCAGCGCCTGGCCGCGGAGCCCGTCATTGCGGCGCCGGCGCTGGTGGCAGCGCCCGCCCCCGCGGTGCTGGCGGCGCGGCACAGGACTGATGCAGCCAACGAGCCGGTGTTCCGCTGGAAGCTGGTGGCTGGTGCTGCGTCGCTGGTGGCGGTTGCCGCGATCAGCTGGACGCTGGTCGGAAACGGCATCGGTGTGTCGTCGCCGGGGGCCCAGATCGCAGCCCAGCAGCAACCGGCGGCCAATTCGGTGCTGGCCGCCGCGGCCGCCAACAGCCAGCTTGCGCCCACCGCTGCGCTGACGCCAACCCGCGTGATGGTCGGCAACGGCAGTCCGCAGGTCATGTTGCGCGATCCACGGCTCGACCAGCTGCTCGAAGCGCACCAGCAAGCCGGTGGTGCATCGCAAATGCCCTCGGGCTTCCTGCGCAACGCGACCTTCGAAGGCCCTGCGCGCTGATCCGCGCCCGTCGCTCTCCAATGACCGTTCAGATGCCGATCTCCGCACGCGCGTTCGCGCTGGTGCTCGCTGCTTTTTGTTTTGCGCAGATCGCGGCCGCGCAGACCCGGCCCGGGCTGGCGAACGCCAAGGGGACGGCCTCGGCCCAGTCGGGCGATGCGCCGCCCTCGATGAGCGTCGTCGAATGGCTGCAGCGCATGCACACGGGGGCCCGGCAGCGCAATTACGTCGGCACCTTCGTGGTTTCGGCTGCGGGTGGCGACCTGTCGAGCGCACGCATCTGGCATGTGCGCGACGGCGACCTGCAGATCGAGCGCATCGAGGCCCTGTCGGGGCCACCGCGCTCCACGTTCAGGCGCAACCACCATGTGATGACCTTCCTGCCCGAGGCGAAGGTCGTGAAGGTCGAGAAGCGCGAGAACCTCGACCTGTTTCCCAATCTGCCCGACAAGCCCGATTCGTCGATCGGCGATTTCTACGACGTTCGCGCCATCGGCAAGGACCGTGTGGCGGGCTTCGACGCCGACGTGGTGCAGCTGGTGCCGAACGACGGGCTGCGCTTCGGCTATCGCATCTGGAGCGAGCGCCGTTCCGGCCTCGTGGTGAAGCTGCAGACGGTGGACGCCGAATCCCGTGTGGTGGAGCAATCGGCGTTTTCCGAGTTGCAGCTCGACGCACCGATCAAGGCGCAGGCGCTCGCGCAGATGATGACCAACACCAGCGGCTACCGCGTCGAGAAGCTGGAGCTCGAGCGCGCCAGCGCGCAGGACGAGGGCTGGGTGCTCAAGGCGCCGGTGGCCGGCTTCAAGCCGCGCAGCTTCTACAGGCGTCCGGCCGGCAGCGACAACAAGGCGGGGCAGGACCGCACCGTCCAGTGGACCTTCTCCGATGGCCTGGCCTCGGTGTCGCTTTTCATCGAGCGTTACGATGAAAAGCGTGCGCCCCGCGATGGCGTGCTGACAATCGGGGCAACCAACGCCATTCGCCGGCGATTGCCCGAACCGGTGAGCGATTGGTGGCTGACCGCCGTGGGCGAGGTGCCGCAGCAGACGCTCAATGCGTTCGCCCAAAGCCTCGCGCGTACGCGCTGACCCGCTGCGCATGCGCAGCAGATGGCGCTGAACCAAGTCCGCATCACCGACTCATAGCTCTTCTTCTTTTGGCCGCTCTGTTCTTTTGAAAGAAAACCGATGATGTTCAAAGTCGAGGGACACAAGCTTCGTTCCTATCTCTTCGCATTCGGCATGGCCTGCTCGGCAGCCGTGGGTTTCCTGCCGGCCGCGCCGGCCATGGCACAGACGCCGCAGGCGCGCGGATTGCCCGATTTCGCCGATCTCGTGGAACAGGTCGGGCCGGCCGTGGTCGGTATCCGTACCGTCGAGAAAGTGACTTCGAGCGGCGGCAGCGGCGAAATGGACGAGGAGATGCAGGAGTTCTTCCGGCGCTTCTTCGGGCAGCCGCTGCCGGGCAACCCGCGTCCGGGCCCGCGCCCGAACCGGCCGCAGCAGCCGCAGGAGGAAGAGCGTCCGCGCGGCGTGGGCTCGGGCTTCATCCTTTCCGCCGACGGCTATGTCATGACCAATGCCCACGTGATCGAGGATGCATCCGAAATATTCGTCACGCTGACCGACAAGCGCGAATTCAAGGCCAAGCTGATCGGTGCCGACAAGCGCAGCGACGTCGCCGTGGTCAAGATCGAGGCGACGAGCCTGCCGGTGGTGAAGGTCGGCGACATCTCGAAGCTGCGCGTTGGCGAATGGGTCATGGCCATCGGTTCGCCGTTCGGCCTGGAGAACACCGTGACCGCCGGCATCGTGAGCGCGAAGCAACGCGATACCGGCGACCTGGTGCCCCTGATCCAGACCGACGTGGCCATCAATCCCGGCAACTCGGGCGGCCCGCTGATCAACCTGCGCGGCGAAGTGGTGGGCATCAACAGCCAGATCTATTCGCGCTCGGGCGGCTACATGGGCATTTCGTTCTCGATCCCGATCGACGAGGCGATCCGCGTCAGCGACCAGCTGCGCGCCACCGGCCGCGTTTCGCGCGGGCTGATCGGCGTGACCATCGGCTCGGTCTCCAAGGACGTGGCCGAATCCATCGGGCTCGGCAAGGCGCGCGGTGCGCTTGTGAGCAGCGTGGTGCCGGGTTCGGCGGCAGACAAGGCCGGCGTGCGCGAAGGCGACATCATCACCAAGTACGGCGACAAGGCCATCGAGACACCCAGCGACCTGTCGCGCTCGGTGGCCAGCACCAAGCCCGGCGCCAGGAACACGCTGACGGTGTTCCGCAACGGCAGCACGCGCGAGCTCTCGGTCACCGTGGCCGAGGGCGATCCTGAATCCAAGCCGTCCGGCAAGCGCCAGCCCGAGCGCGAGGAGCCGCAGGCCAAGCCGTCGGCGGCCGGCAAGGCGCTCGGCCTGGTGGTGAGCGACCTGACCGACGCCCAGAAGAAGGAACTCAAGATGCGTGGCGGCGTGCGCATCGAGGCGGCAAGCGATGTCGCCGCGAGGGCCGGCCTGCGTGAAGGAGACGTGATCCTTGCCGTGGGCAATATCGAGGTCTCGAGCGTCAAGGAATTCGAATCCGCGGTCGCCAAGGCCGACAAGGGCAAGCCCCTGAGCGTGCTGTTCCGCCGCGGCGAGTGGGCCCAGTACGCCCTGATCCGTCCCGCACGCTGATCCGGCCTTTCCGTCAAGTGGCCCCACCCGTCACTCGGGTTTGGGGCCTATTTTTTGAGGTGTTTGCGACGCTGGAGCGCCCGGTTTCAAAAAAAATTCCGGGCCGAAAGCGTGTCAATTTTGTTTGTACTCACTAACTTATAGATAGGCTTAGGACGATTTTCGGTAGAATAGAAGCCATTGGGCGGCGGGTCCGCGCATAAGGGGAGAGCTTTCCTTCACCATGCGAGATGTCAGACAGCAGTCCACCGGCGCTCCACAGATCGCCCACAAGTTGTTCATGGAGTGCTCCACCGATCTTGTGGATAAGTTGTTTATATCTTTGATGTTGTGGACCTGCAACGACCCGTTTTGACCCTGTCCCCGGATGTACGTGCCTCCCTTTTTGCCTACAATGAAGCTCCAACTACTGCAGTTGCCATTGCTTGTTGGTTCAGGGCGCGTCTCCAGAAGACGCGCCCTTTTTTCTTGCCTGTCGCACTCTGCGCACGAGCCAATTCAAGTACTTAAGCGTTCCCGTTGATGAATCACATCAGAAATTTTTCGATCATTGCGCACATCGATCACGGCAAGTCGACGCTCGCGGACCGTTTGATCCAGCGTTGCGGCGGCCTCGCGGAACGCGAGATGGAAGCGCAGGTGCTCGACTCGATGGACATCGAAAAAGAGCGTGGGATAACCATCAAGGCGCAGACCGCCGCGCTGCACTACAAGGCACTCGATGGGCAGGTCTACAACCTCAATCTGATCGACACGCCGGGCCACGTCGACTTCTCTTATGAAGTGAGCCGCTCGTTGTCGGCGTGCGAAGGTGCGCTGCTCGTCGTCGATGCATCGCAAGGCGTCGAAGCGCAGACCGTGGCCAACTGCTACACCGCGCTCGACCTCGGCGTCGAAGTGGTGCCGGTACTCAACAAGATGGATCTGCCCAACGCGGACCCCGACAACGCACGCAGCGAAATCGAGGACGTGATCGGCATCGACGCGACCGATGCGATTCCGTGCTCCGCCAAGACGGGCCTGGGCATCGACGAGATCCTCGAAGCCATCGTGCACAAGATGCCCGCGCCGCGCGGCAATCCCGACGGCCCGCTGCGCGCGATGATCGTCGACAGCTGGTTCGATCCCTACGTGGGCGTGGTCATGCTGGTGCGCGTGGTGGACGGCCGCCTGGTGAAGGGCGAGCGCATCAAGATGATGGCGTCCGGCGCCATGTACAACGCCGACAACATCGGCGTCTTCACGCCGGCCAACGAACCGCGCGCGTCGCTCGAGGCCGGCGAGGTGGGCTACATCATCGCGGGCATCAAGGAACTGCAGGCCGCCAAGGTCGGCGACACCGTGACGCTGATCAAGCCGGGCACGGGCGGCGCGGCCGCCACCGCCACCGAGGCGCTGCCGGGCTTCAAGGAAATCCAGCCGCAGGTGTTTGCCGGCCTCTATCCGACCGAGGCCAGCGAGTACGACTCGCTGCGCGACGCGCTGGAAAAGCTCAAGCTCAACGATTCGTCGCTGCGCTACGAGCCCGAGGTGAGCCAGGCGCTGGGCTTCGGCTTCCGCTGCGGTTTCCTCGGCCTGCTGCACATGGAGATCGTGCAGGAGCGCCTGGAGCGCGAGTTCGACCAGGACCTGATCACGACCGCGCCGAGCGTGGTTTACCAGGTGGTGCGCAACGACGGCGAAGTCATCATGGTCGAGAACCCGTCCAAGATGCCCGATGTCGGCAAGATGAGCGAGATCCGCGAGCCGATCGTCACCGTGCACCTCTACATGCCGCAGGAATACGTCGGTGCGGTGATGACGCTGGCCAACCAGAAGCGAGGCGTGCAGATGAACATGGCCTACCACGGCCGCCAGGTCATGCTGACCTACGAGATGCCGCTCGGCGAGATCGTGCTCGACTTCTTCGACAAGCTCAAGTCGGTGAGCCGCGGCTATGCCTCGATGGACTACGAGTTCAAGGAATACCGCGCCTCCGACGTGGTCAAGGTCGACATCCTGCTGAACGGCGAGAAGGTCGACGCGCTGTCGATCATCGTGCACCGCAGCCAGTCGCAGTACCGCGGCCGGGCGGTGGTCTCGAAGATGCGCGAGATCATTTCGCGCCAGATGTTCGACGTTGCCATCCAGGCCGCCATCGGGGTCAACATCATTGCGCGTGAGACAATCAAGGCGCTGCGCAAGAACGTTCTTGCCAAGTGCTACGGCGGCGACATCACCCGCAAGAAGAAGCTGCTCGAAAAGCAGAAAGCGGGCAAGAAAAGAATGAAGCAGATCGGCTCCGTCGAGGTCCCGCAAGAGGCCTTCCTCGCGATTCTGCAAGTCGAAGACTGATCTCAAAAATGGCATTCATCACTTCCCTGGTCCTCGCGGCCTTTGCCGGCTATGTCGGTGCCTGGTACTTTGGTGCCATCGAGGGCAATTTCGCGCTCCTGCTGTTCCTGGCCACGGTGGTCACCGGCCTGTACTGGCTGGCCGAGCGCTTCTACTTCCTGCCGCGGCGCGAGCGCGCCGCCGCGGCGCTCGAAGCCTCCCTGAGCGAGCGCAACGCGCGCCTGGCCGGCCAGGGCATCACGCAGGTCGACACCGTCGACGCCAAGGCCGGCGAGCGCCTGCTGATGCAGCCGTGGTGGCTCGACTGGACGGCGGGGCTCTTCCCGGTGATCCTGGTGGTGTTCCTGCTGCGCTCGTTCCTGTACGAGCCCTTCAAGATTCCGTCGGGTTCGATGATGCCCACGCTGCTCACGGGCGACCTGATCCTGGTGAACAAGTTCACCTACGGCCTGCGCCTGCCGGTCATCAACACCAAGATCACCGACGGCACGCCGCTGGCGCGCGGCGACGTGGTGGTGTTCCGCTATCCGCCCAAGCCGAGCATGGACTACATCAAGCGCGTGGTCGGCATCCCGGGCGACGAAGTGGCCTACTTGAACAAGAAGCTCACCATCAACGGCCAGCCGGTTTCCAAGAACCCGATGCCCGACTACCTCGACAGCGAGTCGATGCGC
The DNA here is from genome assembly GCF_003951285.1 of Variovorax beijingensis. GTDB lineage: Bacteria > Pseudomonadota > Gammaproteobacteria > Burkholderiales > Burkholderiaceae_C > Variovorax > Variovorax beijingensis. The sequence goes on along the minus strand of NZ_RXFQ01000001.1, from coordinate 325,448 downwards.
CTGCTCAGGCAGTTCAACGAAGACCTCGGCGGCAAGCAGCACAGGCTGCTCAACGACGATGCCGGTCCGGCCTTCGTCCAGGGCGCCACCGACTTTCCGTACCGCGAGAACTGCCGCTACTCCGTCGAAGGCGTGGTCTGCAAGGTGCCGGCCGGCAACTACTTCATGATGGGCGACAACCGCGATAATTCGGCGGACTCCCGTTTCTGGGGCTTCGTTCCGGACAAGAACATCGTGGGCAGGGCGTTCTTCGTCTGGATGAACTTCGGCGACCTGGGTCGCATCGGTCCATTCCAATAAGCAGTCAGCATTGTTCGAGGGGTAAGAGGGCATGAGAACAAATCGGTCCATCCGCAGCAGGGCCGCGCACCAGCGCGGCATCTCGTTCATCGGTCTGGTGTTTGTCGCCGTGGTGCTGGGTTGCGTCGGCGTTGTCGTCGCGCAGGTCATCCCGACGCTGATCGAATGGCAGGCCATCGACAAGGCCGCCAACAAGGCCAAGGAAGGCACCACCGTGCCCGAAGTGCGCGCGATCTTCGACCGGGCCCAGGCCATCGACGACTTCCAGTCGGTTTCGGGCAAGGACCTCGACATCAGGAAGGTCGGCGACAAGGTGGTCGTCTCGTATGCCTACGAGCGCGAGATTCCCTTGTTCGGGCCGGCGTACCTGGTGCTCAAGTACAAGGGCGAGACCCGCTGAACGCGGCGACACGCAAGGTGGACGGCGGCCTCACGGCGCTGCAGGCGCGCCTCAAGCATTCGTTCTCCGACACGCGGCTGCTCCAGCTCGCGCTCACGCACCGCAGCTTTTCGGCCGACCACAACGAGCGCCTCGAGTTCCTGGGCGACTCGGTGCTCAACCTGGCGGTATCGCACCTGCTGTACACGCGCCTGTCGGCCCTGCCCGAAGGCGACCTGTCGCGCGTGCGGGCCAACCTGGTCAAGCAGGACACCCTGCACCGCCTGGCGCTGGAACTGCAGCTGTCGCCATTGCTGCGGCTCGGCGAAGGCGAGGCGCGTTCCGGCGGTCCCAACCGGCCGTCGATCCTGGCCGACGCGCTCGAGGCGCTGATTGGCGCCGTCTACCTCGATGCCGGCTTTTCAGCCGCCGAGGCGCTGGTGCGGCGGCTCTACGAGTCGGTCGAAATCAATCCGCGCATGGACGCGGTGGCCAAGGATCCGAAGACCGAATTGCAGGAATGGCTGCAGGGTCACAAAATGAAGCTGCCGGTGTACCGCGTGGCGGCCACGCTCGGCGCAGCGCACAAGCAGACCTTCGACGTCGAGTGCGAGGTGCCTGAGTTGGCCCTGCGCGAACGCGGCATCGGTGGTTCGCGACGTGCCGGCGAGCAGGCTGCCGCGGCGGCCATGTTGATCCGGCTCAAGGCACGCGGGGCCGCGTGAAATCAGAATGAACGACGCTATCAAATCAGCAGCAGACTCCCAGGGCCCGGCGGGCGAGACGGGCGCAAGCGGCCCCCAGCACTGCGGCCTGATCGCCATTGTCGGCAAGCCCAACGTGGGCAAGTCGACGCTGCTCAATGCGCTGGTGGGGCAGAAGATCAGCATCACCTCGCGCAAGGCGCAGACCACGCGGCACCGCATCACGGGCATGCGCACGCTGGGCGCCACGCAGTTCGTGTTCGTCGATACGCCGGGCTTCCAGACCCTGCATGCCAACGCGCTGAACAAGTCGCTCAACAAGACCGTGCAGGGCGCGGTCGGCGACGTGGACCTGATCCTTTTCGTGGTCGAGGCCGGCAGCTTCACGCCGGCCGACGAGCGGGTGCTCAAGCTGCTCGGCAAGGGCATTCCGACCGTGCTGCTCGCCAACAAGCTCGACAACGTGCACCGCCGTGGCGACATCGCGCCGTGGCTGCAGACCATGCAGGCGAAGCACGCCTTCGCCGAGTTCGTGCCGATGTCGGCCAAGAATGCCAAGGATATCGAGCGCCTGTTCGGCATCTGCGAGAAATACCTGCCCGAGCAGCCCTGGTTCTATGCCGAGGACGAGCTCACCGACCGCAGCGAGAAGTTCCTCGCGGGCGAGCTGGTGCGCGAAAAGCTGTTCCGCCTGACCGGCGACGAACTGCCCTACACCTCGACCGTGATCATCGACAAGTTCGAGGAAGAGCCGCCGCAGAAAAAGGGCCAGAAGCGCCTGCTGCGCATCGCCGCCACCATCGTGGTGGAGCGCGACGGCCACAAGGCCATGGTGATCGGCGACAAGGGCGAACGCATCAAGCGCATCGGCATGGAAACCCGGGTCGAGCTCGAAAAGCTGGCCGACGCCAAGGTGTTTCTCGAACTGTGGGTCAAGGTGCGGTCCGGCTGGGCCGACGACGAAGCCCGCGTGCGCTCGTTCGGCTACGAATGAAGTGGCAACTGCCCACCGCGTTTCGCACGAACCGGCGTACGTGCTCCATCGCTACGACTGGAGCGAGTCGAGCCTGATCCTCGAGGTCTTCACCCGGCACCACGGGCGCATCGCGCTGGTGGCCAAGGGGGCGAAGCGGCCGAGCTCCAATTTCAGGCCGGTGCTGCTGCCGCTGCAGCCGCTGCAGCTCAACTACGGCGGCGATGCCGAGATCCGCACGCTCAAGGGCGCCGAATGGATGGGCGGCCATGTCATGCCGACCGGCGAGGCGCTGCTCTCGGGCTACTACGTCAACGAACTGCTGCTGCGCCTGCTGGCGCGGGACGACGCCCACGAGGCGCTGTTCGATGCCTATGCGGGCGTGGTCCAGGTGCTGGCGGGCGACCACGCCGGCGCGCAGGCCACCACCCAGGCCGCGGCGCTGCGCGCCTTCGAGCTGCTGCTGCTGCGCGAAGTGGGCCTGCTGCCGTCGCTCGACGCGCAGACCCTCACGCTCGAGCCGCTGGTGGCCGATGCCCGCTACACCCTGGTGCCCGAAGCCGGCCTGCGGCTGGCGGCCGAAGCCGAGGCGGCGCTGGCCGGTGCCGACTGGCAGTCGCTGCAGGGCGTGCTCGACGATCGCGCGCCCTTCACGGCCACGCTGCGCGAGATTGCCACCATGAATGCCGGCAGCAACAGCGCCCTCAGGAACCAGCTGCGCGCCCTGCTCAACTACCATTGCGGTGTGTCCACGCTGCGCACGCGGCAGATGATGAGAGATTTGCAAGCCCTATGAGCACTCCCGGCCATTCCGCTACCACCTCGCTGTCGGTCAACCTCAACAAGGTGGCCCTGGTGCGCAATACGCGCCATCTCGGCATTCCGAGCGTGCTCACTGCCGCCAAGGCCTGCCTTGCCGCCGGAGCGCAGGGCATCACCGTGCACCCGCGGCCCGACGAGCGCCACATCCGGCCGCACGACGTGAGCGATCTGGCCGCGCTGCTGGCCAGGGACTGGCCCGCGATCGAGTTCAACATCGAAGGCAACCCCTTCCACAACCTGATGGACTTCGTGCGCGCGCTGAAGCCGCACCAGGCCACCTTCGTGCCCGACAGCGAAACCCAGTCGACCAGCGACCATGGCTGGAGCTTCCCAGAAGACGCCGACCGCCTGCGCCCGTTGATCGCCGAAGCCCAGGCCCTGGGGGTGCGCGTGAGCCTCTTCATGGACCCCATCCCCGGGATGATGGCCGCGGCCAAGGCTGTGGGCGCCGATCGCGTGGAACTGTATACCGAAGGCTATGCCGCATCGCGCGGCACGCCGAACGAGCGGGCCGTGCTGGCGCGCTATGTCGAAGCGGCACGCGCGGCGCAAGCGGCGGGCCTCGGCCTCAATGCGGGCCACGACCTGAGCCGCGACAACCTCACGGCGTTCCTGCGCGCCGTGCGCGGCGTCCAGGAGGTTTCCATCGGACATGCCTTCATCGCCGATGCGCTCGAACTGGGCTACGCCGCCACCACCAAGGAATACCTGCGCTGCATCGAAGAAGCGCAGTGAACGCTGGAGCGGCATGATCTACGGCATTGGTACCGACATCTGTGATCTGCGGCGCATCGCCGCAACGTTCGAGCGCCAAGGTGAGCGCTTTGCCCACCGGGTGCTGAGCGACGCCGAATTCGCGGTCTGGAAGGCCCGCAGCGAACGCTGGCCCAAGCGCGGCCTGAGCTATCTCGCCACGCGTTTTTCCGCCAAGGAGGCCTTCAGCAAGGCCATCGGCCTGGGCATGCGCATGCCGATGAGCTGGCGCCTGTGCGAGATCGCCAACCTGCGCAGCGGCAAGCCCGTCATCGTGCTGCATGGCGAGCTCAAGGAATGGTTCGAAGCCCGGGGCCTCACGGCCCACGTCACCGTGACCGACGAAACCGAATATGCCGCGAGCTTCGTGGTAGTGGAGAAGCTATGACCGCCGGGCTCGCCCGTTCCCACGCGCCGCTGATCATCGACGTGGCGGCCACCGGGTTGAACGACGCCGACCGCCGGCGCATTGCCAACCCGCTGGTCGGCGGCGTGATCCATTTCGCCCGCAACTGGCAGGACCGTGCGCAGATGAGCGCGCTCAATGCCGAGATCAAGGCGATCCGTCCCGACCTGCTGGTCTGCGTGGACCACGAAGGCGGCCGGGTGCAGCGCTTTCGCACCGACGGCTTCACGCGCCTGCCCTCGATGCGCGCGCTGGGCGAGCTGTGGATGCGCGATGCCATGCACGCCACGCAGGCCGCAACGGCCGCCGGCCAGGTGCTTGCCGCCGAGCTGCGCGCCTGCGGCGTCGACTTCAGCTTTGCGCCGGTGCTCGACCTCGACTACGGCGGCAGCAGCGTGATCGGCGACCGCAGCTTCCACCGCGATCCGCGCGTGGCGGCGCTGCTGGCCAAGAGCGTGATGCACGGCATGCTGCAGATGGGCATGCGCAATTGCGGCAAGCACTTTCCGGGGCACGGCTTCGTCACCGCCGATTCGCACGTGGAAATTCCGGTCGACCGGCGCAGCCTCAAGGCCATCCTGGCCGACGATGCGCGGCCTTACGACTGGCTCACGGGTGCGCTCACCGCGGTGATGCCGGCGCACGTGATCTATCCGAAGGTCGACAAGCGGCCTGCGGGCTTTTCGTCCAGGTGGCTGAAGGACATCCTGCGCAGCAGGCTTGGCTTCGATGGCGCCATCTTCAGCGATGACCTGAGCATGGAGGCGGGGCGCTACATCGACGGCGAGCTGCTGAGCTATGCCGATGCCGCGCTGGCGGCACTCGATGCGGGCTGCGACCTGGCGATGCTGTGCAACCAGAGCATCGGCGATGGCCGGCCGCTCGACGAACTGCTTGATGGCTTCGCCGCGGCGGCCAGGGCAGGGCACTGGCAGCCCGATGCGAAGAGCGAATCTCGCCGGCGGGCGCTGCTGCCGGAAACGCCGCCGCTCGACTGGAACACGCTCGCCGATTCGGCGGGCTATCGGCACGCGAAGCAGGTGCTTGCGCAGGCCGGGCTCGCAGCGCCGCACGGCGCCTGATGTACGGCTACGGCGTGTTGCCCGCGGGCGCGCTCGGCAGCGCGCTTGCCCACAGGCGCTCGCCGCCCGAATCCAGGTGCGTCAGGTACAGCCGGACATCGAATTCGAGCCGGTGGTAGTCCGGCTCCATGTGCTCGCACAGCGCATAGAAGCTCTTGTCATGGTCCCGCTCCTTCATGTGCGCGAGCTCGTGGACCACGATCATGCGCAGCCATTCCAGGGGCACCTCCCTGAACAGGCTCGCCACCCGGATCTCGCGCTTGGTCTTGAGCTTGCTGCCCTGCACGCGCGAAACGGTGGTGTGCGTGCCGAGCGCATTGCGGATCACATGCAGCTTGCTGTCGAACGCCACCTTGGATAGCGGCGGGGCCTTGCGCATGAAATCGCTCTTGAGTCCGCTCACGTAGTCGTAGAGCGCACGGTCCGTCTGCACCTCGTGAAGGGGGCCGGGATAGCGCTTGCGCAGCAGGGGCGCGAGCCCTTCGGTGGCGACCAGCTGCTGCACCTGCGCCAGCAGCGCGGATGGGTAGCCCGCGAGATACTTCATTTCATGCAACCGGTCCCGCGCAGGCGAGCCCGGTCGCCACGCCGCCGAACAGGTCGCCCTCGACCAGGTTCACGCCCGCGAAGCTCCTGCGCAAGGCCTGCTGGAACGGCCGCAGCGCGGACGAGCCGCCCGTCAGGTAGATGGCGTCGAGGTCGCCGCTGCGCAGCCCGGCGCGCTTGACGCAGGCATGCGCGCAGGCAATCACGTTTTCGAGCAGCGGGGAAAGCTGCTGCGCCATGTCGGCGGGCGAGAGCGAGGCGGCCAGCCCCGGCTCGGCGCACGAGAGGTCGATGGCGGTGGGCGCATCGTTCACCGACGCGTCGATCTTCGCCTGCTCGACCTCGCTCGCAATGCGGTGGCCGTGCCGCTCTTCGAGCACCGTCATCAGCCGGTCGTGCAGCCGGGTGTCGCTGTAGCTGGTGCGCAGGTCTTTCGCCTGCCGCACCGCCTTGGCGGCATAGAGCCAGTTGATCAGGTGCCAGGATGAAAGCTCGAAGAACACCTTGCTCGGCACTTCGCGCCCCTGTGCGCCCGTGTGGCGAAAGCCGAACTCCGGCATGACGCGGTCGAGGTTCAGCCGCTGGTCGAAGTCTGTGCCGCCGATGTGCACGCCGCTGGTGGCCAGCACGTCGCTGCTGCGGTCTTCGCGCGCGGCGCGGTCCGGGCCGACGCGCACGACGGTGAAGTCGGAGGTGCCACCGCCGACGTCGACGATCAGCACCAGCGATTCCTTCGCGATGCGCTGTTCGTAGTCGAAGGCCGCTGCAATCGGCTCGAGCTGAAAGGCGACGTCGCGGAACCCGGCTTCGCGGGCCGCATGGCGCAGGCTTTCTTCCGCGCGTTCATCCCGTTTGGAATCGTCATCCACGAAGTGCACCGGCCGGCCGATGACGACGCGCTCCGGCACCCGGCCCAGCTCGCGGCTCGCGCGCACGGCGAGTTCGCGCAGGAAGCGCGCGATGATGTCCTCGAAGCTCACGAGGCCGTCGTAGATGGCCGTTTTCTCCTGCATCAGCGCGCTGCCGAGCAGGCTCTTGAGCGAGCGCATCAGGCGGCCTTCGATGCCGGCCAGGTAGAGCGCGATGGCTTCGCGGCCGAAATGCGTCGTGCGGTCTTCGGCGTTGAAGAAGATCGCGGTCGGCAGCGTGGTGGCCGCGCCTTCGATGGGCAGCAGCCGGGCCGCGCCGTCGACCCGGCAGGCCACGGCGGAATTGGAGGTGCCGAAGTCGATGCCGATCGTCGGCAGCGACGACGGTAACTTCACGCTCAAGATTCCCTGCGCAGCGCCGGGAACAGGATCACGTCGCGGATGCTCGGCGAATCGGTCAGCAGCATCATCAGCCGGTCGATGCCGATGCCGCAGCCGCCGGTAGGCGGCATGCCGTATTCGAGCGCACGCACGAAGTCGTGGTCGTAGAACATGGCTTCGTCGTCGCCGCTGTCCTTGGCGGCCACCTGCGCGTTGAAGCGCGCGGCCTGGTCCTCGGCGTCGTTGAGCTCGCTGAAGCCGTTGCCGAATTCGCGGCCCGTGATGTAGAGCTCGAAGCGCTCGGTGACCTCGGGGCGCTCATCGTTGGCGCGCGCCAGCGGCGAGATCTCGGTCGGGTGCTCCATGATGAAGGTCGGCTGCCAGAGCTTCTCTTCCACCGTCTCTTCGAAATACATCACCTGCAGGCTGGCCAGGCTGCGCTGCGAGAGCTTGTCCTTTTCTTCGCTGAGGCCGATCTTGCGCAGGGCGTTGATGAGCCAGGCGCTGTCGTCGACGCCGGTGCCCGCTTCCGTGTACTTGAGGATGGCTTCGCGGATCGTCAGGCGCTCGAAGGGCTGCGTCAGGTCGACCGGCTTGCCCTGGTAGGTGAGTTGCTGCGTGCCCACGGCCTTGTCGGCGATGGTGCGGATCAGCGTCTCGGTGAAGTCCATCAGGTCGCGGTAGTTCCAGTAGGCCGCGTAGAACTCCATCATCGTGAACTCGGGGTTGTGCCGCACCGAGATGCCTTCGTTGCGGTAGCTCCGGTTGATTTCGAACACGCGCTCGAAGCCGCCGACGATCAGGCGCTTGAGGTACAGCTCGGGCGCGATGCGCAGGAACATCTCCTGGTCGAGCGCGTTGTGGTGCGTCTTGAAGGGCTTGGCATTGGCGCCACCCGGGATGGGGTGCAGCATCGGCGTTTCGACTTCGAGGAAGCCGTGGGCCACCATGAACTCGCGCAGCGCGCTCACGGCCTTGCTGCGCGCGGTGAAGCGCACGCGGGCGGTTTCGTCGGTGATCAGGTCGACGTAGCGCTGGCGGTACTTCTGCTCCTGGTCGGCCATGCCGTGGAACTTGTCGGGCAGCGGGCGCAGGCTCTTGGTGAGCAGGCGCAGCTTGGTGACCTTGACCGACAGCTCGCCGGTCTTGGTCTTCATCAGCGTGCCTTCAGCGCCCACGATGTCGCCCAGGTCCCAGCGCTTGAACTCGGCGTAGGCCTCTTCGCCGATGGCATCGCGCGTGACGTAGAGCTGGATGCGGCTGGTCGCGTCCTGCACCGTGGCGAAACTGGCCTTGCCCATCACGCGCTTGAGCATCATGCGGCCGGCCACGCTCACGGAAATGGCTTGCGATTCGAGTGCCTCGGCATCGACGGCGCCATGCATCTCGATCAGCGCGGCGGCGCGGTGACCCGGCTTGAAGTCGTTCGGAAACGCGACCCCCTTGCCCTCGGCCTGCGCGGTGCGCATCAGCTTGAGCTTTTCGCGGCGTTCCGCGATGAGCTGGTTGTCGTCGACGGCAGGCGCGGTGGCTGGAGCCGCGGCGGGCGTGGGAATGGAGGGGATCAGGTGGTCGGACATGAAGAGCGGGTGGGGGCGCAACAAAAAGCGTGCGCAACCGGGCATTTTAGCCGATCGGGTGCAAACGGAACCGGCCCCCAGTGCCCGCCAAACCTGCGCGAAATGCTATGAAAGAAGTAGCAACTTATTCAGTGATGCCCGCGCGTGCCAGCAGATCGCTGACCAGTTCGAGCCGCATCAGCGGACTGTCGAGTTCCATGAGCCGCTGCCGCAGTTCAAGCTGCATGGGCACCAGTTCGCACCAGCGGTTGGCCACCCAGCCGCAATCGTCGAAGCGGTAGGGCGCGCCGACGGGCAGGCGCAGGGCCTCGGCGCCCTGCGCGCGGCGGCGTTCTTCGAGGGTGTCGACGAGGCGCCGCAGCGCCGTGGCGGTGTGCTGGAGATCGCCCGGAATCCCGAGCGCAGTGTCTTCGGCCACGGCTTCCACCTCGGCAACCCACAAGCCGTATTTCTGCAGTTCGGCGGCCCGGACCCGGAACCGCTGGGTGCCCACGCATTCGATCTGCAGCAGGCCGCTTTGCGGCGAATCGAATTGGCGGATGACCGCCAGCGTGCCGACCGCCGCGAAGCTCTCCGCCTCGGCGCCGGCCTTGCGCACCTCGCTGCCGCTCGTGAGGCTGACCACGCCGAAGGGCGCATCGGCCTTGCGGCATTTGCCGATCATGTCGAGATAACGCACTTCGAAAATACGCAGCGGAAGCACGCCGTCCGGAAACAGGACCGTGCCGAGCGGGAACAATGGCAGTGAATGCAAAAGGGGCTGTGTGGTCATCGAGGAACCTTGCATGGCTATCATCGCATTCCCCTCACGACCACGCCCCATGCTCTACCAGATCCCCTCGTTCCTTCTCGACGTGATCGTCGGCCTGCTCGGCGGCGCCTGCCTGCTGCGCCTCTACATGCAGTACCACCGCGTGCCTTTCGGCAACCCGCTCGGGCGTTTCGTCTTTGCGATCACCGACTGGATCGTGCTGCCGCTGCGCCGCATCGTGCCTTCGGTCAAGCGCTGGGACCTGGCGAGTGCCATCGCGGCCTGGCTGCTCGTGCTGGCCAAGTTCCTGCTGCTGTGGCTCCTGATCGGCAACCTGGGCCGGATTGCCACCCTGCCGCTCGTTTCGCTGGTGGGGCTGCTGCAGCTCGCGGTGTCGGGGCTGACGGCGCTGCTGGTGGTCTATGCCGTGCTGTCGTGGATACCGGGCGCGTCGCCGATGCTGCTCGACCTGATCTCGCGGCTGGCCGAACCGCTGGTCCGGCCGTTCCGCCGGTTCATCCCGCTGATCGGCGGCGTGGACCTGTCGCCCCTGGCCGCGATCGTGGTGCTGCAGGTGATTGCGATCGTGCTGGGCAACCTGCTGGTGCTGGCTTACCAGCTGGGTGCCTGATCGGTCTTTCGTTCAGCTCACCGCATCGGCCGGCTGGCGCAGCAGCATTGCGAGCGTGCTCGCAATGGTCTTGCGCAGCTCGCGGCGGTCGCTGATGAAGTCGATCGCGCCCTTGGTCTGCAGGAACTCTGCGCGCTGGAAGCCTTCGGGCAGCGTCACGCGCACGGTCGATTCGATCACGCGCGGGCCGGCAAAGCCGATCAGCGCCTTGGGTTCGGCAATGACCACGTCGCCCACGAAGGCGAAGCCGGCCGAGACGCCGCCCATGGTCGGGTCGGTCAGCACGCTGATGTAGGGCAGGCTCTTCTTGGCGAGGCGCGTGAGCGCCGCGTTGGTCTTGGCCATCTGCATCAGCGAGAGCAGGCCTTCCTGCATGCGGGCGCCGCCGGTGGCGGTGAAGCAGATGAACGGCACCTTCTGTTCGATGGCCGTCTCGACGCCGCGCACGAAGCGCTCGCCGACCACGCTGCCCATGCTGCCGCCCATGAACTCGAATTCGAAGCAGGCCACGACCACGCTGATGCTGTGGACCGAGCCGCCCATGACGACCAGGGCGTCGGTCTCTCCGGTGTTCTCGAGCGCTTCCTTGAGCCGTTCGGGGTACTTGCGGCTGTCCTTGAACTTGAGCGCGTCCACCGGGAGCACTTCCTGGCCGACTTCGTAGCGGCCCTCGGCGTCGAGGAAGGCGTCGAGCCGCGCGCGGGCGCCGATGCGATGGTGGTGGCTGCAGCTCGGGCAGACGTTCTGGTTGTGCTCGAGGTCGGTCTTGTAGAGGACGGTCTCGCAGGCGGGGCACTTGATCCACAGGCCCTCGGGCACCTGGCGGCGCTCCGACGGGTCGGTTTGTGCGATCTTGGCGGGTAGCAGTTTTTCAAGCCAGCTCATAGGACTCCGATTTAGCTCCCCCCGCCCGCGTGCGGGAGAGGGGCTGGGTGAGGGCAGCAGCGATTATCGGCCAGCCGCGTTCTTGGGGGTAGCCGCCGGCAGGGCATCGAGCGCCTCGCGGATGCCGGCCAGGAATTCGCGCACCGCGGGCACCACCTTTTCGCGCGGCTGCCCGTCGATCAGCTGGATGATCCTGGTGCCGATCACGACCGCATCGGCGGCCGAACCCACGGCCTGCGCCGTGCGCGCGTCGCGGATGCCGAAGCCCACGCCCACCGGAATGCTCACGTGCTCGCGGATGCGCGGGATCATCCGGCCGACCGCTTCGGTGTCGAGGTGGCCGGCGCCCGTGACACCTTTGAGGGACACGTAGTAGACATAGCCGCTCGCGATGCGCGCGACCTGCGCCATGCGTTCGCTGGTGCTGGTGGGAGCCAGCAGGAAGATCAGGTCGATGTCCGCCGCCTTGAGGTCGGCGGCGAAAGCCTCGCATTCCTCGGGCGGGTAGTCGACCACCAGCAGGCCGTCGACGCCCGCAGCCGACGCATCGCGGATGAAGGCCTTCTTGCCGTGCACGAGGTCGTAGCGCTCGACCGGGTTCGCATAGCCCATCAGCACCACGGGCGTGGTCGCGTCCTTCTGGCGGAAGGCGGCCACCATGGCGAGCACCTGCTTCATGCCGACGCCCAGAGCCAGCGCGGCCTCGCCGGCCTTCTGGATCACGGGGCCGTCGGCCATGGGGTCGGAGAAAGGCACGCCCAGTTCGATCACGTCGGCACCGGCCTCGACCATGCCGTGCATGAGCTCGGGTGTGATGTCGGCGAAGGGGAAGCCCGCGGTCACGTACGGAATGAGGGCGCGGCGGCCTTCCTTCTTCAGGGCCTCGAAAGTGGCGGCAATGCGGCTCATCACTTGCCTCCCTTCACGCTCAGACCGCGCATCGAGGGGCGGTCGTAGAAGTCGACGCCCGACAGGTCGGCGACGGTGCCGATGTCCTTGTCGCCGCGCCCCGAGAGGTTCACGAGGATCGACTGGTCCGGCCGCATGGTCTTCGCGAGTTTCATGGCATAGGCCACGGCGTGGCTCGATTCGAGGGCCGGAATGATGCCTTCGGTGCGGCACAGGTAGTGAAAGGCTTCGAGCGCCTCGGTGTCGGTGATGCCGACGTACTCGGCGCGGCCGATGTCGGCCAGGTAGGCGTGCTCGGGGCCCACGCCGGGGTAGTCGAGGCCGGCGCTGATGCTGTGCGTTTCGGTCACCTGGCCGTCCTCGTTCTGCAGCAGGTAGGTGCGGTTGCCGTGCAGCACACCGGGGCTGCCGCGCAGGATCGACGCCGAGTGCTTGCCGCTGTCGAGCCCCTCGCCCGCGGCCTCCACGCCGATCAGGCGCGTGCCTTCGAACGGGATGTAGGGATGGAAGATGCCCATCGCGTTGCTGCCACCGCCCACGCAGGCCACCACCACGTCGGGCTGCCGGCCCTCGGCTTCGCCGGTGATGCCCTGGGCCGCGAGCATGGCGGGCATCTGGTCGATGCACTCCGTGCCGATCACGCTCTGGAAGTCGCGCACCATGGTCGGGTAAGGGTGCGGGCCGGCCACGGTGCCGATGATGTAGAAGGTGTTCTCCACGTTCGTGACCCAGTCGCGCATGGCCTCGTTGAGCGCGTCCTTCAGCGTCTTGCTGCCCGATTCCACCGGCACCACGGTAGCGCCCAGCAGGTTCATGCGGTAGACGTTGGGGCTCTGGCGCTTCACGTCCTGGCTGCCCATGTAGACCACGCACTCGAGGCCGTAGCGCGCGCAGATGGTGGCGGTGGCCACGCCGTGCTGGCCGGCGCCGGTTTCGGCGATCACGCGGGGCTTGCCCATGCGGCGTGCCAGCATTGCCTGGCCGATCACGTTGTTGATCTTGTGCGCGCCGGTGTGGTTGAGGTCTTCGCGCTTCAGGTAGATCTGCGCGCCGCCCATCTCGCGGCTGGTGCGCGCGGCGTGGTAGACCGGCGAGGGGCGGCCGACGAAGTGCTTGAGCTCGTAGTGGAATTCGGCGAGGAAGGCCGGGTCGTCCTTGTACTTCGCGTACGCGTCGCGCAGTTCGTTGATCGCGTGGGTGAGCGTTTCGCTCGCGAAGGTGCCGCCGTAGTTGCCGAAGTGGCCGGTGGCGTCGGGTTGCTGGTAGTCCTGGATATGGCTTTGCATGGTTCTCGATCGTTGGGCCGCAGCCCGAATCACGATCGGGTGCGGCGGCTAACTGGAGAAGGAGGCGTCTGCGGCTCTCACGGCGGCGACGAATTGCCGGATCTTTCCGGCGTCCTTCAGGCCCTTGTTCCCGGGACCGTCGATCTCGACGCCCGAGCTCACATCAACGGACAGCGTCTTGCAGCGCGTCCGCAGGATGCGAATGCCATCGCTCACGTTTGCAGGTGTGAGCCCACCACTCAAGACGAGGTGAGCGTCGACGGCGGGTGGAAGAAGTGACCAATCGAATGCCTTGCCGCCACCGCCATAACCTTCGACATGGGCGTCGAGCAGGATGGCCTGGGCGTGGGAGTAATCGGACGCGTATTTTACGAGGTCGAAGCCGGCTCCGGCGGCGCCCAGCGGAATACGGGCTGCGCGCATGTAGCGAAAGCGCCCCGGGCCGGTGGCCTGCTCGCACTGTTCGGGCGTTTCTTCGCCGTGGAACTGCGCGATCGCGCCCCTCACGCGTGAGAGGGCCGCTATGACTTTGGGAGCATCCTCGTTCACGAACAGCAGCACCGGCGTGATGAAGGGCGGCAGGCGCAAGGCGAGCTCGGCGGCGCGCTCGGCCGTCACGGCGCGCGGGCTTTTCGCGTAGAGCACGAAGCCGACGGCATCGGCCCCAGCCTCGACCGCGGCATCCACGTCGGCCTCGCGCGTGAGGCCGCAGATCTTGATGCGGGTGCGGGGAGCGGCAGTCATGGCGGCCCATCATAAGGAGCGCCGCCGGCCTGCAGCGTGGCCTCGGCCGGCAGACCCCACTTGGCGTCGTACAACGGCCCGAGAAAATACAGCCCGTTGGCCGAGAAGGTGGGCGCCGCCACCTTGCGGCTGCGCGCCTCGAGCACCTCGCTGATCCATTCGGGCCGCTCGTCGCCGCGGCCGATGCGCACGAGGCAGCCCATCAGGTTGCGGATCATGTGGTGCAGGAAGGCATCGGCCTCGAACTCGAAGTGCCAGCGGCAGCGGTCGCCGCTGCCGTTGCGCGTGATCTCGATGCGCCGCAGGTCCTTGACCGGCGAGCGGGCCTGGCAGGCCGAGGCGCGGAACGAACTGAAGTCGTGCCGGCCTACCAGCAGGGCGGCGGCGGCGCGCATCGCATCGCCGTCGAGCGCATGCATCGACCAGCCGACCCGGCCCGAATCGAGGCTGGGCCGCACGGGCGATTGCGACAGCACGTAGAGGTAGCGCCGCGCCAGTGCGCTGGCGCGGCAATGGAATTCATCCGGCACCGGCTGCGCCCACTGCACCGCGATGTCGTCGGGCAGGAAGCGATTGGTGCCGCGCATCCAGGAGAAGGGCTCGCGTTCGACGGTGGTGTCGAAGTGCACCACCTGCATCAGCGCGTGCACGCCGGCGTCGGTGCGGCCGGCGCACAGCGTGCCGATGGGCTGCGCCGCGAACTTGGTGAGGGCCGCCTCGAGCTTGTCCTGCACCGTGCGGCCCGAGCGCTGGCTTTGCCAGCCCTCGTATGCCTGGCCGTTGTAGCGGATGCCTAGCGCCAGCCTCACGAATTCAGGAACAGCGGAAAAAGCCGCTCGTCAGCGCAGCTCGGCGAGCAATTGCCTCGCCTGCGACTTGAGGTCGCCGGCGCTTTCGGCTTCGACTTCCTCGACCAGCGAGCGGGCGCCTTCGACGTCGCCGATGGCCTGCAGCTCGCGCGCCAGCGACAGCTTGACCGCATGGGGGCTCTCGTCGCCATCGTCGTCCTGCGCGGCTTCGGCGGGCCTTGCTGCTGCATCGGCGGTACCGGCCACCGGGCGGGCGGGAAGGCCGGCCAGCGCACTCATGTCGAATTCGATGAAGCCCGAGTCCGCAGGCAGGTTGCCGCGCAGCCCGGCCGGGCGGGTGTTGGCTTCGGCTTCGCCCAGCGCGCCGGGGCGGGTGATCGGGGACAGTGCGCCAGGGGCGGTGTCGAAGTCGTTTTCCAGGTCGACCGGTGCCGTGGGCGCGTGTGCATGGCCGTTGGACAGCGGCGCACTGCTGGCGGCAGGCGGCGCATAGGCCGTCTTCGGCAGGCTGGCACTCACCGGGGCCGGGGCCGGTGCCGGTGCCGGTGGCTGGCTCAGGTCCAGATCGAAGTCCAGCGGCGCAACCGAGGGCACGAAGGCTGGCGCGGCCGCCATGACAGGAGCAGGCGCCGCCACCGGGGCGGGCGCGGGCTTGGCCGCTGCCGTGGCAAGGGCGCCGGCAAAGGCGGCGCTTTCGGCGGGGGTCACGCCGCGGGGCGTGCCCGATTCGTACAGCGGATTGCCCGGATCGAGGTCCTTGCCCATTTCGACCACGCGGTTCCAGTCGGCGCCGGTGCCGTTGGTCAGCTTGTGCACTTCGGTCGCCAGGCCTTCGTAGGCCCGGACGTCGCGCCGCTTGGCATGGATCTCGAGCAGCTTGAGGTGGATGGCCGTGCGGTCCGGATTCACGCGCAGGGCTTCGCGGAGGATTTCCTCGGCCTGCAGGTCGCGGCCGTAGGCCAGGTACACGTCCGCTTCGGCCACGGGATCGACGTCGCCCGCATCGAGCTGGCTCGGCGAGTACGACAGCGACGACACGGTGGAATCGCCGCGCTGCTTGGTGTCGACCGATTCGCCGCCGCTGGCGCCGAAGAACGAATCCTTGGGAATGCGGCTTTCGAGGAACACGCTTTCGCTCATTTCTTCGCGGCGGCGGCCCAGGACGCGGTAAAGCAGGAAGCCGACCAGCAAGGCGATCAGCGCCGCACCGCCGAGCATCAGCGGGTTGTCCATCAGCTCTTCGAAGAAACCGCGCTCCACCGGAGGCGGCGGAGGCGCTGCCTTGACGACCGGCTTGGGCGCCGGGGCCGGCGCAGCGGCCGCGGCACTTGCCGCCGCTGCGGGAGCGGCCGGTGCCAGTTCGGAAGTTGCAGCAGGCGCCGGTTCGGCGGCTGGAGCGGTGGGGGCAGCTGCTGCCGGTACCGCTGCAGCAGGCGCGGGAGTCGCTGCCGGTGCCGGCGCCGAAGCGGCAGCGGGCGCCGTGGCGGGGACGACGGGTGCTGCGGCGGGCGCTGCAGCCGGGGCGGGCGCGGCGGCTGCAGGCACCGCAGCGGCCGGTGCCGTGGTGGCGGCTACGCCCGGATTGGGAACGGGGATGCCGGGGGCTGCCGGGGCAGGTGCCGCCGAGCCAGCGGCCGGCGCCGCCGAACCGGTGGCTGCCTTGAGCTTGGCCAGTTCGTTGATGTTCTTCGAGAGCTCGGCAACGCGGTTGTTGCTGTCCTGCGCCTGGCGGGTTTGCGCAACCTTTTCTTCGGCGGCACGGGCCGCTGCGCTGCCCTGCGAGATCGTCAGCTTGTCGGGTGCGCTTGCCGCGGCATTGCGATCCTCGACGTTGGCCTGCAGCTTGCCAGAAGCCTTGCGGTCGGCAGCGGCCACGTTCGACGTGGGTGCGTTCTCGGCAAGGCGCTGGCGGTAGGCGCGGAAGTCGCGGCTCTGCGCGGTAATGGTTCGCCGCGCTTCCGACGGCAGAATGGCGCCGGCTTCGGTGGCGCTCGGCAGATCGAGCACGGCGCCGGCCTTCATGCGGTTGACGTTGCCGCCAATGAACGCATCGGGATTGGCAAGCAGGAGCGCCACCAGCATCTGGTCGAGCGAAATGTCGGCAGGCTTGTGGGCCCCGGCGATCTTGCTGGCGGTATCGCCGCGCTGGACCGTGACCTGCTCGCCGCCGCCTGCCGGGCGGGCCGGCGCAGCGGCGCCGGGCGCCTGCGGTGCGGCGGTGGCGGGCACCGGCGCGGCGGGAGCGGTAACCGGTGCGACCGGCGCGCGCTCGCGGCGTGCGCGCGCCGCAGCCGCGCCCGGGCGTTCCGCAGGCGACGTGCTCACCTGGGGCGTGGCGGGCGCGATGGGCACGCTCGGCGCCGCCTGGCGGGTTGCCGGCGGATCGAGCAGCACGGTGTAGTCGCGCACCATGCGGCCCGACGAACCGTTGGCTTCGAGCAGCAGGTCGACGAAGGGATCGTTGAGCGGACGGCTGCCAGTGAGCCGGACGACGTACTGGCCGCCGGCGCGGCGCTGCAGCGTCGCCTTGACGTCGCTGAGCGCGGCGTTGTACGGAACGCCCGCATTCTTGAAGGCGTCGGCGCTGGCGACGCTGATCTTCAGGCTGTCCGCCTCGGCGGCGGCCATTTCGGTCACGTCGATTTCGGCGCGAAGCGGTTCGCCCAGGGCCGATTGCACCTTCAACTGCCCCAGCGCGAAGGCGCTGGCGTCTGCGCTTGCAATACCCAGGACCACGGCAACGGCCGTGCCCAGAACGGAAAGGCGAAGACCATTCAAGGGCAGGGAGGGGCGAGCGGCCGATGGGCGGGCCGCGGGCAACAGATGTCTTGTCATGCTGATAGGGGCGGCTCAGGCCCAGAATTTGTAAGAGGACGTTAGCATCATCACCGGGTACTGACAAGGCGGTGCGCCCGTTCTACCCAGTGCGCGCATACTTACGCACACATTCAGTGTTGCCTGATGGCAACACTTTCGGTCCATGGAGAGCCTGCGCGCCCCCATCAAGCCTCAAGGAGGATGCGCAGCATGCGGCGCAGCGGTTCAGCCGCACCCCACAGCAGCTGGTCGCCGATGGTGAAGGCGCCGACGTATTCGGGGCCCATCGCCAGCTTGCGGATGCGGCCGACCGGGATGTTCATGGTGCCCGTCACCGCCACTGGCGTCAGGTCCTTGAGGGTCGCTTCACGGGTGTTCGGCACCACGCTGGCCCACGGGTTGTCCGCGGCGATCAGCGCTTCGATGTCGGCCACGGGCACGTCCTTCTTGAGCTTGAAGGTCAGTGCCTGGCTGTGACAGCGCATGGCGCCGATGCGCACGCAGAAGCCATCGACCGGCACGGCGGCGGTGCCGAAGCCCGCGCCCTGGCCGAGGATCTTGTTGGTCTCCGCGCCGGCCTTCCATTCTTCCTTGGACATGCCATTGCCCAGGTCCTTGTCGATCCAGGGGATCAGCGAGCCGCCCAGCGGTGCGCCGAAGTTGGCCGTTTCCGAAGCGCTGAGATTCTGCTGCCTGTGCAGCACCTTGCGGTCGATCTCGAGGATGGCCGACTTGGGGTCGTCCAGCAGTGCGCGCACCTCGGCGTTGAGCGTGCCGAACTGCGTCAGCAGTTCGCGCATGTGCTGCGCGCCGCCGCCCGAAGCCGCCTGGTAGGTCATGCTGGTCATCCACTCGACCAGGCCCGCCTTGTAGAGGGCGCCCACGCCCATCAGCATGCAGCTGACCGTGCAGTTGCCGCCGATCCAGTTCTTGCCGCCCTTGGCGAGCGCGTTCTGGATCACCGGCAGGTTGACGGGGTCGAGCACGATGACCGCGTCGTCCTGCATGCGCAGGGTGGAGGCGGCGTCGATCCAGTGGCCGCTCCAGCCCGCGGCGCGCAGCTTGGGGAACACCTCGCTGGTGTAGTCGCCGCCCTGGCAGGTGATGACGATGTCGCACTTCTTGAGGGCCTCGATGTCGTTCGCATCCTTGAGCGCGGTCTCGTTCCTGGCCATGGCCGGGGCCTTGCCGCCGGCGTTGGAAGTCGAGAAGAAGACCGGCTCGATGAGCCCGAAGTCGCCTTCGGCCTGCATGCGGTCCATCAGAACCGAGCCGACCATGCCGCGCCAGCCCACGAGGCCGACCAGAGGTTGAGATGCGTTCGCCATTTCAGTTTGCCCTTTTAAAAAAGAAAGAAGTTGTCTTTTCTTGCCCCCGACTCGTCGAGCCGGGGAGGGGCGTGACGAAGCGGGCTGCGGTTAGCCGGTAATCGTCTTTTTGGTGATTGCTGCAACAACCGCGTCGCCCATTTCGCGGGTGCCGACGCGCTTCGTGCCTTCTGACCAGATGTCACCGGTGCGCAGCCCGGAGGCGAGCACGTGCTTGACCGCCGACTCGATCCGGTCGGCAGCTTCGGCTTGGTTGAGTGAAAAACGGAGCATCATGGCAGCGGACAGTATTGTAGCCAATGGATTGGCAACCCCTTTTCCGGCAATGTCGGGTGCGCTGCCGTGGCTGGGCTCGTACAGGCCCTGGTTGCTCGAATTGAGCGACGCCGAGGGCAGCATGCCGATGGAGCCGGTGAGCATGGCGGCCTCGTCCGAGAGGATGTCGCCGAACATGTTGCCGGTGACGATCACGTCGAACTTCTTGGGTGCCTTCACGAGCTGCATGGCCGCGTTGTCGACGTACATGTGGTCGAGTTCGATGTCCGGATAGTCCTTGTGCACCTCGGTCACGATGTCCTTCCAGAACTGGAAGGTCTCCAGCACGTTGGCCTTGTCGACGCTGGTCACGCGCTTGCTGCGCTTGCGTGCGGCCTCGAAGGCCACGCGGGCGATGCGCTCGACCTCGGGGCGCGAATAGCGCATGGTGTCGAAAGCCTCTTCGGCGCCCGGAAAATGCCCGTCGACGGCTGTGCGGCGGCCGCGCGGCTGGCCGAAGTAGATGTCGCCGGTCAGCTCGCGGATGATGAGGATGTCCAGGCCCGCAATCAGCTCGGGCTTGAGGCTCGAGGCGCCTACCAGCTGCTCGTAGCAGATGGCCGGGCGGAAGTTCGCGAACAGCCCGAGGTTCTTGCGCAGGCCCAGGATGGCCTGCTCCGGACGCAGCGGGCGGTCGAGCTTGTCGTACTTCCAGTCGCCGACCGCGCCGAACAGCACCGCGTCGGCTTCCTTGGCGAGCTTGAGCGTGGCTTCGGGCAGCGGATGGCCATGGGCCTCGTAGGCCGCGCCGCCGACCAGCGCCGTTTCCATCTCGAACGAGAGGTCGAGCGCGTCGAGCACGCGAATGGCTTCGGCCACGATTTCAGTGCCGATGCCGTCGCCCGGGAGAACTGCGATTTTCATGATTGGGTCTGAGGTTTTTTGAAAAAGGAAATGCGGTCGATCACGAGATCATCGTGTGCGCGAGCCAGGGCTTCTGCGCCAGCCGCTCGGCCTCGAAGGCCTTGATCTTGTCCTTGTGGCGCAGCGTGAGGCCGATGTCGTCCAGCCCGTTGATCAGGCAGTACTTGCGGAAGGCCTGCACGTCGAACGCGAACTCGCCGCCATCGGGCTTCACGACCACCTGGCGCTCCAGGTCGATGGTGAGCGTGTAGCCGGGGAACGCGAAGGTCTCGTCGAACAGCTGCGCCACCTGCGCCTCGGGCAGCACGATCGGCAGCAGGCCGTTCTTGAAGCTGTTGTTGAAGAAGATGTCGGCATAGCTCGGCGCGATGATCGCGCGGAAGCCGTACTGGTCGAGCGCCCACGGCGCGTGCTCGCGCGACGAGCCGCAGCCGAAGTTCTTGCGCGCCAGCAGGATCGAGGCGCTGGCGTAGCGCGGCTGGTTCAGCACGAAGTCGGGGTTCGGCTTGCGGCTTTCCGGATCCTGACCCGGAAAGCCGGCGTCCAGGTATCGCCATTCGTCGAACAGGTTCTGGCCGAAGCCGGTCTTGCGGATCGACTTGAGGAACTGCTTCGGAATGATCGCGTCGGTGTCGACGTTCTCGCGGTCCATCGGGGCCACGAGGCCCTTGTGCACGGTGAATTTCTGCATGTGAATTTCTCTCTGTGTTCAGGCGAACGTACGGACGTCGACAAAATGGCCGTGCACCGCGGCGGCGGCGGCCATGGCCGGGCTCACGAGGTGGGTGCGGCCCCCGGCGCCCTGGCGGCCTTCGAAGTTGCGGTTGCTGGTGGAGGCGCAGCGCTCGCCGGGCTCCAGGCGGTCGGCGTTCATCGCCAGGCACATCGAGCAGCCGGGTTCGCGCCATTCGAAGCCCGCGGCCTTGAAGATCAGGTCGAGCCCTTCGCGCTCGGCCTGTTCCTTCACGACGCCCGAGCCGGGCACCACCATTGCGAGCTTGACGTTCCTGGCCACCTTCCGGCCGAGCTTCTTCACCACGGCGGCGGCCTCGCGCATGTCCTCGATGCGGCTGTTGGTGCACGAGCCGATGAACACCTTGTCGATGAAGATGTCGTTCATTGCCTTGTTCGGCTCCAGGCCCATGTAGACCAGCGCGCGCTCGATGGCGCTGCGCTTGCTGGCGTCCTTTTCCTTCTCGGGATCGGGCACGCGGCCGTTGATGTCGACCACCATCTCGGGCGAGGTGCCCCAGGTGACCTGCGGCTGGATCTGCGTGGCATCGAGCTCGACCACGGCGTCGAATTTCGCGTCGGGGTCGGACTGCAGCGTGCGCCAGTAGGCCATGGCCAGGTCCCACTCCACGCCCGTGGGTGCAAGCGGGCGGCCCTTGACGTAGCTGATGGTCTTTTCGTCGACCGCCACGAGGCCGGCGCGCGCACCGGCCTCGATGGCCATGTTGCAGACCGTCATGCGGCCTTCCATGCTCAGGTCGCGGATGGCCGAGCCTGCGAATTCGATCGTGTAGCCCGTGCCGCCGGCCGTGCCGATCTTGCCGATGATGGCCAGCACGATGTCCTTGGCGGTGCAGCCGAAAGGCAGCTTGCCCTCGACCTTCACGAGCATGTTTTTCGCCTTCTTGCCCAGCAGCGTCTGCGTGGCCATGACGTGCTCGACCTCGCTGGTGCCGATGCCGTGCGCGAGCGCGCCGAAGGCGCCGTGGGTGGAGGTGTGCGAGTCGCCGCAGACGACAGTCATGCCCGGCAGCGTGGCGCCCGATTCGGGCCCGATCACGTGCACGATGCCCTGGCGCTTGCTCAGGAACGGAAAGAACGCGGCGGCGCCGAATTCCGCGATGTTCTTGTCGAGCGTGGTGACCTGCTCCTTGCTGGTCGGGTCGGCAATGCCTTCGTAGCCGCGCTCCCAGCCCGTGGTCGGCGTGTTGTGGTCGGCCGTGGCCACCACCGAGCTGATGCGCCACAGCTTGCGGCCGGCGACGCGCAGGCCCTCGAAGGCCTGCGGGCTGGTGACTTCGTGCACCAGGTGGCGGTCGATGTAGAGGATCGCGGTGCCGTCTTCCTCGGTGTGGACGACGTGTTCGTCCCAGATCTTGTCGTAGAGCGTGCGTGCCATGTCGGTCTCTTCTGTCTTTCGTGGGGAGTTGGATTGTCTTGTGTTCTAGGCGGCGAGCGGCTCTGCGGCGGCCGCCGGCGTGTGCAGATGGTTGACCAGCGCGCGCGCGGCCACCGGCAGGGTGGAGAAGTCGCGCGCCGCCAGGCGGATCTCGCGCCGGGACCAGGCGTCGTTCAGCGCCACGCTGCGAAGGTGGCTGCCGATGCCCGCCTGCAGCAGTTCGAATGCGCGCTGCGGCATCACGCCGATGCCCAGCCCGTTGTCGATCATGCGGCACATCGCGTCGAGCCCGGTCACGTGGATGCGCAGCTTGACGCTGCGGCCCGCCTCGAGCGCGGCCTGGTGCATGGCCACGTAGATCGAGCTGTTGGTATGCAGGCCGACGTGGTCGAAATCGAGCGAGGCGGCGAAGTCGATCGGCCCCTGCGTTGTCGTGAGCGGATGCCCCGCGGGCGCGATCAGCACGAGCCGGTCGTGGCGGTAGGGCAGGGTCTGCAGCTCGTTGGTGCCGTCGGGTATGTGGCAGATGCCGAGGTCGGCGGCGCCTTCCTGGACCGCGCGCACCACTTCGTTGCTCAGGTGCTCTTCGAGGTCGATCTTGATCGCGTCGTGCTCGCGCGTGAAGGCGCCGAGGTCCTCGGGAAGAAACTGCACGATGGCCGAGATGTTGGCATGCACGCGCACATGGCCGCGCACGCCCTCGGCGTATTCGCTGAGCTCGCCCTGCATCTTCTCGAGGCTGTAGAGCACCGAGCGCGCATGGTGCAGCAGGCTTTCGCCCGCGGGGGAAAGATCGACGCCGCGCGCATGGCGGTAGAGCAGGGTGGTGCCCAGGGTGGCTTCCAGGTCCGAGAGCCGCTTGCTGATGGCCGATGCGGCAATGAACTCGCGCTCCGCCGCGCGCCCGATGCTGCCGAGTTCGCAAACGGCCACGAACAGCTGCAGCGACGTGAGGTCGATGCGCCGGGCGAAATTGCGTTCGGAAGTGGTCATGGGGCTTTGGGCATCGCGTTTGGCGATGAGTTCGCCATTTTCCCAGGGTTTTGATGGGTCTGCCATCGCCATGTGAGATGGGTTCCTTGCCCTGGGGCGACGAGTCCCCTGCGGCCCCGCACGGCAAAACGCCCCGCGCCTCGCTTGTCGGCGAGGGGCGGGGCGTGCGGGACTCGGGCGTTTACTGGCGCTTCTTGGCGGCGTCCTCGACCTTTTCGCCGCCCTTCTGGATGTCCTGGCCAGCACCCCTGAAGGTGTTGCAGCCACCCAGCGGGATGGCAAGTGCGAAAGCGACGGCGATCAGCGCGGTAAGTTGCTTCATGACGGGTCTCCTGAAGGCGGTTGAAAAGCAAGGCTCGGAATCGGGCCTTCGCAGTCGAACCTACCCACGCCCCGCGGGCCGCCCTGTCAGCCAAGACGCAAAAAAGCTGCCCGAGGGCAGCTTTCCGGCTTGAGCGCAAGCAGCGCGCGTTCAGCGCTTTCCGATGGGCTGCACGTCGCGCTTGGGCGAGCCTTCGAACAGCTGGCGCGGGCGGCCGATCTTGTACTCGGGGTCGCCGATCATTTCGTTCAGCTGGGCAATCCAGCCGACCGTGCGGGCCAGCGCGAAGATCGCGGTGAACAGCGGCACCGGGATGCCGATGGCGCGCTGCACGATGCCCGAGTAGAAGTCGACGTTCGGGTAGAGCTTGCGCGACACGAAGTACTCGTCTTCCAGCGCGATCTTCTCGAGTTCCTTGGCGAGCTTGAACAGCGGATCCTGCTCGAGGCCCAGCTCGGTCAGCACTTCGTTGCAGGTTTCCTGCATCAGCTTGGCGCGCGGGTCGTAGTTCTTGTACACGCGGTGGCCGAAGCCCATGAGCTTGACGTTCGAGTTCTTGTCCTTGACCTTCTTGATGAACTCGCCGATCTTCTCCACGCCGCCTTCCTTCTGGATGTCGTAGAGCATGTTGAGCGCCGCTTCGTTGGCGCCGCCGTGGGCCGGGCCCCAGAGGCAGGCCACGCCGGCCGCAATGGCCGCGAAGGGGTTGGTGCCCGACGAGCCGCACAGGCGCACCGTCGAGGTCGAGGCGTTCTGCTCGTGGTCCGCGTGCAGGATGAAGATGCGGTCGAGCGCGCGCTCGAGCACCGGGTTCACCTTGTACTCCTCGCACGGCGTGGCGAACATCATGTGCAGGAAGTTGCCCGCGTAGCTCAGGTCGTTCTTCGGGTACATGTACGGCTGGCCGATCGTGTACTTGTAGGCCATGGCCACGAGCGTGGGCATCTTCGCGATCAGGCGGATCGCGGCGATCTCGCGGTGCTCGGGATTGTTGATGTCCGTGCTGTCGTGATAGAAGGCCGACAGGGCGCCCACCAGGCCGGTCATGATGGCCATCGGATGCGCGTCGCGGCGGAAGCCGCGCAGGAAGAACTGCATCTGCTCGTTGACCATCGTGTGGTTGGTCACGAGCTTGGTGAAGTTGGTCTTCTTGGCCTGGTCCGGCAGCTCGCCGTAGAGCAGCAGGTGGCAGGTCTCGAGGAAGTCGCAGTTGGTGGCGAGCTGCTCGATGGGGTAGCCGCGGTACAGCAACTCGCCCTTGTCGCCGTCGATGTACGTGATGGCCGACTGGCAGGCGGCGGTCGACATGAAGCCCGGGTCATAGGTGAACATGCCGGTCTGCGCATAGAGCTTGCGGATGTCGATCACGTCGGGGCCGACGGTGCCCTTGTAGATCGGCAGTTCGACGCTGTCTCCGCCGTTGCTGAACGACAGCGTGGCCTTGGTATCGGAAGCTTTCATTTCGGGTTTCTTTCAGAGGAGTATTCAGGAGGGCGAAGAGGAAACGGAGGTTGCGGGGCGCTGCGCGCCGTCGGTGCGCATCAGCTGCAGCAACTCGACCACCTCGGCCCCGGCCCATGCGGGCTCGGGCTCCTTTCTTCGCAGGAGAAGATCGAGGAGATCGTTGTCCGACAGGTCCATCAAGGTCTCCATCGCTCCCGCCTGGCCGTTGGTCATGCGGGATTCGTGCCGCTCGAAGAAGCGGGCGATGAACAGGTCGTTCTCGAGCAGGCCGCGCCGGCAGCGCCATTTCAGCTTGCTCAGCGCGCGTTGGCTGATCAGCTCGGACGGGTCGGCGGCGGTTTGCATGGTTTCTCTCGGAAAAGGATCAGATGGCGCGGCGCACCATCAGTTCCTTGATCTTGCCGATCGCCTTGGTCGGGTTCAGGTTCTTCGGGCACACGTCGACGCAGTTCATGATCGTGTGGCAGCGGAACAGGCGGTACGGGTCTTCGAGGTTGTCCAGGCGCTCGGCGGTGGCTTCGTCGCGGCTGTCGGCGATGAAGCGGTAGGCCTGCAGCAGGCCGGCCGGGCCCACGAACTTGTCGGGGTTCCACCAGAAGCTCGGGCAGCTGGTGGAACAGCTCGCGCACAGGATGCACTCGTACAGGCCGTTGAGCTCGTCGCGCTCCTCGGGCGACTGCAGGCGCTCTTTCTCGGGCGGGACGTTGTCGTTCTGCAGGTACGGCTTGATCGAGTTGTACTGCTTGAAGAACTGCGTCATGTCCACGATCAGGTCGCGGATGACGGGCAGGCCCGGCAGCGGCTTGAGCACGATCGTGCCCTTGAGCGTGAGCATGTTGGTCAGGCAGGCCAGGCCGTTCTTGCCGTTGATGTTCATCGCGTCGGAGCCGCAGACGCCTTCGCGGCACGAGCGGCGGAACGACAGCGTGGGGTCCTGCGCCTTGAGCTTCATCAGGGCGTCGAGCAGCATGCGCTCATGGCCGTCGAGTTCGATCTCGACGGTCTGCATGTAGGGCTTGGCGTCCTTGTCCGGGTCGTAGCGGTAGATCTGGAATGTGCGCTTCATCGTGAAACCTTGTGATGTTGTTCTTGCTTAGAACGTACGGACCTTGGGAGGAACGGAGTCGACCGTCAGCGGCTTGAGGTTGACCGGCTTGTAGGAGAGGCGGTTGTCCTGGCTGTACCAGAGCGTGTGCTTCATCCAGTTGGCGTCGTCGCGGCCGAGCGGCGCGACCGGGTCGTCGGCCGGGCGTTCGTAGTCTTCGACCGTGTGCGCGCCGCGGCATTCCTTGCGGGCGGCGGCCGAGACCATGGTGGCCTGCGCCACTTCGATCAGGTTGTCGACTTCGAGCGCCTCGATGCGCGCGGTGTTGAACACCTTCGACTTGTCCTGGAGGCCAATGGCGTTGACGCGCTCGCGCACGGCGGCGATCTTGACCACGCCTTCGTCCATCGAGGCTTGCTTGCGGAACACGGCGGCGTGCTGCTGCATGACGGCGCGGATCTCGCCCGCCACGTCCTGCGCATACTCGCCGCCGGTGGCGGCTTCGAGGCGGTTCAGGCGCTCCAGCGTACGGTCGGCGGCATCGGCCGGCAGCGGCTTGTGCTCCTTCAGCTTGTCGTTGAACTCGACGATGTGGTTGCCGGCCGCGCGGCCGAACACCAGCAGGTCGAGCAGCGAATTGGTGCCCAGGCGGTTGGCGCCGTGCACGCTCACGCAGGAGCATTCGCCCACCGCGTAGAGGCCGTTCACCACGGCGCTGTTCTGGTCGCCTTGCTGCACCACGACCTGGCCGTTGATGTTGGTCGGAATGCCGCCCATCTGGTAGTGAATGGTCGGCACCACGGGGATCGGTTCCTTGGTGATGTCGACGTTGGCGAAGTTCACGCCGATTTCGTACACCGAGGGCAGGCGCTTGTGGATGGTCTCGGCACCGAGGTGGTCGAGCTTCAGCAGCACGTAGTCCTTGTTGGGACCGCAGCCGCGGCCTTCCTTGATTTCCTGGTCCATCGAGCGCGAGACGAAGTCGCGCGGCGCCAGGTCCTTCAGCGTGGGCGCATAGCGCTCCATGAAGCGCTCGCCGTTGCTGTTGAGCAGGATCGCGCCTTCGCCGCGGCAGCCTTCGGTCAGCAGCACGCCGGCGCCGGCCACGCCGGTCGGGTGGAACTGCCAGAACTCCATGTCCTGCAGCGGGATGCCCGAACGCGCGGCCATGCCCAGGCCGTCGCCGGTGTTGATGAAGGCGTTGGTCGAGGCCTGGAAGATGCGGCCCGCGCCGCCGGTGGCCAGCAGCACGGTCTTGGCTTGCAGGATGTGCAGGTCGCCGGTTTCCATTTCGAGTGCCGTCACGCCGACCACGTCGCCATCGGCGTCGCGGATCAGGTCGAGCGCCATCCATTCGACGAAGAACTGGGTGCGCGCTTCGACGTTCTTCTGGTAGAGCGTGTGCAGCATCGCGTGACCGGTGCGGTCGGCCGCGGCGCAGGCGCGCTGCACGGGCTTCTCGCCGTAGTTGGCCGTGTGGCCGCCGAACGGACGCTGGTAGATGGTGCCGTCGGGGTTGCGGTCGAAGGGCATGCCGAAGTGTTCGAGCTCGTACACGACCTTCGGGGCTTCGCGGCACATGAACTCGATCGCGTCCTGGTCGCCGAGCCAGTCGGAGCCCTTGATCGTGTCGTAGAAGTGGTAGTGCCAGTTGTCCTCGCTCATGTTGCCGAGCGATGCGCCCACGCCGCCTTGGGCAGCGACGGTGTGCGAACGCGTGGGGAACACCTTGGAGAGCACCGCCACGTTCAGGCCCGCGCGGGCCAGCTGCAGCGAGGCGCGCATGCCGGAGCCGCCGGCGCCGACGATCACGACGTCGAACTTGCGCTTGGTGATTTGTTCTTTTGTGTAGGTCATGGTGGGGGTGGGGTCCTCAGATCTTCCAAAGCACTTGAATGGCCCAACCCGCACAACCGACAAGCCAGACGATGGTGAAAATTTGCAGGGCGAGGCGAATGCCGACGGGCTGGACGTAGTCCATCCACACGTCGCGCATGCCGACCCATACGTGGTACAGCAGGGCGGCGATCACCGAGAAGGTCAGCACCTTCATCCACTGCGCGGCGAAGATGCCGGCCCACAGGTCGTAGCCGATGGGGCCGCGCGTGAAGATCAGCTGCGCGAGCAGGATGATCGTGAAGAGCGCCATCAGGCCGCCCGTGATGCGCTGGCTGAGCCAGTCGCGCAAACCGTAGTGCGCGCCGACGACGATGCGCTTGGAGCCGTAATTCACAGACATGGTTGGCTCCTTCTCAGTACAGGCCGAACAACTTGGCGCCGAGCACCACGGTGAGCAGGACGCTCAGGACCAGCGTGACCAGGGCGGAGCTGTGTCCGAACTCCTTGGTGACGGCGGCGTGGCTCACGTCCATCCAGAGATGGCGCAGGCCGGCGATGAAGTGGTGCAGGTAGGCCCAGATCAGCGCGAGAGCCACCAGCTTGATGAACCAGCCCGGAACGAAACCAAGGCCGCTGTTGAACGCGGCCTTGAACCTGGCGAAGGAATAGTCGGACGAAAGCGAGGTGTCGAACATCCAGATGATGAACGGCAGCAGCAGGAACATGATCACGCCGCTCACGCGGTGCAGGATCGACACGATGCCGGCCGGCGGCAGCCGGTAGGTCGTGAGATCGGTGAAGGCGTTGATGTTTCGGAATTCGCGGCGCGGCGGCCGGGGAGGAGTTGCAAGCTCTGTCATTGGGGGGGGGCTTTCGTGGCTTGGTGGCTTGTTCTGAGAGCGAACGCTTTTGTTTCTTCTGCGGAATGCAAACAACGCAAAATTCTATTGCAATGCACCATTGCGTGGCGGAGGGGCCCGCGTCGGCGCAGCGCTGCAGTCGGATGCTAGGGAGTTCGCGGCGTGTTGCGCACGAATCTTTGGCGCTGCCATGCGGTGGGATCGTGATGCCATCTGGATGCGCGCTCAGCCGAGCTGGTTGCGGTAGTGGTGCGTGTCGGTGCGATAGAGGCCGCGGCGCAGTTCCATCGGCATGTCGTGGTAGGTGTGGGCCAGGCGCTCCACGCTGAGCAAAGGCATCTGCAGCGGCACGTCGAGCAGTGCGGCCTGCTGCGCATCGGGCAGCACCGCGCGGATCTTTTCTTCGGCGCGCACCATGCGCACGCCGAATTCGGTTTCGAACATGGCGTACATCGGGCCCGGCCAGGCGCGCAGCCGCTCGGCGGTGAGGCCCTTGAAGGGCGCACCGGGAAGCCAAAGATCCTCGAGGATGGTGGGCACGCCCACATAGGCGAGCACGCGCCGCACCTGCAGCACCGCGTCCCCCGTGCGCAGGCCGAGGGCGCGCGCCACGTCGGCCGAAGCGCGCTGGCGGCGGCAGTCGACAATGGTGCGCTCGGCCGGGCCTTCGGTGCTCGGGGTGCCGACATCGGGCACCAGCTTGAGGAAGCGGTATTGCACATGCTGCTCGGCATGCGTGGCGACGAAGGTGCCCTTGCCCTGGCGCCGCACCACGAGGTTCTCGGCCGAGAGTTCGTCGATGGCTTTGCGCACCGTGCCCTGGCTCACGCGAAAGCGCACCGCAAGGTCCATCTCGCTCGGAATGGGCTCGCCGGGCTTCCACTCGCCGGCCTGCAGGCTCTGCAGGATCAGCGTCTTGATCTGCTGGTAGAGCGGACTGAAGGAGGGCGTCGCAGAATCTTCGAGGACGGTGGGGGCATTCATGGCAGCGGTGGGATGCGCCGTGGCGGAACCTTGGAGCATATCTTATATAAGACATAAGACGAGGCTCATCGAATCGGCTTAAAATGCGGGCCGGCCTGCGCCGCGGGAAGGATTCCCGCCCTGCAGGACCATCGGCGCCACGCGCGCCCGCCGATACCGTTTCACCATCTTCTGGAGTCTTCCCATGAGCAAAAAACCCGTCCGCGTTGCCGTCACCGGTGCCGCCGGCCAAATCGGTTACGCCCTGTTGTTCCGTATCGCGTCCGGCGAAATGCTCGGCAAGGACCAGCCGGTCATCCTGCAGCTGCTCGAGATCCCCGACGAGAAGGCCCAGAAGGCGCTCAAGGGCGTGATGATGGAACTCGACGACTGCGCCTTCCCGCTGCTGGCCGGCATGGAAGCCCACGGCGACCCGATGACCGCCTTCAAGGACGCCGACTACGCCCTTCTGGTCGGTTCGCGTCCGCGCGGCCCGGGCATGGAACGTGCCGAGCTGCTGGCCGTCAACGGCGCCATCTTCACGGCGCAGGGCAAGGCGCTCAACGCCGTGGCCAGCCGCAACGTCAAGGTGCTGGTGGTCGGCAACCCGGCCAACACCAACGCCTACATCGCGATGAAGAGCGCTCCCGACCTGCCGCGCAAGAACTTCACCGCCATGCTGCGCCTGGACCACAACCGCGCCGCCAGCCAGATCGCTGCCAAGACCGGCAAGGCCGTGGCCGACATCGAAAAGCTCGTCGTCTGGGGCAACCACTCGCCCACGATGTACGCCGACTACCGCTTTGCCACCATCAAGGGCGACAGCGTCGCCAAGATGATCAACGACCAGGAATGGAACGCCAACACCTTCCTGCCGACCGTCGGCAAGCGCGGCGCGGCCATCATCGAGGCCCGCGGCCTGTCGTCGGCCGCCTCGGCCGCCAACGCCGCCATCGACCACATGCGCGACTGGGCCCTGGGCACCAACGGCAAGTGGGTCACCATGGGCATTCCGTCGGACGGCCAGTACGGCATTCCGAAGGACACGATGTTCGGCTTCCCGGTCACCTGTGAAAACGGCGAGTACAAGCTGGTCGAAGGCCTGGAAATCGACGCATTCAGCCAGGAACGCATCAACAAGACGCTGGAAGAGCTGCAAGGCGAACAGGCCGGCGTTGCGCACCTGATCTGAGCAGGATCGGCCGGCATGCTCGACTGGAATCCCGCGCTCTACCGTCGCTACGAGGACGAGCGCACCCGCCCCGCACAGGAACTCCTGGCGCGGGTGCCGTTGTCCGGAGCGGCCCACGTGGTCGACCTCGGCTGCGGCCCGGGCAACTCCACCGAACTGCTGGCCAACCGGTTCCCGACGGCGAAAGTCGTCGGGACCGACAACTCCGAAGCCATGCTGGCGAGCGCGCGCGAGCGCCTGCCACAGGCACG
Organism: Variovorax beijingensis; assembly: GCF_003951285.1. Lineage (GTDB taxonomy): Bacteria > Pseudomonadota > Gammaproteobacteria > Burkholderiales > Burkholderiaceae_C > Variovorax > Variovorax beijingensis. Next base: position 294,254 of record NZ_RXFQ01000001.1, on the reverse strand, counting down.
CTTCGAGTTGAGCGACATCGCGACCTGGGCGCCGCAAGACCAAGCGCCCGACCTCATCTACGCCAACGCAGCCCTGCAGTGGGTGCCGGATCATGAGCAACTGATTCCGCGCCTGTTCGCTGCGCTGGCCCCGGGTGGCGTGCTCGCCATCCAGATGCCCGACAACCGCGAAGAGCCCACGCACCGCCTGATGCGCGCCGTGGCCGCCGAGGCGCCCTGGGCCGAGCCCATCGGCAATGCCGACCGGCTGCGCACCCTGCTGTTGCCGCTCGGCGGCTACTACGACCTGCTCGCGCCCGGCGCGGCCAGGGTCGATGTGTGGCACACCATCTACCAGCACCCCATGGCCAACGCCGCGGCCATCGTCGAGTGGGTGCGCGGCACCGGGCTCAAGCCTTTCGTCGACCGCCTGCCGGCCGACCTGCAGGCCAGCTACCTGGCCGAATACGAGCGCCGCGTGGACCAGGCCTATCCCGTGCGCACCGACGGCAAGCGGCTGCTCGCCTTCCCGCGCATGTTCATCGTGGCGCAGAAGAAAGCATGACGAAAGCCGTTCATCCCGCTGAAGTGCTGCTTGGCGCGCAAGCCGGCGCCGTTACCTTGCCCGTGTGCGACCACTACAGCGGCGTCGAAGTCCGCATGAAGAAGAGCCTCGCGCTGCAGGCCGAGATGGCCGACGAGTTCGGCGCCTGCGTGTTCGACGTCACGCTCGATTGCGAGGATGGCGCCCCCGTGGGCGGCGAGGCGGAGCATGCCGCGCTGGTGACCGAACTCGCGCTGGCCGCCAGGCCCGGCATGCGCGTGGGCGTGCGCGTTCACCCGGTGGACCATCCCGCCTTCGCCGGCGACGTGATCACCATCGCCGGCCGCGCCGGCCACCGGCTCAGCCACCTGATGGTGCCCAAGGTGGAGTCCGTGGCCGATGTGGCGCAGGCGGTGGCGGCGCTCGAGGCCGCCGATGCCGATGCACTGCCGCTGCACGTGCTGATCGAATCGCCGCTGGCCGTGCACAACGCGTTCGAGATCGCGGCGCATCCGCGCGTGCAATCGCTGAGCTTCGGCCTGATGGACTTCGTTTCCGCCCATGCGGGCGCGATTCCCGCCGATGGCATGGGCGCGCTGGGCCAGTTCACGCATCCGCTGGTGGTGCGCGCCAAGCTGGCCATCGCATCCGCCGCGCATGCCTACGGCAAGGTGCCTTCGCACTGCGTGGTCACCGAGTTCAACGACACTGGCGCCATGCGTACGGCAGCCCGCAAGGCGGCCGCCGAATTTGGCTACACGCGCATGTGGAGCATCCATCCGAACCAGATCCGGCCCATCCTGGAGGCTTTTGCGCCCGACGAGGCGCAGATTCAAATTGCCACAAAAATCATTACAAATGCGGCCCTCGCAAATTGGGCACCGACACAAATTGATGGCACATTGCACGACCGCGCGAGCTATCGCCATTTCTGGCAAGTGCTGGCGCGTGCCCACGCAACAGGGCGCGCGCTGCCGCCAGAGGCCCAAGCCTGGTTTGCACTCGCGGCCTCCTGAAACTTCCGAATCCAGCCTCAAGGAAACATCCATGAAGAAAATTGCCCTGATCGCCACCCTGGCCCTGGCGCTTCCGTTCGCCGCCATCGCGCAGACCACCCCTGCCAAGCCGGCCGCCAAGTCCGAGGCCAGGAAGGCGCCCCCCAAGAAGCAGGTCACCCGCAAGGCCGCCAAGGCCGTCGAGGAAGTCACGCCCATTGTCGATGAAACCAACATCGTGCTGACCGAAGCCGACCTGGCCGTGGCCCAGCGCGTTTCCGTCGGCAAGGCCCAGTGCGAACTCGGCGCCGACGTGACCGTGGCGGCCGACGAGAAGAAGCCCGGCTTCTTCAACGTGTCGACCAAGGGCGTGAAATACCGCATGCACCCGGTCGAAAGCCGCACCGGCGCCATCCGTCTCGAAGACCCCCGTGCTGGCGCCATGTGGCTGCAGCTGGGCAACAAGTCGATGCTGATGAACCAGAAGGCGGGCCTGCGCATTGCCGACGAATGCCAGACGGCGGAGCAGGTCGCATTTTCTGAAGAAATGAAGAAGAACCCGCCCAAGAGCCTGTTCGAAGGCGCCGACGCGGCCAAGAAGTAAGAGAGTCCCACACGGGATGCGGCGCGGCTCTTGCTTGCCGTATCGCATGCCCGTCAGCCAGCCAGTTTCCGGAGAAAAGAAGATGTTGCAAGCCTACGTTGACCATGTTGCCGAACGCGCCGCGCTCGGTATCCCGCCGCTGCCATTGAGCGCGAAGCAAACCGCCGAAGCCATCGAGCTCCTCAAGAGCGCGAATGCCAAGGACGGTGCCTTCCTGCTCGATCTGCTCACCCATCGCGTGCCCGCCGGCGTCGACGACGCGGCCAAGGTCAAGGCGAGCTACCTGGCGGCCGTGGCCCACGGCACCGAGAAGAACGCGTTCATCTCGCGTGCGCGTGCCACCGAACTGCTCGGCACCATGCTCGGCGGCTACAACATCAGCCCGATGATCGACCTGCTCGACGACGCCGAAGTCGGCGCCGTGGCGGCCGAGGGCCTGAAGAAAACCCTGCTGATGTTCGACCAGTTCCACGACGTCAAGGAAAAGGCCGACAAGGGCAACGCCCACGCCAAGGGCGTGCTGCAGAGCTGGGCCGATGCCGAATGGTTCACCAGCCGCCCCGAAGTGCCGCAAAGCATCACGGTCAGCATCTTCAAGGTGGCCGGTGAAATCAACACCGACGACCTTTCTCCCGCACCCGACGCCACCACGCGTCCCGACATTCCGATGCACGCCCTGGCGATGCACAAGAACGCCCGTCCCGGCATCGTCCCTGAAGAAGACGGCAAGCGCGGCCCGGTGAAGTTCATCGAGGATCTGCGCGCGCGCGGCCACCTCGTGGCCTATGCCGGCGACGTGGTCGGCACGGGCTCCTCGCGCAAGAGCGCCACCAACTCGGTGCTCTGGTTCACCGGCGAAGACATTCCCTTCGTGCCCAACAAGCGCTTCGGCGGCGTCTGCCTCGGCGGCAAGATCGCCCCCATCTTCTACAACACCATGGAAGACTCGGGCGCGCTGCCCATCGAGCTCGACGTGAGCCAGATGAACATGGGCGACGTGGTCGAGCTGCGTCCCTACGAAGGCAAGGCGCTGAAGGACGGCAAGGTGATTGCCGAATTCAAGGTCAAGAGCGACGTGCTGTTCGACGAAGTGCGCGCCGGCGGCCGCATTCCGCTGATCATCGGCCGCGGCCTCACGGCCAAGGCGCGCGAGGCGCTGGGCCTGCCGGCGTCGACGCTGTTCCGCCTGCCGCAAAGCCCGGTCGACACCAAGAAGGGCTTCTCGCTCGCGCAGAAGATGGTCGGCCGCGCCTGCGGCCTGCCCGAAGGCCAGGGCGTGCGCCCCGGCACCTACTGCGAACCCAAGATGACCTCGGTCGGCTCGCAGGACACCACCGGCCCGATGACGCGCGACGAACTGAAAGACCTGGCCTGCCTGGGCTTCTCGGCCGACCTCGTGATGCAGTCGTTCTGCCACACGGCGGCTTACCCCAAGAAGGTCGACGTCAAGATGCACCATGAACTGCCCGAGTTCATGGCCAACCGCGGCGGCGTCTCGCTGCGCCCCGGCGACGGCGTGATCCACTCCTGGCTCAACCGCCTGCTCACGCCCGACACCGTCGGCACCGGCGGCGACAGCCACACCCGCTTCCCGATTGGCATCAGCTTTCCCGCGGGCTCCGGCCTCGTGGCCTTCGCGGCCGCCACCGGCGTGATGCCGCTGGACATGCCCGAATCGGTGCTCGTGCGCTTCAAGGGCAAGATGCAGCCCGGCGTCACGCTGCGCGACCTGGTCAACGCGATTCCGCTGTATGCCATCAAGAGCGGCCTGCTCACGGTCGAGAAGAAGGGCAAGAAGAACATCTTCTCGGGCCGCATCCTCGAAATCGAGGGCCTGCCGGACCTGAAGGTCGAACAGGCCTTCGAACTGAGCGACGCCTCGGCCGAGCGCTCGGCCGCCGGCTGCACGGTGCACCTGAACAAGGAACCGATCATCGAGTACATCAACAGCAACATCACGCTGATGAAGTGGATGATTGCCGAAGGCTATGCCGACGCCCGCACGCTGGCGCGCCGCATCGCCGCGCAGGAAGCCTGGCTTGCGGACCCGCAACTGCTCAAGGGCGATGCCGACGCCGACTACGCCGCCGTGATCGAGATCGACCTGGCCGAGATCCACGAACCCATCGTGGCCTGCCCGAACGACCCCGACGACGTGAAGACGCTGAGCGACGTGGCTGGCGCCGTGATCGACGAAGTGTTCATCGGCTCGTGCATGACCAACATCGGCCACTTCCGCGCCGCATCGAAGCTGCTCGAAGGCAAGCGCGACATCCCGGTCAAGCTGTGGATCGCACCGCCCACCAAGATGGACGCGCAGCAGCTCACCGAGGAAGGCCACTACGGCGTGTTCGGCAATGCCGGTGCGCGCACCGAAATGCCGGGCTGCTCGCTGTGCATGGGCAACCAGGCGCAGGTCCGCGAAGGCGCCACGGTGATGTCGACCAGCACCCGCAACTTCCCGAACCGCCTGGGCAAGAACACCAACGTGTACCTGGGTTCGGCCGAGCTGGCCGCGATCTGCTCGCGCCTGGGCCGCATCCCGACGCGCGAGGAGTACATGGCCGCCACGGGCGTGCTCGACGCGTCGAGCGCGCAGATCTACCAGTACCTGAACTTCGACAAGATCGACGACTACAAGACCGAGGCCGGCGCCGCAGTCGCGGCCTGATCCTCAGGCAGTTCGCGCATGGGATGGGAGCCCCGCTACGGCGGGGCTTTCCTGCGTCTGGAGTGGCACTTTTATCTGCCTCCCCGGCCGTCTCCGACACGCAAGGGCGCCCTCGGCCGGCCGGGAGAGCCGGCCTGGCCGACAAGAATGGCTTTCATCCGCCGCTTGTCGCGGAGAACAAGGAGACACGCCATGCCTCTGGCCTCTCTGATCGGCCGATGGGCCATGGAGCCGTTTTCCAAGGCGCTGCCGCCGCTCGGCGACACCGAACGCGCCGCGCTCGAGGCCGGCACCGTCGGCTTCGAAGGCCTGCTGTTTTCGGGCCGCCCCGACTTCGACCTGCTCTCGGCCATGGGGCCCAACCGGCTCAGCGAGCGCGAGCAATCCTTTATCGACCGCGAGGTGCGCGAACTGTGCCGCATGCTCGACGACCACGCCATCGACCAGGCGCGCGACCTGCCGCCCGAGGTGTGGCGGTACCTGCGCAACAAGCGCTTCTTCGGAATGATCATTCCCGAGGAATTCGGCGGTCTCGGCTTTGGCCACTACGCGCACGCCACGGTGGTGGCGCGCATCGCCACCGTCAACATTGCCGCAGCCGTGACCGTGATGGTGCCCAACTCGCTCGGGCCCGCGGAGCTGCTGCTTCGCTATGGCACCGACGTGCAGAAGGTGCGCTACCTGCCGCGCCTGGCCGATGGCCGAGAGCTCCCATGCTTCGGACTGACCTCGCCCTACGCGGGCTCCGACGCGGCGGCCATTCCGGACCGCGGCGTCATGGTCGAGCGCGAATTCGGCGGCCGGCGCACGCGCGGCTTCCTGGTCGACTTCGACAAGCGCTACATCACGCTCGCGCCCGTCGCCACCGTCGTGGGGCTGGCCTTCCATGCGGTGGACGAGAGCAGGCCCGAGGGCGAGCGCGAACTCGGGATCACCTGCGCGCTGATTCCGGTGCCGCACGAAGGCATGGAGATTGGCCGGCGCCATCGCCCGATGGACAGCGCCTTCATGAACGGCCCCATCCATGGGCGCCAGGTGTTCGTGCCGGTGGACTGGGTGATCGGCGGCGAGAAGCAGGTGGGCCAGGGCTGGCGCATGCTGATGGAGTGCCTGGCCGCGGGCCGCGCCATCTCGCTGCCCGCGCTCGGCTCGGCCATGCAGCAGACGGCGCTCTACGTGAGCAACGGCTATGGGCAGGTCCGCGAGCAGTTCGGACTGCCGATCGGCAAATTCCATGCGGTTGCGGGCCTGGTCGCGCAGATGTCGGCCGAGCTCTATGCGAGCGATGCGGCGCGGCGTTTCACCGCGGCCGCGCTGGACAAGGGCGAGCGGCCGAGCGTGGCCAGCGCGATCCTCAAGGTGCAGCTCACCGAGGCCGGTCGGCGCGCCGTGAACCACGGCATGGACATCCTGGGCGGCAAGGGCATCATCGCCGGGCCGTCGAACCTGCTTGGCGTGTCCTACCGGCAGGCGCCGATCGCCATCACGGTGGAGGGCGCCAACATCCTGACGCGCGCACTCATCGTGTTCGGCCAGGGCGCGATCCGCTGCCATCCGCATGTGCTGAGCGAAATGGCGGCCGTGCAGGCGCGCGACGAGGCGGCGCTGGGTCGGGCACTCGTCGCGCATGGCAAGCACGTGGCCACCAATCTGTGGCACAGCCTGTTCGGCGCGCCCGTGCTGGGCGAGCCACCCGAGGCGCTGGCGCGCGAGGCACGGCTGATCGCGCGCATGAGCGCCAAGTACGCGCTCACCGCCGACCTGGCCATGGGCCTGCTCGGCGGCCGGCTCAAGCGCATGGAGCTGCTGTCGGCGCGGCTGGGCGACGTGCTCGCGCACCTGTACCTGGCAAGTGCCAGCGTGTGGCGCTATCGCGTCGATGCGGCGCCCGAATTGCTGCCCTTCGCGCAGGCCGCGATCCGGCTGCAGTTGGACGAGGCGGGGAAGATCCTGCGCGACCTTTATGCCAACCTGCCGACCACCGGGCGGCGCGTGATCGGCGCGCTGGTGCTGCGCCGCACCGCGCACCTGGCGCCGCTGCGCGACGTGCAGCTGATGGCGCTGGCCGAACTGCTGCGCACGGATCCGCGCATCGTCCAGCGCTTGGCGCCGGACCTCAGCGAGCCCGCGGCCGGCGGCTTGCGCGACCTGATGCATGCGATGGAACTGGGCGAGCAGCTCGGTGGCGACACCGCGGCCGCGCTCAACAAGGCGCTGCGGCGTACCCGCTCGTTCGAGGCGGCCGCAAGCTCGGCGCCCGATCCGGAACTGGCGCTCGCCTATCTCAAGGCCGCCGACAAGGTGATCCAGGTCGACGACTTCGAAGGCCCCGCGCAGCAGCAGGCGCGCGCGGCGCTCAACCAGCCGGCTGCGCCGCCAGCGCAGCCAGCGCCGCGGCCGTCTGCGCATCGGCCGGAAAGAAGGACTCCACCGCCAGTTCCTGCAAAGTGACGTCCACCGGCGTGCCGAAGATGGTGGTGGTGCTGATGAAGCTCAGCACGCCGTTCGGCGTGGCCAGCCGAAAAGGCACCACGACGCCCGAAAGGTCCGTGTCCGCGGCGGGTGTGTCGTGGCTCACCTGGGGGGAGGGATAGGCTTCGAGTTCGTCGTGCAGGGCCTGCAGCACCGTGTCGCCGGTGGCCGCAATCTGCTGCTGGAGCCGTTCGAGCAGATGGGCGCGCCATTGCGCGAGATTGGCGATGCGCGAAGCCAGGCCGTCCGGATGCAGGCTCAGGCGAAGCACGTTGATGGGCGCCTTCACCAGCTCGGGCGCGGCGCCGGCCATCAGCATCGGCACCAGCGCGTTGTGCGCCACCAGGTTCCAGTGCCGGTCGACGGCCAGGGCAGGGAACGGCTCATGGCCCTTGAGCACCAGGTCCACCGCGCGCCGGGCCGAGGCCATGGCCGGGTCGTCGAGCGAGCGCTGCCTGTACATCGGCGCGAAGCCCGCGGCCACCAGCAGCGCATTGCGCTCGCGCAACGGCACGTCGAGCCGCTCGGCCAGGCGCAGCACCATCTCGCGGCTGGGCGCGGCGCGGCCCGTCTCCACATAGCTCAGGTGGCGGGTCGAAACCTCGGCTTCCTGTGCCAGGTCGAGCTGGCTCAGCCGGCGGCGGGTGCGCCAGTGCCGCAGGTGGGCGCCGAACGGATCGCGCGCGCCGGGCTGGCTGGCCGGGATGGAGTGGGTGCGGGTGGTGTTCATCGCCCGCATTCTGGCGCGGCGCCGATGCGGCGCCATGACCTCCCAGGTCATCGACGCGGCGCAGGCGGCGCGGAACCATTGGCTCCAACGCGGCAGGACTGGCTTGCGGCGTACCACCCGAAGGAGATTCTCATGTCCGTCTTTGCATCCCCCCGCTTCCTGCCCAACGTGATGTGGGCCGACGCCGCGTCCTGCGCCGCGACCGGTGCGCTGCAGGTCGCGTTCACCGGTGCGCTCGCCGGGCTGACCGGCCTGCCGGCGCCGCTGCTCATGGGAACCGGTGTCTTCCTGCTGGCCTATGCAGCCGCCGCGGCCTTGATGGCCAGCCGCCGCACGCCGCCGCGCACGCTGATCGGCCTCGTGGTGGCCGGCAATTTCGGCTGGGCCGTGGCCTGCATCGCGCTGCTGGTGAGCGGCATCTTCGCAGTCACCGCGCTGGGCACGGCCTGGGTGCTGGCGCAGGCGCTGTGCGTGGTGGTGCTGGCCGAGCTGCAATGGACCGGCCTGCGCCGCACGCGCGGCGGCGCGGACATGGCCTTGGCCTGAGTGCGCGGGATGCCGGCAACGCCCATTCATCCGGCATTTTTCGCGATGAGGAACGCTACGCCTCGAAGGCATGAGTTGGAAGACAGACTACAGCAACTGACATCGTTCCCCGCTATCCTTGAAGAGCTTCCACGAACAATCAGGAGTTCCTCAATGGCCAAAGCACCGGCGCACGCCTTTGCGTCCACCCTCAAGACCTTCAAGACCGCATCGGGCAAGTCCGGCAAGTACTGGTCGCTGAAGGAGCTGGCCAGGCAATATCCCAGCGTTGAACGGCTGCCGGTGTCGATCCGCATCGTGCTCGAGTCGGTGCTGCGCAACTGCGACGGCAAGAAGGTTTCGGCCAAGCATGTGGAAGAGCTGGCCCGCTGGGCGCCCAATGCGGACCGCATCGACGAGATCCCGTTCGTCGTCACCCGCGTGGTGCTGCAGGACTTCACCGGCGTGCCGCTCCTGGCCGACCTGGCCGCCATGCGCAGCGTGGCCGCCAAGCTCGGCAAGTCGCCCAAGACCATCGAGCCGCTGGTGCCGGTCGACTTGGTGGTCGACCACTCGGTGATGGTTGACTACTACGGCACGCCCAAGGCGCTCGACCTCAACATGAAGCTCGAGTTCCAGCGCAACAACGAGCGCTACCAGTTCATGAAGTGGGGCATGCAGGCCTTCGATACCTTCGGCGTGGTGCCGCCGGGCTTCGGCATCGTGCACCAGGTCAACCTCGAGTACTTTGCGCGCGGCGTCTACAAGAGTTCGAGCGACGACGCCGAGGTGCCGGTGTACTACCCCGACTCGCTGGTAGGCACCGACAGCCACACCACCATGATCAACGGCGTGGGCGTGGTGGGTTGGGGCGTGGGCGGCATCGAGGCCGAGGCCGCCATGCTGGGCCAGCCGGTGTACATGCTGACGCCCGACGTGGTGGGCTTCGAGCTCACCGGCAAGCTGCGCGAAGGCGTCACGGCCACCGACCTGGTGCTGTATGTCACCGCCATCCTGCGGGCCGAAAAGGTGGTGGGCAAGTTCGTCGAATTCTTCGGCCCCGGCGCCGCCTCCATCGCAGTGCCCGACCGCGCCACCATCGGCAACATGGCGCCCGAATACGGCGCCACCATGGGCTTCTTCCCGGTCGATGAAATGACCGTGGCGTACTTCGAAGGCACTGGCCGGACCAAGGAAGAGGTCGAGCGCTTCGAGGCCTACTACAAGGCGCAGGGCCTGTTCGGCATGCCGGCGCCCGGCGACATCGACTACACCAAGATCGTCAAGCTCGACCTGGGCACCGTGTCGCCGAGCCTCGCGGGCCCGAAGCGGCCGCAGGACCGCATCGACCTGGGCCATCTGTCGACCAAGTTCTCCGAACTCTTCAGCAAGCCCAACGACGCCAATGGCTTCAACCAGCCGCCCGAGCGCCTGAAGCTGCGCTATCCGCTGGCCGCGAACGGCCAGGGCGACGACGAGGAAGCCGCCCCGCCGCCGCCGGGCGCACCGCGCGACGTGGTCGAGATGGTGGCCAACCGGTCGACCAAGGCGGCCGCCCATGTGAGCGCGACTGCGCCCCCGGCGCCCAAGAACGGCGTGACCATCGGCAACGGCGACGTGCTGATCGCGGCCATCACCTCGTGCACCAACACCTCCAATCCGAGCGTGATGCTCGCGGCCGGCCTGCTGGCCAAGAAGGCGGTGGAGGCGGGCCTCACGGTCAAGCCGCACGTCAAGACCTCGCTCGCACCGGGTTCGCGCATCGTCACCGAATACCTCGAGAAGGCGGGCCTCTTGCCGTACCTCGAGAAGCTGGGCTTCTACCTGGCGGGCTACGGCTGCACCACCTGCATCGGCAATGCGGGCGACCTCACGCCCGAGATCAACGACGCCATCGTCAAGAACGACCTGGTCGGCGCGGCCGTGCTCTCGGGCAACCGCAACTTCGAGGCGCGCATCCATCCGAACCTGAAGGCCAACTTCCTGGCCTCGCCGCCGCTGGTGGTGGCCTTCGCGATCGCGGGCAACGTGATGGTCGACCTGATGACCGAGCCCGTGGGCAAGGGCAAGAACGGCAAGGACGTGTACCTGGGCGACATCTGGCCCAGCCCCAAGGAAATCGACCAGAACCTGCGCCATGCGATGAACGCCAAGTCGTTCCGCGAGAACTACGACAAGGTCAAGACCGACCCGGGCAAGTTCTGGAGCAGCATCAAGGGCACGACGGGGCAGGTCTACGACTGGCCTTCTTCCACCTACATCGCCGAGCCGCCGTTCTTCGAGGGCTTCAAGATGGAGCCGCACGCCTCGGACGCGGGCTTCAAGGGCGCGCGGATCATGGCGCTCTTCGGTGACTCGATCACCACCGACCACATCTCGCCGGCCGGCTCGATCAAGGAGAGCTCGCCCGCGGGCATCTGGCTCAAGGCGCACGGCGTGGCCAAGGCCGACTTCAACAGCTACGGCTCGCGGCGCGGCAACCACGACGTGATGATGCGCGGCACCTTCGCCAACGTGCGCATCAAAAACCTGATGATTCCGCCCGACGTCAACGGCACGCAGGAAGAGGGCGGCGTCACGCTGTTCCAGCCCGGCAACCAGAAGATGTTCATCTACGACGCCGCCATGAAGTACATGGAGCAGGGCGTGCCGACGGTGGTCTTCGGCGGCGAGGAATACGGCACCGGCTCGTCGCGCGACTGGGCCGCCAAGGGCACGCAGCTCCTGGGCATCAAGGCCGTGGTGGCGCGCAGCTTCGAGCGCATCCACCGCGCCAACCTGGTCGGCATGGGCGTGCTGCCGCTGCAGTTCCGCGGCGCCGATTCATGGCAGACGCTGGGCCTCGTGGGCGACGAGAAGATCGACGTGGTGATCGGCGGCGAGCTCAAGCCGCAGATGGACGTGAAGCTCGTGGTGCACCGCGCCGACGGCAGCCACCAGGAGGTGACGGTGCGCCTGCGCATCGACACGCCGATCGAGGTCGACTACTACAAGCACGGCGGCATCCTGCCGTTCGTGCTCAGGCAACTGCTCGCGGCTTGATCCGCGTCGGCCTCGTCTCCGACACCCACGGCCTGCTGCGCCCGGAGGCCGTGGCGGCGCTGCAGGGCAGCGACTTCATCGTGCATGGCGGGGACATCGGCGACGCCGGCATCCTCGAGGCGCTCGCCGCCATCGCGCCGCTGACGGTGGTGCGGGGCAACAACGACCGCGAGCCGTGGGCCGACCGCATTCCGGAAACGGCCTTGCTGAACGCTGGCGGCGTGGTCGTGCATGCGATACACGACCTGTCCCAGTTCGCCGCCGCCCCCGCCGGGGTTCGCGTGGTGGTCTCCGGCCATTCCCACAAGCCGAAGATCGAGGAGCGCGCAGGCGTGCTCTACGTCAATCCGGGCAGCGCCGGCCCGCGCCGATTCAAATTGCCAATTGCCGTGGCCGAGCTCATCGTCGATGGCGGTGCCGTGTCGGCACGCATCATCGAACTGGGTTGAGCGGGCACTAGCGGCCGGGATCCACGCGAAAAAGAGCCCGGCCCCCGAGGTCAAAGGGGCTTAGTCAGGTTTCTGCGATTGAGAATTGATAGCATCTAGCTTTTGCTCAATTGGCGCGTTCGGAACCCGACGCACTTTCTTACCGTGCAAACCAACAATTTCGGGGCCGCGCCGGCATCTTCCGGCCTGCGGCTCGACCAGCTTCCCGACAACCAGTGGGCCACCGTGCTCGACGTGGCCCGCCCCGAAGGCGCGGACGACCGCGAACTCGTGCTGCGCCTGACCGAGATCGGCTTCGTGCCGGGCGAAGCCGTGCGCGTCGTCGCCCGCGGCCTGCCGGGGCGCGAGCCGCTGGCGGTGCGGCTGGGCCACACCACCTTCGCGCTGCGGCGCCATGAGGCCGCATTGATTCACGTGGCACCCGGCGTGCCGGAGGGCGCAAGCCATGGTTGAGGCCGTCATCCAGGGACCGGGGCGCCTTGCGGCCACGGCGCAGCCGGCGCGCATCGCGCTGCTGGGCAATCCGAACTGCGGCAAGACGGCGCTGTTCAACCTGCTCACCGGCAGCCGCCAGAAGGTGGCCAACTATGCCGGCGTGACGGTCGAGCGCAAGGAAGGCTCGCTTCGCACCGCGTCGGGCCGCCGCGTGTTCGTGCTCGACCTGCCGGGCGCCTACAGCCTCAACGCGCTCAGCGTGGACGAGGCCGTGACGCGCGACGTGGTCACCGGCAAGAGCAGCGAGCCCTTGCCCGACCTGCTGGTGTGCGTGACCGATGCCACCAACCTGCGGCTCAACCTGCGGCTCGTGCTCGAGGCCAAGCGCCTGGGCCTGCCGATGGTGGTGGCGCTCAACATGACCGACATGGCCAGGAAGCAGGGCATCGCGGTCGACACGGCCGTGCTGTCGCGCGAACTGGGCGTGCCGGTCATCGAGACCGTGGGCGTGCAGTCTGGCGGCGCGCAGGGCCTGCTCGAAGCCCTCGATGCGCCGGTGGCCGCCGCGGCGCCGCTGCCCTGGCAGGCGCCGGGGCTGGACGACGTGCTGGCCACGCAGCGCGAAGTGCGCCGCATCCTCGGCTTGGCCGTGCGCGAGCCGGTCGGCAGCCTGGCCACCAGCGACCGCATCGACCGCGTGGTGATGCACCCGGTGTGGGGCCTCCTGGTGCTCGCGGTCACGATGTTCCTGATGTTCCAGGCCGTGTTCAGCTGGGCCAACGTGCCCATGGACGCCATCAAGGCCGCGACCGAAGGCCTGGGCGACCTGCTGAAGACCCACATGCCCGAAGGCATGCTGCAGAGCCTGCTGGTCGACGGCGTGATTGCCGGCGTGGGCGGCGTGATCGTGTTCCTGCCGCAGATCCTGATCCTGTTCCTGTTCATCCTGGCGCTGGAAGACTCGGGCTACCTGCCGCGCGCGGCCTTCCTGCTGGACCGCGTGATGGGCACGGTGGGCTTGTCGGGGCGTTCCTTCATTCCGCTGCTGTCGAGCTTTGCCTGCGCCATTCCCGGCGTGATGGCCACGCGCACCATCAGCAACTGGCGCGACCGCATCACCACCATCATGATTGCGCCGCTCATGACCTGCTCGGCGCGCCTGCCGGTCTATGCGCTGCTGATCGCGGCCTTCATTCCGGCGCGCACCGTGGGCGGCGTGTTCAACCTGCAGGGCGTGGTGCTGTTCGCGCTGTATGTCTTCGGCATCGTGTCGGCCATGGCGGTGGCCTGGGTGATGAAGCGCTTCCGCGACAGCAAGCAGCATTCGCCGCTGATGATGGAGCTGCCGGCGTACCGCTGGCCCAACCTGCGCAATCTGGCGCTCGGGCTCTACGAGCGGGCCTGGATCTTCATCCAGCGCGTGGGCACGATCATTCTCACGCTCACGATCCTGCTGTGGTTCCTGTCGACCTTCCCGTCGCCGCCCGAAGGCGCCGCCGGCCCGGCCATCCAGTACAGCCTGGCCGGCATGATCGGCCGCGGCCTGGAGCACATCTTCGCGCCCATCGGCTTCAACTGGCAGATCTCCATCGCGCTGGTGCCGGGCATGGCGGCGCGCGAAGTGGCGGTGGGCGCGCTCGGCACGGTGTATGCGCTCTCGGCCACCGGCGACGACGTGGCCGGCCAGCTCGAGCCGCTGATCGCGGGCAGCTGGTCGCTCGCAACGGCGCTGTCGCTGCTGGTCTGGTATGTGTTTGCGCCGCAGTGCATTTCCACGCTCGCGGCGGTCAAGCGCGAAACCGGCTCATGGAAGTACGTCTGGATCATGGCTGGCTACCTGTTCGCGCTGGCCTACCTGGCATGCTTCATCACCTACCGCGTGGCGCTGGCACTGGGCGCCGGATGACCTGCCGCAAGGCTTGAGCGATGTTTCTGGGTTAGTCTCGAACGCGCGTTGGAGTAAACGGACATGACACAGCAATTGATCGTCGGATTGATCGTCGCGGCAGCCGCGTTCTATGCGGTCTGGCGCTGGATGCCCGCGGGCTGGCGGCGCAGTGCCGCGCACAAGCTTGCGGCCGGCACGCACCGCGCCGGACTGGTCGACCAGGAGCGCGCCGATCAGCTGGCGGCCTCGCTTGCCAGGACCTCGGGCTGCGGCTCCTGCGACAGCTGCGGCAGCTGCGGTCCCAAGACGCCCGCCAATCCACCCGAATCCGAAAAAGCCGGCCAGGGCCCGCTGTCCACGCACAGCCGCTGAGGCCGATGCCCGCGCACATCCTCGTCGTCGGGGGCGGCATCGGGGGGCTTTCTGCTGCGCTGGCGCTGTCCCGCGGCGGCCACCGCGTCGATGTCTTCGAGCAGGCGCCCGTGTTCGCCGAGATCGGCGCCGGCATCCAGATGGGGCCCAACGTCACGCGGCGCCTCGCGCAACTGGGCCTGGCCGAAGGCCTGGAGGCGATCGCCGCGCGGCCTGATGCCCTGGTGGTGCAGAGCGCGGGCAGCGGCGCCGAACTGGCCCGCCTGCCACTGGGCGATGCCATGCGCGAACGCTACGGCGCTCCCTACCTCTGCGTGCACCGCGCCGACCTGCATGCGCTGCTGCTCGAAGCGGTGCACGCCCGCGGCAGGGGCACCCTGGTGACCGATGCGCGCATTGCGCAGGTCGAGACCAGCGACGATCTCGTGTGCATCTCGAGCAGCGGCGCGCGGGCCTGGGAGGGCGAGGCACTGATTGGCGCCGACGGCCTCTGGAGCCTGGCGCGGCAACGCCTCGACGTGCCGTCCGCAGCCGAGCCGCCGCGCGCCACCGGCCACACGGCCTGGCGCGCGATGGCCGAGCAGGCCGCGCTGCCGCAGGCCCTGCGCCGCGGCCGGATCGACGTGTGGCTCGGCCCGCACCTGCATGCGGTGGCTTACCCGGTGCGCGGCGGCGCCTGGCTCAACGTGGTGGTGATCGCGGAATCGGCACCGGCCGGCGATGCGCGCGACTGGGACCAGGCCAGCAGCCTCGCCGCACTGCAGAAGGCCACGGGCCGCAGCGGTCGCGCCTTGCAGGCCTTGCTCGAAGCCATGCCCGGCTGGCGCGCCTGGACGCTCAGCGACCGGCCGCCGCTGGCTTCCGCGGCCGAGATGGCCCATGAGCGCGTGGCGCTGGTGGGCGATGCCGCGCATCCGATGGTCCCCTACCTGGCGCAGGGCGCAGGCATGGCCATCGAGGATTCGATGGCCTTGGCCGAGGCACTGGGCCAAGGCCGTGCGGCCGACGTGCCGGCCGCCTTCGCCCGCTATGCCGAGGCGCGCTGGCAGCGCAACGCGCTCGTGCAGGCCAAGGCCCGGCGCAACGGCCAGATCTTTCATGCGGCCGGTGCGGTGCGCATCGGCCGCGACCTGGCGATGCGCACGCTGGGCGCACGGCTGCTGGACCAGCCCTGGCTGTACGGCGGCTGACGGCAGCCGTACCGACTGTGTTCAGAGCCTGAAGGTCTGCAGGTGCTCGATGCGTTCGGCCAGGCCTTCGGCACCGAGATAGTGGCCATGCGTGCCTTCCCGGACCTCGAGCAGCGTGGCTTCGAGCTCGGCGAGCGTCGCATCGCGCTCGATCACGAAGGCGGGCGGCATGTCGATGCCGGCTTCCGCGCATGCATCGGCGATCAGGTGCGCGCTGGCGGGCGCACCGCAGGCCGCGCACTTGACGATGGCCGCCACGCTGGGCTCCGCCCCGTTGGCAAGCAGCGCGCTCGTGAGCTCGGGCGAGATCTGGCCGTCGACATTGCCCAGCGCGTCGCGCGCCACCGGCGCGCCCGCGCGCACCAGCGCCATGGCCGCGGCGAAGGCGCCCTGGCCAATGGCCACGTCGGTGGCCAGCGCGCTGCCCTGCTGCGGGCCGTCGAAGCTCACGCCGGCGGCCGCGAGTTGGGCCACCAGATCCGCGTCGTCGGTGCCGATGGCGTGGTGCAGCGCGGCACGCGCAATGGCCGGCAGCCGGCGCAGCGTGCCGTCCGCCAGCGGCGTGCGCCAGTCGACCACCGCGCGGCAATAGAAGGCCACCAGCTTGTCCATCAGGTCGAGGTCCAGCCCGTGGTCCTGGTGCCGGTCGTCGAGGTACTGCAGCAGCGCCTGGCCCGAGAAGTAGTCGCCCGTGGGCGCCAGCGGGTCCTCGTCCAGGTGCAGGGCCGCGAAGGCGCCGCGCAGGTCGGGCGCGATGGTGCTCACGCTGTCTTCGTGCAGCGCGTGCGTCCAGGCGGGCGGCAGCCCGTGCTTCCACGCGACGATGCGGCCGTGTTCGGGGCCGGGCTCGACCACCGCATAGACGCGGTCGAGGTATTCGAAGCCGCCGAAGGGCAGGTGCGTGAGCTTGCCGCCCCAGGCGCGGCCTTCTTCCTTGGCGGCCTCTTCGGCCAGCTCCTGTTCGTGTTCGATCCAGCCCTGCAGGTCGCGGTAGCCGTCGCTGCCGTCCCAGAACAGCTCCGACCAGCTGATGGATTCCACGTTGCCGCTCATCGGCAGCGACAGGTCGTAGTCGAGCCGCCCGCCCGCCGTCTGCCGCCACAGCGCGGCCAGCGCCTCGGGGAGCGGGCCGGCGCACAGCGCCTCGATGGCGGCGATCCGCTGCGCCGGCATGGGCGGCTGGGCCTCGAAGATCACGCGGTCCGCGAACAGGACCACGCCATGCTCTCGCAAGGTCGCAAGCTCTTCGAGCGAGAACTGGACATCGTTCATGGCAGTGCCTCCGTTGTTGTTGCCAACGAATGTAGCGCTTCGGGCGGATGGGGCAAGCGGGGCAAGCGATAGCTCACAGATCGGTGCGCAGCTTCCAGATTTCGGGGAACAGCACCACGTCGAGCATCTTGCGCAGGTAGCTCACGCCGCCGGTTCCGCCGGTGCCGCGCTTGAAGCCGATCACGCGCTCGACCGTGGTCACGTGGCGAAAGCGCCAGAGGCGGAAGGCATCTTCCAGGTCGGTGAGCTTTTCGCCGAGCTGGTACAGGTCCCAATGGTCGTGCGGGTTGCGGTACACCATGAGCCAGGCCGCTTCCACGCCGTCGCTGGCCTGGTAGGGCTGGGTCCAGTCGCGCTCCAGGTGGTCGGCGGGCACCGGCAGCCCGTGCCGTGCGAGCAGCTTCAGCGACTCGTCGTAGAGCGACGGCGAGCGGTAGGCCGCATCCACCTGTGCGAGCAGATCGGGCCGGTGCGCATGCGGCTTGAGCATGGCGGCGTTCTTGTTGCCGAGCGCGAACTCGATGCAGCGGTACTGCGCGCTCTGGAAGCCGCTGGAGTTGGCGAGATAGGGGCGCATCGCCGTGTACTCGGGCGGCGTCATGGTCGAGAGCACCGTCCATGCGCTCACCAGCTGTTCCATGATGCGGCTCACCCGCGCGAGCATCTTGAAGGCGTCGGCCAGCTTCTCCCCGGCGATGCAGGTGGTGGCGGCGCGCAGTTCGTGCAGCATCAGCTTCATCCACAGTTCGCTGGTCTGGTGCTGCACGATGAACAGCATCTCGTCGTGCGCGGGCGACAGCGGATGCTGCGCGTTGAGGATCTCGTCCAGATGCAGGTAGTCGCCATAGCTCATCGACGCGCTGAAATCCAGCTGCGCCTTTTCCTCGTGGACGATCTTCTCGGGGCTCTTTTCGGTGCTCATGTCACTGCGTTCTTGCGGTTGAATTCGGCGCGCCGCCACTCGCCCGTCTCGAGCACCTGCACCAGGTGCTCGACCGAGTTCCACACGTCCTCGAAGCCGAGGTACAGCGGCGTGAAGCCGAAGCGGAGGATGTCGGGCATCTGCGAGTCGCCGGCGCGGTAGTCGCCGATCACGCCGCGCGCGATCAGCGCCTGCACGATGGCGTAGGCGCCTTCGTCGCGGCTCAGGCACACCTGCGAGCCGCGGCGCGCATGCTCGCGCGGCGTGACGAGCGCGAGGCCCTGTCCCGCGCAGCGCTCTTCCACCAGCGCGATGAAAAGGTCGGTGAGCGCGAGCGACTTGGCGCGCAGCGCGGCCATGGCGCCCTGTTCGCCGTTGAACACTTCGGCCGCGAGCACGGTATCCAGGCCGCACTCCAGCCCCGCCAGCGCGATGACTGGCTGCGTGCCGCAGAGATAGCGGCCCACGCCCGGCGCGGGGCGATAGTGCGGCGTGAACTCGAAGGGCGCAGCGTGCCCCCACCAGCCCGACAGCGGCTGCTCGAACTTGCCCGCGTGCCGCGTATGCACCCAGGCGAAGGCCGGCGCGCCGGGGCCGCCGTTCAAATACTTGTAGCCGCAGCCGATCGCGTAGTCGGCATTGCTGTCGTTGAGCGCCACGGGCACCGCGCCCGCGCTGTGCGCCAGGTCCCACACCGTGAGCGCGCCGGCGGCATGCGCGGCGGCGGTGACGGCCTTCATGTCGTGCATGGCGCCGGTGCGGTAGTTCACATGCGTGAGCATCAGCACGGCCACTTCGTCGGTCAGCACCGAACCCGGGCCTTGCAGTTCGCCCGCATCGATCAGCTTGAGCGTGAAGCCGCGCTCGCGGCACAGCGACTCGGCAATGTAGAGGTCGGTCGGGAAGTTGCTGCGCTCGCTGACCACCAGCTTGCGCCCGCTGTCCTTCTGCTGCGAGAGCGCCGCGAACAGCACCTTGTAGAGATTGACCGAGGTGCTGTCGGTGCACACCACTTCGCCCGGCGCGGCGCCGACCAGCCGCGCCACCTTGTCGCCCAGGCGCTGCGGCAGGTCGAACCAGCTGGCGGTGTTCCACGAGCGGATCAGGCCTTCGCCCCATTCCTTGGCCACCACTTCGGCGATGCGCGCGGGCGCGGCCTTTGGCAGCACGCCGAGCGAGTTGCCGTCGAGGTAGAGCACGCCCTCGGGAATGATGAATTGGTCGCGCAGGGCGCGCAGCGGGTCTTGCGCGTCGAGCGCGCGGCAGTCTTCGAGGGTCGTCATGATGGAGGTCTTCAGCGGGGAAGCTCGCGCAGCGCGGCGCGAACCGGGGAGGCATCGGCGCTGACCAGCTTGAGCGGCAGCGCGATGAGTTCGTAGTCGCCTTCAGGCACGTCGTCGAGCACCAGGTTCTCGAGCACGCGCAGGTCGAGGCGGCGGATGCGCTGGTGGCTCTCCAGGGTCTTGCTGTCGGCCGGATCGATGCTGGCGGTGTCGATGCCGATGAGCTTCACGCCCATGGCCGCGAGCCGCTCGACCGTGGCGGGCGCGTAGGCCGCGAGCTGCGGGTCCCAGTGGCCGACGGGCATGGCGGCATAGGTGCGCACGAGCACACGCTGCGGCATCTGGCTCGTGACGGCGTGCGCGATGTGTTCCCACTCGATCAGCGGCCCCTTGGCAATCGCGTGGATCACCCGGCACGGACCGAGGAAGGGCGCGAGGTCGACGAGGCCGATGGCCTGGCCTTCGGCGTCGTAGTGCAGGGGCGCGTCGGCATGCGCGCCGACGTGGGGGGAGAGCTTGATCTCGCTGACGTTGACCGGGCAATCCGGCGAAATGGTCGCGGCCCAGCGCTGCTGGTAGGGCGTGTCGCCGGGAAACACCGGCGCGCCTTCATGCACGGGCGGCGAGATGTCCCAGAGGCGGAGTTGGGGTTGCAGGGAACGCATGGCGCGAAGTTAGCGCCGGGCGGGGCGTCGTGGTGTCGGTTATTTCCAACACACGGCGTGACGAGATGATCGACCGGCTCAGGAAGGCAGCCCCGGCAGCCCGTGCCGCGCACGGGCCCGCTCGCAGGCGCCGCTGCCGGCCTGCAGCTCATGGCAGGGGTTGGGGCGCCATTCGTAGATGCCACAGGCCACGGCCTGGCCGATCTTGCCGGTGAGCGCGGCGCAGCGCGGCGGCGTGTGGTCGGTGCCGCGCATGCGGCAGAGGGCGCCGTTCACGTCGACCGCAAGGCCGGACGGCACCTTGCCGCCGTTGTCGTCGAGTTCGTGGATGCTGAAGTCGACGCGGTAGCTGGCGCAGCAGGCGCCGCATTGCTGGCAGGAGGTGGACATGCTCATCGGAAGGAATGCTAACGCCCGGTGTGTCAGGCCGCACTCCACGGCAGGCGGACCCGAAAGCCGACGCCGCGGCCCTGCAGCCCCTCCACGATCTCGACGCCGCCGCCCAGGCGCAGCGCCGCCTGGCGCACGATCGACAAGCCCAGCCCGGCGCCGCTGGCGCGAGCTTCGCCGCCGCGATGGAAGCGCTCGAACGCGTGCGCACGCTGCGCCATGGGAATGCCGGGGCCATCATCGCGGACTTCCACGAGCAGGTGGCTGTCTTCGGTGCGCAAGCTCACGGCGATGCTGCTGCCCGGCACGCCGTGCCGCAGCGCGTTGTCCACCAGGTTGCGCACGATCGATTCCATGGCCGGCAGGTCGATGCGGCCGTGCAGGGTGTCGGGCGCGTCCAGCGACAGTTCGCGGCCGTCGCGCAGCGCTGTCTGGGCCGCATGGCCGAGCAGGGTGCGCATCCAGTGCGCCAGGTCGATGCGGGAGGCCGGCGTGGTGCCGGCGCGGTCCAGCGCGGCCAGGTCGAGCAGTTGCTGCGCGAGGTGCGAAGTGCGTGCGATGGCGAGGTTCAGCTCCGCCTCGGCTTGGGCGCGCTGCGCTGCATCGGTGGCCTGCGCCAGCACATGGGCCTGTGCGTTGATCACGGCCAGCGGCGTGCGGATCTCGTGGGCCGCGTCCTGCACGAAGGCGCGTTCGCGCTCGAGTTGCCCGCGCATGCGCGCCAGCAGGGCGTCCAGCGCGTTCACCAGCGGCACGAGTTCGCGGTGCCGCGCCGCGACGCCGACGGGGCGCAGGTCGGCCGCGTCGCGCGCGGCGATGCGATCGGCCAGTTCCTGTAGCGGGCGCAGCCCGCTGCGAATGGGCAGCCAGATCGCCAGCAGCACCAGCGGCAACGCGATGCCCAGGTAGGGCAGCAAGGCAGCGCCGTTGTAGGCAAGAAAGGCGCTGTCGCTTCGCATCGGCTCGGCGATGTTGAGCGTCCACTGCGGCGTGCGGGCCTGTGCCAGCACATAGCGCGTGCCTCGCAGCTCGATCTGCTGCAACGGACGGGTGATGGCGGGGAGGCGCTCGATCGCCAAGCCGTCCGTGGCATGGATGCGGGTGCCGTCCCGGTCGAGCAGTTCGAATTCGAAGGCGCCGGGCAGGCGGCCGAACTCGCGCCGGCGGATGTTCAGCCAGGTGGCGCTGGCATCGACGAAGGCCACGGCCTGGTCGCGCGTGTGCAGATGCACCATCGACGCCTGCAAGGCGCCGGCGAAGCGCTGCAGGCCGGGGTCCTGCACGCGCACGCGAACGCGCTCCAGATAAAGGTAGGCCAGCAACGCGGCCCAGATCAGCACGAAGGCCAGCAGCACCGCCACGGCGCTGCGGCGCACCAGGGAGGGCTGCAGCGCAGCGCGCCAACGGCTCATGGAGCGGCGTGCCGTATCGCTGGCAGTGGTGCTCATGATTCCAGCAGGTAACCCACGCCGCGCACGGTGCGGATGCGCTCGGCGCCGATCTTGCGGCGCAGGTTGGACATGTGCACCTCGATGGCAGCGAAATCCATCGGATCGCCCAACGGGGCGAGCCGCTGCGCCAGGCTGCTCTTGGCGACCACGGCGCCGGGCTCGCGCGCCAGTTCCAGCAGGACCTGGAACTCGCGCTGCGACAGGGCCACGGCTTGCCCCGCCAGCTGCACCCGATGCCGGCGCGGCTCGATCACCAAATCGCCCAGGGTCCAGCTGTCGCTGGCCTGGCGCGCGCTGCGCCGCAGCACCGCGCGGATGCGCGAGATCAGCTCGGCGGTGGCAAAGGGCTTGACCACGAAATCGTCCGCGCCGCCGTCCAGGCCGGCCAGCCGGTCGTCCAGTGCCGAGCGTGCGGTGATGACGATCACCGGCGTCTGGCCGCCGGCATGGCGCCATCGCCGCAACAGGTCGAAGCCGCTCCCGTCGGGCAGCGACAGGTCGAGCAGCACGCAGTCGAACTGGGCGTCGTCCAGGCGCGGCGGCGCATCCGCCGCGCGCCGCCGCCATTCGCTGCTGAGCCCCTCGACCTTGAGCGCGGCCTGCAGCGCGGGGCCCAGGTCCAGGTCGTCTTCGATGAGCAGGAGGTGCATGGCAGGATTCTGCGGGGACGCAGCCAAAGGGAAGCCAAAGCGCAGCGCGAGGTCTGCTCTTTGGCTGTTCTTAAGCTGGGTTTTCGCAGAATGACAACGCACAAGGAGGAGACCGATGCACATCACCCACCGCGCCTGGCTGCCGTTGCTGGCGGCAGGCACCCTCTGGCTGGCCGGCTGCGGCACGCCGCCGCGCCATCCCGCGCTGCAGGAAGCGCAGCAGAAGGCGCAACTGCCGCCGCTGATCCCCGTGCGCGACTTCGTCGCCAACACCGAGGGCAGCGGCAACTACCGCATCTCGCCCGACGGCCGGCGCCTGGCCTGGCTCGGCACGAGCGGACTCTGGCCGGCGGTCTGGGTCAAGACGCTGGGGCGCGACGATGCACGCGCATTGCGGGTGCGGGCCGGGAGCCTGGCCTGGTCGGGCGACGGCCGCCGCCTGCTGCTGAGCAGGGATCCGGATGGCAGCGAGAACACCCGCTGGTTCGCGGTGACGGTCGACCAGGCGGAGGGGTTCGGCGCGCCGGTTTCGCTGTTCCCCGAGGCGGACACGCGCGCCTCGCTGCAGCGCACGATCCGCGGCACCGCACGGGTGGTGCTGCAGGCCAACCTGCGCGACAAGAAAGTCTTCGAGCCCTTCCTGGTCGACCTCGCATCCGGCCAGCGCACGCGCATGGCTGCCAATCCGGGCACTGTCACCGGCTGGCTGGTGGACCGCGGCGGCACCCTCCGCGGCCGCGTGCAGAGCGACGATGGCGGGGCATGGCTGCAACTGCCGGGCGCGCCGGGCCAGGACGAGGGCTGGCACACCACCGTGCGCTGGGGCCGCGAAGAGTCCCTCTACGTGGTCGAGATCGATCCGCAGGGCAGCATGGCCTGGGCGCTGTCGGCACGCGGACGCGACAAGTCGGCGCTGGTCCGGCTGGATCTTGCGACGGGCCAGGAGACCGTGGTGGAGTCGAACCCCGAGGTCGACATCTCGCGGGTCCTCGTGAGCCGCAACAGCGGACGGCCCCTGATGGTTCACGCCGAGCCCGGCTACCCCGTCCAGAAGTACCTGGATGCCGCCTTGCAGGCACGCCTGGAGCCTTTGGGCGAAGGCCGCCCGGCCGCCATCCACGTCAACAGCCTGGACGATGCCGAACAGGCCATGACGGTGAGCGTCGGCACCGATCGCGGCACCCGCTTCTACCTGGTGAGCGGCCCGGATGCGGCGCCCGAACTGCTGGGGCAGACCAGCCTGAACCTTCTCGCCGACGCGTTGGGCGAAAAGCGCCCGGTGCGCTTCCAGGCGCGCGATGGCTTGACGATCAACGGCTACCTGACGCTGCCGCCCGGGGTGCCGGCGCGGGGCCTGCCCATGGTCCTGCTGGTCCATGGCGGCCCGTGGGCGCGCGACGGCTGGTCGGCCAGCGGCAACAGCCGCGGGCTGCAGCAGTTCCTGGCCAACCGCGGCTATGCGGTGCTGCAGCTCAATTACCGCGGTTCCACCGGCTATGGGCGTGCCTTCATGGAGAAAGCCGTGGGCGAGTTCGCCGGCCGCATGCACGACGACCTGGTCGACGGCGTGCGCTGGGCGGTGCAGCAGGGCGTGGCCGATCCGGCGCGGGTGGCGGTCTGGGGCGCCAGCTATGGCGGCTACGCGGCGCTGCTGGGGGCCACGCTGACGCCGGAGGTGTTCGCCTGCGCGGTCGACGTGGTGGGCGTGTCGGACCTGGCGCGCCTGCTGGAAACCGCGCCGCCCTATTGGGCGCTCGGCCTTCCGTGGTGGAAGCGCTACGTGGGCGATCCGGCCGATCCGGTGCAGCGCAAGGCCATGGACGCCAGGTCACCCGTGTACATGGCTGCCAACGCGCGCGTGCCCATCCTGGTCATGCACGGCGTCAACGACGTGAGGGTCAAGCTGGAGCAGTCGCAGCGCATGGTGCAGGCGCTGCGCGAGCATGGCAAGACCGTGCGCTTCGTCACCTTCGGCGGTGACGGGCACGGCAACTACAAGTGGAACAACAACCTGAAGATGTACCGCGAAACCGAGGACTTCCTGGCCGGCTGCCTGGGCGGTCGCAGCGCCGGCTTCGACTACTACCAGCTGGGCGCCTGGGCCTTCTGACCGAGCCCAGGGCTTTGCGGCCTACAGCCGCCCCA
The DNA here is from genome assembly GCF_003951285.1 of Variovorax beijingensis. Lineage (GTDB taxonomy): Bacteria > Pseudomonadota > Gammaproteobacteria > Burkholderiales > Burkholderiaceae_C > Variovorax > Variovorax beijingensis. Next base: position 269,580 of record NZ_RXFQ01000001.1, on the reverse strand, counting down.
GCAGCAGAAACTCCATCAGCGCCTTCTGCGCATGGAGCCGGTTCTCGGCCTCGTCCCACACCACCGACTGCGGGCCGTCGATGACCTCGGCCTGCACTTCCTCGCCGCGGTGCGCGGGCAGGCAGTGCATGAAGAGGGCGTCGGGCTGGGCGATGCGCATCATGTCCTCGTCGACGCACCAGTCGGCAAAGGCCTTGCGGCGGGCCTCGTTCTCGGATTCGTAGCCCATGCTGGTCCAGACGTCGGTGGTGACCAGGTCGGCGCCGCGGCAGGCTTCCATCGGGTCCTTGAAGACCTGGTAGCTGTCGGCCGAGCGCAGGCCCGCCACCGACTGGTCGACCTCGTAGCCGCTGGGCGTGCTCACGTGCACCTTGAAGCCGAGGATCTCGCTGGCCTGCAGCCAGGTGTTGGCCATGTTGTTGCCGTCGCCCACCCAGGCCACCGTCTTGCCCTGGATGGAGCCGCGGTGCTCGATGTAGGTGAAGATGTCCGCGAGGATCTGGCAGGGGTGGAATTCGTTGGTCAGGCCGTTGATGACCGGCACGCGCGAATGCGCGGCGAAGGTGTCGATCTTGGTCTGCTCGTAGGTGCGGATCATCACGAGGTCGACCATGCGGCTGATGACCTTGGCGCTGTCCTCGATGGGCTCGGCGCGGCCGAGCTGGCTGTCGCCGGTGGTCAGGTGCACCACGCTGCCGCCGAGCTGGTACATGCCCGCCTCGAAGCTCACGCGGGTGCGCGTGCTGGCCTTCTCGAAGATCATGGCCAGCGTGCGGTCGGTCAGCGGCTGGTGCTTCTCGTAGGTCTTGAACTTCTTCTTGATGATCGCCATGCGATCGAAGAGGTAGGTGTACTCGTCGGCGGTGAAGTCCGAGAACTGCAGGTAGTGGCGGATGGCGTTGGGCGTGGTGGCGGTCGTCATTGCGCTGCGGGCTCCGACAGGAATGTTTTGACGATGGGCGCGAGGATCGCGACGATCTCGTCGGCCTCGGCAATGCTCAGGATGAGCGGCGGCACGAGGCGGATCACCTTGTCGGCCGTCACGCTCAGCAGAAGGCCGGCGTCGCAGGCGCGGTTCAGGATCACGCCGCAGGGCCGGTCGAGTTCGATGCCCAGCATCAGGCCCTGGCCGCGGATCTCCTTCACGCCGGCCAGGCCGCCGATTTCGCGTTCGAGCGCGGCCTTCAGGTGCTCGCCCACGGCGGCGGCGTTCTCGAGCAGCTTGTGCTCTTCCATGATGCGGATGGTCTCGATGCCGGCGCGCATCGCGAGCGGGTTGCCGCCGAAGGTGGTGCCATGGTTGCCGGGGCCGAAGATGTTGGCAGCCCGGGGGCCGGCCACCACGGCGCCGATCGGCACGCCCGAGCCCAGGCCCTTGGCCAGCGGCATCACGTCCGGCTTGATGCCGGCCCACTGGTGCGCAAACCACTTGCCGGTGCGGCCCATGCCGCATTGCACTTCGTCGATCATCATGAGCCAGTCGCGCTGGTCGCACAGGGCGCGCACCTGCTTGAGGTATTCCCAGCGCATCGGGTTGATGCCGCCTTCGCCCTGGATGGTTTCGAAGAACACGGCGACCACGTTGGGGTTGCCTTCGGTGGCCTTTTTCAGCGCCTCGATGTCGTTCAGCGGCACGCGGATGAAGCCCTCGACCAGCGGGCCGAAGCCGGCCTGCACCTTCGGGTTGCCCGTGGCCGACAGCGTGGCGATGCTGCGGCCGTGGAACGCGGCTTCGTACACCACGATCTCGGGCCGTTCGATGCCCTTGTCGTGGCCGAACTTGCGCGCGAGCTTCAGGGCTGCCTCGTTGGCTTCCAGGCCGGTGCAGCAGAAGAAGGCGTTGGTCAGGCCCGACAGCTCGGTCAGCTTGGCGGCCAGCTGCTCCTGGCCGGGCACGTGGTAGTAGTTGGAGCTGTGGATCAGCTTGCTGATCTGGTCCTGCAGCGCGGGCACCAGCTCGGGATGGTTGTGGCCCAGCGTGTTCACGGCAATGCCGCCGAGGCCGTCGAGGTAGGCCTTGCCCGCGGTGTCCCAGACTCGGCAGCCCTGGCCGTGCGACAGCGCGATCGGCAGGCGACCGTAGGTGTTCATGACGTGGGGCGAGGTGGGCTGGGCGGTAGCGCTCATTCGGTTCTCCAGATAGGGAACCGCGGATTCTAGGCGTGCGGTTTGACGGCTTCGTTGAGGATTCCGCATTACAGCAATGCCCGCTGCCCGGGAGGCGAAAGGCGCCCGGATAGAATCGCTTGTTGCACCGCAGCACCTGCTGCGGGCGCCTCATTCAACGATGATTTCCCCCACTGCCAAAGAAATCTTCATCCAGGGCATCACCCACGATGGCCGGACTTTCCGCCCCAGCGACTGGGCCGAGCGGCTGGCCGGCGTGATGTGCTCCTTCCGTCCCGGTGGCGCCTATCCGGGCAGCCACCTGAGCTATTCGCCCTGGTGCATTCCGACCACCATCAACGGGGTCAAGTGCGTGGTGGTCAACCGCGCGCTGCGCGACGTCGAACCCATGGCCTGGGACTTCTGCGTGAATTTCGCGCGCGACAACGGCCTGCAGGTGGCCGAGGCCTGCCTGGTGCCCGACGTGCCGGGCGCGCCACCCAAGGCCTGAGCGGGCGGCTTCCCCGGACAGGAAGCGATCGGACATGAAAAAACCGCCCGAAGGCGGTTTTTTACACTTTGCTGCAGCGCACCCCGATCAAACGGCGGACCGGAGAATTCCGGTCCGGGCTTGCCTGACAGGTGTCAGGCGGCGGCCTTTTCAGGCGCGAGGGCGAGGGCCTTGACCTTCGCCGACAGGCGGCTCTTGTCGCGAGCTGCCTTGTTCTTGTGGAAGATGCCCTTGTCGGCGACGGTGTCGACGATGCTCTGGGCCTTCGCGAAGAGTTCGCTTGCCTTGGTCTTGTCGCCGGCCAGGACGGCCTTTTCGACATTCTTCACGGCGGTGCGGTATTTGGAGCGCAGCGAGGTGTTCGCAGCGTTGAGCTTGGTGTCCTGGCGGACGCGCTTACGGCCGGAGGCGAGGCGCGGGTTCTTTTTCTTGGGCTTGGCGGATGCCATGATTTAGTTCCTTAGGTGTCTGAGGATGATGCAGCAAAGCCCTCCATTATAGGCCGGGTTGCCTTTTTCGCCGAATCGAGGCTTGCCGGGCCCTACACTCGCCCCGTGTCCCTGTTCAAATCCGCTTCCACCGTATCCCTGCTGACGCTCGCTTCGCGGATCACGGGCCTCGTGCGCGACGTGCTTTTTGCCTCGGTGTTCGGCGTCAGCGCGCTGACCGACGCGTTCAACGTCGCCTTTCGCATTCCCAACCTGTTCCGGCGGGTTTTCGGCGAAGGCGCCTTCAGCCAGGCCTTCGTGCCGGTGCTCGCGGCGCGCAAGACCGAGGCCGGCCAGGAGGGCGCCAAGGCGCTGATCGACCACGTCGCCACGCTGCTGGCCTGGGCGCTGGTGGTGGTTTGCGTGGCCGGCGTGGTTGGCGCGCCCCTGCTGGTATGGGCCATGGCCAGCGGGCTGGCGGGCTTCGATGCGGCCGTGGTCATGACGCGCTGGATGTTTCCGTACATCGGCTTCATGTCGCTCGTGGCGCTGGCGGGCGGCATCCTGAACACCTGGCGCAAGTTCGCGGTGCCGGCCGCCTCGCCGGTGCTGCTCAACATCGCGCTGATCCTGGCGATCGTCGTCGGGGCGCCGCTGTTCCGCCGCTACGGCATCGAGCCGATCTATGCCCAGTGCGTGGGCGTGCTGGTCGGCGGCGTGCTGCAGCTGGCCATCCAGATTCCGGCGCTGCGCGCGCTGGGCCTCATGCCGCGCATCGGCGCGAGTTTCAAGGCGCTGGGCGACGCCTGGCGCGATCCCACCACGCGCCAGGTGCTGAAGCTGATGCTGCCCGCCCTGCTGGGCGTGAGCGTCGCGCAGATCTCGCTGCTCATCAACACGCAGATCGCCTCGCACCTTGCGGTCGGCAGCGTGACCTGGGTGAGCAATGCCGACCGCCTGATGGAATTCCCGACCGCGATGCTCGGCGTGGCGCTGGGCGTGGTGCTGATGCCCCAACTGGCCGGCGCCCGCGCGGCCAAGGACGATGCGCGCTATTCGTCGCTGCTCGACTGGGGCCTGCGGCTGGTGGTGCTGCTGTCGGCGCCGTGCGCCGTCGCGCTGCTGCTCTTTGCCCAGCCGCTGGTGGCCGTGCTGTTCCACAACGGCGCCTACCAGGGCGAGGACGTGCGGCGCACCACCGTGGCGCTGATGGGCTACGGCGTCGGGCTGATCGGCCTCGTGGCCATCAAGGTGCTCGCGCCCGGCTACTATGCCAGGCAGGACACGCGCACGCCCATGCTGATCGCCGTGGGCGTGCTGGTGCTGACCCAGGTCCTCAATTTCTTCCTGGTGCCGGTGCTGCAGCATGCGGCGCTCACGCTGACCATCGCCATCGGCGCGCTGGTCAATGCGATCTGGCTGCTGGTCGGCCTGATCCGCCGCGGCAGCTACAAGCCTGAACCCGGCTGGGGCAAGTTCGCGCTGCAGGTGCTGGCGGGCATGCTGGTGCTGGCGGCCCTGCTGGCGTGGGGTTCGCGCTACTTCGACTGGATCGGCCTGCGCGAGCAGCGCTTTTATCGCATCGGCCTGCTGGCCGCGCTGATCGCCGGCGCGGCGCTGCTTTATTTCGCGGTGCTCGCGGCCGTGGGCGTGCGGCTGCGCAGTTTCGTGCGCCGGTGAGAGGCCTTGCGTTGCGGCTTTGCGCAACGCAGCCGATTTCGAATTGCGCAAGCTGAAAACACCGCCTTGACGCTCCCCGCATGCTCCTCTACAAAGACACATGACGTTCAGCTTTCAGGTTCCCACGGCCCTGGCGTATTTCGAATCGCTGGTGCAGAGCGACGAACATTTTCCGCTGCTGGAGGCTGCCGCCAGCCTCGCGCAGGACGAATACCCCGACCTCGACGTGCAGCAGGTGCTGGGCGACGTCGACCAGCTCCTCGCACGCCTGAAGCGCCGGCTGCCGGCCGATGCCGCGCCGCTCGCCCGGCTGCGCGCGCTCAACCAGTTCTTCTTCAACGACCTGAACTTCGGCGGCAACGTCAACGACTACTACGACCCCGACAACAGCTACCTGAACGCCGTGCTGCGCACGCGCCGCGGCATTCCCATTTCATTGGCGGTGCTGTGGATGGAACTGGCGCAGGGGCTGGGCCTGCAGGCGCGCGGCATCGGCTTTCCGGGCCACTTCATGCTCAAGGTCACGCTGCCGAAGGGGCAGGTGGTGATCGACCCCTTCACCGGCAAGTCGCTCTCGCGCGAAGAGCTCGGCGAGCGGCTCGAACCCTACAAGCGCAGCAACGGGCTGGTCGGCGACTTCGACGTGCCGCTGGGCCTGTACCTGCAGCCCGCCAGCTCGCGCGAGATCATCGGGCGCATGCTGCGCAACCTGAAGGAAGTGCACCGCGCGCAGGAAGACTGGCAACGCGCCATTGCCGTGCAGGACCGCCTCATCGCGCTGCTGCCCAATGCCTGGGGCGAGTACCGCGACCGCGGCATCGCGCATGCCGAGCAGGGCAACACCGCAGCCGCCGTGCGCGACCTGGAAACCTACCTCGAGCATGCGGAAGACGCGCTCGACGTCGACGTCATTGCCGAGCGCGTGGCGGCGCTGCGGCGCGAATCCGACTGATGGCCACCAGCACCGGCGTGGCCGACGCCCCCGATCTCGGCACCTTGCATGAATTCCACGGCGTGCAGCCCGTGCTGCCGGTGTCCGACGCCGCGCGCGCCGCGCGCTGGTTCCGCGACGTGCTGGGCTTCGAGATCGACTTCATCGCCGGCGAGCCGCCGAGCTATGCGCGGGTCAAGAAGGGCGACCGCAGCTACGGCGACCCGGTCTACCTGCGGCTGTGGCAGTGCAACACGCGCGGGGCGCCGCCCTGGCGCGGCGAAATCGTGATCCACGTGGGCAAGGACATCGACGGCCTGCACGCCGCCTATGCGAAGCGCGGCGTCACGGTGATCGAGCCGCCCATCTCGCAGCCCTGGGGTCTGCGCGAATTCGCCATCCGTGAACCCGACGGGCATGTGCTGCGCTTCTGCGGCTATCTGCCCTGAATTTCTGATACATAAAATTACAAATAGGTCGAGGCGAGCGTGTCGATCGGGCCTGCGCTCGTGCGACGTGTGAACAGGAGCGCGCGGTTTCAGTGCCTCCCGATTTCATCAACTTCAGGAGAAACGACATGCGATTCATGGTTCTGGTCAAGGCCAACAAGGATTCCGAAGCCGGCGTGATGCCGAGCACCGAAGTGCTCACCGCCATGGGCAAGTTCAACGAGGAACTGGTCAAGGCCGGCGTGCTGCTGGCGGGCGAGGGGCTGCATCCGTCTTCCAAGGGGGCGCGCGTGCGCTGCGAGGGCCTGAAGCGCACCGTCATCGACGGTCCTTTCGCCGAGACGAAGGAGTTGCTCGCGGGCTTCTGGCTGCTGCAGGTCAAGTCGAAGGAGGAAGCCATCGAGTGGATCAAGCGCAGCCCGTTCCAGGAGGGCGAGATCGAGATCCGCCAGGTGTTCGAAGCCTCCGATTTCGGCGATTCGATGACGCCCGAGCTGCTGGCGCAGGAAGAGCGCCTGCGCGCCGAATCCGAGGCCCGGACCAAGGCCGGCCGCTGAACGGCAAGACCGCACCGAAGGAGACCACCATGCGATTCATGCTGCTGATGATTCCCCACGGCTACGAGACCGCCGCGCCCGGCACCATTCCCGACGACGTCGATGCGGTGGCGGCCATGATGGCCTACAACGAGTCGATGCAGAAGGCCGGCGTGCTGATCAGCTGCGACGGCCTGCATCCGCCCTCGATGGGCGCGCGCGTGAGCTTTCCGGGCCGCAAGCCCAAGGTTGTCGACGGTCCTTTCGCCGAAGCCAAGGAAGTGCTCGGCGGCTACTGGATCATCGACGTGCCCTCGCGTGCCGACGCCATCGAATGGGCCACGCGCTGCCCCGGCAGCGAGAGCGAGGTCATCGAGGTCCGCCAGATCCAGGAAATTGCCGACTACCCGCCCGACGTGCAGGCGCTGACCACCGAATTCGCGTCGATGCAGGCGGTCAAGAAGACTTGAGCCATGGGTGCTTCCGAGGGCCGCGGCGGCGGCGGCGAGGCCGCCGTCCATCGCAGCATCGAGGCGGTGTGGCGCATCGAATCCGCCAGGATCATCGCCACCGTCGCGCGCATGGTGCGCGACGTGGGCCTGGCCGAGGAACTGGCGCAGGACGCGCTGGTGTCGGCCCTCGAGCAATGGCCCGCCAAAGGCGTGCCCGACAACCCCGCCGCCTGGCTTACGGCCGTGGCCAAGCGCCGCGCGCTCGACCGGCTGCGGCACCGGCAGCTGGCCGAGCACAAGGCGCCCGAGATCGGCCGCGAACTCGATGCGCAGCACGAGATGGCCCAGGCCGATTTCGCCGAAGCGGTCGATGCGGCCATCGACGACGACATCGGCGACGACCTGCTGCGTCTGGTGTTCACCGCCTGCCATCCCGTGCTTTCGACCGAGGCGCGCGTGGCGCTCACGCTGCGCTTGATGGGCGGCCTCGGCACCGACGAAATCGCGCGGGCTTTTCTCGTGCCCGAAGCCACCGTGGCGCAGCGCATCGTGCGCGCCAAGCGCACGCTGCTCGAAGCGCGCGTGCCCTTCGAGGTGCCGCGCCGGCATGAACTCGAAGCGCGGCTCGCCTCGGTGCTCGAGGTGCTCTACCTGATCTTCAACGAAGGCTACTCGGCCACGGCCGGCGACGACTGGATGCGTCCCGCGCTGTGCGAGGAAGCCATGCGCCTGGGCCGCATCGTGGCGGAACTGATGCCCGATGCATCGGAAGTGCATGGCCTCGTGGCGCTGATGGAAATCCAGGCCTCGCGCACGGCCGCGCGCGTGGGCGCCTCGGGCGAGCCGGTGCTGCTGCTCGAGCAGAACCGCGCACGCTGGGACCACATGCTGATCCGGCGCGGCCTTGCGGCACTGGCGCGTGCCGAGGCGCTTGGCGGCGCCTTCGGCCCCTATGCGCTGCAGGCGGCCATTGCCGCCTGCCACGGCCGCGCGCGCACCGCGGAAGACACCGACTGGCCGCGCATCGCTGCGCTGTACGACGCGCTGGCCGAACTGTCGCCGTCGCCCATCGTCGAATTGAACCGCGCGGTGGCGCTGTCGATGGCTTTCGGGCCGGCCGCGGGGCTCGAAGTGGTGGATGCGCTCCTGGGCGAACCGGCCTTGCAGGCCTATCACCTGCTGCCGGCGGTGCGCGGCGACCTGCTCCTGAAGCTCGGCCGCCGCGGCGAGGCGCAGAGGGAATTCGACCGCGCCGCCTCGCTCACGCGCAACACGCGCGAGCGGACCTTGCTGCTGGCGCGCGCGCGGGCCTGCGCGGCCGCGCAGGGCTGAAACTCCTGGCCGCTATGCCTTCGGCGCCGAGGCCGAAGGCGAGCCGGGCAATCCGAACTGGTGCCAGGCGCGCCGCAGCTGCGTGTCAGAGCCGAAGCCCGAGATTTCCGCCGCCCGCGTCACGCTCGCGCCCGAGGCCAGCGCGAGCTGCGCGGCCGCCAGCCGCAGCCGGCGCAGGTAGGCCAGCGGCGCCACGCCCGCGTGCTCGACGAACAGCCGCGTCAGGTGCCGCGCCGAGGTGTGGGCCACTTGGGCCATCCGCGGCACGCTCCAGTCGGCCTGGGGCTGCTCGCTGACGGCGTCCTGCACGCGGTGCAGCGCGGCATGCAGGTGGTTGCGGTAGGCCAGGAAGGGCGACAGCTCCGGATCGTGCGGACCGCGCCGCTGCGCCACCACCATCGTCTGCGCCACCTGGGCGGCCAGCGCTTCGCCGCACACGTCGGCGATGCGGTGCAGCACCAGGTCGATGCCGGTGGTGACGCCCGCGCTGCTGTACACCGGCGAATCGATCACGAACACGCGGTTGGCGACCACCTCGCAGCGCGGCTCCACCGAGCGCAGTTCGTCGAGGTGATGGTGGTGCGTGGTGGCGCGCCGGCCGCAGAGCGCGCCGGCATGCGCGGCCAGCAGCGCGCCGGCGCAGACCGTGACCAGCTCGAGCCGGCCGGGCTCGAAGCGCTGGCCGCGCAGCCAGTGCAGCAGCTCCTGCGTCTCGGCGTTGTCGATCGGGATCGCGTCTCCGGGCAGCCCGACCAGCACGACCCAGGCCGGGCCATGCCATTGCGTCGGCAAGGGTGCGAGGTTGGCGAGCACTACGCCCACGGATCCGATCGACGTGGGCCGCGGGCCCGCGAATTCGATCTCGAAGCGCTCGGGCAGGCCCGCCGCAAGCAGCCGCTGGTTCGCGATGCGCAGCGCCTCGGCCGGGCCGGCCCAGTCGAGCACCAGGCTGCCCGGCAGCAGCACGAACACTACGCGGATGGGGTGTTGCCGGAGGTCCATGCGTAGTCCATCTGGCGCGCGGTACGTTCGGCCAGCGTGCGGCCGGCCAGGCGTTCGACCAGGTACAGGCTCATGTCGATGCCCGCGCTGATGCCCGCGGAGCTGACGATGCGGCCGCTGTCGACCCAGCGCTCGTTTTCGCGCACGTCGAGCGAGGGGAACTGCTCGCGCAAGTCCGCAATGTCTTCCCAATGCGTGGTGACGACTTCGCGCGTGGCCACGCCGCTTTTCGCGAGCAGGAAGACGCCGGTGCAGACCGAGGCGGCCAGCTGCGCGCCGGCCGCGCAGCCGGCGATCCAGCGCAGGGTGGCGGGGCTCGCCATGGGGGCATCGACCACGCCGCCGGGCACGATCAGCAGGTCGGCCGTTGGATTCGCGGCCAGGTCGTGATCGGCCAGCAGGCGCAGGCCGGCGCGCGCCTGCACGGGTTGGCTGGTGGTCGCTGCCACCGAGGCGACCTCGAAGGGGGCTTGCGCGCCGGGATTCATGCGCTGGCCGACGCGGCTCGCGGTGGTGAACACTTCGAACGGCCCCGCGAAGTCGAGCGCCTCGACGCCATCGTAGGCGAGGATCAGTACCCGAAGGCTCACTGGTGCACCCTTGGGGCGGCGCTCATGCGGCCACGCTTTCCGCGGAGCGCGCGCCGGCGCGCTCGAGCGCCTGCGCCACGCTGCAAACGGTGGCGAACCGGCCGTCCAGCACGGCCGCCGTGCGCGCCTTGATGTCGGCCGCGGCAAGCGGCCGGCCATCGGGCTGCAGCATGTCGAAGGTCAGCGTGGCCTCGGTCACGTAGTCGACCTCCCAGCCCAGGTCCGAGGCATGGCGCGTGGTGGTTTCGCAGCATTGCTCGGTGCGGATGCCGCTCACGATCAGCCGGCCGATGCCCTGCTGCGTGAGCCAGATGTCGAGCCCGCTGTTGACCAGCGCGCTGTGGCGGTGCTTGGTGAAGGTGGCTGCCGCCTCGAATGGCGCCAGGCCTTCGATCGGCCGCACGAAACCCGATTCGACCGCGAAGGGATGGCTTGCGGTGGCGGGACCGTCGACGTGGAAGACGCGCACGACCGGAATGCCCGCGGCCAGGCAGCCCTCGATCAGCGCGTTCTGGGCGGCGAAATAGGGCTGCGCGACGGGTTCGGACCAGTACGCGCGCTGGCGAAACGATTCCTGCGCATCGATCACAATCAGACAGGATTTCATGGCGTGGCTCGAAAGAGCGGAGTGGATGATGCCGCTTATTCTTCTACGCTGCCAGGGCGCGGTCCGCGCCGAAGCGGACCAGAACCGATCAAATCAGGACATCGGGGCTAAACCAGGCCGGCCGCCTGCAGCTCTTTCTTGAGGTACGCGTAGAAAAGCGGCGCCGCCACCAGTCCGGCCGGGCCGAACACCGCCTCGGCCACGAACATCACCGCCAGCAGCTCCCATACCCGCATCTGCGTGCGGCTGCCAACGACCTTGGCGTTGATCACGTATTCGGCCTTGTGGATGATGATCAGGAACACCAGGCAGGCCAGTGCCGTCACGGGCGACACCGACAGCGCCACCAGCGTGATCACCGAGTTGCAGACCAGATTGCCGACGATGGGCACCAGGCCCGCCACGAAGGTCAGCGTGATCAGGGCCGGCGTGTAGGGCAGGTGAGGACCCCAGAGCGGCATCAGGAACAGCAGGAAGACGGCGGTCAGCAGCGTGTTGAAGGCAGCGATCCAGAACTGCGCGGCCACGATCTGGCCGAAGGCCTCGCCGAAGATCGCGATGCGCCGGTGCAGCTGCGCGGCGAGCGGCCGGCGCTGCAGCGGCGAGGGCGCGATGGCGGCCAGTCCGCCCACGATGAGCCCCACGTAGGCAAACAGCAGGCCGCCGAGCCATGCCCGTCCGGCCAGCGCCAGCGATCCGGCCTGCGCGCGCAGGTAGTTGGCCACCACGCGCTGCACTTCGGCCGCGCCTTCGGGCAGGTAGACCGCAATCTCGGGTGGGAGCTTGAGCCGCAGTTCGAGCACCGTGCGGGCCGTGTAGTCGAGCAGTTCGCGGTACTGGTCGGGCGCGTCGAGGATGTACTCGCGCGCTTGCGACAGGCCCAGGGAGACGAGCGCGATGGGTGCCAGCAGCACCAGCGTGACTGCCAGCACCCGGGCCAGGACGTCGGCACGCCCGAGCGGCAGCCTGAGCCGGGCCAGGCCGGCGCCGATCAGGCGCGCAAACCAGCGCGTGGCGAGGAAACCGATGCACACGCACAGGAGGCCGGGCAGCAGGTGCTGCCACATCACCAGCAGCAGCGCGGCCGGCATCAGCAGGTAGCTGGCCAGAACCACGTTGCGCGAGGCGGCCTGGGGCTTGGTCTCGAAGGTGGCGAGGGAGGGTTTGGCCATCAGGGTCCGGGTGCTGCGCTTGCGAGCCTCGGAGCGAGGAGATCAGCCAACCACGACGGCGGCGCCCGCGCCGCGCTCGGCGATGGTGCCGATCTCGAACACCGACTCGCCGGCCGTGCGCAGCGTGGCGGCGCAGGCTGCGGCTTCGGCTGCGTCGATCACCACCACCATGCCGATGCCGTTGTTGAAGGTGCGGTTCATCTCGATGTCATCGATGCCGGCCACCTTCTGCAGCCAGGCGAAGAGCTCGGTCTGCGGCCAGCTGCCCTTCTTGAGGTGGGCGGCCGTGCCTTCGGGCAGCACGCGCGGAATGTTCTCGAGCAGGCCGCCGCCGGTGATGTGGGCCAGCGCCTTGATCGGGTGCTTGGCCAGCGCCTCGAGCACCGGCTTCACGTAGAGGTGGGTGGGCTCCATCACGGCTTCGCGGAACGGCTTGCCGTCGAGCGTGGCGGGCAGATCGGCCCCGGCGCGTTCGATCACCTTGCGCACCAGGCTGAAGCCGTTGGAATGCACGCCGGCCGAGGCCAGGCCCAGCACCACGTCGCCCGGCTTCACGTTCTGGCCCGTGAGGATCTTCGACTTTTCGACCGCGCCGACCGCGAAGCCCGCCAGGTCGTACTCGCCGGCCGGGTACATGCCGGGCATTTCGGCGGTTTCGCCACCGATCAGCGCGCAGCCGGAAATCTCGCAGCCGCGGGCGATGCCGCCGATCACGGCCGCGGCCGTGTCCACGTCGAGCTTGCCGCAGGCGAAATAGTCGAGGAAGAAGAGGGGCTCGGCGCCCTGCACCAGCACGTCGTTGACGCTCATGGCCACCAGGTCGATGCCGACCGTGTCGTGCATGTTCCATTCGAAGGCCAGCTTGAGCTTGGTGCCCACGCCGTCGGTGCCGCTCACCAGCACCGGCTCCTTGTAGCGCTTGGGCACCTCGAACAGCGCGCCGAAGCCGCCGATGCCGGCCAGCACGCCTTCGCGCAGGGTCTTCTTGGCGAGCGGCTTGATGCGGTCGACCAGAGCGTCGCCGGCATCGATATCGACACCTGCATCCTTGTAGCTGAGCGGGGTGGGCGTGGGGGAAGTCATGGTCGGACGGTGTCGAGAAGGGCGGGAAGGTGGAGGCGCCGGCGACCGAAGCGGCCGGGCCGATAGAATTCCTCACGATTTTAAGGGCCCTCCGGGCCCCCTCCATGAACCTTCCCGGGATGAAACAGCTCGCGCTCGATATCGGCATTGCGACGGGCCCCAGCTTCGACGCTTTTTTTGCCGGCCCGAACGAGGCGGCGCTGCGGCACCTGCAACTGTGGGTGGGCGGCGCCGGCAGCGCCGTGCCTCACTCTCCCGTCCCGACCTACCTGTGGGGCGAAGGCGGCAGCGGCAAGACCCATCTGCTCGAATCGGTGCGTGTCGCACTGCGGGAGCAGGGCGCGAGCGTGGGCTGGCTGCATGCCGGCCTGCTGGAGCCGCCAGAATTCGACGAGCGCTGGGGTGCCGTGCTGCTCGACGACGTGCACCTCTACACCGCCGTGCAGCAGCACGCGGCCTTCAACTGGTTCGTCAACGCGCAGACGCTGCAGCGCGGCGTCGTGGCCGCGGGCGCGCTGCCGCCGGCCGACCTGCCGCTGCGCGAGGACCTTCGCACCCGGCTGGGCTGGGGCCATGTGTTCCACCTGCAGGTGCTGAGCGAAAGCGAACGCCGCGCGGTGCTGCGCCAGGCCGCCGACACGCGCGGCGTCATGCTGTCGGACGAGGTGCTCGACTACATGCTGCATCGCTTCAGCCGCGACCTGGGCAGCCTGATGGAACTGCTCACGCAGCTCGACGGCTATGCCCTGCAGACACAGCGCGCGATCACGATCCCGCTGATCCGATCCATGCTCGAAAACGAATAGAGAAGAGCTTCAACCAACAATGATCAAGAAATTCATCGACAAGCTGCTCGGCAAATCGGCCGGCGGCGCACAGGGCAAGGGCCGCTTCGGCAAGCGCCAGGAGGTGCCGGCAGAGGTTCACAAGATCGATCCAGCCCTGGTCGACGAACGTGCCAGGAACGTCGTCACCACGCTCCAGCAGGCGGGCTACGAGGCCTACGTGGTGGGCGGCGCGGTGCGCGACCTGCTGCTGGGGCTGCGCCCCAAGGATTTCGACGTGGCCACCAACGCCACGCCCGAGCAGGTCAAGTCGCTCTTCCGGCGCGCCTTCATCATCGGGCGGCGCTTTCGCATCGTGCACGTGGTGTACGGCCGCGGCCGCGAGCACGAGGTGATCGAGGTCTCGACCTTCCGCGCCTACATGGACAATGCCGCCGCCGAGCAGGTGGCCGGCAACGAGCGCACCAGCAAGGGCGAGCTCGCGAGCATGAAGCATGCGGTGGACGCCAGCGGCCGCGTGCTGCGCGACAACGTCTGGGGCCCGCAGGAGGAAGACGCGGCGCGCCGCGACTTCACCGTGAACGCCATGTACTACGACCCGGCCAACCAGGTCGTGGTCGACTACCACAACGGCATCCGCGACGCCCAGAAGCTCACGCTGCGCATGATCGGCGATCCGGCCACGCGCTACCGCGAAGACCCGGTGCGCATCATCCGCGCCATTCGCTTCTCGGCCAAGCTCGCGGCGCTCGGTTTCAAGATGGAAGCCAAGACGGCCGCGCCGCTGGTCGAGTCGAGCAAGCTGCTGGCCGACGTGCCGCAGAGCCGCCTGTTCGACGAAATGCTCAAGCTGCTGCAGACCGGCCATGCCATTGCCACGGTCGAGCAGCTGCGCAAGCTTGGCCTCGCCAAGGGCATCTATCCGCTGCTCGACGTGGTGGTGGAGCGGGCCGATCAGCCCTTCGTGAAGGCGGCGCTGCAGGACACCGACCGCCGCGTCGGCGAAGGCAAGCCCGTGGCGCCGAGCTTCCTTCTGGCCTGCGTGCTGTGGGCCGACGTGCGCGACGGCTGGGCCCAGCGCGTCGAGGGCCAGCGCGGCCAGCGCCCGCAGCCGCCGTTCCCGGCGCTGCAGGACGCGATCGACGACGTGTTCAACGCCCGCATCGGCGATGTGTCGGGCCGCGGCAAGCTCGCTGCCGACATGCGCGAGATCTGGATGATGCAGCCGCGCTTCGACAAGCGCACCGGCTCCACTCCCTACAGCCTGGTGGACCAGGCGCGGTTTCGTGCAGCCTTCGACTTCATGCGCCTGCGCGCCGACGTGGGCGAGGTCAGCGAGGCCATTGCCGAGTGGTGGCAGGAGTTCAGCACTGCCGACGACGTGCGCCAGCAAGACCTGCTGGAGCAGGTGCGCGACGAGCAGAAGACCCGTCAGCGCGTGCGAACTCGCGACCCGGTGGCGCCCAAGCCCTCCCGCGGCGAACCGGCGGCGCGCCAGCGCCAGCCCGATGCCGACGCGCGGCAGGACGGCGAGGCCGAAGTCGAAGTCGAGGCCGGTGCCGTGCCGCCCGATGGCGAGCCGGCTGCGCCGCGCAAGCGCCGCCGTCGCCGCAAGCCGCGCACCGGAGGTGGTGGTGATGGTGGCGGCGAGGGCGGCGGGAGCGCCGCAGCCGAATGAGCGCACCGAACCGGCCGAAGGACGGCAAGAGCGGCGGCGCTTCGCCGAAGCCGAAGAGCGGCGGACCGGCGCCCGCACGGCGCCCGCCCGCCCGGCCTGCGGGCAAGGCGGGGTCTGCGGGGGCGCCCGCCCGCCGCACGCGCGAGGACTATCCGACCGTGCAGGCCTTCGTCGCCATCGGCGCCAACCTCGGCGACGCCCGGGCCGCCGTGACGGCGGCCATGGACGCCATCGGCACCATCGAGCGCACCGTGGTGACGGCGCGCTCGTCGCTCTACCGCAGCGCGCCGGTCGATGCGACCGGGCCCGATTTCATCAACGCCGTGGTGGCCGTGCGGACCGGGCTCACGGCCGAGGCCTTCCTGGCCGAGCTGCACCTGCTCGAGGAGCAGGCCGGCCGCGAGCGGCCCTTTCCCAATGCGCCGCGCACGCTCGACCTCGACCTGCTGATGCACGGCAATGCGATCAAGGACACGCCCGCGCTGGCCTTGCCGCATCCGCGCATGCGCGACCGCGCCTTCGTGCTGAAGCCGCTCGCCGAGATCGCGCCCGACAAGGTGCCGCGCGCGGCGCTTGCCCGCGTTTCCTCGCAGGTCATCGAGCGGATTCGCGACTGAGCAGGCGGGGCGGTGAGCCCCGTCGGCCGGGCGGCTTTGTTTCGCCCATTACACTTGCGCGGTTTTTCATGACGTTGTCACACATTTGTGGCAGCCGCGAACCCAGGAGAGAGCCATGTTCGGCAAGCTGCTGCCCCGCGAGGGGAATTTTTTCGAGATGTTCAACCAGCACGCCGAGCGCATCGTCGAAGCGGCGCGGGCGTTCGAGCAACTCGTGGCCAATTACAGCGACGTGCACCTGCGCGAGCAGTACAACCGCGACGTCGACAATGCCGAGCGTGCGGCCGACCGCGTCACGCACGACGTCAACCGGCTGATCCACAAGACCTTCATCACGCCGATCGACCGCGAGCAGATCCACAAGCTCATCAACACGATGGACGACGTGGCCGACCTGATCCAGGACTCGGCCGAGACCATGGCGCTGTACGACGTGCGCCACATGACCGACGAGATCGTGCGCCTCACCGCCCTGAGCGTGAAGTGCTGCGACCGCCTCAAGGACGCCGTCAAGTTCCTCGGCAAGATCGCCGACCCGGCGGTGGCCGAGGCCACGCTCAAGACCTGCGAGGAAATCGACCGCCTCGAGTCTGATGCCGACCGCGTGATGCGCAGCGCCATGAGCAAGCTGTTCCGCGAGGAGCCCGATGTGCGCGAGGTGATCAAGCTCAAGGCAATCTACGAATTGCTCGAGACGATCACCGACAAGTGCGAGGACGTGGCCAACGTCATCGAGGGCATCGTCCTCGAAAATTCCTGAGCGGTAACCATCGATGGCAACGGTTCAGGTCGCCCTCTGGGTGGTGATGATTCTGGTCGCGCTGGCGATCTTGTTCGACTTCATGAATGGCTTCCACGACGCGGCGAACTCGATCGCCACCGTGGTGTCGACCGGCGTGCTCAAGCCGGGCCATGCCGTACTGTTCGCGGCCTTCTTCAACCTGATCGCGATCTTCATCTTCCACCTGAGCGTGGCGGCAACGGTCGGCAAGGGCATTGCCCAGCCCGGCGTGGTCGATGTGCACGTGGTCTTCGGCGCGCTCGTGGGCGCCATCAGCTGGAACCTCGTGACCTGGTACTACGGCATCCCGAGCAGCTCGTCGCACGCGCTGATCGGCGGCATCGTGGGCGCCGTGATCGCCAAGACCGGTACCGGCGGCCTGGTGGCTTCCGGCATCTGGAAGACCGTGGCCTTCATCTTCGTTTCGCCATTTCTCGGCTTTCTGCTGGGCTCGATGATGATGGTGCTGGTGGCCTGGGGCTTCCGGCGCGCCACGCCCTCGCGCGTGGACCGCTGGTTCCGGCGGCTGCAACTGGTTTCGGCCGGGGCCTACAGCCTGGGCCACGGCGGCAACGACGCGCAGAAGACCATCGGCATCATCTGGATGCTGCTGATCGCCACCGGCTACGCCTCGGCCGGCGACGCGGCGCCGCCGAACTGGGTCATCGTGAGCTGCTATGCCGCCATCGCGCTGGGCACCATGTTCGGCGGCTGGCGCATTGTGAAGACCATGGGCCAGAAGATCACCAAGCTCAAGCCCGTGGGCGGCTTCTGCGCGGAGACGGGCGGCGCGATCACGCTGTTCCTGGCCACCGCGCTGGGCATTCCCGTGTCGACCACCCACACCATCACCGGCGCCATCGTCGGCGTGGGCTCGGCGCAGCGCGCGAGCGCCGTGCGCTGGGGCGTGGCGGGCAACATCGTCTGGGCCTGGATCTTCACGATCCCGGCGTCGGCTTTCGTTGCGGCGATTGCCTACTGGTTCAGCTGGCAGATTTTCTGAGGCTGCGCAGCCTTCGGGCGCAACACTTACTGTGAGATCTTCCGGCCTTCCTCGACCTGGTGTTCGAAGTAGCGCTGGAAGCTGAACACGATGCTGGCCATCAGCACCGTGGTGCCGAACAGGAGTGCCAGCACCACGGCGCCGATCGTGGCCCAGTTCGTGCGGCCCGGCGCGGCGTCCGAAGGTGCGCCGCCGTTGAAGCGGGCGTTCCACTTCTCGGGCGTCATGAGGCCGTAGACGATGGCCGTCAGCGCGCATCCTGCGATGGTGAAGCCCAGTAGCGGAATCAGCACCCAACTCCAGCCGTCGTCCAGGCCGTACATGCGCGCGCGCTCGATGCCGTACAGGCCCAGCGCGGTGGGAATGGGCAGCAGCCAGCCGAACCAGTCGCCGATGCCGCGCAGGTAGAAGCGGTGCAGGCCCAGCGGGCCTCCCAGGAAGGAGAGCCAGGCGGCAATGGTCTTGTTTTTCATTCGGGTTGGGTGGTGCTGCCTTCGCCGAGCACCTTTTCCATCAGGACCACGTCGCGCCATTCGCCGAACTTCCAGCCGCAGTCCTTGAGCACGCCCACGTGCGTGAAGCCCTGGCTGCGGTGCACGCCGACCGAGCCGGCGTTGGCCGAATCGCCGATGACGGCAATCAGCTTGCGCACGCCCGCCGCCTCGGCGGCCTGCGAGAGGGCGGCCAGCAGTTGGGCGCCCAGGCCCTTGCCGCGTGCGGCTTCGGACATGTAGATCGAGTCTTCGGCCGAAAAGCGGTAGGCCGGGCGCGGCTTGAACCAGTTGCAGTAGGCAAAACCCAACACCTCGCCATTTTCTTCGGCCACGAGGTAGGGCAGGTTCCTGCCGAGCACGTCGGCGCGGCGCGCGGCCATGTCGGCGGCAGAGGGCGCTTCGGTCTCGAAGGTGCCGGTGCCGTTCAGCACGTGGTGGGCGTAGATGGCCGTGATGGCCGCGATGTCTTGGTCGCGGCTGGGGCGGATGGTGAGGGTCATGCAGGTGGCAAACGGAACGCGGCAAGCGCGGAAATTCGGAGAAAACGCGGGTCGGGCTATAATCGCAGGCTTTTCAGCGTGTCGCTGGCCGGGTGGCCATGTCGCGTGTCTCGACGTTGAAAGAACACTGTGAGCGGGCCTCTTGTCAAACAACGGGCTTGCTGCACCACCCAAGGATAAATCATGGTCGTCATTCGACTCTCCCGCGGCGGCTCCAAAGGCCGTCCGTTCTTCAACATCGTCGTGTCGGACAAGCGCGTTCGCCGCGATGGCCGCTTCATCGAGCGCCTGGGTTTCTACAACCCGACCGCCAAGGAAAACGAAGAAAGCATCCGTATTGCCCAGGACCGCCTGGCCTACTGGAAGAGCGTTGGCGCACAAGCTTCGCCCACGGTCCTGCGCCTGATCAAGCAAGCCGCTGCAGCAGCCCCCAAGGCAGCTGCCTAAGCTGCCCGGCACGCCGATGCTGCCCGCACTCGAAGCCGCCGAATTGCCGGCGGATGCGATCGAGGTAGGACGCATCGCCGATGCATGGGGCATCAAGGGCTGGTTCAAGGTCCTGCCCCACAGCGCCCAGCCCGAGGCGCTTTTTTCTTCCAAGCGCTGGTTCCTGCAGGCTCCCGGAGCCTCGGCAACCGCAGCTTTCCGGCTCGCGATCCGCGAAGCCAAGGAACACTCCGACTGCATCGTCGCCTCCTCCGAGGACGTGCCCGACCGCAATGCGGCCGAGGCGCTTCGCGGCGCGCGCGTGTTCGTGCCGCGCTCGAGCTTTCCCACGGCCGGCGACGACGAGTACTACTGGGTCGACCTGATCGGCCTTTCGGTGGTCAACCGCGAAGGCGTGCCGCTCGGCACGGTGCGCGAGCTGCTCGCCACCGGCCCGCAGACCACGCTGGTGCTCGCGGCCGAGGAAGACGGCAAGGCCATCGAACGCATGGTGCCCTTCGTCTCGGTCTTCGTCGACAAGGTCGACCTCGCCGGCCGCCTCATCACGGTCGACTGGCAGCCTGAATACTGACCGGGGCTCGCGCGCATGCGCTTCGACGTCCTCACGCTGTTTCCCGAACTGTTCGCGCCCTTCATGGCCAGCGGCGTGACGCGCCGCGCCTACGAGGCCAAGCAGGTCGAGGTCGTGCTCTGGAACCCGCGCGACTTCGCGCAGGGCAACTACAAGCGCGTCGATGACCGGCCCTTTGGCGGCGGACCCGGCATGGTGATGATGGCCGAGCCGCTCTCGGCCTGCCTTGACGCGGCGCTGGCCGCGCGCGGATCCCGGGCGCCGGTCGTGCTGTTCTCCCCCATCGGCGAGACTTTGCGCCACGAAGCGGTCGAGCGCTGGTCGGCCAGCGAGGGCGCGGTGCTGGTCTGCGGCCGCTACGAAGGCATCGACCAGCGCTTCATCGACACGCGCGTGACGCACCAGATCAGCCTGGGCGACTTCGTTCTTTCGGGCGGTGAGATCGCGGCCATGGCGCTGCTCGATGCCGTGGCGCGGCTGCAGCCCGGCGTGCTGGGCGACGAGGCCAGCCATGTGCAGGACAGCTTCAATCCTTCGCTCGACGGATTGCTCGACTGCCCGCACTACACCCGGCCGGAGCAATGGAACGGGCAGGGCGTGCCGGCGCCGCTGCTGTCAGGGCACCACGTGCAGATCGAGCGCTGGCGCCGCGACCAGCGCCTGGCCATCACGGCCGCGCGGCGGCCCGACCTGATTGCCGCCGCACGCGCCGCCGGCCGCCTGAGCAGGGTCGATGAGGCAGCGCTGAAAAAAAAGCTATAATCCTCGGTTCCCCGATCCTCTGCCCGGCCGCGCCTGGCTTGTTGCTTTCATCCAGCGATGGAAGAGCAATGAAACCGAAGGCGCCTTTTGTGTAGCGCGAGCACGATCGAATATCAGGAAATCATGAACCTCATCGAAACCCTCGAGCAGGAAGAAATCGCCCGCCTCGGCAAGAAGATCCCCGATTTCATGCCCGGTGACACGGTCATCGTCAGCGTGAGCGTCGTCGAAGGCACCCGCAAGCGCGTGCAGGCCTACGAAGGCGTCGTGATCGCCAAGCGCAATCGCGGCCTCAACAGCGGCTTCACGGTGCGCAAGATCTCCAGCGGCGAAGGCGTGGAGCGTACGTTCCAGACCTACAGCCCGCTGATCGCCGGCATCGAAGTCAAGCGCCGTGGCGATGTGCGCCGCGCCAAGCTGTACTACCTGCGCGAGCGCAGCGGCCGTTCGGCACGCATCAAGGAAAAGCTGCCGGGCAAGTCGCAAGCAGCATCGGCCGCCAAGTAAGCTGCCTTCCTGCCGTGCAAAAAGCCGCCGCTCAGGCGGCTTTTTGCGTTGTGCGCCGTGCACGCTTCTTGCAAAAAGACAGCGCGGCTTTTTTACGCTCTACTCCTTCACTGAAACTCTCTCACTTGACCCACTCCACCGCCCCCATGCAACTCGCTCCCGTCGAACCCGTCAATGCCGTGGTGCCGCCCACGCTGCTGCCGTTCGACCCGCGCGAGGCGCCTGTGGTCGGCGGCCCCGACGGCCTGCCCGCCGTGGCAACCGCGCAATTGACGACCGAGGCCCTGCGCAGGCGCTTTGCCGCCCCGCCCGAGTGGACGCCCGAATTGCGGCGCGAGCCGCGCCTGACCGACCGCGCCCCCGCGCAGGCGGCCGTGCTGGTGCCCATCGTGCAGCGCGCGCAAGGCGCCACCGTGCTGCTGACCGAGCGCACGGCGCACCTGTCCAACCATTCGGGACAGGTGGCGTTTCCGGGCGGGCGCGTCGATCCCGAGGACGCCAACATCGCGGCGGCCGCACTGCGCGAGGCCTGGGAAGAAGTCGGGCTCTCGGCCCAGTACATCGAAGTGCTCGGCAGCCTTCCTACCTACACGACCATCACGTCATTCATCGTGACGCCCGTGGTTGCGCTGGTGAAGCCCGAGTTCGAGCTCACCATCAATCCCTACGAAGTGGCGCTGGCCTTCGAGGTGCCGCTGGCCTGGCTCATGGATCCGGCCAACCACCGCCGCCATACCGTGCCTGCGCCCGACGGCACCCGCCGCGAGTGGTATTCGATGCCCTACCAGGACGGCACCGAAGAGCGCTTCGTCTGGGGTGCCACCGCGGGCATGCTGCGCAATCTCTATCGTTTCCTCAGCGCCTGAGCTCGGCCCGCGCCGCGCCTGTGCAGGCGCCCTCGCTATCATCGAAGGATGAGCTTCTTTGCCATCCTGTGTGCGTTGCTGATCGAGCAGGTGCGGCCGCTCGCCTCCCACAACCCGGTGTACGGCGGCGTGCTGGCCTGGACGCGCTGGACCAGCCGCAATTTCGACGCCGGCAAGCCGCACCATGGATGGGTCGCATGGGGCCTTGCGGTGCTCATGCCCACGCTGATGACGCTGGGCATCCACCTGCTGCTGGTGTTCACGCTGGGGCTGCCGTTCGCAGTGCTCTGGAGCGTTGCGGTGCTCTACGTCACGCTCGGTTTCCGGCAGTTCAGCCACCACTTCACGGACATCCGCGATGCGCTCGACGAAGGTGACGAGCCGCTCGCGCGCTCGCTGCTGGCGCATTGGCAGGGCGTGGATGCGGCCGGACTGCCGCGCAGCGAAATCGTTCGCCACGTGATCGAGCATTCGGTGATTGCGGCGCACCGCCACGTGTTCGGCGTGCTGGCCTGGTTCTCGGTGCTGGCCGCCCTGGGCCTGGGGCCGGCCGGCGCGGTGTTCTATCGGATGAGCGAGTTCGTTTCGCGCTACTGGCACCACAAGAACGGCGCGGCGGTGCAGCCTTCGAGCGTCTCGGTGCAGCGGGCCGCGGAGAGCGCCTGGCACGCCATCGACTGGCTGCCTGCGCGCATTACCGCACTGGGCTTTGCCGTGGTCGGCAGCTTCGAAGAGGCGATCGACTGCTGGCGCAATGACGCACGGCGCTTTCCGAGCGAGAACGACGGCGTGATCCTCGCGGCGACCTCGGGCGCCGTCAATGTGCGCCTGGGCGGCGGCGCGCTGAGTCCGATTCCCGTCACCGATCCCCTCCCGCGCGCACAGGCCGGCGATTCGATGGCCGATGGCCGCCGGCTCGACAGCGGCAGCACGCCGGGCCGCGAGCCCGAGCCCGGCCACCTGCGCAGCGTGGTGGGCCTGGTGTGGCGTTCGGTGGTGATGTGGATGGTGCTGCTGGCCTTGCTCACGCTGGCCCGCCTGCTCGGCTGAGCGGCAGCTCTCCAAAAAGATCATGACCACCCCTGCACCGGCCTTCTGGAGCCCGCGCATCGGCGCGCTCGAACCCTATGTGCCCGGCGAGCAGCCGCGCATCGCCAACCTCGTCAAGCTCAACACCAACGAGAACCCGTATCCGCCGTCACCCCTCGCCATCGATGCCATCCAGCAGGCGGCGGCGAATGGCCTGGAGCGCTATCCGGACCCCGCCTCGCTCGCACTGCGCGAAGCGGTGGCGCGGCGGCACGGCCTGCAGGCCGACCAGGTCTTTGCGGGCAACGGCTCGGACGAGGTGCTGGCGCACGCCTTCTTCGCCTTCTTCCAGCAGGCCGAGCGGCTGCTGATGCCCGATGTGAGCTACAGCTTCTACCGGGTCTATGCGCAGCTCTACGGCATCGACTGCGAACTGCTGCCGGTCGACCCAGGCCTGTGCATCGACGTCGATGCCATGGCGGCCCGCGCCCGCGGCGGCTGCGCGGGCCTGGTGATCGCCAACCCGAATGCGCCCACGGGCATCGGGCTGCCGCTCGCACGCATCGAGCAGCTGCTCGCGGCCTGCCCTGAGCGCGTGGTGCTGGTCGACGAGGCGTATGTCGATTTCGGCGGCGAGAGCGCGCTGCCGCTCATTGGCAAATATCCGAACCTGCTGGTGGTGCAGACCTTGTCCAAGTCGCGTTCGCTGGCCGGCCTGCGGGTCGGCTTTGCCTGCGGGCAGGCGCACCTGGTCGAGGCGCTGGTGCGCGTCAAGGACAGCTTCAATTCCTATCCGCTCGACCGGCTTGCCACGGCGGGTGCGGTGGCGGCGCTCGAAGACGAGGCCTGGTTCCAGGCCACGCGCGACAAGGTCGTCGACACCCGCGAAGGGCTCAGCCTGCAACTCGAAGACCTGGGCTTCGAAGTGCTGCCTTCGCAGGCCAACTTCGTGTTCGCACGCCATCCGGAGCGCGACGCGGCCGAACTGGCGGCGCTGCTGCGCGAGCGCGCGGTGCTGGTGCGGCATTTCAGGCAGCCGCGCATCGCGCAGTATCTGCGCATCAGCATCGGCACTCGCGAGCAGTGCGGGGCGCTGGTGCAGGCGCTCGAATCGATCCTGGGCGTTCAGTAGCGCGACTGGCTGAGTTCGGCGAAGAGTTCGCCATAGATCCTGTAGCGCGTGGCGCTGATCGGCCCCGGCTTGCCGGGCGCGCCCACGTTCGCGATCACGCCGCAGCCCGGCTCGTGCAGATGGGTGCAGTTGTAGAACTTGCAGTCGTTCGCATGCGCGGCAATGTCGGGCATCAGGCCCGCGAGCTGCATCGGCGCGATGTGGTTCAGGCCGAATTCCTGGAAGCCCGGCGAATCGATCAGGCTGGTGGTGCGCGCCTCGTCGACCCAGTACCAGGTGGTGCTGGTGGTGGTGTGCTTGCCCGAATTCAGGGCCTGCGAGATTTCGCCGGTCAATGCGGTGGCACCGGGTACCAGCAGGTTGATCAGCGTGCTCTTGCCGGCGCCCGAGGGCCCCAGCACCAGCGTGCTCTTGCCCGCGAGCAGCTTCATGAGCGACGCGTAGTCGGCCTCGCCCGACGCCTTGAGCGAGAGCGGCAGCACGCCATGGTGCATGCGGCGGTAGGGCGCGAGCTTGTTCCATGCGCGCTCGAAGGGCTCGGCCAAATCGCTCTTGTTGAGCGCGATGATCGGCGTGATGCGTTCGGCTTCGGCGGCAATGAGCGCACGCGCGAGTTGATGCTCGGAGAACTCCGGCTCGGCCGCGATCAGGATCAGCACATGGTCGAGATTGGCCGCGAACGACTTGGTGCGGATTTCGTCCTGCCGGTAGAAGAGGTTGCGCCGCGGCACGACTTCTTCGATGGTGCCTTCGTCTTCGCTGGCCTGCCAGCGCACGCGGTCGCCGACCACGGCCTGGCTCTTCTTGCCGCGCGGATGGCAGATCAGGCGTTCGCCCGCTGGCGTTTCGACCAGGCAATGGCGGCCATGGCTCGCGATGACCAGGCCGTCGTGAAGAATGCGCGCGGAGGCGACGGCCCCCTTGGCGGGAGTGCGGCCCGGCTTAGCCAACGGCGGGTTTCCTCATCACGGTGCCGGGCTGGCCACCAGCGCGTTCGCCTGGCGCGCGCACTCGAAGTCGGTGATCGAGAGCCCGCCCACGTCGTGCGTGTTGAAACGCACCACGCAGCGGTTGTAGTGCACCGAGAGGTCCGGATGATGGTCTTGCGTATGGGCGATGAAAGCCAGCGCATTCACGAACGCGATGGTCTCGAAGTAGTCGGCGAAGCTGAAGGTCTTCTCGATGGCCACATTGGCACCGTCGCCGTCGAGCTTCCAGCCATCGAGCTTGGCGAGGCCGGAGACGATTTCGGTGGCGCTCAGTGACTTGCGGGGGATGTTTTTCCAGTCTTTGGGCTTGAACATGCTGCTCATGGTCTCGGCTTTCCGGCAAATGTCTTCTTCAGGCCGCCGTCATGCGCGCAAGGCGCTCGGAGGCCGGAGGGTGGGAGTAGTAGAACTTGACGAACACCGGGTCGGGCGTGAGCGTCGACGCGTTGTCCTGGTAGAGCTTGAGCAAGGCGGCCGACAGGTCGGCGCCGCTGGTTTGCGCCACCGCATAGGCATCGGCCTCGAACTCATGCTTGCGCGACAGGCGTGCGGGCAGCGGCGCGACGAAGAAGCCGAACACCGGCACTGCGAGCATGAAGAGCAGCAGCGCGAGTGCATCGTTCGGCGCCGTTGCCGCCATGTTGGGCTGCACGCCGAGGCCCGTGTAGAACCAGGCCTGGGTCGACACCCAGCCCAGCAGTGCGAAGCCCGCCAGGCTCAGCGCGAACATCGCAACGAGCCGCTTCACGATGTGGCGGTGCTTGAAGTGGCCGAGCTCGTGCGCGAGCACGGCCTCGACTTCGGCTGCGTCGAGCTGGCGCAGCAGCGTGTCGTAGAACACCACGCGCTTGCTCGCACCAAAGCCGGTGAAGTAGGCATTGGCATGGGCGCTGCGGGTGCTGCCGTCCATCACGAACAGGCCCTTGGCGGCAAAGCCGCAGCGCTTCATCAGCGCCGTGACGCGTTCCTTGAGCGTGGGGTCGTCGAGCGGCTTGAACTTGTTGAACAGCGGCGCAATGAAGGTGGGGTACACCAGCATCCCCAGCAGGTTGAATCCCATCCACACGGCCCAGGCCCAGAGCCACCAGGTGGCGCCGGCCGCGCCCATGAGCCACAGGATCAGCGCCGCAATCGGCAGGCCGATCGCGGCGCCGAGTGCCGTGGACTTGAGCGTGTCAGCGAGCCAGAGGCGCAAGGTCATCTTGTTGAAGCCGAAGCGCTCCTCGAGCCTGAAGGTCTGCCAGAGCGTGAAGGGCAGCTCGAGCAGGCCGCCGATGACCGCAAAGGCCGCCAGCAACGCCAGCTGCTGCACCATGCCGCCGCCGAGCCAGCTCAGCAGCAGCCTGTTGAGCACGTCGAGCCCGCCCAGCAGCGTCCAGCCAAGCAGCAGCGCGGTGCTCCAGGCCATTTCGACGAGGCCGAAACGCGCCTTGGCAATGGTGTAGTCGGCCGCCTTCTGATGGGCGGCGAGGCTGATGGTGTGCTCGAAAGCCGCCGGCACCGCGCCGCGGTGCCGCGCCACGTGGCGCACCTGCCGCGAGGCGAGCCAGAACTTCACGAGCAGGCCCGCGACCAGTGCAACGGCGAAGGCAGTGGTGAAGATGAGCGAATAGGACATGACTGGCGAGTTTAGCCCTCGGGTCCGGCCGGCGCAGGCCTTCGACGACAATCCTGCCATGCCCGAATCCCTTGACCCCACGACCGTCGCAACCCTCCCCGTCCTCAAGAAAAGCGACCAGAACCTGGTCTGGCTCGATTGCGAAATGAGCGGCCTCGACCCCGAGAAGGAGCGCCTGCTCGAGATTGCCGTGGTCGTCACCGGCCCCGACCTCACGCCACGCATCGACGGCCCCGTGCTGGTCATCCACCAGAGCGACGCGGTGCTCGACGCCATGGACGCCTGGAACAAGGGCACGCACGGCCGCAGCGGCCTGATCGACAAGGTGAAGGCTTCCACGCTGGACGAAGCCGCGGCCGAGCAGCAGCTGCTGGAGTTCGTGGCCCGCTATGTTCCCAGGAGCGGTTCGCCCATGTGCGGCAACACCATCGGGCAGGACCGGCGCTTCCTGGTCAAGTTCATGCCCAAGCTCGAGGCGTACTTCCACTACCGCAACCTCGATGTCAGCACCCTGAAGGAGCTGGCCAAGCGCTGGAAGCCCGCCGCCTACAGCGCCTTCAAGAAGCAGCAGGCGCACACCGCGCTGGCCGACGTGCACGAATCCATCGAGGAGCTCGCGCACTACAGGGAAACCTTCCTGAAATTGACGGATTAGGTAAAAACCCCGAGTCGTGCCATAATCGATGGCTTCGCTGATCTGGGGGATTTTCCGGTCAGCGTCTCTTGCATCTCCCTATCTTGCACACCGCGCCCGATCGCATCCGCTGATCAAAAAGGGCCGCAGCTTCCGGCGAAAGCCAGAAGTTGAATGTCGTTGGATGGTTGATGTTTTTAACCACCAACGGGGCGCCGCCTACGGCAGCGCTCGCGTTTGAGATTGATATTCACATGACCGACGCTTTTGAAGCGCAGGGCGAGTTCGCGCCTGTGCAATCCACCAACAACAACGAATTCATCGCCGCCGTGGACACCGTGTCCGAAGCGCCGATCCTCGAGGCGCTCGACGCCGCAGCGCCCGAAGCGGCCGCGGCCGAAGAAGCCCGCGTGCCCAACGGCTTCATCAAGCTCGGCCTCGCGCCCGAGCTGATCGCCGCCGTGGCCGACCTGGGCTTCACCCAGCCCACCACCGTGCAAGACAAGGTGATCCCGCTCGCCATGGGCGGTGAAGCCGGCCAGGACGGCAAGGCCCGTTTTGTCGACCTGATGGTCTCGAGCCAGACCGGCTCGGGCAAGACCGCCGCCTTCCTGCTGCCCGTGCTGCACACGCTGCTCAAGCGCCAGGCCGAGGCCGAAGCCGAAGCCAAGGCCGAATTCCAGCGCCTGGCCGCCGAAGCCGCCGCGCGCGGCGAAGCCGTGCCGAAGAAGCCCAAGCGCAAGGACCCGACCAACGCCCGCCATTTCAAGGCCGCCACGCCCGGCGCCCTGATCCTGTGCCCGACGCGCGAACTCGCGCAGCAGGTGGCGCATGACGCCATCGAACTGGTTCGCCACTGCCGGGGCCTGCGCGTGGCCAACGTGGTGGGCGGCATGCCCTACCAGCTGCAGATCGCCAAGCTGCAGAACGCCGACCTCGTGGTGGCCACGCCCGGCCGCCTGCTCGACCTGCAGCGTTCGCAGCAACTCAAGCTCGACCAGGTCAAGTTCCTGGTGGTCGACGAGGCCGACCGCATGCTCGACCTCGGCTTCTCCGACGATCTGGCCGAAGTCAACCAGCTCACCATCGAGCGCCAGCAAACGATGATGTTCAGCGCCACCTTCGCGCCGCGCATCCAGCAGCTGGCCCAGCGCGTCATGCGCGAGCCGCAGCGCATCACCATCGACAGCCCGCAAGAGAAGCACGCCAACATCAAGCAGTCGCTGTACTGGGCCGACAACAGCCAGCACAAGCGCAAGCTGCTCGACCACTGGCTGCGCGACACCAGCATCAACCAGGCGATCGTGTTCGCCAGCACGCAAGTCGAGTGCGACGGCCTCGCCAACGACCTGCAGCAAGAAGGCTTCAGCGCCGTGGCGCTGCACGGCGCCCTGAGCCAGGGCCTGCGCAACCGCCGCCTGATGGCGCTGCGCCAGGGCCAGGTGCAGATCCTGGTGGCCACCGACGTGGCCGCGCGCGGCATCGACGTGCCCACCATCACCCACGTCTTCAACTTCGGCCTGCCGATGAAGGCCGAGGACTACACCCACCGCATCGGCCGCACCGGCCGCGCCGGCCGCGACGGCCTGGCCATCACCTTTGCCGAGTTCCGCGATCGCCGCAAGATCATGGACATCGAGCAATACAGCCGCCAACAGTTCAAGGCCGAAGTGGTGGCCGGCCTCGAGCCGCAGCAGCGCATGCCGCAATCGCGCCCGCCGATGGGCGAGTACCGCGGCGGCCGTGGCGACAACCAGTCGCGCGACCGCAAGTTCGGCAATGGCGGCGGCGGTGGCTACCGTGGCGGCAACAGCGGCGGCTATGCTGGCGCCAGCGGCTTCAACGACCGCAACGCACGCGGTCCGGCCCCGAGCCAAGGCCACCAGGGCCCGCGTGGCTTCCAGGGCGGCAACAACGCCGGCTTCGGCGGCAGCCGTGACGACGGCGGCAATGGCGGCGGCTACGGCCGCAAGCCGGGCTGGGGCGACAACAGCGCCCCGCGCGGCGGCCACGGCCAAGGCCACCACGGTGGTGGCCGCGGCGACGGCGGCTTCGCGCCCCGTGAAGGCTTCGCTCCGCGCGAGGGTTTTGCACCGCGCGGCAACGGCGCAGGCCATGGCGGCCCGGGCAAGGTGTTCGTGCCGCGCGACGCCCAAAAGCGTGCGTTCAAGCCCTCGCGCTGATCCATTTCCAAGCGGCCGGCCGGCCGCTCGCCCCAAAAGAAAGCCCGCGCTTCCCACGAAGCGCGGGCTTTTTCATTGCGGGTTTCCGAGGGGGGCGCAGGCACGAAACTTGATTGACATATGAATCGATGAAAAGTAATGTAATAGGGCATTGCTTCCCCGGTCCGTACCGCGGCTGCCGGTTCATCGACGTCTGCCTTTCAAAGTTCGAACATGAAAATTGCAATTCTTGGTGGTGGCCACGGCGCCTATGCGGCCGCCGCGGACCTGTCCGAAGCCGGCCATGAGGTGCGCCTTTGGCGCCGCGATGCAGCCGCGCTCGAGCCGGTGGTGCAAGCCGGCGCGATCACGCTGAAGGACGCCGATGGCGTGCGCGAGGTGCCGCTGGCGCTGGCCACCGCCGACATCGCCGCGGCGCTCCAGGGCGCCGAGCTCATCGTCATTCCCACGCCCGCCATCGCCCAGCACGACATCGCGCTCGCCATGGCGCCGCACCTGGCCGACGGCCAGGTCGTCTTCCTGCCGCCGGGCACCTTCGGCAGCTATGTGATGGCAAGGACGGTGAAGCAGGCCGGCAGCCGCGCCGACGTAGCCTGGGCCGAAACCGGCACCTTGCCGTACCTCGCGCGCAAGCACGGCGAGCGCGAGGTGAACCTCACGATCCGCGCCATCCGCCTGCCGACCGGCGTCTATCCGGCGCGCAAGGAGGCCGAGGCCGTCGAGGTGATCCGCCGCGCCTACCCGGCGGTGCATGGCTGCGGCAATGCGCTCTCGGGCGCGCTCATGAACGCCGGCCCGGTCATCCACCCGCCGCTGATGGTGATGAACGCCGCGCCGCTGCAGCACTTCGAGCGCTGGGACATCCACAACGAAGGCACGCAGCGCGCCGTGCGCGACGTGACCGACCGGCTCGACCAGGAGCGCATGGCCGTGCGCGAAGCCTTCGGGCAGGGCGCGCCGCACTATCCGCTGGCCGACCACTACAACAACGACCAGTGGATGTACGGCGACGCGCACAAGCAGCTCGTCAAGTCGGGCGACTGGCGCGAGAACATCGACCTGCACACGCACCGCTACATCACCGAGGACACCGAGCTCGGCCTCGCCTTCCTGGCCTCGGCCGCGCGCCATGCGGGGGTGGATGCGCCCATCGCGCATGGCCTGCTGGCGATCGTCGGCGGCTTTCTCGGCCGCGACCTGCGGCACGGCCCGCGCACTTTCGAGAGCCTGGGCCTGGCCGACCTGAGCGCGGCGCAGCTCGCGCAGAGGCTGCACGATGGCGAATGAGCGCGCGTCGCTGCCCCGCTTTGCGGCTGTCGGCGCGGGCCGCATGGGGCGCGGCATCGCGATCGCGTTCGCCTACGCGGGCCACCGCATCTCGCTGGTCGACCTGCGCCAGCGCAGCGACGAGGACTGGCAGTGGCTGCAGGGCGAAGCGAAGGCCGAGATCGAAGCCAGCCTCGCGGGCCTGGCGCAGCTCGGGGTGATCGACGCTGCGCAGGTCCAGTCCATTGCCGCCCGCGTGGACTTCGTGAGCGCCGCCGAAGCACCGCAAGCGCTGGCCGCCGCCGAGCTGGTGTTCGAGGGCGTGCCCGAAACCCTGGAGGCCAAGCGCGAAGCCTTCGAGCAGCTCAACCGCCATTGCCGCGACGACGCCATCCTCACGTCGACCACCAGCAGCATCCTCGTTACGCAGCTCGCGGCGCTGGTGCGGCTGCCCGGGCGCTTCCTGAACATGCACTGGCTCAATCCGGCTTATGTGATTCCCGTGGTGGAGCTCAGTTGCCATCCCGGCACCGATGCCGCCGTGCTCGCGCGCACCAAGGCGCTGATGGAGGCCATCGGCAAGCTGCCCGTCGTCTGCGGCGCGTCGCCGGGGTACATCGTGCCGCGCCTGCAGGCGCTGGTGATGAACGAGGCGGCCCGCATGATCGAGGAGGGCGCCGCCACCGCCGAGGAAATCGACAAGGCCACGCGCTACGGCCTCGGCCTGCGCTTTGCCGCGCTCGGCGTGGTCGAGTTCATCGACTTCGGCGGCTGCGACATCCTGCACCACGCGAGCCGCGAGATGTCGGCCTCGATCGACAAGGGGCGCTACACCGCGCCGGCCATCGTCGATCGCATGGTCGAGGAGGGGCGGCTCGGCCTCAAGAGCGGCAGCGGCTTCTACGACTACCAGGGCCGCGACATCGCGGCCTACCGGCGCGACGTGCTGTCGCGCACGCTCGGCGAGTTGAAGCACGCGGGCCTGTGGCGCGCGCCGGCCGGCGAGACGCTGCCGTGACGATCCGCCGCGCCTTTGCCGACCTGTCGGTGGGGCAGGTGCACTACGCGGCATGCGGCGATGCGAACGCGCCGGCCGTGCTGCTGCTGCACCAGTCGCCGCGCAGTTGGGCCGAATACCGCGAGGTGCTGCCGCTGGTCGGCGCGCGGTATCGCACCGTTGCCATGGACACCGCGGGCTTCGGCGATTCGGCGGACGGCGGCGTGCCGGCGAGCATTGCGCAGTGGGCGCGCGTGGCGGGCGAACTGCTCGATGCACTGGGCATTGCGCGGGCCGACGTGGTGGGGCACCACACGGGCGGCGTCATCGCGGTCGAACTGGCGGCGGCGTTTCCGGGCCGGGTGCGCAGCCTCGTGCTGTCGTCCACGCCGTACACCGGCGAAGCCTTTCGCATCGCAAGGGCCGAGAGGCCGCCCATCGACGAGGTCGCTCCCAGCGAAGACGGCAGCCACCTGGCGGCACTCTGGCAGAGGCGCCAGGGCTTCTATCCTGAAGGGCGCCCCGATCTGCTCGAGGCCTTCGTGCGCGATGCATTGAAGGTCGGCCATCGCGTGGAGGAGGGCCATCGGGCCGTCGCGTCCTATCGCATGGAAGAGCGCATCGGCCGCGTGACGCAGCCCGCGCTGATCATCCGCGCCACCGCCGATCCGTTTGCCGCGCCGCATGCGCAGGAGCTGCTGCACCACCTGCCGCAGGCGCGCATGGTCGACATCGAAGGCGGCATGGTCCCCTTGCCCGACCAGATGCCCGAAGCCTTCGCGCAGGCGGTGCTCGATTTTCTTTCGGCGCTGCCCTCATGAAAGCCATCCGCATCCACGGCTTCGACGCGGTGCCGGTGCTCGAAGAGGCGCCCGACCCGGCGCCACGGCCCGGCCGCACCATCGTGCGCATGCACGCGGCCACCGTCGGCCACATCGACCGCACCGTGTGGCGCGGCAGCTTCCTGCGCCATCCGCCGCTGCCCTACACGCCGGGCGTGGAGGCCGCGGGCATCGTCGTTGCCAGCGGGCGCTTTGCCGCCGGCCAGCGCGTGTGGCTGCGCGGCAGCGGCCTGGGCACGCTGTTCGACGGCACCTGGTGCGAGCAGATCGATGCGCCCGACGAAGCGCTGGGCCTGTTGCCCGACGTGCTGCCGATGGCGGTGGGTGCCGCGTTCTTCTCGCCCACCACCTCGGCATGGGTGGCGCTGCATGAAGTCGCGAAGCTGCAGGCCGGCGAGCAGGTGCTGGTCACGGGGGCGAGTGGTGCCGTGGGCTCTCTCGCCGTGCAGCTGGCGCGCGAGCTTGGCTGCTCCGTGGGCGCGGTCGATCCGGACGCCGAGGCCCCGCCGACCGCGAGTGCGGACCTGCTGATCGACACGGTCGGCGGCACCGTCCTGTCGGCGGCCTTGCCGGCCGTGCGGCCCGGCGGGCGCGCCGTGCTCATCGGCTACACCGCGGGCCCCACGCTGCAGCTTGACATCGCGCACTTCCTGCAGCGCGACGTGGCGCTGCTGCCGCTCAACATGTTCAGGCGCGAAGCCGCCGGCCGGGCCGCGGCGCCCGAGCTGCTTGCGCGGCTGGCCGACGGCCGCCTGCATCTGGAGGTGCGCAGCTTTGCACTGGCCGATGCCGCCGTGGCGCTCGAATGGATTGCGCAGCGCGGCCATCGCGGCCGCGCGGTGCTGGTGCCTTAGCCGCGCCCCGCGCGCAAGGGGCGGGGCGCTTCAGTCTTCTTCCGGCTCCTCGACCGGCACATGCACATGCAGGTCGATCATCTGCCGCAGGGTCTGCTTCAGTTCCTCGGCGCGCCGCAGGCCGAAGGGTTCGAGCACGCGCCGCTCATGGTCGCGCGCGAGTTCCATCAGGTGCTCCACGGCCTTCAAGCCCTTGCGCGTGATGCGCACCAGCGTGATGCGGCGATCACTCTCATGGGGCAGCCGCTCGACCTGTCCGCGTGCCTCCATGCGGTCGAGCAGCCGCGTGACGGTCGGCTGCTTGGTCACCGTCACCTGCGCGAGCTGGCCGATGCTGATCGGCTCGCTGCCCGCGAGCGAGGCCATCACGCGCCACTCGGACACCGAGAAGCCCTGCTGCCGCGCCACCTCGTGGAATTCCGAGGAGATCAGCTGGCTGGCCTGCGCCAGCAGCGCGGGCAGGTAGTCATCGACGAAGCGATGTGTTTCAGGAGATGGCTCGGCCATGGAGGCACCTCACGGCCAAGCGCCCCGAACCAACCGCGGGCACGCTGCTTGCATGTCTAGGGTAATTCATGATTGTGGATACATTCATTTGTCAACATTATAGAAAGCACGGTGCGGCAGCTTGCACGCATCGTCCCACGAGAGAGAACAAGGACCGACATGGCTGAGCGTTCGTTCGTCGAAGAAGTCAAGAAGCTGCGGCTTTCTGGCGGAGATGTGTTTCGCGGTGAAGGCATTCTGGCGGTCACCAAGGCCCTGCTCGAATCGGGAGTTTCCTATGTGGCGGGGTACCAGGGGGCACCCATCTCGCACCTGATGGATGTGCTGGCCGATGCGCAGGACATCCTTGCCGAGCAGGGCATCCGCTTCGAGAACAGCGCGAGCGAAGCCACCGCGGCCGCCA
This sequence comes from Variovorax beijingensis, assembly GCF_003951285.1. Classification (GTDB taxonomy): domain Bacteria; phylum Pseudomonadota; class Gammaproteobacteria; order Burkholderiales; family Burkholderiaceae_C; genus Variovorax; species Variovorax beijingensis. Next base: position 235,236 of record NZ_RXFQ01000001.1, on the reverse strand, counting down.
CGCTGGCCGCTTCCGTCAACTATCCATTGCGCGGTGCCGTCACCTTCAAGGCGACCGTGGGTACCAACGTGGCCTCGGACGCGCTGGCCAACCTGGCTTCGGGCGGCGTGACCGGCGGCGCGCTGATCATCGTGGGCGAAGACTACGGCGAGGGCTCGTCGATCATGCAGGAGCGCAGCCATGCCTTCGCGATGAAGTCGCAGATCTGGCTGCTCGATCCGCGGCCCAACCTGCCGAGCATCGTCGATGCGGTGAAGCAGGGCTTCGATCTCTCGGAGGCGAGCAACACGCCCGTGATGCTGCAGCTGCGCATCCGCGCCTGCCATGTGCATGGCCATTTCATTGCGGGCGACAACAAGCGCGCGAAGTTCACGCTGAAGGACGCGCTCGAGAATCCGCAGCGCGACGTCGGCCGCATCGTGCTGCCGCCCGCGAGCTTCGTGCACGAGCAGGAGAAGGTGAAGGACCGCTGGCCCGCGGCCGTGCGCTTCATCGAGGAGCGCCAGCTCAACGAGTTCTTCTCGGAGGACGCCGACGACATCGGCATCATCGTGCAGGGCGGCAGCTACAACACGCTGCTGCGCGCGCTCGAGCGGCTCGGCCTGGCCGACGTGTACGGCAATACCCAGGTGCCGCTCTACGTGATGAACGTGGCCTACCCGGTCATCGAGAGCGAGGTGATCCGCTTCTGCGAAGGCAAGCGCGCGGTGCTGATCGTGGAGGAGGGCCAGCCCAACTTCGTCGAACAGAACCTCGCGACCATCCTGCGGCAGGCCGGCTCGACCACCGCGCTGCATGGCAAGGACATGCTGCCCGTTGCGGGCGAGTACACCGCATCCGAACTGCTGAAGGGCGCGCGCAGCTTCTGCGAGCGCTATGAACGCCTCGCGCCGCTGCCGGTGCCTCCGCCGGTGCGCAAGGTGATTCCGCTCAAGGAAGTGGCGGCCATCGGCGTCGATGCCGCGCCCGAGCCGGCGCAGCCGTCCACCTCGCTCGCCGAGGTCGTGCATGCGCGCCCGCCGGGCTTTTGCACCGGCTGCCCCGAGCGGCCGATCTTCAGCGCGATGAAGCTGGTCGAGCGCGAGCTGGGTCCGCACCACGTGAGCGCCGACATCGGCTGCCACCTGTTCTCCATCCTGCCGCCCTTCAACATCGGCAACACCACCATGGGCTACGGGCTCGGCGGCGCCGGGGCCTCGGCGCTCAATGCGCCGGCAGGCAAGCGCGCGATCTCGATGATGGGCGACGGCGGCTTCTGGCACAACGGCCTGACCAGCGGCGTGGCCAACGCGGTGTTCAACAAGAGCGACAACCTCACCATCGTCGTCGACAACAACTACACCTCGGCCACGGGCGGGCAGGACATCCTCTCGTCGAACGCCGTCAACAGGACCCGCAGCACCGGCCACGAGATCGAGCGCGCCGTGCGCGGCGTGGGCGTCGAGTGGGTGAAGACGATGCGCCGCACCTACGACGTCGCCGGCATGCGCGACGCGCTGAAAGAGGCGCTCACCACGGCGAAGAAGGGCCCCAAGGTCCTGATTGCGCAGTCGGAGTGCATGCTCAACAAGCAGCGCCGCGAGAAGCCGCTGGTGCGCAAGGCCATCGTGGACGGCAAGCGCATGGTGCGCGAGAAGTTCGGCGTCGATTCCGATACCTGCACGGGCGACCACTCGTGCATCCGCCTGTCGGGCTGCCCCTCGCTGTCGATCAAGCCCAATCCCGATCCGCTGCGCACCGATCCGGTGGCCACGGTGCTCGACAGCTGCGTGGGCTGCGGCGTGTGCGGCGAGGTCTCGCATGCGGCGGTGCTGTGCCCGTCGTTCTACAAGGCGCAGATCGTGAGCAACCCGAACCGCTGGGACCTGCTGCGCGAGCGCCTGCGCGCCGCCATCATCGGCTGGCTGCAGCGCGGCGAAGCGCGCCGCCGCGAAACCTATGCCTTCTGAAGCGATGACGAACAAGGCGCAACCGATCAAGATCGCGATCCTTGCCATGGGCGGGGAGGGCGGCGGGGTGCTGGCCGACTGGATCGTCGACATGGGCGAGGCCAATGGCTACGTCGCGCAGACCACCTCGGTGCCGGGCGTGGCGCAGCGCACCGGCGCCACCATCTACTACGTCGAGCTGTACCCCATCGCCCAAGCCGAAGCCGACGGCGGCCGGCCCGTGCTCGCGCTGATGCCGCTGCCGGGCGATGTCGACGTGGTGCTGGCCTCGGAGCTCATGGAGGCGGGGCGCGCGGTACAGCGCGGGCTCGTCACCAGCGACCGCACCACGCTCATTGCATCCACGCACCGCGTGTTCTCCATCGCCGAGAAGAGTGCGCTCGGCGACGGCCGCGTCGACAGCGCGCAGCTGCTCGCGCACACCGCGCGGGCCGCCAAGCGCTTCATCCGCTTCGACATGGCGCAGGCGGCCGAAGCCGCGGGCAGCGTGATCAGCGCCGTGCTGTTCGGTGCCCTGGCGGGTTCGGGCGTGCTGCCGTTCAGCCGCGCGCAGTTCGAGGCCACCATCGAGCGCGGCGGCGTGGGCGTGAGGCCCAGCCTCAAGGCCTTTGGTGCGGCGTTTGCGCGTGCGCAGGGTGGCGACGATGGCGAAGCGCCGCCCGAAGCGGCAGCTGCCATGCCAACGCCGCAGCCGCGCCATCCGGCCGTGCGTGCATTGGTCGAGCGTGTGCAGCGCGAATTTCCTGCTGCGGCCCACGACCTGCTGCTCGAAGGCGTGCGCCGCCTGATCGACTACCAGGACACGGCCTACGCCAGCCTGTATCTCGACCGCATGGCCGCCGTGGCAGCGCTGCCGGGCCATGGCGACCATCGGCTGCTGCGCGAGACAGCGCGCCACCTCGCGCTCTGGATGTCGTACGAAGACACGGCCCGCGTTGCCGCGCTCAAGACCCGCGCCACCCGCTTCGAGCGCGTGCGCGGCGAAGCGCGCGTGCAGCCGGGCCAGGTGCTCGCCATCAACGAGTACATGCATCCGCGCCTGCAGGAAATCTGCGAGACGCTGCCGGGCGGCATTGGCCGCTGGCTCATGAACTCCACGCTGCCGAAGAGGATCGTCGAGCGCTTCACGCAGCACGGCCGCGTGATCCAGACCAGCTCGCTGCACGGCTACCTGATGCTGCGCACCGTCGCGGCCATGAAGCGCTGGCGCCGCTCGACGATGCGCTATGCGGAGGAAAACCGCCGCATCGAGGAATGGCTGCAGCGCATCGCCGCCACCGCGCAGTGCAACCCCGAACTGGCCGTCGAGCTCGCGCAGTGCCAGCGCCTGGTCAAGGGCTACAGCGACACGCACGAGCGCGGCATCCGCAACTACGACACGGTGATGCGCGCGGTCGAGCGCGCCGGTGCGGCGCTGGCCCCGGCCACCTTGCGCGAGCTGCGCGATGCGGCGCTTGCCGACGAACACGGCCACAAGCTGCAGGCTGCGCTGGCGCAGCACGCTCTGGCCTGAAGAGACAACGGACGAACGATGACCGCTCCCACCGCCACGCTCCAGCTTCGCGTTGCCGAAGCGCGCCAACTCAATCCGCTGATCCGCACGCTGCGGCTGCGCGCCGAAGACGGCCGCGCGCTCCCCGGTTTTGCGGCCGGCGCCCACATCCGCGTGCAGGTCTCGCTGCCGGACGGCAAGACCGATTGGCGCCACTATTCGCTGATCAACTTTGCGACTGCACGCAACGCCAACAACGCGCCGACCGAATACGTCATCGCCGTGCGCAAGGAGGCCGAAGGCCGCGGCGGCTCGCGCTTCATGCACGAAGCATTGAACGAGGGCGACACGCTCGCCATCGAGGCGCCGAAGAACGACTTTCCGCTGCACACCGGCCCCGGCGGATCGGTGCTGGTGGCGGGCGGCATCGGCGTCACGCCGCTCGCCACCATGGCCGCACGCCGCCGCGCCGAGGGTGCGCCGGTGCACATGCACTATGCCGGCCGCAGCCGCGAGCTGATGGCCTTCCTGCCCGAGCTGCAGGCGCTGCTCGGCGACGACCTGCGCGTGCATGCCGACGCCGAGGCCGGCGGGCCGCTCGACATCGACGCGCTGCTCGACGGCGTGTCCGCCGGCGACCGCCTCTACGTCTGCGGCCCCAAGGTCATGCTCGACGCCGTGCTCGCCCGCACCCAGGCGCGCGGCTGGGAGCACGACCGCGTGCATTTCGAGCTGTTCACCGAGCCGGTCGCGGAAGAGGGCGATCAGCCCTTCGAGGTGGAGCTCGCCCAGTCGGGCCAGCGCCTCACCGTGCCGGCCGACCAGAGCATCCTCGACTGCCTGATCGAGCACGGCTGCGACCCGATGTTCGACTGCAAGCGCGGCGAATGCGGCGTGTGCGCCACGCCCGTGCTCGAAGGCGAGATCGATCACCGCGACTACGTGCTGACCGCCCGCGAGAAGGCGCAAGGCAATGTCATGCAGATCTGCATCTCGCGCGCCAAGGGTGCGCGCCTGGTGCTCGATATCTGAAGCAGGAGACACGAGAACCATGACCTCGTACCGAGACAACCCCGATGCCATCCGCGCGCTGGTGCAGAAGGACCGTGTGCACCGCGACCTGTACACCAGCCAGGAGCTGTTCGAGCTGGAGCAGGAGCACTTCTTTGCCAACACCTGGAACTACGTCGGCCACGAGAGCCAGCTGCCCAAGCCCGGCGACTGGATCAGCAACGAGATCGCCGGCCGTCCGCTGATCGTCGTGCGCCACGCCGACGGCAGCGTGCGCGCGATGATGAACCGCTGCGCCCACAAGGGCTCGCGGCTGGTGAACGGGCCTTGCGGCAACACCGGCAAGTTCTTCCGCTGCCCGTACCACGCGTGGACCTTCAAGACCGACGGCTCGCTGCTGGCGGTTCCGCTGAAGACCGGCTACGAGAACACCGCGCTGCACGAGTGCGAATCGGCCAAGGGGCTCACCACGCTCAGGCATGTGCGAAGCCACCGCGGCTTCATCTTCGTGAAGATCAGCGATGCGGGGCCGGACTTCGACGACTACTTCGGCGATTCGCTGAGCTCCATCGACAACATGGCGGACCGCTCGCCCGAGGGCGAACTTGAAATCGCGGGCGGCTGCCTGCGCTTCATGCACCAGTGCAACTGGAAGATGTTCGTCGAGAACCTCAACGACACCATGCATCCGATGGTGGCGCACGAGTCGTCGGCCGGCACCGCCAAGCGCATGTGGGCCGACAAACCCGAGGACGAACCCAAGCCCATGGCGGTGGAGCAGTTCGCGCCCTTCATGTCCGACTACAAGTTCTTCGAGGACATGGGCATCCGAACCTATGACAACGGCCACAGCTTCACGGGCGTGCACTTCAGCATCCACAGCAAGTACAAGGCGATCCCTGCCTACGACGGTGCCATGAAGGCGCGCTACGGCGAGGCAAAGACCGCGCAGATCCTCGGCATGGCACGGCACAACACGGTGTACTACCCGAATCTCACGATCAAGGGCGCGATCCAGGCGATCCGCGTGGTCAAGCCGATCTCGGCCGACAAGACGCTGATCGAGAGCTGGACCTTCCGCCTCAAGGGCGCGCCGCCCGAGCTGCTGCAGCGCACCACCATGTACAACCGGCTCATCAACTCGCCGTTCTCGGTGGTAGGGCACGACGACCTGCAGGCCTACCGCGGTATGCAGGCCGGGCTGCATGCGAGCGGCAACGAGTGGGTGAGCCTGCATCGCAACTACGACCCGTCGGAGTTGAAAGGCGGAGAGATCACCACCGGCGGCACCAACGAACTGCCGATGCGCAACCAGTACCGCGCGTGGGTCCAGCGCATGACGGAGACCATGTGATGGCCGGCACCGAAGTCACCCGCCAGGACCTGATCGACTTCGTCGTGAACGAGGCGCACCTGCTCGACACCCGCCGCTACGAGGAGTGGAACGCGCTCTTCACCGACGATGCCTTCTACTGGGTGCCGCTGGTGCCTGACCAGGAAGACGGCCTCAACCACACCTCGCACCTCTACGAGGACAAGCTGCTGCGCGACCTGCGCATCGAGCGCCTCAAGAGCCCGCGTGCCTTCTCGCAGCAGCCGCCGAGCCGCTGCCATCACCTGCTGCAGGTGCCCGTGGTCGAGCAGTTCGACGCCGAGGCCAACCGCTTCGTGGTGCGCACCGGATTCCACTACACCGAATCGCAGGGCGACGAACTCCAGTTCTACGTCGGTACCTTCTTCCATCACCTCAGGGTGCAGGACGGCGCGCTGCGCATGGTGCTCAAGCGCGTCAACCTGCTCAACTGCGACGCGGCGCTGCCGGCCGTGCAGCTTTTTATCTAGGGACGCGATGCCACACGCCACCGTCCACGACGTTTTCGCGGCCACCGCGGCGCGCACGCCGCAGGCCGAATTCCTGTTCACCGAATCGGTGACGGCCGCTGCCTACGGAATCGAAGCTGGCGCCATCCGCTGGGCCGATGCTGCCGCGCAGATCGAGCGCCTGCGCGCGGCTTACGCGCGAGCCGGCTACGGGCACGGCCACCGCGTCGGACTGTTGTTGGAGAACCGGCCGGACTTCATCTTCCACTGGCTCGCGCTGAACGCACTGGGCGCGAGCGTGGTGCCGATCAACGCCGAGATGCGCTCGGCCGAGCTGGCCTACCTGATCGGCCACAGCGAAATCAGCCTGGCCGTGACGTTGCCAGGGCGCGCCGCCGACCTGCGTGCTGCGGCGACGCAGGCGGGCGTGGCGTTCGAGACGATGGGGCCTGAAGACGCAGTGCCGCCAGCGAAGACTGCCGCACCACGCGCCCATGAGCCCATCGGCGCCGACACCGAATGCGGCCTGCTCTACACCTCCGGCACCACTGGCCTCCCCAAGGGCTGCATCCTGAGCAACGCCTACTTCCTGCGCGCCGGCGAGTGGTATGCGGCGCTTGACGGCGTTTGCAGTATTCGCCGCGACACCGAGCGCGTCATCACGCCGCTGCCGCTCAACCACATGAACGCGATGGCCTTCTCCACCATGGTGGTGCTGGTCGCGGGCGGCTGCCTGGTGCAGCTCGACCGCTTCCATCCGAAGACCTGGCTGGCGAGCGCATGCGAAAGCGGCGCGACCATCGTGCACTACCTGGGCGTGATGCCGGCCATGCTGCTGTCCGCGCCCGCATCGGCTGCCGACCGCGACCATGCCATCCGCTGGGGCTTCGGTGCCGGCGTGGATCGCAAGAACCATGCGCCTTTCGAGGAGCGCTTTGGCTTCCCATTGGTCGAGGCCTGGGCCATGACCGAGACCGGCGCAGCCGCCTGCATCATGGCCAACCGCGAGCCGCGCCTCGTGGGCACCAGCTGCTTCGGCCGGCAAGAGGGCTTCGTTCAGATCCGCCTCGTGGGCGAGGATGGCAATGAAGTCGGCGTCGATGCACCAGGCGAGCTGCTGGTGCGTTCGGCCGGCGACGACCCGAAGCGCTATTTCTTCTCCGGCTACCTGAAGGACGAAGAGGCCACGCGCGAAGCCTGGGCCGATGGCTGGTTCCACACCGGCGACCTGGTGCGCCGCGATGCCGCGGGCAACTTCTTCTTCGTCGACCGCAAGAAGAACGTGATCCGCCGCAGCGGCGAGAACATCTCGGCCGTCGAAGTGGAGAGCGTGCTCAACCAGCACCCGGCCGTGAAGGCCTCGGCCGTGGCCGCCACGCCCGATGCGGTGCGCGGCGACGAGGTGCTGGCCTGCATCGTGGTGCGCGAAGGCGCCGATGCATCGCAGCGCGAGCAGCTCGCCGCCAGCATCGTCGAGCATGCGCTCGCCCAGCTGGCCTACTACAAGGCTCCGGGCTACGTGGCCTTCGTCGAGGCGCTGCCGCTCACGCCGTCGCAGAAGATCCAGCGTGGCCAGCTGCGCGAGATGGCGCAGTCGCTGCCGGGCCAAGGCCATTGCGTCGACACACGCGCCATGAAGAAAAGACAACAGGTGGGGCAGGCATGACGGCAAGACGACGACTCTCCTACGAAGGCGTCGCGGTGGCCGTGCCCATCACCGTGCCCTATGTGCGCTACTCCACGCGCACCGCGCACTGGTTCATCGGGCAGGCCATCGAGGCGCTGGTCGAAGCCAGCGGCGTGGCCAAGGAACAGATCGACGGCCTGTGCCTCAGCAGCTTCTCGCTCGCGCCCGACACGGCCGTGGGCGTCACGCAGCACCTGGGCCTGTCGCCGCGCTGGCTCGACCATGTGCCCACGGGAGGCGCCTCGGGCGTGATGTGCCTGCGCCGCGCGGCGCGCGCGGTGCAGGCGGGCGATGCCGACATCGTGGCCTGCGTGGGCGCGGACACCAACCACGTCGATTCCTTCCGCCAGACGCTCGGCAGCTTCAGCAACTTCGCGCGCGATGCGAGCTACCCCTACGGTTCCGGCGGGCCCAACTCGATCTTCGCGTTCATCACGGCCAACTACATGCGCACCTACGGCGCACGGCGCGAAGACTTCGGCCGCATCTGCGTGGACCAGCGCACCAACGCGCTCGGCAATCCGAACGCGATGTTCAAGAAGCCGCTCACGCTCGACGAATACATGGCCGCGCGGCCCATCTCGGACCCGATCCACCTGTTCGACTGCGTGATGCCCTGCGCGGGTGCCGATGCGTTTCTCGTGATGAGCGAGGAGCGCGCGCGCGACCTCGGTCTTGCGCACGTGGTGATCCGCGGTGCCATCGAGCGCCACAACGCCTACGCCGACGATCCGGTGATGGTGCAGGGCGGCTGGCGCATGGACCGCGATGACCTCTACGCGCAGGCCGGCGTGCAGCCCGCCGCGCTCGACTTCGTGCAGACCTACGACGACTACCCCGTGATCGTGATGATGCAGTTCGAGGACCTGGGCTTCTGCGAGAAGGGCGAGGGCGCGGCCTTCGTGCAGGCCAACACGATGACCTTCGACGGCAGCTTTCCGAACAACACGAGCGGCGGGCAGCTCTCGGCCGGGCAGGCGGGCGCGGCGGGCGGCTTTCTAGGCATGGTCGAGGCGATCCGTCAATTGACCGATCAAGCCGGCTCACGCGCGGTGCCCGAGGCACAGCTGGGCCTCGTCGCCGGCTTCGGCATGGTGACTTACGACCGTTGCCTGTGTACAGGCGCCGTCATTCTCGGGAGACCCGCATGACGATGCCTTTGATGCGCCCCCCGCGCAAGAACCCGGTGCTGCGCACCCGGCAGATGAACCTGCCGCCCGGCGCGCGCGGCCGTGTCGCGCTCGGCCTCACGGCGGCCGCTGCCGAAAGCCGCTTCGAGCTGCAGACCTGCGAGCAATGCGGCACGGTGCAGTACCCGCCGCGCGAGGTCTGCCACAAGTGCCTCTCGGCCTCTTTGCGCTGGCGCGCGCAGGGCGGCGAGGGCGAGCTGCTCGGCAGCACCACGCTGCACCACAGCAACGACCTGTTTTTCCGCGAGCGGTTGCCCTGGCGGCTGGGCCTGGTGCACCTCGATGCAGGCCCCACGCTCATGGTCCACCTGCATGGCGAGGTCGGCGATGCCCCGCAACGCGTGCGCGTGGGTGCCCGGCTCGACCGCGCGGGCCAGGCCGTTCTCATTGGTTTTCCGATTGAAGGGAGTCCCCACATGGCCGACGACAAGATGCTGCGTGAAATGACCAGCGACCCCAAGTTCCGCAAGGTGCTGGTGACCGATGGCAAGACCGAGGTGGGCCAGGCCATCGTGCGTGCGCTGGTGAAGGCCGGCGCCGACATTGTCTGGGTCGGCCATGCCGAGCCGTGGAAGAAGATGGGCGAGGGCCTGGACGACATCTCGGCGCTGCCCCAGGTCACGCTGGTGCCGCTGGACCTCACCAACGGCCGCCAGGTGACCGAGCTCGCGGGCTCCATCGGCGGCAAGGTCGACATCGTGATCAACAACGCGGAGGTGCACCGTACTTTCGGCATCGGCGCGCGCCGCGGCACCGACGTCGCCAAGGCCGAGATGGACATCAACTACTTCGGCCTGCTGCGCCTCGCGCAGGAGCTCGGCCCCGCGCTCAAGGGCCGCTCGGCCGACGGCGCGACGGGGGCCACGGCCTGGGTCAACCTGCTGTCGATCTACGCGCTCAGCAACTTCCCGCCGCACGGCACCTTCAGTGCCTCGAAGGCCGCGGCGCATTCGCTCGCGCAATGCCTGCGCGCCGAGATGCGGCCGGCCGGCATCCGGGTGATCAACGTGTTCCCGGGCCCTATCGACGACGAGTGGAACCAGCACACGCCTCCCCCCAAGCTCGCGCCCACCGCGCTGGCCAACGCCATCGTGAAGGCGCTGCGCGACGGCGTCGAGGACGTCTATCCGGGCGACGTGGCGCAGGAGTGGCTGGAGCGCTGGCGCGACAACCCGAAGGTGCTCGAGCGCGAACTTGCGGCGGGCGGCTGAGACAGGAGCCACACGAATGACCACGACAACCGAACTGATGTCCGCCGCCGAAATCCTCGGCGGCCTCGTGACCGCGATGGCCAGCGGCCGCATTCGCGTGATCGACCTCACGCAGACGCTCACGCCCGAGTTTCCGCAGATTGCCTTGCCGCCCGAGATGGGCCAGTGCTGGCCCTTCCGCATCGAGGAAGTGTCGAAGTACGACGAGCGCGGCCCGGGCTGGTACTGGAACAATTTTTCCTGCGGCGAGCACACCGGCACGCACTTCGACGCGCCGATCCATTGGATCTCGGGCCGCGATCTGCCGAACAACTCGGTCGACACGATTCCCGTGCAGCACTTCGTGGCGCCGGCCTGCGTGATCGACTGCTCGGCCGACGTGCAGGCGAACGACGACTACCTGCTGAGCGTGGCCGACATCGAGCGCTACGAAGCGGCGCATGGCCGCATTCCGAAGGGCGCATGGGTGCTGATGCGCACCGACTGGTCCAAGCGCAGCGACCCCGAGGCCTACCAGAACTTCGACGAGACCGGCCAGCACACGCCCGGCCCGAGCACCGAGGCCGTGCGCTTCCTGGTCGAGCAGCGCGACGTGCTGGGCTTCGGCTCGGAAGCCATCGGCACCGATGCCGGCCAGGGCTACCACTTGCGACCGCCGTACCCGTGCCACTACTACATGCACGGCGCGGGGCGCTACGGGCTGCAGTGCCTGAGCAACCTCGACCTGCTGCCACCGTCGGGAGCGGTGCTGATCTGCCCGCCGCTCAAGATCGAGAAGGGCAGCGGGAGCCCGCTGCGCGTTCTCGCCTTGGTGGGAGCGCAGGCATGACGCCGAAGGTCGCGGCCATCACCGGCGGCAGCGCCGGCATCGGCAGGGCGATCTGCGAGGACCTGCTCGCACAGGGCTACGAGGTGGTCTCGCTCGCGCGCCGCAAGGCCGGGATCGACCATCCGAAGCTGCACAGCATCGAGGTCGACCTGAGCGACCGCGCCGCGACGGGCGAGGCCGTGCGCGAACTGGTCGAGCGTTTCGCACCGACCACCATCATCCATAACGCCGGCGTGATCCGCGCGGCTTTGCTGCCCGAAGTGAAGCTCGACGACCTCGACACGCTGGTCGACCTGCACCTGGCCTCTGCGATCCAGCTGGTGCAGGGCGCGCTGCCCGCCATGCGTGCGCAACGCTTCGGCCGCATCGTGCTGCTGTCGTCGCGCGCCGCACTGGGCCTGGCCACCCGCACCAGCTACTCCGCCACCAAGGCCGGCATGCTGGGCATGGCGCGCACCTGGGCGCTCGAACTCGCCGCGGACGGCATCACCGTGAACGTGGTGGCACCGGGCCCGATCCGCACCGACATGTTCTACGACGTGGTCGAGGCCGGCAGCGAGAAGGAACGTGCGCTCGCCGCCTCCGTGCCCGTCAAGCGCCTTGGCGAATCGGCCGACGTGGCACGCGCCGTGCGCTTCTTCGCAGACCCGGACAGCAGCTTCATCACCGGGCAGGTGCTCTACGTCTGCGGCGGCACCAGCGTTGGCAGCCTCGCTCTCTGACAGTCATTCAGCGTTCTTCTCGTTCATCCATCACCTCTGGAGCATTGCCATGAAAGTCCTGAACCGATTCCGTGCCATCGCGGGCATTGCCGCGGCCTTTGGCGCCCTGAGCGCCGCGGGCGCATGGGCGGCCGATCTCAAGGTCGGCTTCATCACGTCGCTGTCGGGGCCGGTGTCGTCGCTCGGCATTCCCTACGAAAAGGGCATGAAGGCCGCCATTGCCTACAAGGCCGACATCGGCGGCCGCAAGATCCAGCTGGTGCAGCTCGACGATGCGTCCGACCCGTCCACGGCCGCGCGCAATGCCCGCAAGATGATCGACGAGGACAAGGTCGACGTGATCATCGGCACGGCGGGTTCGCCCGGCGCGCTGGCCATTGCCGGCGTGGCGCGCGAGACGAAGACGCCGCTGATCTCCATCGCCAACGCCAACCTGCCGGGCGAGGAGGGCGCATGGATGGTCACGCTGCCGCAGCCCGCCCCCTTGATGGTGAGCGCGGTGGTCGAGCGCATGAAGAAGTCGGGTGTGAAGACGGTCGGCTACATCGGCTTTTCCGACGCCTGGGGCGACCTGGTGTACGGCGCGCTGCAAAAGAGCGCGGAGCCCGCAGGCATCAAGATCGTCTCGAACGAGCGCTATGCGCGCGCCGATTCATCGGTGACCGGCCAGGTGCTCAAGATCGTGGCGCTGCGGCCTGACGCGGTGATCACCGGCACGTCGGGCACGCCTGGCGCGCTGCCCTACCTGGCGCTCGCGGAGCGCGGCTACAAGGGCCAGATCTACGGCATGCACGCGCTGATCAACCCCGACTTCGTGCGCGTGGGCGGCGCCTCGGTCGAAGGCCTGCTGGCGCCTACCGGCCCGGTGATCGTGGCCGAGCAGCTGCCGAGCGAAAACCCGATCCGCAAGGTGTCGATGGACTTCCGCGCGGCCTACCAGAAGGCCAACGGCGCGCCGCCGACCGATGCCTTCTCGGCCTACACCTTCGATGCCTGGCTGCTGTACCTCGATGCGGCCCAGCGCGCACTCGCCACCAAGGCCGAGCCCGGCACGCCGCAGTTCCGGCTTGCGCTGCGCGACGCCATCGTGAGCACCAAGGAGCTGGTGGGCACGCACTCGGTCTACAACTTCAAGCCGACGGACCGGTACGGTTCCGACGAGCGCTCGCGCGTTGTCGTGAAGCTGGAAAAGGGCCAGTGGAAGCTGGTTCCCTGAAACAACACACGCTGGAGCAACCTCAATGATGAAAAAGAACCTGGCCCGGATCCTCGGCCTCACCGCCGTGGCACTGGCGGCCGCACAAGCCATGGCGGCCGATCTCAAGATCGGCTTCATCAGCTCGCTTTCGGGCCCGGTCGCGGCCTTGGGCGTGCCGTACGAGAAGGGCATTCGGGCCGCCATTGCCGAGCATCCGGAGATCGGCGGCCGCAAGGTCCAGCTGATCGTGCTCGACGACGCCTCCGATCCCACCACCGCCGGGCGCAACGCGCGCAAGCTCGTGGTGGAAGACAAGGTCGACGTGCTGATCGGCACTTCGGGCGTGCCGGGCGCGATGGCCATTGCGTCGGTGGCGCGAGAACTCAACACGCCGCTGATCTCGCCCACGCCCGTCACCATCCCCGGCCCCGAAGGCGCCTGGACCGTGACGGTGTCGCAGCCGTTCCAGCTCATGGTCGCGGGCGTGGTCGAGCGCATGCAGAAGTCCGGCGTGAAAACCGTGGCCTTCATCGGCTTTTCCGATGCGCTCGGCGACCTGGCCTATGACTCGCTCGTGAAGAGCGCCGAGAAGGCCGGCATCAAGGTGGTGGCGAACGAGCGCTATGCGCGCAGCGATTCGTCGGTGGCCGGGCAGGTGCTCAAGATCGTCGCGCAGCGGCCAGATGCCGTGTTCGCCGGCAACTCGGGCACGCCCGGCGCGCTGCCTTACCTCGCCCTCGCCGAGCGCGGCTACAAGGGAAAGATCTACGGCACGCACGGCCTCATCAACGCCGACTTCGTGCGCGTGGGCGGTGCCTCCATCGAAGGCCTGCAGGTACCCAGCGGCCCCGTGCTGGTGGCCGACCAGCTGCCCGACAGCAACCCGATCAAGAAGGTGTCGATGGGCTTTCGCAGCGCCTACCAGAAGGTCAACGGCGCGGTGCCGACCGATGCCTTCTCGTCGTACACCTACGACGCCTACCTGCTGCTGGCCGATGCCGCCTCGCGCACCAAGGGCGAGCCGGGCACGCCGCAGTACCGCAGCGCGCTGCGCGATGCCATCGCCAGCACCAAGGAATTGGTGGGCACGCACGGCATCTACACCTTCAAGCCCGACGACCGCTACGGCTCCGACCAACGCGGCGTGGTGATCGTGCAGATGAACAAGGGCCAATGGAAGCTCGTGCCCTGAGCACGTGCTGAACCCACGCCGACCGTGCCCACGCCGATGACCAGCTACCGCCATCATCCCGACCGCATCGCCGCGCTCGTGCAGGACGACCGCGTGCACCGCGACCTGTACCTGAGCGAGGAGATCTTCGCGCTCGAACAGGAGCACCTGTTCGCGAACACCTGGGTCTATCTGGGGCATGCGAGCCAGGTGCCGGAGGCGGGCGACTTCGTGGCGCAGGACATTGCGGGCCGGCCGCTGCTCATGGTGCGCCAGCCTGATGGCGCGGTGCATGTGCTCTACAACCGCTGCGCCCACAAGGGCACGCAGCTCGTGACCGACGAATGCGGAAACACCGGCCGCTTCTTTCGCTGCCCCTATCACGCCTGGACCTACAAGCTCGACGGCGCACCGCTCGGTGTGCCGCTGAAGAACGGCTACGAAGGCACGCAGCTCAAGTCCTGCGAGTCGGGCCGGGGGCTCTCGGTGGTGAAGCACGTGAAGGTCTACCGCGATTTCGTCTTCGTGCGGCTCGCGGACAGCGGCCCTTCGTTCGAGGACTACTTCGGCGAGGTGCTCGGCGCCATCGACAACATGGTCGACCGCTCGCCCGAGGGGAGGCTCGCCGTGGGCGGCGGCGTGCTGCGCAACATCGTCCACTGCAACTGGAAGATGTACCTCGAGAACATCAACGACACGGTGCATCCGATGTCGACGCACGAGTCGGCCACCAAGGCGGCCGAGGCGCTGTGGGAAGGTCGCGCGCCTTCTGACCCCAAACCGATGGCGATGGAGCAGATCCTGCCTTTCGGCTCGGGCTACGAATTCTTCGACAAGATGGGCGGACGCGTGTTCGCCAACGGCCACAGCGTGCTGGGCGTGAACTTCAGCATCCACTCCAACTATGCGCAGCTGCCCGAGTACGAGGCTGCGATGCGCGCTGCACACGGCGAGGCGCGCGCGGCCGAGATCCTGCAGCGCTCGCCGCAGAATTCGGTCTTCTATCCGAGCCTGTCGGTCAAGGGCTCGCCGCAGGCCATCCGCGTGATCCGCCCGCTGGCCGCGGACCGCACGCTCATCGAAGCGTGGAGCTTCCGCGCGGCGGGTGCGCCCGAACTGCTGTTCGAGCGCGCGATGAGCTACAACCGGCTCGTGTTCTCGCCGATGTCGGTGGTCGCGCACGACGATGTGCACCTGTTCGAGAGCATCCAGCAGGGCCTGCGTGCAGGAGGCAACGAATGGGTGAGCCTGCACCGCAACTACGACGCGGCCGAACTCGCGCAGCCGACCCTCACCACCAACGGCACCAACGAACTGCTCATGCGCAACCAGTTCCGCGCCTGGGCGAAGTCGATGGCGGCGGGCATGGAGGGTGCGGCATGACGGACCCGCGCGATTTCGTCGCCCATGAGGCCGCACTGCTCGACGAGCGGCGTTTCGACGACTGGCTGACGCTCTTCACCGAGGACGGCCACTACTGGATCCCGCTGCTCGGCGCCGCGCAGGCCGACCCGTTCTCGCACAACTCGCTGGCCTACGAAGACCGGCTGCTGCTGCAGCTGCGCGTCGATCGCCTGAAGAACCCGCGCGCCCATTCGCAGCATCCCGCGAGCCACAGCCAGCATGTGCTGCAGCTTTCGCTCATAGAGGAAGAGACGGGCGATGCGGTTCGCCTGCGCACGCCTTTCCTCTACGTCGAGGCGCGCGGCGAATCGCAGATCCTGCTGGCCGGCACCGCCCGCCACCGCCTCGTGCGCACGCCCACGGGCTGGGCCATCCGCGAGAAGCGCGTCGACCTGCTCAACGCCGCGCGCGCATTGCCGGCGATCCAGTTGTTCATCTGAGTTTCCCGTTCATTCCATCCACCCTCACTGGAGCTACGACATGAAGAGCCTGATGCTGACCTTGACGCGCGGTGCCCTCGCTGCGGCGCTGACCGCCTGTGGTGTTGCGAGCGTGCTGGCGGCCGACCTCAAGGTCGGCCTGAGCGTGTCGCTGTCGGGGCCCAACTCCTCGCTGGGCGTGCCCTATGCCAAGGGCATGCAGGCCGCGCTGGCCTACAAGCCCGAGATCAACGGCCGCAAGGTGCAGCTCATCGTGCTGGACGACGGCTCCGACCCCACCACGGCCGGGCGCAATGCGCGCAAGCTGATCGAGGAGGACAAGGTCGATGTGCTGATGGGCACCTCTGGCGTGCCGGCCGCCATTGCCATGGCGCAGGTCGGCAAGGAAGCCAAGGTGCCGATGATCGGCCTCACGCCCATCCTGCTCGACGCGAACGAGAACCCGTGGGTCATGACGGTGGCGCAGCCCACGCAGCTGATGATCGATGCGGTGGTGGAGCGCATGAAGCGCAACAACGTCAAGACCGTGGGCTACATCGGCTTCACCGATGCCTGGGGCGACCTGGTCTACAACGCGCTGATGAAGGCCGCGCCCGAGGCCGGCATCAAGGTGGTGAGCAACGAGCGCTATGCGCGCGCCGATGCATCGGTGACCGGGCAGGTGCTGAAGATCGTGGCGCTCAGGCCCGATGCGGTGATGACCGGCGGGGCCGGCACGCCGGGCGCGCTGCCGTTCCTTGCGCTGCAGGAGCGCGGCTACAAGGGCGGCGTGTACGGCCAGCACGGGCTGATCAACCCCGACTTCGTGCGCGTGGTCGGCGCCTCGGGACAGAACGCGCTGATGCCCACCGGCCCGGTGATCGTGGCCGAGCAGTTGCCGGACAGCCACCCGACCAAGAAGATCGCGACCGAATTCCGCGCCGTGTTCCAGAAGGTCAACAACGCGCCCACCAGCGATGCGTTCTCGGCCTATTCCTTCGACGGCTGGCTGGTGTTTGCCGATGCCGCCTCGCGCGCCATGAAGAAGGCGGAGCCGGGCACCGCCGAGTTCCGTGTCGCGCTGCGCGATGCCATCTTCAGCACCAAGGAAGTGGTCGGCACGCACGGCGTCTACAGCTTCAAGCCCGGCAGCCTCTACGGCGTGGACGAACGCGCCCGCGTGATCGTCAAGCTCGACAACGGCCAATGGAAGCTCGCACCTTGAACCATCCCATGCCGACGACAACGACAACGATATTGCCAAGGGCTTTTCTATGACATGGGACGTGGCGCTGATTCTCGTCACCGATGGCCTGGCCAACGGTGCCGTCTATCTGCTGGCCGGGCTCGGGCTCGTGCTGATCTTTTCCGTCACGCGGGTGGTGTTCGTCCCGTTCGGCGACATCGCGGCCTTCGCGGCCCTGTCGCTCGCGGCCTTCGAGACCGGCCGCGTGCCGCCGACCATCGGCATGGTCGCCGTGCTTGCGGCGCTGGCGCTGGCGACGGAAATCGGCAGCCTGCTGCGGCGCGGCGAGGCCGCACGCATTCCCAAGGCGGTGCTGATGTGGGGCGTGCTGCCCGCCATTCCGTGCCTGCTGGCCTGGCTGGCGGCACGGCCCGGCGTGCCGGTGGCGGTGCACATCGCCGTGGCCGTGCTGCTGGTGGTGCCCATTGCACCACTGCTCGCGCGGGTGGTGTTCCAGCCGATCGCGGATGCCTCGGTGCTGGTGCTGTTGATCGTCTCGCTGGCGCTGCATTTCCTGCTGTCGGGCCTGGGCCTCCTGTTCTTCGGCCCTGAAGGCTCGCGCACCACGCCGCTCACGAGCGCCGTGTTCACGCTGGGCGACGGCTTCACGGTCAGCGGCCAGGTGGTGCTGATGGTAGGCGCGGCCATCGTGCTGAGCGGCCTCTTCTTCCTGGTGTTCGAGCGCACGGTGGCGGGCAAGGCGCTGCGCGCCACGGCCGTCAACCGCGTGGGCGCACGGCTGGTGGGCATCCGGCCGGTGCGCACGGCGCTGCTGGCCTATGGCTGCGCCTCGCTGCTGGCCGGGCTCATCGGCGTGCTGATCGCGCCGGTGACGACCATGTATTACGACTCGGGCTTCATCATCGGCCTGAAGGCCTTCGTGGCCGCGATCATCGGCGGGCTCGTGAGCTACCCGATGACGGCCGTGGGCGCGCTCGCGGTGGGCGTGGTGGAAAGCTTTGCCTCGTTCTGGAGCGGGGCGCTGAAGGACGTGATCGTGTTCAGCCTGCTGATCCCGGTATTGATGCTCAGGTCGTTCATGGCGGCCCATGCCGAAGAGGAAGAAGACGAGGTGGACCAATGAACGCGAACTCCAAACGCATGGCATGGATCGCGGTGGTGGTCGCCGTGCTGGCCCTGGTGCCGGCGGTGGCGGGCAGCTTCACGGTCTCGCTGCTCAACGACATCGGCATCGGCGCGCTGGTGGCGCTCGGGCTGGTGCTGCTCACCGGCGTGGGCGGTGCGACCTCGTTCGGGCAGGCGGCCTTCGTGGGCATCGCGGCCTATGCGACGGCCTGGCTCACCACCACGCAAGGCATGTCGCCATGGATCGGCCTCTTGTTCGCGCTGCTGCTCACGGGCCTGTCGGCGCTGGCCATCGGCATGCTCACGCTGCGGCTGGGCGGGCACTTCCTGCCGCTCAGCACCATCGCCTGGGGCCTGTCGATCGCGATGCTGTTCGGCAACGTCGATGCGCTCGGGCGCCACACGGGCCTGTCGAACATTCCGGCGCTGCAGATCGCGGGCTGGTCGCTGGCCGATCCGCGTTCGATGTACTACCTGATCTGGGTGGTGGTGGGGCTGGCCTGCCTGTTCAGCCACAACCTGCTGCAGTCGCGGCCGGGGCGCGCAATCCGTGGCCTGCGCGGCGGCGCCACGCTGCTCGCGAGCGTAGGGGCCGACGCCTACCGCGTACGGCTCACGCTGTTTGTCACGGCAGCGCTGTTCGCGGGGCTGGCGGGCTGGCTCTATGCGCACATGAACCGCTTCGTGAGCCCGTCGCCCTTCGACGTGCGCGCCAGCATCGAATACCTGCTGATGGCGGTGGCCGGCGGGCTCGGGCAGCTGGCTGGCGCGCTGGTGGGTGCCGCGCTGGTGCTGGTGCTCAAGAACGGCCTGCAGGACGTGCTGCCGATGCTCACGCAGCGTGCGGGCCAGCTGGAAGCCGTGGCCTTCGCGACGCTTTTCATTTTGCTGCTGCACTTTGCGCGCGGCGGCCTCATGGGCCTGCTGCGGCGCTGGACACGCCGCCGCGCCGGCACGCAAGGCGCTTCGCGCCACGAGGCGCCGGCGGTCGATCCGCTGCCGCACCGCCAGCTGCCCACGCGCGGTGCGCAGGTGCTGTCGGTGAAGGGCGCGGTCAAGCGCTTCGGTGGACTGGTGGCGGTCAACGACGTGAGCTTCGAAGTGAACGCGGGCGAGATCGTCGGCCTGATCGGGCCCAACGGCGCGGGCAAGTCGACCATGTTCAACCTGCTGACCTGCACCCTGCCGATGAGCGCGGGCCAGGTGCGCTTTCTCGACCACGACATCGCCGGCATGCCGCAGCGGCAGGTGGCGCGGCTGGGCCTTGCGCGCACCTTCCAGCACGTGAAGCTCAGGCCGCACATGAGCCTGCTCGACAACGTGGCGCTGGGCGCGCATTCGCGCACGCGCTCGGGCATCCTGGAGGCGGGCCTGCGGCTGGACCGCAAGGAAGAGATGCAGATCCTGCAGGAGGCGCAGCGCCAGCTCGACCGCATCGGCCTGGGCAACCGTGCGCACGAGCTCGCAGGCAGCCTGCCGCTGGGCACACAGCGCATCCTGGAAATCGCACGTGCGCTGGCCGCCGACCCGGTGCTGCTGGTGCTCGACGAGCCGGCGGCGGGCCTGCGCCGCAAGGAAAAGATGGCGCTCGGCGACCTGCTGCGCAAGCTGCGCGAGGAGGGCGTGACCATCCTCATCGTCGAGCACGACATGGACTTCGTGATGAAACTGGTGGACCGCCTGGTGGTGATGAACTTCGGCTCCAAGCTCGTGGAGGGCGTGCCGTCGGCGGTTCGCGCCGACGAGCGTGTGCAGGCGGCTTACCTGGGGAGTGTTGTATGAGCGCCGCACGGCCGCCCGAAGGCGCGGGCCCCCTTCAGGGGGTGCGCGAAGTACACGAAGTGACAAGCCTGGGGGTGACGAAATGACCGCGATGCTGGAGATTGGCGACCTGCATGTGTCGTACGGGCAGGTCGAGGCGGTGCGCGGCGTGTCGCTCGACCTGCAGCCGGGCCAGATCATCTCGGTGATCGGGCCCAATGGCGCGGGCAAGACCACGCTGCTCGCGGCCGCCATGGGGCTGCTGCCGTGCAAGGGCACGCTCCGCTTCGAGGGCGAAGACCTGCAGGGACTCGACGTGGAGGCGCGCGTGGAGCGCGGCCTGTGCCTGGTGCCCGAGAAGCGCGAACTGTTCGGCGAGCTCACGGTGCTCGACAACCTGCAGCTCGGCGCCTATGCCAAGCGGCTGCGCAGCGATGCGATGAAGCGCCAGCTGCAATCGGTGTACGACCGTTTTCCGCGCCTGGCCGAGCGCCGCTCGCAGCGCGCCGACACGCTCTCGGGCGGCGAGCGGCAGATGCTCGCGGTGGGCCGTGCCCTGATGTCCGCGCCGCGCCTGCTGATGCTCGACGAGCCCAGCCTCGGCCTCGCGCCGCTGATCGTGCGCGACATTCTTTCGATCGTTCGCAAGCTGCGCGAGGACGGCGTCTCGATCCTGCTGGTGGAGCAGAACGCGCGCGCCGCGCTCGAGACCTCGGACCACGGCTACGTGCTGGAAACCGGCGAGATCGCGCTGTCGGGCGCATCGGGCGAACTCGCGAGCGATCCACGGGTGCAGGCCACCTACCTCGGCGGAGGCACGCACGATGACGAGTGAGGCGCGCGCGCTGCCGCCGGGCCAGCGCACGCTGCCCGCGATGCTGCGGCGGCAGTCGGAACGCTTCGCTGCGCGCCCGCTGCTGCGGATTGCGGGCCGGCAGTGGACGCATGGCGACGCGGCCGAGGCGGCTGCGGTGCGAGCCGGCGCGCTGGCAGAGGCCGGCGTGGCGCGCGGCGACCGCGTCGCCGTGATGTGCGGCAACCGCATCGAGTTTCTCGAAATCTTTCTCGGCGCGGGCTGGCTCGGCGCCTCGGTGGTGCCGGTCAACACCGCGTCGATGGGGCCGCAGATCGAATACTTCCTTGCCAACAGCGAGGCGAAGCTGCTGGTGATCGAGGCGGGCTTTCTCGAACGGCTGGAGGCGGCCGACCTGGGGCGCACGTCCCTGCGCGAGCTCTGGATCGTCGGTGAAGCGCCCGTTTCATGGACGCCGCCCGCGGGCGTTCGCGCCTCCGGCTACCCGGAAGGCGCGCAGGCCATCGCGCCCGCTGCGGTGCAGCCCGGCGATCCGCTCGCCATCCTCTACACCTCTGGCACCACCGGCCCGGCCAAGGGCGTGGTCTGCCCGCATGCGCAGTATTTCTGGTGGGGCGTGAACAGCGCCGAGGTGCTCGGCGTCGGCCGCGACGACGTGCTGTGCACCACGCTGCCGCTGTTCCACATCAATGCGCTCAACACCTTCGCGCAGGCCGCGCTGACCGGCGCCGAGGTGGTGTTCGAATCGCGCTTCTCGGCCTCGGGCTTCTGGCCGTCGATGCGCGCCAACGGCGCGACCGTGGTCTACCTGCTGGGTGCGATGGTGCCGATCCTGCTGGCCCAGCCCGAGGGCGAAGGCGAGCGCGATCACCGTGTGCGCATCGGCCTCGGGCCAGGCGTGCCGTCGGCCGCCGGGCAGGCCTTCAGGGCGCGCACCGGCGTGGCGCTGCTCGAAGGCTATGGGTCGACCGAGACCAACTTCGCGATCGCCACCGCGCCGGATTCGCCGCGCAGCGGCGTCATGGGCTGGCTGCGCCCCGGCTTCCAGGCGCGCGTGGCCGATGAGGGCGATGTGGAGCTGCCCGCGGGCGAAGCCGGCGAACTGCTGCTGCGTGCGGACGAACCCCACGCCTTTGCGAGTGGCTACTTCAACATGCCCGAGAAGACGGTCGAGGCCTGGCGCAACCTCTGGTTCCATACGGGCGACCGCGTGGTGCGCGATGCCGATGGCGCCTTTCGCTTTGTCGACCGCATCAAGGACGCCATCCGCAGGCGCGGCGAGAACATCTCGTCCTTCGAGGTCGAGCAGGTGCTGCTGAGCCACCCCGGCGTGGCTTCGTGCGCCGTGTACCCGGTGCAATCCGAACTGGCCGAGGACGAGGTGATGGCCGCGCTGGTGCCGCGCGAGGGCCAGCGCATCGACCCGGCCGAACTGGCGCGCTTCTGCGAGGGGCGCCTGCCGTACTTCGCGGTACCGCGCTACATCGACGTGCTGGCCGACCTGCCGCGCACCGAGAACGGCAAGGTGCAGAAGTTCAAGCTGCGCGAGCGCGGCGTCGGCGAACAGACCTGGGACGGGCGGCCCGCCGTTCGTCCCCCGGCACAGACGGCATGAGTTCCGCGCCGCCACCGCTTGCCGGCCAGGCCGCGTTCGTGACCGGCGCGGGGCAGGGCCTGGGCGCCGCCATTGCGCGCGGGTTGGCCGAAGCGGGTGCGCGCGTGGTGCTTGCGGACATCGATGCGCGTAGCGCCGAATCGGCGGCCGCGGGCCTGCGCGCCGCGGGCGCCGATTGCATCGCGATGGAACTCGACGTGCGCAGCGAGCCGGCGTTCGCGCGCTGCTTCGATGCAGCGGTGGCCCATTTCGGCGCCATCGACCTGCTGGTCAACAACGCCGCGCGCACGCCGTTCACTTCGCTCTGGGACATCACGCCCGACGAGTGGGACGACGTGCTGGCCGTCAACCTGCGCGGCAGCTTCTTCGGCTGCCGCATCGCCGGTCGGCACATGCGGGGGCGCGGGTCTGGGCGCATCGTCAACCTGGCGTCGCTGTCGGGCCAGCAGCCCAGCGCCGCGACCGGCGTGCACTACGCGGCCAGCAAGGCCGCGCTGCTGGCGCTGACGCGCAGCTTCGCGCAGGAACTCGCGCCGCATGGCGTCACCGTGAACGCACTGGCCCCGGCGGCGGTTCGCAGCCCCGCGCTCGATGCACTGGACCCGGCGCGGCAGCAGGCGCTGAAGGCCACCATTCCCCTCGGCCGCTTCGGCGAGGCCGAAGAGGTGGCGGCCGCCGTCGTCTACCTCGCGTCGCCCGCGACCGCCTTCATGACAGGCGCCACGCTGGACCTCAACGGCGGCCGCTTCATGCGCTGAACAGGCGATGCGCCATACACGCTAAAATAGTTCAGAACTAAACAATTCAGGTATGCACGCAAATTCATTGACCGGCCGCCATGCCCTCGTCACCGGCGCCGCGCGCGGCATCGGGGCCGAGATCGCCCGCACCCTGGCTGCCGAGGGCGCAACGCTCACGCTGCTCGGGCGCGACCTCGATGCGCTCCGGCGCGTGGCTGCGTCGCTCGCGGGCCAGGGCCACGGCGTGGCCGCGGCCGACGTGGCCGACGCGCAGGCCGTGCAGTCGGCCTTCGCGCTGGCGCGTGCCGAGCGCGGGCCGTTCGCCATCCTCGTCAACAACGCGGGTGCAGCCGAGAGCACGCCTTTTCTCAAGACTTCGGCCGAGCTCTGGCAGCGCATGCTGTCGGTGAACCTCACCGGCACCTTCCTGTGCACCCAGGCCGCGCTGCCCGACATGCTCGAAGCCGGCTGGGGCCGTATCGTCAACATCGCCAGCACCGCGGGCCAGAAGGGCTATGCCTACGTCGCGGCCTATGCGGCGGCCAAGCATGGCGTGGTCGGGCTCACGCGCTCGCTCGCGCTCGAGGTGGCGCGCAAGGGCGTCACGGTGAACGCGGTGTGCCCCGGCTACACCGACACCGACATCCTGCGCGCGAGCGTTGCCAACGTGGTGGGCAAGACCGGCCGCAGCGAAGCCGATGCGCTGGCCGAGTTCTCCAGCGCCAATCCGCAGCGCCGCATCGTGCAGCCCGCCGAGGTGGCGGACGCGGTACGCTGGCTCTGCGGGGAGGGCGCCGCGTCCGTCACCGGGCAGTCGGTCTCGGTGTCGGGCGGGGAGGTGATGTGATGCGCAACGACGCCTCGCATGCCGCGCTCAGCGACGCCGAAGAGCTCGGCCACGAGGCCCGCGCCGGCCGCGAAGACCACGCCATGCTCAGGCTGTGGCTGCGCATGCTCGCCAGCACCACGCAGATCGAGGCCGAGATACGGCGCCGGCTGCGCGAGCGCTTCGGCATCTCGCTGGCGCGCTTCGACTACATGGCCCAGCTCTACCGCTATGAAGAGGGCCTGAAGATGCGCGTGCTGTCGCGCTACCTGATGGTGACCGGCGGCAACGTCACGGGCCTGACCGACGAGCTCGAGCGCGACGGCCTGGTGGCGCGCGCCCACAGCCCCGACGACCGCCGCTCGTGGATCGTGAGCCTCACGCCCAAGGGCCGCGCGAGCTTCGAGACCATGGCCAAGGAGCACGAGCAATGGATCCTCGAGATGTTCTCCGGCCTCGACATGAAGACCGTCAGGCAGATGCATGCCCAGCTCGGCCAGCTGCGCGTGCACGTGATGCGAAGCGAGCCTGCGGGCGAGGAGGGCTGATGGCGACGAGCACAGGCGAAACCGAAGCGCCCCAGGTCGAGTTCCAACGCGCGCGGATGATCCGCTTTTCCGATTGCGACCCGGCAGGCATCGTCTTCTATCCGCAGTACTTCATCATGCTCAACGGCCTGGTGGAAGACTGGGTGAGCGAAGGGCTCGGCATCGGCTACCACGCGCTCATCGCCGAGCGGCGCATCGGCCTGCCCACGGTGCGGCTCGAGGCCGACTTCCGCGCCGTGAGCCGCATGGGTGACCAAGTCATGTTGGGCCTTGCCGTGGAGCGGCTGGGCTCGCGCTCCATGACGCTCGTGCTGCGCTGCTTCGATCCCGCGAGCGGCGAACTGCGCATGCAGGTCAGGCAGGTGCTCGTGACCACCTCGCTCGAGAGCCATCGCGCCGTGGAAATTCCGCAAGACCTGCGCACGGCCATCCTGCGCGGCACGCCCTCGCTCGCCTGAAGCGCATCAGGGCGGCGGCTCGTCACCGGGCGCGCGTGCCGCACGCTGCTTGAGCCAGCCGCTGAGTTCCCTCTTTTCCTTGGCGTTGGCCTGCCGCCAGGCCTGGCGCGCGGCTGCGATGAAGCGCTCTTCCGCCGCATCGGGCACTTCGGAGGGCCGGTCTTCCTTGTCGAGCCAGCCCGGCTCCACCTCGCAATGCTGCTCGATCTGCCGCGCCAGGTTGTCGCCGATCGGGCGGGAGCTCTTGATCTGGCTCCACATGCTGGGCGAGATTTCGATCTTCCTGGCAAAGGCCTGGTCCAGTCCCTTGGCGGGCAGGCCGGCTGCAATGGCCCCTTCGAGAAAGCGGCGGTGCAGCGCAAGAACATTGCGGCGACGCGCGACGGTGGTATTGGGCACTGTTTGAAAACAACAACAACGAGACAGAGAAAGATTGTCCCGGTTGTTGACGCTCGCGTAAACACTATTTACAGTTCGGCTCATTCGCGGTCTCGGCCGCACAAAGAAGAAAACTTCAACCAGGAACCATCGTGATCCCCACCGCACTGAACCTCACCAGCATTCGACCCGCTTCGGGCCGATCGCTCGTGCGCGTTGCAGCGTTCAAAGGTCGGATGCCCCCGGGCGGAGGTTGCGCTTAAAGCGCACTTCCCAAGCTCTGTTCACCAGAGGCCCGGACACCGCAAGGTTCCGGGCCTTTTTTTTTGTTTTGCCATTTCGGGTGTGCCTTCGCCACACCGCCAGTTTCCAGCCGCGTGGACGGCCTGGCGGGATGTGCAGGAAAGTGGACCGTTCCTGTGCGGCGACGTCGTACGGGGCAGCACCCCAGGGTGCTGTCCGTCGCGCGAGGACACAACCGAAATGGAAAACCCGCGCCATCAACCCAAGGAGCCACCATGCGCAAGCGCAGCAACACCCCCATCCGGATGATCGCGGTTCGTCCGGCGCAGCCGCGCCGCCGCATGGCGTGGGCGCTTGCGCAGCGCCTGGGCATCGGCGCTGCGGCCGGGCAGGGCGCGCAGGAGCCTTCGCTTGCGCCAACGGACCGCAGCCTCGAATATCCCGATCTCGACCAGCGCGTGCGCGAAGTCGGCGAGTGGTAGTGCTGCAAGGCATCGATATGAACATGAAGGAGTGAGTGCCGCATGGACAACAAGCAAGCCATCATCGAAAGCCTCGCG
The DNA here is from genome assembly GCF_003951285.1 of Variovorax beijingensis. GTDB lineage: Bacteria > Pseudomonadota > Gammaproteobacteria > Burkholderiales > Burkholderiaceae_C > Variovorax > Variovorax beijingensis. The sequence goes on along the minus strand of NZ_RXFQ01000001.1, from coordinate 208,857 downwards.
CGGGCATTGGAAAGCTGGGTGCGCCATGCCAGCGCTGCCCAGCTCTGGCAGGTGCAGCAGCAAGGCGGCCTGGGGGCGTCCATCGCGGTGGAAGAAGATGTCGTGCACGCCCGCATCGAACTCGGCGGCCCGCGCAACCCGCTGTCGGAACTGGGCCGCACCGATGGGCGCCTGCCCGTGACGGAAGCCTTTCTCGGCAACGGCGCCGCATCATGGGGCGCGCCGCCCCCGCACGGAGACCCGGCGCGCGAGGTCTGGTTCCTGTCGAACGAAATGGCCCAGGGACATGCGCGCCAGTACCTGCTGGCGGAGGTGCGAGAAAGGCGGGAAGTGCTGTTGCGGTTTGTCGAGGGCTGGCTGGACGGCGCGCCGTAGTGCCCTAGGGGGAGGCCAATGAAAAAAGCCCGCTACCGGGGAGGTAGCGGGCTTTTCAGCGTTTCCGCGATGTTGGTTGGTGGGCCCTGAGTGACTCGAACACTCGACCTACGGATTAAGAGTCCGCTGCTCTACCAACTGAGCTAAGAGCCCTTGCACAAAACGTTTTGCGTTTTTTGGCAAGACCGCAAGTATAGCGTAAAAATTCCGAGGCTCAACGATTTTGTACGCGGCGGCGTTAGGATTCGCCATCATCGACGGGGCCGCGGTCCCTCCATCAGGAGATCTTCCATGACAGATACCACCACCATGTCCCATGTTGTGATCACCGGGGCCGCAGGCGCGCTGGGCCGCGCGGTGGTCCAGCACTTCCTCGAGCAGGGCGCGCGCCTGGCGCTGGTTGACCACCGCGCGGATCGCCTGGCCGAGGTCTTCCCGGGCCTGGACAACTCGCAGCACCTGCTGCTGGCGGGCGACGTGACCTCGGCGGCCGACATGTCGGAACTCGCGAGCCAGGCGCTCAAGGCCTTCGGCCGCATCGATGCGCTGGTCCACATTGCCGGCGGCTTCGAGATGGGCGAGGCCACGCACGCGCTCACGCGGGCGAGCTGGGACCGGATGATGAACCTCAACGCCTGGTCCTTCGTGGCGGTGACGCAGGCGGTGCTGCCTTCGATGATCGAGCATGGCGCAGGCCGCATCGTGGCGGTGACGGCCAAGGTGGCGGCGCGCGGCCTGCCGGCCATGGCGGCGTACATCGCATCGAAGAGCGCGCTGCAGCGCCTGGTCGAGGCCATGGCCGCCGAGGCCGCCCCGCATGGCGTGGCCATCAACAGCGTGGCGCCCAGCGTGCTCGACACGCCGGCCAATCGGCAGGCCATGCCGGACGCCAATCCCGCCGAATGGGTGTCGACTGCCGTCGCGGCGCAGACCATCGGCTTTCTTGCGTCGCCCGCGGCCGCGGCGCTGCATGGGCAGCACCTGACGCTCGACACCTGAGCTGAAGCAACAGCAGCAGCAAGGGCCCTGGCGGCAACGCCAGGGCTTTTTTTTGCCTCTTCGCGCGGCCGCTGGCGGGCAGGCGCTTTGTCATGGTTGCGGGCCAAGGGGGCGGGGCGCTTGTCTCCCTGGAAAAGGGGCGCACTGCTCATGTGCGCATACGGCGCGATTTCTACAGTGACTCCACGGCAAGACGCTTCGGCCCGGCAAGGGGAAAGAAGCGGTGCCGGCCGACAAACATCACTGGGGAACACGCATGGAAACGCTCAACCTGCTGCCAAGAAGCTTCATGACCCTGCTGCGCGAGGACGCGGGCATGTCGTTCATGGAAGCCGCGCTCATCGGTTCGCTGGTGGTGGTTGTGTGCCTGCTCCTGCTGCTTGCCGTGCGGCGCAGCGCCTGAGGTCCGCGCCATGCAGGAATTCAACGCAGTCCTCGATCTGCTGACCATGCTGGCCTCGGACTTCCGCATGGGCGGGCTCTTCGTGCTGCTGGTGATGGCGGCGGTGAGCGACGTGCGCTTCTATCGCATTCCCAACTGGCTGACCTTCGGCGGCATGGTGTTCGCGATCGTCTACGGCACCTTCGCGGCGCGCACGCCGATGACAGGCGCGATGGCCGCTCTGGGCGGCCTGGGCACCGGCCTCGCGATCATGCTGCCGTTCTATGTGCTGGGGATCATGGGCGCGGGCGACGTCAAGCTGATGGCGATGGTCGGCGCCTTTCTCGGGCCCTACCAGACGCTGCAGGCCATCCTGTTCACCTGCATTGCCGGCGGCTTTGCGGCCGTGGCGGTGGCCATTCACCGGCGCCGCCTGGGCCACATGCTGGCCAACGTCAAGGGAGCCGCGCAGGGCATCGTCGTCTCGGGCATTGCGGGCATACGGCCGAACGGAACGATCGACACGCGGCAATCCATCGGAAAGCTGCCGTACGGCATCTGCATTTGCGTGGGGACGATCGCACAGGTCCTGGCGCATCAGTTGGGCTTCGTCTAGCCCGTCCCATTCTTCATTTCATCCACGGCGGAGATTCGCATGAAAAACATCAAGGCGCTCGGGCTGCTTCTGCTGGCCCTCCTGACCGGCCTGGCGGCCGCGGTCTACGCAGCGGGCTGGGTCTCCCGACAAGGCGGGATCGCATCCAACAAGGTGGTGGTGGCCGCCGTCGACATCGAACTGGGCAGCCGGGTCAACCCCCAGATGCTGTCGCTGGTCGACTGGCCGAGCGGCTCGCTGCCGCCCGGTTCGTTCAAGGACGCCAAGTCGCTCGAGGACCGCGTGGTCAAGGTCGGCGTGCTGCGCGGCGAGGCCATCCTGGAAGGCAAGCTCGCGCCGGTCGGCACCAAGGGCGGCCTCTCCGCCGTCATTGCCAGCGGCAAGCGCGCCATGACCGTGCGGGTCAACGACGTGGTGGGCGTGGCGGGCTTTGCGCTGCCGGGCAACTACGTCGATGTGATGGTCAACGCGCAGCAGGACAAGAACCGCGGCGAAGAGAACCGCCAGATCAGCAAGACCGTGCTCGAGAAAGTGCTGGTGCTGGCGGTGGCGCAGGAGGCCAACCGCGACGACACCAAGCCGAAGGTGGTCAGCGCCGTGACGCTGGAGTTGTCGCTCGAAGACTCCGAAAAGCTCGACCTCGCACGCAGCGTGGGAACCCTCTCGCTGGTGCTGCGCAACCAGATGGACAGGACCACGGTTGCCACCGCAGGCGTCACCAAGGGCCAGCTGTTCGGCGAGAAGGAAATCCTGCCGATCTCCACCACCGTGGCAGCGCGGCCGGCCCCCGCGCGAGTGCCGCGTACTGCCCCCGTGGTGCTGCGGCAACCAGAGTGCGTGGAAGTGATCCAGCACGCAGCCCGCTCGCTCACCTGCTTCTGATCACCCGCCTGGAGGAACCACAAGTGCAACATCTTTCTTCTTCATCCGCCTGGCTGCTGGCGGCGCTCACGACCCTGGCGGCGCCCGGGTTTGCGGCGGAGCCTGCAGCAGCCCCGGCCCCGGCTCCCGTCGCGGCGTCAACGGCGCCCGCGCCGGCCGCCGCACCTGCGATGCGCCGCTGCAGGGCCATCATTCCGGACGACCAACCGACCTATGCGGTGCTCGGCAAGTCGGTGGTCATTCCGCTGCAGACACGTGTCGCGCGCATCCTGGTCAGCGGGCAGCCGCCGAGCAACGCCCCGGCAGCCACGGCGCAGCCGGCACAGGCGTCCGCGGCGGCAAAGGGCGCGGGCGATGGCGTCGCCGATGTCGACGTGATGCTGCTGAGTCCGAACGATCTCTTCTTCCGCGGACGGCAGGCCGGTTCGATGAACGTGGTGCTGCAAAGCGCCGACGGCACCTGCTATATCAAGGACGTCATCGTGACGATCGACCCGGGCGCGCTGCAGTCCAAGCTGGCCGAGCTGATGCCCGAAGAGAACCGAATCCGCGTGCGCAGCGCCGAGAAATCCATCGTGCTCACCGGTGAGGTGAGCGACACGCTCAAGCTCGACGACGTGCTGACCCTGGCCTCGGCCTACGGCGCGGACGGCAAGAAGGTGGTGAATCTGCTGCGCGTCACGGCGCCGCAGCAGGTCATGCTCGAAGTGAAGATCGCCGAGGTCAGCAAGACACTGCTGGACCGGCTGGGCGCGCGTGTCGGCCTGCTTCGCACAGCCAGCGGCGGTCTCAACACCTATTCGCTGATCTCCGACTTCCTGAGCGGCGGCTCGGGCCTTGTCGAGGCGCTGCGGATCGGCCGGGCCTCGATTGGAATCGATGGCCAGAAGGACGACGGCCTGGTGCGCATCCTGGCCGAGCCCAACATCATGTCGATCAGCGGGCAGCAGGCTAGCTTCCTGTCGGGCGGAAAGATCTTCATCCCCGTGGCGCAGAACTCCAACGGCCGCACCGGCTCGACCATCACGCTGGAAGAAAAAGAGTTTGGCATCGGCGTGAAGTTCACCCCCACCGTGCTCAACGGCGGACGGATCAATCTCAAGATGGTCTCGGAGGTGTCGGACCTGTCGCAGACGGGATCTCCCTTCACCACCGTGGGCGGCGTGACGGCCGTGCTGCCTTCGCTGACGGTACGCCGCGCCGACACCACCGTGCAGCTCAACGACGGCCAGAGCTTCGTCATTGCGGGGCTCATCAAGAGCAATGTCACCGAAACCATCAAGCGCTACCCCGGCCTCGGCGAGGTTCCGGTGATGGGCGCGCTGTTCCGCAGCTCCGAATTCCAGAACGACCAGACGGAACTGATGTTCGTGATCACGCCGCGCCTCGTTCGGCCGCTGGGCGAATCGCCTCGCGTCCCGACTGACAACCATGTCGTTCCGAGCCGCGCCGAGATCTACCTGAACGGAGCCCTCGAAAGCAGCACCCCGGCCCCGGTCGCACCGGCAAGCAATCCCCTGTAAGGAGCATCACCATGTTCAAGTCGACCATCCTCGCGCTGACGCTGCTCGTGGGCACCGGCTGCTCCCACGTCACACCCCACTACGACGCGCGCTTTGGCGATGCCGTACGCGACGCCAAAAGAAAGATGACGCTCAACCCCGATGCCGGCAAGGACGGGAATCCGGTGGTGGGCATGGACGGCCGCGCGGCGCGCGAGTCGATGCTGCAGTACCAGAAATCCTACAAGTCGCCACCCCCGGCAGTCAACGTCATCAACATCGGTGGCGCGATTGGTGGTGGAGGTGGCGGCGGTGAGGGGCGTTAGGCGGCCCTCGAACGATTCTTGAATTCGAACAGAAAGGAGTTGCCTCACAAAGATAGAAGTCAATCAACCCAAAAGCCTACGCAAGATTTTTTTTTTCTTACTGCAATTTCAAAGGTGAAAAAATGAACCAACTTTTTATCCGTGCCGGCAACTTCATGTCCTCGTTCGCCAAGGAAGAGGACGGCGCGCAAGTTATCGAGTACGCGCTCATCATCGCAGTCGTGTCGATTGCTCTCGTCATTGCACTGCAGGGCCTCACCACTGGAGGTTACTTCACAACCTTCATTGAACGTGTAGCCGCCTGCCTCTCGGGCGACATGGTTACCTGCGCAGGGTGATTCGGGTACTAGCCCACTTGCGAAAACGTGGCAGTGGCGCTTGGGTCCTTCCGGGACTCAGCCCACTTGCCTCGAATGCGATCACTGCGCCATCGATTCATCTCCAAGAAAAGAGGTTTTCCATGTACAGGACAGGCAGTCGCAAAAAGCAGGACGGTGCCGTGATCGTGACCGTGGCACTCGTTCTTCTCTTCCTGCTCGGGTTCATGGGGATCGCCCTGGATTTCGGCCGTCTCTTCATCGTGAAAACCGAGCTGCAGACCGCCCTGGACAGTTGTGCCCTGTCTGCCGCGCAGGAACTCGACGGCGCCAGCGATGCGTTGACACGTGCCACCAGTGCAGGCAAGACCGCAGCCGATCTCAACAAGATCAATTTTCAAGGTGCGGCGACCGGCATTGCCGAGACCAACATCGTGTTCAGCGACTCGCTGATCGGCACCTACAGCCATACCTTCACGCCGGTCGCGAATGCCCGGTATGCCAAGTGCCTGCACACGAAGTCGGGCATCGCACCATGGATTCTTCATGCGCTGAGCGCGTTCAGTGGAAACAGTACGTACGGGGCATCGCAGAGCGTCGCCGCGGTCGCCGTTGCCACCAGGGCGCCGTCACAGACCAACTGCCTGGTTCCTGTCGGCATCTGCCAGAAATCCACCGCGCCCGGCTGGGGATTCGCGCGGGGTGAATGGATCGAGGGCGTGACCAACGAGAACGACGATGTGGAATCCGGTCAGTTCCACTGGGTGGACTTTACCGGCAGCGGTGGTGGGGCACGCGAGATCAAGGATCTCCTGACGAGCAGCGGGCAATGTGGCCTTCCCGGTATGGAGACGGACGTCGGCAAGGCGGGCAAGACCAATGGCGCGGTTGCAGCCTGGAATACCCGCTTCGGCATCTACCAGGGCAGCCTCAGCGCCGCGACTGCCATTCCCGATCAGACTGGCTATGCCTGGTATGCCGACAGCGCTGCCGCCATCAACCCAGGCAGGTATGACGACCCCGGATCGAACGGATTTACCGCCAAGCGCAACGCATTTGCGCCTTACGAAGGGGACAACCAGAACCCTGACACCAAGAACCTCAAGACCCAGGGAAATTTCAGTTCCACCGACTACACCAAGGGCGCCAATCGACGCGTGGTCACGACTGCCGTGGTCGATTGCCCATCTATCACGCTCAAGGGATTTGCCTGCATGTTGATGCTGCATCCGCTGGAAAAGAACGCGAGCGGGAAGAAGTCGAAGATGTGGCTCGAGTTCATCGGCAATGCGGAGTCCGTCGGCAGTCCATGTGCGACCGCAGGTCTGGCCGGCGGCACAAGCGGCCCCAAGGTCCCGACGCTCGTACAGTAGGAGAGATGCCATGAAGAAGAAGCAGAACGGCGTGGCCCTGGTCGAATTTGCCCTGATCCTTCCATTGCTGCTCATCCTGACGTTCATCACGACCGAGTTCGGGCGGGCGCTGTACCAGTACAACACCATCGCGAAATCGCTGCGAGACGCCTCCCGCTATCTGTCCACCCAGGATCCGTCGATCGCAACCACGGATCCCGCCAAGATCACGACCGCCAAGAACCTGGTGGTCTTTGGTAACCCGGCCGGCGGCGTCTCGCCATTGGTCCTGGGTCTCGAAATTTCTCACGTTCCCGATCCGACCTGGCAGTTCAAGGGCAGCGGCCCGGCCATCAATACCGTGACCATCAAGGTCACGGGATACAAGTTCCGCCCGCTCATCACCGGGGCGTTCGGGCTCACCTTCGGAGATGCGAACGGAGAGATCCCGTTCGGGGATATCAGCGCCACCATGCGAGGTCAATCATGAATCGAACAAGGCAGACCGGGGCGACCGCGGTGGAGTTCGCGCTGGTCCTGATGCTCTTCCTGACCTTCCTGCTGAGCATCATGGATTTCGCGCGCATGTTGTGGACGTGGAATGCAGCTGCCGAAGCGACGCGCTGGGGCGCTCGCGCGGCGGTCGTGTGCGACCGAGACGCCACCGTCGTGCTCTCCAACATGCAGAAATTCCTGCCGCAATTGACGGCAGCCAATGTCAGCATCGACTGGTACGACGCGGAAGGCAGCGTCAGTGCGACCTGTACCGCCGCCGATTGCAGCGGCGTGAATGTTCGCATCCTGAATCTTGACTACCAGTGGATCTCGCCCATCGGATTCGGAACGCATGCCCCGATCCCGATGCCGAGCTTTTCCACCTACCTGCCGCGCGAAATCATGGGCCAAGACCCGAACAGCAACGCCGTCTGCTCCTGATCTGCACTTAACCCCGAGCTACATCATCATGAAAATCTCCATCATCTCCCCCAATCCCGCCCACCTGCAGGACATGCGCAAGGTGCTGGAGGCGCGCTCCCATGTGGTTTCCCAGTTCGAAGGAGGCAAGAGCCGCATGCAATGGGTGGTCGAGCAATCGACGCCTGAGCTGCTGCTGGTGGACGGCATGTGCTGCGACCCCCATGAGGTGGCGATGGTGGAGCAGCTCACGATGCGCCATCCCTCGATCGCGGTGGTACTGCTGTGCGCGATGCAGACGCCCGAGTTCCTGATTCTTGCCATGCGTTCGGGCGTGCGCGAAGTGCTGCCTTCGCCGCCCGAGCCCGCGGCCCTCGAGGCGGCAGTGGAACGCATCGCGCTCAAGATGGCCGGGACGCAGGCGCGCGAGCCGGGCCAGGTGGTGGCGTTCATGCCGTGCAAGGGCGGCAGTGGCGCCACCTTCCTCGCGACCAATATCGGGCATCAGCTTTCGATGCGCCGCTCGGTGCTGCTGATCGACCTGAACCTGCAGTTCGGCGATGCGCTTTCCTATGTGAGCGACCTGCGGCCAACTTCCACGGTGGCCGACGTGGCGCGCGACATCGGCCGGCTCGATGCCTCGCTGCTTGCCGCAAGCGTGGTGAAGGTGGCGCCGGGCTTCAGCATCCTTGCCGCACCAGAGGATCTCTCTCGCGCGCTGGAGGTCAAGGCCGAGCACGTCGATGCCATCCTGCAGGTGGCCGCGGCGCAGTACGACTTCGTGCTGTTCGACCTGGGCCTGCGCATCGATCCGCTCGCCATCCGCGTCATGGACCGCGCGGACCGGATCTTTCCGGTGCTCCAGCCCAGCCTGCCGCACATCCGCAACGTGACGCGCCTCATGCAGATGTTCAAGTCGCTCGGCTATCCGGCCGGCAAGGTCGAGCTGTTGGTCAACCGCAGCGCCGGTGGCACGGAGATCGGCTTGTCCGACATGCGCCGTTCGCTGGGCGGAGCCACGCTGGTCAGCGTGCCCGATGGCGGCAAGGATGTGGACGCCTCGATCAACCGTGGCGTGCCGCTGGCGGAGATGTCGCGCGGCAGTTCGCTCTGCAAGCGGCTGGAGGAAATATCTCACACGCTCAGTCCACGCCCGAAGGAAGCGCCGGGCTTCATCGGCCGGCTCTTTCGCCGCGCCTGACACCCGAATTGCGCGCCTACGAATCTTCTTCCTCCAACAGCAAGGCAGGTCCACATGTCATTCAGAGAACAGCTCAATGCGATCGAAGCCGCGCCGGTCGCCCGCCCGCCGGCGTTGCCCGTGGCCGATGGGGCGCTTTCGTCCTTTGCCTCGGATACCTACAAGCTCCTGAAGGAGCGAATGCACCTGAAACTGCTGGACCGTTTCGACCTCGCGGTGCTCGAAACCCTGAAGCCCGAGGTGCTGCGCCATGAAATCTCCACCATGGTCGCGCGGCTGCTGCAGGAAGAGCCCGAGGCGCTGAACGACATCGAGCGGCGCACGCTGATCCGCGACATCCAGCACGAGATGCTCGGCTTCGGACCGATCGAGCTGTTGATGGCCGACCCCACGGTGTCGGACATCCTGGTCAACTCGCACGACCAGATCTATGTCGAGCGCAAGGGCCGGCTGGAGCTGACGGACGTGAGCTTCACCGACGAGAAACACCTGCTGCGCATCATCGACAAGATCGTCTCGCTGGTAGGGCGGCGCATCGACGAATCGAGCCCGATGGTCGATGCCCGGCTGCCGGACGGGTCGCGCGTCAATGCGGTGGTCGCGCCGGTAGCGCTGGACGGCCCGATGATGTCGATTCGCCGCTTCGCGAAGATCCCGCTGAAGATGGAAAACCTGGTGAACGACCTGAAGACGCTGACGCCGCAGATGGGGCTGATGCTCGAAGGGCTGGCCAGCGCGAAGATCAACATGCTGATCTCCGGCGGCACCGGCGCCGGCAAGACGACGCTGCTGAACATTCTCTCAGGCTTCATTCCCGCCACCGAGCGCATCATCACCATCGAGGACGCGGCCGAGCTCCAGCTCCAGCAGCCGCACGTGGCCCGCATGGAAACCCGGCCGATGAACATCGAAGGCAAGGGCGAGATCACGCAGCGTGCGCTGGTTCGCAACGCACTGCGCATGCGGCCCGACCGCATCGTGATCGGCGAGGTGCGCGGCGCCGAGGCGGTCGACATGCTGCAGGCCATGAACACCGGCCACGAAGGCTCGCTGACCACCATCCACGCCAACAGTCCGCGCGATGCGCTGGCGCGGCTGGAGAACATGATCAGCATGGCCAACCTGAACCTTCCGCATCATTCGGTGCGCCAGCAGATCGCATCGGCCATCACCGTCGTGATCCAGGTCCTGCGCATGGTCGACGGCAGGCGCAAGGTCACCAGCATCCAGGAGATCACCGGCATGGAAGGCGAGGTGGTCACGATGCAGGAGATATTCGCGTTCCGCCAGACCGGCATGGGCCCCGACGGCCGGGTGCGCGGGTACTTCCATGCCACGGGCGTGCGGCCGAAATTCGTCGAGCGCCTGCACTCCTTCGGTGTGGTGCTGCCCGACACCATGTTCGATCCCGACAAGCACTACGAATAGGAGACCATCATGTTCGACAACCTGGTTGGCGACACGCTCATCACACTGTCCGTGCTGGTCTTCGTGACGGTGCTGATGGTGATCGAGGGCCTGTACATGCTGTGGCGTTCCTACAGAGGACCGGGGGTGCAGAAGATCGGCAAGCGACTGCAAGCGCTGTCGGCGGCCACCGACCGCATCGCGCAGGCGCGGCTCGTGAAGGACCGCGTGCTCAGCGAGGCACCGTGGATGCAGCGCGTTCTCTTGAAGCTTCCGCGGGCCCACAGCCTGGATCGCTTCATTCTCCAGGCCGGGCTGGAGTGGACGGTCTCCCACGTGCTGCTGGCCTGTGCGCTGTCCGGTGCGCTTGTTGTCTTTGCGATGGCGTCGCTTGCGAACCAGCCCGCATGGATTGCGATGCTGGTGGGTGCCGCCGGTGCGGCGGTGCCGCTGCTCTACCTGAGCCACCGGCGCAGCCGCCGCCTGGCGCATCTGGAGCGGCAGCTGCCGGACGCACTGGACCTGGTGACGCGCGCACTGCGCGCGGGCCATTCGTTCGCGAGCAGCGTGCAGATGATCGGCGAGGAAATGTCCGAGCCCATTGCGGGTGAGTTCCGCATGGTGGCCGACGAGGTCGGCTTCGGCGTCTCGCTGCAGCAGGCGCTCACGAACATGAGCGAGCGCGTGCCGCTCACCGACGTGCGCTATTTCGTGGTGTCGGTGCTGATCCAGCGCGATTCCGGCGGCAACCTGACCGAGGTGCTCGGCAACCTGAGCCGGCTCATCCGCGACCGGCTCAAGCTGCTGGCGCGGGTGCGGGTGCTGTCGGCGGAAGGGCGCCTGTCGGCCTGGATCCTCGGACTGATGCCCTTTGCGCTGGCCGCGCTCATGAACGCCTTCAACCCGGCGTTCATGTCGCCGCTGTGGACCGATCCGATCGGCATCACGGTCGTCAAGTACATGCTGGCGCTGATGGTGATCGGCGTGCTGATCATGCGCAAGATCGTGAAGATCCGTGTCTGAAGGAGAAATGCCATGCTGCTTCCCATTCTCGTTTTCGTGACCGTGTCCCTCGCCATTGGCGGATTCGTGGTCTGGATGCTGCCCACGCGCACCGAGCAGCGCCTTCGGGCGGTGGCGCCTCCATCGGGCAAGTCGGGCTGGACCGAAACCGCCGTCAAGATCGTCGGGCCCTTCGCCCAGCTGTCTTCGCCCACGGGCGACGGCGAGACCTCGCCGCTGCGATTGAAATTCCTGAACGCGGGCATCCGCCATCCGGATGCGAGCCTCTTCTACTTCGGCCTGAAGACGCTGCTGCCGCTCGGCTTTGCGGGCCTGGCCTTTGTGGCGATGCGCGCAGCAGGGGCGGACAACGGGCTCAGCACCCTGCTGTGGCTGGCCGTGGCCGCGCTCTTCGGCTGCTACTTGCCCAACATCGTCCTGCACGTGGTGATCAGGGAGCGCCAGCGCGAGATCTTCGAGAACTTTCCCGATGCCGCCGACCTGATGCTGGTGTGTGTCGAGGCGGGCCTCGGGCTTGATGCCGCGCTGGTCAAGGTCACCGAGGAGATCCGCGTCAAGAGCGAGGCCCTGGCGCAGGAGCTGCACTGGACCAATCTGGAAATGCGCGCGGGCGGCACGCGCGAGAAGTCGCTGCATAACCTTGCGCTTCGCACCGGCGTGGAAGAAATCGGAACCTTCGCCACCATGCTGACCCAGGCCGACCGGTTCGGCACCAGCATCGGCGAATCGCTGCGCGTGTTCTCGGAAGACCTGCGCCACAAGCGCCAGGTTCGCGCGGAAGAGTTGGCCGCCAAGGTGCCAACCAAGATGCTGCTGCCGCTGGTGCTGTGCATCTTCCCGTGCGTCTCGATGGTCGTCCTCATGCCGGCGATCATCCGGATGATCCGTGTCATCGGGCCGATGCTCGGCGGCGGGCACTGAGCCCGTCCGCCGCGCTCAATGGGGCGCGGCGTCGAGCTGGTGCTTGATGGCGTAGATGTACAGCTCGAGCCGGTTCGCCACGTCGAGCTTCTGGTAGATCGACGTGAGGTGATTGCGGAAGGTGTGCTCGGTCACGAACAGCCGCGAGGCGAGCGTCTTGTTCGCGGCGCCGCTGCCTTCCACCACGGCGCGGATGATCTGCCGCTCCTTCTGCGTGAGACTCGCGATCCGGGCCGCTTCGGGATCCAGCTTCGCCGGCTTCTTCGGTGCGGTCAGCTCGGAGAACACGCGGCCCATGGCCTGCGCGTCGATGCACAGCTCGCCCTTGTGCACGCGCGCGATCGCATCGAGCACCTCTTCGGCGGAAGCGTCCTTGCACAGCACGCCCCTGGCGCCGCGCAGCACCGCAAGATCCAGCGTCTGCTGCTTGCGTTCCGCCGTGAGGATGAGCGCGCGCGAGACGTCGTTCGACAGCAGCTTGGGAAGTATGTCGAGGGAGCATCGACCCCCCAGGTCCAGATCGAGCAGGATGACATCGGGCACCACGTGCTCGGTCTGTTCCAGCGCCTGCTCGAAGCAGTTGGCGGTGGCGACGACCTTCATGCGCGGCTGCTCGCCGTCGATCAGCTTCGACAGGCCCCACAGCATGGTCTGGTGGTCGTCCACGAGCATGACGCCGATGGGGTGTGTTGTTGTGGCTTGCATCTTGACACCTTCGCCTTCCTAGATGGGTATTTCGATCAGTACGGCCGTGGCGCCGCCCGCGCCCTGGCCGACCTGCGCGCTTCCGCCGAGGGCGGCTGCGCGTTCGCTGATGGAACGTGGGCGGAAGTCCGTGAAGTCCAGGCCGCAGGATTCGTTCTCGATCCGGATCTGCAGCCCGCCGTCCGTGCATCCGATGTGGATGCGGCCGCGGTGCGCATGGGTGTGCTTGCAGATGTTGTTCAGTCCTTCGCGCACCAGTTGGAGCACTTCGGCCGTCATGCGGTCGTCCAGGTGGACATCGCCATCGACCATGATCTCCATGTCGATGCCGTAGAGCGTCTTGATGCGCGCGGCCTGGCGGTGCAGGTGCGGAAGAATGAACTCGCAGTGGGTTTCGCCGCCGTGCTTGACGATGCCCGCATAGTGGCGCAGGTCGGCCACCACGCCATCGGCCATGCTGGCGAGCTTGTCCAGGTCATCGACCAGCGGGTTGTCGGCGCCCGCCTTCTTGCGCAGCGCGCTCAACCCCAGCTTCAGGCCGATGTAGGGCTGGATCGCGGTGTCGTGCAGGTCCAGCGAGATCTTCAGGCGCTCCTTCGAGGCGGCCTCCGACGCCATCCGGTCGAGCACGCCGATCGTCTCGATCACCGGAAAGACCTGGCCCATCATGTGCGCAAGGAACAGCGCGTCCGATTTGCGGAACAGCCCCTCGCTGGACGACACGTAGATGCGTCCCTCTCCCTGGCGCATCGGCAGCGGTGCGCTGATGAAGGAGCGCGCCTCCAGCATGGCGGCAACCGCCGCGCTGCGCCGCAGGCCGGGTTCGTCCTGCGGGTACCAGCGGCGCAGGCGGAGGTCGAAGGCATGGCCCTGCACGCACAGCCGGCTCAGCGGCCAGGGCAGGCGATTGCGCAACACGATGTGCCCGGGGTTCAGTGCCATCAACGGCAATTCGAAGGCCTGGTCGATCGTCTCGACGTCGACCGGCTCGCCCGCATGGCTTTGCCGGAGCGTGCGCATGACCCAACTGCTGGTTGCCGTGTCGCGCGTCAGGAGAATGCAGTGGCTTGCCTTGTAGAAGGCCAGCGTCTTTTCCATGGTGCTGGCGATGGTGCGGGCCACGCCGAACCGGGGATTCGACAGCCGGCTCACCTGGCTCAGCAGCGAAAGGCGCCGCCGCAGTTCGACCTTCGATCCGCCCCAGTGCCCGATCATGTGCCCGAGCGCCAGCAGGAAGGTGGTGCGCATCAGCAGCTGCGGCGTGTCGCTTGCGAGGCTGCTTCCCAGGCCGCAGACGGCCAACGAGGCTACCGAGGCCATGGTTACCCGGGCGCCTTCCTCGTATCCCCACCGGAAGGACGACGTGAGGATGGCAAAGAAGTAGAAGAGGAAGTAGAGGCTTCCGGTGCCGCCGGTAGCGAAGACGATCTGCGTGAACCACAGCACGTCGAACCAGTGGATGGCCTTGCCCTGGAAATAGGGCTGGCCCTTTCGCGTGCAGATGTACACGCCGAGGCTGTAGAGCGCGTAGCAGGAAAACGTGAGCCAGACGACGCTGCCTACCCGTTGTTGCGGGTCGCGAAGGTCAACCGCAACCGCCAGCAGCGCCGACACCGCCAGCACCAGCCGCATCCGCGACACCATGAGCGCATCGGCGGTGAGGCTGGAGTCGGTCCCGCAATCCGGGTCGATGGAGTGGGCTTGCATGGCGGTTTTTCAAGTGCATGGAACGGTTCATGCCCTGCCAGCCAACCACGGCGAGGTGCCCATGCCCCTGGGAAGGAAGCCTTGCGACGTAACACCTTGGTTCACTTTTGCGCCAAAATTAATATCTGCGAGGATTTCACATTACTACTTTTGTAGTCGAAAGCAATACTTTTTGGTTAACCCCGGTTGCAATGTGTACTTTTGTTACAGAATGATGCAAATTGCGACACCCGGCTGGCGGATGCATCGCGGGCCGAAAGTGCCCGGGGCCGGGCAAAGAAAAAGGGCCCGGAAAAATCCGAGCCCTTCTGATGGGATGGTGGAGAGGAGGAGGATCGAACTCCCGACCTCCGCATTGCGAACGCGGCGCTCTCCCAGCTGAGCTACCCCCCCCAACGCAAGCCGGATTTTAACCAGAACGCGCCCGGGAACGCATGGCCCGCATGCCAAGATGCGCGCTTCGAAAAAGAAGGAAAGCACAACCCGCATGACCTCGTACGAACCCGCCTGGCTGGAAGGCATGTACAACAATCTTGCGCGCGTGAAGGACCACCCGGCGTACTTCGACCGCTGGGGCCGCGATTCGCAAGCCGTGCGCGAAACCCTGCCCGGGCGGATCGACGTGCCCTATGGCCGGGGCGTGAACGAGACGCTCGACATCTTTCCCGCCCCGATACCCGGCGCGCCGGTGCTGGTGTTCATTCACGGCGGCTACTGGCGCGCAATGGACAAGCGGGACCATTCGTTCATTGCGCCCGCGTTCAACGACCGCGGCGTGTGCGTGGTGATGCCCAACTACGCGCTGTGCCCCGGAACGGCGGAGGAACCCGTCACCGTGCCGGGCATCCTCACGCAGATGGTGCGTGCGCTCGAGTGGACCTGGCGCAATGCCGCAAGCTTCGGCGCCGACCCCTCGCGCATCACCGTGGCCGGGCACTCGGCCGGCGGCCACATGGCGGCCGCGCTGCTGGCCTGCAACTGGAAGACAGTCTCGCCCGAGCTGCCGGCGCAGCTGGTGCGCAATGCGCTGTCGATCTCGGGCCTTTACGACCTTCGCCCGCTGCAGCGCACGCCCTTCCTGGAAAAGGTCCTGAAGCTCTCCGATGCGGATGCGCTGCGCGCCAGCCCGGCGCTGTGGCCGGCTCCCGCACGCGGCCAGCTGCATGCGCTGGTGGGCGGCGACGAAAGCGAGGAGTTCATCCGCCACAACGCGCTGATCCGCGATGCGTGGGGCCGCAACGCGGTGCCCGTGTGCGAATCGCTGCCGGGGCTGAACCACTTCAGCATCGTCGATGCACTGGCAGACCCGGCCCACAGGCTGCATCGCGACGCGGTGCAGTTGCTGGAGGCCTGATCGATCCAGCCGGGCCGGAGCGGGGCGGGGCCTACATCAGCAGGTGCTCGCCCGCGTTGTCGCCGCCGAGCGTGACGTAGTTGACCTTGCGGATGTCCATCAGCGCGCGGCCGCCCGCGTAGCTGATGGAGCTCTGTACGTCCTGCTCCATCTCGATCAGCGTGTCGGCCAGCTTGCCCTTGATGGGCTCGAGAATGCGCTTGCCCTCGACGTGCTTGTATTCGCCCTTGTTGAAGTCGCTGGCGGAGCCGTAGTACTCCTTGAAGAGCGTGCCGTCGACCTCCACCGTCCGGCCCGGCGATTCCTCGTGCCCCGCGAAGAGCGAGCCGATCATCACCATCGAGGCGCCGAAGCGCACGCTCTTGGCAATGTCGCCATGGTCGCGGATGCCGCCGTCCGCGATGATCGGCTTGGTTGCCACGCGCGCGCACCACTTGAGCGCGCTGAGCTGCCAGCCGCCGGTGCCGAAACCGGTCTTGAGCTTGGTGATGCAGACCTTGCCCGGGCCGATGCCGACCTTGGTGGCGTCGGCGCCCCAGTTTTCCAGGTCGATCACGGCTTCGGGCGTGCCGATATTGCCGGCAATCACGAAGGAGCCCGGCAGCTTCTGCTTGAGGTAGCCGATCATGTTCTTCACGCTGTCGGCATGGCCGTGCGCGATGTCGATGGTGACGTATTCGGGCACCAAGCCCTCGGCCACCAGTTGGTCGACGGTGTCGTAGTCGGGCTTCTTCACGCCCAGCGAAATCGACGCGAACACGCCCTTGCCGTGCATCTGCTTGACGAACTTCACGTTGTCCAGGTCGAAGCGGTGCATCACGTAGAAGTAGCCGTTCTGCGCCAGCCACAGGCAGATCGGCTCGTCGACCACCGTCTTCATGTTGGCCGGCACCACCGGCAGGCGGAAGCTGCGTGCGCCGAGCGTCACGCTGGCGTCGCACTCCGAGCGGCTTTCCACGCGGCACTTGCGCGGCAGCAGGAGGATGTTGTCGTAATCGAAGATTTGCATGAGAAACCAAGCTTCCTGTGAAAGGTGCGCCGCCGAACGATTTCGGCGGCGTGGGCGCTTGGTCCCGGCCCGGTCATTGGCGCCATGCAGGCACAAAAAAACCGGGCGACAAGAAACTTGGGCCCGGTGATTGATTATAGGGAGGTGGCGCCTCGCCTTCCTCCGCGCTTTCGTATAGACCTTATTCGCCGGCCGATCTGCCCGGCCCGCCGTGGCGAAGAGCACCATGCGGCGGCACCACTTGATGCAGATCAGTGCCGTGCGGCGGCCGCGCTCGACAATGCGGCCACCGCAGCACGCCGTGCGCCGCCTTTCGTTTTTTTCTGGAGATCGTTCCCATGCTTCGCCACCGCCTCGCTGTCATCGCCGTCCTGGCGCTCGCTTCTTCCTCCGCCTTCGCCGCCGACTGCAGTCTCGAGATCGAAAGCAACGACGCCATGCAGTTCAACAAGCCCGCCGTCGAGGTGAGCAGGAGCTGCAAGGAATTCACCGTCAAGCTCAAGCACGTCGGCAAGCTGCCGAAGCAGGCCATGGGCCACAACTGGGTGCTTGCCAAGGCGGCCGACGTGCAGGCGGTCGCCGCCGACGGCATCGCTGCGGGCCTGCCGCAAAACTATGTGAAGGCCGGCGACGCGCGCGTCGTGGCGCACACCAGGATCATCGGCGGCGGCGAAAGCGACAGCGTGACTTTTCCGGTCGCCAAGCTGGGCGCGGCCGACAGCTACATCTTCTTCTGCTCCTTCCCCGGCCATTCGTCGATCATGAAGGGCACGCTGAAACTCGTGAAGTAAAAGGGCGCGGGCAACCCCGCCGCGGCGTCGGGACGCCCTGGCTTCCTACAATGCCGGGATGTCTCTTTTCGGCTCGTATGACGCCACTGCCGGCGCACCCCAACTCCCAGCGGCCGATTCGCCCCTGCTCGCCAACCTCAACCCGGAGCAGCGCGCCGCGGTCACCCTGCCTGCGGGCAATGCCCTGATCCTCGCCGGCGCCGGCTCGGGCAAGACGCGGGTGCTGACCACCCGCATCGCCTGGCTGCTCCAGACGGGGCAGGTCTCCGCCGGCGGCATCCTGGCCGTGACCTTCACCAACAAGGCCGCCAAGGAAATGATGACGCGGCTGACGGCGATGCTGCCCGTCAACGTGCGCGGCATGTGGATCGGCACCTTCCACGGCCTGTGCAACCGCCTCCTGCGCGCCCACTGGAAGCTGGCCAACCTGCCTTCCACCTTCCAGATCCTCGACACGCAGGACCAGCTCTCGGCCATCAAGCGGCTCATGAAGCAGTTCAACGTCGACGACGAGCGCTTTCCGGCCAAGCAGACCCAGTGGTTCATTGCCGGTGCCAAGGAAGACGGCCTGCGTCCAAAGGACGTCGAGATCCGCACCGAGGACGACCGCAAGAAGGTCGAGCTCTACCAGCTCTATGAAGAGCAGTGCCAGCGCGAAGGCGTGGTCGACTTCGGCGAGCTCATGCTGCGCAGCTACGAGCTCCTGCGCGACAACGATCCGGTGCGCGAGCACTACCAGCGGCGCTTCCGCCACATCCTGATCGACGAGTTCCAGGACACCAACCGCCTGCAGTACGCGTGGATCAAGATGCTCTCGGGCATCACCACGGCCGGAGGCCAGTTCGTGCCGGGCCAGAACAACAGCGTGATCGCCGTGGGCGACGACGACCAGAGCATCTACGCCTTTCGCGGCGCGCGCGTGGGCAACATGGCCGACTTCGTGCGCGAGTTCGATGTGCAGCACCAGATCAAGCTGGAGCAGAACTACCGCAGCTACAGCAACATCCTCGACTCGGCCAACGAACTCATCAGCCACAACAAGAAGCGCCTGGGCAAGAACCTGCGCACCGACCAGGGCCCGGGCGAGCCGGTGCGCGTGTACGAGTCGCCCACCGACCTGGCCGAGGCGCAGTGGATGGTCGAGGAAATGCGCCAGCTCGTGCGCGACGGCTTCGACCGCAAGGAAATGGCCGTGCTCTACCGCAGCAATGCGCAGAGCCGGGTGATCGAAACGGCGCTCTTCAACGCCTCGGTGCCGTACCGCGTGTACGGCGGCCTGCGCTTCTTCGAGCGCGCCGAAATCAAGCACGCGCTGGCCTACCTGCGCCTGCTCGAGAACAAGGACGACGACACCAGCTTCCTGCGCGTCGTCAACTTTCCGCCGCGCGGCATCGGCGCGCGCACGCTCGAGCAGCTGCAGGACGCGGCGCGCACGGCGGGCCGCTCGCTGCACGACGCGGTGCATGCCGTCGGCGGCAAGGCGGGCTCGAACCTCACGGCCTTCGTGGCCAAGATCGACGTGCTGCGCGAGCAGACGCAGGGCGCGAGCCTGCGCGAGATCATCGAGCTGGTGCTTGACCACAGCGGCCTCGTCGAACACTACAGGGCCGACCGCGAAGGTGCCGACCGCATCGAGAATCTGGAAGAACTGGTGAATGCGGCCGAGAGCTTCGTCACGCAGGAAGGCTTCGGCCGCGATGCGGTGGCGCTGCCCATCGACGAACTGCGCCAGTCGCCCGCGAGCCAGGGCCTGGACCCGAACCGGCCCGTCATCGACGAGCCGCTCGCGCCCGATGCCGAAACCGGCGAAACGCTGAGCCCGCTGGCCGCGTTTCTCACGCATGCGGCGCTCGAGTCGGGCGACAACCAGGCGCAGGCCGGGCAGGACGCGGTGCAGCTCATGACCGTTCACGCTGCCAAGGGCCTGGAGTTCGACTGCGTGTTCATCACCGGCATGGAAGAGGGGCTGTTCCCGCACGAGAACTCGATGAGCGACTTCGAGAGCCTCGAGGAAGAGCGCCGCCTGATGTACGTGGCGATCACGCGCGCACGCAAGCGCCTGTACCTGAGCCATTCGCAGACGCGCATGCTGCACGGCCAGACGCGCTACAACGTGAAGAGCCGCTTCTTCGAAGAGTTGCCCGAAGGCGCGCTCAAGTGGCTCACGCCGAAGAACCAGGCCTTCACACCCTCGGCCTTCGGCTATGGCGGCGGCTATGCGAGCACGCGCAGCGGTGGAGGCAGTTACAGCGGCGGTGGTGGCTACGGCGGCAGCAAGGACAGCTTCGCGAGCCCGCCGGTGCCGCCGCAGAAGGCCGCGCCCTCGCACGGCCTGCGCTCGGGCATGCAGGTGTTCCACAACAAGTTCGGCGAAGGCACGGTGCTGTCGCTCGAAGGCACGGGTGACGACGCGCGCGCGCAGGTCAAGTTCGCGCGGCATGGCGTGAAGTGGCTCGCGCTGTCGGTGGCCAAGCTCACGCCGGTGTGAGGATGTTCGGATTTGCTATTAAACAAATAGCTGAGGCCGTAATAACCACGGGCGATTCCAGCGGGTTTTAACCAGGCAATCACCGTACGCTCCATGCTCGCCAAACGTGGGGAGTTGAGGGTGTGGTGGCGCGCCTTGCCGCCAGTGTCGTTCGGCGGCGCGGCGCTGCTCGGCGTTGTGGTGCTGAAGCTGTTCTTTGGCGAATTGGCGGACCGGGGCGGGCTGTTTCGCATCGTGTCGTTCATCGCGGTGGGCGCATTGCTGCCGCTGGTGGGCTATTTCGCGCCCGTGCCGCCAAAGAAGAGGGAAATGGAGAAAGATGTTGTGTTGCCCGAAGGAGGTGCAGCATGAAGCAGAACACCAAGTCGTCGCTTCTTCTGGCGAATGTTTGCCTTGCCATGGCCGTGGCCTGGTGTGGCGCGGCCGGGGCGCAGCCTTCCACCACCGCGCCCATTGCCCTGCAAGGCAGCGGGCCGTACTACCGGCTCGCGCTGCCGCTGGGCATCTACGGCCTGGCCGCGCGTAGCGACCTGCGCGACATCCGGGTGCGCAATGCCACCGGCGATGCCGTGCCCTACGCATGGCTGCGCGACGAGGCCGCGGCCCCGCGCTTCAGCTCGAAGGAGGTGCCGATCTTCGCGCTGCCCGCGAGTGCCGACCATGCATCGGACGACGCGTCGCCGAGCTTCAGGGTGCGGCCCGACGGCTCGCTGGCGCTGACCCGCAAGCCGGCGCGCCAGCAGACAGAAGCGGCGCAGTGGCTGATCGATGCGAGCCAGCTCAAGGGTGGCCTGCTGCAGGCGCGCTTCGAGGTGGCGCCGGATGCGCGCGGCCTGTTCGCCTTCAGGCTGGAGGCCAGCGACGACCTGCGGCACTGGCGGCCGGTGGGAGGCGAGGAACAGCTGGTGCGGCTCGCGCACGGCGGGCAGGCCATCGAGCGCCTCGCGGTCGAGCTGGGCGGCGTGCATGCGCGCTTCCTGCGCCTGCGCTGGAGCGATCCGCGCAGCGGCGCGCCGCTGACCGGCGTGGCGATCGACAGCGTGCAGGAGACCGAGCCCACGGCGCCGCTCCAATGGTCCGGCGCGCTCAAGCCGGAGCGCTGCGGCGCCGACCACTGCGACTACGCACTGCCGCGCGGCCTGCCGGTGGAAGCGCTGCGCATCGATCTGGCCGAAGTCAACACGCTGGCGCAGGTCGGCATCTCGGGGCTGCTCGCCGCCACGCCGACGGTCCCCGCCGATCCGGCGCCCGTGCCGCGCAATCCGTTGTATGCGCTGCGGCATCGGCAGCGCCCGCCGGCGGCCCCCACCGGCAGTGCGGGCGAGGTGCCGCTGATCGACACGGTGGTGTACCGCCTTGCGCAAACGGGCGGGGAGGCGCGCTCGCCGGTGCTGGCGCTGGACGGCGCGCGCTACACGCACCTGCGGCTGCGCACCGCGGGGCCGGTGAGCCTGCTGGGCGCGGCGCCGCCGTCGATTGCGGTGGGCGCGACGCCGCGCACGCTGGTGTTTTTGGCACAGGGCGCCGCGCCTTATTCGCTGGCCTGGAATGCGGCGCCGGAGAAGAACGCCGTGCAGGGCGGTCCGCCCGGCGCGGCGCTGGCGCTTGCCACGCTGCTGCCGGGCTACAGCGCGAACAAGCCGGTGGCGGCGGGCGAGGCCACCGTCGTGCTGCCGCAGCCGCCGGTGGCCGCCGTCGATGCAGCAGTGGCCGCGGCGGCGCAATTGCCGGTGCCCACGCAGCCCCATCCATCGCGCAAGTGGTGGCTGTGGGGAGCGCTGGGCATCGGCCTGCTGCTCCTGGCCGGCATGGCCTGGTCGCTGTTCGCGAGCCTGCGCAAGGACAAGGCCGCGGCCGATTGAGGAGAAGGATCAGCCCGGATCGAAGCTGTCGCGGAAGGTGAACCAAGTGGAGCTCAGCGACATGGCCGCGAGCACCAGCGCCGATCCCACGATCAGCACATTGCCGACGAGGGCCGCGCCGCCGGCCGCCGCGCCCACGCCGACCAGCACGGTGGCGATGAGCCCCATGCCGATGCCCGCGAGCAGGAACACGCCGAACCACGCCAGCACGAAGAGCGCGTAGGCGCCGAAGTTGCGGAACAGCGCCACCACGCTGAAGAAGATGCTCTTCACCGGCTCCACGCCGTGCCAGTGCACGAGCGCCGGGGCGTGCCACATCGCCAGCGAGAGCGGCAGGTTCAGGCACATGAGGAACATGCGTGCCACCTGGAAGTCGCTGCTCGCGATGGTCTCGGCTGAGGGCATGTCGTCGAGCAGGTAGGCGCGCGCCAGCTCTCCGCCATCGATGAAGCTCGTGAGAAGCACGGCCACCACGAAGTACGCCGCCGAGATCACACCGAGCTTGACCAGCGAGCGCCACTCGGTGCGCATGGCGGCGGCCACCGCCACGAACATGGCCGATCCGGTGGGCCGCTGCGCGTGGCCGGCAATGCCGGCGCCCTCCGCGTTGTCGGTGTAGGCCACCGAGGTGGCCACCATCAGGCCCAGCGTCATGAAGGGCAGCAGGATCGGCGCCAGTACGCTGCCCACCAGCGGCAGCAGCGACACCGTCGAGATCAGCGCCATCAGCAGGAAGAACAGCGAGATGAAGGCGAGCGGCTGCCGCCAGAAGGTCTTGAGCCCGAGGCGGACCCATACGGCGCCGGTTCGCGCCGGCACGATGTGGAGTTTCATTTTTGAAGGGTCAGGCGGGCAGCGGCTCGAGCGACTGCGCCATGGCATGCGGATGGGTGGCGCGCTCGCGCAGCACGCGCTCGAAGTGCGCCGGGTCGTGCGGCTTCAGCATGCTGGCTTCGCGCGGCAGGTGAAAGTCCCACAGCCGTGAAATCCAGAAGCGCAGCGCCGCGGCGCGCAGCATGGCGGGCAGCAGCGCGCGCTCGGACGCATTCAGCGGGCGCACGCTTTCGTAGGCCGCGAGCAGCGCGCCGGCGCGTTCGGCGTCGTGCTGGCCGGTCGAGAGATCGATGGCCCAGTCGTTCAGGCACACGGCCAGGTCGAACAGCCAGGTGTCGGTGCCCGCGAAATAGAAGTCGAACACGCCGGTGAGGCGCGGCGCCGCGCTGGCGTTGTCTCCGGTGGCGAACATCACGTTGTCGCGGAACATGTCGGCATGCACGGGGCCGCGCGGCAGCGCCGCGTAGGCCGACGATTCGGCGATGTGGTTCTGGTAGGCGAGCTCGCCGCGCAGCAGCGCCGCCTGCGATTCGTCGACGTAGGGCAGCACCACCGGCACGGTGTCGTTCCACCATGCGAGGCCGCGCAGGTTCGGCTGGATGCGCGGAAAGTCGCGCGCGGCCAGGTGCATGCGCGCGAGCAGGGCGCCCAGCTCGGCGCAATGGGCCGTGCCCGGAGCCAGCTCGCTTCGGCCCGAGAGCCGCTGCACCAGCGCGGCCGGCTTGCCCGCCACCTTGAGCAGCAGTTCGCACGGGGCGTTCGCGGGAATCGTCAGGGCATGGCCCGAGGGCGGCTGGACGGCCGGATCGGCCACCGGCTCGGGCACCGGCAGGCCGCGGCCCGCCAGGTGCTTCATGAGACAAAGGTAGTAGGGAAGCTGCTCGGCGCTGAGGCGCTCGAACAGCGTCAGCACGAACTCGCCGCTTTCGGTGGTCGCGAAATAGTTGGTGTTCTCGATGCCACCCTCGATGCCGCGCAACTCGCGCAGGGGGCCGAGGCCCAGGCGCTGCACGAGCGCGTCTGCCTCGCCGAAATCGACTTCGGTAAAAACTGCCATGGCGGTGCTCAGCGTCTTGCTGCAGGTGGAAGGCGGCGCGACACGGTCAGAACTTCATCACGTTCCAGACCCGGGCGCCGTTGCCGTTCGAGTTGGCATCGCCCGAACCGGTGCGCGCGCCTGGATCGTTGGGCCGCACCTCGTAGCCCGGCACGTTGGCCTTGGGCTTCACGTTGATGCTCTGCGTGCGGCCGCCATAGCGCACCTCGTCGACCGAGGCGCCGCTGTCTTCCGTGTGGATGTGCTCGACCTTCTGGTTGCGGCGACCGTCGGCCTGCTCCTGGTTTTGTAGCGGCTCGGGCGGCGCAGGCGTTGCGGCGGGCGCAGGCTGCGCCTGGACGGCGGCAACGGGGACGGCAAAGGCCAGCGCCAGCAGGATGCGGCGGGCGACCAGGAGTGTGGGGCTAGGCATGCAGGGATTGTAGGCGCGGGGGCGCTTTCGGGGTGTCGGCGGTCGGCGCTTGCCGGCGTGGTTCGGGATGCCGGTCCGGGCACGGCAAAATGGCCCGATGACCGACAAGAAAACGCTGCTGCTCGTCGATGGCTCGAGCTATCTTTACCGCGCCTTCCATGCCATGCCCGACCTGCGGGCCGTGCCCGGCGACCCGAAGAGCCCGGCGACCGGCGCCATCCGCGGAATGATCAACATGATGACGGCGCTGCGCCGCGAGGTGCGCGCCGACTACGCGGCCTGCGTCTTCGATGCACCCGGCAAGACCTTCCGCGACGACCTGTACCCCGAATACAAGGCCAACCGCTCCCCCATGCCCGACGACCTGCGCAGCCAGATCGACCCCATCCACGAGGTGGTCAAGCTGATGGGCTGGCCGGTGCTGTGCGTCCCCGACATCGAGGCCGACGACGTGATCGGCACGCTCGCCAAGACCGCGGCGCAGCAGGGCATCGAGGTCATCGTTTCGAGCGGCGACAAGGACCTGAGCCAGCTGGTGGACGAGCACATCACGATCATCGACACGATGAACGGCAAGAAGCGCGACGTGGCGGGGGTCACGTCGGAGTTCGGCGTGCCGCCCAACCTGATGATTGACTACCAGACGCTGGTCGGCGATGCCGTCGACAACGTGCCCGGCGTCGAGAAGGTTGGCCCCAAGACAGCTGCCAAGTGGCTGCTCGAATACGGCTCGCTCGATGCGCTGATCGAGCGCGCTGCCGAGGTGAAAGGCCAGGCCGGCGAGAACCTGCGCAAGGCCTTGGACAAGCTCCCGCTGAGCCGCCAGCTCGTCACTATCCGCACCGATTGCGACCTGGCTGCGCACGTCGCCGGCCTGCCTTCGCTCGAAGGCCTGCCGGTCGGTGCGCCGCAGACCGCCGAGCTCAAGCCCTTCTACGAGCGGTTCGGCTTCAAGAGCCTGGTCAAGTCGCTCGAGGCACTGGAAGTGCCGCCCGAGCTGATCGAGGAGAACATCAAGAAGCAGATGGCCCGCGGCGCCGCCGCAAGCGCCGACCAGGGCGGCCTGTTCGACGAATCGGCCGAGCTCGGCGCGCTGGAGGCCGCTGCGCCCGCGAGCAACCTGCGCTACGAGACCCTCACCACCTGGGAGCAGTTCGATGCCTGGCTCGCCAGGCTCGAGGCCGCCGAGCTGGCCGCCATCGACACCGAGACCACCTCGCTGGACGAGATGGTCGCGCGTATCGTCGGCGTGAGCTTCAGCATCGAGCCCGGCGCGGCGGCCTACGTTCCGCTGGCGCACAACTATCCGGACGCGCCCACGCAGCTGCCCATCGACGAGGTGCTCGCCAGGCTCAAGCCCTGGCTCGAAAACCCCGCGAAGAAAAAGCTCGGCCAGCACATCAAGTACGACCGCCACGTGTTCGCCAACCACGGCATCGAGGTGCAGGGCTATGCGCACGACACCATGCTGCAGAGCTACGTGCTCGAGGCGCACCGGCCGCACGGCCTCGCGAGCCTGGCCGAACGCCACCTGGGGCGCAGCGGCATCTCGTACGAGGACCTGTGCGGCAAGGGCGCGCACCAGATCCCGTTCAGCCAGGTCGATATCGCCAAGGCCGCTGAATATTCGTGCGAGGACAGCGACCAGACGCTCGACGTGCACCTCACGCTCTGGCCGCAGATCGAGCGCGACGAGAAGCTGCGCTTCATCTACCAGCTCGAGATGGATTCGAGCGAGGCGCTCTACCGCGTCGAGCGCAACGGCGTGCTGATCGATGCGCCCACGCTCGCCGCGCAGAGCCACGAACTCGGCACGCGCATCATGGCGCTCGAGCAGGAGGCCTACGAGATCGCGGGCCAGCCCTTCAACCTGGGCTCGCCCAAGCAGATCGGCGAGATCTTCTTCACCAAGCTGGGCCTGCCGGTGGTCAAGAAGACGCCCAGCGGCGCACCGAGCACCGACGAGGAAGTGCTCGAAAAATTGGCCGAGGACTATCCGCTGCCGGCCAAGATCCTCGAGCACCGCGGCCTGTCCAAGCTCAAGGGCACCTACACCGACAAGCTGGGCCAGCTCGCCAACCCGCGCACCGGCCGCGTCCACACGCACTATGCGCAGGCGGTGGCGGTCACGGGGCGCCTGTCGAGCAACGATCCCAACCTGCAGAACATCCCGATCCGCACGCCCGAAGGCCGCCGCGTGCGCGAGGCCTTCATTGCGCCGGCCGGCAGCGTGATCGCGAGCGCCGACTACTCGCAGATCGAGCTGCGCATCATGGCCCACATCAGCGGCGACGAGTCGCTGCTGCGCGCCTTCAGGGAAGGCATCGACGTGCACCGCGCCACCGCGGCGGAGGTGTTCGGCGCCACGCCCGACCAGGTGTCGAGCGAGCAGCGCCGCTATGCCAAGGTGATCAACTTCGGGCTCATCTACGGCATGAGCAGCTTCGGCCTGGCGCGCAACCTGGGCATCGAAACCAAGGCCGCGGCCTCCTACATCGACCGCTACTTTGCGCGCTACCCGGGCGTGAAGGCGTACATGGACGAGACCAAGGCGCTGGCCAAGGAAAAGGGCTACGTGGAGACCGTGTTCGGCCGGCGCCTCTACCTGCCCGAGATCAATTCGCCCAACGGCCCGCGCCGCGGCGGCGCCGAGCGCGCGGCCATCAATGCGCCGATGCAGGGCACGGCGGCCGACCTGATCAAGCTCAGCATGATCAAGGTACAGAACGTGCTTGACGAAGAGAAGCGCGCCACCCGCATGATCATGCAGGTGCACGACGAACTGGTGTTCGAAGTGCCCGAGACAGAGATCGAATGGGTGCGCACCGAGATCCCGCGCCTGATGGCCGGCGTGGCCGAACTCAAGGTGCCGCTGCTGGCCGAGATCGGCATCGGTCCCAACTGGGACAAGGCGCACTGATCCACCTCCACTAAAGAAAGAAGAACCACGCACATGACATTCCAGCCCCGCAAATTTCTGCTCGCCGCCGTTTGCGCCGCCTGCCTGGGCACCGCGTTTGCCGCCCCCGATGCCCGCATCGCCTCGCTGGCCGCCAAGGAAAAGCCCGCGCTGCTCGAGACGCTGAAGGAGCTGGTCTCGATCGAATCGGGCAGCCGCGACCTCGAAGGCCTGGAGAAGATCTCCGGCCTCATCGCCGCGAAGTTCAAGGCCATGGGCGGCGAGGTCGAGCTCGTCGACACCAGCGCCGAGGCCTACCGCATGGAAGACACGCCCGAGAAAATCGGTAGGGCGGTGCGCGCCACCTTCAAGGGCACGGGCAAGAAGAAGATCATGCTCATCGCGCACATGGACACGGTCTACACCGTGGGCATGCTCGACAAGCAGCCGTTCCGCGTCGAAGGCGACAAGGCCTATGGCCTGGGCATCGCCGACGACAAGCAGGGCGTGGCGGTCATCACGCACACGGTCGCGATGCTGCAGGCGCTGAAGTTCAAGGACTACGGCACGCTCACGGTGCTGATCAACGGCGACGAGGAAATCAGCTCGCCCGGTTCGCGCGCGCTCATCACGCGGCTGGGCGGCGAGCATGACGCGGTGCTGTCGTTCGAGGGGGCCTCGGTCAAGGAAGACAAGCTCTCGCTGGCCACCGCGGGCATTGCCTCGGTCACGCTGAACGTCACGGGCAAGGCCTCGCATGCGGGCTCGGCGCCGGAGCTGGGCGTGAACGCGCTCTACGAGCTGTCGCACCAGATCCTGCAGATGCGCGACCTGTCCGATCCGGCCACCGGGCTCAAGATGAACTGGACCATCTCGCGCTCGGGCAGCAACCGCAACGTGATTCCGGCCAGCGCCACCGCGGCCGCCGACGTGCGCGTGCTCAAGGTGAGCGACTACGACCGCATCGAGCAGCAGGTGCAGGAGCGCGTGAAGAAGCAGCTGGTCCCTGAGGCCAAGGTCGAGATGAAGTTCGAGCGCCGCCGTCCGCCGCTCGAAGCCACCGGTGCCTCGCTCGCGCTCGCCAAGCATGCGCAGCAGATCTACAAGGACGAGCTCGGCCGGCCGCTGGGCGCCGACGACAAGGTGGCCGGCGGCGGCACCGATGCCGCCTTTGCCGCGCTCAAGACCAAGGCGCCGGTGGTCGAGCGCTTCGGCCTGCAGGGCTTCGGCGCGCATTCGGCCGATGCCGAGTACGTGCTGGTCGACTCCATCGAGCCGAGGCTCTATCTTGCGACCCGCATGGTGATGGACCTCTCGCGCAGCAAAGTCGCGGGCAACTGAGCCGGCCATGCGCCTGCGCCACATCGAGGTCTTCAACGCGATCATGCTCACGGGCAGCGTGAGCGCGGCGGCGCGGCTCATCAACATCACGCAGCCGGCGGTGAGCCGCACCTTGCAGCATGCCGAGCTGCAGCTGGGCTTTCCGCTGTTCCAGCGCGCCAAGGGCCGGCTCACGCCGACCACCGAGGCGCTCACGCTGTATCCGCACATCGAGCGGCTGTTTGCGCAGCTCGACGAGGTGCAGCGCCTCGCGGCCAACCTGCGCGCGGGCAGCGACACCGGCGAGCTGCGCATCCTGAGCGTGCTGGCGCTGAGCTACGAGGTGCTGCCGCGCGCGCTCAAGGCCTTCCGCGAAAAGCACCCGGGCTATGCGATCACGGTCGAGTCGCTGCACTCGCCGCAGATCATGTCGGCGCTGCTGCTGCAGGAGGCCGACGTGGGCTTTGTCTTCAGCCCCGCGGTGCATCCCTCGCTCACGCAGGAAACGCTGGCCGACACGCGCATGGTGTGCATCGCGCCCAAGGGCATGCTGCCGCGCGCGCTGGTGCGCAACGGCTCGGTGGCGCTGCACGACCTGGTCGACCGGCCGGTGATCGGGCTCGACAGCCGCGACCCGGTGGGCACCAGCCTGAGCCAGGCCTGCCGCCAGGCAGGCGTCGGCTTCCAGCAGGCGGTGGTCACGGTGCAGACCTACCACGCCGCGCTGTCGATGGCGCACCACGGCCTCGGCGTGGCGCTGGTCGACGGCTGCACGGCCCGCTCGGCGGACGCCGCCAAGGTCGACGTGCTGGCGCTGGAGCCGCACATTCCGGTGCCGGTGCGCGCCTTGCGCTTTGCGGGCAAGCCCGATTCGGTGGCGGTGCGCGGCATCACGCGCTGCATGCGGGAGGCGATCGAGCAGGCGGCCTGATCAGCGGCGCCGCAACTCAGGAAGCCGCGGACTCCAGCGCCTCGGCAATCCGCTGCGCCGAGCCGAAGGCCAGCGTGAAGCCCAGCGCGCCATGGCCCGTGTTGAACAGCATGTTCGGCGGCGCGCTCGCCAGCCGGCCGATGATCGGCAGCCCCTTGGGCGTGGCCGGCCGCATGCCGGTCCACGGATGCAGTTCCTCGAGCCGGCTTGCATGCGGGAACACGGCGCGCGTGGCGGCGGCCAGCGTCTCGATGCGCGTGGCCGGAATGCTCGCGTCGTGCCCCACCAGCTCCGCCATGCCCGCCACGCGCAGCCGCGAGCCGATGCGCGCGAACACCACCTTGCGGGCGCTGTCGGTCACGTTCACCGTGGGCGCGGCGCCGGGCGAGGGATCGACCTCCACCGTGATGCTGTAGCCCTTGAGCGGATACACCGGCAGGTAGGCGCCCAGCGCGCGCCCGAGCCTGTGCGAGGCCGAGCCCAGTGCCATCACGAAGGCATCGGCCTCGATGTCGCCTGCACTGGTGTTCACTGCCGCCACCCGGCCGTTGCTGCGTGCGAAGCCGTGCACGTCGGCACCGAGCAGAAATCGCACGCCGCGCGCGCCGAGCACCCGCTGCAGTTCGGCGCAGACCTTGAGGCAGTCGGCCGCGCATTCGCTGGGCGTGTAGACGGCGCCGGCCATCTGGCTGCGATAGCCCGCGAGCGCGGGCTCGATGGCGGCGCATTCGTCGGGCGAGACGATGCGCTGCGCGCTGCCCATGGCGCGCTGCAGCTCGAGCTGCGCGCGTGCACCGTCGAGCGAGGCCGCGCTGGCGTACAGCACCAGCTTGCCGGTGGCGGAAAAGTCGCAGTCGGGTGCCACGTCGGCCTGCATCGCCTCGAAGCCGCTGCGGCTCAGCGCGGCCAGCGCGAGCAATTGTGCGGTGGTGCTGCGGGAGGTCTGCGCATTGCAGGCGGCCAGGAAGGCCAGCCCCCAGCGCCACTGCAGCGGATCGAGCTGGGGCTGCAGCTTGAGTGGCGAGGAGGGCGAGAGCAGCAGCTTGGGCAACTGCTTCCAGATCGACGGATCGGCCAGCGGCTGCACGTACGAGTAGCTCAGTTGCGCGCCGTTGCCGCCGCTCGCGCCCGCACCGGGGGCGGCGCGGTCGATCACCGTGACTTGGTGGCCCCGGCGTTCGAGCTGCCAGGCGGTGGCCAGGCCCACGATGCCGGCGCCGAGCACACACACATGCATGGAGGCAACTTTCCGGGAAGGAGTGAATAGGGGACAGCATCGACTGTAGGTGCGTGCCGCGCCGGCCGGAAATGCCAAAAGCGCGGTGGCCCATAGCCAAAGCGCATGCCTTGCCGCCCGGCTTTGCCCAACCCATAACCTTTGGGTATGGCCTAGGGTTCAATTGGAATTGTCGCGGTGTGTCACTCCTTCTTACACTGGCCGCTCTGTTCAACCAATCTGAAGAAGGCTCGCATGAAACTCTCCGCATTGATGGCTGCCGCTGCCGTGGTGTTGCTTTCCGCCACCGGCGTCCAGGCCGCCGACACGCTGGCCAAGATCGCCGAGTCCGGCAAGATCACGCTCGCCTACCGCGAGTCGTCGGTGCCCTTCAGCTACCTGGACGGTCCCAACAAGCCGATCGGCTTCTCGGTCG
Source organism: Variovorax beijingensis (assembly GCF_003951285.1). GTDB lineage: Bacteria > Pseudomonadota > Gammaproteobacteria > Burkholderiales > Burkholderiaceae_C > Variovorax > Variovorax beijingensis. The sequence goes on along the minus strand of NZ_RXFQ01000001.1, from coordinate 177,618 downwards.
AACTCTCCAACGCCGTGGTCGAGGCGGTGAAGAAGAAGCTCAACAAGCCCAGCCTGCAGGTGCAGCTGATGCCGGTGACCTCGCAGAACCGCATCCCGCTCATCACCAACGGCACTGTCGACCTGGAGTGCGGCTCCACCACCAACAACAGCGCACGCGGCAAGGACGTGGCCTTTGCCGTCAACCATTTCTACACGGGCACGCGCCTGTTGACGAAGAAGTCCTCGAAGATCAAGGACTACGCCGACCTCGCCAAGAAGACGGTGGCCAGCACCACCGGCACCACCAATGCGCTGGTCATGCGCAAGTACAACACCGAGAAGAACCTCGACATGGACATCGTGCTCGGCAAGGACCACGCCGACGCCTTCCTGCTCGTGGAAAGCGACCGCGCCGTGGCATTTGCCATGGACGACATCCTGCTGTTCGGCCTGATCGCCAATGCCAAGAACCCGGCCGACTACGAGGTGGTGGGCGAGCCGCTGCAGGTCGAGCCCTATGCCTGCATGCTGCCCAAGGACGACCCGGCCTTCAAGAAGCTGGTGGACGACACCTTCATCGGCATGATGAAGAGCGGTGAGTTCGAGAAGCTCTACACCAAGTGGTTCATGTCGCCGATCCCGCCGAAGAACGTGCCGCTGAACCTGCCCATGAGCCAGCAGCTCAAGGACAACATCAAGGCGCCTTCGGACAAGCCCGCTACTTGAGCTCGCCCCCAGGCTGCGCGCACTTCGTGTCGCTTCGCCCACCCCCTACCGGGGGCAATACCAGCGGCCCGGCAAAGCCGGTTCCGCGGTATTCCTGAAATAGAGAAAGAACATGGCTTCGACGAATGTAGTTGGCATCCTGGGCGGCATGGGCCCTGCGGCGGGGGCCGACTTCGTCCGGCTGTTCGTGCAGGCCTGCGCGCAGCAGATGCGCGCTCGCGGGGAGCCGGTGCGGGACCAGTCCTTTCCGGAGCACTGGCTGGCGCAGGTGCCGGTGCCCGACCGCACCGATGCACTGGGCTCGGCCGAGAATGGCGCACACCAGCCGCTCGAGCCGATGCTGCAGGCGCTCGGGCGCCTTGCCGCGCTGGGCAGCCAGGCGGTGGCCATTGCCTGCAACACCGCGCATGCCTGGCACGCCAGGCTGCAGGAGCGCTTTCCGCAGGTCGAGCTGCTGCACATGGCGCGCGAGGTGGCGCGGCATCTGGCGGCGCAGGGCACGGGCAGCGTGGCGCTGATGGCCACCGAAGGCACCTACCGCGTCCGGCTCTACGAACAGGCGCTGGCCGAAGCGGGGCTCGATTGCCATGTGCCGCTGGCCGAAGAGCGCCGCATCATCACGCGCGGCATCTTCGACGGCGTCAAGGCGGGCAACATGCAGCTCGCCGAAGCCTGTTTTTCGCAGGTGGCGCTGCAGCTCGCAGAGCGCCATGGACCGGTCACCATCATCATGGGCTGCACCGAGGTGCCGCTCGGGCTGCAGGGTTCGGCCGCCGTGGCCGGGCTGAGCCTGGTCGACCCGGCGCAGGTGCTGGCCGCCGCACTGGCGCGCCGCGCCTACCGCGACTAGCAACCCTGCCGGCAGACGGGCCGGGCCGATTTCGCCTACATTGCGGCGTGCGTTTTCACGCATGCCCCCTTGTCCGACGATTCAACTGGAGCCCAACCCATGTCCCTTCGCGACGACAGCCGTTCCGATTTCGATTCGCTTCGCCCCGGCCAGAGCACAGAGCAGGGCGCCACGCGCCGCACCGCGCTCAAGGCCGCCATTGGCGTGGGCTACGCGGCCGCGGTCATGCCGGTCATGGCGCAGACCGCCATCAGCACCTCGGCCGAGGGCCTGAAGGCCGGGCCGGTCAAGTACACCGTCAATGGCTTCGAAGTGCCGGCCTATGCAGCGGCGCCCGCCGGCAAGACCGGCCTGCCCGTGATCCTGGTGATCCAGGAGATCTTCGGCGTGCACGAATACATCGCCGACACCTGCCGCCGCTTCGCCAAGCTCGGCTACCTGGCCATTGCGCCCGAACTCTATGCGCGCCAGGGCGATCCGCGCGGCTACACCGACATTCCCAAGCTGCAGGCCGACATCGTGAGCAAGGTGCCCGATGCGCAGGTCATGGCCGACCTCGACGGCGCGCTGGCCTACGCCGCGGCCAACGGCGGCAATGTCTCCAAGGCCGGCATCACCGGCTTCTGCTGGGGCGGCCGCATCGTGTGGCTCTATGCGGCCACCGGCAAGGTCAAGGCCGGCGTGGCCTGGTACGGCCGGCTGGTCGGCCAGCCGAGCGAGCTCACGCCCAGGCACCCGGTCGACGTCGCAGCCAGCCTGCAGGCGCCCGTGCTCGGCCTCTACGGCGGCAAGGACCAGGGCATCCCCCTTGACACGGTTGATAAGATGAAAGCGGCCCTGGCCACCGGAACCCCGGCGGCCAAGGCTTCGAGCTTCGTCGTGTATCCCGAAGCAGGCCACGCGTTCCATGCCGACTACCGCCCGAGCTACGTGAAAAGCGCGGCCGAAGACGGATGGCAGCGCGCCACGGCCTGGTTCAAAGCCAATGGCGTCGCCTGACGGCCGCCTGCAGCCATCCACCGCCGAAGGCCGTCCCAGTGACGGCCTTTCTCTTTTATGAACGGTATCGGGCATCAATGCCCATCGACATTGCGCAAGCAGCTATGAATTTGATAGTGATCATCGCGGCGACCCTGGTTGCCGGCATCGGAAGCGTGTGGCTGGCCGCATTGCTCTTGCGCGTGGGCGTTCGCAACGGCTCGGGTGGGGTGAATTCGCAGCACCTGCTGAGCCTGGCCGCGGGCGCGCTGCTGGCCACCGCGTTCATGCACCTCTTGCCCGAAGCCTTCGAAAGCCGCATCGAACCCGCGCTGCTGTTCGGTGTGCTGCTGTTCGGGCTGGTGTTCTTCTTCCTGCTCGACAAGGCCGAGCTCTGGCACCACGGGCACGAGCACCATCATGGCGACCACGGCCATGCGCACGACCACGGCCATGCGCACAGCCACGCGCCCCGCATGGGCGGCGGCTGGGCCGTGCTCACCGGCGACAGCGTGCACTGCTTCGGCGACGGCATCCTGATCGCGTCGGCCTTCATCGCGGACATTCGCCTGGGCCTGGTGGCGGCCGTGGCCGTGCTGGCGCACGAGGTTCCGCACCACATCGGCGACCTGGTCGTGCTGCGCCAGAGTTCGGCCAACCAGCGTGCGGCGCTCGTCAAGGTGTCGCTGGCCGGCACCATGACCATGCTGGGCGGCATCGTGGGATGGTGGCTGGTCGACCAGCTGCACGGCTGGCTGCCCTACTTCCTGGTGCTGGCCAGCAGCAGCTTCGTCTACGTGGCGCTGGCCGACCTGATCCCCCAGCTGCAGAAGCGGCTGCCCGCGCGGCAGACCGCGGCGCAGATCGCCTGGCTGGTGGTGGGCATCGCGCTGGTCTCGCTGGTGAGCCGGCTGGCGCACGGCGAGCACGGCCATGGCGACCATGGCCACGACGAAGGCCACGGGGAACACGGCCACGTCCACAAGGACTGAAGGCAGGCCGCCGGCGCCGGTGCGGGAAACTTTCCGACACCGACGCCGCGCTCCGGGTGAACCGAAATGGCCGAAACAGGCGCACTATAGGGGGTCGTCCAGTATTCAGCCTGAGGAGCCGATCATGATTCACGTCGACGCCACCGCGCGTTCCGCCTCGTCGTCCGACGAAGACGACGACAACACGCCAGCCGACGACTTCGAGGAGACCGACAGCGAAATCTCCGACGACCTGTCGGAGGAAACGGGCATCGATCTCACGGATGCGAGCGAGCTCGACGCCGACAACGTACCGGCCGACGAGGAGTTCGACCGCGTGATGAACGCCCCTGATTGATCCCCGTCAGGCCTTCGCGTCGCGCCGCGTGATCACCTGCCCGTTGCGCGCACCGCTGTGCGCGCCGTGCTGCCACGTAACGGCGCCGTTCACGATCACCGCGTCGATGCCTTCGGCCGGCAGCGTCGGTGCGGCGTAGCTGGCCGTGTCGCGCACCGCCTGGGCATCGAAGATCACCACGTCGGCATGGTGGCCCGGCTTCAGCGCGCCGCGCTCGTGCAGCCCGAAGTTGCGCGCGGTGAGCCCGGTCATCTTCCACACCGCCGTCTCCAGCGGAAACAGGCCGACGTCGCGGCTGTAGTGGCCCAGCACGCGCGGGAAGGTGCCCCATAGCCGCGGATGCGGCTTCTCGCCGAGCGGAATACCGTCGGAGCCGATCATGGTGTCTTCGAAGGCGAGGATGCGCTGCACGTCGTCCTCGTCCATCATGAAGTAGATCGCGCTGCCCGGCGAAAGCCGCTTCGCCGCCTCTTCGCCCGACACGCCCCATTCGGCCGCGATGTCCTTCAGGTCGCGACCTGCGCATTCGGGGTGCGGCACGCTCGAGGCGATCAGCACACGGCCGTCGATCATGCCGCGGTCGGTGCGGATCATGGTGGAGCCCGCCGTGTAGGGATAGCAGTCGAGCCCGATGCACTGGTGGCGCATCGCTTCCTTGATGAAGGGCAGCGTGACCTTGCTCTTGCCGAAGTTCTGCGCGTTCTGCACCTTGTGGTGCGACACCACCACTGGAACGCCGAGCGCGCGGCCGATGTGGAAGGTTTCTTCCAGCGACTCCATCACGCGGTCCGCCTCGTCGCGCATGTGCGTCACGTAGAGCGCCTTGCGCGCGCTGAGCGGGCGGGCGACCTCGATGATCTCCTCGGTGGTCGCCTTCACGGCCGGTGGGTAGAAGGTGCCGGTCGACAGGCCGATGGCGCCGGCCTGCATCGCTTCCTCGACCAGCGCCCGCATCGCGGCAATCTCGCTGTCGTTGGCGGGCCGGTCGAGGTCGGACATGACCACGGCGCGCAGGGTCGAGTGGCCCACCATCGCGGCCACGTTCACTGACGAAGGCGTGGCGCGCAGCGCATCGAGGTAGGCCGCGAAGCTCGTGAAGCGGCCCGCGGCCGGCGACTCGAGCAGGCTCAGCGGCATCGGCAGCTCCATGTCTTCGCGCAGCGGCGCGGCGCTGATGCCGCAGTTGCCCGCAATCACGGTGGTCACGCCCTGCGACACCTTGAACGGCATCTGCGCCTGCGACAGCACGGCCTGGTCGTCGTGCGTGTGCGAGTCGATGAAACCCGGCGCGACGATGCGGCCGGTGGCGTCGAGCGTCCGGTCGGCGGTGTGGCCCGCGAGATTGCCGATGGCGGCGATGCGGCCGCGGGCGATGCCCACGTCGGCCTCGAAGCGCGGCGCCTTGGTGCCGTCGATCACGGTGCCGCCGCGGATCAACAGGTCGTAGTGGGGTGTCTTGTCGGTCATCGGTGGGGTCTTTCAGCGGAAGTGGCAGGCGACCCAGTGGCCGCCGGTGGAAGACGAGGGCCGTTCGCTCAGTTCGGGCGTCTTCTCCTTGCACACCGCCTGCGCCATCGGGCAGCGCGTGTGGAAGCGGCAGCCCGACGGCGGATTGGCCGGGCTCGGCGGGTCGCCCTGCAGCAGCATGCGGCGCGCCGGTGTGCGCGGGTTGGGCACGGGCACGGCCGAGAGAAGGATCTCGGTGTACGGATGCAGCGGCGCAGAAAACAGCGTGTTCCGGTCCGCGATCTCGACGATGTGGCCGAGGTACATCACCGCCACGCGGTGGCTGATGTGGCGCACCACCGCGAGGTCGTGCGCGACGAACAGGTAGGCAATGCCGAACTCTGCCTGCAGGTCCATCAGCAGGTTCACCACCTGCGCCTGCACCGACACGTCGAGCGCGGACACCGGCTCGTCGCAGACGATCAGCTTGGGGTTGAGCGCCAGCGCGCGCGCAATGCCCAGCCGCTGCCGCTGGCCGCCCGAGAACTCGTGCGGAAATTTCTTCGCCGCCTCGGGCCTGAGGCCCACGCGCGAGAAGAGCCACTGCACGCGCTCGCGCCGCTCGGCCGCCGTGCCCGTGCCGGAAGTGCTGAAGTTGCGCATCGGTTCGGCCACGATGTCGCCGGCCGTGAGGCGCGGATTGAGCGAGGCATAGGGGTCCTGGAAGATGATCTGCAGCTGGCGCCGGCGCAGCCGCATCTCGTTGGCGGAGAGCGTCAGCAATTCTTCGCCTTCGAGCTCCACCGAGCCAGAGGTCGGTTCGACCAGCCGCATCACCGACTTGGCGGTGGTCGTCTTGCCGCAGCCCGATTCGCCGACCAGCGACAGCGTTTCGCCGCGCGCCACCGAGAACGAGACGCCGTCGACCGCCTGGATCGCGGGCCTGGCCGGCCGCAGCCAGCGCTTGGGCGAGATGTAGTGCTTGCGCAGGTTGCGCACCTGGAGCAGCGGGGCTGCGGTTGTCGTGGTCATGCGCTCACCTCGCCTGCATCGGCCCATTGTTCTTCGACGGCGAAGCAGGCCACCACGTGGTCGCCACCCTGCAGCGTGAGCTGCGGCGCCTCGGCACGGCAGCGCTCGCGCGCATGGTTGCAGCGCGCCGCAAAGGCGCAGCCGCGGCCCAGCTCGTGCGCGGCCGGCACCAGCCCCGGAATCTCGGCCAGCCGCGTGCTCGCCGTGTTCATCGACGGCATCGAGGCCATCAGCGCGCGCGTGTAGGGGTGCAGCGGCCGGTCGAACAGGTCGACCACGTCGGCCTCTTCCACCTTCTTGCCGGCATACATCACGACCACGCGGTCGCAGCTCTCGGCCACCACGCCGAGGTCGTGCGTGATCATCACCACGCCCATGCCCAGCTCCTTCTGCAGCCGCTTGATGAGGTCGAGGATCTGCGCCTGGATCGTCACGTCGAGCGCGGTGGTGGGCTCGTCGGCAATCAGCACCTCGGGGTTGCAGGCCAGGGCCAGCGCGATCATCACGCGCTGGCGCATGCCGCCCGAAAGCTGGTGCGGATACTCGTTCACGCGCCGCTCGGGTTCGGGGATCTGCACCACGCGCAGCATCTCGACCGCGCGCTGCAGCGCATCGGCGCGGCCGGCCTTCTGGTGCAGCTGCACCGTCTCGGCGATCTGCCGGCCCACGGTGAGCACCGGGTTCAGCGAGGTCATCGGCTCCTGGAAGATCATCGAGATGCGGTTGCCGCGGATCTGCCGCATCTCGCGCTCGCCAAGCTGCATCAGGTCGGTGCCGCGCAGGCGCACGGCACCCGTGTGGCGCCCGGGCGGCGTGGGCACCAGCCGCAGGATCGAGAGCGCGGTCACGCTCTTGCCGCAGCCCGATTCGCCGACCACGCCGAGCGTGCGGCCCGCGCGCACCGTGTAGGAAACACCGTCGACCGAACGCACCACGCCGGCCAGCGTGTGGAAATGCGTGCGCAGGTTGTCGACTTCGAGCAGGGGCTCGCCGGGCGCGAGCGCGAGAGGGGACATGGGTGCCATGGGCGGCCTCACAGCTGCCGCGCCAGGCGCGGGTCGAGCGCATCGCGCAGGCCGTCGCCCAGCAGGTTGATCGCCAGCACCGTGGCCGCCAGCAGCAGGCCCGGGTACAGGATGATGTGGAACGCCACCGCCACGAAGTTGCGGCCCTCGGCCATCATGTTGCCCCAGCTCGGCGTCTGCGCCGGCACGCCCACGCCGAGGAAGGAGAGCGCCGCTTCCGTCAGCACCGCGGCAGCGGCCACGAAGGTCGACTGCACGATCAAAGGTGCCACCATGTTGGGCAGCACGTGGCGCAGCAGGATCACCGGCAGCCGCGTGCCGACCGCATGCGCGGCCTCGACGTACAGCTGCTCGCGCAAGGTGAGCGCGAGCGAGCGCACCAGCCGCACCACGCGCGGAATCTCGGGCACCGTGATGGCGACGATCACCGTCGTGAGGCTGGCGCGCGTCACCGCCATGAGCGCGATGGCCAGCAGGATGCCGGGAATGGCCATGAGCCCGTCCATCACGCGCATCACCGGCCCGTCGGCCCAGCGCACGAAGCCCGCGAAAAGGCCGATCAGCACGCCGAAGAAGGTGGCGAGCAGCGCGACCGAGGCGCCCACGATCATCGACACCTGCCCGCCCCACACGGCGCGGCTGAACACGTCGCGGCCGAGGGCGTCGGTGCCGAACAGGTGCTCGGCCGAAGGCGGCTGCATGCGCGCGAGCGGATCGATGTCCTGCGGATCGAAGGTGGCGATCCAGGGCGCGCCGATGGAGACAGCGGCGACCGCAACCAGCAGCAGCCCGCCGACGATCAGCGTCGGATGCTTGCGCACCCAGCGCCAGCGCGGCGGCACGAAGGGCGCATCGTCGGCCGCGGCGACGGGCGCGGCGGTGGCAACGGGCAATGGGAGTTCACTCATCGGGAGTACGGTGGACATGGATTCATCTAGTACGTGATGCGCGGGTCGAACAGCCGGTAGCTCAGGTCGATCAGCAGGTTGATCAGCACGTACACGCCGGCCGACAGCAGCAGCACGCTCTGGATCACGGGATAGTCGTGGCGCTGCACCGAATCGATGACGAGGCGGCCCACGCCCGGAATGGCGAACACTGTCTCCGTCACCACCACGCCGCCGATCAGGAGCGCAATGCCCACGCCCACCGTGGTGGCGATGGGAATGGCCGCGTTGCGCAGCGCATGGCCCAGCACCGGCAGCACCCCCAGGCCCTTGGCGCGCGCGGTGCGGATGTAGTCTTCATGCAGCACCTCGAGCACGGTGGCGCGCGTCATGCGCGTGACGAGCGCGATGTACACCAGCGCGAGGTTCACGCAGGGCAGCACCAGGCCGCGAAGCCATTGCCCGGGGCTGTCGGAGAAGCGCACGTAACCCTGCACCGGGAACCACGGCAGCTGGATCGCGAAGGCGTAGATCAGCAGGTAGCCCACCAGGAACACCGGCACCGAGAACGCGAGCACCGCGAACAGCATCACGAGCCGGTCGATCCAGCTGCCCGCGCGGTAGGCCGCGAGCGTGCCCAGCGGCACTGCCAGCACCAGCGTGAGCGCCATGGTGAGCACCGCGATCGACACCGTGGGCTCCAGCCGCTGCGCGAGCAGCTGCGCCACCGGCACCTGCGTGAAGATCGAGGTGCCGAGGTCGCCCGTGAAGAGCTTGCCGAGCCAGATCGCGAACTGCTGCCACAGCGGCAGGTTCAGGCCCAACGCGGCGCGCAGCTTCTCGATGTCTTCGACGGAGGCCAGGTCGCCCGCGATCAGCGCCGCGGGGTCGCCCGGCGACAGGTGGATCAGCAGGAACACCACCACCGCCACCACCGCCATGACGGGCAGCGTCGAGAGAAATCGCCTGAGGATGTAGCCCATGGTGCTGCCGTGCGGTGCCGGTTACTTGTCGAGCATCCAGACCGTCGGCATGCCGGCCCAGAGCTTGTCCGTGCCCTTGAGGCTGGCGCGGGCGGCAAACGCGGCCGTGTACTGGCCTGCGTTGATGTAGGGCACCGTTTCGTAGGCGCGGGCCTGGAAGGCGTCGAGGATCTCGCGGCGCTTGGCCGGAACGGTTTCCTTCAGCCAGGCGTTGCGCAGGTCGTCGAGCGCCTTGTCGCAGGGCCAGCCGGGCAGGGTGTTGCCGCAGGCCGCGCTCAGGTAGGCGTTGGTGATGGGGGAGTTGACGTCGAACTCGCCAGCCACGGTGACGTACATGTTCCAGCCGCCGGCCTCCGGCGCATCGCGCTTGGCGCGGCGCGCGCCGATGGAGGCCCAGTCCATGGTCTGCGCATCGACGTTCATGCCGATGCTGCGCATGGTCTGCGCGGCCATCAGTGCCTCGGCATTGAGGTAGGTGACGTCGCTCGGCACCAGGATGGTGACCTTCTCGCCCTTGTAGCCGGCGTCCGCGAGCATCTTCTTGGCCTTGGCCACGTCGGCCTTGCGGTAGGGCTCGGCGCCCGCGGCGGTGTCGTTGGGACTGCCGCAGATGAAGAAGGTCTGGCAGTAGGCCATGCGCATGTCCAGCGGATAGCCCATGGCCGCAACGATGCGTTCCTGGCTCACGGCCTGCAGCAGCGCCTGGCGCACCTTCGGGTTGTTGAAGGGCGGCAGCAGGTGGTTCATGACCAGGAAGCCCTGGTAGGTGCCGCCCGAGCCGATCTTCACGCTCGGGTCGGTGCGCAGCGGCGCGATGTAGTCGGGCGGTACCTGTTCCACCAGGTCGACCTCGCCGCGCTTGAGCGCCGCGATGGCGCTGTTGGCGTCGGGCAGGTAGAGCCATTCGACGCGGTCGAAGCTGGTCTTCTTGCTGCCGGCCAGGCCGCTCGGCGGTTCGCTGCGCGCCACGTAGTTGGTGTTGCGCACGAACACGGTCTTGTTGCCCGGCACCCATTCGTCGCGCTTGAAGACGAAGGGGCCGGAGCCGATCACCTCGGGCAGCGGTGCCGTGGCGGGCATCTTCGCGAGCCGCTCGGGCAGGATCACCGGCGGAAAACTCGAAGGCTTGGCCAGCCCCTCGAGCACCAGCCCGAAGGGCTCGGCGAGCGTGAGCGTGAAGGTGCGCGCATCCACCGCCTTCCACTCGGCGCCGCCCGCCACCATGGCGCGGCCGATGCTGTCGCGCGCGGCCCAGCGCTGCAGCGAGGCAATGGCGTCGGCCGAGGTCACGGCGCTGCCGTCGGAGAACTTCAGGCCCGGGCGCAGCGTGAAGCTCCACTGCTTGCCGTCCTTGGAGGATGTGTACTTCTCGGCCATCTGCGGCTGCGGCTTGCCGTTCGCATCCTGCGCGAACAGCGTGTCGTAGACCATGTAGCCGAAGTTGCGCGAGATGTAGGCGGTGGTGAAGGTCGGGTCGAGGATCTTCAGGTCGGCATGCGCCACCACCTTGAGCGTCTTGGGCGGCGTCTGCGCGAGCGCCGGCAGGCACGCGGCCGAAAGCGCCAGGGTGGCAAGGGCGGCAAGCGTTCGTCGTTTCATCGTCGGTTCTCCGGTGGGGCTGTAAACAGAAAGCTCAGGCGGCAACGCCGATCGGCCACTTGGGCAGGCGCGCCTTGCGATAGGGCAGGGTGTTGAGGTCGAGCGTCACGGCGCCCGGCGCGCCGGCGTAGATCACGTGCTTCGCGACCTTCGAGTAGGAAGCGTAGAAGTGCTGCGACGACTTCACGACGATGATCTTCTTGGCCGCAAGGTCGCATCCCAGCTGCGTGAACAGGTCGGTGCCCATGGCCTGGTTGCGCAGCGTGATCAGTACGATCTCGATGCCGTCGGCCTCGAGCAGCGCGCTGTCGCCCATCAGCGTGGGCGTGCCCGCCAGGCCCGTCATCACCAGGTCGTGCTTGAGCGCCTTCACGGTGCAGTCGAGGTCGATCGGGTCGCCCGAGAGCGGGCTGATCTTGCCGCCGATGCGCATCGCGAGCTTCGCGCCCACGCCCGCATCGAAGGCGATGCGCACCGCGATCGGGTCCCACATCGGGCCGATGGCCGCGTTCGTGATGCCGCGCTCGACCATTCGGCGCAGGATGAAGGTGGAGTCGCTGGCCGCGCCGCCGCCGGGGTTGTCGGCGCCGTCGGACAGCACCACCGGGCCGCCGTCGAAGGCCAGTGCCTGGTCGAGCGAGGCGTCGATGCCGGGGTAGTCGATGGCGAGCCCGTCGCGCATGGCAATAACTTCGTCGGCCAGCTGGCGGGCGAGCGCATCGGCCTTGGCCTGGTCGCCGTCCGTGTAGACCAGCACCTTGGTGCCCATCTCGGCAACGTCCCCCCACGAGAAGCCGTGCGTGAGAGAAATCGACAGCACGCCGTCCTTGCCCTCGAGCGACTGCATGCGCTCGACGAAGCCGCGCGCCGGCTCGCGCGAGGTGTGCACGGTGACGATCATGTCGCAGTCGACCACCGCGGCCACCGGCTTCACCTTGCCTTCGGCCATGGCGGCGCAGATGTCCACCAGCTCCAGGCCGCGCTCGAGCACGTCGGTGTGCGGATATTCCTTGAACGAGATCATCAGGTCGGCATTGGCGACCATCTGGGGCGTCAGGTGGTTGTGCGGATCGAGCTCCGCGCCGATCACCACGCCGGGCCCGACGATCTGCCGCACGCGCGCGAGCAGGTCGCCTTCGCAGTCGTCGTAGCCGTCGGCCACCATCGCGCCGTGCAGCCCGAGCAGCACCATGTCCACCGGCAGCACCGCACGCAGGTCGGCCAGCAGCTCGTCGCGCAGCGTCTCGTAGGCATGGCGCGTGGTCGTGCCGCTGGGCTGCGCGCCGGCCACCATGCCTTCGAACAGCTGCCAGCCCTTGTCCGCACCGCGCATGCGCGCTGCCCACAGCGGGCCGGAGAACAGCGTCATCGCGTCCGGGTGCTGGCCGGCCGGGAAGTAGCCGCGGTCTTTGAAGGAGGCGAGGCCGGTCGGCATCGGGCCGAAGGTGTTGGTTTCGGTGGCCAGGGAGGCGCTGAAGACACGCATGGGTTTGTCTCTGTGGTTGTAGGAGTGTTCTTGTCAGCCGGCTGTGGCAGTGCGCAGCCGCTGCGGTCCGAGCATCTCGGCCGTGAGGCCGAAGCCCGCGATGCGTTCGGGCAGCGGCAGTCCGCGCGCCAGCGCGGCGCAGGCCTCGCCCATGGCCGCCGAGGTCTGGATGCCGTAGCCGCCCTGCGCCGCCACCCAGAAGAAGCCCGGCGCGTCCGGATCGAAGCCGCCCACCAGGTCGCCGTCGGCCACGAAGGAGCGCAGGCCGGCCCAGGTGCGCGCGGGCCGGCGGATGGCGAGCGTGGTCGCTTCCTCGATGCGGTGGATCGCGAGGGCGATGTCCAGCTCCTCGGGCTGCACGTCCTGCGGCTCGACCAGGTCGGCATTGGCCGGCGAGCCGAGCAGCATGCCGGCATCGGGCTTGATGTACCAGCCTTCGTCGGCGCCGAACACCATGGGCCAGTGCGCGATGCTGCTGCCTTCGGGCGGCGCGAAGACGAAGGCGGAGCGCCGGCGCGGCTCGATGCCGATGGGCTGCACGCCCGCCATCTGCGCGATGGTGTCGACCCATGCGCCTGCGGCGTTGAGCAGCACCGGCGCTTCGTACACGGCGCCGCCAGCCGTCACGCGCCAGCGCTCGCCGATGCGTTCGATGGCCGTCACGCCGGCATCGCACACCAGCTTGCCGCCGGCCTGCCGCATGCCGCGCAGGTAGCCCTGGTGGATGGCATGCACGTCCATGTCGGCGGCATCGGGCTCGTAGACGGCGCCGGCCACCTGCCCGGGCCTGAGCGCAGGCACCATCGCGAGCGCTTCCTCGCTGCCCAGGCGCGTGGCGCCGGTGTTCATGGCGCGCAGCACGTTCCAGTGGGCCTCGAGTTCCGGCAGGTGCTCGGTGCTCGCGACCATCATCGCGCCGCGCGGCGTGAGCAGCGGGTGTTCGGAAAAGCCTTCGGGCGGATGCTCGAGAAAGGCGCGGCTCGCCATGGTGAGGGCGCGCACCTGCGCGGTGCCATAGCTTTCCATGAAGAGCGCGGCCGAGCGGCCGGTGGAGTGGTAGCCCGGCTGGGCCTCGCGCTCGAGCAGGATCACGCGGGCATGCGGCGCGAGCCAATGGGCCACCGAAGCCCCGGCAATGCCGCCGCCAATCACAAGGTAGTCGGCCACCGTGGGCGCTGGAGAGTTTGCAGTCATCGGCGAAAAGTGTAGGTAGAAATTTGCGGATACGCAAATAAAATAGATGACACCAAGGGGAAACCATGGTGCACCGCATCGGTGAAATTTGCGTCAACGCAATTTGCGTATACGCAACTTTTGGGCCCGCGTCACACGGGTCGTCATGGATGGCGCGGCGCCGGGCTGGCAGAATTGCGCTGCACCACAAGAGAAAGCCAAGCGTGAATCCACACACAGGGACCAAGTCGGGAACAAGGCCGAAGGACGAGGCGCCCACGCTGGACCGCACCACTTTCGGCCATCGCCTGCGCGCCGCGCGCAAGCGTTTCGGCTGGACGCTGGCGCAGCTGGCCGAGCGCTCGGGCGTGTCGATCACCACCATCTCGCGCGCCGAGCGCGGCCAGCTCGCGCTGGGCTACGAGAACTTCACGGCACTCGGCCGCGCACTCGAGATGGACATGAACGCCATGTTCGCGGGCGCCGGCGTCAAGCCCGCGCAGCTCGACGGGCCGGTGGTCACGCGCGCCGGCAAGGGCGTGGTGTACCGGGGCCTGTCGATCGCCTACGAATTCCTCGGCACCACGGCGGCCGGCAAGCAGATGAGCCCCATCGTGGGCACCGTGCATGCGCGCCGCATCCATGGCCCGGAAGACTTCGTGCGGCATGGCGGCGAGGAATTCGCCTATGTGCTGTCGGGCGAGATCGAAGTGCACTTCGAAAACGGCGAAGTGGTGCACCTTGCGCGCGGCGACTCGCTGTATTTCGACAGCCGCATCGGCCATGCCTATGTGAGCGTGAGCCGGCAGCTCGCGAAGATCGTGGGCATGACCACGGCGGAGAGCGGGCACATGCGGTCGGCGCGCGAGGCGCCTGCTTCCGGGCCGGTGGAAAAGGCGTCATCCAGACCCAGGCCCGGATCCAAGCCCGCAGCCGCCACGAAGAAAGCCACTCGAGGCCGCGGAGCCTGAAGCTTCGCCCCGCTGTCCTGCTGTCGCCGATTTGCGCGCGAATCCTGGCGAGGGTCGCTATGCTGGCGCCCGCCAATCACTCCGACAAGAAACCGTCATGAACCTGCACTCGTCCTTCCTTGCCCTCCGGTCCGTGTCGCTGGCATGCAGCCTCGCCCTTGGCGCCGCCGCCACCGTGCACGCCGCGCCCGATGCCAAACTGCTGGCCGCCGCCGAAAAAGCGCAGCCCGCGGTGATCGAGAGCCTCAAGGAGATGGTGCTGATCGAATCGGGCAGCCTGAATGTCGACGGCCTGCTCAAGATGGCCGATGCGGTGGAGGCTCGGCTCAGGTCCGCGGGCTTCAAGACGGAGCGGCGCAAGGCCACGGCCGGCGCGGGCGCCGACATCGTCATCGGCACCCTCAAGGGCACCGGCAAGCGCAGGATCATGCTGCAGGGCCACATGGACACGGTGTACGCCGCAGGCATACTGAACAGCCAGCCATACAAGGTCGATGGCAACCGCATCTACGGCCCCGGCATTGCGGACGACAAGGGCGGGCTCGCGGTCATGATGGCTTCGCTGAAGATCCTGGCCGATGCTGGCTGGCGCGACTACGACACGCTCACGGTGCTCATGAATCCCGACGAAGAGGTGGGCTCGGTCGGTTCCGGCGAGCTCATCGCGGCCATGGCCGATCAGCACGACACGGTGCTGTCGTTCGAACCCACCGCCGCCAAGTCGGTGGCCAAGGGCGAATCGCTGCTGCTGGGCGCGGCCGGCATCGCGCAGGCCACGCTCGAAGTGAAGGGCCGGGCATCGCATGCAGGTGCGGCACCCGACTTGGGCCGCAACGCCCTGTACGAACTGTCGTACCAGTTGCTGCAGACCAAGGATGTCTCGAAGGATATTCCCGGGGTCGCACTCAACTGGACCGTGGCACGCGCCACCGGCCCGATCAACCAGATCACCGAAAAGGCCCAGGCGCTCGGCGACATCCGCATCACGCAGCCCGGCGCCGAGAAGAAGCTGGAGGCGGCATTGCAGGCGAAGATCGCGAGTGGCAAGCTGGTGCCCGACACCGAGACCACGCTCAAGGTGGAAGTGGGCCGCCCGGCTTTCGTGGCGGGCGAGAAGGGCCGCGCACTGGCGGAGAAGGCCCAGGCCATCTACAAGGAGATCGACCGCGAACTCGCGCTCACGCCAATGACCGGCGGCGGCACCGATGCGGGCTATGCGGGCCGCTCCGGCAAGGCCACCGTGGTCGAGAGCTTCGGCCTGGCGGGCTTCGGCTATCACGCACGCGACGAATACATCGAGGTCGACTCGATCGTGCCGCGGCTCTATCTCGTCACCCGGCTGCTGACGGAAATCGGCAAGCAGTAGCGGGCCTCGCGGCGGCAGCTCTCAGGGCTGCTCCTTGGGAGGTTCGCCGGGGCGGCCCGGCGGGCGGCGATGGGCCGCTGCTGCTGCGGCCGCCGCATGCTGCTGGGCCTGTTGCTGTTGGCGTTGCTGCTGCTGTTGCATCGCCTGCTGCCGTTGTTGCTGTTGCTGTTGCTGTTGCTGTTGCTGTTGCTGTTGCTGTTGCTGGCGCGCCGCTTGCGCCTGTTGCTGTTGCTGCTGCCGCTGCAATTGCTCTTGATGCTGCTGTTGTCGGGCCTGTTGCTGCGCCTGCTGCCGCTGCACCTGTTGCTGTTGAGCCTGCTGCTGTTGGAGCACGCGGGCCTGTTGCTGGGCTTGCTGCTGCATCTGCTGGCGCCGTGATTGCTCCTGCTGTGCCGACTGCCTTTGTTGCTGGCGCTCCTGCATGACCTGCTGCTGTTGAGCCTGGTTGGCCGCGCGCGCCTGTTGCTGTTGTTGCTGGGCCGCCAGCTGCCGCCGCGCGAGGTCCTGCTGCTGTTGTTGTTGAAGCAAGGCCTGCGGTGCTTGCGGGGACGTGTTGCGCGCCTGCTGACGCGCCAGCCGCTCTTGTTGTTGTGCCTGTTGCCGCGCCTGTCGCTGTGCCTGCTGCTGTGCTTGTTGCTGTGCTTGTTGCGCTTGCTGGCGCTGCAATGGGTCTTGCTGCTGGTGCTGCTGAAGGCGTGCCTGCCGCTCCTGCTGGCGCTGGCGGGCCTGCAGCTGCTGTGCTTGTTGTGCGGCTTGCTGCTGCTCCTGCTGCTGGCGCATGAAGGCTTGCTGCTGCCGTGCCTGCTGCTCCCGTTGCTGCTGCTGCTGCTGCTGCTGCTGCTGCTGCTGCTGTTGCTGTTGCTGCGCGAACTGGGCGTGCTGTGGCGAGGGCAGGCCCGGCCCGCCCGCGAAATTGGGCGCGGGCGCGCCCGGTGGCAGGCTGCGCGGCGCGTTGTTGTTGTTGTTGTAGACATTGCGCACGTTGTTGACCACCGTCGTCGAGCGCGAGATGTAGGTGCTGTTGTTGTAGACCACCGCGGGCCGCGCATAGGCCGGCTGCACCGTGCGGTCGCGGTCACGGTCCCGGTAACGCGGCGCGCCCCAGTTCACGTCCCACGAACGCCAGCCCCAGTCGTGCCGTTCGAGTGCGGCGCCCACGACCACGCCGAGCCCGAAGGTGAACGCGCCGGCCGCCGCCACCTGGCCGCGGCTGTAGCCGGGCGCAACCTCGACGGGCGGGGTGTACGCATAGCCGGGGTACACGGGCACCGGTTCGCCGTAGATGCGCTGCGGGTCGTAGCTCGGCACGTAGACCACGTCGGGCCGCGCGGGCTCGATGGTGATGAACTGCGGCGGCGGCTCGATCACGGCGGGGCCTGCATAGATGGGCTGCACGTCCGGCGCCGGCGTGTAGTTGCGCGGTGTGGCGGCGCTGGCGACGCGCAGCTTGTCATTGTTCTTGAGCCGGCCCGCCGCCGATGCACGCTGGCGCATGACCTGAATCGCGTTCATCACGTCGGCCGGATCGTTGTAGTAGGCCTGGCCAAGCGCCTCGGTCCATGCGATGTTGCCGGCCATCTGGTCCAGCACCGGGCGGAATGCGGTGAGCGATTTCACGCTCGGGTCCCAGGGCTGCTGGTTGGCCGCATCGGCGAGCGGGCCGCCCTTGAGTGCCGAGTTCTGGGCCAGCCAGCCGTGCGCTGCAGTGACCTGGTCGGGATAGGTTGCGCCGGCCAGCACCTGCGCCACCAGCTTGTCGGGGTACAGCGCGATGGGGGCGACCAGCTGGTAGAGCTGCTCGGCCGAAGGCGGCGTGTAGGCCGCTGGCGCTGGGGCGGCCGGTGCGGCGGCCGCTGGAGGTGCGGGCGCAGGTGCCGGGGCCGAAGGCGTGCTGTCGCTCTTGTTG
Organism: Variovorax beijingensis; assembly: GCF_003951285.1. Lineage (GTDB taxonomy): Bacteria > Pseudomonadota > Gammaproteobacteria > Burkholderiales > Burkholderiaceae_C > Variovorax > Variovorax beijingensis. The sequence goes on along the minus strand of NZ_RXFQ01000001.1, from coordinate 159,880 downwards.
CAGCCGGCGATGGCGAGCGCGCCGATGCACAACGAGAGCGTCAGGAGCCGCGCGACCGGCGTGCGGCGGAGTGATGTTGTCATCTGGAGTTCCTATGGGCGCAGAGGTCACGCCCTCGAAACTCTTCAACGGCGCGCCACCTGTAGCGACGACGCCAGCCTGCATCGTCGATGCAACGGTCTGTGTCGGTGTTGCGCCGCCTGCGCTGTCGGCGCAGAACCACAAGCCCCAGGCGCGCTACTTGGCGCCGCCCGTGTATTTGGTGACGCTCGTCGCGTTCACGTGGTAGCCGCTCACGCCCATCATCGAATCGTTGCGCAGGGTCTGCAGCTTGCCGGTGACCCACACGGTGTCCATGGCGCGGAACTTGGCTCCCTTGGGCGTGACCACGTGCAGGATCTGGTTGGCCGGTGGCGGTGGCGTGTGGATGCAGGCGCCGAAGTAGGGCACGAGCAGGAACTCGGTCACTTCGCCTTTCGCTTCTTCGAGCGGCACGATGAATCCCGGGATCTTGATGTCCGCGCCGTTCATGGCCGGGTTGGTCGGTGCGTTGTTCGACACTTCCTGCATCTTCATGAGCAGCTCGTTGGCGCGCGGGTCGCCGTCGTTGAGCGCGCTCAGGTCGATGCCCTTGAATTCCTTGGCCGGGTCCCAGTCCTTGGGCACGAGTTCTTCCCAGGTGATCTGGCGCGGCTGGCCCGGCGGGGCCTTGGCCGCTGCGGCAGGCGCGGCCTTGCCGCCGAGCGGGTTCGATGCGGTGGTGTCCTTGGGCGCCGGGTCGGCGGCCCACGCAACCAGCGAAAGCATCGATGTTCCAAGTGCCAGCGCCACAGTTCCAGAAACACCGCGGAACCGGCTTTGCCGGGCCGCTGGTGTTGCCCCCTGCAAGGGGGTTGGCGTAGCGACACGAAGTGCGCGTAGACTGGGGGTGTACATATTGCTAAATCCTCGGGGAGAGGCCGTCGGCAAGAGAGAGCCTATAGGCGCGGATGCCCGGCAGCAGGCTTGCCAGCCAGCCCGCGGCCAGCAGGCTCGCCATCAGCAGCCATTCGTTCAGTGTAGGTGGCGAAAGGCTCAATGTCAGCCCGAATTGCGCCTGCAGCCATGGCGCGAGCAGGGCGATGCCGAGCACCGCCATCACCACGCCGAAGGCCACGCCCAGCACCGTGACCATGGCGCCCTCGAGCGCGAGCAGCGCCAGCACGTGGCGCAGGCCGGCGCCCACGGCGCGCAGCACGGCGAGCTCGCGCCGCCTTTCGTTCAGCCCGGCCATCACCACGGAGACCAGGCCCGCAAGGCTCACCAGCGCCACCAGCGCCGACATCAGCAGCAGGGCGTTCTCGCCGATGCCGATCACGCTCCACAGTTCGTCGAGCGCCACGCCGGGCAGGATGGCCATCAGCGGCTCGCCGGTGTAGGTGGAAATCCAGCGCTGCACGCCGAACACGGCCGAGCGGTTCTGCAGGCCCACGAGCGCGGCCGTCACGTTCTTGGGCGTGAGGTCGAACTTGCGCACCTGCTCGGCCGGGATCTTCACGCCCGGCATCGGCGCGCCGCCCACCCATTCGAGGTGGATGGCTTCCATTGCTTCGAGGCCGATGTGCACCGTGCGGTCGACCGGCGTGCCGGTGCGCGCGAGCACGCCCACCACGGTGAAGGGCTTGTCGGCATGCTCGGACGCGTTGAGTTCGCCGCTTCCGTGCGCGAGCGTGATCTTCTGGCCGACGTGGTAGCCGAGCTTGTCGGCCACCTCGGCGCCCACCACCGCATCGAACAGCGCGCTGAAGGGCTTGCCCTCGCGCAGCGCGAGCGGCTGGCGGTTGCCGTAGCGAAAGCGCGTGAAGTATTCGGGCGAGGTGGCGAGCACTGCGAAGCCGCGATGCGAATCGCCCAGCGAAAGCGGCACCACCCAGTCGACGCCGGGGTGCGCGGCCAGGGCCTGCACGCTCTTCCAGGAAATGTTGTTGGTGGCCGCGCCGATGCGGAACACCGAGTACAGCAGCAACTGCGTGGAGCCGGTGCGCGCGCCCACGATCAGGTCGGTGCCCGAGACGGACGACGCGAAGTTCTCGCGCAGCTCGGTGCGGATGCGCTCCACGCCGAGCAGGAGGAAGGTCGACAGCGCGATCGAGAACACCGTGAGCGCCAGCGTGAAGCGCCGGTTCCAGGCGCTGCGCCAGGCGATGGAAAAAAGCGCCTTCATCTCAGCTGTCCGCCGCCATGGCCGCCGGCGCCGCGCGGTTGATCTCGGGCAGCAGCACATGCCGCGCAAAGCGCTGCGCAATGCGCTGGTCGTGGCTCACGAACACGAGCGCGCTGTTGTTCACGGCGCAGGCCGTCAGCAGCACATCGAGGAAGGCTTCGCGCCGGTCTTCGTCGAGCGCCGAGGTGGGTTCGTCGGCGATCACCACTTCGGGCTGGCCGATGAGCGCGCGCGCGGCGGCCACGCGCTGCTGCTGGCCCACGGAAAGCTGCATCGCCTGGCGCTTCCACAGGTTGCGGTCGAGCCCCATCTGCCCGAGCAGGTGCTCGGCCTCTTCGCGCGCGCTGCCGCCGCGCGCGGCCTGGGACTCTCGCCGCTGCGAGAAGCGGCAGGGCAGCAGCACGTTGTCGAGCACGTTCAGGTACGGCAGCAGGTTGAACTGCTGGAAGATGTAGCCGACGTGGGCGACGCGGCAGCGGTCGCGCGCGGCGCCCGAGAGCTGCGACCAGTCGTGCCCCAGCAGCGTGACCCGGCCTTCGTCCGCCACCAGCACGCCGGCCAGCAGCGAGAGCAGCGTGCTCTTGCCGCAGCCGCTCGGCCCGTGCAGGAAGACCGCCTCGCCCGCGGTGATGCGCAAGGCCTCGATGTCGATGCACGGCCTTGGCATGCCGGGCCACGAGAAGCGCAGCCCTTCGGCGACGAGCACCACGCGCAGCGGCGGCGCGGCCTCGCCCTGGGGGACGGTGCTCACGGTGTCACTTGCCCAGGTTCAGGCGAACGGGCTGGGCGGCTTGCGCGCCGGCCGGGCGCTTGAGCTGGCGCTTGAACTGGCCTTGGGCGGATGCAATCTGCGAATCGATCTGGCGCGTGCCCTTGAAGGCGGAGAAGAGATTCACGTCGATGAACTTTGCCGCGGCCGCATTGGTGCAGTTGAACGAAAAGGTCGCGTCGAGGTCTGCATGGCCCGCGGGCTCGCTGGGGTCGGGGTTGCCAAGGCCCAGTGCGCTGGAGCGCAGTTCGACCGGGCCGAGCTTGCAGTTGGCGGCCGGGTCGATGGCAAAGAGCTTGTCGGCTGCGCGCAGCTGGGCGATGGCGTCTTCGGCGGTCTTCTTCTCGGCTGCGGTCTTGGGCGCGCGCTCGAAGCCGACGATGTTGTCGAGCGGGGACTCCATGTCGATCACCACCGTGGGGCCGTCGATCGCCACGTCGAGCTTGAGCTGGCCGTGCACATGCGCATGCTGCTGCGCCTGGGCGGAAAGAAAGGGGGCTGCGAACAGTGCCGCGGCCAATGCGAGGCCGGATGAAATGCGTCGAAGTCGGATCTGTTTCATGGTTCTGCGCCTTGCCGGGTCGGCAGCCCCGGCGTGTTGCTCCATTCGCTCCAGCTGCCGGCATAGAGCGCTGTCGTCCCAAGGCCCGCGATCTGCATCGCGAGCAGGTTGGGCACAGCGCTCACGCCGCTGCCGCAATGGTGGACGACCGTCGCCGGATCGCGTCCCACGAGCAGCGCTTCGAACTCGGCACGCAATTGCGATGCCGGCTTGAACTTGCCGTCGGGGCCGAGGTTCTCGGCGAAGGGCCGGTTCACAGCCCCGGGGATGTGACCCGCGATCGGGTCCAGAGGTTCCACCTCTCCGCGATAACGTGCGGCGGCGCGTGCGTCGATCAGGTTCTGGTCAGGCTGGCCGAGCCGGCGCGCCACCACGTCGGTGGCCACCAGTTCCACCAGCGGCTCGCCCGCCACGAAGTTCGACTGGAAGCGCGCGGGCTCCTCGCGGCTCGTGACTTCGCCGCCCGCGGCCTGCCAGGCCTGCAAGCCGCCGTCGAGCACGGCCACCGCGCCGTGGCCCATCCACTTGAGCATCCACCAGAGCCGGCCGCAGTAGTTGGCGCCGTTGCGGTCGTAGACCACGGCCTGCATGTCGTTGGAAAGGCCGATGCTCGACAGCCATGCCGCGAACTTCTCGCGGCTGGGCAGCGGATGGCGCCCGCCCGAGGCCGGCACGCCGTCTTCCTGCGCGACCACCACGTCGCCCTGGGCGCCCGGAACGCCGTGCTTGGCGCTCAGGTCGGTGTCCAGGTTCGCGTACAGGGCACCCGGGATGTGGGCAGCGGCATATTGCTCCGCGCCGGCTTCGGGCTTCATGAGATCGAAGCTGCAGTCGAAGACCATCAGGGGCGCGTCGCCGGCCTGCAGTTGCTGGAGTTGTTCGACGCTGACGAGGGTGGTGTACATGGCGGGGTTCCTTCGTTGTCGATGAGGTTCGATGCGGATCAGTGTTCTTCGGCCGGCGCCTTGGGCACTGCGCGCTGGCGCAGCACGGTGGCCGCGATGCCGCTCACGATGATGAGCGCCATGCCGGCCCAGCCGGCGGCGTCGATGCGGTCGTCGAACAGCACCACGCCATAGAACGCCGCAAAGATGATGCCGGAGTACTGCAGGTTGGCCACCACGAGCGTGCCGGCCTGCGTCTTGGCCGTGGCATAGGCGCGCGTCATGCAAAGCTGCCCGAGGGCCGCCAGGAGGCCGATCGGCAGCAGCCACAGCGCATGCTGCCACGTCCAGGAATTTCCGCCCGAAAACCCCGTGGCGGCCGTGGCAAAGGCTCCGGCCGCGGCCGAGCCCACCGCGAAGTAGAACACCGTGCGCAGCTCCGGCTCGCCGATGCGCGACAGCGCCACCACCTGCATGTAGGCGAAGGCGGCTGTGAGGCCCGACAGCAGGCCCAGCATTCCCGCGAAGCCGTCGCTGCCGCTGACCGTGGGCTTGAGCATCAGCACCACGCCGACAAAGCCCGCGAGCACGGTCAGCGCGAGCGTGCCCTGCAGCGGCGGGCGCTCGATGCGGCCGTCGCGCCCGGGCACCGGCACCCAGGCCAGCAGCGCGCCGCCGACCAGGAAGGCCGCGATCCACACGCTGCTCATGTAGTTGAGCGTGACGGCCGTGGCCAGCGGCATGTGGGCAATGGCATAGAACCACGCGCCCAGCGACACCACGCCGATGGTGCTGCGCCAGGCGTGCATGCCGGGGTAGCGGGTGGCCATGGAGACGCCGCGGTTGCGCGCCAGCAGCCACAGGAACACGATGCCGATCAGGCCGCGCCCGAGCACCATCTCGCCGCTGTTGAACCAGGCCGAGGCGATCTTCACGACCACGCTCATGGTGGCGAACAAAAAGGCGCCGAGCACCATCCAGAGCGCTTGCACTGTGTTCTTCAGCTCAGGCGTTGTTCTGCATTGCGCTGCGGTACCACTCGTGGAACTGCTGCATGCCGTCTTCCATCGGGCTCTGGTAGGGGCCGCTCTCGTCGTCGCCGCGCAGCATGAGCGCGCGGCGGCCGGCGTCCATGCGCTCGGCGATCTCGTCGTCCTCCACGCAGGTTTCCATGTAGGCGGCCTGCTGGGCCTCGACGAATTCGCGCTCGAAGGCCACGATTTCCTCGGGGTAGAAGAACTCCACCATGTTGAGCGTCTTCGTGGGGCTCACCGGATGCAGCGTCGACACCGTGAGCACGTGCGGATACCACTCGATCATCACGTGCGGATAGTAGGTGAGCCAGATGGCGCCGTACTTGGGCGGCTTGCCCTCGCGGTACTTGAGCAGCTGCTCCTGCCACTTCTGGTAGATGGGGCTGCCCGCGCGGCCGAGCCGGTTGGCCACGCCCACGGTCTGCACCGAGAAGTTGCGGTTGAACTCCCAGCGCAGGTCGTCGCAGGTGACGAAGCTGCCCAGGCCCGGGTGGAACGGGCCGACGTGGTAGTCCTCCAGGTAGACCTCGATGAAGGTCTTCCAGTTGTAGTTGCACTCGTGCAGCTCGACCCGGTCGAGCGCGTAGCCCGTGAAGTCGAGGTCGGCACGCGGGCCGAGTTCGGCCATGTCGGCCGCCACGTCGCGCCCGCTGCCGTCCGGGCCGCGTTCGAACAGCAGGCCGTTCCACTCGGTGAGCGGATAGTTGTGCAGGTTGAGGCAGGGGTCCTGCTGGAAGTGCGGCGCGCCGATCAGCGTGCCCGTGGTGCGCGCGTCGCTCGCTGCATAGGTCCAGCGGTGCAGCGGGCACACGATGTTGCCGCCGGCCTGGCTGTCGAGCTGGCCGCGGCCCTGCAGGATCAGCGCCTGGCGGTGGCGGCACACGTTGGAGATGAGTTCCACGCCCTTGGGCGTGTGCACCAGCGCGCGGCCCTGGTGCTCCTGCGGCAGGGTGTGGAAGTTGCCGGGCTCGGGCACGGCCAGCCGGTGGCCCACATAGCGCGGGCCCTGCGCGAACAGCGTTTGCATCTCGCGCGCGTAGAGCGACTCGTCGAAGTACGCGGAAACTGGAAGTTGGCTCGTGGCCTGCTGCAGTTGAAGACTTAAATCAGACATGGAGGACCTGACCAAGCTCCCCACAGGGAGAAAAAAAGAAAGACGGAAGGCGCCGTCTGGAAGGCGACGGCCCGAAGAGTTGTGCCGGGTTGGCCGGCATGGGAAGCCAGGATTGTACCCAAGGGGGCCGCGCAGTGCCCGTGGCGCGCTGCATGCCGGCGGCCGTTTGCTTCCCCGTCCTAAAATGCGCGGTTTCACACTCGTTCGCTCGCATGCCCAAGGTTCCTTCTTCCGCCACGTCCAGCCCGGCCGCCACGCCCGACACGGGGCCGCTGCCGGCCAGCTACGAAGCCGGGCTCCAGGAGTTGGAACAATTGGTTGCAGAACTCGAGTCGGGCCAATTGCCGCTCGACCAGCTGCTTGGCAGCTACCAGCGCGGCGCGGCGCTGCTCGCCTTCTGCCGCGAAAAGCTCCAGGCGGTCGAAGACCAGATCAAGGTGCTCGACGCGGGCAGCCTCAAGCCCTGGACCGCCGAATGAGCGCGGTTGACTTGGTGGGGTGGGACGCCGCGCGCCTGGCCAGCTGGAGCGACCCGCACCTGGCGCGCGTCGAGGCGGCGCTGTCGCGCTGGGTCGGCGTCGATGCGCCGGTGCTGCTCGGCGATGCCATGCGCTATGCCGTGCTCGACGGCGGCAAGCGGCTGCGGCCGCTCCTGGTGCTGGCGGCGAGCGAAGCGGTCGGCGGCAATGCGGCCGCGGCGTTGCGCGCGGCCTGCGCAACCGAGCTGATCCATGCCTACTCGCTGGTGCACGACGACCTGCCGAGCATGGACAACGACGTGCTGCGGCGAGGCAAGCCCACCGTCCACGTGAAGTACGGCGAAGCCGACGCGCTGCTGGCCGGCGACGCCCTGCAGGCACTGGCCTTCGAGCTGCTGACACCCGACGACGGCGAGATTCCCGCATCGATCCAGGCCACGCTGTGCCGGCTGCTCGCGCGCGCCGCGGGCAGCCAGGGCATGGCAGGCGGGCAGGCCATCGACCTGGCCAGCGTGGGCCTGGCGCTGGACGAAGCGCAGCTGCGTGAAATGCATCGCCTGAAGACCGGCGCGCTGCTGCAGGGCAGCGTCGAGATGGGCGCGGCCTGTGCCGGGGCCGTGGCGCCCGCCGCGTTGGTCGCGCTGCGCGACTACGGGGCCGCCATCGGCCTGGCGTTCCAGGTGGTCGACGACATCCTCGACGTCACGGCCGATTCGCAGACCCTCGGCAAGACGGCCGGCAAGGATGCGGCCGCCGACAAGCCCACCTATGTTTCGCTGTGGGGCCTCGACGGCGCGCGTGCGCAGGCGAGGCAGCTGCTGGCCGAATCGCTTGCGGCGCTGGACCGCAGCGGCCTTGCCGACACCGCGGCCTTGCGCGCGCTGGCCCACATGGTCGTCGACCGCGACCGATGAACAACTCACAGATGGACAAGAAGACCCACGACGTTCCCCCCATGGCTGCGCTGCTTCCCACGCTTCACGATCCATCGCCGATCCGCCAGTTCGACCGCGCCCAGCTCAGGCAGCTGGCGGCCGAGGTGCGCGCCTGCGTGCTCGACAACGTCTCGCGCACCGGCGGCCACCTGAGCTCCAACCTCGGCACGGTCGAACTCACGGTCGCGCTGCACCATGTGTTCAACACGCCGCACGATCGCCTGGTGTGGGACGTGGGCCACCAGACCTATCCGCACAAGATCCTCACGGGCCGGCGCGAGCGCATGCCCACGCTGCGGCAGATCGGCGGCATCTCGGGCTTTCCGCAGCGCAGCGAGAGCGAATACGACACCTTCGGTACCGCGCACTCGTCGACCAGTATCTCGGCCGCGCTCGGCATGGCGATGGCGGCCAAGCAGAAGGGCGAAGACCGCCATTCCGTGGCCATCATCGGCGACGGCGCACTCACGGCCGGCATGGCCTTCGAGGCGCTCAACAACGCCGGCGTCTGCGACTGCAAGCTGCTGGTGATCCTGAACGACAACGACATGTCGATCAGCCCGCCCGTGGGCGCGCTCAACCGCTACCTCGCGCAGCTCATGAGCGGCAACTTCTACGCCGCGGCCAAGAACGTCGGCAAGAGCGTGCTGCGTGCCGCGCCGCCGCTGTTCGAGCTGGCCAAGCGCTTCGAGCAGCATGCCAAGGGCATGGTGGTGCCGGCCACGCTGTTCGAGCAGTTCGGCTTCAACTATGTCGGCCCCATCGACGGCCACGACCTCGATTCGCTGGTGCCCACGCTCGAGAACCTCAAGCACCTGGACGGCCCGCAGTTCCTGCACGTGGTCACCAAGAAGGGGCAGGGCTACAAGCTGGCCGAGGCCGACCCGGTGGCCTACCACGGGCCCGGCAAGTTCGATCCGCAGGTCGGGCTGGTCAAGTCCACCGCGGTGGCCAAGCAGACCTTCACGCAGGTCTTCGGCCAGTGGCTCTGCGACATGGCCGCGCACGACGGCCGGCTGGTGGGCATCACGCCGGCCATGCGCGAAGGCTCGGGGCTGGTCGAGTTCGAGCAGCGCTTTCCCGACCGCTACTACGACGTCGGCATTGCCGAGCAGCATGCCGTCACCTTCGCGGCGGGCCTTGCCTGCGAGGGCTTGAAGCCGGTGGTGGCGATCTATTCGACCTTCCTGCAGCGCGCGTACGACCAGCTGATCCACGACGTCGCGATCCAGAACCTGCCGGTGGTGTTCGCACTCGACCGCGCCGGCCTCGTGGGCGCCGACGGCGCCACGCACGCGGGCGCCTACGACATTCCGTTCCTGCGCTGCATTCCCAACATGAGCATTGCCTGCCCGGCCGACGAGCGCGAGTGCCGCCAGCTGCTGTCGAGCGCCTACGAGCAGAACCACCCGGTGGCCGTGCGCTATCCGCGCGGGGCCGGTGCGGGCGTGGTGCCGCACCTCGCGCTCGACGCGCTGCCGTTCGGCAAGGGCGAAGTGCGCCGCGAGGGCAAGCGCATCGCCATCCTCGCCTTCGGCACCCTGCTGTACCCTGCGCTCACGGCGGCCGAATCGCTCGACGCCACGGTGGTCAACATGCGCTGGGCCAAGCCGCTCGATGTGGAGCTGCTGCTGAAGGTGGCGGGCACGCATGACGCCATCGTCACGCTCGAAGAGGGCGCCGTCATGGGCGGCGCGGGCAGCGCGGTGCTCGAGGCGCTGCAGGCGGCCAATATGCAAAAGCCGGTGCTGCAGCTGGGCCTGCCCGACCGCTTCATCGAGCACGGCGATCCGGGCAAATTGCTCGCGTCTATCGGGCTCGATGCGGCCGGCATTGCCGCCTCGATCACGCAGCGCTTCGGCGCTGCCGCAGGGTAAACCCCCGCCGGCCGCGTGTAAGCGCGTTTTTACAATAAGCAAGACTTATCAAAGTCCTCGACGCGGCCACAAGCCGCGTTTCGTTTTTTCCAATGCACTCGGAGTGAATTCAATGGATCGTCGTTCCCTCATCAAAAACGCCGGCATCGCCGGCGTTCTGGCCGCCGGCATTGCGCCCGCAGTTCATGCGCAGGCGGCCGTCCGCTGGCGCCTGGCATCGAGCTTTCCCAAGTCGCTCGACACCATCTACGGCGGCGCGGAAGTCTTCGCCAAGGCGGTCAGGGCCATGTCGGGCGGCAAGTTCGAAATCTCGGTTCATGCCGGCGGCGAGCTGATGCCTCCCTTCGGCGTGGTGGACGGCGTGCAGAACGGCTCGGTCGAGATGTGCCACACCGTGCCTTACTACTTCTACGGCAAGAACCCCGCGTTCGCGCTGGGCTCGGCCATTCCGTTCGGCCTGAACTCGCGCCAGATGAACGCGTGGATGATGCACGGCAATGGCCGCAAGCTCATGAACGAGTTCTACGCCAAGTACAACATGCTGAGCTTCGCCGGCGGCAACACGGGCTGCCAGATGGGCGGCTGGTACCGCAAGGAAATCAAGTCGCCGGCCGATTTCAAGGGCATGAAGATGCGCCTGGGCGGCGGTCTCATCGGCGACGTCATGACCAAGCTGGGCGCGGTGCCCCAGAGCATCCCCGGCGGCGAGATCTACCAGTCGCTCGAAAAGGGCACGCTGGATGCCGCCGAGTGGGTCGGACCCTATGACGACCAGAAGCTCGGCTTCAACAAGGTGGCGCCGTTCTACTACTACCCTGGCTGGTGGGAAGGCGGTCCGGAAGTGGACTTCTTCATCAACCAGAAGGCGTTCGACGGCCTCTCGGCCGAGAACAAGGCCATCGTGGAAGCGGCTGCGGCCGTGGCTTCGTCCGACATGCTCGCCAAGTACGACGCGCTGAACCCCACCGCGCTGAAGCAGCTGGTGGCGTCCAAGACCAAGGTGCTGCCGTTCTCGCAGGCCGTGCTCGACGCCTCCTTCAAGGCCTCGATGGAAGTGTTCGCCGAGAACGGTGCCAAGAGCCCCGAGTGGAAGAAGATCTACGCCGACCTGCGCACCTTCCAGCGCGACCAGGTGCTGTGGTTCCGCTTCGCCGAATCGGCCTTCGACAACTTCATGTCCAAGCAGAAGCTCTGATCCGCGGGCTTCGGCCCGGCAAAGAAAAAGCCCGCATCGCGCGGGCTTTTTTTTGTCTGCGGCCCGCGCGGTGCGCGGGCCTGGAACCAGGGGGCGGGCTATTTCTTGTCCCGCTCCATCGATTCCAGCATGGCCTTCATCGGATCGTCCTCGGCCGCAGGGGCCGAAGCTCCGGTTTCCGGCGCAGGCGCCGGCGCGCCACCCGCATCGGGAGCCGGTACTTCGGGCGCCGGCACCTCGGGCGTGGTGCCCGGCATGTTGGCTTCCATCTCGCGCATGACCTTGTCGAGGTCATAGACCTCCTTCTCGTCCAGCCCGCTCGACACGATGCCCGGGAACGCGATGATCAGGCCGACCATCGTGAGCTGGATCAGCAGGAACGGCACGGCGCCCCAGTAGATCTGCATGGTGCTGACCGGCTCGATCTGCTGGCCCGTGACGCGGTCCTTGTAGGCCTTGGTCGGCGCCACGCTGCGCAGGTAGAACAGCGCAAAGCCGAACGGCGGGTGCATGAACGAAGTCTGCATGTTCACCGCCAGCAGCACGCCGAACCAGATCAGGTCGATGCCCAGCTTGTCGGCCACCGGCGCCAGCAGCGGCACCACGATGAACGACAGCTCGAAGAAGTCGAGGAAGAACGCCAGGAAGAACACCATGACGTTCACCACGATCAGGAAGCCCAGCTGGCCGCCCGGTACCTTGGCCAGCAGGTGCTCCACCCAGCGCGGTCCGTCCACGCCCTGGAACACCAGGCCGAAGATCGTGGCGCCGATCAGGATGAACACCACGAAGCACGACAGCTTGGTGGTGGTGTTGAGCGCCTGCTTGAGCAGCGACATGCTCATTCGCCGGCGCACCGTGGCCATGATCAGCGCGCCTATCGCGCCCATCGCTCCGCCTTCGGTCGGGGTGGCAACACCCAGGAAGATGGTGCCGAGCACGAGGAAGATCAGCAGCAGCGGGGGAATGAGCACGAAGGTCACGCGCTCGGCCATGCGCGAGAGCAGGCCCAGGCGCGTGACGCGGTTGACGACGGCGATGACCAGCGCCAGCAGCACGCCGGCGCACATTGACACCACGATGGTCTCGTCGGTGGCCACGCTCGTGACTTCTTCGCCCTTCCACCAGGTGTGGATGTCGGCAATGTGCCGGGCGAACCATACCGAGGCCACGACGCAGACCGCCGTGAGCACCAGCAGCGAGGGGCCGCCGCTCTTGCCGTTGTCCTCGCGCAGCGTGCGTGCTTCCGGCGGCAGGGCCGGCACCCACGAAGGCTTGAACAGGGCGAGCAGGATCACGTAGCCGGCATACATGCCCATCAGCAGGAAGCCGGGCAGGAAGGCGCCCTTGTACATGTCGCCGACGCTGCGGCCGAGCTGGTCGGCCAGGATGATCAGCACCAGCGAGGGCGGAATGATCTGCGCCAGCGTGCCCGAGGCTGCGATCACCCCCGTTGCCAGGCGCCGGTCGTAGCCGTAGCGCATCATGATCGGCAGCGAGATCAGGCCCATCGAGATCACCGAGGCGGCCACCACGCCCGTGGTCGCCGCGAGCAGCGCACCCACGAACACCACGGCCAGCGCCAGGCCGCCGCGGATCGGGCCGAACAGCTGGCCGATGGTCTCGAGCAGGTCTTCGGCCATGCCGCTGCGCTCGAGGATCAGCCCCATGAGCGTGAAAAACGGAATCGCCAGCAGCGTGTCGTTCTGCATGATGCCGAACAGCCGCAGCGGCATGGCCTGCAGCAGGGCTTCGGGCAACAGCCCGAGCTCGACGCCGACGAAGCCGAAGAACAGCCCGCAGGCGCCAAGGCTGAAGGCAACGGGGAAACCGACCAGCAGAAAGCAGATCAGGCCCGCAAACATCAGCGGGGCGTAGTTCTGGACAATGAATTCCATGATGTTCCGGTTCAGCTGGATTTGGTTTGGGCTTCGGCCAGCCGGCGGATCGACTCGGCGAGCTCTTCTTCAGCCGTCTTTTCTCCCCGCTTCGACGTCGGATCTTCGATCCGGCCCTGGAGGAAGGCGATGCGCTTGATCAGTTCGGACCACCCCTGCAGCATCAGCAGCGAGAAGCCCAGCGGGATCATCGCGTAGACCGGCCAGCGCACGAGGCCCCCGGCGTTGTTCGACATTTCGCCCGAACGGTAGCCCTGCAGGAAGAACGGAATGCCATACCAGAGGACGGCAAAGCAGAACGGCGTGAGAAAAAAGACGAAGCCGATGATGTCGACCCAGATCTGTCCGCGCTTGGACAGGCGGCTGACAAGCACGTCGACCTTCACGTGTTCCTGGTTCAGCAGGGTGTAGCCCGCGGCAATCAGGAAGGACGCGGCGAACAGGTACCACTGGACCTCGAGAAAGGCGTTGGAGCTGATGTTGAAGGCCTTTCGAACCACGGCGTTGACGGCGCTGATCACCGTGGACGCAAGGATGAGCCAGATCACGTACTTGCCGATCTGGCCATTGAGCCAATCGACCGCGCGCGAAAATCTGAGCAGGAAATTCATGCTCTTCTCCAGAGAGGAAATGGATGCTTGGATGCAAAAGCGGGCCGGGCGCCGCCGGCAAGCGGCGGTCCGGGGGCTTTCGGCGGACGCGCGATTTTATCGGCGCGGGAAGCCGTTTTCGGACCGGGCCGGGCGGTGTATTCCCGTAGGCGCGGGCGCAATGCGCCGCGATGGTGCGATGGCTCGCGATAATGAAACATGCCGCCGTCGTCGCCGCCCCTGTTGCCCGCGGGATTGCCGTACTCCATCGATTCGCCCGACATGCAGCGCGCCGGCCGCGAACTGCTCTCGCTGGCCCTGATCGATGCGCGCAACCACACGCTCCACCTGTTGTCGCTCTACGAAGATGCGCTGGGATCGCCCGCGCTTGCGGTGGAGCGCACGGGCGATGCGGGCGTGGTGCCGCCGCTCTGGCTGGCCGGACACATCGGCTGGTTCGCCGAATGGTGGATCGGGCGCAACACCCAGCGTGCCTTCGGCGCAGACTGCCCGGTGCGGCCGACCCGGCTGGCCGCCATCGAGCCCGCTGCCGACGACTGGTGGAATCCGGCCCAGTCAGCCCCCGCGCAGCGCTGGTCGCCCGGCCTGCCGGACTTGGCCCAGACCAAGGCCTACCTGCTCGAAACGCTGGAGAGCACGCTCGAACTGCTCGAGCATGCGGCCGAGACCGATCCGGGGCTGTACTTCTACCGCCTTGCGCTCTTCCATGAAGACCTGCGCGGCGAGCAGTTCATCGTGATGGCGCAGACGCTGGGGCTGCCGCTGGGCATCGAGCCGATGCCCGCGGCCGTCACGCGCGAGCCGCTGCTGCTGCCGGCCACGCAATGGGAGCTCGGCCTGCCCGAGGGCTGCGGGTTCGCCTTCGCGCAGGAGCAGGGCGCGCACCGCGTCGAGGTGCCCGAGTTCGAGATCGACGCCCAGCCCGTGACCTGGAGCCAGTTCATCGAATTCGTCGACGAGGGCGGCTACGACCGCGAGGAGTTCTGGCATCCGCAGGGCTGGCGCTGGCTGGCCTCGCAGATCGAAGGGCGCCGCGGGCCGCGCCATGTCGAGCAGATCGGTGTCGCGCGCAACGGCACCGGTGGCTCGGTGCTGCAGCACCGTTTTGGTGCCACGGTGCGTGCGGCCGGCCACCACAGCGCGGTGCACCTGAGCTGGTGGGAGGCCGACGCCTGGGCGCGCTGGGCCGGCCGGCGCATCGCGACCGAGGTCGAGTGGGAAATTGCGGCGCACACGGCGGCACGGCGCGGATTCCGTTGGGCCGACGTGCACGAGTGGACCGCGGGTACGCTGCGGCCCTGGCCCGGCTTTCGCGCCGATCCCTGGAGCGCGGGCAGCGAGTTCGATCCCGTGCCCGCATTCGGCGAGGCGCGCGTGCTGCGCGGCGCTTCGTTCGCGACCCGCTCGCGCTTGCGTTCGCCGCGCCGCCGCAGCTTTGCGCTGCCCGGCCGCGACGAAGGCTTCTTCGGCTTCAGAACCTGCAGTCTGTGATCCACCCCCGAAGCGGCGCACTTCGTGCAGCCGCCTCCGCGGTGTTTCCCGAAGGGGTCAGCGAGGGTGCGGGTCCGACGACAGCGGCGGCGCCACTTCCTCCAGCGGCTTGCACTCCGCATCGGCCGCATAGCGCAGCGCCAGCAGCCCCGCGACGATGACCAGCGTGGCGCCGATCGCGTAGCCCACCATCACCGCGCCGCGGCTGCCGGTTTCGATCAGCACGCCGAACAGCACCGGCGCCACGAAGCCGCCCGCGCCCATGCCGATGGCGTAGAAGATCGCGATGGCCATGGCCCGCATCTCGAGCGGAAACACTTCGCTGACCGTGAGGTAGGCGGAACTCGCTGCGGCCGAGGCCAGGAAGAACACCGCCGACCAGCACAGCGCCTGGCTGCGCGCGTCGAGCCAGCCCATCATGAAGGCCCAGCCGGTGAGCGCGAGCCCGACGCCCGCGAGCACGTAGGTCAGCGCAATCATCCTGCGCCGCCCCACGCTGTCGAACAGCGGGCCCAGCAGCAGCGGCCCGAGCACGTTGCCGAGCGCGAACGGAAAGATGTAGAGCGCCACGTTGTCCTCGGCCACGCCGTAGAAGCGCGTGAGCACCAGCGCATAGGTGAAGAAGATCGCGTTGTAGAAGAAGGCCTGCGAAACCATCAGCGCCACCGCGACCACGCTGCGCTCGCGGTAGCGTCGCAGCAGCACGTGCGCTACCTCGCGCATCGACGGGCTGCGGTGGTGCCCGCCGCCGTAGGCCACGCGGCCTTCCGCCAGCGCCAGCGGGCCGTGCTGCGCGCGGGCCTCGGCCTCGATGGTCTCGACGATGCGCAGCGCCTCGTCGGCGCGGCCATGCGCCATCAGCCAGCGCGGGCTTTCGGGCACATGGCGCCGCACCAGCAGGATGGCCACTGCCAGCACCGCACCCAGTGCGAAACCCGCGCGCCAGCCCCACACCGGACCGATCACGCGCGGATCGAGCAGCACCAGGCTGAGCCCGGCCCCCAGCGCTGCGCCGATCCAGAAGCTGCCGTTGATCGCGAGGTTGACGCGGCCGCGCACGCGCGCCGGAATGAGTTCGTCGATGGCCGAGTTGATGGCCGCATATTCGCCGCCGATACCCAGGCCCGTGATGAAGCGACAGAGTGCAAAGAAAGCGAAGTTCGGCGAGAACGCGGTGGCCAGCGTGCCCAGGGTGTAGACCACCAGCGTGACCAGGAACAGCTTCTTGCGCCCGAGCCGATCGGTCAGGCGGCCGAAGAGCAGGGCGCCGATCACCGCGCCCGCGATGTAGATCGAGCCCGACCAGCCGATCTCGCCGGCGCTGAGCCCCAGCGTGTCGGGCCGCTCGAGCACCGCGCCGATCGAGCCGACCAGCGTCACCTCGAGGCCGTCGAGCACCCAGGCCACGCCGAGCGCGACCACCACGCGCCAGTGCCAGCGCGACCAGGGCAGGCGGTCAAGACGGGCGGGAATGTCGCTGTGCACCGCAGCTGTCATGGGCACAACCTTAACCCATGTGCCCGGACCGCCTCTTCAAGGCCCGTGGTGTGCCTTCTTCTCGCGCGCGAAGGTCCACCAGGGCAGCAGCGCGCGCAGCGACTGCACCTCGCCGCTGTCGGCGGCTTCGTAGCCGGGCAGCGTTCCCAGCAGGTGCTGCCAGCTTGCGCTGCGCAGCACCGCCACCAGCGCCTGCATGGCGGGCTGGTCGAGCGCCGACTTGAGGCAGGCCAGGTGATAGCGCTCCCGCACCAGCGGCACGAAGTCGAGCCCTTCGGCGTGCGCGGCCGATTCCAGCCCGAGCCCCGCATCGGCCTGCCCGGACGCGACGGCATGCGCGACCGCGGCATGCGAGGTTTCGCAGCGCCCGTAGCCCGCGAGCGCGGTGGCGTCGAGCCTGGCCTCTGCCAGCAGTTCGTCCAGCAGCAGGCGCGTGCCGGTGCCGATCGCCCGGTTGACGTAGCGCGCGCGCCGCCGCGCCGCGTCGGCCAGCGAGCGCAGGTTGAGCGGGTTGCCCGGCGCCACGAGCAGGCCCTGCGTGCGCCGCGCGAATCCGATCAGCTTGTGCTGGCCCGGCTTGAGCAGCGGCTGGTAGGTGCGCTGCGCCAGCGAGCCGTGCGGCGGATGCTCCAGCGTGTGGAAGCCCGCCATCACGCAGCGGCCCTGGTTGAGCGCGCGGATCGCATCGACGCTGCCGGTGAATTGGATGTCCAGGTGCAGCTGCGCGGTGCCCGCCGCATGCGTGCGCAGCAGCGCGAGCGCGTCGTCGTGGCTCGCCTGCAGGCTCAGCACATGGGTGCGGTCGTCGAAGGCGAGGGCGAAGGCGCGCTCCAGTTCGGCATGCAGCGCCTCGATCTGCGGCGCCAGCCGGGCCTGGGCCTGGCGCTCGGCCCACAGCAGCTTGTCCCCGAATTCGGAAAGCTGCGCGCGCTGCCCCCGCTCGCCCTGCACCAGGGGATGGCCGAGCGCCTGCTCCCAGTGCTTGAGCTCGCCCCACACATGGCGGTAGGACAGGTCGAGCGCGCGCGACGCGGCCGAGATGGAGCCGTGCTCGCGCACCGCCTGCAGGATCTGCATCAGCGGATTGCGGATCTGCCGCGATCCGCTGCGGCGGGGCCGGATCGCGTAGGAAAGGTCGATCTGTTGCACGGGGGCTGGCGGGGAAATGGAGGCCGGCTCATTATGCAGAGCCGTCCATCGCCCGCCCGCCGTGCGTCAGGCCGTCTCTGCGAGCGCGTCGCCCAGCGCGTTGACGAGGCGGTCGATCTCCGCCTTCTCGGCGATGAACGGCGGCGCGAGCTGGATCGTGTCGCCGCCGTAGCGCACGTAGAAGCCCTTCTTCCAGCAGTTCATCGCAATCTCATAGGGGCGGCGCGCCGGCTCGCCCGGCAGCGCGGCAATCGTCAGGCCCGCGGCCAGGCCGTAGTTGCGGATGTCCGTCACGTGCTTGCTGCCCTTGAGGCTGTGCACTGCGGTCTCGAAGTGCGGCGCGAGCGCCTGCACGCGGCCGATCATGTCTTCCTTCTGCAGCACGTCGAGCGCCGCGATGCCGGCGGCGCAGGCCACCGGGTGCGCGCCGTAGGTGTAGCCGTGCGGGAATTCGAGCATGTAGTCGGGGCCGCCCGCCGCCATGAAGGTGTCGTAGATCTCCTTGCTGGCGATCACCGCGCCCAGCGGCTGCGCGCCGTTGGTCACCTGCTTGGCGATGTTCATGATGTCGGGCGTCACGCCGAAGGCATCGGCGCCCGTGAGCGCGCCGCAGCGGCCGAAGCCGGTGATGACCTCGTCGAAGATCAGGAGGATGTTGTTGGCCGTGCAGATGTCGCGCAGGCGCTTCAGGTAGCCCTTGGGCGGAATCACCACGCCGGCCGAACCCGCGAAGGGCTCCACGATCACGGCCGCGATGTTCGAGGCGTCGTGCAGCGCGATCAGGTCGAGCAGGCGGTCGGCCAGCTCGGCGCCGTTCTCGGACATGCCGCGCGTGAAGGCGTTGGCCGCGATCTGCGTGTGCGGCAGGTGGTCCGCTTCCACGGCCTGGCCGAACAGCTTGCGGTTGGCCGCGATGCCGCCCACCGAGATGCCGCCGAAGTTCACGCCGTGGTAGCCCTTCTCGCGGCCGATCAGGCGCGTCTTGCTGGCAAGGCCCTTGGTGCGCCAGTAGGCGCGCGCCATCTTGAGCGAGGTGTCGGCCGCTTCGGAGCCCGAGCCGGTGAAGAACACGTAGTCCAGCCCCGCGGGCGTGAGCTCCTTGATCCTGTTGGCCAGCTCGAACGAGAGCGGATGGCCGAACTGGAAGGCGGGCGAGTAGTCGAGCTTCGCGATCTGGCGGCTCACCGCTTCAGTGATTTCAGGGCGGCCGTGGCCGAGGCCCGAGCACCACAGGCCCGAGAGACCGTCGAAGATCTTGCGGCCGTCGCCATCGGTGAAGTAGGCGCCCTTGGCCTCCACGATCATGCGCGGATCGGCCTTGAAGTTGCGGTTGCCGGTGTAGGGCATCCAGTGCGCGTCGAGCCAGGCGGCGTCGGTGCGCAGGGCGGGCGTCGGTTCGATGGCGGGCGTTGCAAGGGTCATGGCGCTTCCCGCGCAAGCGGGCTCCAGAAAGGGTGATGAGGTGTGCCGATTGTTGGCAGGGCCTTCAGTGTGGAGAATGGTGCGATATCAATGTTCACTTGACACTTTATGCAAGTAAAGGCGAAAGCCCAAAACAGTGCCCGGAACCGCGCCGTGCTGGGGCAGCTCAGCGACATGGACCTGCGCCTGCTCAAGGTGTTCAAGAGCGTGGTCGACTGCGGCGGCATGGCGGCGGCCGAGCTGGAGCTCAACATCGGCACTTCCACCGTGAGCCGGCATGTGAAGGACCTGGAAACCCGGCTCGGCCTGGTGCTGTGCCGGCGCGGCCGCGCGGGTTTTGCGCTCACGGCCGAGGGCCAGCGCGTGTACGACGAGACGCTGCGCCTGCTGGCCTCGGTCGATGCCTTTCGCGGCAGCATTGACGACATCCACAACCGCATGGGCGGCCAGCTCGACGTGGCGCTGTTCGACAAGACGGCCACCAACCCGAAGGCGCGCATCGGCGACGCCATTGCGCGCTTCACCGAACTTGCGCCAGAGGTGAGCCTGGCGGTGCATGTGGGCTCGATCAACGCCATCGAGCAGGGCGTGCTGGAAGGCAATTTCCAGATCGGCATCATCCCGGCGCACCGCGCCTCGAAGAGCCTGGTGTACGCCTACATGTTCGACGAGACGATGCTGCTGTATTGCGGCAAGGGGCACCCGCTCTTCGAGAGCAACAACGCAAAGCTCACATGGGCCAGGCTGCGCGAGCATCACTTCGCGGGCCTGGGCTATCACTCGCCCAACATGGAACTGAGCCATCGCGCCAAGCTCTCGCGCAAGGCGACGGGCTTCGACCAGGAGGCGATTGCCACGCTGATTCTTTCGGGGCGGTTCCTGGGCTTCCTGCCCGACCACTACGCGCAGGTGTTCGAGGAGCGCGGGCTCATGAAGCCTGTGCTGCCGGCGCGGTTCAACTACGCGTGCCGGTTCGTGAGTCTGCTGCGGCGGTCGCCCAAGCCGTCACGGGCTGTGCTGGCGTTTCAGGAGTGCCTGGAGAAGGCGCACTGCTGAACTCGGGGCGCCGATTGGGTTGGAGCCGGCTTGATTCAGGGCGCGCTCCCGCCGACGGGGTACGCGGCGAGGCGAATGTCCTCCGGCCTTCGGCCTCCTCCTTGATTTCGCTGCGCAAGGCACCCGCCCCGAACAACAGCACCACAAAAATCAACGCTGCCCGCCCCCAGGCAGCAACAGATGCTTGGCCCCGATATGCGCTTCCATCTCATGCATGTGCGCCTCGGCATCGACCATGTGCTCGGCCATCAGGCGGCGCACCTCGTCCGCATCTTCCCGGCGATAGGCCGCCAGCAGCTGCGTGTGATAGTCGACGTTGGCCTCGCCGAAGTGGTGGTGGTCCAGCGCCTTCTTGTAGACCACGAGGTCGCGCAGCAGGTCGTTCAGGAAGCGGCACATGAAGGACAGCACCGGATTGGGGCAGGCCTCGGCCAGCATCGTGTGAAACGCGAGCTCGGCCTCGCGCTGGGTGCGCAGTTCGTCCTCGTTGGTGGGCTCCAGCGTGCAAAGGCGCACGTTGGCTTCGAGCCGCTCGAACTGTTCGGGCGTCAGCTTGCCGACCACGCTCACGGCCAGCTCGGGCTCCAGCACCTTGCGCAGCTGGTAGATGTGGTGCCCGTCCAGGTGATGGAAGTGCAGGAAGTTGCGCAGCGGCTCCGACGCATGGTCGACCGACACCTGCTGCAGATAGGCGCCGCCGCCGGGGCCGGTGCGGATGGAGACCAGCCCGCGCACCTCCAGCGCCTTCAACGCCTCGCGCACCGTGCTCTTCGAGTAGCCGAAGAGCTCGATCAGTTCCTTCTCGTTCGGCAGCCGGTCGCCCGGCTGCTTGCGCTCGGCCACGATCCAGCGCTTGACGTCCTCGACGATGACGTCGGAGAGCTTCTGCCGCTTGGCGCGGGTGTGCCCGAAGGTCATGGCGTCCTGCGTCGATTTCATGCGTAAAGGGTCGTTTCGGGTGAGGTGAGGGCTCTGGAGCAGGTATCGGGCCCGGGCCTTCCCGGATTTTGGCACGGGCATTGCTAGCGGGTTTTTACCAGCATATTAATCATATTTATCCGCTTAAATTCGGTGCCGACTTCAGGCAGCACCTTTCTCTTACCTCCCACCCACGTCCGGAGAATTCCATGCAACGCAGACACCTTCTTCAGCTCGCCGCCCTGTCGGCCGCTCCCGCTTCCCTGCTGGCCGGCCGCACGGCCTTCGCCCAATCGGCCGATGCGATCCGCTTCGGCTGCCCGGTTCCGATGTCGGGCGCCTTCGCGGCCAACGGCAAGTTCGCGGACCTGGGCATGAAGCTGGCCATCGAGCAGTACGGCAGCGTGCTCAAGCGCCCGCTCGCCTACACGGTGCTCGACACCGAAGGCAAGCCGGCCACCGCGGTGCGCAAGGTGCAGGAAGCCTCGCAGCAGCAGGGCGCCAAGTTCTTCGCGGGCGGCATCCTGTCGTCGGAAGCGCTGGCCATGGGCAAGGAGGCCGAGAAGGCGGGCGGCGTCTTCATCACCACCGCGGGTGCCGACGAGATCACGGGCAAGGACTGCAACCCCGCCACCTTCCGCTGGTCGGTGCCCACCTTCGGCGCGATCGAGCAGACGGTGCGTCCGCTGATCGCCGCCATGCCGAAGGCCAAGCGCTGGTACACCATCACGCCGCAGTACGTGTTCGGCGAAGGCCTGCTGGGCGCGGCCAAGAACATCTTCCAGGAGAAGGGCATCGAGCACGTGGGCAACAGCTACCACTCGCTCAACGAGAAGGAATTCAGCGGCTATCTCACCAATGCCATGGCCGCCAAGCCCGACGTGCTGCTGCTCCTGAACTTCGGCGCGCAGTCGTCGGCCGCGCTGCGCCAGGCGGTGAGCTTCGGCATGCACAAGAACATGACGATCCTCATGGCCTGGGCTTCGGGCCTGGAGCAGTTCGACGAGCTGGGCGCCGACCTGTGCGACGGCGTCTACTTCGGCGCGCAGTACTGGCACACGGCCGACACCACCCTGAACAAGGACCTGGTGAAGCTCACGGCCGACAAGCTCAAGATCGTGCCCAACTACAGCCTCGCAGGCTCGTATGTCTGCACCAAGATCCTGATCGACGGCATCGTCAAGGCGGGCACGGTGGACCAGAAGGCCGTCATCGCGGCGCTCGAAGGCATGAAGTACGAGGGGCTCACGGGCACGGAAGAAATCCGCAAGGCCGACCACCAGGTCGTCAAGGACTACTACCTGCTCAAGGGCAAGGCCAAGTCGAAGATGAAGAACGCGGCCGACTATGTGGACGTGGTGAGTTCGGGCAAGTCGTTCCTTGCCATCGACAAGACCGGCTGCAAGCTGGCCTGAGGCCGCCAAGGACACCGACGCGCCCATGACCGTCTACCTGCTCCAGACCATCAACGGAATCGGCATCGGCATGCTGTATTTCCTGCTGGCCGTTGGCTTGTCCATCGTGTTCGGCCTGCTGCGCTTCGTGAACTTCGCGCACGGGGCCTTCTATCTGCTGGGCGCGTACCTGTGCTTCCAGGCCATGCAGTGGGGGCTCGACTTCTGGGCCGCGCTGGTGCTGGTGCCCTTGTTCGTGGGCGCGCTCGGCTGGCTGGCCGAGAAGCTGCTGCTGCGCCGCGTCTATGCCAAGGCGCACGAGTTCCACATTCTCGTGACCGTGGGGCTTGCGCTGGCGGTGCAGGAGATCGTCATCGTGTTCTGGGGGCCGCTCGGCAACAGCGTGGCGACGCCCGACCTGCTGCAGGGCGTGGTGATGTGGGGCAGCTTCATCTATCCCAAGTACCGGCTGTTCGTGATCGGCTTCACCGCCGTGCTCGCGGTGCTGCTGTGGTGGGTGCTCGAAGGCACGCGCCTGGGCAGCGCGGTGCGCGCGGGCAGCGAATCGACCGAGATGGTGTCGCTGCTTGGCATCAACGTGTTCCGCGTGTTCAGCCTGGTGTTCGCGTTGGGCGCGGCCACCGCGGCACTGGCCGGCGTGCTGGCCGCGCCGATCCGGGGCGCGGAGCCCTTCATGGGCGTGGAGGCACTCAGCGTTGCTTTCGTGGTGGTGGTGATCGGCGGGCTCGGCAGCTTCGGCGGCGCGCTGGTCGGCGGCCTGCTGATCGGCATCGTGCAGAGCCTCATGAGCACCATCTGGCCGCCAGGCGCGAGCCTGATGATCTACGTGGCGATGGGGGCGGTGCTGCTGCTGCGCCCGCATGGCCTGCTCGGCCGCAGAGGATGAACATCGCCATGCCCAAAAAAATCACTTTCCTGCTGGCGCTCGTCGTTGCGCTGGTCCTGCCGCTGGTGCTGCGCTCGGGTTCGCTCGCGAGCGAAGTGCTGATCTACGCGCTCGCGGCCCTGGGCTGCAACCTGCTGCTGGGCTACACGGGGCTGCTCTCGTTCGGGCAGGGCATCTTCTTCGGGCTGGGCAGCTACACCATCGCGATCCTGCTCACGCGGCTTTCGCTGCCGATGCCGCTTGCCTTGCTCGCGGCCATTGCCATGGGCGCATTGGGCGCGGCGGTGGTCGGCTGGGTCGCGATCCGCCAGCGCGGCACCTACTTCGTGATGCTCACGCTGGCCTTCGCGCAGATGTTCTACTTTGTGGCGTACACGGCTTCGGGACTCACGGGCGGCGACAACGGGCTGCTCGACGTGCCGCGCCCCGCCTTCATGGACACGCCCTGGAAGTACTACGCCTTCGTGGCCGTGATGTTCCTCATCGCCTTCGGCCTGCTGCTGCGCGTGACCGATTCGGTCTTCGGCCGCACGCTGCTTGCCATCCGCGACAACGAGGACCGCGCCGCCGCGGTGGGCTACGACCTCAAGCGCTTCAAGCTGCTGGCCTTCGTGATCTCGGGCGCCGTCACGGGCCTGGCGGGCGGGCTGCACGCCATGATGACCGGCATCGCGCCGCTGTCGAATGCCGAATACCACACGAGCGAGATGATCCTGGTCATCACGGTGATCGGCGGCACCGGCAACCTGTTTGCCTCGGTGCTGGGCTCGGCCTTCTATGTGCTGCTGGCCGACTGGCTCTCCACGCTGTGGCCGCGGTGGCTGCTGTTGCTGGGGCTGATGCTGATTGCCGTGAGCATCGGCATGCAGCGCGGCCTCTGGGGCCTGGGCGAAAGCGCATGGCGCCGCGTGTTCCGCAAGGTACCGCCTTCGGCGCCGGCCGTGCCTGGCGTGCAGGGAGAAAAAGCATGACGCAACCCATCCTGATCGAAGCCGTCGGCGTCACCAAGCACTACGGCAAGTTCGCCGCGCTCGGCGGGGTCGACCTGAAGATCAAGCGCAACACCGTGCATTCGGTGATCGGGCCGAACGGCGCCGGCAAGACCACGCTGTTCCACATGCTCACGGGCACCGGCACCACCACGGGCGGCCGCATCCTGTTCGACGGCCACGACGTGACGCACGAGCCCGACCACAAGCGCGTGCAGCGTGGCATGGCGCGTTCGTTCCAGGTGACCAGCCTGTTCGCGAGCTTGCCGGTGCGCGAGAACCTGCGCGTGGCGGCGCAGGGCATCGCGCCGCGCCAAGCCATGAACTGCTGGCGCGCGCCGGTCGGCGAACGCGCTTGCGCGGAAACCGTGGCCGAGGTGCTGGAACGCGTGGGCCTGCAGCGGCTGGCCGACGTGCCCGCGAGCGAGCTGTCGCATGGCCAGCAGCGCCGCCTCGAAGTGGGCATGGCGCTGGCCGCCAAGCCCAAGGCCATCTTCCTGGACGAGCCCACCTCGGGCATGGGCATCGACGACCTGGACGACATGAAGCGGCTGATCCGCGGCCTGCGCGATGCGCACACCGTGGTGCTGATCGAGCACAACATGAGCATCGTGATGGATATTTCCGACACCGTGACCGTGATGCAGCTGGGCCGTGTGCTGGCCGAGGGGCTGCCGGGCGACATCCGTTCCGATGCGCGCGTGCGCACGGCCTACCTGGGCAACATGATCACCGGGGGCAAGGCATGAGCGCAAAGAACATTCTCGAAGTCGAGGCGTTGCACGCGCACTATGGCAAGAGCCACGTGCTGCAGGGCGTGTCAATGACGGTGGGCGAGGCCGAACTGGTCACGCTGCTGGGCCGCAACGGTGCGGGCAAGTCGACCACGCTCAAGGGCATTGCCGGCGCCGTCACGCCCACCGGCGGCCGCGTGCGCTTCCAGGGCGCGGACATCGCGGGCCTGGCGCCGCATCGCATTGCCACGCGCGGCGTGTGCCTGGTGCCCGAGCACCGCGGGGTCTTCAAGCTGCTCACGGTGGAAGAAAACCTGCTGCTCGGCCAGCGCCGCGATTCGCCCTGGCAGCTCGGCGACATCTACCGCATCTTCCCGCGCCTGAAGGAGCGGCGCCGCAACGGCGGCGGCCAGCTCTCGGGCGGCGAGCAGCAGATGCTGGCCATCGGCCGCGCGCTCATGAACCATCCGCGGCTCTTGATCCTCGACGAGCCGGTCGAAGGCCTCGCGCCGGTGATCGTGGAGGAAATCGTCGCGCAGCTCAAGCTCATCAAGGCGGCCGGCGTGGCCATCCTGCTGGTCGAGCAGAACCTGGAAGTCTGCGTGCAGCTGGCCGACCGCCACTACATCCTGGAGCAAGGCGTGATCGTGCACGAGGCGGGCAACGCCGCCTTCATGGCCGATCACGATGTGAAAGACCGCTATTTAGGCGTGGGCCTTGCTTGAGGCTTCGCGCATCCCTTCTTCTTTTTGCAAAGCCATGAACTCACCAACCCAACTGCGCATCAACGGCGACCGTCTCTGGAGCTCGCTGATGGAACTGGCGAAGCTCGGCGCCACCGAGAAGGGCGGCGTCTGCCGCATTGCGCTGACCGACCTCGACCGCCAGGGCCGCGATCTCTTCACCCGCTGGGCGCGCGAGGCCGGCTGCGAAGTGCGCGTCGACCGGATCGGCAACATCTTTGCGCGCCGCGCCGGCCGCGACAACACGCGCCCGCCGGTGGTCACCGGCAGCCACATCGACACCCAGCCCACGGGCGGCAAGTTCGATGGCAACTATGGCGTGCTGGCCGGGCTGGAGGTGATCCGCAGCCTGAACGATGCGAAGGTCGTCACCGAGGCGCCGCTGGAAATCGCCGTGTGGACCAACGAGGAGGGCTCGCGCTTCGTGCCCGTGATGATGGGCTCGGGCGTGTTCGCCGATGCCTTCACGCTCGAGCACGCGCTCGCGCAGCGCGACAACGACGGCATCAGCGTGGCCGAGGCGCTGGCTTCCATCGGCTATGCGGGCAGCGTGCCGGCCTCGGTCGCGGCGTCGCCCGTGGGCGCGTATTTCGAGGCGCACATCGAGCAGGGGCCGGTGCTCGAGGCCAACGAGCGCGTGATCGGCGTGGTCGAGGGCGCGCTCGGCCAGCGCTGGTACGACGTGGTGGTGCAGGGCATGGAAGCGCATGCCGGCCCCACGCCCATGGAGCTGCGCAAGGATGCGCTGCTCGCGGCCTCCGAGCTGGTGATCGAGGTCAACCGCATCGCGCTGGCCCATGCGCCGCATGCGCGCGGCACCGTGGGCTGGATCGACAACTATCCGAATTCGCGCAACGTGATCCCGGGCCGCGTGAAGCTCAGCGTCGACCTGCGCGCGGCGGACGACGTGGTGCTGTCGGCCATGGACGCCGAGCTGAAAGCGGCGGTGCAGCGCATCGCCGCCAAGGGCAAGGTCGAGGCCACGGTGGAGCAGGTCGTCTACTTTCCCCCGCAGCCCTTCACGCCCACGCTGGTGTCGGGCATTCGAGAGGCCGCCGAGGCGCAGGGCATGACCTGGATGAACGTGATCAGCGGCGCGGGCCACGACGCGGTGTACCTCGCGCGCGTGTGCCCCACGGCGATGATCTTCGTGCCCTGCCTCGATGGCATCAGCCACAACGAAATCGAGGACGCGCAGCCCGACCACCTGGAGGCCGGCTGCAATGTGCTGCTGCAGGCCATGCTGCAAAGCGCGGGAGTCGCGTCGTCATGAGGGTGCTGATCGCGCGGCTCAACCACGAGACCAACACCTTCTCGCCGGTGCCCACGCCGCTCGCGGCCTTCGGGCCCGACGGCCCCACGTTCGCAGAGCAGGCCTACAAGGACAACAAGGGCATGCGCACCGCGATGTCCGCCTTCATCGACCTGGCCGAGCAGGCCGGCGCAACGCTGGTCACGCCGGTGTCGGCCTCGGCCAATCCGAGCGGGCCGGTCGATGCGGGGGCCTACACCACGCTCACGCGGTGCATCGTGGATGCGGCGCCGGGTTGCGATGCCATCCTGCTCGACCTGCACGGCGCGATGGTGGCGCAGAACAGCGCGGACGGCGAAGGCGACCTGCTCGCACGGCTGCGCGCCGCGGCGCCCGGCGTGCCCATCGGCGTGGCGCTCGACCTGCATGCCAACGTCACGCCCGCGATGGTCGGCAATGCCGACGTGATCGTCGGCTTCAAGACCTATCCGCACATCGACATGTACGAGACCGGCGAGCATGCCGGCCGCCTGCTGTTCGACCTGCTCGCAGGAAGCAGCAGGCCCGCGATGCGCTGGCATCCGCTGCCGCTGATGGCGCACACGCTGCGCAGCGCCTCGTTCACCGGCGCGATGCGACGGGCCATCGAGGCGGCGCGCGCGGCCGAAGCGTCGGAGTCGCTCGCGGTGTCGATCTTTGCCGGCTTCTCGCTGTCGGACATCGAGGCGCCCTGCATGAGCGTGGTGGTGGTCGATGCCGAATCGCCCGAGCGCGCGCAGGCCACGGCCGACCGGATCGCCAACCAGATGTGGGACGAGCGCGAGGCCTTCATCTACCGCAGCGAGCCGCTGGCCGAGTCGATCGCGCGCGCCAAGGCCATCGCCGGCGGTGCCACGCGGCCGGTGCTGCTGCTCGACCATGGCGACAACTGCATGTCGGGCGGCAGCTGCGACACCATGGACGTGCTGCAGGAAGCGCTCGCGCAGGGGCTCGATGGCATCGGCGTCGGTCCGCTGTGCGACCCCGAGGCGGTGGCCGCGCTGATCGCGGCGGGCGAGGGCGCCGAGGTGACGGTGGCGCTCGGCAACAAGGTGTCGCTCGAAGGCATCGGCCTGTCGAAGAAGCCCGTGACGCTGACCGGCACGGTGCGCACCGTCGGCAACGGCGAATACGTGATCACCGGCCCCACCTACACCGGCCAGCGCAGCAGCATGGGCCGCACGGTGCTGTTCGACATCGGGCCGGCACGTATCGTGGTGACCGAGCGCACGCAGGAGCCCTGGGACATCGGCGTCTTCGAATGCGTGGGGCTCGATCCGCGCAAGGAACGCTTCCTGCTGCTCAAGTCGCGCATGTACTGCCGCCCGGTGTTCGAGCCGCTCTCCGCCGCGCTGGTCGAATGCGACAGCCCGGGCGTGACCAGTTCGGACTACAGCCTGTTCCCGTTCTCGAAGGTGCGCAGGCCGGTCTTCCCGCTCGACCCGGTCTGAGCCGGAGGGGGTTGGGCCTACCTATGCAAAGGTCTGCATAGGTAATTGGAAGTACACCCCGATACTGCGGCGCTTCCACCCATGAAGCCCACCGCGTGAACACCTTTGCACAGAGCGCCATCGCGGCCTGGCAGCTGCTCGTGTCCGGCGATCCGGTGCTGCTGGCCATCGTCGGGCGCTCGCTCGCGGTCAGCGCCAGCGCCTGCGTGCTGGCCTGCGGCCTGGGCCTGCTGCTGGGCGCCTGGCTGGGCGTGGCGCGCTTTCGCGGCCGGGCCGGCTTGCTCACGCTGCTGAACACCCTGCTGGCGCTGCCGTCGGTGGTGGTCGGGCTGGTCATCTACCTGCTGCTGTCGCGCTCGGGCCCGCTCGGCTTCCTGGGCTGGCTGTTTTCGTTCAAGGCCATGGTGCTGGCGCAGACGGTGCTGGTGCTGCCGGTGGTGACGGCGCTCACGCGCCAGGCCGTCGAGGACGCCGAGCGCGCGCATGGCGAGCAGCTGAGCTCGCTCGGCGCCGGGCCGCTCGCGCGCGCGCTGCTCCTGGTGTGGGACGAGCGCTACGCGCTGCTCACGGTGCTGATCGCGGCGTTTGGCCGCGCGGTATCGGAAGTGGGCGCGGTGATGGTGGTGGGCGGCAACATCGACGGCTTCACGCGCGTGATGACCACGGCCATCGCGCTCGAAACCAGCAAGGGCGACCTGCCGCTGGCGCTGGCCCTGGGCATCGTGCTGCTGGGCGTGGTGCTGGTGCTCAACCTTGCGATTGCCGCCGTGCGGGGCTGGCGCGAGCGGGTCGACGGCGGGGGCGGCGCAGGCGGCATGGCGGCCTGGTGGCGGCCGGAGGCGCGCCCGTGAACGAACACGCGCAGCCCGCGGGCGTGGACGCCACCGTCTTCGCGCTCCATGGCGTCGACGTGCGCCTGGGGCGGGTGGCGGCGCTGCAGGGCGCAACCCTGAGCATCGCGGCCGGCGAGCGCGTGGCGCTCATCGGCGCCAACGGCAGCGGCAAGACCACGCTGCTGCGGCTGCTGCACGGCCTGGTGCCGCATGCGGCAGGGAGCTTCACCAGTGCCGCACCGCGCCGGCAGCAGGCCATGCTGTTCCAGCGCCCGCACATGCTGCGGGCCTCGGTGACGGTCAATGTGGCCTTGGCGCTGTGGCTGCGCGGCATGCGCTGGCGCGATGCCCGCCGCGCCGCGATTCCGGCGCTGGCGCGCGTGGGCCTGGAAGACCTGGCCGAGCGCAACGCCCGCGCCCTGTCGGGCGGCCAGCAGCAGCGGGTGGCGCTGGCGCGCGCCTGGGCGCTGCATCCGGCGGTGCTGCTGCTCGACGAGCCCACGGCCAGCCTCGACCCGACCGCCAAGCGCGAGGTCGAGACCCTCATCGCCGAAGCCGCCGCCGGCCGCACGCTGGTGTTCGCGAGCCACAACCTCGGGCAGGTCAAGCGGCTCGCGAGCCGCGTGGTCTACCTCGAGCACGGCCGCGTGCTGGCCGACCTGCCCGTCCACGATTTCTTCCATGGGCCCCTGCCGGAAGAGGCCCGCCTGTTCGTCAAAGGAGAGTTGGCATGAACCTGTTCCTCAAGCCGCGCCGCGCAGGCGCGGGCATTCGCGCCTCGCTGGCCGTGGCTGTTTTCTTCCTGGCCGCGGGTGCCGCGCGCGCAGAGACCATCACCATGGCCTCGACCACGTCCACCGAGCAGTCGGGCCTGTTCTCGCACCTGCTGCCGGCTTTCAAGAAGGCGAGCGACATCGACGTCAAGGTGGTGGCGGTGGGCACCGGCCAGGCCATCGACATGGCCAAGCGCGGCGATGCCGACGTGCTGTTCGTGCACGACACCGCGGCCGAGGAGAAGTTCGTGGCCGAGGGCTTCAGTGACAGGCGCTATCCGGTGATGTACAACGACTTCGTGCTGGTGGGCCCGCAGGCCGACCCGGTGGGCGCGAAGGGGGGCGACATCGCCGCTGCGCTGAAGAAGATCGCGGCCGCCAACGCGCCTTTCGTGTCGCGCGGCGACAAGAGCGGCACCGACGCGGCCGAGCGCCGCCTCTGGACGCAGACCGGCGTGGCCCAGGCGGGGCAGCCGGTGCCCAACGAGCGCAAGGGCACGGGCTACAAGGAATGCGGCTGCGGCATGGGGCCGGCGCTGAACATCGCGGCCTCGTCCGGCGCCTATGTGCTGGCCGACCGCGGCACCTGGCTCAGCTTCAAGAACCGCGCCGGGCTGGCGGTGCTGGTCGAGGGCGACAAGCGCCTTTTCAACCAGTACGGCGTGATGGTGGTGAGCCCGGCGAAATTCCCTTCGCTCAACAGCCGGGGCGCGCAGAAGTTCGTCGACTGGGTGATCTCGCCGGCCGGGCAGCAGAGCATCGCAGCCTACAAGATCGGCGGCGAGCAGCTGTTCTTTCCCAACGCGCTGTCGAACTGAGCGGCGTATGCCGCCGCGCATCGTTGCATGACCTGCGAGGTCATCGACGCCGCGCGCGGCCGGCGCGACCATTCCTTCACCCCGCGATGTTGCGGGCCGAACCCTCGAAAGGAAATGGTCATCATGAACACCGCCGCACACGACGCCGCCGCCATTGCCCAACGCTACATCGCTGCCTGGAACGAAACCGATGCCGCGCGCCGCGCCCAGCTGATCGAAGCCGGCTGGACGGCCGACGCGCACTATGCCGACCCGCTCGCGCAGGCCAGCGGCCGCGAGCAGATCGGCGCGCTGATCGGCGCCGTGCACCAGCGCTATCCGGGTTTCCGCTTCAACCTGTTCGGCAAGCCCGAGGCGCACGGCGACAACCTGCGCTTCTCGTGGACCCTGGGCCCGAGCGGCGCCGAAGACCTGATCCAGGGAACCGACTTCGCCCGGCTCGATGCCGGCAAGCTGCAGTCGGTGACCGGCTTCCTCGACAAGGTGCCGGTCGGGGCCTGAACAGGCTTCAGTCCGTGGAGCCGGAAGCGCGGCCGCGCCAGAGCTTGCGGTAGACGGTGGCGCGGCTGATGCCCAGCGTGCGCGCGGCTTCGGCCACGTTGCCGCGGGCGTCGGCCACGGCCTTGCGGATCAGCGCGGCCTCGACGTCGCGCAACCGCGGCCGGGGCTCGGGCACCGCGACGGCCGAGCCCTTGCCGCCGCGCTGGGGCCTGACCTGCACGCGCAGGCCGGACCACAGCGGCACCTCGAGCACGGCGTCGCCGCGGCGGGCCGCATCGAACAGCATGTCCAGCGGCATTGCGAACAGGTCGTTGCAGTGCAGCGCATGGCTGCGCGCCAGCGGCTCGTGCAGCATCTGGCGCGCCGCGGCATTGGCGCCCGCCACGGTGCCGTCGGCGTCGATGCACAGCAGCCCGTCGGTGGCCTCGCCGCGCGGGCAGCCCGGCCACGAGAGGTGCAGCCGCAGCTCGCAGGGCTGGTTCAGCACCAGCATGTTCTCGATGCTGCGCGCCGACAGCGTGGCCAGGTGCCGCAGCTCCGGCCGCTCCACCGCCTGCACGCCGGTCAGGTCGAGCATGCCGATGCAGTCGCCCCGGGGGCCGAAGAGCGGCGCCCCGGCGCAGCTGTAGATGCTGGTGTCCTCGAAGAAGTGCTCGCCGCGGTGCAGCCACACCGATTCCTGCTCGGCCAGCGCGGTGCTGATCGCGCTGGTGCCGACCGCGCGCTCCGACAGGTCGACGCCCACGCGGGCGATGTTGCGGGCGTAGCGGCTGGCGGTGTCGGTGCCGTCGGGCAGCGGGCCGACGTCGATCACGATGCCGTCGGCATCGGTCAGGACGGCGAAATAACGGGTGTCGGCGATGGCGCGGGACAGCCGCTCGATCACCGGCCGGGCCGCCGACACCAGCGCGCGGTTGCGCTCGGCCGCGTCGCGTTCGGCCGACTGGGACACCGGCTCGAAGCTGATCCGTTGCTGCGGCTGCCGCCCCGCCTCCAGGCAGCGCTCCCAGGAACGCAGGATCCATGGCTCGATGCGCACCGCACCCCGCAAGCGGGGGGCTTCGCCGTGGATCAGCTCCCGGCGGGCCTGCGCAATGGCGGCGGAACGTTCGGGCAGGGGCGCAACGATGGAGGCGGACATCGGGTCGGTTCGCTCGGGTGGGGCGGTTTTTCCCAGACTTGCCGGGCCGCAAGCTGTTTCATTTTGAGAATTTCGTACGCGCTGCGCAAGCGGCAAGGGTTTTGCCTAGGATAGTGCACCGGGCCGGCATCCAAGATGCCTTTCGCTGAACCAGCCATCACCTTCAACGGAGACAGCCAAATGCAGGTAGCTTTCACGGTCAACGGCCGACCGGCCACGGTCGACGCACCCCCCAATACCTTCCTGGTGCACGCCATCCGCGAGCATCTCCACCTGACCGGCACCCATGTCGGCTGCGACACCGCCCAGTGCGGCGCATGCACCGTTCACATGAACGGGCGCGCGGTGAAGTCGTGCAACATCCTGGTCGGGCAGGCGGCCGGTGCGCAAATCACCACCATCGAGGGCATCGCCCAGCCCGACGGCACCATGCACCCCATGCAGGCGGCCTTCAAGGAATGCCATGGCCTGCAGTGCGGTTTCTGCACCCCGGGCATGGTCATGAGCGCCATCGACCTGTGCACCCACCATCCCAAGTCGAGCGAATCGGAGATCCGCGAGCTGCTCGACGGCAACCTGTGCCGCTGCACGGGCTACCAGAACATCGTGAAGGCCGTGCAGATGGGCGGCGAGGCCATGGCCTCGGGCACGCCGGTCAAGACCACCGCCACGGCGTGAAGGGAGCAACATCATGGGTGCCTCCGACTTCTCGAACCTGCCCCACATCGGCGAAGCGCTGCGGCGCAAGGAAGACTATCGCTTCCTGACCGGCGCAGGCAACTACACCGACGACATCACGCTGGCCAACCAGAGCCATGCGGTCTTCGTGCGCTCGCCGCACGCCCACGCCGCCATCAAGTCGGTCGACACCGCCGAGGCGCTCAAGATGCCCGGCGTGGTCGGCATCTTCAGCGGCAGGGACATCGAGGGCAAGATGGGCGGCCTGCCCTGCGGCTGGCTCATCAACAACCCCGACGGCACCCCCATGAAGGAGCCGATGCACCCGATCCTCGCGATCAACAAGGTGCGCTACGTGGGCGACCATGTGGCCATGGTGGTGGCCGAGACCGTCGAGCAGGCCAAGAATGCGGCCGAGGCCGTGGTGGTCGACTACGACGTGCTGCCCGCGGTCGTGAGCGTGGCCGATGCCGCCAGGAAGGCCAGCGGAGTCACGCTGCACGACGAGGCGCCCGACAACCAGTGCTACAAGTGGGCGCTGGGCGACAAGGCGGCGGTCGATGCGGTGTTTGCCAATGCCGCGCACGTGACAAAGCTCGACCTCGTCAACAACCGGCTGGTGCCCAACCCGATCGAGCCGCGCGTGGCCATCGGCAGCTACAGCCGCGGCACCGACGACTACACGCTCTATGTGTCCAACCAGAACCCGCACGTCGAGCGCCTGCTGATGACGGCCTTCGTGCTGGGCCTGCCCGAGCACAAGGTGCGCGTGATCGCGCCCGACGTGGGCGGCGGCTTCGGCTCCAAGATCTTCCTCTACGCCGAAGACGTGTGCCTGACCTGGGCCGCCAAGCAGCTCAACCGCAACATCAAGTGGACGGCCGAGCGTTCGGAGTGCTTCCTGTCCGACGCGCACGGCCGCGACCATGTGAGCCATGCCGAAATGGCGATGGACAAGGACGGCAAGTTCCTCGCGATGCGGGTGCACACCGACGCCAACCTCGGCGCCTACCTGTCGACCTTCTCCACGGCCGTGCCGACCATCCTCTACGCCACGCTGCTCGCGGGCCAGTACACCACGCCGCAGATCTACGTCGAGGTCGATGCCTGGTTCACCAACACCGCGCCGGTCGATGCCTACCGAGGCGCGGGCCGGCCCGAGGCCACCTACCTGCTCGAGCGCCTGGTGTCGCGCTGCGCCTGGGAAATGAACTTGGGCCAGGACGAGATCCGCAAGCGCAACTTCATCACCACCTTTCCCTACCAGACACCGGTGGCGCTGCAGTACGACACGGGCGATTTCCACGCCTGCATGGACAAGGCCCGCGTGCTGGCCGACGTCGATGGCTATGCGCAGCGCAAGTCGGCCAGCGAGGCCGCGGGCAAGCTGCGCGGCATCGGCTACTCGAGCTACATCGAGGCCTGCGGGATCGCGCCGTCGAACATCGCCGGGGCGCTGGGCGCGCGGGCCGGCCTGTTCGAATGCGGCGAGATCCGCGTGCACCCCACCGGCAGCGTGACGGTGTTCACCGGCTCGCACAGCCATGGCCAGGGGCACGAAACCACCTTTGCGCAAGTGGTGGCGGCGCGCCTGGGCATTCCGGTGGACAACGTCGACGTGGTCCATGGCGACACCGGCCGCGTGCCCTTCGGCATGGGCACCTACGGCTCGCGCTCCATTTCGGTGGGCGGCGCCGCCATCATGAAGGCGCTCGACAAGATCGAGACCAAGGCCAAGAAGATCGCCGCGCACCTGATGGAGGCGAGCGATGCCGACATCGAGTTTGCGAACGGCGAGTTCACGGTGAAGGGCACCGACAAGAAGATCCCGTTCGGCCAGGTGGCGCTCACGGCCTACGTGCCGCACAACTACCCGCTCGACAAGCTCGAGCCCGGCCTGAACGAAACCGCCTTCTACGACCCGACCAACTTCACCTTCCCGGGCGGCACCTACATCTGCGAGGTCGAGGTCGACAAGCAGACCGGCGAAGTGCGCGTGGACCGCTTCACCGCGGTGGACGACTTCGGCACCATCATCAACCCGATGATCGTCGAGGGCCAGGTGCACGGCGGGCTGGTGCAGGGCATCGGCCAGGCGCTGCTCGAGAACTGCGTGTATGACAACGAAACCGGCCAGCTGCTCACCGGCAGCTTCATGGACTACGCCATGCCCAGGGCAGGCGACTTTCCGCAGTTCAAGCTCGACACCGTGTGCACGCCGTGCACGCACAACCCGCTGGGCACCAAGGGCTGCGGCGAGGCGGGGGCCATCGGCTCGCCGCCGGCCGTGATCAACGCCGTGCTCGACGCGCTGGCACCGCTGGGCGTCAAGGACTTCGACATGCCCGCATCGGCCAGCCGCGTCTGGGAAGCGATGCAGGCGGCCGCCTCCCACTAGAACAACGAAGGAACCCACACCATGTATGCCTTCACACTCGAACGGCCGGCCACCGTGGCCGATGCGGCCAAGCTCGTTGCCGCGGGCGCCAAGCCGCTGGCCGGCGGCCAGACGCTGCTCGCCTCCATGAAGCTCAGGCTGTCGGCGCCCGAGCAGCTCGTGGACCTGGGCGGCATCAAGGAGCTCACCGGCATCAGGAAGGACGCCGGCACGATCACCATCGGCGCGATGTCCCGCCACCTGGACGTGGCCAACAACGCCGACGTGAAAGCGGCCTTCCCCGCGCTGGCCGACCTGGCCGGGCGCATCGGCGACCGGCAGGTGCGCGCGATGGGCACCATCGGGGGCTCGGTGGCCAACAACGACCCTGCCGCGTGCTATCCCAGCGCGGTGCTGGGCTCCGGTGCGACGGTCATCACCTCGAAGCGAGAGATCGCGGCGGACGATTTCTTCCTTGGCCTCTTCACCACGGCACTCGAAGAAGACGAGCTGATCACCGCCATCCGCTTTCCGATCCCGAAGCGCGCCGTGTACGAGAAGCTGCGCCAGAAGGCATCGAACTTTCCGCTCGTCGGCGTGTTCCTGGCGCGGTTCGACGGCGGCGTGCGCGTGGCCATCACCGGCGCGGGCAACGGCGTGTTCCGCCACGCGGGGCTTGAAGACGCGCTCAACAAGAGCTTCACCGCGGCCGCTGCCGCGGCCGTGAAGATCGACGCGAGCGAACTCAACAGCGACCTGCATGCCTCGGCGGCCTACCGTGCCAACCTGATCAGTGTGCTCACGCAGCGCGCCGTCACCAGGGCGCTGGGCTGAACCAGACAGCGCCGCCACCGCTTGCAGGCCGGAAGGCGCGACACCCCCGCGTCTTCCGCTACGCTTCGCCATGATCTTCCCGACCATCGACTCCCTTTCCGAAGGCTTGATGCAGGCCGGCTACTTTGCCGACCGGCGCCTGGCCACGGCCGTGTTCCTCGCGCTCAGGCTGCAGCGTCCGCTGCTGCTCGAGGGCGAGCCCGGTGTCGGCAAGACCGAACTGGCCAAGGCGCTGTCGACCGCGCTGAACCGCGAGCTGCTGCGCCTGCAGTGCTACGACGGGCTGGAGCAGCGCGAGGCGCTCTACGAATGGAACTACGCGGCGCAACTGCTGCACATGCGCGCGGCCGAGGCCACCGGCGCGGCGCGCGACGTCGAAGCCGAGGTCTACCAGCCGCACTACCTGATCCGCCGCCCGCTGCTGCAGGCCCTGCAGACACCTGCGCCGGGCGCCGTGCTGCTGATCGACGAAGTGGATCGCGCCGACGAGCCCTTCGAGGCCTTCCTGCTCGAATACCTGGGCGAGTACCAGGTCAGCATTCCCGAGCTCGGCACCGTGCGCGCCGTGGTGCCGCCGGTCACGATCCTCACGAGCAACCGCACGCGCGAGCTGAACGACGCGGTCAAGCGGCGCTGCCTTTATCACTGGCTCGACTATCCGGAGCGCGAACGCGAGCTGGCCATCGTGCGGGCCCAGGTGCCGCAGGCCGGCGAGAAGCTCTCGGCCCAGGTGGCCGCCTTCGTTGCGCGGCTGCGCGACGCGCCCTTCGTCAACGCCTTCCAGCGCGCGCCCGGCATCGCCGAAAGCGTGGAGTGGGCGAGGGCATTGATCGCGCTCGACACGGTCGAACTCGACCCCGAAGTGGTGGTCGACACTGCGGGCATCCTGTTCAAGCAGCGCGACGACGTGGCGGCGCTCACGCGCGAGCTGGCATCCGATCTGCTGAAACCCGAGGAGCCGGTCGCGCCCTGAGCGCGGCCGAAGGTCGAGGCGCCCGCATGGCCGGCATCCAGCAACTCGGCGACGTACGCAGCGGCAAGCTGGCCGGCAACATCACGGCCTTCGGCCGCGCCCTGCGCCGCGCCGGCGTTCGCACCGATGCGATGCGCATTGCACTGGCCGCCGAGGCGGCGACGCTGGTGGGCGTGGAGAACAAGCTCGACCTGGGCGCCGCGATGGAAGCCGTCATGGTCAGCCGCGAGCAGGACCGCATGGTGTTCCGCGAACTCTTCGACGCCTGGTTCCGCGACCCCGAACTCGCCAACAAGCTGCTCGCCCAGATGCTGCCGAGCGCCGAGGGCAAGGCCGAGCCCTCCAAGCGGCGCCCGCGCGTGCGCGAGGCCCTCGCTGCGCCGCGCGATCCCGCCCGGCCCGCCGCGATTGCCAAGCCCGACAAGGAGATCGAGTTCGATGCCGCCATGACATCGAGCGACCGCCAGCGCCTGCAGCATGCCGACTTCAATGCGCTTGGCGCGTCCGAGTACCAACTGGTGGAACGGCTCGCGCGCGACATCAGCCTGCCCATTCCCGCCGTGCCTTCGCGCCGGCTGCGCGCGGCCAACGACGCCGGCCGCCAGCATGCGCGCATGCATTGGCCCGGCGTGCTGCACGAGGCGGCGCGCACCGGCGGCGAATTGCTGCGCCTGCCGCGGCTGGCCCGGCGCGAGCAGCCGTTGCCGCTGCTGGTGCTGGTCGACGTGTCGGGCTCGATGGAACGCTATGCGCGGCTGCTGCTGGCCTTTCTGCACGCGGCGACGCGGCGGGCGGGGCGGCGCGACGTGTTCGCCTTCGGCACCCGCCTGACCGATCTCACGCCGGCCTTCCGGCTGGCCGACACCGATGCCATGCTGGCGGCCGCCGGTCTGGCCATCGACGATTTCGCGGGCGGCACGCGGTTCGGCAGTTCGCTGGCCGAGCTTCGCCGCGCGCATGCCCGCCGCCTGACCGGCCGCCGCACGCTGGTGCTGGTGATCAGCGACGGGCTCGACACCGGCGAGCCGGCGCTGCTCGAAAGCGAGCTGCTCTGGCTCAAGCGCCACTCGCGCCGCCTGCTGTGGCTCAACCCGCTGCTGCGCTTCGAGGGCTACGCCCCTTTGGCGCGTGGGGCCGGCGTGCTGCACCGGCATGCGGATGCGATGCTGGCGGTCCACAATCTCAGTGCCCTCGAACAGCTGGCAAGCAGCCTCGCCGCCCTGATGAAAAAATGACGTACACCCCCAGTCTTCGCGCACTTCGTGTCGCTTCGCCAACCCCCTTGCAGGGGGCAACACCGTTGGCCCGGCAAAGCCGGTTCCACGGTGTTTCCGGCCGAGACGATCACGGTGCTGCTTCGACACTCGTTGGATAACAAGGAAACCACCATGGAAATGCTCGGCAACCGCCGCCTCGGCGTCACCCAACAACAGGCCTGGGATGCGCTCAACGATCCCGAGACGCTCAAGAAGTGCATTCCCGGCTGCGACAAGTTCGAACTCACGGGCGACAACCAGTACAGCGTGGCGCTTGCGGTCAAGATCGGCCCGGTGTCGGCCAAGTTCAGCGGCAAGGTCGCGCTGTCGGATATCGTGGCGCCCGATGGCTACAAGCTCAGCTTCGAGGGGCAGGGCGGCGTGGCGGGCTTTGCCAAGGGCTCGTCCAGCGTGACGCTGCGGCCGCTGGACGCCGCCGCCGAAGCCGCACCGGCAGCGGCCGGCTGCGAGCTCGACTACACCGTGCAGGCGCAGGTCGGCGGCAAGATCGCGCAATTGGGCCAGCGCCTCATCGATGGCGCCGCCAAGTCGACCGCCGACGACTTCTTCAAGCGCTTCGAGGCCGAGATGCAGAGCCGCTACGGCCCTCCGCCTGCCGCCGCGGCTGAGGAAGCGGCCGAGGCGCCCGCAGAAAAGGCCGGCATGATGTCCGGCCTCATGAAGAAGATCGGCCTCGGCAAGAAGGACGACAAGGACGCGTCCGCCGCACCGGGCGACGCCAGCAGCTAGGAACGGATCACGCGATGGAAAATCTCGATGTCATGGTGCTGCGTACGCTGCGCGACTGGCGGCGGGCCGGCAAGCGCGCGCTGCTCACGACCGTGGTGCGCACCTGGGGCTCCTCGCCGCGGCCGGTCGGCTCGATCATGGCGCTGGCCGACGATGGCGCGGTGGTGGGCTCGGTCTCCGGCGGCTGCATCGAGGACGACCTGATCGCGCGCTACAGCCATGCGCACGGCAACGGCGAAGAGGTGCCCGTTGGCGCGCCGCCCGTGCTCGTGAAGTACGGCATCACGGCCGACGAGGCGCACCGCTTCGGGCTGCCCTGCGGCGGCACGCTGGAGCTGCTGCTCGAATACGACCCCGCCGCGGCCTCGCTCGACACGCTCGTGGCCCAACTGGAGCAAGGCAGGCTCATGCAGCGCACCGTCACGCTCGCGACCGGCGCCGTGCGGCTCGCCGAAGCCACCGCGCCCGACGCGCTCAAGGTGAGCGACACCGAGCTCACCAACACCTTCGGCCCCGAATACCGCATGCTGCTGATCGGCGCCGGCCAGCTGGCCGAATACCTCGCGACCATGGCCAAGTTCGCCGGCTTTGCCGTGACGCTGTGCGATCCGCGCGCCGAGTACCGCACTGCATGGACGCTGTCCGGCGTGGAGATCACGACCGAGATGCCCGACGATGCGGTGCTAGCCTTCAAGCCCGACCGCCGCAGCTGCGTGGTCGCGCTCACGCACGACCCCAAGCTCGACGACCTCGCGCTGCTAGAAGCACTGCAGAGCGAGGCCTTCTACGTGGGCGCGATCGGCTCGCGCCGCAATGCCGATGCGCGGCGCGGCCGCATGATCGAGCACTTCGGCCAGACAGAGGAATCGCTCGTGCGGCTGCGCGGCCCCATCGGCATCTACATCGGCAGCAAGACGCCGCCCGAGATCGCCGTGAGCGTGATGGCCGAGATCCTGGCGGTGAAGAACGCGGTGACGCTGCCGCGGGAAATGGAAGTGGCGCGCGCCAAGGGGATGCAGCAACTGGCGATGAGCTGATCGCTGGCGCCGGGCTACTCCACGCCGAGCAGGTCGTAGATCCTGCGCACGTACTCGCCGAACTCGGGACTCGTCTTGACGTGCAGCTTGCGCGGCTCCGGCAGGTCGATGCGGAAGAAGTCGGCCATGCGCGCGGGGCCGGCGGTCAGCACCGCGCAGTGCGAGCCCAGGAATACCGCTTCCTGGATGCTGTGCGTGACCACGATGAAGGTCTTGCGGCTCTGTTCCCAGATGCGCAGCATTTCGAGGTTCATCTTTTCGCGCGTCAAGGCGTCGAGCGCGCCGAAGGGTTCGTCCATCAGCACCAGCCGGGGATCGTGGATCAGCGCGCGCGCAATGGCGGCGCGCTGCTGCATGCCGCCCGAGAGTTCATAGGGCAACTTGTCGGCAAAGCCGGTCAGGCCGACCATCTCCAGCAGCTCGTGCGCGCGCTTGGTGGCGGCGCGGCGCTCCAGCCCCAGGATGTCGGCGGGCAGCAGCACGTTGTCGAGGATGGTGCGCCACTTGAGCAGCAGCGGCTGCTGGAACACCATGCCCACGTCCCGGCCCGCATTGAATCCGCGGCCAGCGGGCCCGCCGATCTCGAGCGTGCCGCCGTCATGGCCGTGCAGCCCCGACAGGATCTTGAGCAGTGTCGACTTGCCGCAGCCCGAGGGGCCGACCAGTGAGACGAGATCGCCGTCGTGCACGTCCATCGTGACGTCGGAAACGGCCAGGAATTCCTCGTTGCGCTTGCGGTAGACCTTGCGCAGCTGCCGCATGCGGATCAGCGGCGCCTCTTTGCGGGTTTGCAGCACAACGCTCATGCCAGCCACCGCGAGAGGTTGCCGCGCACGAACGCGTCGTCGCCCAGGTCGCCGTGCTGGCGGTAGACGCGCTCGATTTCCTCGGCCTGTCCGGGCCCGAGGCCCTCGGCCGGGTCGAGGCACCAGATGCCTTCGAGCAGGCCCTGGCGGCGCAGCACTTCATGGCAGCCCGCGATGCAGCCGTGGAAATTGTTCGCCACGTCGAAGAAGGCGGCATTGCAGTCGGTCACGCGCGAATCGAGCGCGAGCAGGCCCGGGCTCAGGACGCCGCCATTTGCCGCGAGTTCGGCCTTGATGGCCGCGAGCTGCTTCACGGCACTCGACGTCCAGACCGACCAGTGGCCGAGCAGACCACCGCGAAAGCGCACCTGGACCGGCGCGCCCTCGCGCATCGCAGCGAAGGGCAGCGCGAGATCGAGCACGATGTGGTCGTCGTTGCCGGTGTAGAGAAACACGCGTTCCTCGGCGCGTGCGTCCACCAGGCCACGCACCACGTCGATCGTGCGGTAGCGGTTGAACGGCGCCACCTTGATGGCCAGCGCGTTCGGAATCAGCGCGAAGCGGCGCCAGAAATCGCTCGACAGGACCGGGCCGCCGACCACGGTCTGCAGGTAGAAGCCGATCAGCGGAATCTCCTCCGACACCGCTTCGCAATGCGCGATGAGCGCGCCTTCCGACGAGCCCGCCAGCGCGGCCAGGCTCAAGAGCCCTGCGTGGTAGCCGAGCGAGGCGGCCGTGCGTGCCTCGCCGCGCGCCTGTGCGGTGGGGCCGCAGAGTCCGGCGATCATCGCCATCGGCCGGTCGCTCCATGCGAGGCGGTCCTGCATTGCGGCTTCGAGCACGGTTGCGTAAAGGCCGCACTCGCGAATGCTGAACTGCGTGGTGTGCACGCCCACCGCCAGGCCGCCGGCGCCGGCGTCCACGTAGTAGCGCGTCAGCGCGCGCTGGCGCCGGCGGTCGAATTGGCGCGAGGCATCGAGTGCGAGCGGGTGCGCGGGAATCACCGTGCCCTGCGACAGCAGCGCAAGAACGTCGGTGGGCAGGTCGGAGCGGTTCAATGGCATGTGGATGGTCCTCAGCCGAATTCGGGCCCGGCGATGGCATGGATGAAGGCGGGCTGGCCGAGGAGCGGTGGCGCGTCGCCGCGTGTGGCCAGCGCCATGCGCGCGAAACCGCGCTGCGGCGCAAAACCCGCCCGGCGCAGTGCCTGCGCCATGGCAGGGCGGTCGTCGGGAACATCGATGCAGATGCGCCCGGACAGGTTGCCGACGGTGCTCGGCAGCAGCGCCGCGGCGGTCTGTTCGTGGGCCGACAGCAGCGGTCCGATCTGGTGGGCCGCGCGGCCTGTGCGAACCAGGCCGAAGGCCAGGCCGTTGCGCACGCAGCAGCTGCCTTCGCGTTCGAGCAGGTCGGCGAGCACCGCCGGGCGGGCGACGCCAAGGGCCTGCGCATCGAGCGCGGCGAGTCCGCCGATGGATGGCTTGTCGACAGGCCGGGCTGCGGCTGCTTCGGTGCCCGCTTCCCGCTGCCAGCGCGTGAGCCGCCACAACGGGCTGAAGCCGAATCCGGCATAGAGCGGCTCGCCTTGCGGCGTGGCGTCGAGCATGGCGGTAAGGCCGGCTTCCTTCACCTGCTGCAGGCAGCGCGCGAACATTGCGCGGCCCAGCCCCCGCCCGCGTGCGGCGGGCATCACGAGGATCATGCTGATCCAGGCCACCTTCTCCATCGGCAGCACGGCGCCGCTCGCGACTACCGTGCCCTGCGCGTCGCGGATCACGTGGATGCTGCCGAGCCGCTCGAACAGCTGCCAGTCGCGCAAGGTCTGGTTCCAGCCGCTGGCGGCGACCAGCGCGTCGAGCATCGGCGCGACGGCCGGGGTGATCGGCGCGAGCGTCTCGACAGCGGGCGTGGTCACGGCGTCAGTACTTTCCGTCGCGGGATTCGAACTTGGTCGGCTTGCCGTACTGGCGCTGCTCGCGCGAGATCCAGTCGGCGACCCAGCGGATCTGCTGGGCGAGCGGCACGCGCGGATAGCCGAAGAGGCGCTCCGCCTCGCCGGTGTTCATGAGCCAGGCCGTCGGTGCTTCCTGACCGGTGATCGCCGCGGGCTTGCCGAACCGGCGCGCGAACTCTTCCGTGAGCCAGCGGATCGACGTGGTCTCGGGCCCGCTCACGTTGAGCGGCGATGTCGGCACCGTCGCCTCCGCAAGGCAGCGCAGCGCCTGCGAATTCGCATCGCCCTGCCAGATGACGTTGACGTGCCCCATCGTCACGTCGACCGCTTCGCCGCGCCACACCTTGAGCGCCACGTCGGCCAGCACACCGTAGCGCAGGTCGATGGCGTAGCTCAGGCGGAACAGCCGGCCCGGCGTCGCGTGCTGCTGCGAGAAGTATTCGAACATGCGCTCGCGGCCGACGCAGGAGTTGGCGTACTCGCCCGGCGGATTGGGCGGCTCGCCCTCACT
Organism: Variovorax beijingensis; assembly: GCF_003951285.1. Taxonomy (GTDB): domain Bacteria; phylum Pseudomonadota; class Gammaproteobacteria; order Burkholderiales; family Burkholderiaceae_C; genus Variovorax; species Variovorax beijingensis. The sequence goes on along the minus strand of NZ_RXFQ01000001.1, from coordinate 116,035 downwards.
CGCACCCTGGCTTGCCACGGATACGAAGGGGTACACGCAAGCGGTCGAGAAAGCCACGATGCGCGATGCGCGAAAGTGCTCCGCCACCAGGGCCGGCACATGCGTGTTCATGGCCCAGGTGAGCGGGTTGTCCGCATCCGCGCCGAACTTGCGGCCGGCCATGAACACGATGTTGGCGCACGGCGGCAAAGCGGCGATGGCCGTGCGGTCGAGCAGGTCGCAGGCGATGGTCTCGATGCCGTGCGCCTCGAGCGACTCGCGCACGCCGGCTTCGCTGAAGCGCGCCACGGCAATCACGCGGCGCCCGGGCATGGCGTTCTTCGCGAGGCGCGCCAGCGTCGGCCCCATCTTGCCGCCGACGCCGAGGATCATCAGGTCGCCATCGATGCGTGCCATGTCGCGCACGAGGTCGCGCGATGGGGTGGCCAGGTAGTCTTCGAGCGCGGCTTCGGTCTCGAAGCGCTCGGGAAAGGGAAGGTCGTCGAGGACTCGTGCGGTCATTGGATTCTTGCGTCCTGGGTGATGAAGATGCGCTCCAGCAGGAGTACCAGCAGGTAGAGCAGAACGCCCAGGCCCGTGATGAGCAGAACGGCCATGAAGACCGCGGGCGTGTCGAGCGATGCCTGGACCTGGATCATCAGGTAGCCCAGGCCGCGCTCGGAGGCAATGAACTCGCCGACCACGGCGCCCGCTACCGCAAGGATGGTCGCGACCTTCATGCCCGAGAACACGTACGGCAGCGAGCCCGGCAGCTGGATGTAGCGGAACAGCTGCCAGCGCGAGCCCTTGAGCGCGCGCACGAGGTCGAGCAGCTCGGGTTCGGTCTCATTGAGGCCGCGGATGGTGGTCAGCAATATCGGGAAGAAGCACAGGCTGAAGGTGATGAGGATGTTCGGCCCGATGCCGTAGCTGAACCACACGATGACCAGCGGCCCCATCGCCACCTTGGGAATCATGTTGAGCGTGACCAGCAGCGGAAACACCAGCAGCATCAGCCGGCGGCTGGTGATGAAGAGCAGCGCGCAAAGAATGCCGAGCACCAGCCCCAGCGCGTAGCCGCCGAACACCTCGGCGGCGGTCACGCCGGTGTTCTTGAGCCAGCTGTAGTTCGGGTTGGCGAGTGTGGCCAGCACCTTGGAGGGCGCGGGCAGGATGAAAGACTGGATCGCGAAGACCCGCACCGCGATCTCCCACAGCGCGATGCCTGCTGCATGCACCGCGATCACGACGGCCCAGCGCTGCCATTCGGGGCGCTCGCCCGCGAGGGGCGCGGGTGCAATGGGCGCCAGGGCGCCGTCGGATGCCGTCATCTCTATATCCGTGTCGAGGAAGCAATGCGGCGGATCATAGGAGTCGGATCGACTCCAGTCAACCAACTAGTTGATAATTTTTGCCATCAAGGCCGCAGCGCGTTCAGCGCGAACTCCACCACGTGCCTGCGGCGCTTGAGCAGCGCGCCGCGCGAGTCGAGCGGCTTGCCGAAGATGGCCGACAGCGTATGGTTGTTGGAAAAGAAGAAATACGAAATGCCCGCGATCGAGATGTAGAGATTGATCGCGTCGTAATCGGGACGAAAAACACCTGCGGCCACGCCGCGCTCCAGCGTGGCTTCGAGCATCTCGATGAACGGTGAGTGCATCTTCTGAAGCCGCTCCGATTCGCGCAGGTGGGCACCATGGTTGCGGTTCTCGTCGGCCAGGAGGGCGATGAACTCGGGGTGCTCCGCAAGATAGTCGAAGGAGAACGCGACCAGTTGTGCCATGGCTTCCATCGGTTCGAGCGCGCCCAGCGAAAGCTTCTGTTCCTTCTCGCGGATTTCGGCGTAGACAGATTCGAGCGCAACGAGGTACAGCCCCTGCTTGCTGTCGAAATAGTGGTAGACGAGCTGCTTGTTGACGCCGGCTGCGGCGGCGATCTCGTCGACGCGCGCACCCGCGAAGCCCTTGGTGGCGAACTCTGCAACCGCAGCGGCAATGAGGGCCTGCTTGGCGGAGGCGGGATCGCGTTCGCGCCTGGGGGCCGCGGCGGCCTTGGGAGTGGAGGAGGGCATGCTGAATTGATTCTGGCTTGTGGCAGGCATGGTCTCGATTGCCTATCAACCAAACAGTTGGTAATATGAAATGCAGGACCTGTTTTTACCTTCTTTTGGAGTGATCCGCATGAAAAAGCTGTTGTCGGCCGCCGGTTCCATCGTGATGCTGCTGGCAGCCAGCCCCGTTGCTCTCGCCGCCGATGCCATGAGCCTCACGCTCAACTGGACGCCCACGGCCGACCATGCGCCGATCTACTACGCCAAGTCGCAAGGCTGGTACAGCCAAGCGGGCATCGACCTGAACATCGAGGCAGGCAAGGGCTCGGCCGTGTCGGCGCAACGCGTGGGAACGGGCGGCGCCGAACTCGGCATTTCCGATCTGCCCACTGCCATCCAGGCCAAGGGCAAGGGCGCGGACATCAAGGCGGTGATGGTGATCTACGCGAACAGCCCGCAAGGCTTTTACTGGCTCAAGTCGTCGGGCATTGCCGGGCCGAAGGATTTTTCGGGACACAAGATCGGCAATCCTCCTGGCGATGCCGCACGCCTGATGTGGCCAGCGTTTGCCAAGAGGGTGGGGCTCGACCCGGCCAGCGTCACGTTCGTGAACGTGAGTCCGCAGGCCAAGGTGGCCGCGCTCAAGAGCAAGTCGGTCGACATCATCAGCGATTTCTACAACGAGCATGACCTGAAGGCGAGGGAGTTCGGCAGCGACCTGGGCTTTCAGCCATGGCGCGACGCGGGCATGAACGTGTACGGCAACTCGCTGATCGTGAACGGTGCCTATCTTTCGAAGAATGGGGCGCAGGTGAAGAAGTTCGTGGCCGTGACGCAGCGCGCCTACGACGCCTGCGTGAAGAGCTTCGACCCTTGCCTGCAGGCGCTCACCGCCAGCGTGAGCGGCCTCACGCCCGACAACCAGCGCGACCAGTGGAATCGCATCAAACAGCTGATGCGCGACGACACCACCACCAAGGTGGCGCTCGGCGCCTTCGACGACAAGCGCGTGAAGGCCGACTATGAGCTGGTGTCCTCGCTGATCGGCATCGACAAGCCCTACGACCCGGCGACGCTCTACACCAACGAATTCCTCGACAAGGCCGTGCGCATGGCGCCCAAATGAGCTTCTTCGGCTTTTCAGCCGGATTTGGCCGCCGGCGGCACGTTGCCGCCCTTTTGCCGTTCCCGGAAAAGCGCGGCGCGCATCAGGAAGATGGTGGTGATGGGCGCCGTGAGCGCAATGAACAGGACGATCAGCACGGCGTGCAGGAAGAGGTTGAAGCCCTGCACCGAGAAATAGACGATGGTGGCAATCGTCATGCACCACACGCCCACCGTGGCGCCGAGCGTCGGCGCATGGATGCGGCGGAAAAAGGTGGGCAGCCGCACGAGGCCGAAGGAGCCGATGGCGGCAAAGGCTGCGCCCAGCACGGCGAACACGGCGGTGACGATTTCCGCCCATAACGGCAGCGGCCCCACGATGAAATCCGTCATTCGATGACCTCCCCGCGCAGGAGAAACTTGGCCATGGCCGTCGAGCCGACGAAGCCGAACAGCGCCGTCAGCATCGCGGCTTCGAAGTACACGTTGCTCGCATAGACGATGCCCAGCACCAGCATCATCAGCATGCCGTTGATGTAGAGGCAGTCCAGCGCCATCACGCGGTCCTGCGCGCTCGGGCCTATCAACAGACGGGCCAGCGCGCAGAGCATGGCCACCGCCAGCAGCAGCAGCGCCAGTTTCAAGGCCCAGAAAAGTACAGGCGTCATGATTCGAAGATCTCCATCAAGGGTCGCTCGTAGCGCTGCTTGATCATGGCGATGAAAGCGGCTTCGTCGTCGACGTCGAACACATGGATCAGCAGCGTGCTGCTGTCGAATGCGATCTCGCCCCAGGCCGTGCCGGGCGTGAGGCACATGATCATGGCCAGCACCGCGAGCCCGTTCGGGTCGCGCAGCTCCAGCGGCACGTTGATGAACCGCGAGGCGATGCGCGAGGTGCGGCGCGTCAGCAGCCGCTGGGCCACGAAGAGCGCCGATTCCAGCATGTCGGCCACGGCCCGGCCCGCGAGCCGCAGCGCGACCCAGGGCTTGCGCATGCGCACGGTAGCGGGCCGCAAGCCCTTGGTGAGCAGCGGAACCGCAATGGCGAGCACCGCGGCCGACAGCAGCGTGGCGGCTTCGAGCGACTGGTTGAGCAGCAGCCATACGGCAAACAGCGCCAGCGAGAGCGGCGGCGAAGGAATCCAGCGCTTCATGGTGCCGGGCCCTCCGCGGGGGCCACGGGGTTGGGCACCTGCCGCGCGCCCATCACGGCATTGCGGTAGGCGGCGGGCGTGCGCAGCCCTTCCGCGGTGGTGATGGCGTGGCGCATGACAGGGCCGGCCCAGACTGTGAGCGCCACGCTGGCCGCGAGCAGTCCAGCCACCGGCAGCACTTCGAGCGCGGGCAGGGCGGGCATGGTGGGATGCGGCTGGGTCCAGAAGTGGCGCATGCCGGTGCGGCTCAGCGCAATCAGCGCGAGCAGGCCTGAAACCACCAGCAGCGCCAGGAAGATCCATGCGGGCATCGAGGTGCCGCCGGTGGAGAAGGCGCCCGACAGCATCGCGAACTTGCCCACGAAGCCCGACAGCGGCGGCAGGCCCGCGAGCAGCAGGGTGCAGCCGATGAAGCTCAGCCCCAGGAAGGCCACCCCGGCGGGAATCGCGCGGCCGTAGAGCGCCTGCGCCTCGTCGTCGAGGTTCACGTCGTCGAGCACGCGCAGGTCTTCCGCGAGGAAGGGCGCATTGCCGGCCTTCTCGTGCGGCGCAACGCTCATGCCGGCGTTGCGCCAGCGCTCGATCATGTCGGTCAGCAGGAAGAAGGCGCTGACGGCGAGCGTCGAGCTCAGCAGGTAGTAGAGCGCGCCGGCCCACACGGCCGGCTCCCCGAGTCCGATGGCCGCGAGCAGCGTGCCCGCCGACACCAGCACGCTGAAGCCCGCGAGGTTGGAGAGCCGCTGCGTGCCCACGATACCGATGGCGCCCGCGAACAGCGTCGCCAGCCCGATCGCGATGAGCGCGGATTGACCGAACGCAGCCGAGCTGCCGGCATCCGGTGCGAAGAGCAGCGTCCACAGCCGCAGCAGCGTGTAGATGCCGAGCTTGGTCAAGAGCGCGAACACGGCGCCCACCGGCGACACCGCCGCGCTGTAGGCCGGCACCAGCCAGAAGTTGAGCGGCCAGGCGCCGGCCTTGGCGAAGAACGCGGTCGCGAGAATGGCGGCGGCCGCATGCACGAGGCCGCGGTCGGCCGGCGCGAGCTGCGCGATGCGCATGCCGAGGTCGGCCATGTTGAGCGTGCCGGTCGCGCCGTAGAGCAGGGCCGCGCCGATGAGGAAGAGCGACGAGGCGGCCAGGTTGATGGCGATGTAGTGGAGACCGGCCTGCACCCGCAGCCGGCCCGAGCCATGCAGCAGCAGGCCGTAGGAGGCCGCGAGCATGACCTCGAAGAAAACGAACAGGTTGAACAGGTCGCCCGTGAGGAAGGCGCCGTTCAGGCCCATGAGCTGCAGCTGCAGCAGCGGATGGAAATGCACGCCGGCGCGGTCCCAGCGCGAGGTGGAATAGATCGAGGCCGCAAACGCGACCACGCCCGTGAGCGCCACCATCATGGTCGACAGCCGGTCCGCCACCAGCACGATGCCGAAGGGCGCCTGCCAGTTGCCCGGCAGGTAGACGCCGACCGAGCCGGGGCCGTCGCCGGTCTCGGGTGCGTTCACCCAGCGCAGCAGCGCCAGCGCCGCCAGCAGGCCCACCAGCCCCGAGACCACGCTCAGCGCCGACTTGGTGCGGCGCCGGCTTTCGCCCAGCAGCAGCATCAGTGCGGCCGTGAGCAGCGGCACGAGGACCGGCACCGCGACAAGGTGCGGCATGCTGAACTCGAGCAGCCGGTCGAGCAGCTGGACCAGTTGCCCCGTCACTCCGCCGCCTCCTGCCGCTCTTCGCCGTCCACGTGGTCGGTGCCGGTGAGGCCGCGCGAGGCCAGCAGCACCACGAGGAACAGCGCCGTCATCGCAAAGCCGATCACGATCGCCGTCAGCACCAGGGCCTGCGGCATCGGGTCGGCGGTGTTGGCCAGCGTGGCGGTGATGCCCTTGACCAGCACCGGTTCGCTGTCGAGCTTGAGCCGCCCCATGCTGAAGATGAACAGGTTGACCGCGTAAGAGATCAGCGTGAGGCCCATGATCACCTGGAAGGTGCGCGGCCGCAGCAACAGGTACACCCCCGAGCCGGCGAGTACGCCGATGGCCAGTGCGAGCACGATCTCCATCAGTGCGCTCCTTCCGGAGTTGCGCTGGCGGCCGCGGCGGCTTCGGCTTCCTTCTCGCGCTGCTCGTCGGCCCAGCGGTGGCTGCGTATCGACTGGTGGGCCAGCGCGGTGAGGATCAGCATGGTGGCGCCCAGCACCAATGCGAACACCCCGATGTCGAAGAACAGGGCGCTCGGCACGTGCAGCTCGCCCAGCACGGGAAGGTGCAGGTGCGCGGTGTGGGTGGTCAGGAACGGATAGCCGAACGCCACCGCGCCGCTGCCCGTGGCCAGCGCGAGCAGCAGGCCGCCGGCAATCCAGCGGCGCGGATAGATGCGCAGGTGCTCTTCCACCCACTCGGTGCCCGAGACGATGAACTGCAGCACCAGTGCCACCGACATCACCAGCCCCGCGACGAAGCCGCCGCCGGGCGCGTTGTGCCCGCGCATGAAGAAATAGACCGACACCAGCACCGCGAGCGGCAGCAGCAATCGCACCAGCACGGCCGGCACCATCAGGTAGCCCACGGCCGTGTCCTTGGCCAGGCGCGGGTTCAGCAGGTCGCTGCTTCCATCGTCGGCCTGTGCGCGCTGCTGCACCGGCAGGGCCATCGATTCGCGGGCAGGCCGGAAGCGGCGCAGCAGTGCATAGACGGTGAGTGCCACCACGCCCAGCACGGTGATCTCGCCGAAGGTGTCGAAGCCGCGGAAGTCCACCAGCATCACGTTGACCACGTTGGTGCCGCCGCCCTCGGTGAGCGCGCGTTCGAGAAAGAAAGGCGAGATGCTTTGCGGAAACGGCCGCGTCATCATCAGCCACGCCAGCGCCGACATCCCGCCGCCGACGCCGGCCGCCACCAGCAGGTCGCGTCCGCGCCGGCCCCACGGGCGCAGCCTGGCACGTGCCGGCTGGACCGCGTCCTTGCTGCGCATCGGCAGCCAGCGCAGGCCCAGCAGGATCAGCACCGTGGTCACGGCCTCCACCACGAGCTGCGTCAGCGCAAGGTCGGGTGCCGAGAACCAGATGTAGGTCACGCAGCACACCAGCCCGGCGCCCGAGGCCAGCATCAGCGCGGCAAGGCGATGGAACTTGGCCTGCCATGCCGCCGCCAGCGCGCAGACGCCGCCGATCAGCCAGGTCATCGCGAACATCGGCGAAAAGGGCAGCAGCTCGCGGGCGCCGCGGGCGACGGGTGCCGTCCAGAGCGAAGCCGCGGCGCCCGCTGCCGCCACCGCGATCAGCAGCAGCAGTTGCGACTGCATGCGCCGCGTGCCCAGCAGGCGGCGGCTGCGCCGGCCGGCCTCGCTGAGCTGCGCGAGAAGATGCTCGAAGATCGCCTGGCCGTCGAAGCGGTGCAAGAGCGGCGTGTGCTCGAGCTTGCCCTCTGCGCGGCGGCGGCGCTGCGACAGGTAGAGCACCATGCCGCCGGCCAGCGCCACGAAGCTCATCGCCAGCGGCAGGTTGAAGCCGTGCCACACGGCCAGGCTGTATTCGGGCAGCACGCCGCCGACCACCGGCGTGGCGGCAGCCGCCAGCAGCGTGCCGATCGACCAGGCCGGCGCCACGCCCACCACCAGGCAGACCAGCACCAGCAGCTCGACCGGCACGCGCATCCAGTGCGGCGGCTCGTGCGGCTGCTTCGGCACGTCGGGGCCGCAGGGCGGACCGAAGAAGACGTCGAACACGAAGCGCGCCGAATAGGCCACGCTGAAGATGCCCGCAATGGTGGCAATGACCGGAAGGCTCAGGCTGATCCATGGCGTCGCCTGGATGAACACCGTCTCGGCGAAGAACATCTCCTTCGAGAGAAAGCCGTTGAGCAGCGGCACGCCGGCCATCGATGCGCTCGCGATGATCGCCAGCGTGCCGGTGATCGGCATCAGCCGCAGCAGGCCGCTGAGCTTGCGGATGTCGCGCGTGCCGCTCTCGTGGTCGATGATGCCGGCCGCCATGAAGAGCGATGCCTTGAAGGTCGCATGGTTCATGACGTGGAACACCGCCGCCACCGCCGCCAGCGGGCTGTTCAGGCCCAGCAGCAGCGTGATGAGCCCGAGGTGCGAGATGGTCGAATAGGCCAGCAATGCCTTCAGGTCGCGCTGGAACATTGCGACAAAGCCGCCGAGCAGCAGCGTGATCGCGCCCGCGCCGCCCACCAGCCAGAACCACTGTTCGGTGCCCGACAGCACCGGCCACAGCCGCGCCATCAGGAACACGCCGAGTTTCACCATGGTGGCCGAATGCAGATAGGCCGAAACCGGCGTGGGCGCCGCCATCGCGCGCGGCAGCCAGAAGTGGAACGGGAACTGCGCGCTCTTGGTGAAGGCGCCCAGCAGTATCAGCACCAGGGCCGCCGGATAGAGCGCATGCGCGCGGATCTCGTTGCCCGAGGCGAGCACCACGTCGAGCTCGTAGCTGCCCGCGATGCGGCCCAGCACCACCACGCCCGCCAGCAGGCAGAGCCCGCCGGCACCGGTGACGGTGAGCGCCATGCGCGCGCCGCGCCGCGCGTCGCGCCGGTGATGCCAGTAGCCGATCAGCAGGAAGGAGAACAGGCTGGTGAGCTCCCAGAACAGCACCAGCTGGATCAGGTTGCCCGAGAGCACCACGCCCGTCATCGCGCCCATGAACGCGAGAAAGAAAGAGAAGAAGCGCGGCACCGGGTCGGAGGCCGACATGTAGTAGCGCGCATAGAGCACCACCAGCGCGCCGATGCCGAGCACCAGCATGCAGAACAGCCACGCGAAGCCGTCCATGCGGAACACGAGGTTCAGCCCGAGCTCGGGCAGCCACGCGATCTCCTGGCGCAGCACGTTGCCGCGCGCGATCTGGGGAAAGAACCAAGCGGTCTGCAGCGCGCAGCCCAGTGCGACCAGGCCCGCCAGCGTCGACTCCCGATTGCGCGCGTTCGACGGCATCAACGCGGCCAGCACGCTGGCAACAAAGGGGAGTGCGACGAGAAAGACCAGGGGCATTGCGGTCGATTCTATCGACCGGCCCCCTCGAAAATTCCTGCGGAAACCCGCGAAGATCGACGGCTTTGCCGCCCGGCGATGGGGCGACCCGTCAGGCGGCCAGGGCCTGCACGCTGCGTATGCCCAGCCAGGTCAGGAACAGCGATCCTCCGAGGTGGGCCGTTGCCGTGAGCAGCGCCACGCCGAGCCGGCCTTCGAGGAGCATGGTCACGACCTCGGCCGAGAAGCTCGAGAAGGTCGTCAGGCCGCCGAGAAAGCCCGTGACCAGCGCGAGCCGCCAGGCCGGATCGAGGTCGGGCAGCAACTGGAACGAGGCAATGGCCACGCCGATGAGGTAGCCCCCGATCAGGTTGGCGGCCAGCGTGCCCCAGGGCATGAGCCCGCCAGCACCAAACCAGAGTGCCAGGCCCCAGCGCGCCAGCGCGCCCACGGAAGCGCCCATGCAGATGGCAATAATCGGAAGCAGCATGGGCCTATTGTCGGGGCACGCCCGGCGGTGCTGGTTATGGCGCCATCTGCCGCGGCAGCCAGGTGACCAGTTGCGGCACGAAGTAGATGATCAGCACGGCCGCCACCATCAGGAAGAACATCGGCAGCGTGACCCGGGCGATGTACAGCAGGTCCCGTCCCGTCATGCTCTGGAGCACGAACAGGTTGAAGCCGACCGGCGGCGTGATCTGTGCCATCTCGACCACCAGCACCACGAAGATGCCGAACCAGAGGGGATCGATGCCGGCGGCGATCACCGTCGGCATCACCACGCCCATGGTGAGCACCACGACCGAAATGCCGTCGAGGAAACAGCCCAGCACGATGAAGAAGGCCGCGAGCATGACCACCAGCTGGAACTGCGAAAGGCCCAGCGAGGCGATCCACTCCGCCAGGTGCCGCGGCAGGCCGATGTAGCCCATCGACAACGTCAGGAAGGCGGCACCGGCGAGGATCAGCGCCATCATGCAATAGAGCCGCGTGGCGCCGAGCAGGGCCTCCCTGAAGTTGGTCCAGCTCAGCGAGCCTTGCGCCGCGGAAATGATCAGCGCGCCGACCACGCCCACCGCGGCGGCTTCGGTGGCCGTGGCGAAACCCGTGTAGATGGAGCCGAGCACGGCGAGGATCAGCAGTGCCACCGGGATCAGCGACAGCGAGGCGCGCAGCTTCGCGCCGAAGGACATCCTGAGGTCGGCCGGCGGCACCTGATCCGGATGCCGCAGCGCCCAGAACATGATGTAGCCCGAGAACAGCAGGCCCAGCAGCAGTCCGGGCACCACGCCCGCGATGAACAGCTTGGAGATCGACACGTCGGCGCTGACGCCGTAGACGATCATGATGATCGAAGGCGGAATCAGCAGGCCCAGCGTGCCGGCGCCGGCCAGTGTGCCGATCACCATGTTGTCCGGGTAGCCGCGTCGCTTGAGTTCGGGCAGGCTCATCTTGCCGATGGTCGCGCAGGTCGCGGCGCTCGAACCCGAGACCGCGGCGAACACCGCGCAGCCGACCACGTTGGTGTGCAGCAGGCGGCCCGGCAGGCTCTGCATCCAGGGAGCGAGGCCCTTGAACATGTCCTGCGAAAGCCGCGTGCGGAACAGGATCTCGCCCATCCACAGGAACAGCGGCAGCGCGGTCAGCGTCCATCCCGAAGCGGAGCCCCAGATGGTGACGGCCATGGCATCGCCGGCGGGGCGCGAGGAGAACAGCTGCATGCCGATCCACGCCACGCCCGAGAGCGTGAGCCCGATCCACACGCCGCTGCCGAGGATCAGGAACAGCGTGGCGATCAGCAGCGCCGCCATTGCCACGTCATTCATGGCGCATCGCCTCCAGGTTCGTGCGCAGCGGGCGCCCCTTCCACTCGATGACGGCTTCGTCGATCGCGGCGATTGCGAAGATCACCGCGCCGATGGCCATGCCGAGCTGCGGAATCCACAGCGGCGTGGCGTCGTTGCCGGTGGAGATGTCGTTGTATTCGATCGACTGCATCACCAGGCGCACGCTGTAGTACGCGAACAGCAGCGCCAGCAGCGCCGCAACGCTCACGGCCCAGCGTTCGAGCCAGCGCCGCGCTGCCGGGCCGAGGCTCTGCATGACCAACGTCACGCGGATGTGTTCGGCGCGCTTGAGCGTGTGGGCCAGCGCGAGGAAGCCGCAGCCAGCCATCAGGTAGCCGGCGTAGGCGTCGATGCCGGGCACGTTGAGGTGAATCTGCCGCCCGACGATGGAGAGCAGCACCATCGCGAGCAGGCCGATCATGAAAAGCGCCGCCAGGGCGGCGGCGCTGTCGTAGAGGAAATCGAGTGTCTTGCGCATCAGTAGGCGGCGCTGCCTCACATCTTCTTGTACGCGTCGACCACGGCCTGCCCTTCGGAGCCGGACTTCTCAAGCCACTCCTTGAGCATGGTGTCGCCCACCTTCTTCATGTCGGCCTTGAGCTGGTCCGAAGGCACGTGGATGGCCATGCCGTTCTTCTTGAGCAGCTCGATGTATTCGAGCGTCTTCTTCTTCGACAGCTCCCAGCCGCGCTTCTCCGCCTCGGCGGCTGCCTTGAGCACCGCATCCTGCGTGGGCTTGTCGAGCGCGTCGAAGGCCTTCTTGTTCATGAGCACCGCGTTCTTGGGCAGCCAGGCCTGGGTGTCGTAGAAGTTCTTGATGTATTCGTAGGTCTTGGTGTCGTAGCCGGTGGAACCCGAGGACATGTAGGACTCGATCACGCCCGTGGCCATGGCCTGTGAGAGTTCGGTCTGCTGCACGGTGACCGGCTGCGCGCCGACGAGCTCGGCGACACGTGCGGTGGCGGGGCTGTAGGCACGCCACTTCACGCCCTTGAGGTCGGCCGCCGAAGAAATCGGCTTCTTCGCGTAGATGCCCTGCGGCGGCCACGGCACGGTGTACAGCAGCGCCAGGCCCTGCTCGGCCAGTTTCTTTTCAAGCGCCGGCTTCTGCGCCTGGTAGAGCTTCCATGCGGCGTCGTAGCTGTCGGCCAGGAACGGGATGCCGTCGGCGCCGAACATCTGCCATTCGTTCTGGTAGTTCACCAGCAGGATCTCGCCCAACTGGGCCTGTCCGCCTTGCACGGCGCGCTTGATCTCGGGTGCCTTGAACAGCGCGGCATTCGCGTGGACGGTGATCTTGAGCTTGCCGGCGGACGCCTTTTCCACGTCGCTCGCGAACTGCGTGATGTTTTCGGTGTGGTAGTTGCTGGCGGGGTAGGCCGTGGGCAGGTCCCACTTGGTTTGCGCGAAGGCCGCGGCGCCGAGGGTGAGGCCAGCGAGGGCAATGCCGAACTTGTGATTCATGAGCGCTCCGGAACGGATGAAAGTGAAAACGAACGCGAGCATACGTGCAAATTCCGGGCCACTTCTGAGGCATTTCCCTGCCACGCGGCGCTGCGCAGTGGCCTGCCTTGCTGCTGCGGCGCACGCAAAAAAGCCGCCCTTGCGGCGGCTTTCACCGGGTTGCGGGCATGCCGCGAGCGCGGCATCGGCCCGCTGGCCCCGAGCGTTTCGATCAGGGCTTGGCCGGCTTGGCAGCGGCTGCCACGGCGGGCTTGTCTGCCTTCGAGGCAACTGCTTCGCCTGCGTGGCCGCCGAAGGCCTTGCCGTTGACCGTGAGCCCTTCGGCCGGCAGCTTCTCGGCCTTCTTTTCCTTCACGCCCTTCACGCGCTGCATGAAGTCGGGCCAGTCCTTGAACTCGCCTTCCTTGCGCGCATCGAGGATGCGCTTGGACATCGCAGGGCCGACGCCCTTGATGCCATCGAGATCGGCCGCCGTGCCCTTATTGACATCGACCGCGGCGAACGAGGCAGCGGCAAGCAGCATGGCCATCACGGCCAGGATTTTCTTCAGCATGATTTTCAAACTCCCTGATTTGTTGAGATCACAGTTCGCCGGCAGAAGACGCCGGCTCGCGTTCAACGATTCAGGGAAAGGCGCGTTGACGGCCCGGCGCGCCGCAGGGGCCGCGTTCAGCATTGTTCCGAAACGTGTTCGGAATGTGGCTCAGAGCTCCTCGACGCGCCGCGGCGGATAGCTGTCCCAGGCCTGGCATCCGGGGCAGTGCCAGAAATGCTGGTGCGCCTCGAAGCCGCAGGCGGCGCAGCGGTAGCGCATCAGCGGCCGCGTGGCCTGGTCGAGCGCGCGCTGCACCTGCGGGTGGAACTGCTCGTGCTCGAAGCGCTCGCCCGCAAGCCAGCGCGAGGCGGCAACCAGCGAAGGCTGCTGGGCGAGGTGCGCGATGTAGCCGTCGCGCGGAGCGAGTGGCTGGCCGTTGGCCGCAGGAATCGCGCTGGTCGGCGAGCCGCCGAGCGCGATCAGCGCTTCGAGCACGTCGATCGAGGGCGACTCGTCATAGTGTCTTTGCAGCAGCGCGAGCGCTTCGCCCTCGCGATGGGCGGCGACCGCGGCCTGCTGCAGCGCAGCGGCATACAGCGGCAAGGCGAGCGGGGCGGTGTCGCTCAGCGCGGCGAGGGTGTCGAAGGCCTTGGCGCCGTCGCCATTGCGCAGTTGCAGCGTGGCGGAGTCGATGGCGGGGCGGGGCGCCTGCGGGGCCAGCGCCACCGCCTCGGAGAGCAGCCGGCCGGCCGCGGCCAGATCGCCGGCCGCCACCTGTTCGGAGGCCTGCTCGCAAAGGTGGTGGGCCCGGCGCGTGCTGTAGCTGGCCTGGTCGGATTCGTCGAGCTTCTGCGCCACGGCGGCGGCCTGGGCCCATTCGCGCGACCGCTCGTAGATGGCAAGGAGCGAAAGCCGCGCCTCGTTCTCGTAGCGCGTGCCCTCGAGTTTTTGCAGCGCGGCTTCGGCGCGATCGAGCAGTCCGGCGCGCAGGAAATCCTGCGCCAGCGCGTGCTGGGCGCGCTCGCGGTCGCTGCGGCTCAGGTCGCCGCGTCCCAGCAGATGCTCGTGCACGCGCACCGCGCGCTGGTACTCGCCGCGCCGACGAAACAGGTTGCCCAGCGCGAAGTGAAGCTCTTGCGTGTCGGGGTCGTTCTGCACGGCCTCGATGAAGGCATCGATGGCCTGGTCCTGCTGTTCGTTGAGAAGAAAGTTGAGGCCGCGGAAATACGCCTTGGGGGCTTGCCGGTTCTCGAGCTTGAGCTGCCGGATGTCGAAGCGTGAGGCGAGCCAGCCCAGGACAAAGGCAACGGGCAGGCTGATCAGCAGCCAGCTGGGATCAAAGTCCATGTTGGCGTACGGTGGGTAGGTCGGTGGCGGAGATGGACGACGGCGCCGCTGCCGGAGCAGGCGTGGATGGCGCGGGCGCCGCGGCTTCGTCGCCGCGCGTGGCCGGCACCTGCGCCGCCGCCGCACGGTGCTTCCACCATCCGGGCAGCATGCCGAGCGCACCCACCACGAGGCCGCCGGCGAAAGCCGCGAGCACGACGAGCACCAGGGGCGCGCGCCAATGCGTGCCGAAGAAGAAATAGACGGTCGCGTCGTGCTGGTTGTTCAGCGCGAAAGCAAAAAGCGTAAAAAAAATGGCTGCCTTGAGCAGCCACAGGAGGTATTTCATAGCCGTTCCCGTTGCCGGGAGCATTCTACGTTTGCATCCATGCGATCAGGCCTTGCGGCCCTTGGCGTCGAGCTCGGCGGTCTTGGCATCGACGGCCTCGCGCAAGGCCTTGCCCGGCTTGAAATGGGGCACCCGCTTTTCGGGGATCTGAACGCTCTCGCCCGAGCGCGGGTTGCGGCCGATGCGCGGCGGACGCCGGGTGACCGAGAAGCTGCCGAAGCCACGGATCTCGATGCGGTGCCCGCGCACCAGCGCATCGCTCATCGCATCGAGGATGGTCTTGACGGCGTATTCGGCATCGCGGTGCGTCAGCTGCGCGAAGCGCGCTGCGAGTTCTTCGACGAGGTCAGAGCGGGTCATAGGCCAAACAAAAACGTGGACGAAAAAAAAGACAGAGCGGCCCCAGGGCCTGCTCTGTCTTCGGAGGCAGCTTACTTGCTGTCGTTGTTGTCGAGCTTGGCGCGCAGCAGGGCGCCCAGGCTCGTCGTGCCCGCGTTTTCGCGTGCCGACTGTTGGCTCAGGTTGGCCATGGCGCCTTGTTCGTCGACCATGTCCTTCTGCTTGATCGACAGCTGGATGTTGCGGGTCTTGCGATCCACGTTCACGACGATGGCGGTGACTTCGTCGCCTTCCTTGAGCACGTTGCGGGCATCTTCGACGCGGTCGCGCGAGATTTCCGAAGCACGCAGGTAGCCGATGATGTCTTCGCCGAGGTCGATTTCAGCGCCGCGGGCGTCCACGGTCTTGACCTTGCCGGTCACGATCTGGCCCTTGTCGTTCACCGTGGTGAAGGTGGTGAACGGGTCGCTGTCGAGCTGCTTGATGCCCAGGCTGATGCGCTCGCGGTCGACGTCGACGGCCAGCACGATCGCTTCGACTTCCTGGCCCTTCTTGTAGTTGCGAACGGCGGTTTCGCCGGCTTCGTTCCACGAGAGGTCCGAGAGGTGCACCAGGCCGTCGATGCCGGCAGCCAGGCCCACGAACACGCCGAAGTCGGTGATCGACTTGATCGGGCCCTTGACGCGGTCGCCGCGCTTGGTGTTCTGCGCGAACTCTTGCCACGGGTTGGCCTTGCACTGCTTCATGCCCAGGCTGATGCGGCGCTTGTCTTCGTCGATTTCCAGGACCATGACTTCGACTTCGTCGCCCAGCGAGACGATCTTGTTCGGAGCGATGTTCTTGTTGGTCCAGTCCATTTCGGAGACGTGCACCAGGCCTTCGATGCCGGGTTCGAGTTCGACGAACGCACCGTAATCGGCAATATTCGTGACCTTGCCGAACAGGCGGGTCGATTGCGGGTAGCGGCGCGAAACGCCCATCCACGGATCGTCGCCCATTTGCTTGAGACCCAGCGAGACACGGTTCTTCTCGGTGTCGAACTTGAGGATCTTGGCGGTGATTTCCTGGCCGGCCTGAACGACTTCGCTCGGGTGGCGGACACGGCGCCATGCCATGTCGGTGATGTGCAGCAGGCCGTCGATGCCGCCGAGGTCCACGAACGCACCGTATTCGGTGATGTTCTTGACGACACCGCGCACGACTGCGCCTTCCTTCAGGGTTTCCATCAGCTTGGCGCGCTCTTCGCCCATGCTGGCTTCGACCACGGCACGGCGCGACAGCACGACGTTGTTGCGCTTGCGGTCGAGCTTGATGACCTTGAATTCGAGGGTCTTGTTCTCGTACGGGGTCAGGTCCTTGATCGGACGCGTGTCGATCAGCGAGCCCGGCAGGAAGGCGCGGATGCCGTTGACAAGCACCGTGAGGCCGCCCTTGACCTTGCCGCTGGTGGTGCCGGTGACGAAGTCGCCAGATTCCAGGGCCTTCTCCAGGGCGAGCCACGAAGCGAGGCGCTTGGCGGTGTCGCGCGAGAGGATGGTGTCGCCGTAGCCGTTTTCAACGCTGCCGATGGCAACGGAAACGAAATCGCCGGCCTGGACTTCGAGTTCGCCCTTGTCGTTCTTGAACTCCTCGATCGGCACATACGCTTCGGACTTGAGGCCGGCGTTGACCACCACGTGGTTGTGTTCGACGCGCACGACTTCGGCCGTGATGACCTCGCCGGTGCGCATTTCGGAACGCTTCAGGGACTCTTCGAATAGGTCGGCAAAAGATTCAGACATTTATGGTTCCTTCCGTCAGGCAGGGTTGGCAGGCGCTCATGCGAAATTGCGTGCGGCTGCTGTGGATCTGTAGACGGCGGTTTTGTGGGCTGGTGCCCGGTTGGTTGAACAACCAGCAGGCCGGTGCGCTGTCGCGCGAGAGGAGCCTGCTGGAGCGGTATGCGCTGCCCCGGAATCCGGTTGGCGCGAGCCTGTCGGGCGAACCTGAAAGGCTGTGGCTTCCAACCGCTCAAGCGGGCTTGAACGGCTGTCTTTCCTGCCACCAGTTCAACACCTGGTCGATCGACTGCTCGATGGACAGCTGGGAGTTGTCGAGGTGGCGGGCATCCTGCGCCGGCTTGAGGGGAGCGACGCTGCGGGACGAATCCCTGGCGTCGCGTGCTTCCAAGTCGGAGCGAAGACTGTCAAGTGTAGTTGAAATACCCTTTGAAATCAACTGCTTATGCCGGCGTTCGGCCCTCTGGGCGGCGCTGGCCGTCAGGAAGACCTTGAGCGCCGCATCGGGGAAGATCACGGTGCCCATGTCGCGGCCGTCGGCCACCAGGCCCGGGAGCTGCCGGAAGCGCTGCTGGAGCGCCAGGAGCGCCTCGCGCACCGCGGGAAGCGTGGAGACGCGGGAGGCATCCATGCCGGCGGCTTCGGTGCGGATTTCGTCGCTCACGTCCTCGCCGGCCAATAGCACCTTGCCCTCGGTGAAATGCAGGGGCAGGGCGGCCGCCAGGGCGGCGATCTGCGCTTCGTGCTGCGGCTCGGCGCTGAGTCCGGCGCGCCGCATGGCCAGGCCGGTCACGCGGTAGAGGGAACCTGAATCGAGGTAGTGGTAGCCCAGCAGGCGCGCTACTTCGGCCGCGAGCGTGCCCTTGCCCGAGGCGGTGGGGCCGTCGATGCAGATCACCGGCACCTCGGGCGCCTCGGCGACCGAGAACAGTGTTTCGAAGTAGTCCGGGAAGGTCTTGGCAACGCAGTGCGGCTCCAGGATGCGCACCGGCAAGCCCGCCGGATTGAACGCCGCGAGCGAGAAGCACATGGCCACGCGATGGTCGTCGTAGGTGCGGATGCTGGCCGCCTGCCAGCGCGAGCGTTCCAGCGGATGAACCCGGATGAAATCGGGGCCGGATTCGACCGTGGCGCCGAGCTTCCTGAGTTCGTTGGCCATGGCATCGATGCGGTCGGTTTCCTTGACCCGCCAGCTGGCGATGTTGCGCAAGGTGCTCGGGCCGTCAGCGTACAGCGCCATCACGGCCAGCGTCATCGCGGCATCGGGGATGTGGTTGGCGTCCAGGTCGATGGCCTTCAGAGGCCAGGCGCCGCGGCGCACGTCGAGCCAGTTGGGCCCGCTGTCGACCTGCGCGCCCATTTGCCGCGCTGCCTCGATGAAGCGGATGTCGCCCTGGATCGAATCGGCGCCCACGCCTTCGATCCGGATGCTGTCCTGGCCGGAGGCGCCCGTGGCAATGGCGCCAAGTGCTATGAAATAGCTGGCAGAGGAAGCATCGGCCTCGACGTGGATGTCGCCCGGCGAACTGTAGCGGCTGCCGGCGGGGATGGTGAAGCGCTCCCAGCCCTCGCGCCGCACGGCAATGCCGAAGCGCGCCAGCAGGTTGAGCGTGATCTCGATGTAGGGCTTGGAGATCAGCTCGCCGACCACTTCGATCACGATGTCGCGTCCCGCCGAAGGGCCGCCCCGAGGCGGGGCAGCCCCCTCGGGGGGCAGCGAGGACGCGTCAGTGCCGAGCGTGGGGGCCGCACTGCCCGCAGCGAGAGGCAGCGCGAGCAGCAGCGCGGTCAGGAACTGGCTCGAGACGTCGCCGCGCACCCGGATCGGTGCGTCCAGCACCAGCGCACCCTGATCGACCGGGCGGATGCGCAGCGGCGGGTAGCCGGGGTTGCCCAGGTAGTCGATGCGGCAGCCGAGCTGGGTCAGCGCGTCGACCAGGTCGCCGATCGGCCGCTCGTGCATGCGCGGCACGCCGCTGAGTTCGAAATCGCCGCCGAGCAGCGACAGCGCGGCGGTCAGCGGACGCATCGCGGTGCCGGCGTTGCCGAGGAAAAGCGGCAGCAGCGGCCCGTTGGACTTCAACTGGCCGCCGATGCCGGTGATGCGCAGCGTGTTGCCCGCCGCATCGATGCCGCAGCCGAGCGCGCGCAGCGCGTCGAGCATCACGCGGGTGTCGTCGGAGTCGAGCAGGTCGTGGACGGTGGTGGTTCCGCTCGCCAGCGCGGCCAGCAGCAGCACGCGGTTCGAAATGCTCTTGGAGCCCGGCAGCCGCACGGTGCCCGAAGCTCCGGCCAGCGCAGGAATATCGAGGAATGCCGTCGAGAACATGTCAGGAATCCTGGGACGCGTCGGTATTGGGTAGCCAGGCGGCGCGGACCTTGCTGGCGGCAGCGATCGAGTGCTCCAGCGCCTGGGCATCGCCAGCCGTGACCAGCGCCTCGAGTTCGAGCAGCGCCTTGCGGAATGCCTGCGATTGCAGCAGCACCTGCTCGCGGTTGGCGAGCAGCACGTCGCGCCACATGACAGGATCGCTGGCTGCAATGCGCGAAAAATCGCGAAACCCGGGGCCGGCGAGGCGCAGGAAATCGTCGCCCTGCGGCTGCGCGATGAGCGCGTTGACATAGGCAAAGGCCAGCAAATGCGGCAAATGGCTCACGGCCGCGAAAGCGCTGTCGTGCTCCTCGTGCGTCATGGTGACGACGTTGGCGCCGATGCCGCTCCAGATCTGCGAGGCGCGCTGCACGTTCGAGCGCAGCGTGGCCTTGACCGGCGTCAGCACGACCTTGCGGCCGGCGTAGAGCGAGGCCTCGGCATGCTCGATGCCCGACACCTCCTTGCCAGCGATCGGATGGGCCGGAACGAAGTGGGCGAACTGGTCCTGCAGGCCGTTGCGTGCGGCTTCGATCACGTCGCCCTTGGTCGAGCCCACGTCCATCACGAGCGTATCGCTCGAAATGCCATGGCGAATGGCCTTGAAGGTGGCTTCCGAGGCCGCCACCGGCACCGCCAGCAGTACGAGGTCGGAGCCCGAGACCGCCAGCAGCGCGGAAGGCGCCGCCACGTCGATCACGCCAAGCTGGCGCGCCCGCTCGGTGGTGGAAGGCGACTTGCTGTAGCCGACCACGCGTTTGACGAGCTTCGCGCGCTTGAGCGCAAGCGCAAAGGAGCCGCCCATGAGGCCGCAGCCGATCAATCCCAATTGCTCGAACATGGTGCTTGTCCGGCTCAGGCTTTGACGGGGTAGGCGCCCAGCACCTTGTAGAACGCGCAGAGCCCGCGCAGCTCGGCCAGCGCCGCAGCCACGTTGGGCTGCGAGGGATGGCCGTCCAGGTCGATGTAGAAGTAGTACTCCCACTGGCCGGTGCGCGCCGGGCGTGACTCGAACCGGGTCATGGACACGTTGTTGACCTTCAGCGGCACCAGCAGGTCGTGCACGGCGCCGGGACGGTTCGGCACGGAGACGATCAGGCTCGTGCAGTCGCGCCCCGAAGCTGGCGGCATGGCCAGCGTCTGCGGCAGGCAGATCACGGAGAAGCGGGTGCGGTTGTAGGAGTCGTCCTGGATCGCATGCGCCACGATGTGCAGGCCAAAGCGCGTGGCGGCGCGTTCGCCGGCCAGTGCGGCCCAAGCCGGGTTGGTGGCCGCGAGACGCGCGCCTTCGGCATTGCTCGAAACGGCACGCCGCTCGGCATGGGGCAGGTGCTTCGACAGCCAGGTCTGGCACTGCGCCAGCGCCTGCGGGTGGGCCAGCACGGCCTCAACGCCGTCCAGCGTATTGCTGCTGCGCAGCAGATGGTGGCGCACCAGCAGGCTGACTTCGCCCACCACATGGGTCGGCGAATGCAGGAACAGGTCGAGCGAACGCGTGACCACGCCTTCGGTCGAGTTTTCGACGCCCACCACGCCGTACTGGGCGCTGCCGGCCGCCGTGGCGTGGAACACCTCGTCGAAGCTGGCGCAATAGATCAGGTCGGCGGCGCCGCCGAAGTATTCGATGGCAGCCTGCTCGCAGAAGGTGCCCTCGGGACCGAGCACGGCGACGCGCTGCGGCGATTCGAGTGCCAGGCAGGCCGACATGATTTCGCGCCAGATGGCGGCCACATGCAGGTCCTTGAGCGGGCCCGCATTGCTCTTTTGCATCTTCTCGATGACCTGGGCCACGCGGTCGGGCCGGAAATACGGCGTGCCTTCGCGCTTCTTGACCTCGCCCACCAGCTCTGCCACGTGGGCCCGCTCATTGAGCAGGCCGAGCAGTTGCTGGTCGAGCGAGTCGATCTGCACGCGCAGATCGGCAAGGCTTTCGGAGTTGTCGGGAGAGGAGGGCGGTGTTGGAGCGGAGGCGGTCATCGGTGCGAGCAGCTGGGCATGCGCCTAGGCATGCGATCGCTCGAATTCTCGCATGTAGCTCACAAGTGCCCGTACGCCTTCCAGCGGCATGGCGTTGTAGATGCTCGCGCGCATGCCGCCGACCGACTTGTGGCCCTTGAGCTGAAGCAGGCCGGCCTCGCGCGCACCGGCCAGGAAGGCGTCGTTGCGGCTCTCGTCCGCCAGGAAGAACGGCACGTTCATGCGCGAACGGCAGCCCGGGTCGATCTTGTTGAGGTAGAACGAAGAGGCGTCGATGAAGTCGTACAGCAGCCTGGCCTTGGCGATGTTGCGCTGCTCCATGGCGGCCACGCCCGTAAGCGCGCCCTCGGTCTGCTGCAGCAGCCACTGGAACGTCAGCCCCGCCATGTAGATGCCCCAGGTCGGCGGGGTGTTGTACATGGACTTGTTGTCGGCCACGATCTTGTAGTTGAACGCGCTCGGGCAGATCTCGAGCGCGTGTCCGAGCAGGTCGTCGCGCACGATCACGAGGGTGAGTCCGGCCGGCCCGAGGTTCTTCTGGGCACCGCCAAAGGCAAGGCCGACGCGGCGCCAGTCGACGCTGCGCGAGGCCACGTGCGACGAAAAGTCGATGACCAGCGGCGCATCGCTGCCAAGGGCTGCGAGGTCGGGCAGCTGCTGGAATTCGATGCCGTTGATGGTCTCGTTGGTGCACAGGTGCACGTACGAGGCATCCTTGCTCAGTTGCCAGGTCGAGGGATCGGGCAGCCGCGTGTGATGGTCGCCGGCGTTGCTCGCGGCGATGTTCGCCGTGCAGTAGCGCTGCGCTTCCTTCTGCGACTTGATGCTCCAGCTGCCGGTGATGACGAAGTCGGCGGCGGTGCCGCGCGACAGGTTCATCGGCACGATGGCATTCTCGCCGAGGCCGCCGCCCTGCATGAAGAGGATGTGGAAGTGCTCGGGCACGGCCAGCAGCGTGCGGATGTCCGCTTCGGCCCCGGTGCAGATCGCACCGAATTCCTTGCCGCGGTGGCTCATCTCCATCACGCTCATCCCGCTGCCCTGCCAGTCGAGCATTTCGGAGGCCGCGCGTTGCAGCACTGATTCCGGCATGGCAGCCGGACCGGCGGAAAAGTTGTACGGGCGCGTGCCGGCCGGGTGGAGCTGCTGCTGGGTCACGTCACTTCTTGGCGGGAGCTTTGGCCGGTGCCTTGGCCGGAGCGGCGCCTTGCGAGCCGCCGGTCGGAGCGCCCAGGGCCTTGGCCACGTTCTCGTCCAGCGCGCGCATCTTCGGTTCGATGGTGGCGCGCGTGTCGCTCACGAGCTTTTCGGTCAGCGCAGTCTGCATCTTCGGATTGAGGTCCTGGTACTTCTTGCTGAGCGGCGAGTTGATCCAGGCCAGCAGCTGCTTGAGCTCGTCTTCGCTGAAGTTCTGCTCGAGCAGCGGGGTCAGGGCGCCGGGTGCCAGCTGCACCGCCTTGTCGCGCACGATCGGATAGGCCTCGTCGAAGTATTTCTTGAGTTCGGCGTCGGCCGCCTTGGCAGCCGATTCGCGCTTGGCTTCGGGCACTTGCGTCTGCAGGTACTGCGAGCCGGCCTGCGCAATCGGAGCGCTCGATTGCTCGACCAGGCCGCGGGCCAGCGATTCGATGCCGGGGCGCTGCACGTCGATGAACTGCTTGATGAGCGCAGCCTTGTCCTGCGCCATGGCGGCCATCGAGCTGCCGGCCAGGGCGACGGTCAGAAGTGCGAGCTTGAATTTTTTCACTGAGGGTTCTCCGTTGAAGATGAGGAAGTATCGTCTGCGCCAGGCTCACTCTCGCCGTTGGCGTCGTTTTCGACGATACGTTGTAGCCCGCTGAGTTTGGCGCCTTCGTCGAGCCCGATCAGCGTAACGCCCTGCGTTGCGCGACCCAGCTCACGAATCTCGGCTACCCGGGTGCGCACGAGCACGCCCTTGTCGGTGATGAGCATGATCTCATCGTCCGCATGCACGAGGGTGGCGGCAACGACCTTGCCGTTGCGCTCACTCTGTTGAATCGCAATCATGCCTTTGGTTCCGCGGCCATGACGCGTGTACTCGGTAATGCTTGTGCGCTTTCCGTAACCATTTTCCGTGGCGGTGAGAACGCTTTGCTGCTCGTCCTCGGCCACCAGCATCGCGATGACGCCTTGCCCCGGATCGAGCGACATGCCGCGCACGCCGCGTGCATTGCGGCCGAGCGGACGCACGTCCTCTTCGTCGAAGCGCACGGCCTTGCCGCCGTCGCTGAACAGCATCACGTCGTGCTTGCCGTCGGTCAGGGCGGCGCCGATGAGGTAGTCGCCCTCGTCGAGGTTCACGGCAATGATGCCGCCCTTGCGCGGGTTGTTGAATTCGTCGAGCGTGGTCTTCTTGACCGTGCCCATGGAGGTGGCCATGAACACGTACTGGTCGGCCGGGAAGTTGCGCTTCTCGCCGGTCAGGGCGAGCGCGACGTTGATTTTTTCGCCTTCCTGCAGCGGGAACATGTTGACGATGGGCCGCCCGCGCGAGCCGCGCGAGCCCGCCGGCACTTCCCACACCTTGAGCCAGTACAGCCGGCCACGGTTGGAGAAGCACAGGATGTAGTCGTGCGTGTTGGCAATGAAGAGCTGGTCGATCCAGTCGTCTTCCTTGGTGACGGTGGCCTGCTTGCCGCGTCCGCCCCGTTTTTGCGCGCGGTACTCGTTCAGCGGCTGGCTCTTGATGTAGCCGCTGTGCGAAAGCGTCACCACCATGTCGGTAGGCGTGATCAGGTCTTCGGTCGAGAGGTCGTAGGCGCTGTGCTCCACCAGGCTGCGGCGCGCGCCGAGCTTGGACTGGCCGAACTCATGCTTGATGGTGCCGAGTTCTTCGCCAATGATGACCGAGACCCGCTCGGGCTTGGCCAGGATGTCGAGCAGGTCATCGATCTCGGCCATGACCTCCTTGTACTCGGCAACGATCTTGTCCTGTTCGAGGCCGGTCAGGCGCTGCAGGCGCATCTGCAGGATTTCCTGGGCCTGCGTCTCCGACAGGCGGTACAGGCCGTCCGAGCCCATGCCGAACTCGCGCTCCAGGCCCTCGGGGCGGTAGTCGTCGGCATTGACCACGCCGCCGTCCGCGCGCGAACGCGTCAGCATCTCGCGCACCAGCTTGCTGTCCCAGCTGCGGGTCATCAGTTCGGCTTTGGCGACCGGCGGAGTGGGCGACTCGCGGATGATGCGGATGAACTCGTCGATGTTGGCCAGCGCCACCGCCAGGCCTTCGAGCACGTGGCCGCGTTCGCGCGCCTTGCGCAGCGTGAAGACGGTGCGGCGCGTGACCACTTCACGGCGGTGCTGCAGGAAGACCTCGATCAGGTCCTTCAGGTTGCACAGCTTGGGCTGGCCGTCGACCAGCGCCACCATGTTGATGCCGAAGGTGTCCTGCAGCTGGGTCTGCTTGTACAGGTTGTTGAGCACCACCTCGGGCACTTCGCCGCGCTTGAGCTCGATGACCAGGCGCATGCCCGACTTGTCGGACTCGTCCTGGATGTGGCTGATGCCTTCGATCTTCTTTTCGTGCACCAGCTCGGCCATGCGCTCCTGCAGCGTCTTCTTGTTGACCTGGTAGGGGAGCTCGTCGACGATGATCGCCTGGCGCTGGCCGCGGTCGATGTCCTCGAAATGGCACTTGGCGCGCATCACGACCTTGCCGCGGCCGGTGCGGTAGCCGTCCCTCACGCCATTGATGCCGTAGATGATGCCGGCCGTCGGGAAGTCGGGTGCCGGCACGATTTCCATCAGCTCGTCGATGGTGGCCTGCGGATTGCGCAGCATGTGCAGGCAGGCGTCCACCACCTCATTGAGATTGTGCGGCGGAATATTGGTGGCCATGCCGACTGCAATACCGCCTGAGCCATTCACCAGCAAATTCGGCAGTTTGCTCGGAAGGACCTTTGGTTCTTTTTCGGAGCCGTCGTAATTGTCCTGGAAATCGACAGTTTCCTTGTCGATATCGGCCAGCATTTCGTGCGCAATTTTGGCCAGCCGGATTTCCGTATACCGCATTGCGGCCGCGTTGTCTCCGTCGACCGACCCGAAGTTGCCCTGGCCGTCGACCAGCATATGGCGCATGGAAAAGTCCTGCGCCAGCCGCACGATGGTGTCATAGACGGATTGATCGCCGTGCGGGTGGTACTTGCCGATCACGTCGCCCACGATGCGGGCGGACTTCTTGTAGGCCCGGTTCCAGTCGTTGTTGAGCTCGTGCATGGCATACAGCACACGCCGGTGCACAGGCTTGAGGCCGTCGCGCGCATCGGGAAGCGCCCGGCCCACGATCACGCTCATGGCGTAATCGAGATAGCTGCTGCGCATTTCCTCTTCGAGACTGATGGGCAGGGTTTCTTTGGCGAAGGAGGTCATTGAGCAAGAGGCTGGCGGCAGGAAGGCGAAATTTTACGCTGTGAGGGGTGTCGCACCGCCGCAACACAAGGCCGCTATTCCGCCTCCGTCCTACGCTTCCGGGGCGTCCGGCGGCCTGTTTGCCAAAGACCCTATGGCACAATCGCCTCAACGTTTTGGGTGGTGGTCACTTAAAGCGTCCTTGATTCGCAGCGCGGCTGCGGCTTTTTCCCCAAGAGGAGAACCATGAAGAAACTGAATAAAGTGGCGATGATGTTTGCAGTCGCTGCGCTCGCCACTGCCGCCGGCGCGCAGACCCGTGTCACCGCTGCGAACGGCGGTCCTACGATCGACAACTGGCAAAACGGCACCGGCGAACTGGTTTGGAAGAACGGCACGAACGAACTGTGCTGGCGTGATGCCAACTGGACGCCGGCTACTGCTGCTGCCGGTTGCGACGGTGCTCTGGTTCCGCCAGCTCCTGCTGCCGCCACGCCCGCTCCCGCGGCTCCGGCGCGTCCTGCTCCGCCGGCCGTGGCTGCCTCGAAGGTCACCTTCGCTGCCGACGCATTCTTCGACTTCGACAAGTCGGTTCTCAAGCCCGAAGGTCGCGCCAAGCTGACCGACCTGGTCTCGAAGATCCGCGACGTCAACCTCGAAGTGATCATCGCTGTGGGCCACACCGACTCGATCGGTTCGGACGCCTACAACCAGCGTCTGTCGGTGCGCCGCGCCGAAGCCGTCAAGGCCTTCCTGGTCTCGAAGGGCATCGAACGCAACCGCGTCTACACCGAAGGCAAGGGCGAGAAGCAGCCTGTTGCGGACAACCGCACCAAGGAAGGCCGCGCCAAGAACCGTCGCGTGGAAATCGAAGTGGTCGGCACCCGCGCCACCCGCTGATTCGATTGAATCGTTAAAAGAAACCCCGCTTCGGCGGGGTTTTTTTATGCCTGCCGAATTCCTTCCGGCAGCATCAAGTGCCGGTCGATGTCCGACGGCGCATTCTCCGTTTCATAATCACGGCATGACAGATCACGTGAATGCCGATCCGGCGGAACTCGCCAAGTTTTCGGAACTGGCCCACCGCTGGTGGGATTTGGACAGCGAATTCCGCCCGCTCCATGAAATCAATCCATTGCGCCTGGAATGGATTGACGGTATTGCGCCGATTTCGCAGCGCCGGGTGCTCGATATCGGTTGCGGCGGCGGCATTCTGGCTGATTCGATGGCCCGAAAGGGCGCAGACGTGCTCGGTATCGATCTGGCGAGCAAGGCGCTCAAGGTGGCGCGCCTGCATGCGCTTGAAGCCGGAACCCAGGGCGTCAAGTACCGGGAGGTCAGCGCGGAGGCGCTGGCCGCGGAGCAGCCCGGCAGTTTCGACGTCGTCACCTGCATGGAAATGCTCGAGCATGTGCCCGAGCCCGCTTCGATCGTCCAGGCCTGTGCCACGCTCGTCAAACCGGGTGGCTGGGTGTTCTTTTCCACCATCAACCGCAACCTGAAGTCGTTCATGCTTGCGATCGTCGGCGCCGAATACGTTCTGGGTATGCTGCCCCGGGGCACGCACGAGTACGCGAAGCTGCTGCGCCCCAGCGAACTGGCGGCCCACTGCCGCGCGGCCGGCCTCGACCTGCGGCACACGCGCGGCATGGAGCACAACCCGCTGACGCGGCGTTACTGGCTCAGCGCCGACACCAGCGTCAACTACATGTTCGCCACGCAGAAGCCGGCCTTGACGGGTTCACAAGCGTGACGGGCGCAGCAATTCAGGCCGTGCTGTTCGATCTGGACGGCACGCTGATCGACAGCGCGCCCGATCTTGGCGCCGCGGCCGACAAGATGCGCACGGATCGCGGCCTTGAGTCGTACCCCCTGGAGCGCTATCGGTTCATGGCGGGAGCCGGTGCCCGGGGCATGCTCGGCGTGGCTTTCGGCATCACGCCCGAGGCACCGGAATTTCCTGCGTTGAGGGAAGAGTTTTTCGTTGCCTACGAAAACCGCATGCTGCTCAACACGCAGGTGTTCGACGGGGTGCAGCCGCTCATCGACGCCATCCGGGCGCGCGGGCTGGCTTGGGGCGTGGTCACCAACAAGTCGGCACGCTTCACCGATCCGCTGACGCGCGCCATTCCGCTTTTCGGCAGCGCCGGCGCCATCGTGAGCGGCGACACCACGCCGTACGCCAAGCCGCACCCCGAACCCCTGCATGAAGCGGCACGCCGGCTTGGAATCCCATCCAGTGCCTGCATCTACGTGGGAGACGACGAACGCGACATCATCGCGGGCCGGGCCGCTGGCATGCGGACCATTGCGGCTACCTATGGTTACATGGGCCCCCAGGCGGACGCCACGCTCTGGGAGGCCGATGCCGCAATTACTTCACCCCTGGAGCTCTTGCAATTCCTCAACCCGGCCTAAAATGGTGTGCTTGGGGCTGCACTGGTTTCGACGTGGGTTCGGAGTCGCAGCGGGGCATGTCGAGCTGAATGCGCTCGTAAAACAGATTCAAACAAACTAACTGCAAACGACGAACGTTTCGCACTCGCTGCTTAATTGCCAGTGAGCCTTGCAACAGTTGGCCGATGGGCTGGGCAAGGGGGTCTGGAGCAATCCTGACCTCCCGGCTGCAAGGATAATTACATGGGCTGGCTCCGATCCGGGTACCTTGGGTCGGGGCGAGAAAATAGGGTGCTGGCGTCCGGTTTAGCGTGTGACTGCGCGACTCCGGAAGCGAGACTCAAATCAGATCACTAAACATGTAGAACTGCGCGATGAAGGCTTGCGGACGGGGGTTCAAATCCCCCCAGCTCCACCATCCACCGCAAAAAAGCCAACCTTCGACGGGTTGGCTTTTTTTTGCCCGGCGCGAGGCTATAGTCGGCGGGAACCGACACACCATGGCCGCGGCTTCCCCTTGGCAAAGGGGCTGCTGCCGGCCTCGATTCCCAAAAGGACGCCGTGCCCGATTCACTGACTTCCACGCTCACGAGCTACTACGACGCGGTGCCCTACGAGTCGCACCCGTTCCCTCAAACCGCCGTCGAGCACCTGGAGGCCATTGCCTTTCTGTTCGGCCTCGAGGCACCGGCCCCGTCCACGGCGCGCGTGCTGGAACTCGGCTGCGCGGCAGGCGGCAACCTGATTCCGTTTGCGGCGCGCCACCCCGAAGCCAGCGCCCTGGGCCTCGATCTGTCGACGGTGCAGATCGAGCAGGGCCGCGAGGCCATCGCGCGCGCCGGACTGCCGAATGTCGAACTGCGGGCGTTCAATCTGGCAGAGATCGATGCATCGTTCGGCCAGTTCGACTACATCATCTGCCACGGCGTCTACAGCTGGGTGCCGGGGCCGGTGCAAGACGCGATCCTGCGCGTGTGCTCGGAGAACCTTGCGCCCGATGGCGTCGCCTATGTCAGCTACAACGTGTACCCCGGCTGGAAGGCGAGGGAGATCGTGCGCGACGCGATGATCCTGCGCGGCGGCCCGCGCGACACGCCGGAGGAAAAGCTGTCCTATGCGCGCGGCATGCTCGAATTCCTCGAGCAGTCGGCCCGCCCCGGCAGCGTGCTCGGCAAAACGCTCGAGGAAACGATGCCGATCGTGCGCGGTGCCAACGGCTCCTACCTGCTGCACGAGTTCCTCGAGCCCTGCAACGCACCGTGCTATTTCAAGGAGTTCGCGGCGCGCGCCGAGGCGAATGGCCTCAGCTACCTGGCAGAGGCGGAACCATCGACGATGTTCGTCCAGAACTACGGCGAGAAGGTTCGCGAGCCGCTGCTGCGCGAGTGCGGCGGCAGCCAGATCCTGATGGAGCAGTATCTCGACTTCCTGGTCAATCGCACGTTCCGCCAGACGCTGCTGGTGAAGCAGGGCCGGGCCGGGGACATCCGCTACCGGCTCGACCAGGCCCGCATCAGCGGCTTTGAGTTTGCCGGCCTGTTCGCCGCTGCAGACGGCAGCGCGCTCACGCTCGATGCGCGCGAGCAGCCGTGCAATGCGCTGCGCAACCTGACGGTGACGCTGCGGCTGCCGGTGCACAAGGCCCTGGCGCAGGTGCTCGATGCGCATTACCCGGCCAGCGTGTCGTTCGAGGGGCTGGTGGCCGCGGTACTCGCGCTGCTGGGCGAGCCGCGTTCGTCGGTCGAGCCGGCGGTGCTGTCGATGCTCGAGGAACTGGTGATCCTTGGTGCCGTGCGCGTGCGGCGCGCGCCGGTGCACGCCGCCGCGGAGGTCTCTGCCTTGCCGCGGGCACTGCCGTCGGTGCGCAGTGCGCCAGGCCTGGCGTTGTCGGCCGGAAGCTCGGCCAGTGCCTGCAATCAGTGGCACGAACCCGTGGGGCTTTCCGCGCTCGAGCGCTGCCTGCTGCCGCTGCTCGATGGCGCGCATTCGCACGGCATGTTGGCCGACCACCTGGCGCACGAAGTGGGCGCCGGCCGCCTGCGTTTCATTCAGAACGACAAGCCGCTGGCCGAAGCTTCGGCGCTGAAGGAGTTCGCACTCCAGCAGGTGGTGCTCGGCCTGGCCGCCTTGCGGCGCAAGGCGCTGCTCGTCGCGTGATCGTTACCGTTCCCATCGAACTCAAGAGAGGAAATCCACCCATGCAGAACCTCCACTGGACTCCGGCCCTGCGCACCGCCGTGGCGGCGGCGCTCCTGCTCGCGGGCGCAAGCGCCTCGAATGCCGCATCGCAGGCGCCGGTCGCGGCCGAGCACGGCATGGTCGTGAGCGCGCAGCACCTGGCCACCAAGGTCGGCGTCGACGTGCTCAAGCGCGGCGGCAACGCCGTCGATGCGGCGGTGGCCGTGGGCTACGCGCTGGCGGTGGTCTACCCGGCGGCAGGCAACCTGGGCGGCGGCGGCTTCATGACCGTGCAGCTGGCCGATGGCCGCAAGACTTTCCTCGACTTCCGCGAGAAGGCCCCGCTGGCCGCCACGGCCAACATGTACCTCGACAAGGACGGCAACGTCATCAAGGGCTTGAGCACCAACGGCCATCTTGCCGTCGGCGTGCCGGGCACGGTTTCGGGGATGGAATACGCGCGCGAGAAATACGGCACCATGAAACGGGCCGAGCTGATCGCTCCCTCGATCCGGCTGGCCGAAAAGGGCTTTGCGCTGGAGCAGGGCGATGTCGACATGCTGCGCACCTCCACCAGCGACTTCAAGAAGGACCCGGTTTCCGGCGCCATCTTCCTGAACAAGGGCGAGCCCTTCGCGGTCGGCCAGAAGCTGGTGCAGAAAGA
This sequence comes from Variovorax beijingensis, assembly GCF_003951285.1. Taxonomy (GTDB): domain Bacteria; phylum Pseudomonadota; class Gammaproteobacteria; order Burkholderiales; family Burkholderiaceae_C; genus Variovorax; species Variovorax beijingensis. The sequence goes on along the minus strand of NZ_RXFQ01000001.1, from coordinate 85,170 downwards.
CCTCGCCAAGACGCTGCGCGCCGTGAGCGCCAAGGGTGTCGACGGGTTCTACAAGGGCTGGGTCGGGCAGGCGATCGTGGCATCGAGCCAGGCCGGCAAGGGCATCATCACGCAGGCCGACCTCGACCAGTACAAGACGCGCGAGCTTGCGCCGGTGGAGTGCGACTACCGCGGCTACCGCGTGGTGTCGGCGCCGCCGCCGAGTTCGGGCGGCGTGATCATCTGCGAGATGCTCAACATTCTCGAGGGCTATCCGCTCAAGGACCTGGGCTTTCGCTCGGCAGAAGCGGTGCACTACCAGATCGAGGCCATGCGCCATGCCTACGTGGACCGCAACAGCTACCTGGGCGACCCGGATTTCGTGAAGAACCCGCTCGAGCGCCTGCTCGACAAGGGCTACGCCGGGAAGATCCGCGCCGCCATCGATCCGAAGAAGGCCGGCGTCTCCAAGGACATCAAGCCCGGCGTCGCGCCGCACGAAGGCAGCAACACAACGCACTATTCGATCACCGACCAGCAGGGCAACGCGGTGTCGGTTACCTACACGCTCAACGACTGGTTCGGCGCCAAGGTCACGGCCGACAAGACCGGCGTGCTGCTGAACAACGAGATGGACGACTTCACCGCGAAGATCGGCGTGCCCAACATGTACGGCCTGGTACAGGGCGAGGCCAATGCCATCGCCCCGGGCAAGCGCCCGCTGAGCTCGATGAGCCCGACCATCGTCTCGAAGGACGGCAAGCCGGTGTTCGTGGTCGGCACGCCCGGCGGCAGCCGCATCATCACGGCGGTGCTGCATACCATCCTGAACGTGGTCGACTACGGCATGAACGTGCAGGAGGCCGTCGATGCGCCGCGCTTCCACCAGCAATGGCTGCCTGACGTGACCAACGTCGAGACCTTCGCCCTGAGCCCCGACACCCGCAAGATCCTGGCCGACATGGGCCACAACCTGGGCGTGCCGCAGCCGGCCAACCACATGGCGGCGATCATCGTCGGCGCGCCGTCGCTGGGCGGCAAGCCGGTGGGGGCCAACCGCTTCTACGGCGCCAACGACCCCCGCCGCAACACGGGCCTCGCGGCAGGCTACTGAACCTGCGGCACACTTGAAGGCGGCCGTGCCCCTGTCGGCACGGCCGCTTTTTTCATTTTTCATGCACCTGCAAGACATCCTCTATACCCAGGGCTTCGGCACGCGGCGCGTGTGCGCGGGGCTGATCCAGCAAGGCCATGTGAGCATTGCCGGCGCGGCCGTGACCGATCCGTTCGCCGACCTCGATCCCGAGGGCCTGCTGTTCACCGTGCAGGGCACCGAGTGGGCCTGCCACGAGAAGGCCTACCTGATGCTGCACAAGCCCGCGGGCACCGAGTGCTCGCAGAAGCCCTCGACCTACCCGAGCATCTACACGCTGCTGCCGTCGCCGCTGCGGCTGCGGCCCAACAAGGGTGCGGTACAGGGCGTGCAGGCCATCGGCCGGCTCGATCAGGACACCACCGGGCTGCTGCTGCTGACGGACGACGGCCAGTTCATCCACAAGATGGGCTCGCCCAAGCACCATGTGCCCAAGGTCTACGAGGTCACGGCCAAGCACCCGGTGGACGCGGCCCAGATCGACAAGCTGCTGGCCGGCGTGGTGCTCGACGACGATCCGAAGCCGGTGCGCGCGGCTGCCTGCGAATCCGACGGCCCGCTGCACCTGCGGCTGACGCTGACCGAGGGCAAGTACCACCAGGTCAAGCGCATGCTGGCGGCGGTCGGCAACCGGGTCGAGGGCCTGCACCGCTCCCGCATCGGCGACCTGGCGCTGCCGGGCGACCTGGCTGCCGGCCAATGGCGCTGGCTCACGGCCGAGCAGGTCGCGGCGCTGCGGGCGCCCGCCAAGCCTCCGAAAACGCCGAAATAAGGGCGGAAAGCGCGTCTTCCCGGTCAGCCAGTCTTCAGGTGCGGCCGTTAAGATTCCCAGCTCTCTCTCGGAACCTTCCCTTGCGATTTCCTGCCCGACCGAATGGCCGCTTTTCGGCCTTCCTGTTTTCATGCCTGGCGGTCTGGGTGGCACAAGCCGCCGCCGCCGCGCCGCCCGAGGCCCCGCCGATCTTCGTGCTCAATTCGCTGGACGCCAGCGTCAGCGTGATCAGTCCGGCCGACTGGACCGAAAAGCAGCGCATCGCCACCGGCAAGGAGCCGCACCACATCTACATGACGCCCGACGAAAAGTCGGTCATCGTGGCCAATTCGGCGGGCGATTCGCTCACCTTCCTGAACCCCAGGACGGCCGAAGTGCAGCGCGTGGTGTACGGCATCATCGATCCCTACCAGCTGCAGTTCTCGCGCGACATGAAGTGGTTCGTCACCGCGGCCAACCGCCTGAACCACGTCGACATCTACCGCTGGGACGGCAAGGACCTGAAGCTGGCCAAGCGCATTGCGTCGGGCAAGACGCCCAGCCACATCTGGATCGACAACACCAGCACCATCGCCTACGTGACCATGCAGGACAGCGACGAACTGATCGCCATCGACCTGCCCACGCAGACCATCCGCTGGCGCGTGGCCACCGGCGCCATGCCGGCCGACATCTTCGGCATCCACAACGACAAGACCCTGCTCGTGGGCCTGACCGGCAGCGACGGCGTGCAGGTGTTCGACGTGGCCGGCGCCGAGCCCAAGCTGGTCGGCAAGATTCCGACCGGCAAGGGCGCCCATGCCTTCCGCTCGGCCGGCGACGGCAAGAGCGTTTTCGTGAGCAACCGGGTGGCCAACACCATCAGCCGGATCGACCTGGCGACGCTGAAGGTCGGCGCCGTCTACCCGGTGCCCGGTGGGCCCGACTGCATGGACGTATCGGCCGACGGCAAGACGCTGTATGTCACCTCGCGCTGGGCCAAGAAGCTCAGCGTGGTGGACCTGGTGAACAACAAGCTCGTGCGCCAGGTCAACGTCGGCCGTTCGCCGCACGGCGTCTGGACGCTGGACCATGCCAAGCGCCTCTAGCCGCACCGGCCGGACCGCGGCCCTGGTGATCGCCCTCGCGGCGGTGCCGGCTGCCTGGGCGCAGCAGCAGGGCGCTTCCTGCGAGAAGCCGGTCTACCTGACCTTCGACACCGGCCACATGGGCGTGGCCCCGCTGGTGGCTGATGTGCTCAAGCGCCAGAACGTCCGCGTCACCTTCTTTGCCGCCGCCGAGCGCACCCAGACCGACGGCGACAGCCTCGACAGCCACTGGGCGCCATGGTGGAAGGCGAGGGCGGCCGAAGGCAACGAATTCGCCTCGCACACCTATGACCACGCGTACTGGCGCGGCGACCTCAAGGGCGTAGAGCCGAGCTTCCGCATCAAGCCGTCGGCGGGCGCACTGGCCGGACGCGAGTTCACCTGGAGCGCGGCCGAATACTGCGCCAACATCAGCAAGGCCTCCGAGCGGCTGGCCCTCATCACCGGCAAGAAGCCGCTGCCGCTGTACCGTGCGCCAGGCGGCAAGACCTCGCCCCGGCTGCTCGCGGCGGCCAAGGCCTGCGGTTTCGAGCACGTGGGATGGTCGCCGGCGGGCTTCCTGGGGGACGAGCTGCCGAGCGAGAAGTTCAGCAATGAAAAGCTGCTGGCGCAGGCGCTGGAAACCATCCGCCCTGGCGACATCCTGCTCGCGCACCTGGGCATCTGGTCGCGCAAGGACCCGTGGGCGCCGGCCAACCTCGAACCGCTGATCGCCGGCCTCAAGGCCAAGGGCTTCTGCTTCGAGACACTGCGCCAGCATCCGCAATACCGCGCCTGGATCGCGTCCCATCCCTGAGGCTGCCGCCGTGATCGATCGGTTGACGGACGCTTTTTCCGCGCTGCAGGGCTGGTTCTTCGAGGCGCTGGTCCAGCCGATGGTGTTTGCGGTGGGCCTGGGAGGCTGGACCGAAGATGCCTTCGACGCCACCGGCTGGCTGCTGGTCGGGCTGATCCAGGTTGTGGTGTTGCTCGCGGTCATCGGTCCGCTGCAGCGCTGGCGCGCCGTCGAGCCGGTGACCGACCGCCGCGCGATCCGCATCGACGTGCTCTACACGCTGATCCATCGGCTGGGCCTGTTCCGGCTGGCGATGTTCTTCACGCTCGAGCCGTTCTTCGATGAGGCCATTGGCTTCCTGCGTACCGCGGGCTGGGGCACGTTTCACCTCGACGAGGCCTGGCCCGGCGTCACCGACGTGCCGTGGGTGGCCTTTGCGACCTATCTCGTGGTGCTCGACTTCGTGGGCTACTGGATCCATCGCGGCCAGCACCAGTTCAGGTGGTGGTGGGGCTTGCATTCGCTGCACCATTCGCAGCGCCAGATGACGATGTGGAGCGACGACCGCAACCATCTGCTCGACGACATCGTCCATGACACGCTCATCGTCATCGTCGCGCAGCTGATCGGCGTGGCGCCGGGGCAGTTCATCGCGTTCGTGGCGTTCACGCAGCTCAGCGAAAGCCTGCAGCATGCCAACCTGAAGCTCGGTTTCGGCGCCGTCGGCGAGCGGCTGTGGATCAGTCCGCGTTTCCACAGGCTGCACCACAGCATCGGGCTGGGCCACGAATCGCGGGGTGCGCATACGCTGGGCGGGTGCAACTTCGGCGTCCTGCTGCCGTGGTGGGACATGCTCTTTCGGACCGCGAACTTCGAGGAGCGCTACGACCCCACCGGCATCCGCGACCAGGTCGAGCCCGGCACGGACGGCAGGGTGCGCGACTACGGGCGCGGCTTCTGGACCCAGCAGTGGCTCGGGCTGAAGCGGATGGTCGGCCGCGGCTGAGCGCCGGGGCCGAACCGGGCCGGTTATCCTCCCACCCAATGCGCCTGCTCCTCGATTCCTTCTGGCGCGCGGTCGCCTATTGCATGCTGCCGCGCGTGATCGTGCTGTCGCTGCTGCCGCTGGGCCTGATGGTGCTGCTGGCGGCAGGCTTCGGCTATTTCTACTGGGACGCGACCGTCGCGTGGACCCGCGAGGCGCTCGACGCCTGGCCCCTGCTGTCGAGCTTCTGGGGCTGGATCGGGCGGCTCTTCTCGGGCGACGTCACGGCCATGCTGGCGCCGCTGGTGGTGGTGTTTGCCGCCACACCGCTGATCGTGGTGGTTTCGCTGCTGATCGTGGCCGGCCTCATGGCTCCCCCGCTCACGGCTTTGGTGGCGCACCGCCGCTTTCCCGCGCTCGAACGCAAGAAGGGCGCGTCCTTCTTCGGCAGCGTGGCGCGATCGCTCGGCCTCACGCTGCTGGCGCTGCTCGCGCTCGTGGTGTCGATGCCGCTCTGGCTCATTCCGCCGCTCGTGCTCATCCTGCCGCCGCTGATCTGGGGCTGGCTGACCTACCGGGTGATGAGCTTCGACGCGCTGGCCGACCACGCAAGCCCGGAAGAGCGCGCCGCGCTGCTGCGCGCCCACCGGCTGCCGCTGCTGTGCATCGGCGTGCTGTGCGGCTACCTGGGCGCGGCGCCCAGCATCGTCTGGGCCTCCGGCCTGCTGTTTGCCGCCGCCTTCTTCGTGCTGGTGCCGCTCGCGATCTGGATCTACACGCTGGTGTTTGCGTTTTCGGCGCTCTGGTTCGGCCACTACTGCCTCGACGCGCTGGCACAGCTGCGCGCGCAGCGGGGGGGCGCCGCCGCTTCGTCCGATCCATCCGACGGCCCACCCGCCATCGAGGCCGACCAGGCCCTTCTTTCCCAATGGAAATCCCCATGACCCGCGCATTCGGTCTGATCGTCGTCGGCGACGAAATCCTTTCCGGCAAGCGTGCCGACAAGCACATGCCCAAGGTGATCGATCTGCTCGCCGCGCGCGGCCTGCAGCTCGGCTGGGCCGAATACGTCGGCGACGAGCCCACGCGCATCACCGCCGCGCTCGGCCGGGCCTTCAACTCGGGCGACATCGTCTTCTCGACCGGCGGCATCGGCGCCACGCCAGACGACCACACGCGGCAATGCGCCGCGCAGGCCCTGCGGGTGCCGCTGGAGCTGCATCCCGAAGCCGAACTGCTGATCCGCGAACGCATGCAGGACACCGCGCGCGAGCAGGGCATTGCCTACGAACCCGACCGGCCCGACAACATTCACCGCCTCAACATGGGCGTGTTCCCGAAGGGCGCCGCGATCATCCGCAATCCGTACAACAAGATTCCGGGCTTCAGCGTCGAGCACGTCCATTTCGTGCCGGGCTTTCCGGTCATGGCCTGGCCCATGATCGAATCGGTGCTAGACAGCCGCTATGCGCACATGTTCACCAGTGGGCAGTCGGCCGAGAAGTCGGTCATCGTCTTCGGCGCCATGGAGGCAGCGCTCACGCCGCTGATGCAGGCCATCGAAGCGGCGCACGCCGGCATCAAGGTGTTCAGCCTGCCGAGCGTCGACCATCCCGAATACGGCCGCCACATCGAACTTGGCGTGAAAGGCCACCCTGCCCGCCTGGATGCGGCCTACGCGCAACTCATAGAGGGCCTGCACGCCTATGATGCGAGGCTTGGCCCGGAATTGGTGCGGTAGTTTTTATTGCACCAGTTTGGTGATTATTTGCCTTTTTTTGGGGTTTGCGCCCGCCGTCGAAGCCTCTTCCCGAGCGGCGACAATGGCATAGAAACTGCATCCTCTGTCCCTGTATTCCTAACCACCATCCAACTCAGGAGAAATTGATGGCAAAGACCGTCGCCGATGTACTCAAGCTCGTCAAGGAAAACGAGGTCAAGTTCATCGACTTCCGCTTCACCGACACCCGCGGCAAAGAGCAGCACGTGACCGTGCCCGTCTCGGCTTTCGATGAAGACAAATTCACTTCGGGCCACGCTTTCGACGGCTCGTCCATCGCTGGCTGGAAGGGAATCGAGGCTTCGGACATGCAGCTCATGCCCGACCCGAACACCGCCAACATCGATCCCTTCTTCGAAGAAACGACGCTGATCCTGACCTGCGACGTGATCGACCCCGCCGACGGCAAGGCCTACGAGCGCGATCCGCGCTCGCTCGCCAAGCGCGCCGAGGCGTACATGAAGGCCTCGGGCCTGGGCGACACCGCCTACTTTGGTCCGGAACCCGAATTCTTCGTGTTCGACGGCGTGCGCTGGAAGAACGACATGTCGGGCTGCTTCGTGAAGATCGACTCCGAAGAAGCCTCGTGGAACACCGACAAGGAATACGAGCACGGCAACACCGGCCATCGTCCGGCAGTCAAGGGCGGCTACTTCCCGGTTCCCCCGGTCGACAGCTTCCAGGACATGCGCTCGGAAATGTGCCTGGTGCTCGAATCGCTCGGCATCCCGGTCGAAGTGCATCACCATGAAGTGGCCAACGCCGGCCAGATGGAACTGGGCACCAAGTTCAGCACGCTGGTGCAGCGCGCCGACTGGGTCCAGTTGCAGAAGTACGTGATCCACAACGTGGCCCACGCCTACGGCAAGACCGCCACCTTCATGCCCAAGCCCATCGTCGGCGACAACGGCTCCGGCATGCACGTGCACCAGTCGGTCTGGAAGGACGGCAAGAACCTGTTCGCCGGCGACGGTTATGCGGGCCTGTCGGACTTCGCGCTGCACTACATCGGCGGCATCATCAAGCACGCCCGTGCCCTGAACGCCATCACGAACCCCGGCACCAACAGCTACAAGCGCCTGGTCCCCGGCTTCGAAGCCCCGGTGAAGCTGGCCTACTCGGCCAAGAACCGCTCGGCCTCGATCCGCATCCCGTTCGTGGCCAACCCGAAGGGCCGCCGCGTCGAAGCGCGCTTCCCCGATCCGCTGATGAACCCGTACCTCGGTTTCGCGGCGCTCTTGATGGCTGGCCTCGACGGCGTGGAAAACAAGATCCATCCGGGCGAAGCCGCCAGCAAGGACCTGTACCACCTGCCGCCGGAAGAAGACGCGCTGATCCCGACCGTGTGCCACAGCCTCGACCAGGCCCTGGAATACCTCGACAAGGACCGTGCGTTCCTGACCAAGGGCGGCGTGTTCACCGATGCGTACATCGACGCCTACATCGAACTGAAGATGCAGGAAGTCACGCGCTTCCGCATGGCGACCCATCCGGTCGAGTTCGACATGTACTACTCGCTGTAATTGGCCCACCCCCGAAGCGGCTCGCTTCGTGTAGCCGCCTCCCCCTCGAGGGGGCAACACCGGCGGCCCGGCCGAGCCGGTTCCGCGGTGTTGCTGGAATGAATTCAAAAAGGACGGCTTGGCCGTCCTTTTTGCTTGGCGCGGAACATCTTGTCACCAGTGGCGTCGAATTGCAGGAAAATGCACCTTTGTTGCGCCATCATCGATTCACATGAAGACTGCTTCCCTCATTTTCCTGGCCGGTTCATTGTTGGTCGCCTTGCCCGCGCTCGCCCAGGAGCGCGTGTGGCGCTGCGGCAATGAATACACCAACAATTCGACCATCGCCCAGCAAAAGGGTTGCAAGGTCATGGAAGGCGGCAACGTCACCGTCGTGCAGGGCACCAAGCCGTCGGGCGGTGGTTCGGCCGGCGGCGGTTCCGCCCCGGCAGCCTCCCGTGCGCCCGCGGGCAGCCCGCGCGTCGAAGGCGTCGACCAGCGCGCGCGCGACGGTGAAGCCCGCTCGGTGCTCGAATCCGAGCTCAAGAAGGCCGAGGCGCGGCAGGCCGAGCTCAAGAAGGAATACAACAACGGCGAGCCCGAGAAGCAGGGCAGCGAAGGCCGCAACTATCAGAAGTATCTCGATCGCGTGGCAGAAATGAAGGCAGAGCTGGCCCGCAACGAGAGCGACATCGCGGGCATCCGCCGCGAACTCGGCCGCCTGCCGGCCAAGCAGTAGAGCCATGGCGTTCGGGAAGAAGGCGGCCGGCGCCACTCCGCGCTTTCAGTCCTTCGACCTGCTGTCCACGCTGATCGCGGTGGTCAGCACCAACGGTTCGGTGCTGTTTGCCAATGCGGCCCTCGAGGACGCGCTGGGCACGTCGCGCCGCACGCTCGAAGGCTCTCAGTTCGGCGCCTGCTTTCACGAGCCGCACGTGCTTCGCACGGCCATCGACGGTGCGCGCAGCAACGACTTCGCCACGCTGCGCTACGAGGCCTTCCTGCGCCGCGTCAATCATGAATTGATGCCGGTGCAGGTCACGCTGGCCCAGGGCGACAAGCCGGGCGAACTCATCATCGAGATGTCGCCGCTCGAGCAGCAGGTGCGCCAGGACCGCGAGGAGCGCCTGCTCGACCAGGCGCAGGCCAACAAGGAACTCATCCGCAATCTCGCGCACGAGATCAAGAACCCGCTCGGCGGCATCCGCGGTGCGGCGCAATTGCTGCAGATGGAGGTCGAGTCGCGCGACCTCATCGAATACACGCAGGTCATCATCCACGAGGCCGATCGGCTGCAGACGCTGGTCGACCGGCTGCTGGCGCCGCATCGGCGCCCGCACGTGGTGGGCGACGTGAACATCCACGAAGTCTGCGAGCGCGTGCGCTCGGTCATTCTTGCGGAGTTTCCGCGCGACCTGCATATCGAGCGCGACTTCGACGTGTCGATTCCCGAATTCCGCGGCGACCGCGAGCAGCTCATCCAGGCCACGCTCAACATCGTGCACAACGCGGCGCAGGCCCTGGCCGAGCGCCGCGCCGCGGGCGATGCGCAGATCACTTTCAAGACGCGCATCGCCCGGCAGGTGATATTCAACAAGCAGTGGTATCGATTGGCACTGGAATTGCATGTCATCGACAATGGACCGGGTGTGCCGGACACGATCAAGGACCGCATCTTCTATCCGCTCGTATCGGGCAGGGAAGGCGGGACCGGGCTTGGATTGACGCTTGCACAAACTTTTGTGCAACAGCATCACGGCGTGATCGAGTGCGACAGCGTCCCGGGCCGAACCGATTTCAAGATATTGATACCGCTGCCCTAGCAGCCACGGCAACAAGGAGATGCATGAAGCCGATCTGGATAGTTGATGACGACCAATCGATCCGCTTCGTGCTGGAGAAGGCCCTTTTGCGCGAAGACCTGCCCACGCGCAGCTTCACCAACACGCGCGAGGTGCTGGCCGCCCTCGAACTCGCCGACGACGACGAACAGCAGGGCCCTCAGGTCCTGGTGAGCGACATCCGCATGCCCGGCGGTTCCGGGCTCGATTTGCTCGACAAGATCAAGGCCAAGCACCCGGGCCTGCCCGTCATCATCATGACGGCGTTTTCCGACCTCGACAGCGCCGTCTCGGCGTTCCAGGGCGGTGCCTTCGAATACCTGCCCAAGCCCTTCGACCTGCCGCGCGCCGTCGAGCTCATCCGCCGCGCCGTCGACGAAAGCCAGCGCGAGGAAGTGGCCGAAGAGCGCATGGTCGCCGCGCCCGAAATGCTGGGCCAGGCGCCCGCCATGCAGGACGTGTTCCGCGCCATCGGCCGCCTCTCGCAAAGCAACGTCACGGTGCTCATCACCGGCGAATCGGGCTCGGGCAAGGAACTGGTGGCGCGCGCGCTGCACAAGCACTCGCCGCGCGCCAACGGCCCCTTCGTGGCCATCAACACCGCCGCCATCCCCAAGGACCTGCTGGAGAGCGAGCTCTTCGGCCATGAGCGCGGCGCCTTCACCGGCGCGCAGACCATGCGGCGCGGCCGCTTCGAGCAGGCCGAGGGCGGCACGCTCTTTCTCGACGAGATCGGCGACATGCCCTTCGACCTGCAGACGCGCCTGTTGCGCGTGCTGAGCGACGGGCACTTCTACCGAGTGGGCGGCCACAACTCGGTCAAGGCCAACGTGCGCGTGATCGCGGCCACGCACCAGGACCTCGAGCAGCGCGTGAAGCTCGGGGGCTTTCGCGAAGACCTGTTCCACCGCCTCAACGTGATTCGCCTGCGCCTGCCGGCGCTGCGCGAGCGCGGCGAAGACGTGCCGGCGCTCACGCGCCACTTCCTGCAGGTGAGCGCGCGCCAGCTCGGCGTCGAACCCAAGCGCATTTCCGACGCGGCCCTGGCCAAGCTTGCTTCGTTCAGCTTTCCGGGCAACGTGCGCCAGCTCGAGAACATCTGCCATTGGCTGACCGTGATGGCGCCGGCCCAGCTGATCGAGGCCAAGGACCTGCCGCCCGAAGTCATGGCCGCGTCCGCCGGTGCGCCCGCGCAGGCCGCGGAAACGACCGCCGCGGCGGCGTCCTTGCAAGCCGTGGTGCAGCCATCGCCCAGCCTCGAGCGCGAAGCGGCACCGGCGAGCGGCGGCGTTGCACCGGAAGCCACTGAAGGTCTGGTGGGCGCAAGCAGCTGGGAGAGCGGCCTGGAGATCGAAGCCCAGGCGCTGCTCGCGGCCGGGCGCACCGACGTCTGGGATGTGCTGTCGCGCCGCTTCGAGTCGAGGCTGATCCTCACGGCGCTGGCCAACACCCGCGGCCGCCGGATCGAAGCCGCTCAGAAGTTGGGCATCGGCCGTAACACCATCACCCGCAAGATCCAGGAACTCGGGATCGAGTAGGCTGCCTTAGTAGGGAGGGCGGCTGGGGCCCTTTCAGGAACACCGCGGAACCGGCTTTGCCGGGCCGCTGGCGTTGCCCCCGGTAGGGGGGTGGCGTAGCGACACGAAGTGCGCGAAGACTGGGGGCGAGCCTATTTACCGGCTGCGCTGCCCCAGCGTCAGCGAGTCGAGCTGGAAGTTGCCGCTCTTGTCCCAGAGCCAGGTGTCCACATACGTGTGGCCGCCCAGGCGACCCGGGCTGGGCAGCGGCGACGCCGCCTTGATGAGTTCGGCGATCTTTCCCGGCACCTCGGGCGCATGGCCAGGAACGCGGCTGAACGTGACGTTCCTGACATTGCCTTCGGCATCGAGGTCGGTCTCGACCACCACCACCGCATAGACCAGCGGGGGAATCTTTCCCTTGTAGATGCGCTGCGGATAGGCCTTGTAGATCTGGCGCGCCCCGGTCTTGCGATAGGCCCGCACGGCAGGCGTCTGCGCGGTGATCAGCCGCACGGTGGGCACATCGCCCCTGGTGCCGGGCACCTCGTCGGTGGCGGAGGTGGGCGACTTGCCGTCGCCGGCCTTGTCCGCCGGCTTGAATGCGGAACAGGCACCGAGCGCGAGCGCCGCCGCAATGATCGTGAGGGTGCGGATGGTCATGGTCATCAAACTCCCTGGTCGAGATCGAGCACCACCGGGGCGTGGTCGCTCGGCTTTTCCCACTTGCGCGGCACGCGGTCGATGATGCAGCCTTTGGCGCGCGGCACCAGCGGCTCGCTCACCAGGATGTGATCGATGCGCAGGCCTCGGTTCTTCTGGTAGCCCAGCATCCGGTAGTCCCACCATGAAAAGCTTTTCTCGGGCTGCTCGAAAAGGCGGAAGCTGTCGACCAGGCCCAGCTGGAGCAGCGCCTTGAAATGCTCGCGCTCCTCGGTCGTGTGATGGATGGTTTCCGCCAGGCCCACGGGGTCGAAGCTGTCGCGGTCTTCCGGCGCGATGTTGAAGTCGCCGAGAAGTACCAGGTTCGGATGGGCTGCCATTTCCGCATGCAGCCATTCGCGCAGGGCGCGCAGCCAGCCCATCTTGTATTCGAACTTGTCGGTGCCCGGCGCCTGGCCGTTGACGAAGTAGCCGTTCACGATGCGCAGCGGACCCGCCGGCGCCTCGACCGTGGCCGCAATCACGCGGGACTGGTCGTCGGTGAAGCCGCCGATGTTCCTTGCCACGTCGCGCATCGGCGCGAGGCTCAGGATGGCGACGCCGTTGTAGGTTTTTTGCCCGAACACGGCGGCCTCGTAGCCAGCCGACTTGAGCACGTCGAGCGGAAACTTATCGTCGCTCATCTTGAGCTCCTGCAGGCAGAGCACGTCGACCGGGTTGGCAATCAGCCAGTCGAGCACATGCTGCAGGCGGGCAGTCAGGGAATTGACATTCCAGGTGGCTATTTTCATGAATTATGGTAACTTGTTGATTTTAAAAGGCTTTTTTAGGTGTTCGGAGCGCCTGTTTGGGTGCGTACCCGTTTTATGCTTCGCTGCACTTGGCCGCCGGGAACGAAGTTAGCCAGCTTAGCAAAAGCCTTCGACTTTGCCTTGTGGCGCCCCAGAGAGCACCTGGGGTATGCCTATGTCTACGACGAGAACGGCACCCTGATCGCGGAGGTGGGCAGCGGCGGCGCGAACAGCGCCGGGCAGGCGCAGTACATCTATCTGCCGACGGTGAACGGGCCGGTGCCGGTTGCCGCGGTCACGCGAGGCGCAAGTTCCACGAGCTCTGGGCCAATCATGGCAGCCAGGTCGGCGAGCAGGCGCTGAAGTTCTTCGGCGAACTCTACGCCGTCGAACGCGAGGTCGCCGAGTTGCAGCCTGAGGAACGAAGGCGAACACGACAGGAGAGATCGCGCAAGGTGGTCGATGCCCTGCAACAGTGGCCCGCGGGACAACGGCAGAGGGTGCCCGACGGCTCGGCCACGGCCAGGGCGATCGACTACAGCCTGAAACGCTGGAACGCGCTCACGCGCTACATCGACGACGGCGATCTGCCGGCGGACAACAAACTGGGTGGAAAACAAGATCAGGCCGATCGCCATCGGAAGATCCAACTGGTTGTTCGCCGGTTCGCTACGAGCAGGCCAGCGCGCCGCGGCCATCATGAGCTTGATCCAGTCAGCGAAGCTCAACGGACACGAGCCGCACGCGTACCTCAGCGACGTCCTCGAGCGCCTGCCCACGCAGCCCGCCAGTCGCGTCGCCGAGCTGCTGCCGCATCGCTGGGTGCCGCCGGCAGCCTGATCTGCGACTACAGTCAAGACGGGATCACCGCGCGCTTACAAAGCAGCGGCGAATCGCGCACGCGAACTAGGAGACCAAGTGGCACGGGAGTGATGAGGCGAACGGCCACGGTGGGCTTGACGGCGGGCCGCCTTTTGCAGATGACTGGTCGAGTGAATGTGCTGGCGCTCAGGGACTCGGCGTTCGGGATTCGCCTGACCGCTTTGCTGTGAGGCCCATTCCCTCTGTGATATTGCACTGGAGGCAACTAATTTGTATGTGCAAATTACATGAGCCGAAGCGCTGTGATGAGCCGCTTCGGCGACAAAGTGCGACGCGCAATGTTCGAGTTGAAAAGGCTCAAGTGCTGTTCTTAAGCAGCAGGATGCACGCCCCAGGCCCCTGGGGGGAGGTCAGTCTCTTGGCCGTTGACGCGACCTTCGTCGCGTGCTCTCGCTGGTGATTGAGCCAGGATCGTCGTACATCGGATTTGGCGTGCTATAGCGCTCTTCTCATCCTGATTGCCGCGCCGCTTCGAAAAGCCAGAGGAGTTCAATGCGAAAGTGCTGTCATTTCTTGGTAAGCACGCACCCTTGCCGGCAACATAGCTATCAACGGCACCGGCAATGCGTTGGACAACGTGCTGACCGGCAACAGCGCCGCCAACACTTTGACAGGCAATGCCGGCCATGGCGTCCTCGGCGGGCTGACAGGTGCCGACACGATGAAGGGGGCACTGGCGATGACACCTACTACGTGGACAACGCCTCGGATGTGGTGACGGAGCTGGGCGGCGAGGGCAACGACACGGTCCTGTCGAGCCTGACGCACACCTTGGTGGTCAACGTTGAGAACCTGCGCCTCAATGCCGCGGGCGCCATCAACGCCACCGGCAACACGCTGGACAACATCCTGTACGCGGGCGCCGGCAACAACATCCTCAACGGCTTGAGCGGTCTGGACACCGCCTCCTACTTCTACGTGTCCGTCGGACGAAGCTGAACTGCACGTTCGAGGCTGTCGAGGAGGAGGGGAGAGCTGGCAGGAAGTACCTGACCCGGCGGGTGACCGCCCGAGCTGGATTGGGGTCCTGTGCCCCAATCGTCATCGTCCAATTCCTCGTCCGTCAGTTCGTCCTCGTCGTCGAGGTACTCGCGCGCTGGGGGACGCGGTGCATGCAACGCGGTCGCAAGCGTTTGCCATTCGACAAACGACAGCTTCAGTTCGCCAATCAGCTCGGTCAGCACGGTCGCCGTGGTCTCGGCATCCGCCGTCGAGTACTCGAGCTGAATCGCGCGGCCGGCCATCAGCGCTCGTGCTTGCAAGGCCCGGCCATCAGTTCCTGTATCGGCCGGCACTGCGGCCGAATCAAACGCGGCCCACGATCGAATTGCGCAACATACGCCGGTTCTTTCAACGTCATTCAAAACTCCTTCGTTGTCGACACGTCGTCTCGGGAAAGCGGTGCGCGCGCTTAAATGCCCGAGGACGACAAGCGTCGGAAGAAGAGATCTGCGTTGAACGAAGGGAGATGGAAAGCGGCCCTTTTCTACTCGCGCGCAAGTAAGGTTGGCACCTGGCCGCGCAGTCTAGCGTAGCCGTTGGCTGGCAAACAACAGCGCGCAGGGCAGGGTGCCGGCGGCCAGTCGTTATCGTGGTTTGCATAAATGCCCGTTTATCGGTTTTGGAGGCATTTGCGCGCATGCCCTCATCTTCGTAAAAAGCCGGGCTCTTGCAATGCGCGTGATGGTTCAGTTCAGTCCGAGCGCTCGCAGTTTCGCATCGGCAGCGGAGTAGGGCCGTTCGCACACGATCTTGTCGGAGTTCGGCGCGAACTCGAAGGTCGCCACCATGCGGATGCGGAATTTTCGACCGGTGGCGTCGAACACTTTGCCATTGGCATGCAGCGGTCCGAGGTGCGTTCCACTGAGCCAGAACTCAACAAGCACGGTGTCCTGGTCGGCGGCGATGGCGATGATCTCGTTGGCCAGGTCGGGAAACGGCGTGCGTGAGCTCCTGAAATAGCCGCGCACTTCTTCCTCGCCGTCGAACACCACGCCGCTTCCGTGCATCTCGTAGCGAGGATGCTGGAACGTGTCGATCACGCCGTCCCACTCCTGCGTGCATTCGAGCGCCATGTGATCGCGCACCGTCTTGATTCGTGCCGCTTGAAGCGTTGCTGTCTCCACGGAGTCTCCTGCTTGTTGTTGAATGGGGATGAACCGCGACCGTCATGGTGTGGGCGCGGCGGCGGTTGCGCCCATGCGACGGATCGGATTCGTGCCGTCCCAACCCTCGGCCGCGCGCCTGATCTCGCGGAAGTATTCGCCCTTGCCGCCGGCCATCTCGGAGATTTCGAACATGCCACTGGGCAGGTCGGGATGGACGAAGTAGGCGAAGCGACCGCGCATCCCCATGCGGCCGCTGTGGCCCTCGATGTAGCCCATCGAGAGCAGATGTTGCACGGCTTTGTCGAGGCCGTCGTCGGTCCAGTAGGCCAGGTGCTGGGCGCCTTCGCCACCGCGGCGCAGCGAATCGAGGTAGAGCGACGGCGCGTCGTCACGCTGCTGGATCAGTTCGATCTGCAGGTCGCCGGAATTGGCCAGTGCAATGGACAACCTGGGCAAGCGCGATGGCTTGCCGTAGTAGGTGAACTCGGTCGTGCCGACTTCTTCCTTGTAGAACCACGGACCCACGGCCAGCGTGCGTGACCAGTGGGCCATGGCTTTCTCGATGTCGTGGACGACATAGCCGATCTGGCGGGCGCTGCCGAACAGCATGCTCATTGAATGGACTCCTTGGTGATGCCGTCAGCGCATGTACGCGCCGCCGTTGACGTCGAGCGTGGCCCCCGTCATGAAAGACGACAGGTCGGACGCCAGATAAAGGCACGCGCCCGCAATGTCTTCGGGCTGGCCCACGCGGCCCAGCGGGAATGTCTTGCCCAGTGCGTGCTTGTTGTCGTCGGAGTTCGCCCCGCGCGAGAAGTCCGTCATGATCAAACCGGGCGTAACGGCGTTGGCGCGTACGCCCTGCGGTCCCAGCTCCTTGGCGATGGCTCGCATGAAGCCCAGCACGCCGGCCTTGGCGGCGCAGTAGTGGCTGCCGCCGAACACGCCGCCTCCTTGCTGCGCGGACATCGACGAGATGCAGATGATCGAGCCGCTGCGTTGCTCGACCATGGTGGGGATCACGCACTGCGCCATCTGCAGCGTGCCGCGCAAGGCAATGGACACGACCTGCTCGAAGTCCTCGGCGGTCACTTCGAGCACGCCGCGCTTCTGCGTGATGGCGGCGTTGTTCACCAGCACGTCGATGCGGCCCGCCCATTGCAGCGCGCGCGCCACGGCCGACGCGCAGGCGCCGGCATCGCGCACATCGCAGCCGATTCCGAGGTGTGCCGGGCCGATCGATCGGGCGGCCGCCTGTGCCTGGTCTTCGTCCAGGTCGAGCAGCGCCACACGGGCGCCGTGCCGGGCGAACAGCCGCGCGGTCGCCAGGCCGATGCCGCGCGGGCGCGACGCACCGGTGACCAGGGCCACGCGGCCCTGCAGCAGGGGGAGGAGGGCGGCGTCACTCATTGCTGATGTTCGCGGCCTTGGCGATCTGCTTCCAGCCCTCGATGTCCGCAGCGGTCATGGTGCGCAACTCGTCGCCGCCGACGAAGGCGGCCGTGATGCCCAGGTCCAGCAGGCGTGTCTTCACGTCGGGCATCTCGAGCACCTGCTTGAGCGCGGCGGAAAGCTTGCCGACGATGGGCTTGGGCGTGGCGGCGGGGGCGTACAGCGCCCAGCGCAACGCACCCATGCGCTTGCCCGCGAAATCGATGCCCTCGTCGTCGTAGCTCGACACGTCGGGCAAGCTGGGCGAGCGCGAGGTGCAGGCGGTGATCGCCTTCACCTTGCCGGACTTCACCATCGGCGAACCCGATGCCATGTCCACGTAAGCCAGCTTGACGTGGCCGCCCAGCATGTCGGTCTGGATCTGCACCACCGACCTGTAGGGGATGTGGCTCATCTGCGCCTGCGTGCGCAGGTTGAACAGCTCTCCGCAGAAATGGCCGGTCGAGGCGATACCCCAGCTGGCGTACTGCACGCTGCCCGGCGACTTTTTGGCCAGCGCGATGAGTTCCTTGGCGTTGTTCGCTGGGAAGTCGTTGGTTGCGATGAGAAGGATCGAGGCGGTGCCGACCTGGCCGATGGGGGCGAAGTCTTTGACCGAGTCGTACGAGAGCTTGGGATTGCTCGCGGGCAGCAGCACGTGCGTGGTCGCACCGCCGATGCCGATCGTGTAGCCGTCGGCCGGCGCCTTGGCGACGAAATCGGTGGCGATGGCACCGCTGGCACCCGGCTTGTTGTCCATCACGAAGACGCCCTTGATCAGCGGTGCCATCTTGTCGGCCAGCAACCGGCCGAGCGCGTCGCCACCGCTGCCCGCCGCCGAGATCAGGACGAAGCGAATCGGCCGCGTCGGATACTCCGAGGGCGTTTCGGCATGGGCGGCGAACGCGAGGCCCGCGAGCGCTGCAATCCACAGTCTGCGCATGGTGTTGTCTCCTTGTCGTTGATGGTTCGGATACGCGCCTACAGGGACAGCCCGCCGTCGACCAGCAGCTCCAGGCCCGTCACGTAGCTCGATTCGTCGGAGGCGAGGAACAGCGCCGCATTCGCCACGTCCCACGCCGTGCCCTGGCGGCCCATGGGGCAACGCGCGTTGCGCATCTCGCGGCCCGCCTGCGCCCCTTTCTCGTCCTTGAAGAGGGCGGCGGCATGCGGGGTGTCGATCAGGCCCGGCACGATCACGTTGCAGCGCACCTGGTGCTGCGCGTACTGGCGGGCCACAACGCGCGTCATGTGGTTCAGCGCCGCCTTGGAGGTGCTGTACGACAGGAACTGCATCGGGCTCCACTTGCGGCTCGCGATGGAGGAGATGTTGATGATGGAGCCACCGCCCTGGCGGATCATGTGCGGCACCACCTCGCGCGCCGTGAGCATGGGGCCCTTGAGATTGATGGCATGTACGCGGTCCCAGGATTCCTCTGTGACCTCGAGCAGATCGCCGAATTCTTCGATGCCGACGTTGTGGTGCAGCACGTCGATGCGGCCGAAGCGCGCGATGCAGTGGTCCACCATTTGCCCGATCTGTTCGCTGCTACGCACATCGGCCTCGAAGGCTTCGGCGATGCCGCCGATGTCATGAATGCGCTGCACCGACGCCGCAGCGGCTTGCAGCGACCGGTCGGCACAGATCACCGTCGCGCCTTCGCGGGCGAAGGTGACGGCGCAGGCAGCGCCGTTGCTGATGTCGCTGCCGATGGAGCCGGCGCCGACCACGAGGACCACCTTGTCCTTGAGGCGCTGCGTCATGGGGCCGTTCTCGTTTTCTTGCGGGCGACGACGGCATCGGTGGCCGTCTTGGCGACCGGACCGCAGGATTCGCGCAGCACCATCTGCGTGGTCAGCAGGATGCGTTCCTGCTCAAGCGGTGCCGTGCTGTCCAGCCGCCGCAGCAGCAATTCGGCCACGGCGGTGCCGACCGCTTCCAGGTCCCAGGTCAGCGAGGTGATTGCCGGGCTGAAAAGCTGCGACAGGTCGGTGTCACCGATGCTGACGACGCTGACGTCATCGGGCGCCAGGCGGCCCGAGTGACGCAGCGCCTGCAGCACGCCCGACAGGATGCGGGTGCCCAGGCAGAGGAAGGCCGTGGGCGCCGCGGGCGAGCCCAGCAGCGAGAGTGCCTCGCTGAAGGCGAAGTCCATCGCCGACTTCTCCGCGCGGATCAGCTTGGGGTCGGGCTGCAGGCCACGCTCCGCAAAGGCATCCCCGTAGCCCACGATGCGCTCGCGGCCCGGACGCAGCACGCTGCCGGGCGTCAGCAGCGCGATGCGCGTGTGGCCCAGGTTCAGCAAGTAGCGCGTGGCTTGAAGGGCGCCGTGATAGTGGTCGACGTGCACGCCCGCGTTGTCGCCCTGGAAGTCGCGGTCGAGCGCGATAACCGGGCCGTCCGCCGCCAACTGGTCGAGGTACGCCGGGGTCTCAGCCTGGCAGGGGCCGAGGATGAGCCCGTCGACACGGCGGCGCCGGAACAGGTCGACCAGCGTTTTCTCCCGCTGCTCGTCGTTGTGGGTGCTGGCCACCAACAGCGCATAGCCGGCCGTCAGCAGGCGCGATTCGACCGCCGTGATGATCCGCGCATACAGGGGATTGGCCAGGTCCGACACCAGCAGCCCGACCACGCCCGTGGAGCGGGTCCGCATGCTTTGCGCCACCGAGTCGGGGGTGTAGCCGAGGTCGCGTGCCGCCTTGGTGACCGCCGCAATGGCCTGCTCGCTGACGCGGCCCGTGCGGTTCAGCGCGCGCGACGCGGTGCCGATGGCCACACCGGCGGCCTTGGCCACTTCGCGGATGGTGACCTTGGCCTTCATGCCGGCACCTTCGCTTGCGCAAGCGGGGGAGAAAAGAGTGCGGCGCCTTGCTCCAGCGGCACGGCCGCGCTGTTCAGAAAAAAGGCGGCCATGTGATAGAAGCTCGGCGCGAAGATGAGTTCGATTACCTGTTCCTGCGGCCAGCCCGCGCAAAGCGACTGCCAGGTCTGATCGGACACGGTGGAATGGTGGTGCAACTCGTCCACCATCCGAACGATCAGGCGCTCCTTGTCGGCCCATCGCGCCGGCGACAGCGCTCGCCAGTCGACGCTGTCGGTGAGCTCGCGGACCTGCGCCGCATCAAGCCCGCATTTGTCCGCGTAGATGCTGACGTGCATGCCCCATTCGTACTCGGACCGCGTGAGCGCGCCGGTGCGGATGATCGCAATCTCGCGGTCGCGCTCGGGCAGCGCGCACTGGAACAGCACCACGTGAGCCATCGCCTGGAACGCGGGGCCGAGCTTGCTGTGATTGGCAAGCGCCAGCCGAAGGTTCAAGGGCGACAGGCCTTTGAACGCGCTGCTTTGTATGGCTGCGGCGACCTCAGGTTCGTAGGGCGGTGGTCGCAACGGCAGTCGTGTGGAAGGCGCGAGGGTGGTGGATGCTGAGCCGGTCATGGCCAAAGTTTGATGCGACTGTGGAAACGTTTCTACAGTGATAACCCTGAACCCCAGAGGGAACCATGCATCAAGAGTGAAGAAGGATTTGAGTATGGAGAAAACGGTTCCACACATGGGCAGTTGCAACGGAGGGCTGGCCGGCTAACCGCTGCAGCAGTTGTCCCGATGAAGGCACCTGCCCGACGCTTGGTTCGAAGATGGGCAGGCCGATGCAAGGCCTGTTTCGAATCTCCGTCACGGTTGAGCGTGATTCGACCACCGACATGTCAATGCCACTTCTCGATGGTTATGCCCTAGGCAGAGCAGCGCACCGGCTCCGTCGGATTCGACTGCCAATCCCACGCGTGCGCACGCATGGCCGTGGCCCTGCGGTATTTGGCCAATCGCTCGTGCGTCCTTCCTTTGTAAACGCCCACTTGTCGTCGGTTCGTGTGCTCGTGGGCCACGGGGGAGGCCGCGATCTGACCGTAGATGTCAGGGGCTGTTTTGCAGCGCAAGCGGACTGTCGTTGGTCAAAGCTGGACTTTCGAGTTCGGCCGGGTAGGCACCTGTGGTGAGTTCTGATTCCCGCCGGTAAATGCGCGCTCGTTGCTCGGATACCATCCTGTCGACGCACTTCCCCCTCACAGCACGACGACTCGATGACATGCGTACCGCCATTTATTACTCGCTGATGCTCCTGCTCGGATTTGCCTGGTACAAGTTCGGGCAAAACTTACTTCGGAAGGGGCGTTGGGATGAGAACGGCGAACGCACCGAAGGACTTGTAGGGCCGGTGGGATTGCTCGTGACTGCCGTCCTGACCTGCTACTTCTTGTTTGAGTTTTTGCGCGCGCTGGTTCGGGGTGAGGTGCCATGCGTCGGCAAGGCTTGCAGGATGCAGGTCTACACCCTGGCGGCAAATGCTGGCGACTACTGGGCCAACATGTTTTTCCTCGCCTGGATGGTGCTTGGCTTGAGCTATGCGGTGTACGTGACGCTCAAGATTTGGTTCCGAACGTAGAGCTGCTGGAGGGGTGGCAAACTGCGACGCGTGCCCGAATCTTCTCTCGTGACATCCACCGAACTCAAGGGCTTCATCCTCACGCGCCACTGGCGTGACGCGCCCGCCGGCACGGAGATCGAGTACTGGCTGGCGACCGATGCGGGGCCGAGGAAAGTGGTCCTGACTTCCCGGAGCAGCGTCGCGTTCGTTGCCGCCCGGCACCGGGCGGCGGTCGAAGCCCACCTTGCGGCCATGCCGGGCGTGCAGCTGCGTGAGCTCGAACTCAAGACCTTCCACCAGGAAGCTGTCCTCGGTGTCTACGCGACGCACTTCCGCCAGCTCGGTCGGTTGGCACGCGACCTCCAGGCACAGGACATTCCCCTGCTCGAGGCCGACGTGCGCCCGCACGACCGCTACCTGATGGAACGCTTCATCACCGCCGGCGTGCGGGTGGAAGGTGGGCGGACAGAGCGCGCCACCATCGTCGACTGCAAGCTCAAGCCGGCGCCCGAATACCGGCCCGTGCTGAAGGTCGTGTCACTGGACATCGAGACGAGCCAGGACGAAGCGCTCTATTCCATTGCGCTGGACGGCACGCCGGAGCGTGTCGTCTTCATGCTGGGCGAGCCGCCATCGGACGTGCCCGCTGAACCGAGTGAGCCCGCGGCTTTCTCGCTCGTCTATTGCCCGTCCCGCAAGGCCATGCTCGAGAAGCTCAACGATTGGTTCGAGCGGAACGACCCCGACGTGGTCATCGGCTGGAATGTCATCCAGTTCGACCTGCGCGTACTGCAGAAGACAGCCAACGACTGCGGCGTGCAGCTGCTCCTGGGGCGGGAGCGCCGCCCCATCGAATGGCGAACCCATCCGGGCAAGCAGGGCTACCTGTTCGCGCCTGTGCCGGGCCGGGTCGTCATCGACGGCATCGACGCACTCAAGGCCGCGGTGTGGAGCTTCCCGTCCTTCAGCCTCGAGACCGTCTCGCAGGCGCTGCTCGGTGAAGGCAAGGCCATCGGCGACGAATACGACAAGATGGCCGAGATCGAGCGGCGCTACCAGCAAGACAAGCCTGCGCTCGCGCTCTACAACATCCGGGACTGCGAGCTGGTCCTGCGCATCTTCGACAAGGCGAAGCTGCTGCAGTTCGTGATGGAGCGGGCCCAGACCACGGGCCTGCAGGCCGACCACTTCGGCGGCTCCATTGCCGCGTTCAGCCACCACTACATGCCGCGGATGCACCGCCTCGGCTATGTGGCGCCGAATGTGGGCGAGATCCCGAGCAAGGCCTATCCCGGCGGGTACGTGATGGACTCGAAACCGGGGTTCTACGACTCCGTCGTGGTGCTGGACTACAAGAGCCTCTACCCTTCGATCATCCGGACCTTCCTGGTCGATCCGGTGGGCCTCGTCGAGGGCTCGAACGCCAGCGAAGAGCCGGCCACGCTCGTCAAGGGACCACAGGGGACCGTCTTTTCGCGCGGCAAGCACTGCCTGCCAGAGATCGTGACCACCCTCTGGCGCGCCCGGGACGAGGCCAAGCGGGCGAAGAACGAGCCGCTGTCGCAAGCGCTGAAGCTGCTCATGAACTCCTTCGCCGGCGTGCTGGGTGCGGCCGAGTGCCGGTTCTTCAATCCCGAGCTGGTGTCCGCCGTCACCCTTCGCGGGCACGAGATGATGAAGCTCACGCGCGAGTTCGTCGAGAAGCGGGGCTACGAGGCCATCTATGGCGATACCGACTCCATCTTCATCTGGCTCAAGCGCACCCACACCAACGAGGAGGCGCACGCCGTCGCGGCCAGCCTGGCGGCCGACATCAACGGCTGGTGGACCCGCACGCTGCGCGAGGAGCAGGGCCTGGAGAGCTTTCTCGAAATCGAGGTCGACACCCACTACAGGAAGTTCTTCATGCCCACCATCCGTGGCTCGGAGGTCGGCAGCAAGAAACGCTACGCCGGCCTCAGTGCCGATGCCGCGGGCAAGGAGGAGATGGTGTACCGCGGCCTGGAGATGGCGCGCAGCGACTGGACCCCGCTCGCGCGGCAGTTCCAGGAGGGCCTGCTTTCACGCATCTTCCAGGGCGCGCCGTACAAGGAGTTCGTGACCGACTATGCGAGGTCGACGCTGGCGGGTGCCAAGGACGACCTGCTCATCTACCGAAAGCGCCTGCGCCATCGGCTCGACGCCTACCTGGTCAACGTGCCGCCGCAGGTCCGGGCCGCTCGGATCGCCGATGAGCACAACGGCCGCATCGGTCGGCCCAAGCAGTATCAGAAAGGCGGCTGGATCCAATACGTCATGACGCGGAACGGGCCGGAGCCGCTGGAAACCCGCCATTCGCGCATCGACTACGAACACTACCTCACCAGGCAGCTCCAGCCTATTGCCGATGCCATCCTTCAACCCATTGGAGAGAGCTTCATGGCCTTGACGACTTCACAGCGCGGGCTCTTCTAGACCGGCTCAGACCTTCCGAGCGCCTGGCCTTCTTGCGACTGGCCAAGCTGCGCACCCGACGGCGACATGGGCCGCGTGTTTCGCTCCCCTTGCCGCATCGCCTGGAGCCGACGCCGACGCCGACTCAGGCGGCCGATGCGGTCTTGCGCCGCTGCAGCCAGGTCACCCACCACGCCCCCGCCGTGCACAGGACCAGGTAGACGACGGCGACCAGGATGTAGACCTCGACCACGCGCCCGTCGCGCTGGCCCACCTTGCTTGCCGCGCCGAGAAAATCGTTCAGGCTGATCACGTAGACGAGCGAGGTGTCCTTGAGCAGCGCGATGGTCTGGTTGATCAGCGACGGCGTCATGTTGCGAAACGCCTGCGGCAGGATCACGTGCCGCAGCGCCTGCCATGGCGTCATGCCGAGCGACTGCGCCGCCTGCATCTGACCTGCGCGCACGCTGGCGATGCCGGCGCGGATGATCTCGCAGTAGTAGGCCGACTCCGCGAGCACGAAGGCCACCAGTGCCGCATAGATGGGGCCGACCGAGAGGTTGGGGTCTCCGGTCACGGACCGCAGCACCACGGGCATGAGGAAGTAGATCCACAGGATCGTGAGGATCAGCGGAATCGAGCGGAACAGGTTCACGTAGCCGGCCACGAGGGCCGCGACCGGACGCGGCGCGAAGATCCGCGTGATGGCCAGCAGCGTTCCGAGCCCGATGCCCGCCGCCATCGCGGCCGCGACAAGGAAGGCCGTCATCTGCAGGCCCTGCATCAGGTAGGGCCAGGCGCGCTGCAGGGCCGCCCAGTCGAAGTCGTAGCCCATCAGGCGGCTCCCAGCAGGCCCGGAACGCGCGCCCGGTGCTCGATGCGGCGCATCAGCACGATCACGCCATAGGTGATCGCCATGTAGACGAGCGTCGCGGCAATGAAGGCCTCGAACGGATGGGCGCTGAACTCACTGAGCTGGCGCGTCTGGCCCGTCAGTTCCATGAGCCCGATGGTGAGCGCCACGGCCGAGTTCTTGAACACGTTCAGGAAATCCGAGGTCAGTGGCGGAATGACGATGCGCAGCGCCTGCGGCAGGATCACGTGCCGGTAGGCTGCCGCGGTTCCGAGGCCGAGTGCCATGGCCGCCTGCTTCTGGCTGCGCGGTACCGACTCGATGCCCGCGCGCACCTGCTCGGCCGCCTTGGCTGCCGTGTAGAGCGTGAGCGCCACCAGCGCGGTGAGGAACTGGTTCGCCGTCGGGTTCATCTGCTTGAGCGCATCGCCCCAGTCGACCGGCAGCAGTTCCGGCACCACGAAGTACCAGAGGAACAGCTGGACCAGCAGCGGCGTGTTGCGGAAGCAGTGGATGTACACCGTCGACAGGTAGCGCGCGGTCCGGCCGGGCAGCGTTCTTGCGACGCCGGCGGCGAGGCCGATCCCCAGCGCCAGCGTCCAGGCCAGCAGCGACAGCAGCACGGTCCACAGCAAGCCGCGCAGCAGCATCAGGCCGTACAGGCCCTCGCCCGTGACCGAGGGCTTGAGAAAGATCAGCCAATCCCAGGAGTAGTGCATCGTGCGGGGTGTTCAGGGGAAAGTGTCTTGGCGCAGTCGTGCAGCGGGCGAGGGCGCCCGCTCACAGGGGCTGGTCGCTCGGGTGGCGCACGAGTTCCTGCATGTCGGAAGACATCGGAAAGCCGATCGTGACGCTGCCCTTCACGGCGATCGGCTTGAGGAAGTACTTCTCGTACAGCGCCGAGAACTCGCCCGAGCGCATCATCCCGGTGATCACGCCGTCGACGACCTTCTTGAAGGCCGTGTCGCCCTTGCGCAGCATGCAGCCGTAGGCTTCTTTCTGCTGGGGCACGCCGACCACTTCCCAGTCGGCGGGTTTGCGGGCGCGCGCGATGTTGCTGTAGAGAATGATGTCGTCCTGTGTGGCCGCCACGGCCCGGCCGGTCTCGACGGTCAGGAAGTTCTCGTTGATGTCCTTGGCCAGGATGATGTTGATGCCCCACTTGTTCTTCTCGTTGAGCTGCCGCAGCATGCGCTCGGCCGTGGTGCCCGCGCTCACGACCACGTTCTTGCCCACGAGATCGGACCAGTGCTTGATGCCCGAGTTCTTGCGCACCAGCAGGCGTGCGCCAACCACGAAGAAGGTGGTCGAGAACGACACCTGGTTCTGCCGCTCGGCGTTGTTGGTGGTGGAGCTGCACTCCAGGTCGACCGTCTGGTTGGCCACCAGCGGGATGCGCGTCTGCGGCGTGACTTCCAGCGTCCTGACCTCGAGCCTGGCGAGCTTGAGATCCTTCTTCACCTGCTCGACCACGCGCTGCGAGATCTCCCACGCGAAGCCTGCCTGCTTGTTGTTGTCGTCCAGGTAGTTGAACGGAATCGAGGCGCCGCGCGTGGCCACCGTGAGGGTGCCGGTGTCCTTGATCTTCTTGAGCGTGCCGTCCAGCGGCTGCGCGCTGGCGGCGGCTGCGCACAGCGCAAGGCCGGCGGCAAGGAAGGGGCGGATCATGGGCTGGATGAGAGGCATCGGGGGGCTCCGGAGATCAAAGGGTGGAACTCTTCTGGAAGGCGCCCAGTGCGCCCAGCAGTTCGTCGAGCAGCGCTTGCGGGTCCTGCAGGCCGATGGACAGGCGAATGACGGGACCATGCACGTCGCAAAATCTGCGCCGGACCAGCTCTTCCGCCGGATAGAAGGCGGCGATGCTGCGTACGCCGCCCCAGCTCGCGCCGATGGAGAAGTGCTCGAGCTCGCGGAACATCGCCCGGTAGGCGTCGTAGGGCGCTTCCACGAGCTGCAGCGACATCACGCATCCCGCCTGCCTGAAGTCGCGCGCCCACAGGCCATGGTCCGGTGCGCCGGGCAATGCGGGAAAGAGCATCCGGCGCACCAGGGGATGCGCCGCGAGGCTTGCGGCGATCAATTGCGCGCTCGCGGCCTGGCGTTCCATGCGCACCTGCATCGTGTCGAGGCCGCGGGCCACCAGGAAGCAGTCCTCGGGGCTCACGGCGAGCCCCATCAGCGACTGCAGGCCGCGCACCGACCGGTACAGCTTCTCGTCGTTGGTGGCGATGCTGCCCATCAGCACGTCCGAGTGGCCGCCCATGTATTTGGTGCAGGCATGGATGCACAGGTCCACGCCGTGCGCCAGCGCTGCGAAGCCCAGCGGGCTCGCCCAGGTGTTGTCGATCGCGGTCAGCACACCGCGGGCGCGGGCTGCGGCGGTGATGGCCGGCACGTCTTCGACTTCCATCGTCACGGTGCCGGGCGACTCCAGCCAGATCAGGCGCGTGCAGGGGCGGATGAGCCGCTCGATGTCGGCGCCGATGCGCGGCGGGTAGAACTCCACCTCGACGCCGAGCGCCTGCAGCCGTTCGACCGCGAAGGCCTTGGCGAGGCCGTACGCAGCATCGGTCATCAGAAGATGGTCGCCCTTCTTGAGCAGCGCCAGCAGCGCACCGCAGATGGCCGCCTGCCCCGAAGGGAAGACCACGCAGTGCGCGGCGCCGTCCAGTTCGGCGATGCGCGTTTCGAGGGCGCGCTGCGTGGGGGTGCCGGTGGTGCCGTAGCTGAAGCCGTCCGGCAGGCGGGTGCGGCGATTGACGAAGTCGTCGAGCGAATTGAAGACGACCGTGGAGGCGCGCCACACGGGTGGTGCCAGGCTGGCGAATGCGCCTGCGGCGGAGGTGTCGAGAGTGGGAATCGGAGCGTTCACGATGGGCTTGGGCCTTTGCGTGGGCCGCGTCAGTGCGCCGGCGCGGATTCGATGAGTCGCAGGGCCTGCTTCATCTGGTCGACGGCCATGTTCTCGAGGTCGGTGTAGACCTTCATCTCCGCGGACAGCCGGGCGAAGCTTTCCCTGGCCGCGGCGAGCTTGGCCGGGTCGTTCGTCTTCGGATGGGCCAGCGCGGCCTCGAGGCGCTTGTATTCGCTGGTGAGCAGGGCCGGCTGTTCGCCGAGCGCGCGCAGGCCCGCGTTGGTCATCGAGCGGATGCGCAGCAGCATCTTCACGTCCGACTGCTCCATCTCGGCCTGCGCGCGCTCGAACGCGAGCTTTGCGGCGAGGGCCTGCTCGCTGTCGGGCTTGCGGGTTGCCGCGATGGTGTTGAACTTGCCGATGTCAGCCGAAAAATCGTGTGCCGACGCGGGCAGGGCCAGGACCAGCGCGGTCACCGCGAGGAGGGTTGGAAGTTTCATGTCGCTTCTCCAGGAGGGGGTGGCTGAAGTGAGCAACTCTAGGACGAAGGAGATAATCCGGATCACGCCTCAAATTCTTCGTCCATAAGCAGTCGTTATATGTTGCTCCGAGAGATCGAGGTCTTCCGCTCCGTGATGTCCGTTGGTTCGGCGAGCAAGGCGGCGGCGCTCCTGGGCGTGACGCAGCCCGCCATCAGCCAGTCGCTGCGCAGGCTCGAGGAAGCGGCCGGATTCGCACTGTTCCGCCGGCTGCGCGGCCGCCTGCATCCGACGCCCGAAGCGCAGGCCCTGCTGACCGAGGTCGAGCGCGTCTTCGTGGGCCTGAGCAGCATCGAGCACCGCATGCGCAGCCTCAAGCGCTTCGGCGTCAACACGCTGCGCATGGCGGTCTATCCGGCCTTCGGCCTGACCTTCGTGCCCCGCGTGCTGTCGCGGCTGGTGTCCGAGCGCCGCGATTCCGAAGACCGTCCCCAGATCTCGCTGCAGGTGCTCAGTTCGCGCGAGGTGCACGAGGCCGTGCTGGGGCGCCAGGTCGACTTCGGATTGATGGCCGACGAGATGCCCACCACCGGACTGGAGCATTCCGAATTCGCACGCTTTCCCGGCGTGGTGGTGATGCATGCGAAGCACCGGCTGACCAAGGCCAGGACGATCCAGCCGCATCAGCTCGCGGAAGAGCCGTTCCTCGCGCTCAATCCGGAGGACGCATCGCGGCGGCGGCTCGAGCGAGCACTGGCGGAGCGCAACGTGGGACTGAGCGTGCTGGTCGAAACCCCCTACGCGGCGAGCGTGTGCGAGATGGCACTGAGCGGCATGGGCATCGGTGTGGTGAACCCGGTCACCGCGCTCGAGTACGCGCAGCGCGGCCTGGTCATCCGCCCGCTGTCGCTGGAGGTTTCCTTTGCGGGCGTGCTGGTGCTGCCGCCGGGACAGCCGCTGTCCGGCCTCGCCTTGCGCGTGCTCCAGCTCATGCGCATCCAACTGGCCGAAGACCAGAAGGCGCTCGCAAATCTGCTCAAGCCCCGCGCCAGGGAATGATCGGCAGCCTGGCAGCTTGCGCGTTCATGAAACATCCCGAAACGGCGGCAGGCGACAGCATGTAGAACATGTCCTGCATCAGCCATGGCACCCGGCTGGCATGGCGGCTTTCCTGGCCAGTGAAACTTCCGTCTCCAACCCACCTGGAGATCCCGCGATGCCGGACGACATGGAGATCCGCGTCCCACAGGACGATGAGCGAATCGACATCACCGACCTGAAAGAGGTCGACTACTGGACGAAGTGTTTCGGCGTCAGCGAGGCCCGCCTGCGCATGGCGGTCGCGTCAGCGGGGACCATGAAGGACGATCTGCGGATCTACCTTGGCCTTCCCTGAAGGCAAGGGCTGAACGGGCGGCCGGCGGCACCGGAGGCTGACCGCATTGTTCGAGGGCGTGCTGCTGCCCGGGAAGGGCAGCCGCCCGAAGTCCGCGCGGGCCATCCGCAGCCTGGCCATGAAGCAACCCTGCGTGCAGGACGTCGTCGGCGTTGGCTGACGACCGCTGCCGCCATTGCCTGAGCGCGCCCGTGCCGCAGGCACTCCACTGTCGAGGTTCATTCAGGAGGTTGCCCGCCATGAACAAGCCATCGCCGAAGCGCCGCGAGCGCTCCCCCGACGAACCGGAGATCACCCAGGAGGAATCCGTGCCCACCGATGGCAAGGACACCGAAGGCGAGGAGCTGATGAAGAAGGTCGACAACAAGAAGCTCGAGGACCCGGGCGATGCCGAACGCAAGACGCCCGACAAGTCCTGAGCCGTTCCCGCCGACACCGCCGCCGGCACCCGCGCGCGGCGGCCGCGGCGCAGTGGCGTTGTCTTGTCTCGAAGAAGGGTGATGCCCTACAACCCTGGGGCCGCGCCTCTTGATAAAAATCCTTGCGCCAGCAGATCGCAAGCAGAACAGGGCAGAAAGGACTGTCTGTCCAACGATGGAGGAAGAAATGAAGCTCGACGGTACGGACTTGCCGTCCGCCCAGGACGGCCTGATGAAAGTCGGTGTTCCCGGCCTCGACGATGTTCTTGGCGGCGGGCTCACGTCCAACCGCCTCTACCTGGTCGAAGGCACGCCTGGCGCCGGCAAGACCACCATCGCGCTTCAATTCCTGATTGAAGGCGCGAAGCGCGGCGAGTCGGTGCTGTATGTCACGCTGTCGGAAACAGCACAGGAGCTCAGCGGCGTGGCCCATTCCCACGGCTGGGACCTGAGCGGCATCGAAGTGCGCGAGATGCTTCCGTCGGAGGCCGCGCTCGAGCCCGACGAGCAGTACACGATGTTCCATCCGTCCGAGGTCGAGCTCGGCGAGACGACCCTCCGGATCCTCTCGGACGTCGATGTGCTCAAGCCTTCGCGCGTGGTGTTCGACTCGCTGTCCGAGCTGTCCCTGCTGGCCGGCAGCTCGCTGCGCTACCGGCGGCAGATCCTCGCGCTCAAGCAGTTCTTCGCCGGCCGCCAGTGCACGGTGCTGCTGCTGGACGACATGACCGCCATGAAGCACGACCTGCAGGTGCAGAGCATTGCCCATGCGGTGATCCGGCTCGAGCAGATCAGCTCCGACTACGGCGCCGCGCGGCGCCGTCTGGTCGTCAGCAAATACCGGGGCCGGCAGTTCCGCGGCGGCTACCACGACTACCGCATCGAGCGCGGCGGCCTGCGCGTCTTTCCGCGGCTGGTCGCTTCCGAGCATCCCTCGGCGCCGGCGGTGGCGCCGGCGCGCATTCCCAGCGGCCTGGACGCGCTCGACGCGCTGCTGGGCGGCGGCCTCGAGCGAGGCACGAGCACGCTGTTCGTCGGCGCGCCGGGCACGGGGAAATCGACGGTGGCGGTGCAGTTCGCGCTGGCTGCTGCGCAGCGCGGCGAATGCGCGGCCCTCTTCATCTTCGACGAGAGCATCCACACGCTGCGCACGCGCTGCGAAAGCATGGGCATGGACCTGGGGCCATACATCGAATCCGGCCGCATCAAGGTGCGGCAGGTCGACCCCGCCGAGTTGTCGCCGGGCGAGTTCGTGCACCTGATCCGGTTGGCGGTGGTGGAGGGCGGTGCGGCGGTGGTGGTGATCGACAGCCTCAACGGCTACCTCAACGCCATGCCCGACGAGCGCTTCCTGATCGTGCAGCTGCACGAGCTGCTTTCCTATCTGGGGCAAGCCGGCGTCGCCACGCTGCTGGTGGGCGCGCAGCATGGCCTCATCGGCATGCAGATGAAGACGCCCGTGGATGCGAGCTACCTGGCGGATGCGGTGGTGCTGCTTCGCTACTTCGAGCTCGCGGGCGAAGTGCGCCAGGCGATCTCGGTGCTGAAGAAGCGCGGCGGCGCGCACGAGCGCAGCATCCGCGATTTCTCGATGACCGCCACAGGCCTCAAGGTCGGTGAGCCGCTGCGTCATTTCAGGGGCATCCTGACGGGCGTCCCCATTCCCACCGACGGCGTGCAGCACGCATCGTGAGCCCACCCGTCGCATCCGTCGAGCAGCGCATCCTGTTGCGGACCGCAACCTCCAGAGACGCCCTCATGGCGAGCGCCGTACTGGCCCGCGCACAGATTGCGGCCCGCACCTGCGACAGCCTGTGCGAGCTCGTGCGGGGGCTCGAGGAAGGTGCCGGCGCCATCGTGCTGGCGGAAGAAGTGCTGGCCGATCCGGCCGCAGGCACGCTGGCCGAAGCGCTGGGCTCGCAGCCTCCGTGGTCCGATCTGCCGGTGCTCGTTCTTGCCCGCCAGGGCGCGGACTCGCCCGTCATCGCCAAGGCCATGGACCGGTTCGCGAACGTCACGGTGATCGAGCGGCCGATGCGCGTGGCCTCGCTGATCAGCACGGTCCGCGCGGCCCTCAGGGCGCGCAACCGGCAGTACCAGCTGCGCGAGCTGCTCGACGGTCTGCGCGAATCGGACCAGCGCAAGACCGAGTTCCTTGCAACGCTGGCGCACGAGCTGCGCAACCCGCTCGCGCCGATGAGCACCGCGCTCACGCTCCTGATGCGAAAGCCGCACGAGCCCGCGGAGGCCCGGCGCTACTACGAGCTCATGGGGCGGCAGATCGACCACATGGTGCGGCTCGTGAACGACCTGATGGAGGTCTCGCGCATCACGCGCGGCAAGATCGAGCTGCGCATGGAGGCGATGGCACTCGAAGCGGTGATCGAGGACGCCATCGAACTGAGCCGGCCGCTGCTCGAAGGCGCCGGGCACGCGCTGAGCACACAGCTGTGCAGCGAGCCGGTCGTTGTGCGGGGCGACGGCGTTCGCCTGACCCAGGTGTTCTCCAACCTGCTCAACAACGCCGCGAAGTACACCGCGCCCGGCGGGAAGATCCGCATCGTGCTGCGCCAGGAAGGGCGCGACGCCGTGGTCGAGGTCTGGGACAACGGCACCGGCATTGCGCCGGACATGCTGAAGTCGATCTTCGAGATGTTCGTGCAGGTGAGCGGTACCTCCAAGGCGGCGCAGGGCGGCCTGGGCATCGGCCTCACGCTGGTGAAGAGCCTGGTCGAGCTCCATGGCGGCAGCGTCGAGGCGGCCAGTGCGGGCCTCGGCCAGGGCGCGATGTTCTGCGTGCGCCTGCCGCTCGCCCGCGTCGAGACCGGCGTGCCCGCGTCGCCGGCACCGGCCGTTCGCGGCTGGCCGGCCTCGTTGCCGGGCACGGTGCTGATCGTCGACGACAACAGGGATGCGGCCGATGCGCTGGGCGAGCTGCTGCGCTCGATGGGCGCCGTGACGCGCGTGGCCTACAGCGCAGATGCCGCGCTGCGCATGGTGGCCGAGGGTCCGCCGCCCGGGCTCGCGATCCTCGACATCGGCATGCCGGGCATGGACGGCTGCGAGCTCGCAACGAGGCTGCGCGCCGATCCCGCGCTGGCCGGATTGATCCTGGTCGCACTGACCGGCTGGGGCCAGCACGGCGACAAGGAGCGCATTGCGATGGCCGGGTTCGACCACCATCTGCTCAAGCCGCTCGACCTGCCGGCGCTGATTTCCACCCTGGTGCCGCCATGAACCACGACGCGACCACGCTTTCGGCGGCGGACCCGCCGGCCGGCAGGCCGTCGCTCTGGCGCCGCTGCCGCCGATGGCTGCTGCCGCTGCTGGGGCTTGCGGTGCTGGGCCTGTTGCTGTCGCATGCGCACAAGGTCGACTGGGCGGGTGCATGGGAGGCGCTGCAGCGCTATCCGGCGATGCTGCTGCTGGGGGTCTGGGCCATCGCAACCGCGAGCCATGCGCTCTACGGATGCTTCGACCTCGTCGGCCGGCGGCACACGCGCCACCGGGTGCCGCGCTGGCGCACCTGGGCCATTGCGGTGACGAGCTACGCCTTCAATCTCAACCTGGGTTCGCTGGTCGGCGGGATTGCGATGCGTGCCCGGCTCTATGCGCGCGCCGGCCTCGACGAAGCCGTGGTGGCGCAGATCGTCGGCGTGAGCCTGGCCACCAACTGGCTCGGCTACGGGCTGCTGGCCGGCGGCCTGTTCGCGGCTGGCGTCATCACGCCGCCGCGCCAGGCGAGCATCGGGGCGGACGCGTTGCGCGCGCTGGGCGTGCTGATGATTCTTCTCGCGGCGGCGTACGTGTTGGCCTGTGCCTTTTCGCGCGGGCGGCAGTGGCAGGTGAGGGGGCGGCGGGTGAGGCTCCCCTCGGCGCAGCTTGCGGTCGTCCAGCTCACGCTCTCCACTGCCAACTGGGCATTGATGGGCTGCGCGATGTACCTGCTGCTGGGCGGCCAGGTGCCGTATGCCACCACGCTGAGCGTGCTGCTGGCCGCCTCCATCGTCGGCGTGATCACGCCGATTCCGGCCGGGCTCGGCGTGCTCGAGGCCGTCTACCTGGCGCTGCTCTCGGGCACCGTGCGCCAGGGCGCGCTGATGGGGGCCGTGCTGGCCTATCGCGCGCTCTACTACCTGCTGCCGCTGATCGGCGGCCTGGTGCTTTACCTGCTGCTCGAACGCTACGCGGCAAGCCATCCGCTGGACCCGGAGCCCGACACACCATGGCGCGCGCAAACCCCCTGAAGCGCTACAAGGAAAAGCGCAACTTCGGCGTCACGCCCGAGCCCGAGGAAGGCGGCGCATCGGCGCCCGGCGTGCTGCAGTTCGTGGTGCAGAAGCACTGGGCCACGCGGCTGCACTACGACTTCCGCATCGAACTCGACGGCGCGATGAAGAGCTGGGCGGTGCCCAAGGGCCCGAGCTACGACACGCACGACAAGCGCATGGCCGTGCATGTGGAGGACCACCCGATCTCCTACAACCAGTTCGAGGGCGAGATACCGCCCCGGCAGTACGGCGCGGGCAAGGTGATCATCTGGGACAAGGGCAGCTGGACGCCCATCGGCGATCCGCTCAAGGGCTACAGGGCGGGGCGCCTGAAGTTCGAGCTGCATGGCTACAAGCTGCGCGGAAAGTGGACCCTGGTGCGCATGCACGGCAAGGCCGATGACAAGCAGGACGCGTGGCTGCTGATCAAGGAGCATGACGGGTACGCCCGCCCGGCCGCGGAATTCAGCGTGGTCGACCAGTTCCCGGACAGCGTGGCGCAGATGCCGATGCCCGCCGCGGCGGTTTCGGCGCCCGCCGGGGTGCCGGCCGCGCCGGCAAGAAAGCGCGGCAAGGCATCGGCCAGCGGCATGCCCGCCGATGCGGTGAAAGCCGCCACGCCCGCCAAGCTCTCGCCGCTGCTCGCCACGCTGGTCGACGGCCCGCCGCCGGATCCCGAAAACTGGCTGTACGAGATCAAGTTCGACGGCTACCGCCTGCTCGCGCGCATCGATGCGAAAGGCGGCGTGCAGCTCTTCACGCGCAACGGCCATGACTGGAGCGGCCGCATGCCGCACCTGGTGCGCGCGATCGAGCGCATGAAGCTCGCGCCCGGCTGGCTCGATGGCGAGATCGTGGTGCTCAACGAGTCCGGCGGCACGGACTTCCAGGCCTTGCAGAACGCCTTCGACAGCGACAACACGCGCGACATCGTCTACTTCCTGTTCGACCTGCCGTACTACGGCGGCTTCGATCTCACCGGCGTGCCGCTGATGGAGCGCCGCGGCCTGCTGCAGGCGCTGCTTGCCAAGGCGCCGCCCGGAATCCGCTTCAGCGAGATCTTCGATGCGCCGCCGGAGGACATCGTGGCCTCGGCCTGCAAGATCGGGCTCGAAGGCGTGATCGGAAAGCGCAAGAACAGCACCTATGCCTCGCGCCGCTCGCCCGACTGGATCAAGCTCAAGTGCTCGCAGCGGCAGGAGTTCGTCATCGGCGGCTATACCGATCCCAAGGGCTCGCGGGTGGGCATCGGCGCGCTGCTGATCGGCGTGCACGACGACAAGGGCGACCTGGTGTACGCCGGCGCGGTGGGCGCGGGCTTCAATGGCCGGACGCTCGCCCACATGCTCGAGAGGCTGAAGCCGCTCGGCATCGACAGGCGGCCGTTCAAGAACCCGACCGAAAACGACCGCCGCGCGCACTGGGTCAAGCCGGTGCTGCTGGCCGAAGTCACGTTTTCCGAATGGACCAAGGACGGCCATGTGCGGCATCCGGTGTTCCACAGCGTGCGCTCAGACAAGCCCGCCCGGGCCATCCTCCGCGAGAAGCCGGTGCACCAGGCGGGCGCCGGCCGCACGCCTGAGCCCGAACCCGCCGCCACCATGCCCGCCAACTTCAAGGTTTCGCATGCCGACCGCGTGGTCGATCCGTCCACGGGCATCACCAAGGTGGAGGTGGTGCGCTTCTACGGCCTGGTCGCGCCGCTGATGATGCCGCACCTCAAGGGCCGGCCCGTGTCGTTCGTGCGCGCGCCGCAGGGCATCAAGGGGCAGCTCTTCTTCCAGAAGCATCTCGAGCTGGGGCAGATGGCCGGCGTGCGGCAGCTCGATGCGGCGCTGTGGCCGGAGCACCCCGAGCTGATCGAGGTGGCGGGCCCGCTCGGGCTGCTGAGCGCGGCGCAGATGAACGTCATCGAGTTCCATGCCTGGAACGGCGTGAAGACGCTCATCGGCAAGCCCGACCGCATGACCTTCGACCTCGACCCGGGCGAAGGCGTCGGCTGGCCCGTGGTGCTGCAGGCAGCGGAGCTGATGCGCGTGGTGCTCGACGAACTGGGCCTGGCGCCGTTCTGCAAGACCAGCGGCGGCAAGGGGCTGCACGTGGTGGTGCCGCTCAGGCGGCAGTACGACTGGGACACCATCAAGGATTTCTCGCAGGCCATCGTGCGGCACATGGCGCGCATCCTGCCGCAGATGTTCGTCGCCAAGAGCGGGCCGGGCAACCGCGTCGGCCGCATCTTCATTGACTACCTGCGCAACGGCTTCGGCGCGACCACCATCTGCGCTTGGTCGGTGCGGGCGCGCCCCGGAATGGGCGTGTCGGTGCCGGTGGAATGGCAGGAGGTTCCCACGCTCACGAGCGGCGCGCAGTGGACCCTGCGGAACATCCATGCGCGGCTCGACCGCGGCAACGATCCGTGGGCCGCATACGCAAAGGCTGCAAAGAGTCCGGGGGCCGCAATGAAGCTGCTGGGCTTCGAGGCCGGCGTGCGAAAGCGCTAGCCGCACCCCGCGCGGAACGCGGGGCTCGGGGGCGCTGCGACGGAATTCAGAGTTCGATGAAGGCCGAGGTGGCCTTGTTCAGCGCCAGCTTGCCCTTGGCGGTGATCGATTCCACCTGGGCGAGATGATGTATCGCCCGATCGTCCGGCGCGTGGCTGGACGGCGGAATGAAAGCGGTCACCAGCTCGGCCGCACGCAGCACGCGCAGCCTGTCGATGTCGGCTGGCGTGTGGACGACGTATGGCAATTTCTGCTCGGCGATGACTCGAAGAAACTCCATGGACATGGGCCGTCTCCTTGTCTGGGATGGTGGAGCAAACATTCTGCGGAAAAAATCACAGTCTTGCCTAATCCCTGCGATGCGCACGACTTTCCTGTGTGTACCTAAGTGTTCTTTTGTCGCCGGCGCTGGAAACGAAGGTGCCGATAGTGTTTCGGTGGCGGGCGCTCACCTTGCCAACTGGCTCGGTGCCGGGGCCTGTTCGGGGGAAAGAATTTGCCAGAGGCCGGGCGCCACGCCTTCGAAGGCGGCCGCATAGCGCTCGGCGCGGCTGTCCTCGCCGGTCACGTCGCGTATCGCGATGCTGTCGATGCGGCCGGGATGGGCGCGCGCGGCCTGCCCGTAGATCTCGGGATCGCTCTCGCCCGAATCGCCCACCAGCATGAACCGGCGATGTGGAAAGTCGGCCAGCAGGCGCTCGATCACGCCGAGCTTGTGCGTGCGCGAATCCTGCTCGCCGGGAATGAGCGTGCGCCAGGTCGTGCTTTCGCGCAGGTGCACGCTGCCCAAGGGAAAGTCTGCATCGCGAAGGAAATCGGCGAGCGCGGGGTACAGCTGCATCGGGCTGGCCGAAAGATAGTGGAAGCGCGCGTCCGGCGCCTTGGCCAGCGCGCGGTAGTACGCCGCCATGCCGGGTGCCGCCTCGAAGCGCCGCGCAAACGTGTTCAGCAGCATCTCGCGCCGGTCGCGCACCTGCGTGCGCTTGATGGTGTCGTCGATGTCCGAAATGATCGACAGGCCCTGGGCGGGGACGATCAGCGCCTCGCCCCTGAAGCGATGCAGCAGTTCGCCGGGCCCGGTCACGGCATGGAACTTCAGCCACTCGCTCGAAGACGGCATGCGGGGCGGCTCGATGGCGATGCGCATGTTCATGCGGCCGTCCGCGCCCGAAGGCGGCGTGGCCACGCGCGCGGCGCTGCCGTCGAAGTCGAGTTCGAACACCTTGCCTTCTTCCGACTCGGCGTGGAACAGCGCGGTGCGCTGGTTGAAGCGCAGCCGCGCCGCCGGCGAGAGCTTCTTCAGGTTCAGGCCCAGGTAGCGCGCGAACGCGGCATTCAGGCCCCAGCGGCGCTCGGGTTCGTAGACCCAGGCGTGGATGTCGACTTCGAGCCGGCCATCGGCGGTGGGGCGCGCGGTGCCGGGAATGAAGAGCGCTTCCTCGTCGGGATCGAGCCGCTCGGCCGCCCGCAGCGCGTGCATGGGCGCCAGGCCGCAAAGCAGCGCGGCGCCAGCCACCAGGAAGCGGCGCCGCAGCGGCGGGGCAATGGCGCGCGGCTCGTCTGCGTTCATGCCTTCGATGGCGCGATGCGTTCGTAGGTCACGAAGCTGTAGTTGAGGCCCTCCTTCGCCGAGACATGCGATTCGCGCTTGGTTTCGCGCCAGGCGGAGGGGGAGAGTTCCGGCGCATGCGCATCGCCTTCGTAGTCGTGCGCGAGTTCGGTCACGACCACCTGCTGCGCGAGCGGCTCGGCTTCGGCATAGATCTGCGCGCCGCCGATGACCCACACGTCGGGCACCTGCGATTCCTCGCACAGCGACAGCGCCTCCTGCAGGCTGCCCACGCGCCATGCGCCTTCGGCCTTCCAGTCGTCCTGCCGCGTCACGACGATGTTCCGCCGGCCCGGCAGCGGGCGGAAACGCGGTGGCAGCGAATCCCAGGTCTTGCGGCCCATGACGACGGGGGCACCGGCCGTCTGCTGCTTGAAGTGCACCATGTCTTCGGGCAGGTGCCAGGGAATGGTGCCCTTGGCGCCGATCACGCCGTTGGCGGCGCGCGCGAAGATCAGGTGGATGCGCGGTTTCGTGGCGAGCTCGGACATGGGCCTACACCGCCACGGGTGCCTTGATGGGATCGTGGTGCCGGTAGTCGAGCACCTCGAAGTCTTCGTACTGGTAGTCGAAGATCGAGGCCGGCTTGCGCTTGATGTGGAGCGTGGGGTATGGGTAGGGCGTGCGGCTGAGCTGCAGCGCCACCTGCTCGGCGTGGTTGCTGTAGATGTGGCAGTCGCCGCCGGTCCAGATGAAGTCGCCCACGTCGAGCTCGCACTGCTGCGCCACCATGTGCGTGAGCAGTGCGTAGCTCGCGATGTTGAAGGGCACGCCCAGGAAGATGTCGGCGCTGCGCTGGTAGAGCTGGCAGCTCAGCCTGCCGCGCTCGCCCGGTGTCTGCGGCGGCGCCACGTAGAACTGGAAGAAGGCGTGGCAGGGCATGAGCGCCATCTTCGAGAGCTCGGCCACGTTCCATGCGCTCACGATGATGCGGCGCGAATCGGGGTTGGTCTTCAGGGTCTTGATGACTTCGGAGATCTGGTCGATGTGGCCGCCGTCCGGCGTGGGCCAGCTGCGCCACTGCACGCCGTAGACCGGGCCCAGGTCGCCGTCTTCGCGCGCCCACTCGTCCCAGATGGTGACGCCGCGCTCCTTGAGCCAGTTGTTGTTGCTGGAGCCGGTCAGGAACCACAGCAGTTCCTGGATGATGGACTTGAGGTGCACCTTCTTGGTGGTCACCAGCGGAAAGCCTTCGTTCAGGTCGAAGCGCATCTGGTGGCCGAACACGCTCTTGGTGCCCGTGCCGGTGCGGTCGCTCTTGTGGACGCCATGGGTGTCCACATGGCGCATGAAATCTTCGTACTGGGAGCGGACGGGGCGGGCGGGCGAGGTCATGTTGGGAATTTTACGGGGCGGCGCTAGCATTGGCCGATGACCGGCCATGACCACTCCCACGAACACAGCGAACTCGGCGAGATGGACCTGCGCGTGCGGGCGCTCGAGAGCGTGCTCACCCAGAAGGGCTACATCGATCCGGCCGCACTCGACGTGCTGATCGACACCTACCAGACCCGCATCGGCCCGCGCAACGGCGCGCGCGTGGTGGCCCGGGCCTGGGTCGACCGGGCGTTCCGCGACTGGCTGCTGAAGGATGCCACGGCCGCCATCGCCTCGCTGGGCTACACCGGCCGCCAAGGCGAGCACATGGTGGCGGTGGAGAACACGGCCGAGCAGCACCACATGGTCGTCTGCACCCTGTGCAGCTGCTACCCCTGGCCGGTGCTCGGCCTGCCGCCCACCTGGTACAAGAGCGCGCCGTACCGCTCGCGGGCCGTGAAAGACCCGCGCGGCGTGCTGGCCGATTTCGGCACGGTGCTGCCCGAGTCGACGCGCATCCGCGTCTGGGATTCGACTGCCGAGGTGCGCTACCTCGTCATACCGCAGCGCCCGGAAGGCACCGAAGGCATGAGCGAAGAAGAGCTTGCCGCGCTGGTCACGCGCGATTCGATGATCGGCACGCGGCGGGTGGAAGCACCGGCAACGCCAGGGAGTGCCGCATGAGCCGCCGGGCCGCTCCCAAGGCGAATACCGCAGTGCAAAGCACGGAGGTCACGCTATGAGCTATGTCACCCATGCCGACCTTGGCGGCCAGCCCGGTTTCGGCCCGGTCACGCCCGAGCCCGAGGGCGAGCTGTTCCATGCCGCGTGGGAGCCGCGCGCGCTGGCGCTCACGCTTGCCATGGGCGCAACCGGCTCCTGGAACATCGATGCGAGCCGCGCCGTGCGCGAGACGCTGCCCGGCTACGGAAACCTGAGCTACTACCAGATCTGGCTTGGCGCACTGGAGCAGCTGATGCTGCAGCGCGGCCAGGTCTTTGCGGACGAGCTCGCATCCGGCGAGATGCGCCATCCCGCGGCACCGGTCGCCCGTGTGCTGCAGGCGGCCAATGTTTCCGCCGTGCTGGCCAAGGGCTCGCCCGTCCAGCGCGCCGAGCCAGGCCCGGCGCGCTTTGCCGTCGGCCAGCCGGTGCGCATGCGCACCGGCAACGTCGACCACCACACGCGGCTGCCGGGCTACGTGCAGGGCAAGCACGGCGTGATCGAGCATGTGCATGGCGCGCATGTGTTCGCCGATGCCCATGCGCAGGGCCTGGGCGAGCAGCCGCAGTGGCTCTACACCGTGGTCTTCGACGAGGCCGAGCTCTGGGGCGAAGGCGCGCCGCGCCAGAACCTCGCGGTGTCGGTCGACGCCTGGGAAAGCTACCTGGAGCCCGCCGCATGAAGAGCGGCATGGCACCGCCACTCGCGCTCGCCCCCGGCATGCCGCGCGATGCCGGCGGGCCGGTGTTCAATGCACCCTGGGAGGCGCAGGCCTTTGCGATGACGCTGGCGCTGCACGAGCGCGGCCTGTTCACCTGGGTTGAATGGGCCGAAGTGCTTGCGGCACAGATCGCGGCCGCACAGGCCGCCGGCGACCCCGACACCGGCGGCACCTACTACCGCCACTGGCTCGCCGCGCTCGAAAGCCTGGTCGCGCGCAAGGGCGCCAGCTCCGAAGACGAACTCGCGCGCTACCGCCGCGCCTGGGACCGCGCCGCGGACCGCACGCCGCACGGCCAGCCGATCGAGCTGCGCGGCGAGGACTTTCCCGGTTAGAGGCTAGACCCGGATCACGCGGCCCGGGTTGAGGATGTTCTTCGGATCGAGCCCGCGCTTGATCGCCCGCATCATCTCCAGCGCCACCGGCGACTTGTGCTTCTCGAGCTTGTCGACCTTGAGCGAACCCACGCCATGCTCGGCCGAGAACGAGCCGCCGAACTTCTCGACCGCGTCGTACACCAGCGTGTTGATGCGCTCTTCCTCGTCCTTCAGGAAGGCCTTGGTGTCGATGTTCTCGGGCGCCTGCACGTTGTAGTGCAGGTTGCCGTCGCCCAGGTGGCCGAAGTTCACCAGCCGCACGCCGGCAATCTCGCGCGCCAGCAGCGCGTCGGTGTCCGCCACGAAGGCCGGAATGCGCGACACCGGAATCGAGATGTCGTGCTTGATGTTCAGGCCCTCTTCGGCCTGCGCGAGCGGAATGCTTTCGCGGATGTGCCAGAGCTGGTGCGCCTGCGCGAGGTTCTCGGCCACCACCGCATCGGTCACGCAGCCGTCTTCGAAAGCCGTTTCGAGCAGCGCCTCGAAGCGTGCGCGCGCATGGTCTTCGGATTCGCTGTCGGAGTTCTCGAGCAGCACACAGTACGGCACGGCTTCGTCGCCGATGAAGGGCACGCGCAGCTGCGGCATGTGCTTGTCGACCAGGCTCAATGCAAACCGGCCCATCACCTCGAAGCCCGTGAGGCCCGAGCCCAGCTGCCTGTGCGCAAGGCCCAGCAGCGTGACCGCGTGGTCGAGCGAGGGCACCGCGGCCCAGGCCGTGAGCTGCGCGGCGGGCAGCGGGTAGAGCTTCATGGTGGCCGCGGTGATGATGCCGAGCGTGCCTTCGCTGCCGATCATCAGGTCGCGCAGGTCGTAGCCGGTGTTGTCCTTGCGCAGGCCGCTGGTGCCTTCCCAGATCTCGCCCTGCGGCGTGACCACTTCGAGGCCCAGGCACAGTTCGCGCGTGTTGCCGTAGCGGACCACCTGGGTGCCGCCGGCATTGGTCGCAAGGTTGCCGCCGATGGTGCAGCTGCCCTCGGCCGCAAGGCTCAGCGGGAACAGGAAGCCCTGCTTCTGCGCCGCCTCCTGCAGCGTCTGCAGGATGCAGCCGGCCTCCACCGTCATGGTGAGGTTGGCGGCGTCGATGGTGCGGATGGCGTTCAGCCGCTGCAGGCTCAGCACCACCTGCGTGCCGCTGTCGTCGGGAATGGAGCCCACGGCCAGGCCGGTGTTGCCGCCCTGCGGCACGATGGCCGTGCCGGCCGCGGCGCAGGCCTTGACCACGTCGGCCACCTGCTGCGCATTGGCGGGCCGCACCACGGCCAGCGACTTGCCGCGTGCGCGCTTGCGCCAGTCCTGTTCGTAGGCCGTGAGGTCGCCCTCGTTCAGCACGTGCTGCGCGCCGACGATGGCACGCAGTTGATCGATCAGGGGAGCGGAAGAAGAAGTCGTCATTGGCGTCATTGGGTGGAAGCCTCCAGTTGGCGGGCCGCCTTGGCGTTGCGCAGCCGCAGCCGCACATGCCAGGCGC
Organism: Variovorax beijingensis; assembly: GCF_003951285.1. Lineage (GTDB taxonomy): Bacteria > Pseudomonadota > Gammaproteobacteria > Burkholderiales > Burkholderiaceae_C > Variovorax > Variovorax beijingensis. Next base: position 42,052 of record NZ_RXFQ01000001.1, on the reverse strand, counting down.
AGGCCGCGAAGAGCATGAGGCACAGCAGCACCTCGATGAGCGCGAGCACCTGGCCCACGCCGTTGGTGTCGCTCCAGGCGCGCACCACGCCCTCGGTGAAATAGAGCCAGACCATCAGGCTGACCCAGCGGTAGGTGTACATGCGGTTCTTGTAGAGCCCCGCGAGCGGAATGACCAGCGGCAGCACCTTGAGCGCCAGCAGCGAGCCGCCCGGCCGCAGCGGCGCGAGCCACAGTTCCCAGGCCAGGCCCAGCACGATCAGGCCGACGAGGCTGCCCACGGCAAGCCAGCGTGTGGCGCGAACGGAAGAGGAAGCTGGCGGTGTGATGGTTTTCATGGGCGGAACACCGCGGAACCTGCGACACGAAGTGCGCGAAGACTGGGAAAGGGTTCGGGTTCTTATGATACCGGCCATGAATCGTCGTCAGCTCTGGAGGGATCTTTCGCGCTTTCCGTGGGGCAACACCGCGGCGGTGCTGGGCGAGCGTTTCCGCGAAGACCGGCTCGGCCTGACGGCCAGCAGCCTCACCTTCACCACCACCATTGCGATGGTGCCGTTCTTCACGGTGGCGCTGGCGCTCTTCACCGTGTTCCCGATGTTCGCCAAGCTGCAGGGGCGGCTGCAGCGCTGGCTCATCGAGAGCCTGATTCCCGACGATATCGCGCGCCAGGTGCTGGGCTACCTGAACCAGTTCTCGAGCAAGGCCGGCGGCCTCGGCATCGCGGGCCTGGTGGTGCTGCTGATCACCGCCATCGCGCTGATCCTCACCATCGACAAGACGCTCAACAACATCTGGCGCGTACGCTCGCCCCGGCCCTTTGCGCAGCGCGTGCTGATCTACTGGGCCGCGATCACGCTCGGGCCGCTGATCCTGGCGGTGAGCCTCTCGACCACCTCGTACGTGTTTGCCGCGTCGCGCGACGTGGTGGGCGGAAGCATCCTCAAGCTGTTCTTCGACACCTTCGAATTCGTGCTGCTCGCAGCGGGCATGGCGTCGCTCTACCACTACGTGCCCAACACCAACGTGCGCTGGTCGCATGCCTGGGCCGGCGGCGTCTTCGTGGCGGCCGCCATCGAGATCGCCAAGCGCGTGCTGGGCTACTACCTGAGCCTGGTGCCGACCTATTCGGTGCTCTACGGCGCCTTTGCCACCGTGCCGATCCTGCTGGTGTGGATCTACGTGGCCTGGGTGATCGTGCTGTTGGGCGCGGTCATCGCGGCCTACCTGCCAAGCCTGCTGACCGGTGTAGCGCGCCGGGGCGGGCGGGCCGGGTGGCCGCTGCAGTTGGCCATGGAGGTGCTGCAGCACCTGGCGCGGGCGCGCGCCACGCCGGCCAAGGGCATGGGCGCCACCGAACTCGTCACGCGCATGCGGGTCGATGCGCTGCAGGTGGTGCCGGTGCTCGAAACGCTGGTGGCGCTGGACTGGATTGCGCCGCTCGCCGAGGAGACCGCGAACGAAGATCCGCGCTACGTGCTGCTGGCCGATCCATCCACGCCGATCGAGCCGCTGCTCAGGGAGTTGTTGATGCCGCGCGCGGAGCCGCTCGAGGACCTGTGGCGCAAAGGCCCGCTGCACTCGCTGCGTCTGGGCGACGTGCTCCTGATTTGATAGTCGTCAAATCTTGACCTTGCCCAGCCAGATGTCGCGGTACATCGCCCAGTCGCCCATGAAGCTGTAGAGCGGGCGCTTGAACGAAGCCGGCTTGTTCTTCTCGAAGCCGAAATGCCCGACCCAGGCAAAGCCGTAGCCCGCGACCAGCCCGGCCAGCAGCCAGAGCGGGTTGAGCGTGACGACCAGCGCCACCAGGCACAGCAGCGAAATCGTCGAGCCCGCGAAGTGCAGGCGCCGGCAGGTGCGGTTGGCGTGCTCGCTCAGGTAGAAGGGGTAGAACTCCGCGAAACTCTTGAAACGTCGCGGATCGACAGCAGATTCCGGGGCAGTCGTGGTGTTCATCGTGCGGGTCTCCTGAACGCCGGAGGCGCTTTGTCCATAATAGCCACGACCTTCCGGCCGCACCACCCCGGCTTCGTATTCACACCTGCACCGCATCAACCTTGAGCGCTCTTCCTGCCGCCCCCGTTTCCGCCGAGCCGGCCAGCGATGCGCCGTGGGTCGTATGCCTGTGCGCCGAATGGTGCGGCACCTGCCGCGACTACCGGCCGCTGCTCGAACAGGTGGCGCGGGCGCATCCGCAGTTCCGCTTCGCCTGGGTCGACATCGAGGACCACGCCGAGATTGCCGACGCCTTCGACGTCGAGACCTTTCCCACGCTGCTGATCGCCGGTGCCGACGGCACCCGTTTCCTGGGCCCGCTGCTGCCGCATGCCGAGACGCTCTCGCGCATGCTCGGCGCGCTGCAGGCGCCGCAGCCTTCCAGCCTCGATGTCGACCTGCTGCTGGCGGTGCTCGAAAAGCGTCCCGGCGAGTTCGCGGTCTGACCGGGCCCCTCGCCATGAACATCCTGATCTTCGGCGCCACCGGCATGGTGGGGCAGGGCGTGCTGCGCGAATGCCTGCTTGCGCCCGACGTGGCGCGCGTGGTCGCGGTCGGCCGCAATGCCACCGGGGTTCAGCACCCGAAGCTGCAGGACGTGGTCATCAAGAACATGACCGACTACAGCGGCTTCGAGCCGCAATTGCAGGCCTTCGATGCCTGCTTCTTCTGCCTCGGCGTGTCGTCGGTGGGCATGCAAGAGGCCGACTACAGGCGCATCACCTACGACCTCACGATGGCCGCCGCCATCGTGCTCGCGCGGCTCAACCCGGGTATGACCTTCACCTACGTGACGGGTGCGGGCACCGACAGCAGCGAGCGCGGCAGCCGCATGTGGGCGCGCGTGAAGGGTGCGACCGAAAACGCGTTGCTCAGGCTGCCGTTCAAGGCCGCCTACATGTTCCGCCCCGGCATGATCCAACCGCTGCATGGCGTGCGTTCGAAGACGCCGCTCTACCAGGCCGCGATCATGGTGCTCAAGCCCGTGCTCGGGCTGGCCCACCGGCTCTGGCCCGACAAGGTGACGACCACCGAGAAAGTGGGCCGCGCCATGCTGGCCGTGGCGCGGCACGGCGCGCCGAAGGTGCTGCTCGATCCGGCCGACATCAACGCGCTGGGCCGCTGAGGCTCAGGCGCTCGAACGCGCACGGCCCAGCTTGCGCCGCCCTGCGCTGGCAATGGCATGCACCAGGTGTTGCACGAACGCCTGCGCCAGCGGCGTGAGCGTGCGGCCTTCGAGCGCCAGCACCTGAAGCTGCCGCTGCTGCAGCGGCGCCTCGGCGAACGGGCGCGCCACCACCGTGCCTGCATCGATGAGATGCGTGACCGTGAGGTGTCCCGACAGCATCACGTCCGGCGTGCGCAACAGCGGCAGCAGCACCGACGAAAAATTGCTGACGAAGATCGCGCGGTACTGCAGCCCCTGCAGGCTGCACGCCTGGTCGAACAGCTGCCGCGCGGTCACGCCCTTGTCGCCCACGGCCAGCGGATAGCGCACCGCGTCCGCCACGGAAACCACGCGCTGCCGCGCCAGCGGATGGTCGGGGCGCAGCACCGCGAACACCGGCGCATTGGCCGAGTGCTCGATCTTCAGGCCGGGCTCCGGCGCCACCACGTACTTGAGCGCGATGTCGGCTTCGCCGCGCGCGAGCAGCGCGCTCACGCCATCGGGCGAGCCCACGTGGAGCTCGAGCTGCGTGCCCGGATGCGCCGACTCGAAGCTGCGCATGACCTGCGGCATGAAGTGCGCCGCGAACCCCTCGGTGCAAGCCATGCGGATGCGGTGCGCGCTGCGGCCGCCGAGGTCGCGCACCTGCTCGATGACCTGCTCGATGTCGAGCTGCGCATTGCGCAGGTGCGCCGCGAGCCGCTCGCCCGCCGCGGTGAGCGCCATGCCCCTGGCGTGGCGCTCGAACAGCGGCGTGCCCAGGCTGTCCTCGAGCTTGGCGATCTGGCGGCTGACCGCCGACGAGGCCACGAACAGCCGCGCCGCGGCCTGGCTGACCGAGCCGCTGCGCGCCACTTCGAGGAAATGGCGCATCGGAATGCTGAGGAGCGGTGGTGCCATGGCGATTGAAGCGTTGCCTTCAAGGCAATGGTAGCTTGCGAAATCGGTGCTGGAAGCATTGCCCTGCAGGCCTTGTACTTGCTGCATCCCACGCAAACAGGAAATCCCCTCATGCAACGTACCGACAGCCTCGCCGCGGCCGCCGCCTATTTCGACGACGGCGGCTTCTTTGCCGACCTGCAGCGGCGCGTCGCCTTTCGCACCGAGAGCGACACCGGCGCCGCCACGCCCGCGCTCGGGGCCTACCTGCGCGACGAGCTGGTGCCGCCACTGGCCGCGCTCGGTTTCGAATGCGAGATCGTCGAGAACCCCGTGGCCGGCGGCGGGCCCTTCCTGATCGCGCGGCGCATCGAAGCCCCTGCATTGCCCACCGTGCTGAGCTATGGCCACGGCGACGTGGTGAGCGGGCAGGAGGCGCACTGGGATGAAGGCCTTGGCCCCTGGGCGCTCACCGTGCGCGGCGACCGCTGGTACGGGCGCGGCACGGCCGACAACAAGGGCCAGCACAGCATTGCGCTCGGCGGGCTGGCCGCCGCGCTGCGCGCGCGCAGCGGGCGCCTGGGCTACAACATCACCTGGCTCATCGAGACCGGCGAAGAGGCCGCGTCGCCGGGCCTGCACGCGGTGTGCGAGCAGCAGCGCGACCGGCTGCGCGCGGACCTGTTCATCGCCAGCGACGGGCCGCGCGTGAGCGCCGCGCGGCCCACGCTTTTCCTGGGTTCGCGCGGCGCCGTCAACTTCAGCCTGCGGCTGCGCGCCAGGGCGCGGGGCTACCACTCGGGCAACTGGGGCGGCGTGCTCGCCAATCCGGGCACCGTGCTGAGCCATGCGGTGGCCTCGCTGGTGGATGCGCGCGGGCGCATCCTGGTCGAGGCCTTGCGGCCGCCTGGAATTCCGCAGGGCGTGCGCGAGGCGCTGGCCGGCATCGCGATCGGCGGTGGCGCCGACGATCCCGCGCTCGACGAAGGCTGGGGCGAGCCCGGCCTGAGTCCGGCCGAGCGGCTGGTGGCCTGGAACACCATCGAGGTGCTCGCGCTCGGCGCCGGTTCGCCGCAGCGGCCCGTCAATGCGATTCCGTCCGAGGCGGTGGCGCATTGCCAGCTGCGCTTCGTGGTCGGAACGCCGTGGCGCGAACTGGCGGGCATCGTGCGCGCCCACCTCGACGCGCACGGTTTCGGCGACGTGGAAGTGAAGGTCACGCTGGAAGGCGCGGCGACGCGGCTCGACGTGGAGAACCCCTGGGTCGACTGGGCCCGGCGCTCCGTCGAAGAGAGCAGCGGCCAGCGCGTCGACCTGCTGCCGAACCTCGCGGGCTCGCTGCCCAACGACGTGTTCGCCGATCTGCTGGGCCTGCCCACGCTGTGGGTGCCGCATTCGTACCCGGCCTGTGCGCAGCACGCGCCCAACGAGCACCTGCTCGCGCCGCTGGCACGCGAGGGCCTGCAGATCATGGCCGGCCTCTACTGGGACCTCGGCGAGCCGGGGCTCGCGCCGTGGGCCACCGGTAAAGCAACGCACGCCGCTGCTGCCTGATTTCTCTTCCTGGACGAACCCATGAAAACTGCTCTCTTCCATCGGCTCCGTGGCCTGCTGGTCTGCGCTTCGGCGCTTGTCGCCTTCCACGCGCCCGCACTCGCGCAGGAAAAATGGCCCGGCAGGCCCGTGAAGCTGGTCGTGCCCTTTCCGCCGGGCGGCGGCACCGACATCGTCGCGCGCGCGATGGGCCAGGGTCTGTCGGAGCGGCTCGGCCAGCCCGTGGTCATCGACAACAAGCCCGGCGCCGCCACCATCATCGGCACGGAGGCCGTCGCCAAGGCCGCGCCCGACGGCTACACGCTGCTGCTCTCGGGCTCCACCAGCTACAGCGTGAACCCCGCGTTGCGCGCCAGGCTGCCCTACGACCCGGTGCGCGACCTCGCGCCCATTGCCATCGTCGCGCGCACGCCGCTGGTGCTGGTGGTGGGCGCCGGCACGCCATGGCGCTCGCTGCCCGAGCTCATTGCTGCCGCCAAGGCCAAGCCGAAGAGCATCCGCTACGCCACCTTCGGTTCCGGCTCGGGGCCGCACCTGGCGGGCGCGCTGCTCGCGCTGGCCGCGGGCATCCAGCTGCAGGACATTCCGTACAAGGGCAGCAGCCAGGGTTCGATGGCGGTGATCGGCGGCGAGATCGAAGTCGGCATCGACACCGTGGCGGCCGTGGCGCCGCATGTGCGCTCGGGCAAGCTGCGCGCCCTGGGCATCGTGGGCGCGGCGCGCTCGAGCATGCTGCCCGAGGTGCGCACCCTGGCCGAACAGGGGCTGCCCGATGCCACCTTCGACGCCTGGTACGGCTTTGCCGCGCCGGCGCGCACGCCGGCACCGGTGGTCGACAAGCTGGCGCGCGCCGTCGCGGCCACCATGGGCAGCGCGGCCCTGCAGGCGCAGTTGCGCGCGCAGGGCATGGAGCCCGTCGTCATCGGCGCGGCGGCGTTCCGCAGCCAGATGGAGGGCGAGATTTCCCGCTACCGCGCACTGGCCCACCGCGCCGGCATCGCGGCGGAATAAAGGCGGCTCTTCAGGCGGGCGCGCCGACGAAGTCGCGCAGCGCGAACAGCACTTCGTCGGGCGCCTCGCTCATCAGCGAATGGCCCGCATGCACGGTCACCACCTTGCCCTGCCTGGCCTTGCCGACCAGCGCCCTGGTGGCGCGCGGCGGCGTCATCTGGTCGGCATCGCCGAGCAGGAACAGCACGGGGCATTGCACCGCTTCGATGGCCTTTTCGCCGTTCGCGTAGTCGTTGCAGGCCTTGAAGCCGATGTGGAACACATTGGCGTCGCGGTTGCTCGCGAGCACGCGCCGCATCAGCGCGCGCGAGCTGCCGTAGAGCCAGGTGCCGGGGCCGAGCGAGGAGGGCGGCGGCGCGAGCAGCGAATGCGAGAAGGTGTTGACCATGGCGATGGCGCGCTGCGGCTCGTTGAGCGCGCCGTCGAGCAGCGCGGGCGACACGGTCATCGGGTAGGCGGTGCCCACCAACGCCAGATGAGTGACCCGTTCGGGCACGCGCGAGGCGGCTTCGAGCGCGATCAGCGAACCGAAGCTGTGGCCCACGAGCGCGGCCTTCTGCACGCCGGCCGCGTCGAGCAGCGCGATGACGAACTGCGCCGCGTCTTCCACGCTGGCGGGCGGCGGGCCTTCGCTCCTGCAGTGGCCGGGCAGGTCGAGGGCCAGCACGTTCCAGCCGTGGTTGGCGAACCAGCGGCTTTGCAGGATCCACACGCTGTGGTCGTTGAGCACGCCGTGGATGAACACCACGGTCGGCTTGTTCGCATCGAAAGCCTTGCCGCCGGTGTAGCAGTAGGTGGCGTGGCCGTTGACGGTGTAGTTCATGTCAGTTGCTCCACCGGATGGTTTGTTTTAGGTGCTGTTGTTCGGGGCGTGTGCACAGGCCACCGGGTACTCCCCTCCGCGAATGTCCCCCGTCGGCGGGAGCGCGCCCTGAATGACGGACAGCACGACGCAAGGAAAAGCAGGCTTCCATCCTAGGCCCCCGCCTTTTCCGCAGCCTTGAGCGCACGCTTCAGGTCGTCGATCAAATCGGCCGGGTCCTCGAGTCCGATCGAGAGACGGATCGTCCCTTGGGAAATTCCGGCCCCCGCCAGCGCCTCGTCGGTCATGCGGAAGTGCGTGGTGCTGGCCGGATGGATCACCAGGCTGCGGCAGTCGCCCACGTTCGCCAGGTGGCTGAAGAGCTTGAGCGCCTCGATGAAAGCCTTGCCCTGCGCGCGGCTGCCCTTGATGTCGAAGCTGAACACCGCGCCGGCGCCGCGTGCGCCGTGGCGCAACAGCTTCTGCGCCAGCGCGTGGCTCGGATGCGATTCGATCAGCGGATGGCCCACGCGCGACACGAAGGGGTGGCTCGCGAGGAACTCGACCACCTTCTGCGTGTTGTCGATGTGGCGCTCCATGCGCAGCGGCAGCGTCTCGATGCCCTGCAGGATCAGCCAGGCCGTGTGCGGGCTCATCGAGGCGCCGAAATCGCGCAGCCCTTCGCGCCGGGCGCGCAGCAGGAACGCACCGACCGTGCTTTCCTCGCTGAAGACCATGTTGTGAAAGCCGTCATAGGCCTGGGTCAGTTCGGCGAATTTGCCCGATTTCTCCCAGTCGAAGCTGCCGCCGTCGACCACCACCCCGCCAATCACCGTGCCATGGCCCGACAGGAACTTGGTGGCCGAGTGGTAGACCAGGTCGGCACCCCAGTCGAAGGGCTTGATCAGGTAGGGCGAGGTGAGAGTGGAGTCGACCAGCAGCGGCACGCCGGCTTCGTGGGCGATGTCGCTCACGGCCGGGATATCGAGCACGTCCAGGCCCGGGTTGCCCACGGTTTCGCCGAACAGGAGCTTGGTTTCGGGCCGGATCGCGGCGCGCCAGCCGTCCAGGTCGCCGGGCTTCACGAAGGTGGTCTCGATGCCGAAGCGCCGCATCGTGTAGTGCAGCAGGTTCTGCGAGCCGCCGTAGAGCGCGGTGCTCGCCACGATGTGGGAGCCTGCGCCCATGAGCGTGGCGATCGACAGGTGCAGCGCGGCCTGGCCGCTGGCCGTGGCAATGGCGCCGATGCCGCCTTCGAGCGCCGAGACGCGCTGTTCGAGCACCGCGTTGGTCGGATTGCTGATGCGCGAGTAGACATGGCCCGCGCGCTCCAGGTTGAAGAGCGCTGCCGCATGGTCGCTCGACTCGAAGACGAAGGAGGTGGTGAGGTGGATCGGCACCGCCCGCGCGCCGGTGGCGGGGTCGGGCGCGGCGCCGGCATGCAGCGCCAGGGTGTCGAAGCCGGGGTCGGAATAGCCGGGCATGGGAGCCTTTCTGGGTTCGTTCGCAATGCCCCGTTACGTCTGCTAATCATGCGCGCGCAACATGGGCGTGGGAGTCGGCGCCGATTGTGGGCTATATTCAAATCGGCATCGCCGCCGAGAACGATTTCCGAGAGGAGCACACGATGAAAGTCAGCGACATCCTTCGCGTCAAGGGCAACACGCTCTTCACCATCACGCCTGACGACCTGCTGGCCGAAGCCGTCAAGACCATGGCGGAAAAGGACATTGGCTCTCTGGTCGTCATGGAACACGGCGACCTGGTCGGCATGCTCACCTTCAGGGAAGTGATCCTGGCCATCGTCGACAACGGCGGCCAGGTGGGCGGCACGCTGGTGCGCAAGGCCATGGACGATGCGCCCGTGACCTGCACGCTCGAAACCGACCTCGACGAAATCCGCCGCATCATGCTGGAGCGCCATGCGCGCTACATGCCCGTGATGGACAAGCGCATGCTGATGGGCGTGATCAGCTTCTACGACGTGGCCAAGGCGGTGGTGGACAGCCAGAACTTCGAGAACAAGATGCTGAAAGCCTACATCCGCGACTGGCCTGAAGAGCAGTAGCCGGCCGCGCCCAGCTCTGGCCGGGTTTATTCCTTGATGTTGGCCGACTGCACGATCTTCTGATTGCGGCCGTATTCGGCCTGGACGAACTGGCCGAACTGCTCGGGCGTGCCGTTGCCGGGCAGGGCGCCCTGCTCGTTGAGCTTGGCTCGCACCTGCTCCTCGGCGAGCACGGCGTTCAGTTCCTGGTTGAGGCGGGCCACGACGGCCGGCGGGGTCCGGGCGGGGGCGAAGATGCCGGTCCAGCTCACCATGTCGTAGCCCTTCAGGCCCGGCATCTCGTTGAAGGTGGGCACATTGGGCAGCGCGGCAAGGCGCTGGCTGCCGGTGATGCCGAGGGCCTTCAGGCGGTTGCCGTTCACGTGCGGAATGGCGCTGGTGCTGACCAGCATCGCCAGGTCGACCTGGTTGCCGATCACGTCGGTGGCAATTTGCGCGCCGCCGCGGTAGGGCACGTGGGTCACGAAGATGCCGCTGCGCTGCTTGAGCAGTTCCATCGCCAGCTGCAGCACCGTGCCCACGCCCGAGGTGGCGTAGTTGTAGGCGCCGGGCTTGGCCTTGGCGAGCTTCACGAAGTCGGCATAGGTCTGCGCCTCCAGGCCGGGCCGCGCCACCAGCACCATCGGCGCGGTGTTGAGCATGCCGACCGGCGCCAGGTCCTTGAGCGGATCGAACTTGAAGGCCGATGGGTTGACCAGCCGCCCGATGGCGATCGCGCTGTCGGGCCCGACCACCAGCGTGTAGCCGTCGGGCGCCGCGTTCACGGCCTTGGCCACGCCGATGGCGCCGCCCGCGCCGCTCACGTTCTCGATGACGACCGACTGCTTCAGCCGCTCGCCCAGCCGCGTGGCGACGAGGCGGGCGTTGACGTCCACGCTGCCGCCCGCGGTGTAGGGAACGATCAGCGTGATCGGCCTGGCGGCGGGCCAGGCGCCCTGCGCGAGTGCCGCAATCGGCAGCATCGAGCAGAGGGCGGCGGCAAGAAGAAGGCGGCGAGGGTTGTTCATGGCGTGGGTCATTGCGGGTGGGCGGGATGCTGCTCTTGCGCAAGGCCGGCGCGCAGCGCGTCGAACTCGCGGTTCCATTGCGTGCGCCAGGCGCGGCGCTGGGTGTCGTCGATCCACGCGCCGTCGAGCCCGTTGTGCATGAAGCCGCGCAGGTCGTCCAGCCCGAAACCGAAGTCGCGCGCCATCATCAGCCAGGCCTGGGTGGGCGTGACCTTGTGCAGCGTCGGGTCGTCGGTGTTGGGATGGATGCGCAGGCCCAGGCCGGGCATGCGGCGAATGGGATGGTCGAGCGCCCAGCGCTCCGGAGGCAGCGTGCGCAGGTAGTAGGAGTTGGTGGGCACCACGGTGAAGATCACGCCGCGTTCGGCGCACTGGCGCGCGAAACCGGGCTGGTCGACCACCGTGTAGCCGTGGTCGATGCGGTCCACCTGCAGCATGTCGAGCGCGGTGCGCACGTTGGTCCACGGCATGCCGAACTCGCCCGCATGCGCGGTGGCCTTGAGTCCCGCGCGCCGCGCCTCGGCGTAGGCGCGCGCGAACAGCTCGGGCGGCCGGTCGACCTCGCGGTAGTCGATGCCGATGCCGATCACCTCGTCGCAGCGGTGCGCCTTGACCCACTCCACCATCTCCACGGCGGCCTCGGGGCTGGCCTCGCGGTCGATCGCGGCGATGAGCCGGCCGGCGATGCCGAACTCCTGCTGCGCGTCATGGATCGCGCGGACGATCGCGCCCTGCGCCATCGGATAGGCGATGCCGGAGCCGTGCACCGTGCCGGTGGGGTTCCAGAAGAATTCGGCGTAGCGCACGTTGTGGGCCGCCGCGTCCTCGAGGTATTCGCGCGTCAGCTGATAAAGATCGCCGGGGCTGCGCACCAGCTGCGCGTCGAGCGCGCGCAGCACACGCAGCACGCCCACCGGTTTTTCTCCGCGCGTATAGAAGCCTTCGATCTCCTCGGCCGCGAGCGGCGACCCGGCGCGATGGTTGAGCTGCTTGAAGGTTTCGTGGCGCACCGTGCCGAACAGGTGGCAGTGCAGCTCCACCTTGGGAATCGCATGCAGCATGGATTCCAGAGTGAGGGGTGGCGTGGCGGGGCTGGTCATGCCGGCCAGTCTAGGCAAGGGCGCCCCATAAGAAAAATTTTGAATTTCTATAATTTGATTCATTGAATCGATAACCAGGATGCCATGGCCTCCTTGCCGCTCCGGGCGCTTACCCTGCGCCAGCTTCAGTTCTTCTCGGTGCTGGTGGAAGAAGGGCACTTCGGCCGTGCCGCGCGCCGGCTGGCCATTACCCAGCCGGCGCTGAGCAACGCGATCAAGCAGATGGAGAAACTGCTCGGCGCCGAACTGCTGACCCGTTCGACCCACCGCCTCGAACTCACGCCGGTGGGCGCCGAGGTGCTGGCGCGCACCGATTTCCTGGTCAACACCTTCGAGGTGGCGCTGCGCGACATCGAAAGCACCGTGCAGCGCGGGCGGGCCTTCGTGCGCGTGGGCGTGATCCCGTCGGCCAGCGCGCGCGTGACGGCCGCGGCCAGCGAGTTTCTGCAAGCCGGGCAGCGCGAGGTCGAGATCGCCTGGCGCGATGCGCCTTCGACCGACCTGCTGGCCGAACTGCGCAGCGGCCAGCTCGACATGGCGGTGGCCGCCATCACCGAGCCGCCGGGCGGGCTGGCCTGCGTCGCGCTGTTCCGCGACCCGCTGGTGCTGGTGGTGCGCCGCGGCCACGCGCTGGCGGCGGCCGGAGACGCGAGCTGGGAAGCCATCGGCAAGGAGCGGCTGGTGCTGTTCGAGAGCGGCAGCATGCCGGCGCTCGGCAACCCGGCGCGCGCGCAGTTCGAGCAAGGCCCCGAGCCCTACCGCGTGAGCTATTCCGAAACGCTCTATGCGCTGGTGCGCAGCGGCCAGGCGCTGGGATTGATGCCGCGGCTCTACACCGCGCTGCTGCGCGACCCCGAACTGGTGGTGCTGCCGCTGCTCAAGCCGCGCGTCGAGCGGCGCGTGGTGCTGGCCTACCTGCCGGGCCCGATGCGCAACGTGGCGGCGCAGGAACTGATTGCGTTCCTGCGCGAGCGGCTGCCGCAGGCCGGCGAAGCGACGGTGCGGCGCGTGGCCTCGAAGGAGCGGCGCAGCCGGCGCTGAAGCCGGGCGTCCGACCGGAGGCTCAGTACAGCTCGGCCGCGGCGTGGATGGTCTCGCGCACGCGCGGGTAGATCTGCGCGTTCCACTTGCTGCCACTGAAGACGCCGTAGTGGCCCACGCCGGCCTGCAGGTGATGCGCCTTGAGGTAGGGCCGGATGCCGGTGCAGAGGTCTTGCGCCGCCACCGTCTGGCCGACCGAGCAGATGTCGTCGCGCTCGCCTTCCACCGTGAGCAGCGCGGTGCGGCGGATGGCGGCGGGGTTCACCGTGCGGTCGCCCACGGTGAGCGCGCCGCGCGGCAGGTCGTAGGTCTGGAACACGCGCTCCACGGTCTCCAGGTAGAACTCGGCCGGCAGGTCGTTTACCGCCAGGTACTCGTCGTAGAAGGTGCCGATGGTGCGGGCCTTCTCGACGTCGCCCTCGACCAGATGGCGGACCATGTCCTGGAACTGCTTCTTGTGGCGCTCGGGGTTCATGCTCAGGAAGGCCGAGAGCTGCAGGAAGCCCGGGTACACGCGCCGCATCATGCCGGCATGCGGCCACGGCACATGGCTGATGAGGTTGCGGCGGAACCACTCGATCGGCTTGCTGTTGGCGAGCTCGTTCACCCCCGTGGGGTTGATGCGGCAATCGACCGGGCCGGCCATCAGCGTAAGGCTGCGCGGCGTGGCGGGGTTGTCGTCCTCGGCCATCAGCGCCGTGGCCGCCAGCGCGGACACGCAGGGCTGGCAGACCGCGACCATGTGCACGCCGGGACCGACGGCTTCGAGAAACCGGATGAGCTGCAGCGTGTAGTCGTCCAGGCTGAAGCCGCCATGCCACAGCGGCACGTCGCGCGCGTTGTGCCAGTCGGTCAGGTACACGTCGTGGTCGCGCAGCAGGGTGCGCACGGTTTCGCGCAGCAGCGTCGCGAAATGGCCCGACAGTGGTGCGACCAGCAGCACGGGCGGGTGCACGGACTGCGTCTCCTTGCGGAAATGCAGCAGCGTGCCGAAGGGCGAGACCAGCGTTTTCTCTTCGTGCACCGCGGTTTCCACGCCATCGACCGGCACGCTGGCAATGCCGTAGTCGGGGCGCGAATGGGTCAGCCGCATGCGCGAGAACACTTCGAACTGCGCGGCCATGCGCCGCAATATGGTGCGTTCGGTGCCTTCCTTCCAGAGGGCCCGGCCGAGGTACTGGGCCGCGAGCCGGGAGGGCGAAAGCAGGTCGGCTTGGTTCTGGTAGGCCCGGTACAGCATGAAAGTAGTACAGGCAAGTTGCGGGCCAAGCGGTGGCACAGGCCTTGCACGGCCATGGGAGCCAACCGGCAGAGGCAGCCCGTCAAGGAGATCCACGATGGCCAAACCCGTTCTCACGATCAGCAGCAAGAACTACGGCGCCTGGGCGCTGCGGGGCTGGCTGATGTGCAGGCTGGCCGGGCTCGACTTCAGCGAGAAGATCATTCCGCCCGACGACCCGGCCATGAAGGCCGAGATGCTGCTGCTCTCCTCGTCGATGCTGGTGCCCTCGCTGCAGCACGGCAACGTCAAGGTGTGGGACACGCTGGCCATCGGCGAGTACCTGAACGAGATCAAGCCCAAGGGCGGGCTGCTGCCCGCCGACATCCAGGCCCGCGCGCACTGCCGCGCCATCTGCGGCGAGATGCATTCGGGCTTCGCTTCCATGCGCGGCGCATTGCCGATGAACATCAAGGCCCGGTTCCGCGGCTTCAAGATCTGGTCGCGCGCACAGGCCGACATCGACCGCATCGTCGCCATCTGGCGCGAATGCCTCAAGGCCTATGGCGGCCCCTTCCTGTTCGGCAAGCAGCCGGGCATGGCCGATGCGATGTATGCGCCGGTGGTCACGCGCTTCCTGAGCTACGACGTGCCGCTCGACAGCGTCTGCGCCGCCTACTGCAAGCGCGTGATGGACCTGCCCGCCATGCAGGAGTGGGTGGCCGCCGCGAAGGAAGAGCCCGAGGAAATCGACGAGCTCGACGCGGAGTTCTAGGCAGATTTTCCGAGCTGGTTCTTCAAGCCGGCGCCGGCCCGAAGCCCACCTGCCGCAGCTTGCGCTCGATGTTCTGCGCCGCCTGCTGCAGATCGGCGAGGTGCGCCGAGACGATCTCGCGCTCGGTTTTCACGGCCGGCAGCCAGGCGCAACTCAGGCAGCCCACCACGAGCGTGTCCAGGCGCACCGGCACCGAGAGCGCACCGAAGCGGTCGGGTGAGTCCATGCTCGTGGACGTGGGGTCGCGCACCACGTAGCCCTGGTCGCGGGCATGGGTCACCATGCGCCGGATATTCTCGGGGCGGCGCGCGCTGCGGTCGGTGTCGCTCGGCGAGCGGGCCAGCGCCGCGAGAATCTCGCGCCGCTCGTTTTCGGGGCAGAACGACAGGTAGCAGCGCCCGAGTGACGACAGCAGCATGGGCGGCCTGAAACCCAGGGCCCGGTAGTTCACCGCCAGGCCGTTGCGTGGCCGGTCCGTGTCCAGGATCAGCATGGCCGTGCCGTCGCGCACGCCCAGGTCGATGGGCCACGGCACCAGGCGCTGCAGCGTGGCGCGGGACTGCGCCGCCAGCGCCGACAGGCTTGCGCGCCATTGCACCACGGGGCCCGATTCACCGGCGGCCGAGGCCGGCACGTAGCGCTTGTCGAGTTCGCTGCGCTCGGCCCATCCGGCCTGCTGCAGTGTCTTCAGGATGCGCAGCAGCGTGGCCTTCGAGAAGCCGGTCTGGCGATGCAGCTCCGACAGCGTGGCGGCCGACGAGCGCTGGATGGCCAGCATCACATCGAGTCCGCGGCGCAACGCATCGATCGATTTCACGCTCCGGGCGCCGGTGGTGTCTGACATGCGGAACTCCATAAAAAGGTTCACCTGGTGAAACTATATCTTCTGGCTTCGGCAGCGTGTTCCTACAGTGCATCGACCCCACCCGTCGTTCCACTGAAAAGGAAACAGAGCATGAAGTTCACCCGTCGCGAAGCGGCCCATGCCGCCGCCGCCATCGCCGCATCGAGCCTCGCCCTGCTGGCCGCCGGCGGCGCCATGGCGCAGGTCTGGCCGGCCAGGCCGATCACCATCGTCGTTTCCTATCCCGCGGGCGGCGACACCGATGCGGTCGCGCGCATCTATGCCGAGAAACTCTCGCTGCGCGTGGGGCAGCCGGTGCTCGTCGACAACCGGCCCGGTGCCAGCGGCATGATCGGCAACGCCTGGGTCGCCAAGGCCGCGCCGGACGGCTACACATTGCTGTTCACCCCCAGCACCTTTCCGATCGCGCAGCATGTGCTGAAGGCCGGGCCCGGCGTGGCGCACGACGTGGTCAAGGACTTCACGCCGATCGTGAAGACCGGGAACATCCCGCTGCTGCTGGTGACCGCGCCGTCCACCGGCATCAAGAACGTGGCACAGCTGGTGGCCGACGCCAGGGCCGGCAAGGCGCTGAGCTACGGCACGCCGGGTGCGGGCTCGCCGATGCACATCGCGGGCGAGCTCTTCAACAAGGACGCCGGGACGCAGATTGCCCACGCGCCCTATCGCGGCGTGGCGCCGGTGGTGAACGATGCGCTCGGCGGACACGTCGGCGTCGGCTGGATCACGCCCGGCGCAGTGGCGGGCCACATTGCCAGCGGCAAGCTCGTTGCGCTGGCGGTGGCAGAGCGCCAGCGCACGAAGCTGATGCCCGGCGTGCCCACGCTGATCGAGCTTGGCTACAAGGACGTGGATGTCAGCGCCTGGATGGGCCTGCTGGGCCCCAAGGGCATGCCGGCGGAACTGGTGCAGGCCCTGAACCGCCACTTCAACGAAGTGCTGAAGATGCCCGACGTGCAGGCCCGCATGGCTGCGCTCGGCATCGAGCTGATCGGCGGCGCGCCCTCGGTGCTGGCGCAGCAGATCGCGGACGACGACCAGCGCTTCGGCAAGCTGGTGAAGGAATTCGGCATTCGCGCCGAATGAGCTGGAACAAGGAGACAAGCACATGCTGAGCGAAGAGAAAAACCGCCTGCTGACCGAGGTCGGGCCGGGCAAGCCGATGGGCGACTACCTGCGCCGCTACTGGCATCCGATTGCCGGAGCCAGCGAGTTCGACGAGGAGGCCGTCAAGCCGCTGCGCATCCTGGGCGAGGACCTGGTGCTCTACAAGGACCTGGGCGGCAACTACGGGCTCGTGGACCGCCGCTGCCCGCATCGCAATGCCGACATGTCCTACGGCTTTGTCGAGCAATGCGGGTTGCGCTGCAGCTATCACGGCTGGCAGTACGACCAGAGCGGCCAATGCGTGCACCAGCCCTTCGAGGAGACGCTGGACCCAGGTGCGCGCATGCGCAGGAACACGAAGATCAAGGCCTACCCCGTTCAGGAAAAGGCCGGACTGCTCTGGGCCTACATGGGGCCGCAGCCCGCACCGCTGCTGCCCGATTGGGAGCTGTTCAACTTCAAGAACGGTTTCGCGCAGGCCGTGTTCGCGGAGATACCGTGCAACTGGTTCCAGTGCCAGGAAAACTCCATCGACCCGGTGCATTTCGAATGGACGCACAACAACTGGACCACGCGCCTGCAGGGCGGCGAGGGCCCCTATGTGCCAACCCACCTGAAGCTCGCGTTCGAGGAGTTCGAGCACGGCTTCGTCTACAGGCGGTTGCGCGGCGGCGAGAGCGAGGACAACGTGATGTGGACCACGGGCCGCGTCACGCTGTGGCCCAACGGCTTCTTCCTCGGCCACCACTTCGAGTGGCGCGTGCCCATCGACGACCACAACACCCTGAGCGTGCTGTGGGTGCTGAGCCGCGTGCCGACCGAGCAGGAGCCCTACGTGCAGGAGCGCATCCCGTCCTGGTACGGCCCGATCAAGGACCCGGCCACCGGCCGCTGGATCACGAGCCACGTGGCCAACCAGGACTTCGTGGTCTGGGTGGGGCAGGGCACGGTCACCGACCGCACCCGCGAAAAGCTCGGCCAGAGCGACAAGGGCATCGTGATGATGCGCCGCCGCTTCTTCGAGGAAATGGAAGCGATGCAGGCCGATCCGGCGCACGAGCCCAAGGGCCTGATCCGCGACGCCGCGACGAACTGCAACGTGCCGCTGCCTTCGGCCTGCCGCGACGAGATGCTCCATGGCTTGCCGCGCGCGGCGCTTGCCGCCCATCCGCTGCTGGGGCCCTACCTGAGGGACTTCTTCGGGCAGGCCGGGCAGCCCGAGCATGTGCGCGTGGCCTACGAACGCGCGATCGGCCAGAAGGTGGAGGGCGCGAAATTCTTCAAGGTGCACGGCAGCGCGGCGGAGCACCACGCACCGCAACCCACGAGCGAAGAAGAACAGGCGGGCTAGCGCCGGAACATCCGCAGGTCGAGCGGGTTCTCCTCGCCGAGCCACATGGCGTGCGCCGTGTGGTCGGCGAAGTCGTCGCCCGTGACGCCGTGCACAAAGATGTCGAGGCCGTTGCGGTGGGCGTCGAGCCATTCGATCACCTGGTCGAACTCGGCCGCATCGAACGCAAGCTGGCAGCTCCAGCGCGTGTGGGGGCCCACGAGACGTTCGTGCACCCGGCCGACCACCACCATCAGTTCGCGGCCGGCCTCTTCGCACAGCTGCCTGGCCTGCGCCACGGTGGCGGGGCCGAAGTAGACATGGGCGTGGTATTGCGGATAGAGGTTTTCGGGGCGGCGCGGCATGATCCGGTCATTGTGGACCCAACCGGAAGCGCCCGCTGTAGCGGAACACGTCGCCGAACCAGCGGTGGCGCAGCACCATCTTCATGGTGAAGCGGTCGGCGTCATGCGGATCGGGCCGCTCCTCGACATAGGCGGTGCCCAGCAGCAGGCCGAGCGGCAGCGGCACGCGCAGCCTGCCAAGGCGCCAGATGTAGCCCAGGTCGCGGAACACCAGCGCGCCTTCTTCCGCGCTCACGGCCAGGCGCATGCCGATGCCGAAGCGCACGTACTCGATCACCTCGCCGCCGCCGGCGGCCGAATGCGCCATGTGCGAGCGGAAGTGAAACGGCGCGCGGCCCTCGAAGCTGAAGATGCGGTCCCAGTACAGGAGCGCGTTGCCGGGCCGGCAGCGGTAGTGCACTTCGATCGGCACGCCGGTGCCGGTATAGGGAACGAGTGCGCCGAACAGGCGGCCGAAGGGCATCAGCAGGCGCGCCCAGGGGGCGTGATGCACTTCGTCCATCGCGCCGCGCACGCACACGTGGGCGGTCGAGAACGGCGCCATGGCGTAGTGCCGGCGGATCACGTCGCCGAGCTGGTCCCAGCCAGGGCCGAGCACCTGCTGGAAGACGGGGCGTGTGTCCTTCATGCGGCCGGCGCGGCGGTTTCGCTGCGCACCTTGTAGAAGCGCAGGATGTGCTCGGAGAAGTCGCCCAGGAGGAACTGCGCCACGCGGTCGGCATACCAGTTGAAGCGCGTGCTCACGCGCCAGGAAACATCGATGCGAAGCTCCGTGCCACCCTCGCGCGGCGTGAGCGTGTAGCCCGAGTCGCGCAGGTCGAAATAGTGGCCGCCGATCACCACGTGGTCGTCCAGGGCGCCGGCGGGAAAGGAGTCGGGCGAGAAGCGGTAGCGCCACTTCACGTGCTGCAGCGGCTGCCACTCGGTGATGATTTCGTCGAAGTGCACGTCCTTTTGCCATTGCACCTTGCGCACGCGGCCCTCGGGGGTGTCTTCGGTCACGCCCGCCACCGGCATCGGCACGCCGATGCGGTAGGCCCAGGCATCGCCGACTTCGCTCGGGCGAATGCCCTGCGCATTGTTGAGTTCATGCCACACGCGTTCGGCGGGCGCGGCAATGAAGAGCGTGCGCGAGGTGCTCGAGATCTGCTCGGGGTTGGACCACTGTGGTTCGATGGCGCCGAAGACCAGCGGCAAAAAGGCGAAGCTGTAGAGCGCCGGCCTGGGCCAGTTCGTGATGCGGCAGACGATGCCCATCGCGAGGCCGCCGAGGCTGCCCATCAACGCGAACAGCGGAATGATCACGACCGCGCAGATGATGCCTTCGATGAAGATGGCCAATGTGCCGGCCACGAACAGGGCGGTGGAGATCCAGGGCATCCAGAGGTAGTAGACCCAGCTGCGCCGTTCGATGCGCTCGGCCATGTAGACCGTGACCGCGCCGCACACGGCAGGCGCGAGGTAGATGAACGAGCCGAGCATCGCCGAGAAGCGATGGCCCGGTCCGCCGCTGAATGCGATGCGCAGCAGCAATGCCGCCAGGGCGCCAGCCAGCGTTGGCCAGAACCATGCGAAGGGCATGCCGCGAATGGAGACGTCGGTCGCGGTGGCGGGGGCCGGCGCGGTCGGGTCAGGCCGCCGGGTGTCATCGGGTTCGGTGCTCATCTCAACCTCTTCTCCTCGTCATGTCTTTGGTTTTTCAGTCGCTGCGCCTGGCGGTCACCATGCAGTAGTCGAAATCGCGCCAGAAAAGGCCCAGCACCAGCGCGCAGTAGCTGGCCACGATGTGCTTGCGGCGCCAGGGGCTGAGCCGCCCGCGTGCCTTCCAGAGTTCGGCCAGCGCGAAGCGCGTGGCAAGCACCGGGATGTGCAGCGCGCTGGGCGCCACGCGCCAGCGCAGCGACCGCACCTCGATGTCTTCGAAGCCGTTGTCGCGCAGCGCAGCGACGAAATCGTCCCGCACGGCCAGCGTGGGCACGGCCCAGCTGTCGGCCCACAGGCGGTGCAGCCAGCCGGCGCTGCGGCCGGGCTTCTCGCGCAGCAGGAAGCCGTCGATCACCGCGAGCCGCGCGCCCGGCTTCAGCAGGCGGGCCGCCTCGCGCACGAAATCGGCCTTGGCCGTGCCGCTCGCGTAGCAGGCGCTTTCCACGGCCCAGGCACCGTCGGCCTGTGCGGTGGGCAGGCCGGTGCGCGTGTAGTCGGCTTCGATGTGCGCCACGCGGTCGGCCACGCCGGCGCCGGCATCGAGCCGCACGGCGATGCGGTTCTGCACCGCCACGTTGGTGACCGTGACGGCAAACAGCGACGGGTGGTCGCCCACCAGCGTGCGCGCGGTGGCGCCGGCGCCGCAGCCAAGGTCGACGACGCAGCGGCGCTGCGTGCTTTCGTGTGCCGGCCGGGGCTGGTCGAGCCTCAGCGCGCGGCCGACGGCGCGGTTCATTTCCACCAGCATGCCTTCGCGCCGCAGCGGGTTCAGCCCGAGCCGCCAGAAGCCGAAGTGCATGTTGTAGCTGGGGCTCCATGCGCGGTAGTCGTCGGCCACCTCGGTGAAATAGTCTTGGGTGTCGGCCTTGGTGACGGAGGCTTCGGGCGCCGTGGATGCTGGAGGCGCAGTGCGGGCGCCGGAGGGACGGAAATCGGGCTGGAAGACGTTGGTCACGAGAGCTCCTTTTTTTCAGATCCGGCAATTGCCGCCGGCGCAGGTGCGGGATGAGCGCGCGGCCTTGCCCGCGAGCAGGGCCACCAGCCAGCGCGGCAGCCGGTAGCGGTTGCGCGCGAGCACCGCATAGGCGCGGTCGGCCAGCGGCGCGACCAGCGCCAGGTCGAGCAGCAAGCTGCCGCTCGGCAGTCCGACGGCATCGCGGCAGGCGCGGATGGCGGGAACGCCCACGAACAGCTGCCCCGCGGCGTCGACGGCGTGGATTGCGGTCATCAGCGCCTCGCGCGGGGCCGGGCCGGCGTCGAAGCCGGCAGGCGAGCAGTCGACGAGGTCCAGGCGGGCTGCGGCATCGCGCGCCTTCATTGCGTTCATTTCTGCCGTGCACAAGGCGCAGGTGGCATCGAAGTAGACGGTCAGCGGGTAGGCGGCGATGGCGGGCATGGGGTTTGTTTTCGTTGTTTCTGTCAAAACAGAAATAATGAGGCAAAAAAAGAGCAGCTCAAATCATCGGCAAGCTCGCGTGGTGGGCATCGGGGTCGTCGTCCTTCCTGGGAGGCGTGGGAGTTGCCGCCGGCGCTGCATCGCCGCGAACGAACTTCTGCACGCTGGCGCCCAGCGTCAGCACCTTGTCGAGCGTGCCGGGCGAGAGCCGCAGCATTTCGTCGGCCCAGGTGGCGAGCTTGCTCATCAGGTCCATGGTGGAGCGGATGCGGTCCTGCGCATCGGCGGGCTCCTTCTGGAAGTCGGGGCTGGAGACGATCTCGCGCAGCACGCGGATGGTCGGGTCGAACTCGCGCTCCTTGCGCTCGCGCACCACGGTGCGGAACAGTTCCCAGACGTCGACGCTGGTTTCGAAATAGTCGCGCCGGTCGCCCAGGATGTGCGTCACGCGCACGAGGTTCCAAGCCTGCAGCTCCTTCAGGCTGTTGCTCACGTTGGAGCGGGCCACGCCCAGCGTGTCGGAGAGCTCTTCCGCATGCATGGGCTTGCCGTGCGCAAACAGCAGCGCATGGATTTGCGAGACGGTGCGGTTGACGCCCCACATGGAGCCCATTTCTCCCCAGTGGAGAACGAACTTGCGTTGGATGTCGGTGAGTTCCATGCCTTGGAGTCTAGGATTTTAGAAATTTCTGTCAAGAGAGAAATAAAAAATCGGCTTGCCTGCGGAAAAGCTTTGGAATACTGTGTAAACATACAGTATTCGAGAGAAAGGACCTGCCATGCCGGCCGCCCGGATCCCCATCCATGCCATCAAGGGCCGTGGCGCGGCCACGCACCTCGCGCACCGCTTTTCGCGCGATGAGCGCAATGCCTTCGACGACGGCTGGGGCACGCTCGAAGAAGGCGCGGCCGAAGCCGAGGAACTGCCGCCGCTCGCCACCGAAGTGCGCTTCGAGGACGTGAGGTCGGTGCTCAACGAAAACGACTCGCCCGATATTTCCTTCGACCGTTCACTCAACCCGTACCGCGGCTGCGAGCACGGCTGCATCTACTGCTTTGCGCGGCCTACGCACAGCTACCTCAACCTCTCGCCGGGGCTCGACTTCGAGACCAGGCTCATCGCCAAGCGCAACATCGTCGAGGTGCTGCGTGCCGAGCTCGGCCGCAGGAGCTACCGGCCCAGCCACATCGCCATCGGCACCGCCACCGACTGCTACCAGCCGATCGAGCGCGAGCTGCGGCTCACCCGTTCGGTGATCGAACTGCTGCAAGAAACGCGGCATCCGTTCGCGCTGGTCACGAAATCGAGCGCGGTGGAGCGCGACCTCGACCTGATCGCGCCCATGGCCGCCGAGCACCTGGCCGCGGTGTACATCACCGTGACCACGCTGGACGGCGAGCTGGCCCGCAAGCTGGAGCCGCGCGCCGCCGCGCCGCACCGGCGGCTGCGCACCATACGCACGCTGGCCGAGGCGGGCGTGCCGGTGGGTGTGAGCGTGGCGCCGCAGATTCCCTTCGTTAACGAAGACATGGAACAGGTGCTCGAAGCCGCTTGGGCCGCCGGTGCGCGCAGTGCCTTCTACACGGTGATCCGGCTGCCCTGGGAGGTGGCGCCGCTCTTCAGGCAATGGCTCGAGCTGCACTACCCGCAGCGCGCGGACCGCATCATGGCGCGCATCCACGAGATGCGCGGCGGCAAGGACTACGACGCCGACTTCGCCACGCGCATGAAGGGCTCCGGGTTGTGGGCCGACCTGATCCGCCAGCGCTTCGAGAAGGCGGCGAACCGCATCGGCTTCAACCGCGAGCGCATTGCGCTCGACCTCGGCGCGTTCCGGCCGCCTGGCGCAGCGGGGCAGGGCCGCCTGTTCTAGGATTGGCCGCGGCGGTGGTGCCTGTCCCAACGGAAGTGGATTCAAGTTCCGCGGATGGACGGAGAATATCTCCGCGGTTTCATCAAGAAGGGTATGTATGAACGGGCCATGGCTGGTCGTGATGGGTGTTTCGGGCTGCGGCAAATCGAGCCTCGGGGCCGCGCTGGCGGTGGGGTTCGGGCTGCCGCTGATCGAGGGCGACGACTACCACCCGCCGGCCAATGTCGAGAAGATGAGCCGCGGCATCGCGCTGACCGACGCGGACCGCGCCGGCTGGCTCGCGACGCTGGGACAGAAGCTGGCCGCTGCGCCGCAGGGGGCGGTGCTGACCTGTTCCGCGCTCAAGCGCAGCTACCGGGAACAGTTGCGGGCGGCCGTGCCGGGCCTGCGCTTCGTGTTCATGGCGATCGAACGCGCCGAATCCGAACGCCGCGTGGCCGCGCGGGCCGGCGCGGGCGAGCACACCTTCCCCGCGAGCCTGGTGGCCAACCAGTTCGCGACGCTGGAGTCACCGGTCGGCGAGCCCGGCGTGCTCGCGGTCGACGCAACCGAGCCGCTGGGGGTGCTGGTCGGGCAGGTGAAGGCCTGGTTGCCTGCGGGCTGATTTGCAGGGGTCAGCCGATGACTTCCGGCCAGTTGGTGTGGAAGAACTCGCCGGCCGGCTTGTCCACGCGCTCGTAGGTGTGGGCCCCGAAGAAGTCCCGCTGCGCCTGCAGCAGGTTTGCGGGCAGCCGCTCGGTGCGGTAGCTGTCGTAGTAGGCGAGCGAGGCGCTGAACGCCGGTACCGGAATGCCGTTGCTCACCGCCAGCGCCACCACCTCGCGCCAGTTCTGCTGCGTGCGGTTGAGCAGGTCCTTGAAGAAGGGGTCGAGCATCAGGTTGCCCAGTGACGGGTCGCTGCGGTAGGCGTCGGTGATGCGGTTCAGGAAGCGCGCGCGGATGATGCAGCCGCCGCGCCAGATGGCCGCGATGCGGCCGAGGTCGAGCTTCCACGCTTTCTTCTCGCCCATGGTCTGGATCAGGTCGAAGCCCTGCGTGTAGCTGACCACCTTCGAGGCATAGAGTGCGTCGTGCACCTTGGCCACCAGCGCCTTCTTGTCGAGCGAGAGTTCGACCTTCGGCCCCTGCAGCAGCTTGCTGGCCGCCATGCGCGCCTTCTTCTGCGACGACAGCACGCGCGCCTCCACGGCGGCGTTGATGGTGCTGATGACCACCGCATTCTCGGCCGCGTTGACCAGCGTCCACTGGCCCGTGCCTTTCTGGCCGGCCTTGTCGAGAATGAGCTCGACGATCGGCTGGCCGGTCTCCGGGTCCTTCTGCTCGAGGGCCTTGGCGGTGATCTGGATCAGGTAGCTCTGCAGCTCGCCCTCGTTCCATTCGTTGAAGACTGCCG
The DNA here is from genome assembly GCF_003951285.1 of Variovorax beijingensis. Lineage (GTDB taxonomy): Bacteria > Pseudomonadota > Gammaproteobacteria > Burkholderiales > Burkholderiaceae_C > Variovorax > Variovorax beijingensis. Next base: position 17,397 of record NZ_RXFQ01000001.1, on the reverse strand, counting down.
CCATCTCGTCGGTGCTGAAGCCGGCGGCCTTGAACAGGCTGTAGGCCTCACAGATCAGCTGCATGTCGCCGTACTCGATGCCGTTGTGCACCATCTTCACGTAGTGGCCCGCGCCGCCGGGGCCGATGTGGATCACGCAGGGCTCGCCGTCCACCTTGGCCGCGATGCTCTCGAAGATCGGCTTCATCACTTCCCAGGTGGAGAGCGGTCCGCCCGGCATGATCGACGGGCCCTTGCGCGCGCCTTCCTCGCCGCCCGACACGCCCGCGCCGATGAAGCGCAGGCCCTTGGTCTGGAGGTAGGCGTCGCGGCGCTCGGTGTCGGTGTAGAGGCTGTTGCCGCCGTCGATCACGATGTCGTCCTTGTCGAGCAGCGGGATCAGCTGCTCGATGACCTGGTCGACCGGTGCGCCGGCCTTCACCATGATCTGGATCTTGCGCGGCCGGGCCAGGCTCTGCACGAACTCCTCCAGCGTCTTCGCGCCGACCAGCTTCTTGCCGGGGTTGGCGGCCACGAAGGCTTCGGTGGTGGCTTCGGTGCGGTTGTAGACGCTGACCTGGAAGCCGCGGCTTTCCACGTTCAGCACCAGGTTCTGGCCCATCACGGCCAGGCCGATCAACCCGAAATCGCTTTTGTTGTTGCTCATGGCCCTTCTTTCGTCTGCGGTGAATGTGACGGGCATTGTGCCGGGGGCACCGGGGCGCTGCCATGGGAGGGCGTCTATACCCGCTTGGCAAGCGCGCGCGGCTTGGTTATGTTGGCGCGATGAACGCAAATGCCTCGCCCGCGGTCCACACCTGGTCCACCGACGCCGTGCCGCCGGCGCGGCGGCTGGACTACTGGATCGGCGCGGTGTGCGAAGGCTTTCTCGAAATGGACGTGACCAGTTCCCTGGCCGGCAGCTTCGGCGCCACGCTCGAATCCGCACCGCTGGGTGCCATTGGCGTGAACCGGGTCCGCGGCAGTGCGCAGGACGTGTATCGCACGCGCCGGGCCATTGCCCACAGCAGCAGCAACTACTACTACCTGCTGTGCAAGACCGATTCGCCCTGGGTCGCCGTGCAGGACGGCCGCTCGGCGCGCATGCTGCCGGGCGACCTGGTGCTGGTCGATTCGCGGCGCTGCTATGAACTTCACCTGCTCCAGTCTGCCGATACGCTGTCGCTCGAACTGCCGACCGCGTGGGTCGAGTCGTGGCTTCCCGATGCCGGCGGCCAGGTGGCGCGGCGCATCGACGGGCAGTCCGGCTGGGGCCGCGTGCTGAGCGGCTTTGCCCAGCAGCTTTCTCCGCAGGGCGCATTGAAGCCGCCGCTGCCCGCGGCCTTGCTGACCGATCACCTTGGCGGGCTGCTCGCACTTGCCACCGGCACGGCGTGCGAAGCGGGCGGGCCGGCCGCGCCCGGCGAAAGCGCCCGTGCCGCGCTGCGCCGCCGTGTGCTCGACGCCACGCGCGAACGCCACGCCGAACCGGGCCTGACGGCTGCCAGCGTGGCGCGCGGACTGGGCATCTCGGAGCGCAGCCTGCACCGCTGCCTGAGCGAAGGGGCGACCACCTTCGCCGCCGCGCTGGCCGGCTTTCGCATGCAGGTGGCGCGGCGCATGCTTGGCGATGCGCGCTTCGATCGCCTGAGCATTGCGGAAATCGGCTTGCGCGTCGGGCTTGCCGATGCGTCCCACTTCGTTCGCCAATTCAGCCGGCACCTCGGCACGACGCCGGGTGCCTTGCGGCGCCAGCGCTGAGGCAAAGCGAGGATAGGCAGGCGCAAATCGGCCATGGACCTGGCAGCGAGCGGCCATTCGCGCCGCCTCGTGTTTCCTAAAGTCGTCCCTGTTCAACGACGACGACGACGCAGAAGGAGACACCCATGTCCGACACCTATGTTCTGATCCACGGCGCCTGGCACACCGGGGCCGAGATGGAGGCGGTGGCCGCCGGCCTGCGCGAGGCCGGCCACCACGTGCATTGCCCCACGCTCGCGGGCAACCGCGCCGGCGACGACCGTTCGCGCACCGGCCTGGCCGATGCGATCGACTCGGCCGTTCGCTTCATCGAGGAGCAGGACCTGGTGGACGTTCGCCTGGTGGGCCACAGCTACGGCGGCATGGTGATCTCGGGCGTGGCGGACCGCATGGCGCAGCGGCTGCGGCGCCTGGTCTACGTCAATGCCTTCGTGCCGCTCGATGGCGAATCGCTCAACGACATGGTGCCCCCGCACTACGTCGCGATGTTCGACGCCCTGGCCGCAGCCAATGGCAACGCGGTGAGCCTGCCGTTCGAGATCTGGCGCGAAGCCTTCATCAACGATGCAGACCTGCCGCTCGCGCAGGCAAGCTACGAGCGGCTGAATCCGCATCCCTACCGCACCTTCACGGACAAGATCCGGCTGCGCGAGCCGCTGGCGGCGCTGCGGATCGGCAAGTCGTACCTCAACTGCCTGCAGGACACGGCCATGCCGCACGGCTTGCCGTGGCATCCACGCCTGTCGGAGCGGCTCGGCTTGTTCAGGCTGGTGGAGTGCCCCGGCAGCCACGAGATGTTCTTCTCGAACCCGAAGCGGCTGGCGCAGGCGATCCTGGAGGCGGGGCGGGACTAGGGCTTGGCGAACAGCGCATCGAACACGCGGATCGACGCATAGGCGTCGTTGGCCGCGTAGCGCATCTGCGCTTCGGTCAGCTGCCTGTTGGCCCAGTTCGAGGTGGTCGCCTTGCGCGACTTCATGAAGCGCCGGTTGAACACCAGCGCCACGGCCGCCTTCACGCCCACCGACTTGCGGTAGCCGCGGCGGCGGAACTCGCTGTCGATGTCGAACACCGCCTTCGGCTCGATGGCGAGGCGGCTGCGTATCAGCGTGAGATCGGTCGAAAGGCCGAAGCCGACCTTGCGCAGTTCGGTGGAAGCAATCAGCGTTGCAACCACCGGGTTGCATTCGGTGCGGTGCAACTGGAACAGCCAGGCGGTCTCTCGCGTTGCGAACTGCACCACGTGCGGGCCGCCCGAGACCTCGTTCTTCGCGAAGGTGGGCTTGGATTCGGTGTCGAAGCCGGCAACGCCGGCGGCCAGCAATTCGGCGGCGGCATGTTCGGCGTCCTGCAGCGTGGAAACGACCACGATGTCTTTCAGGCCCAGGCCTTCGAAGGGTTCGAGCAGCGCGATCTGCTCGCGCTCGGGAAGGGGCGGCAATGCGGGAGGGTTGTCGCTCACGAGGAGGCTGCTTTCTTTTTCTTCACTGGGGCTTTCCTGGCGGGAGCTTTCCTGGCGGCAGCCGCGGTCTTTTTCTGCTTTGGCGGCTGGCCTGAACGCAGGGCTGCCTCGTAGGCGCGGCGGCCCCAGAGCGCGGCTTCCTCGCGGTCTTCGAAAAGATCGGCCGGGGCCAACCGGTACGACATCGGCATCGCCTTGCCTTCGCGCACATAGGTGAAGGGCGGCAGGTTCAGCTTGTCGAAATGCTCGGCACTGCCGGCATCGGACTTGAGGTAGAGCGTGTCCTTGGCAACGAGCGCGATCATGCGGCCCTCGTGCCACACGCCGTGGCCGCCGAACATGCGGCGCGTCTCGATGCGGCCGAGGCGCTCGAAAACTTCGTGCAGGCTCTGTACGAATGCGCTCATCGGGCAGGCTTTGTGCGGCTCATGCGGTGATCTCGATGCGGTTGCCGTCGGGGTCGAGCACCACGCTCTCGTAGTAGCCGTCGCCGGTGCGGCGCGGGCCGTCGAGGAGCGGGTGGCCGTCCGACTTGAGCCGTTGCGTCAGTTCGTCGACCGCAGCCTCCGAACCCACGCTGATGGCCAGGTGCGTCCAGCCCATGCGCTGGGCGCCGGGTTCGGCGGGCACCGGCGAGAGCGTGCGGGTGGTCATGGCCTCGATGCGCGCGCCGTCGCCCAGGCTCAGGAAGCAGGAGGCAAAGCCCTTGGCCGGATTGACATAGCCGGCCCCGGCCGTGGCACCGAAGTAGTCGACGTAGAAGCGCTTGCAGCGGTCGAGATCGGTGGTCCAGAGGGCAATGTGATCGATGCGCATGGAGAAAGGGCAGGGGAAGAAGGCGCTCAGCCGGTGCGCCGCGGCTGCCGCGGCGGGCTCGCCGGATACCAATGGTAGGCGACCCGTTCGCGCCCGCTGGCCGGGTGCCGGTCGACCGCGCCGCGCACCAGGCCGTAGCGTTCGTAGAAGCGCTGCGCCGCGGTGTTGCTGGTGGCCACGTGAAGCTTCCAGCCGAGCGGCATGCGCACGCTGGCTTCGTCGAGCAGCGCCTGCCCGAGGCCCTGGTTGCGAAGATGCGGTTCGACGAACAACTGCGCCACGTATTCGCGCCGCACCAGCAGCACCATGAAGGCGAGCACCTGGCCTTCGCGCTCGGCCAGCACCACGTCGGCGGGCGGTACGAATTCGGTTTGCACGCGCCGCAGCCAATGCGTGATCGGCTCGATGACGGCGGCATTCCGGTTGGCCGCAATCCAGGCGCGGCGCCAGATGCCGGCCAGCGCCAGGCTCTCTTCGGCGGCGCCGTCGCGGGACCGCAACTGGAAGGCGGGAATCTGTGCTGCGGACATGCGCCCCATGATAAGCCGCCCGCGGTTCGCGGTCGATCAGCCGCGCAGCGTCTGCGCGTGGTGCGCGATGTGGTCCGCCATGAAGGTCTGGATGAAGTAGTAGCCGTGGTCGTAGCCCGCATGGCGGCGCAGCGTGAGCGGCTGGCCGGCGGCAAAGCAGGCGGCCTCGAAGGCTTCGGGGCATAGCTGCTCGGCCAGGAATTTGTCGGCCAGCCCCTGGTCGATCAATATGCCTTGCGGATAGGGCGCGGCAGTCTGCGATTTCATGAGCGCGCTGGCGTCGTGCGCGAGCCATTGCGCACGGTCGCCGCCGGGCTCACCCAGGTAGCCGCCGAACGCCTTCTGGCCCCACGGGCATTGCGTGGGCGCGCAGATGGGCGCGAACGCCGACAAGGACTTGAAGCGCCCAGGATGCCGCAGCGCCAGCGTGAGCGCACCGTGGCCGCCCATCGAATGGCCGAAGATGCCCAGGTGCTGGTCGTCGATGGCGAAGTGCCGCCCTACCAGCGGCAGCAGCTCGTGCACGATCCAGCTTTCCATGCGCCAGTGGGTGGACCAGGGCGCCTCGGTGGCGTCGAGGTAGAAGCCCGCGCCAACACCGAAGTCCCAGTGGGCGGTGGCGCCCGGCAGGTTTTCGGCAATGCTGCCGCGCGGGCTGGTGTCGGGCGCGATCAGCGCCAGGCCCAGGCTGGCGGCCATGCGCTGCGCACCGGCCTTCACTGCAAAGGTTTCTTCGTTGCAGGTCAGCCCCGCAAGGTAGAGCAGGGCCGGCACGCGCTCGTGCGCGGCCTGCGGCGGCAGGTAGACCGAAAAGCGCATCGGCAGGCCGATCTCGTGCGAGGCGTGCTCGTGGAAGCTCTGCACGCCGCCGAAGGCATGGTGCTCGGAAAGGGTCTTGAGGGAGTCGGTCATCGGAGGGTGTTGTTGTGCCGCAGTGCGGGCACGAGTTCGAGCACGGCGTCGGCAAAGATGCGCGGCGCCTCCTGCGGCAGGTTGTGGCCCGCACCGGGCACCAGGCGGTGCGAGCGCGGGCCGCTGAAGCGCTGCGCATGGGCCGAGGCGTCGGCGGGCGGCCGCACGCCATCGTCGATGCCGTCGAAGGTGATGGCGGGCACGGTGATGGCGGGCTGCGCGGCCAGCCGGCGCTCGATGTCCGCGTAGGCCGGGTCGCCCGCAACCAGGCCGAAACGGTGCCGGTACGAGTGGATCACCACCTCGACGAAATCAAGGTGATCGAAGGCCGCGGCGCTGCGCTCGAAGGTGGCCTCGTCGAACGTCCAGGTCGGCGACCAGAGCCGCCACAGCAGCCGCGTGAGCGCCCTGCGGTCCTTGGCCAGGCCGGCGCGGCCGCGCTCGCTGTGGAAGTAGTACTGGTACCAGAGGCTGTGCTCGTTTTCGGGCGTGTCGGGCTCCATCGCCTTGGCGATGTTCTGGATGTTGTAGCTGTTGAGCGAGACCAGCCCCGCGCAGCGCTCGGGCCACAGCGCCGCCACCACGCAGGCGGCGCGGCCGCCCCAGTCGTAGCCGGCGAGCACCGCGCGTTCGATCTTCAGCGCGTCGAGCAGCGCGAGCAGGTCGGCGCCGAAGGCCGCCTGTTCGCCCGAGCGCGGCGTGGCATCGCTCAGGAAGCGGGTGGCGCCGTAGCCGCGCATGTACGGGACGATCACGCGGCAGCCTTGCCCGGCAAGCATCGGCGCGACTTCCGCGTAGGTGTGGATGTCGTACGGAAAGCCGTGCATCAGCAGCACGGGCGGGCCGCCCGAGGGACCCGTTTCGTAGTAGGCGACCTCGAGGACGCCCGCTTCGATCCTGCGCAAGGGCTCCATGCGGTTCATGGCGGGCGTTCTCCTCGAGGTCAGTAAAGCACGACGCCGCGGATCGACTCGCCGCGCTTCATCAGGTCGAAGCCCTTGTTGATGTCTTCCAGCGGCATGGTGTGCGTGATCAGGTCGTCGATGTTGATCTTGCCCTCCATGTACCAGTCGACGATCTTGGGCACGTCGGTGCGCCCGCGCGCGCCGCCGAAGGCCGAGCCTTCCCACTTGCGGCCCGTGACCAGCTGGAACGGCCGCGTGCTGATCTCCGCGCCCGCTTCGGCCACGCCGATGATGATGCTGCGGCCCCAGCCCTTGTGCGTGCATTCGAGCGCCTGGCGCATCACCTTGGTGTTGCCGATGCACTCGAAGCTGTAGTCGGCGCCGCCGTCGGTCAGCTGCACGATCGCATCGACGATGTTCTCGTGCTCCTTCGGGTTGAGGAAGTGCGTCATGCCGAACTTGCGCGCCATCGCCTCGCGCTCGGGGTTCAGGTCGACGCCGATGATCTTGTCGGCGCCCACCATCTTCGCGCCCTGGATCACGTTCAGGCCGATGCCGCCGAGGCCGAACACCACCACGTTGGCGCCGGCTTCCACCTTGGCCGTGAAGATCACCGCGCCGATGCCGGTGGTGACGCCGCAGCCGATGTAGCAGACCTTGTCGAAAGGTGCGTCCTCGCGGATCTTGGCCAGCGAGATCTCGGGCGCGACCGTGTAGTTGCTGAAGGTGCTCGTGCCCATGTAGTGGAAGATGGGCTTGCCGTCCAGGCTGAAGCGGCTGGTGGCGTCGGGCATCAGGCCCTTGCCCTGCGTGCCGCGGATCAGCTGGCACAGGTTGGTCTTGCGCGACAGGCAGAACTTGCACTGGCGGCATTCGGGCGTGTACAGCGGAATGACGTGGTCGCCCTTTTTCAGCGTGGTGACGCCGGGGCCCACATCGACCACGATGCCCGCGCCCTCATGGCCGAGGATGGCCGGGAAGATGCCTTCGGGGTCGGCGCCCGAGAGCGTGTAGTAGTCGGTGTGGCAGATGCCGGTGGCCTTGATCTCGACCAGCACCTCGCCGAATTTCGGCCCTTCGAGGTCCACGGTTTCGATGGTGAGCGGGGCTCCGGATTTCCAGGCGACGGCAGCTTTGGTTTTCATGGCGCTTCAGGGCAAAGGGACAAGGATAGCGAGGCCGGCGTTCAGGCCGCCCCGGCGGCAAAGATACCCGACATTCCGATGAAGCCGGGCAGGTGGCGGAAGTTCCAGATCCAGTGTCGCAGGGCGGGGTATTCGTCCAGCGAAATACCGCCTTCGCCGGCGAGGGCGGCATAGGGAAAGCAGGCCAGGTCGGCCACGGTCGCACGCGAGCCGGCCAGCCATTGCCGGCCCTCGCTGGCGCGCTCGGCCAGGTGGTCGTCCAGCAGGCGAAGGGCCGCATGCGCGCCGCGCCGGCAGGCCTCGATGTCGAGATTCTCGTAGCCGAAGGCGTCGTGCAGCCGCGCCGCCGAGGCGGTGCGAGTGAGCTCGTCGGCAGTGGCGAACCACATCGTGACCTGGCCGCGCAACTGCGGATCGGCGGGGTACCAGCGGCCCTCGGCGTCATGCTTGCTCGCGAGATAGACGAGGATGGCCTGCGCGTCGCGCAGCACGAAGCCGTCGTCGTCGATCACCGGAAGCTGGCCCAGCGGGTTGACCTCTGCCAGGAACGCGGCCGACCGGTGCTCGCGGCCGGGATGGAAGTCGACCGGCACTCGCTGGTAGTCGATGCCGAGCCAGGCGAGCATCTGCCGCACCTTGAAGCAGTTGCCCGACAGGGCGTAGTCGTAGAGCCGGATCATGCCGCCTGCCTCACGCCAAAGCGCATGCCGCGCTCGCGCAGCCAGCGCCGGTAGGTGACGGAGGAGGTATCGCCCCGCGTCGGCGTTTCGGCGCGGCCTTCGAGCGGCATGCGCTTGAAGGCGTGGTTCTCCAGGATCGGCTTGTCCTGCCCGAAGATCGTCTGCTGGAAGGCGATGAGCTCGGCATCGGTGGAGGTGTCGTCGTAGCAGGCCAGCAGCGTGTGGGCGATCACGTGCTCGTCGTCCAGCGGCTGCAGGAACAGGCCGATGGCATCGAGCTCGCCGGCGCGCGAGCTCGACTTGTAGAGCATGGCCGAGAGCGGCTGCATCACCCGGTATTTGTAGAGCACTTCGCTGCCGCTGTCGTGGGCGGCCGAGGCGCGGGGCTGCCAGAAGCGGCAGTCGGTGGCCCAGATCTCGCGCGTGGCAGGATCGACCTGCACCTGGTACTTGGCCACCTCGGTGTGAGGCACCTGGCCCAGGAAGCCGGCGTGCACGAAGGGGAAATGCGCCATGTCGAGAAAGTTCTCGATCACGCGCAGCCCCGACACCGCCACGCCGACGCCGCCGCAATCGACGATGCGGCGCCCGGGTTCGCCGTATTCGGGAAAGTCGAACAGCGGCCGCGCCGGCCGGCCGCTGGGGCAGACCCAGAGATAGCCGTGGCGCGCCTGGATAGCCAGCGCCTGCGCGCCGAGCCGGCATTGCGGCATGCCGGCGGCATCGGTCCACAACTGCAGCGTTTCACCGAGCAGGCGAGCTGCGCGGGGCCGGGCTTCGGAGGTGCCGGCGAGTGCGGCCGTGGGGCCGGCGACCAGCCAGTCGTCGAGCATGTTGGGGTCATCGGTGGCGAAGGGCATGGTGTTCTTCCGGTCAGGCCGCCAACTGTGCTTCGATTTCGCCGCGCAGGGCGCGCGCGGCGGCGTGCAGCTTCTTCATGGCGTCGCTGCCGGGTGCGGCAGGCGTCCAGAGGTGAATGAAGGCCAGCTGTGGCCGGGCATCGAGCACCAGCGCTGCGGCATCGACCTCGCCGAGCGTGCCGCGCAGGGCAGGCGGCGGCGCATCCGCCCTGAACCCGCGCGCCGCAAGCGCATCGCGCACCCTGGCCGCGCCGGCGCGCACGCTGAGCGTGCGACAGAACGACCAGTCGGCCGGCACGGCATCATGCGCCGGCGGAGAAGGCGGCGCCTCGGCCGCGAGGCTCACCCACAGCATGCCGGCCGCCTCGGTGGCATGGAACACCTTTGCGCATACGTTGCGCGGCGCCGGCATGCCGGGATGGGCGGGAATGCTCGCGCACTGGCCGCTTCCGGCGTCGTACTGCCAGCCGTGGTATGCGCAGGAAAGCCGGTCCTGCATCACCTGCCCCAGCGTGAAGCGCACGCTGCGGTGCGGGCAGCGGTTTTCCCAGGCCTGCGCGGCGCCGCTGGCCGAGCGCCAGAGGGCCAGCTCCTGGCCTTCGGCAAAGCCTGCGACGATGTTGGCGCCGGGGCGCAGCTCGGCCGAGGGAGCCACGGGGTGCCAGGTTGAAATGCTGTCTGTGCTCATGATGCGCGCCACCTTAGCGCAACCATAATGGCGGCATCGCACGTTGCCCATTCACCATGAAGAAAATACTCGTCATCAACGGCCCCAATCTCAACCTGCTCGGCACCCGCGAGCCCGAGCAATACGGACGCGACACGCTGGCCGACGTCGAGCGCCTGTGCCAGGAAGCTGGCGCGAAGCACGGCGTGGAGATCGAATGCCGCCAGTCGAACCACGAGGGCGTGCTGATCGACTGGATCCACGAGGCCGGCCGCGAGGTGGCTGCCGGCCACATGCTGGGCGTGGTGATGAATCCGGGCGCCTACACCCACACCTCGATCGCGCTGCACGACGCCATCAAGGGCGCGAGCGTGCCGCTGATCGAGCTGCACATCTCGAACGTGCACGCGCGCGAGGAGTTTCGCCACCGCTCGTACATTTCGCCCGCGGCGCGCGGCATCATCGTGGGGCTTGGCGTGAAAGGCTACGTGCTGGCCATTGCGGCCCTGGTGCCCTGACGAGCCTGCCGGCGCTGCCGGTCAGTCGGTTTGCCGCGGCGCGACGGCCTTCCAGCTGCGGCTGATGTGGCCTTGGGCATCGACGCTTTCCAGGTGCACGTCGAAGCCCCAGAGCCGCGCGACGTGCTTCAGCACTTCTTCGGCATCGTCGTGCAGCGGCAGGTTGTTGCGCTGCGTGTGGCGCAGCGTCAGCGCGCGGTCGCCGCGCATGTTGACGTTCCACACCTGGATGTCGGGCTCCCTGCTGCTGATGTCGTACTGGCGTGACAGCGATTCGCGCAGCGCGTGATAGCCGCTGTCGTCGTGGATGGCGGACACTTCCAGTTCGGGTTCGCTCTGGTGGTCGCGGATCGCGAACAGCCTGAAATCGCGCATGGTCTTGGGGCTCAGGAACTGGCCGACAAAGCTCTCGTCCTTGAAGTTGCGCATCGCGTAGTCGAGCGTCTTGACCCAGTCGGTGCCTGCAAAATCAGGGAACCAGCGGCGGTCTTCCTCGGTGGGCTTCTCGCAGATGCGCCGCAGCTCGGTGAACATCGAGAAGCCCAGCGCGTAGGGGTTGATGCCGCTGTAGGCGCGATGCCCGACGGGCGGCTGGAAGATCACGCCGGTGTGCGAGCTGAGCCATTCCATCATGAAGCCGTCGGCGAGCTGGCCGCGGTCGTACATGGTGTTCAGCAGGGTGTAGTGCCAGAACGTGGCCCAGCCCTCGTTCATGACCTGCGTCTGGCGCTGCGGATAGAAATACTGGGCGATCTTGCGCACGATTCGCACCACCTCGCGCTGCCAGGGCTCGAGCAGCGCGGCGTTCTTCTCGATGAAATAGAGCAGGTTCTCCTGCGGCTCCGAGGGGAAACGGCGGGATGAGTCGGACTCGGTGGCGTGTTCGCTCTTGCGCGGCAGGGTGCGCCAGAGGTCGTTGACCTGCTGCTGCATGTGGCGCTCGCGTTCGGCACGTTGCGTACTCTCCTGCGCCAGCGAGCGCTTCTGCGGACGGCGATAGCGGTCGACGCCGTAGTTCATCAGCGCGTGGCAGGAGTCGAGCAGCTGCTCCACCGCGTCCAGGCCGTGTCGTTCCTCGCACTCGGCGATGTAGTGCCGCGCATAGACGAGGTAGTCGATGATCGAGGACGCATCGGTCCACATCCGGAACAGGTAGTTGCCCTTGAAGAAGCTGTTGTGGCCATAGGCCGCATGCGCGATCACCAAAGCCTGCATGGCCATGGTGTTCTCTTCCATCAGGTAGGCAATGCAGGGGTCGGAGTTGATGACGATCTCGTAGGCCAGCCCCATGTGGCCGCGGCGGTAGTTCTTCTCGGTGGCGATGAACTGCTTGCCGTACGACCAGTGGCGGTAGATCATGGGCATGCCGACGCTGGCATAGGCATCCATCATCTGCTCGGCGGTGATCACCTCGAGCTGGTTGGGATACACGTCCAGGCCGAAGCTCCTGGCGGTTTTCGCGATCTCGGTGTGATAGGTCTCGATGAGATCGAAGGTCCAGTCCGACGGACTGGGCAGGCGCTCCAGGCGCTCGGTGCCGCGCTCCAGGGGAGGGTGGTCGGAGGTCATGCGGGCACTCCCTCCTTCTTGAAGAGGTCGCGGAAGACGGGGTAGATGTCCCGTGCGTCCGAAACCTTGCGCATCGCAAAATTGGGCTCGATGCCTTCGAGCTGCGCGTATTCCTGCCACAGGTTCTGCTCGGTTTCGGCCACCTGCACATAGGCGTAGTAGCGCACCACCGGCAGGATGTGGTCGACCAGCAGCTCGCGGCAGCGCCCGCTGTCCTGGTGCCAGTTGTCGCCGTCGCTCGCCTGCGCACCGTAGACGTTCCATTCGCCGCTCGGGTAGCGCGCCTTGATGATCTCGTCCATCAGCACCAGTGCGCTCGACACCACGGTGCCGCCGGTTTCGGTGGCATGGAAGAACTCTTCCTCGGTGACTTCCTGCGCCTGCGTGTGGTGGCGCAGGAACACGAGGTCGATGGTCTCGTAGTGGCGCGTGAGGAACATGTAGAGCAGCATGAAGAAGCGCTTGGCCATGTCCTTGCGCGCCTCGTCCATCGATCCCGACACGTCCATGAGGCAGAACATCACGGCCTTGGCGCTGGGCACGGGCGTCTTCACGCGGTTGCGGTAGCGCAGGTCGATCGGATCGATGTAGGGCACGTGGCGCATGGTGCGGCGCAGCTCTGCGATCTGCTCCTCGGTTTCGCGGATTTCGTTCTTGATCAGGGCCTGCTCGGCCTGCGGGTGCGCCTTCAGGTGCAGCAGGTGGGCTTCGAGGCGTTTCAGATCCTTGCGCGGCTCGCCGCCAAGCGCAATGCGCCGCGCCAGGGCGCCGCGCATCGAACGCACCACGTGCAGGTTGTTGGGCGAGCCGTCGCTCGTGAAGCCGGCCCGGTGGCTCTTCCATTCGGGCACCTCGGCGATCTGGGTGCGAATGAGGTGCGGCAGCGCCAGGTCGTCGAAGAACACGCGCATGAACTCCTCGCGCGTGAGGCGGAACACGAAGTCGTCCTCGCCCTCGCCGCTGTCTCCGGCCTCGCCGCTTCCCGAGCCGCCGCCGGCCTGCCCCTCCGGACGCGCAATGCGGTCGCCCTTCAGGTATTCCTGGTTGCCCGGGTGCACGTATTCGCGGTCGCCGCCGCGCGCATGGCCGAAGACGGGTTCGGACACGTCGTGGCGCGGCAGGGTGACATCTTCGCCTTGCTCCAGCTCGCGGATGTTGCGCCCGCTGACCGCGCGCCGCACGGCCTCCTGGATCTGCCCTCGGTAGCGCCTGAGGAAGCGCTCGCGGTTGCCAATGGACTTGTTCTTGCCCGAAAGCCGGCGGTCGATGATCTGCTGCAGGATGGCCACGATGTTGTCAAAGCTCCTTGCAAAAAGGGGGCAAAGCCTTTGGGGCCCCGCCGCTGTGAACTGTCGCTATGAACTCTTGCGCACGCGCAGGTACCACTCGCAGAGCAGGCGAACCTGCTTGGCCGTATAGCCTTTCTCGACCATGCGGGTCACGAAGTCCTCGTGCTTCTTCTGCTCGTCGGCGCTGCTCTTGGTGTTGAAGCTGATCACCGGCAGGAGTTCCTCGGTGTTGGAGAACATCTTCTTCTCGATCACCGCGCGCAGCTTCTCGTAGCTGGTCCATGCCGGATTGCGGCCAGCGTTGCCAGCGCGCGCGCGCAGCACGAAGTTGACGATCTCGTTGCGGAAGTCCTTCGGATTGCCGATGCCCGCGGGCCGCTCGATCTTCTCGAGTTCGGCGTTGAGCGAGGCGCGGTCGAACACTTCGCCGGTGTCCACGTCGCGGAACTCCTGGTCCTGGATCCAGTAGTCGGCATAGGTGACGTAGCGGTCGAAGATGTTCTGGCCGTACTCGCTGTAGCTCTCCAGATAGGCGGTCTGGATTTCCTTGCCGATGAACTCGGCATAGCGCGGCGCCAGCAGCTCCTTGATGTAGCTGATGTACTTCTGCTCGGTTTCCGGCGGAAACTGCTCGCGCTCGATCTGCTGCTCGAGCACGTACATCAGGTGCACCGGGTTGGCGGCCACCTCGGAGCTGTCGAAGTTGAACACCTTCGAGATGATCTTGAACGCGAAGCGGGTCGAGACGCCGCTCATGCCTTCGTCGACGCCGGCGTAGTCGCGGTATTCCTGGATCGACTTGGCCTTGGGGTCTGTGTCCTTGAGGTTCTCGCCGTCGTAGACCTGCATCTTGCTGTAGATGCTGGAGTTCTCGGGCTCCTTCAGCCGCGTGAGCACCGAGAGCTGGGCCATCATGCGCAGCGTGCCCGGGGCGCAGGGCGCCTTGGCGAGCGACGAGTTGCGCACCAGCTTCTCGTAGATCTTGATTTCTTCGGAGGCGCGCAGGCAGTAAGGCACCTTGACGATGTAGATGCGGTCAAGGAAAGCCTCGTTGTTCTTGTTGTTGCGGAAGGCCTTCCATTCGCTCTCGTTGCTGTGCGCCAGCACGATGCCGTCGAACGGAATGGCACCGAAGCCTTCGGTACCCTTGAAGTTGCTTTCCTGCGTGGCCGTGAGCAGCGGGTGCAGCACCTTGATGGGCGCCTTGAACATTTCCACGAACTCCAGCAGGCCCTGGTTGGCCAGGCACAGGCCGCCCGAATAGGCGTAGGCGTCGGGGTCGTCCTGGGCGTAGGTCTCGAGCTTGCGGATGTCGATCTTGCCGACCAGCGAGGAGATGTCCTGGTTGTTCTCGTCGCCCGGCTCGGTCTTGGCCACGGCGATCTGGCGCAGCACCGACGGGTAGCGCTTGACCACCTTGAACTGGCGGATGTCGCCGCCGTACTCTTCGAGCCGCTTCACGGCCCAGGGCGAGAGGATGCGGTTCAGGTAGCGCCGCGGGATGCCGTATTCCTTTTCGAGGATCTCACCGTCTTCGGCGGCATCGAACAGGCCCAGCGGCGTCTCGTTGACCGGCGAACCCTGGATGGCATAGAAGGGCACGTGCTCCATGAGCTGCTTCAGCCGCTCGGCGATCGAGCTCTTGCCGCCGCCGACGGGGCCGAGCAGATAGAGGATCTGCTTCTTTTCCTCCAGGCCCTGGGCGGCATGCCTGAAGTACGACACCACCTGCTCGATGGCGTCCTCCATGCCGTAGAACTCCTTGAACGCCGGGTAGATCTTGATGACCTTGTTCGCGAAGATCCGCGAAAGCCGGGAATCGTTGCGCGTGTCGACCAGCTCGGGTTCGCCGATGGCCTTGAGCATCCGCTCGGACGCGGTGGCATACGCGGTGGGGTCGCGTTTGCAGATATCCAGGAAGTCCTGCAGCGAGAGGACTTCCTCGCGGGTGCGCTCGTAACGGGCGGCAAAGTTGCTGATCACATCCATGGTCACGCCTCCATCAGGTCTGCGGGTTTATTGACCCGAAGCCAGCAGCCGCAACGCGAAGCAACTTTTTAAAGGTGTGCCGCCCATGGCTGCAAGCCATCGAAACTCCCTTAATCTCCATCTGCACAACCAGCATAAAGCAAAGAGTGCACCCGGAAAATTCTTTGTTAAATCAGAACCACAGTGCCGAGTAAAGTTCCTGAGAAAAACCCGCAGCATTTGGCAATTCCAGCTAAATTTCAGGGTTCGGGCTATCGAACCCAGCGCCGCCCTGCCGCCCAGTGAAAATACCTATGGCGATCGGCATATGCAGTCATTGCATCTTTTCCGGCGAAAGCACCTCCTAATGAGCCCCCGGCGGCTCAAAACGGTTACACCATCAATAACGCGCCGGGTCGTGTTTAGGTTTATTGCTCAGTCGAAAAATATATAAAAGCAATCTGCGCGCCATCCTTTGATGGGCATGTTGCGCATGTGGGCGTGGGAAAGCGCGCCAAGGCGCGGTCGGCGCAGTTTCCGAGTCGGGGTCGTCATGGTGCGTGGCACCGAACGAGGTCGGCAGGCACCGTTCGTGTGCGCGAAGCAGGGCCGCATCGAAGCGGGTGCATGCCGCGCGTTCTAACTGCTTGAAAAGACAGGGGAATCGGCAGCGCCGGGCCTCTGGATGGCGCCGGCTGGAGGGTGAAGCAGGGCGCAGCGAAGCGCGCCTTGCTGCATGCAGGCGCCTCTTCTTCAGCTGAAGAATTCCTTGGCCTTGTCGAACCAGCCCTTGTCGGTCGGGCTGTGCTTGTCGCCGCCCTTCTTGAGCGATTCGTCGAGCTCCTTGAGCAGCTTGCGCTGGTGCTCGGTGAGCTTGACCGGGGTTTCGACGCGTACGTGGCAGTACAGGTCGCCCGGATAGCTGGAGCGCACGCCCTTGATGCCCTTGCCGCGCAGGCGGAACTGCTTGCCGCTCTGGGTGCCGTCGGGAATGTCGATGGCAGCGGCGCCCTTGAGCGTGGGCACGCTGATCTCGCCACCCAGTGCCGCGGTGGTCACGCTGACGGGCACCACGCAGTGCAGGTCGTCGCCGTCGCGCTCGAACAGCTCGTGTTTCTTGAGACGGATCTCGATGTACAGGTCGCCGGGTGGCCCGCCGTTGGTGCCCGGTTCGCCGTTGCCGGTGCTGCGGATGCGCATGCCGTCGTCGATGCCGGCCGGGATCTTGACCTCGAGCGTCTTGTTGTTCTTGATCTTGCCCTGGCCATGGCACACGGTGCAGGGCTCGGGAATGATCTTGCCGCTGCCGTGGCAGGTGGGGCAGGTCTGCTGCACGCTGAAGAAGCCCTGGCGCATCTGCACGGCGCCGGCGCCGTGGCAGGTGGTACAGGTGATGGGCTTGGTGCCGGGCTTGGCGCCGGTGCCCTTGCAGGTGCCGCAGTCGTCCCAGCTCGGAATGCGGATCTGCGCTTCCTTGCCGTCGGCCGCTTCCTCCAGCGTGACTTCCATCGCGTAGCTCAAGTCGCTGCCGCGGAACACCTGGCGCCCGCCGCTGGTGCGCCCGCGGGCGCCGCCGAACACGTCACCGAAGATGTCGCCAAAGGCCTCCGCAAAGCCACCGAAGCCTTCGGCACCCGGGCCGCCGCGCATGTTGGGGTCGACGCCGGCGTGGCCGTACTGGTCGTAGGCCGCGCGCTTCTGCCCGTCGGACAGCATTTCGTAGGCTTCCTTGACCTCCTTGAACTTGGTCTCGGCGTCCTTGCTGGTGTCGCCGTGGTTGCGGTCCGGGTGGTGCTTCATCGCAAGCTTGCGATAAGCCTTCTTGATTTCCTCCTCGCTCGCGTTCTTGGGAACGCCGAGGGTTTCGTAGTAGTCGCGTTTTGTGGCCATGGCTGGTTCGGTCGGGGCGGGCGGGAAGCCGTAACTTGAAGCGAGAAAGGCTGGAGCACCCTGTCAGGTGATCCAGCCTTGTTCGAAGGACTGAGGATCAGTCCTTCTTGACTTCCTTGACTTCGGCGTCGACCACGTTGTCGTCGGCCGGTGCGCTTGCAGCTTCCGGGCCAGCAGCAGCACCCGGGCCGCCGGCGGCGCCTGCCGCGGCCTGCGCGTCGGCATACATCTTCTCGCCGAGCTTCTGGCTGGCCGTCATCAGCGTGTTGGTCTTTTCCTCGATCAAGGCCTTGTCCTCACCCTTGAGGGTTTCTTCCAGGTCCTTGATCGCGGCTTCGATCTTTTCCTTCTCGCCGGCGTCCAGGCTCGCGCCGTGCTCGCCGAGCGACTTCTTCACGCTGTGCACCATGGCTTCGCCCTGGTTGCGGGCCTGCACGAGCTCGACC